>NZ_WWCP01000019.1 GCF_009857505.1 Duganella lactea
ACAGACAAGGGCGCCTATCTGACACACGGGTTCAACTACCCAAAGTCTGGTCGGCGTCACCCTGCCTGACCGTTGCCACCTCCACATTATCCGGCGATGGCGCGGTAGATTCAATATACGAGGTCTGCCATTCGCACACGGGCTCAACTGCTACGCAGTTGAGCCCGTGTGCGAATGGCAGACCTGACACCGGCACTAGTAGGCGACGCGGAGTTGCAGGTAGGCGGTACGCGGGGCGCCGACCATGCGGCCGGCGTTGCCGTCGACGTTGCGTGTGTAGTAGCGCTGGTCGGCGAGGTTATTGATGCCGGCGGCGATTTCGTAGGCGGCCTGCTTCCACGCCACTTGCGCGTTCCACAGACGGAATCCGGGAATCGCGCCGACACCGGCGTTGGCCGCTTCCGTGACGGTGTTGGCGGTGTCGGCATATTGCATGCTCTGGTGGGTGCTCGACAGATTGGCGGTCCAGCCGCCCACCCGGTAACGCGCGCCGATGGTGTCGGTGTTGCGGGAGTAGAACGGCACATCCAGCCCCGCCGTGGCGCCGGATTCCTGAATCGCCTTGGTGTAGGTGTAGTTGGCGTAGAGATTCAGGCCGGCCAGCGCGCTGCTGTCGTCGAAGGTGTAGTCGAGCGCGGTTTCCAGGCCGTCATGCTTGGTCGCGCCGATGTTCTGGAAGGTGGCCGGCGTGATGCCCGGCACTTGCGCGATCTGGTTGTCGAACTTCAGCTGGAAGGCGGTCACCTCGGCGCTGACACCGGCGCTCTTCCAGCGCGCGCCAACTTCGGTGGTTTTCGCCAGCTCCGGCTTCAGCGGATTGTTGGGTGTCTGCGAGTTCAACTGGGTGTTTTGCACCGCGCCAAACGAGGTGGTGTAGTTGACGAAGACCGTCAGCGCGCGGTTCACCAGATAGGCGACGTTCAGCGATGGCAGCGCTTTGTTGTTGTCGCTCTCGAAGGTCGATTTGGCCGCCACGTCGTCGCGCGTCGAGGCGATTTTTTCGTAGCGCACACCCGGCGTGATGCGCCACTGGCCCAGCGCGATGCGGTCGTCGATGTAGGCGGAGTGGGCGTCGGTGCTGTTGTTGTAGCGCGTGGTGGCGCCGTTCAGGCCGGTCGCGACGCTCTGGCTGTAGCTGTTGTCGTTGCCACGTTCGCGCAGGAAGCGGTAGCCGAACGTGACGTCGTGCGTCAGGCCGCCGGCCTGGTAGCGCTGCGTGTAGCGCGGCTCGACGCCGATCACTTCGTAATTGCGCGGTTGCCAGGTAATTTGCGTGCCGGCGGTGTTGATCAGCGCGCTCTGGCGGAAGCTGTCGTTGTAATAGGCCTTGACTTCAAATTCCTGCGTGGCCGAGATGGTGTTCAGGTAGCCGACGTCCGCGCCTCGGCGGTCGCCGCTCCAGAAATCGGTCGGGCGCGTGTTCTGGAACGGATCGGCGTTGTACTGCGCCACCGTCAGGCCGCCCGGCGTCCGCGACTTGACGTCGTAGTACGAGACCTTGCCGTACACCTCGCTGTGGCCGTTGAGCGGGTAGCGGAACTTGAGCGCGACATCGTTGACTCGTTCGTCGCTGCCCTGGCGCCACTCGCTGCCTTCCATGCCGGAGTACAGCAGCGCCACGCCGAGGCCATTGTCGGCGGTGCCGCCGACGAAGGCGCTGTACTGGCGGTTGCTGCCGCCTTCGCCGAAGTCGTTGTAGCGTACGGTGGCGTCGCCGCGGATGCCCTCGCCTTCGGGAATGGCGCGGCTGCGGAAGTTGATGATGCCGCCGACGTTCTGCGGGCCGTAACGCACCGCACCACCGCCGCGCACCACGTCGATCGTCTCCACATTATTCAGGCTGACCGGCGCGAACGACAGTTGCGGCTGGCCGTAAGGCGCCACCGCCAGCGGGATGCCGTCCATCAGCACCGTCGAGCGCGGCGAGTAACGCCCGCTCAGGCCGCGAATGCCGATGTTGAGCGAGATGGCGCTGCCGGCGGTGCCGGCGTTGTCGGTCGCTTGCACGCCGGGGATACGGCGCAGCACGTCGCCGATGTTGGCGGCGCCGCTGGCGTCGATGTCGTCCTTGTCGACCACGGTGCGCGCGCCGGCGAAGTTCTTGACGCTGTTTTGCAGGCCGGAGCCCAGCCAGCTGCCGGACACCTGGATGCTTTCCATCGGTGCGTCTTCGGTTTGTTGGGCGTGGACCGAGGCGGTCAGCAGGGATGCGGCGGCGGCGAGCGCGGTCAGTTTGAAGTGATGTGACATGTGAGCGAAAGGAAGGTGGAGGAATCGCTCAAATGATAACACTTCTCATTCTCAGTGACTAGCCATAAGCAACTTTCAAGCACACCCTGCAGCATAAACATTCATCTGATATACTTCTTTAAAACATCCTCCACCACCAAGAAAGAAAGCCATGCTTAGCCAACAACACAAAGCCATCATCACCGCCACCGTTCCCGTGCTCGAACAAGGCGGCGAAACGCTGACCCGCCATTTCTATCAGTCGATGTTCCGCGATTATCCCGAGGTGAAGCCGCTGTTTAACGAAGCCAACCAGCACGCAGGCACGCAACAACGCGCACTGGCCAACGCCGTGCTGATGTACGCTAAAAATATCGAAAAGCTGGAGAATCTGGGCCCGCTGGTCAGCACCATCGTCCATAAGCACGTGGCGCTGCAAATTCAGCCGGAACATTACCCGATCGTCGGCGCGTCGCTGCTGAAGGCGATCCGCGAGGTGCTGGGCGCCGAAGTCGCCACCGACGCGGTGATCGAGGCCTGGGGCGCGGCCTACGGCCAACTGGCCGACATCCTGATCGGCGCGGAAGAAAACGCCTACCAACAAAATGCGCAAGCCGAGGGCGGCTGGCGCGGCGCCCGCGCGTTCGAGGTCGCGTCCAAGACGGTCGAAAGCGATGAGATCACGTCCTTCGTGCTGAAACCTGCCGATGGCGGGAAGGTGCTGGCGCACAAGCCGGGACAATACATCGGCATTAATGTGGATTTGAATGGCAAACAACAGCGTCGCCAGTATTCACTGTCGGCCGCCGCCAGCGGCGTCGATTACCGCATCAGCGTCAAGCGCGAACCGGGTGGACTGGTGTCGAATTTCCTGCACGATCAAGTACAGGTCGGCGACAGCATCGAGGTATTTCCGCCGGCCGGCGAGTTTGTGCTGGCCGACAGCGACAAGCCGCTGGTGCTGATCAGCGGCGGCGTCGGCATCACGCCGACGCTGGCGATGCTGACACAGGCGCTGCGCGGCAAGCGCCCGGTCCACTTCATTCACGCGGCCCGTCACGCCGGCGTGCACGCCTTCCGCGAACATATCGATGCGCTGGCGGCCCGGCACCCGCAACTGCAGCGTTTTTACTGCTACGAGCAGGCCGATGCGAACGGCGCACAACCGCACGCCACCGGCTATCTGAATCCGCGGCAGTTGGCAGAATGGCTGCCGCAAACGCGCGACATCGAGGCTTACTTCCTCGGCCCGACACCGTTCATGAAGGCCATCAAGTCACATCTGCACGCGTTGGGCGTGCCGCCGTCCCAGACCTACTATGAGTTCTTCGGACCGGCGGAAGCCCTGGCTTGATGCGTGCGTCCGCCGGCTAGACCAACAGCTTGCGATGCCCGGCGCGCGGCGCGACCGGCGACGCCGGCTCCACCTTGAAGCGGGCCACGGTGCTGCGCAATCCCTCGGCCTGGCCAGCCAGCGCGTGCGCCGCCGCCGTGGCCTGTTCGACCAGCGCCGCGTTCTGCTGCGTGACGTCGTCCATACTGATGATGGCGGCGTTGACCTGCTCGACGCCGGCGCGCTGCTCCACCGAGGCGGCCACCACTTCCCGCATGATGCCGCTGACCCGCTCAATCGCGGTGGAAATATCGGTCATCGAACGGCCGGCCTCGGTCACGGCGCCGGCGCCGCTGCCGATGTCCGCCACCGATCCCATGATCAGCTGACGGATTTCCTGCGACGCCAGCGTGCAGCGCTGCGCCAGTGCGCGCACCTCGCTGGCCACCACGGCAAAGCCGCGGCCCTGCTCGCCGGCGCGGGCCGCTTCCACCGCCGCGTTCAGCGCCAGGATATTGGTCTGGAAAGCGATGCTCTCGATGGTGCCGATCACCTCCGTCATGCGGGTGCTGCCATCGGACAACTTGTCCATGGCGCTGATCACCCGCTCCACCACATCGCCGCCGGCGTTGGCGGTCTGCAGCGCGGTCTCGGCCAAGTCTTGTCCCTGCACCGCATTCTGGCTGTTATTGCCGATGGTCGCGGTGATCTGCTCCATGCTGGCGGCGGTTTCCTCCAGCGACGACGCCTGCTCCTCGGTACGGCGCGACAGGTCGCTATTGCCCTCGGCGATCTCACCGGCGGCATTGGCGATGGCGTCCGCCGAGCCTTGGATCTCGGCCACCATCCGATTCAGGCTGACGCGCATCTGCTCCAGCGAGACGACCAGGCTGTTCTGGTCCAGGTGGGTGGTGTCGACGGCCAGCGCCAGGTTGCCGCCGGCGATTTCACGGGCGATCGCCTGCGCCTCGGCCGGGTCGCCCCCCAGCTGCTTCATGACGCCGCGTGTCAGCATAAAGCTGACCAGCACGCTCACCAACAACGCCAACGCCGACAACACGGTGATCGTGGTGTAAGCCGCTTTGGCGCTACTCCTGGCGGCGGCGCCGGCCACGTTGTTCAGTTCGATCTCTTTTTCCTTGAGCGCGCGCGCAGCATCCACCCAGGCGCGCTGCAACGGGCGCAATTTCCCGATGGCCAGACTGGTGGCCAGTTCGCGGTCGTTGTCGAGGCCGGCCTGTAGCACTTCACGAAATACCGGCAGCGTCGCCGCCTCGCGCTCCCGCAGGCGGGCGAACAATCGCCTTTCTTCGTCGGTGGTGTCGGTCGTGGAATCGAACAATTTGCCCAGCTTGTCGTAGACCTTTTGGTAGTTTTCCTCCTGCAGCTTGATGCGCTCGACTTCCTGATGGATCAGTTCCTTGTCGGTCAACAAGATGATGTTGCGGACGGCCAGTTGCCGGTCCTGGATCGAGATATGCAGCTCATTGGCATAGAGCATTTCGGGATTGTTTAAATCGAGGATGTCGCTGATGTTGCGATCGATTGCCGACACGCCGTACAAGCCGGCGCCGCCGATCAACATTGACAAACTCATCAAAATTGCCAAGCTATACATTAAACGCTGTTTCAATTTCAACCTCATGCGAACTGCCTCCACTTAAACAATATACTGCACGCATAGTACACTATTTCCATTGAGCAATGTTACTTGTTCTAAATTTACCACAGCGCTTTAATTTGATTGACTTTAAGCAACGTAGTAAAATTACATATCATTCATCTTATTACTAAGCACCCCATGATCCCTAAGCATCGCGCCCGCGTGAACCACCGCGATGCGCTCCTGGATGCGCTGAAATCCCTCATTTCCGAGGGAAGCGTGCATGATGTCACGCTGGAAGGCGTGGCCGCGCGAGCCGGCGTCACCAAAGGCGGCCTGATTTACCACTTCAAATCAAAAGAAGCGCTGTTACACGGTTTGGTCGAACGCATGCGCCATCGGGTCGACGCTTACTGCATCGACACAACGCTGGAGCCCCGTGCCGCGCTGAAAAACTTCTTGATTTCGCGCATAGATTATGCGTTCTCGATCGACCAGAAGGAAAAACAGGTCATGGCCAACCTGCTGGCGGCGGCGGCCAGCTACCCATCGCTGCTGACGCCGGTAAGGGCCATGTACGACAACAACGGCGCCGGCAGCCTGGCCGGCATGGCGAACAGCGCCGGCCTGACGCTGTCGGTGTGGACGGCGCTGGATGGCTTTTTGCTGCTGGAAATGCTCAACATCCGCCGCTTCTCCGAGCTGGAGCGGCAGCAGATGAAGGACAATCTGGTCGCGCTGGTCGAGCGCCAGTTCGCGGCACCCGACTAAGCATTCACGCCATCAGAACTTGGCGCGTACGCCGAACACGAAGTTACGGCCCGGCAGCGGCGCGATGTCTTTGAGCACCGAGGTCGAGACGCGGATCTCGTCGTTGGTCAGGTTCTTGGCCAGCGCGAACCAGGTCAGGTCGTAGCCGTTCAGCTTCTGCGTGTACGACAGGTTGGCGTTGAGCTGGTTGTAGCTCGGCGTGTCGGTGGTTTCGAACGAGGCCAGACGATCCTGCGACTGCGCATGCACCAGCGACAGGCCGGCGCGCAACGCGCCCATCTTGTACGCGGCGCTGACGCCGACGCGGTTGGCCGGCTGCAGCGGCAGGCTGCCGCCACGATCCAGTTTGCCGCGCGAGGTGTCGGCGAACACGCGACCGGACCAGCCGGCGCCGGTCGGGTTGTATTCCAGTTCCGCCTCGGCGCCGTGGATGGTGGCGTCGGCCTGCTCGAAAATGCGCTGACGCAGCTCGGTGCCCGGATTGCCCTCTTCATCCAGCAGATTGCCGGTGATGTGGCCATAGATGAAGTCGCTCACCTTGTTGCGGAAGAGGTTGGCCTTCCAGCGCACCAGCCCGCTGGTCTTCTGCAGATTCAGCTCGATATTGCGCGAAGTCTCCTTTTTGAAATCGGCGTTGCCGACGTCGAAGGTGACGGTGGCGTCGTGCGGGCCGGCCGAATACAGCTCTTCGGTCGCCGGCGCCCGCTGCGCATACGACAGCGTCGCGCCCAGCGCGTAGCCCGGCACGAACGGCCACAGGCCGCCCAGCGACGCGGAATGCAGATTGAACGAGCGGTCAACGCCCGTCACCGGTTCGCGCTTGACGCGCTCGACGCGGCCGCCGGCGTTGAGCTTGACTGAGCCGATATCGGTTTCCTCGACCACGAAGGCGGCGTTGGAGGTTGAGCGCGTGACCGGCACGGTGTCCGGGCCGCCCTCGGCACTGAGCGCGGAGAAATGCGTGTTCTCGGTCTGCACGCCAAAGGTGCCATGCCAGCCGGCCACGGCCTTGTGGGTCAGTTCAGCGCGGGTTTCGGTCGAGCGGTTCTTGAAGATCACTTCCGGCAGGCCATCCTGACCGATCTCGGCATGCTGATAATCAGTAAAGCCAGCCTTGAACTTGAAGCTTTCGAAGCCGGCCAACGGCGCTTTGACCAGGCTGTCGATGTCGTAGCGGGTCTGCTTCTGGTCGATCTTCGAGCCTTCGTCGCTCGGGATGCCGTAGACATTGGTCAGGTGCGAGACCGACGCGCCGACGAAGCCCCAGCTGTCGACGAAGGAACCGCCGACGCCGACATTGCGCTCGCGCGTATCGGAATGGGGCAAGCGACCGGAGGCCGAATCGGCATCGCCCAGCACGCGGTTGCCGGGGATTTTGTAATCGCCGGCATTCCGCGCGTTGCCGTCGATGTGCCAGGCGAATTTATCGACCGAGCCGTCGAGCGTGCCCGACATGTTGCGGCCGGTGTCGACGGTGCTGGCGCGCGCTTCGACCTGGCCGGTCAGCTTCGGCTCCAGGGTGGTCGGGATGCGCTCGTTGACCACGTTGACCAGACCGCCGATGGCGCCCGAGCCGTACAGCAGCGCGGCCGGGCCGCGCAGGATTTCGATCTGCTGCGCCACCGCGCCTTCTGCCGCCACCGCGTGGTCGTTGGACAGGCCGGAGACGTCGGAGACGGCCATGCCGTTTTCCAGCATCTTGACACGCGCCCCTTCCAGGCCGCGGATGATCGGCCGCGATGCGCCGGCGCCGAACGCCGACGCCGACACGCCCAGCTCCTGCGACAGCGTTTCGCCCAGCGAGCTGCCGGCCTTGTCGCGCAGCTCGTCGCCGCTCAGCACCTTGGCCGGGGTCAGGATCTGGTCGTTGACGGCGGTGCCGAACGGGTTGGCGGTGACGATCACCTGCTGCACCGCGGGCGCGGCGGTGGACTGGCCGAAGGCCAGCGTGGAATAGGCGGACAGGATCGCGCTGGCCAGCAGCGTGCGTTGGATATTCATGTAAAACCTCTAGCGATGTAGTGACGATCGCGCGCGCAGGCCTTCTCTTCGGGCGCGCGGCGGCGAAAAAACTCAAAATTCAGAACGGATTTCGGGTGTGTCAGGCCAGAGGCGGAGCGCGGGAATGGAAGACGCAGACGGTGCGTTCGCACGCCGGCAGCGTGACCAGCAAAGCGACCGGGCCGGCGCCAAGCGTGGACAGCGCCAGCGTGAGCGGCGCGGTGGTGGCGGCGGCGGCCATCTGGGCCACCGACATGCATTCGGCGCAGACCTTGTCGACCGCGATGCGCTTGCGGTGCTCGGCCTGTTCCTCGTCGCTGAGTTCGGCTGCTGCCAGACCGCTCAACGGCTCCGCGCCGCCCCAGTGGCTATAGACGTGCGCGACTGCCAACTGCTGCGTCAGGAGCAGCAGCAGCGCGAGGCAAGCATGAAGGAGGCGACGACGATACATATGGCCGGTATTTTAACCGCATTCCACGCCGTGTTACCATAGCGGCATGCAAACATCTATCGCCGAAACCCAGATCCGAGCCACCGGCGCCCGTGTCACCCGCCAGCGCGTGCTGGTGCTCGATTTTCTGCTAGGCCAGCAAAAATCGCTGACCCACCACGAAATCCAGGCCCACCTGGCGACCCTGCAGCACGAGGCGCTGGACTCGGTCACGCTGTACCGCGTGCTCGAATGGCTGACCGATAATGAACTGATCCACCGCATCGCCGGCGCCGACCAGGTATGGCGCTTCAGCGCCGGCGCCGGCCATCACGCACACGAACACGCGCATTTCCAGTGTGTCCAGTGCGAACAGGTGACCTGCTTCACCGAGTTGGCGCTGCCGCGCAAGATCAAGCTGCCGGAAGGCTTTCAAACGCAGGAAATCGACTTCCTGATCAAAGGCACTTGCGCGAACTGCAATCGTAAAAACAGCTAACGCAAGTAAGTTGCGTTTAATGCCAAATCCGCTTAATATGCAAGCCATTTGCATTTAAGCGAGATTCGCCATGGCTATTCAAGATACCCGCCTGCCCGTCACCGTCCTTTCCGGCTTTCTGGGCGCGGGCAAGACCACCCTGCTCAACCACATACTGGCCAACCGCGACGGCTTGCGCGTGGCAGTCATCGTCAACGACATGAGCGAGGTCAACATCGACGCCAGCTTGCTGCGCGACGGTAGCAGCAACGCCGGCGCCGCCCTCTCGCGTACCGACGAGAAAATGGTCGAGATGAGCAACGGCTGCATCTGCTGCACGCTGCGCGAGGACCTGCTGCTGGAGGTGCGCAAGCTGGCCGCCGAGGGCCGCTTCGATTATCTGCTGATCGAATCCACCGGCGTTGGCGAGCCGATGCCGGTGGCGGCCACCTTCGATTTCGAGGATGAACACGGACAGTCGCTGAATCAGGTGGCGCGTATCGACACCATGGTGACGGTGGTCGACGCGCTCAACCTGCTGAACGATTACAACAGCACCGATTTCCTGGCCCAGCGCGGCGAAACCGCCGGCGAAGGCGACGACCGCTCGCTGGCTGGCCTGCTGTGCGAGCAGATCGAGTTTGCCGACGTGGTGGTGGTCAGCAAGACCGATCTGGTGACGCTGGAGCAGATGGGCGAAGTGCGCGCGGTGATCAAGGCGCTCAATCCGGGCGCGGAGCTGGTCTACGCCGAACGCGGCGAGGTGCCGCTGAAGAAAGTGCTTGGCACCGGCAAGTTCGATCTGGAGAAGGCCACCGAGATGGCGGGCTGGGCGCGCGAACTGGCCGGCGAGCACACGCCGGAAACCGAGGAATACGGCATTGGCAGCTTTGTGCTGCGCCAGCCGCGCGCGCTGCATCCGCAGCGTTTCGACCTGTTCCTCAACCACGGCTTTCCGGGCCTGGTGCGCGCCAAGGGCTATCTGTGGCTGGCGACGCGGCCGGAATGGGCGGTGGTGTATTCGCGCGCCGGCAAGATCGCCTCGGTCGAGCCGGTCGGCCGCTGGGCCGAGCCGTATGACGACCGTGTCAACGAGGTGGTGTTCATCGGGCGCGACATGGACCGCGACGCCATCGAGGAAGCCTTCGCCTACTGCGTGCTGACCGACGGCGAACAGGCGGCCGGCGAAGCGGCATGGCGCGGTTTTGCCGATCCGTTCCCGCAATGGCACGTGGAGGAATGATATGATCGGCGCACATGAAACCAGCAATCTCCACCCTCGCCTGCGCCCTCGCCACCCTTGCCGCCCTGGCTTTCAGCGGCTGCGCGCCGCTTGCGCCGCGCCATGCGGACACGGTCTCGCAACTGCGCTTCATCGGTGAGCAGCGCCTGCCCTGGCATCAGCACTATCAGGGCACGCTGGTCGGCGGCCTGTCCGGCATCGATTACGACGCCGCCAACGATGAATGGGTGATGATCAGCGACGACCGCTCGCAATACAATCCGGCGCGCTACTACCGCGCCAAACTGGCCTTCGACCGGCACGAGTTCACGTCGGTCCGGCTGACCGGCGTCCACACGCTGCTGCAACCCGATGGCACGGCCTATCCGTCCAAGGCGGCGTACCAGCCCGGCGTGGGCGCGGTGCCGGATCTGGAGTCGATGCGGGTCGATCCGCGCGACGCGAGTATCTGGTATGCCAGCGAGGGCGATGTGCGGCTGGGGCTCGATCCGTTTGTGCGTCACGCAACGCGCGACGGCCGGTATCTGGCCACCTTGCCGCTGCCGCCGATGTTCAGCGTCACCACCCAGCGTATATCGGGGCCGCGCAACAACCAGGCTTTCGAAGGCATCAGCTTCACGCCGGATGGCAACACGCTGTGGGTGTCGCTGGAGGGGCCGATGTATCAGGATGGTCCGGAGCCCGACCCGCAACACGGCGCGCCGGCCCGCATCACGCACTTTACACGCGAGGGCAAGATGCTGGGCCAGTACGTCTATCCGCTGGACCCGATTCCGGCGCGGCCGGGACCGGGCAAGGCGGCCGATAACGGCATCTCGGAGATACTGGCGCTCAGCGACAGCAAACTGCTGGTGCTGGAACGCGCCGGCGTGCAGGCCGCCGATGGCAGCTATCGCACCTTTGTGCGCATCTATGCGGTAGACAGCGCCGACGCGACCGATGTGCGGCAACTGGCCACGCTGAAGGATGCGTCGTTCACGCCGTTGCGCAAACGGCTGGTGCTGGACCTCGATAGCCTCAAGCTGCCGCAGCTCGACAATCTGGAGGGAATGGCGTTCGGCCCGCGCCTAGACGGCGGCCACGCCAGCCTGGTGCTGGTCTCCGACGACAACTTCAACCAGGCCGAGGTTACCCAGTTCCTGCTGTTTGAAGTCATCCCCTGAGATGGCCGGCGGCGTCCGGCAATTGTCGCAGCGGCAGCAACGCTCGAAGCCCGGCGCCAGGTCGCCGAAGTAATCCAGCAACAGCTTCCAGCGGCAAAAGCCGCTTTGCGCGTAGCTGATCATGCGTTCCAGCTTTTCGCGGTCCAGCTCGTGCTTTTCATCGGGCGCCTTGCTCTTCATGAGGAAGAATTTCTGCAGCCGCGTGTCGTCGTGGTAGTACAGCAGCGTGCATTCGGCGTCTTCGCCATCGCGGCCGGCGCGGCCCGATTCCTGATAATAGGCTTCGAGATTGCCTGGCACTTGCAGATGAATCACGAAACGCGTGTCGGTTTTGTCGATGCCCATGCCGAAGGCGTTGGTGGCGACCATGACGCGGCGCTCGCCGTTCATGAACAGATTCTGGTTCTCGCTGCGTACGGCCGACTTCAGCCGGCCGTGATACAAGGTCACGCTTTCGCCGGCGTCGGCCAGCAACTGGCAGGTCTCCTTCACCGCCTTGACGGTGGCCGCGTAGACGATGCCGACACCCGGCGTGTCGCGCACCAGTTCCAGCAGCGTGGCGTTCTTTTCGTCCGGATTGGTGACCTGACGCACCCGGTATTGCAGGTTGGGCCGGTAGATGCCGGTGTTCACCACGCGCAGTCGCGGGCGCGCCAGCTGCACGCGGATATCGGCGATGACGTCATCGGTGGCGGTGGCGGTCAGCGCCAGGACCTGCGGCTGCCCCAACGCCTCAAGCGCGGCGCCGATGTCGAGATAGGCCGGACGGAAGTCATGCCCCCATTGTGAAATGCAGTGTGCCTCGTCAATGACCACCAGCGCGATATCGGACTGCCGTAGCAACTCACGGAATTCCGCCGTGGCCAAACGCTCGGGCGTGCAAAAGATGATGTCCTTGCCCGCGTGTTCGATGGATTCGAGCGCCTCCAGCTCCTCGGCGCGCGACAGGCTGCTGTTCACCTGGGCGGCGCTGGCGATGCCGGCCTCCTCCAGCTTCTCCGCCTGGTCCTTCATCAGCGAGATCAACGGCGACACCACCACCGTGACGCCTGGCATCAGGCGCGCCGGCAACTGGTAGCACAAGGACTTGCCGCTGCCGGTCGGCATGACGGCCAGCGTGTCGTGGCCGGTCAGCACGCTATCGATGACGCGACGCTGGCCATCGCGCAGCGCCGTGATGCCGAACACCTTGCGCAGCAGGCGGTCTATCTGGGTATTGAGGGAAGTAGCCATGGCCGCAGCGTAGTGGAATGTCATGCGCCGCTCTGTACGGCGGCACACGATGCCATCGCTTTCGACGCCGCCGCGACGCCAGGCATCACCATCCGATATCCTTCAGCAGCGGATACGTCAGATCGTCGGGCGGCTTGACCTCGTGCCGCAGGTCGCCGTTGATGGCCGGCTCCATCAGCTGGTTGGGCCGGGCGCTGGTGTCGTAGTGCGACACCGACGACCCCGGCTGGTTGGGACGCGGGGCATACATCAGCACCCGCCCCAGCGGATCGGTGCCGGCGCGCACGGCCAGATTGACGCCGAGATTGGCATACAGGCCCGAGCGCGTACGCGTGCGCTGGGCGATGGCGCTCTTCAGCGCCTGGCCGTCCTCCCGCGTGATGCGCACCACCGGGATGACGATGGCCGGGTCGCTGCCGCCCAGGTCCGGCGGCGGCGCGCCGGGCACATTGTCGGCGACGATGATACCGATGGCGCCGGCGTCCTGCACATGGCGCGCCTTGATGATGAAGGTGCAGCCGCCGCGATCGAGCAGCGCGATCTTGCCGCGCACCGCGCGCGCGTTCAGCGGCGACAGCGGCGCGCAGGCCAGGCCCAGGTCGGGTGGCGTGTCGACCACCGGCATCACCTCGCCGGTCAGGCCGGGACTGGCCAGCGGCGGGCCGAAACTGGCGGTGCCGATCTGGTAGACGCCGGCCACGTCCGGCGGCGCCAGCACGGTCAGGATCGGCGTGCCGGGCTGCAGCACGATGCGCGCCGCGTTGCTGACCTGAACGCCGTTCCACACCAGCTTGCCGGACTTGACGGCCGAGGCGGCGCGTTCGGCGTCGGTCATGTCTTTCCACACCTTGCCGGTGGTGGTGTCGAGCAGGAAGTAGTCCCAGATGCTGGGGGTGCCGGCCAGCAGTTCGCCGGTCTCGTCATCGGTGTAGGTCTGGAAGCCGAGCCCGTGGGCGAACTCGTGCAGCAGCACCGTGACCAAATCGGTGTTGGGACCGTGGTGGTTGTCCAGACCGAGGTAGAACGGCGAGCCGGTCAGGCAGCCGGGCTGGCCGAGGTTGACGTTGAAGCGGGCCCGCAGATCGGGCACTTCGGGGTCGGCGTCGAAGCCGATCAGCTTGTTGGTTTCGGCCTTGCCGTACCAGGCGTTGGGGTGCGGCGCGCCGGGAAAATCGGCAAACACTTCCAGCGCGCCGGCGCTGCCCAGCACGGCGGCGGTGTCGGTGCACGGCAAGGCGTCCCAGGTGGCCAGTACACGGATCGGCACGCTGCTGTCGAGCGTCTCGCCCCACTTGCTGGCGGCGGCCTGAAACGCGTTCAGCCGTTGCGCGCCCAGCGTGGTGCCGGTGTTGCCGCCGACCGGCACCGCCGGCGCCGCGTCGTTGAAGCCGACGCCGGGCGGGTCGCCGTTGACGATGGTGATGGTGGCGGCGGCCCAGCTGAGGCTGGAGAACAGCAGCGCCGCAATCGCGGTGAGCACGGTTTTCATTGACGTTCTCCTGACCGGGGTTGGCAGCGATGGTCGATGCCGCCATCGGTGTTTTTGCGGGCGGTGGCGTAGCGGGCCTGGCGCTCCTCCAGCATCAGGCTGACGCCGCCGTGTTGCGGGCGCGCCAGTTGCGGCGGCGCCTGGCGGGCCAGCGGCGCGTTGGCACGGGCGGCGGCCCTCAGCAGCGCGGCCTGCTCGGGATCGGGCCGGGTCAGCTGGCCGGTCAGCGGGTCCTTGTAGGCCATGAAGCCGCCAGGCGCGACCGGCGTTGACGCCGCCGTCTGGGCCACCGCGGTGACGTGGGGGAATTGCATGAGCCCGTGATCCCCGGCGTGGGCGGCGACCGCCAGCGACGACAAACCAAGCGCCGCCAGCCAGTTGCGCCGGGCACGCGGCCGGCTGCGTGGCCACCGGCCCAGCGCCAGTGCGCCCAGGCACATCAGGGCGATGGTCGCCGGCTCGGGAATCGCGCTGACGCTGATGGTGTCGATGCCGATGTAATTGCCATTGAGACGGGTATCGTCGGCGACGTAGCGGAAGGCGAAGCGGCCGTTGGCGGGCGCGGCCAGCCCGTTGACCTGCAAGGCAAGGTCTTGCCAGCCGGTGTCGGTGGCCGATTCATAGCCGGCCAGCAAGGAATAGCCGGCGCCGCTATCGAGATAGACTTCGACCCGGTCCAGCGCGCCCTCCCCCAGCAGCCGCAGCGAGAAGTTCAGCGTTTCGCCGTTGACCAGCAGCAGCGCGGGCGTGTACAGCCAGTTGTCGATGGCGCCACCAAAGGCGGCGTTGTTGAAATTGGCGGCGATGTAGGAATCGGCCGGACCGGCGGCGGCCGGAAAGAAAGCCTGGTTGCCCTGGAACCAGCTGGTGCCGCCGGGTGGTGAGCTGCGGTTGTCGAACCGCCAGCCTTTGGCGGCCAGCGTCGTGATATCGTCAAAGCCTTCAACCAGCAAAGGCGCTGCAACAGCGGAGCAACTGGCGGTGACTGCAAGCAGCCCCGCCAGACGTGTGAACAAGTTCATGTCATCCCCCAGAAGTAGTTGTGCGGCTCAACCTGCTTTGGTTAGACTGGGTCATGGTTGTTGAGTTCCCGGGCATGTGAATAATGTATGGGCTGGCGATCGACGGCGCTTGCCGGGGAAACTCGGCATGGGTCGCGGCTTTCGCCGCGACGACGTGGGGCGGTTTTTCTCGATGTTTTTCTCTATGTTTTTCTCTATGTTTTTCTCTATGTAACGCGCAGGTAAAGACGTGTAAATGCGCCGGTTGGCGCGGGGTGCGCTGGTATAATGGCAACTCTACCGTACAGAGACGGTGTGCCGTCCAGACCATGCAAAAGATCCTGCTTACCTGCTGCCTGACCGGCAGCGCGATTCTGCCTGCTTACGCCCAAACCACCACCCCCGACAAGCCAGCCACCAAGCCAGCCGCCGCGACCAAGACCCAGGAAGCCGCCGCGGTCGTGCCGGAGGTGACGGTATCGGCCGAGCGCCCGACCAACCGCATCGACCGCCAGGTCTACGATGTCAAATCCGACGTTTCCAGCACCAACGGCACCGCCGCCGATGCGCTCAACAACGTGCCGTCAGTCAACGTCGATCCGGACGGCAGCCTGACGCTGCGCGGCAGCAGCAATGTGCAGGTCATGATCGATGGCAAGCCGTCGGCGATGCTGCAAGGCGACAACCGCGGCCCGGCCCTGCAAGCCATGGCGGCCGACGACATCGAGTCGATCGAGGTGATCAACAATCCCGGCGCGCAGTTCGGCAACGAGGCCGGCGGCGGCCCGATCCTGAATCTGGTGATGCGCCGCAACCGCAAGCCGGGCGGCGTGACCACGGTCAACGCCAACGGCGGCACCGCCGGCCGCTACAACAGCGCCGTCAACAGCAGCTACAACGAGGGCGCCTGGGGTTTCCAGGGCAGCGCCAACGTGCGCCACGACGGCCGCAACTCGGTGGCCGAGGTCACTCGCGACCGGCTCGACCCGACCAGCGGCCAGTTCGTGCACAGCAGCCAGGAATCGTCCGGCCGCGGCCTGAACGACATGGCCGGCCTGAACGGCAGCGTCAGCTACAACCTGAACCAGAACGACACGCTGACCGGCAGCGCCTCCTACAACAGCCGCACCAACGACCAGCACGCCACCGACCACTACGTCAACGGCGCCACCGGCCTGATCCCTGCCAGCGATTATGTGCGCGACGCCGTGCGCAACGGCGACAGCACCAACTTCGGCTGGGGCGGCCGCTACGACCACAAGGGCGCGCTGCCCGGCGAAACGCTGAAGATCGACCTGCGTGTATCGGCCTCGGAAAACCAGAACGACAGCGACTACGCCAACACCTATGCGACCGCCGGCATGATCGACACGCGCGCCCGGCAGCACAACCAGTTCAGCACCCGCATAGTCGACTTCACCGGCGACTACGAGCGGCCGCTGTGGGGCGGCACCGCCAAGGCGGGCTACAAGGTGGCCACCAACAACAACGAGAACAGCACGCTGTACACCGACATCGATCCGTTCACCGGCACCGCGCGCGTCAACAACGGCCGCAGCAATGCCTATGAGCTGGACGAAACCGTGTACGCGCTATACGGCAGCTATCAGATGCGGCTGAGCGAGCGCTGGGGCGCGCTGGCCGGCCTGCGCACCGAGTACACCGACATGGACATTGACCAGATCACCGGCGGCGTCAAGGCGAAGAACCACTACATCAACTACATTCCCAGCGCCTACGCGACCTACAAGGTCAGCAACGATGCCAACCTGCGCTTCTCGTATGCGCGCCGCATCCGCCGTCCGAATGCCAACGACCTCAATCCGTATGTGACCTACCGCGACGAGCTCAACGTCTCCTCGGGCAATCCCAACCTCAAGCCGACCAAGACCGACTCGTTTGAGGTCGGCTACGAAACGCGTTTCGGCGGTCTGGAAACCAATCTGCGCGGCTACTACCGCCGCGACACCGACGCCATCGTCGATTACCGCTACTTCGTGGCGCCGAACGTGCTGCTGACCACCAAGGCCAATGGCGAAGGCAGCCATTCGAGCGGGCTGGAATTTACCGTCAGCGGCAAGCTGACGCCGGCGCTGACCTTGAACACCAGCGGCAATCTGATGCGTGCGCAGCAGAGCTTCTACGACGATACCGGCGTGCTGGTCGAGCGCACCGCCAATTCGCTGAGCGGACGCGTGCGGTTAAACTATCAGTACGATCCGGCCAACCAGTTCCAGGTGGCGTTGCAGATGATGGGCAAGCAGTTGTCCGGCCAGGGCTATCGTTCGCCCAACCATTCGGTCAACGCCAGCTGGCGCCATATCCTGTCGCCGCAACTGACGCTGGTGGCGAATGTAACGGACATCTTTAACACCAACAAGATGGAGACCATCGTCGACAGCAACACGCTGCGCGAGACCAGCACCCGCCGCTTCGATGGCCGCGTGGTGTATCTCGGCCTGTCGTACCGCTTCGGCGGCACGGCGTCCAGCGCCGACAAGCGCGACGAAGGCGGCTGGGGGCCGCGTCCCGGCGGACCGGGTGGCCCTGGCGGCCCCGGCCCCGGCTTCGGACCGCCGCCGGGCGCCTGATATCAGGCCGGCGTCACGGTGTTTTGAACCACACGGTGACGCACAAGCCACGCCCCGCTTCGCCCTCGCTTAACACGATGTCGGCCTGATGATGGTCGGCGATGTTGCGGACGATCGACAGGCCAAGGCCGCAGCCCCATACCTGCTGGCCGTCCGGCCGGAAGAAACGGTCGAACAGCCGCGCGCGATATTCGGCCGCCACACCGGGGCCGTTATCGCGCACGCGTAACAGCGGGCGGCAGTTTTCCCAGGCCGTCTGCAAATCCACCTTGCCGCCCGGCTGCGTGTAGCGCAGCGCATTGTCGATCAGATTATTCAGCAGCACGCGCAGGCCGTCGGCGTCGGCCACGATCACCACTTGCGCCGGCGCCTCGACACCCAGATCGATGTTACGGCTGTCGGCCAGCGCGGAATGGTCGGCCACCGCCGCCTCCAGCAGCAAGCCCAGATCGACCTGCCGCCGCTGCGCCGCGCCGAGCGGCGTTTCATGGCGCGCCAGGCTGAGTAGCTGGCGAACCAGATGCGTGCCGCGGTCCAGCCGCTCGTGCAGCTTGGCCAGCGCCACCTGCCGCGCCTCGTCGCTGCCGGCCCGTTCCACCAGTTGCAATTGCAGCTTGAGTGCCGTCAGCGGCGAACGCAGTTCGTGCGCCGCGTCGGCGACGAAAGTGCGCTGCGCCGTCAACGCCACTTCAAAGCGCTGCATCAATCCATTCAAGGCCTGCGCCACCGGTCGCAGCTCCGGCGGCATGTCTTGCGTCGGCAGCGGCGTCAGTGCGTCCGGCGTGCGGCCTTCCACCGCCTGCGCCAGCCGGCGCATCGGCCGCAGCGCGCGCCCCACCACCACCACGATAAGCACCGCCAGCAGCGCGCCGAACAACAGCAGCGGCGCGCCGGCGCGCAAGGCCATGCTGACCGCCAGCGCGTCGCGCACCGCCATCCGCTGCGCCACCTGCACATAGTGGCCGCGCCGGCTCTCGCCGTACAGGCGCCATGGCTCGCCGTCGACCATCGCCATCGAAAAACCCCGCACCGCGTAGCGCGGCAGCTCCTGCCGGCCAAGCACCAGCGATTGCGCATGGCCATCGTCATCCCAGGCCTGCAACACGAATTCTTCCTCGGGATCTTCGGCCACCGGCAGGCCGCTGTCCGGCGCGAATTCGTGCGGCAACGCCGCCGCCAGCTGGCGCAGCTGAAGGTCCGCCAGTTCGTTGGTCTCGCTCAGCAGCACGTGATATAACGACACGCCCGCGCCCAGCACGCACAGCAGCATCGCGCCCATCAGGCCAAGCAGCAGCTGGCGGCGAATGGACATCATTCGGCCGCCGGAATCTTGTAGCCGACGCCGCGCACGTTCTTGATAAAGTCGGTGCCGAATTTTTTGCGCAGATGGTGCACATACACGTCCACCGTGTTGCTTTCCACCTCGCTGTTCCAGCCGTAGAGTTTTTCTTCCAGCTGGCTCTTGGACACCACGCTGCCCGGATTGTCCAGCAAGGCGCGCAGCACGGAGAACTCGCGCGCCGACAGTTTGACCGGCTCGCCCTCGAAGGTCGCCTCGTGGCTGGCCAGGTCCAGCGTCAGCGCGCCATGTTCGATCACGGAGCGGGTGCGATTGACGCGCCGGCGCAGCAGCGCGCGGATGCGCGCCAGCAGTTCGTCGAGATCGAAGGGTTTGACCAGATAGTCGTCGGCGCCGGCGTCCAGGCCGGCCACGCGGGCCGGCGTGCCGTCGCGCGCGGTGATGATCAGTACCGGCAGGTCGGCGCCGCGCTTGCGCGTCGACCGCAGCACGTCCATGCCCTGCTTGCCCGGCAGGCCGAGGTCGAGCAGCATCAGGTCGTAGTCGACACCGGCCAGCGCCAGTTCGGCGTCGCGGCCATCGCGCACCCAGTCGACCGCGTAGTTCTCGCCACGCAGGCCTTCGACGATGCTCTCGCCGATCATTGGATCGTCTTCCACCAGAAGCAGACGCACGCCGCTATCTCCCCGCCATTACATTCCCATGCACATGCACGTCATGTTACTCCACCAGCGCCCTGGCGTCGGCGACCTGGCCGCGGTAGGCGTCGAAGATTTTCTTCAGCGCCTCGGCCATGGTGGTGCTTGGCTTCCAGTCCAGTTCCTCGCAGGTGTTGGTGATCTTTGGCACACGGTTCTGCACGTCCTGGTAGCCGGCGCCGTAGTAGGCGCCCGAGGTGGTTTCGACGATCCTGACCTTGGCGGCGCCGGTGGCGTATTCGGGATACTGCTTGGCCAGTTCCATCATCATGGCGGCCAGTTCGCGGATCGAGTAATTGTTGACCGGATTGCCGATGTTGTAGATCTTGCCGGTGGCGGCGCCGTTCTTGTTCTCGATAATCTTCATCAGCGCGTCGATGCCGTCGTCGATGTCGGTGAAGGCGCGTTTCTGGTGGCCGCCGTCGACCAGCGAGATGTTCTCGCCGCGCACGATGTGGCCGAAGAACTGCGTCACCACGCGCGACGAGCCTTCCTTCGGCGTGTGGATCGAATCGAGGCCGGCGCCGATCCAGTTGAATGGACGGAACAGCGTGAAGTTCAGGCCTTCCATGCCATAGCCCCAGATCACGCGGTCCATCAGCTGCTTGGCGTTGGAATAGATCCAGCGCGGCTTGTTGATCGGGCCGCAGATCAGCTCCGAGTTCTCCGGATCGAATTCCTCGTCGTGGCACATGCCATACACTTCCGAGGTCGATGGGAACACCAGGTGCTTGCCGTACTTGGCGGCCGAACGCACGATCGGCAGATTGGCCTCGAAGTCCAGTTCAAACACGCGCAGCGGCGCCTTGACGTAGGTCGACGGCGTGGCGATGGCCACCAGCGGCAGGATCACGTCGCACTTCTTGACGTGGTATTCCACCCATTCCTTGTTGATGGTGATGTCGCCCTCGAAGAAGTGCATGCGCGGGTGCGCCAGCAGGTCCGGAATACGGTCGCTGTTCATGTCCATGCCGTAGACATGCCAGTCGGTGGTTGCCAGAATGCGTTGCGACAGGTGGTGGCCGATAAAGCCGTTGACGCCGAGGATAAGAACTTTTTTCACTTGCTGCACCATCAGGTAATCGTTGAAGTCTAACATTGTGCCTAGGCAATCATTAACGCCGCATTAAGGCGACGAAACGACCACCACCTCGCTGCCGCGCGCCCGTTCCCGCATCGGCAGGCCTTGCCGGCGCGCCTCGGCATACAGGTCTTCGCGGATGATGGCGTATTGCGGCTGGCCCTGCGCGGCGGTCGCGCGCCAGCGCGCATAAAATTCGTCCAGCGACGCGATGCCGCGCCCCGGCTCCTGTAGCAGACCGAATTCCAGCTCGCCCACGTAGTTCACCGGGATCACCGTGTGGCCCATGTAGAAAGTCATCGACTGCTCATAGGTGCCGACCGAGTAGACCGGCGTCTCGGCGCGCAGCTCGCCGCGTATCGCCAGCGCGGCGTCGCGCCCCGCCTTGACGCGACCGAACTGCTCGTGCGACGCCATCAGCAATTGCGTCAGCAACCAGCCGCCGACCGCCACCGCCAGCACGGCGGCGACGCGCTGGCCGCGCGCCTCGGCGAACCACGCCGCCAGGCCGCACAGCAGCGCCGCGCCAAAGCCGGCCAGCAGCAGCGCTGTATTCAGATGAGGGATAATCCGCACGCAGCCCAGCCCGACCAGGCCCACCACCGCCAGCAGCCCGGCCACCAGCAGCAGCATCGAGCGCGGCGCGCGCGCCAGATAGACGCCGGTCAGCAGCGCCATCGCCGGGAACACCGGCAGCATGTAGCCCGGCAGCTTGGAGCTGGAGTAACTGAAGAAGAACAGGATGAAGACGGTCCACACCAGCAGCATCTGGGTCGGCTGGAAGCGGCCGGTGACGCGCTTGCGCGCGGACACCAGTGCCACCGGCAGCAGCGGCAGCCACGGTATGGTCGCCGGCAGCATCAGCACCAGGAAGTAGTACCACGGCCCTTCGCGGTGATGGGTCTTGAGGAAGAAACGGTCCCAGTGCTCGTGGATGAAGAAGAAATGCGGCTGCTCGGGATTACGCGCGCCCACCAGCAGGAACCATGGCACGGCGATCAGCAGCAGCAGCGCCAGTCCGGAGAAGAGATGGAGCCGACGCAGAATCGCGCGGTCGCCGCTGACCAGCATGTAGATGGCCAGCACGCCGCCCGGCAGCACCACGCCGATCAGGCCCTTGGTCAGCACCGACAGCGCCATGCCCGCCCAGCACAACAGCATCCAGTTACGCCGCTCCACCGCCGTGGCGTCGTCACGCTGCGCCAGCAGCAGCGCGCACAGAATCAGCGCCATGCTCGCGGCCACCGGCAGATCGAGCGAATTGAATTGCGACGCGGCCGCCCAGAACAGCGTGGAGCCCAGCACCAGCGCCGCATACAAGCCGGCGCGCTCGCCGAATACGCGACGACCGGTGTAGGCCACCAGGAACACGCCGCCGATGCCGCACACGCCATTCCACAAGCGGGCCTGCCAGTCGCCCAGTCCAAACAGCGTGAACGCCACGGCGCTCATCCAGGTGTGCAGCGGCGGTTTCTCGAAGTATTTAATGCCGTTCAGGCGGGTGGTGATCCAGTCGCCGGTGAGGAGCATCTCACGCGCCATTTCGGCATAGCGGCCCTCGTCGGGAGGAATCAGTGTGCGCACGTCGAGCACCAGCAGCGAACACACGATAAACACGGCGGCCAGCAAGAACAGCGCCGCCTTGGAACGGAAGAAAACAGGCATGGACGAAAGGATGCGTAGGAAAGTATTTAGTCTACGGGAGAATTCATTAACGGTGTGTTAACGGTTAGCATCATTTGTAGCGGAATTATGCTTGACTGGCGCCAGGAGATGGCAAACGATTACGGTTGTAGCAGGCATTCAGCCTGTCGCGCCGCGACCACGGCGGTGGCCAGCCGGCCACCGTGCGCGCAAATACAGCTTACTTGATGACTGCAAGCTTCTGCCGCTTGCCGCCCTTGAAGGTGTGGATGGTGATGGCGCCGTCCTGCACGTCGCCACGGGCGTCGAACGAGGTCATGCCGGTCACGCCCTGGTGCCTGATCCGCGCCAGGAACGGCAGGTACTTGGCCGGTTCCGGCGTACCGGCCTGCTGCATCGCATCGACCAGCGTCATCAGCGCATCATAGGAATACGCGGCGTAGGTCTGCACCTCGACGCCGAAACGCTTCTTGTACGCCGCGCGGAAGTCGGCCATGCCCTTCTCTTGCGCCGGCTCGATGCCGCCCGCCTCGGCGCAGATCACCTGGCCGTCGATCATGCCGTCGCCGGCCAGGCGCGGCACCGAGTCCGAGCACATGCCGTCGCCGCCCATGAACTTGACCGGAATACCCAGTTGCTTCATCTGGCGCAGCATCGGCGCCGCCACGGCGTCCATGCCGCCGAAGAAAACCATGTCCGGCTTGGTGGCCTTGATGGCGGTGAGGATCGCCATCAGGTCGGTGGCCTTGTCGTTGGTGTACTGGGTCGAGACGATGGCGGCGCCGCTGGCCGCGCCGGTGCGCTTGACGGTCTTGGCGAATTCGTCGGCCAGGCCCTTGCCGTAGGCGGTGCGGTCGTCCACCACGGCGATGCGCTTGGCCTGCAAGGTCTGCATCGCGTAGCGTGCCAGCGCCGGGCCAAGCTGCTCGTCGTTGGCGATATTGCGGAAGGTGGTGTTGTAGCGCTGGCGCGTGTATTGCGGCGAGGTGGCCGACGGCGTAATCTGCGGAATGCCGGCGTCGTAGTAAATGCGCGAGGCCGGGATGGTGGTGCCGGAAGTCTGGTGGCCGATCACGCCCTGCACTTTGGCGTCCGCCAGTTTTTGCGCGGCGGTGGTGGCCTGTTTGGGATCGCCGGCGTCGTCCTCGGCCAGCAGCACGATCTTGTATTTCTTACCGCCGATGACCAGGCCCTTGGCGTTCAGTTCATCGACCGCCATGCGCGCACCGTTTTCATTGTCCTTGCCCAGGTGGGCGATGGCGCTGGAGGTGGCGGCCACGTGGCCGATCTTGATGGTGTCCTGCGCGGTCGCGGCGCCGGCGGCGCCGAGCAAGGCCAGCGCCATCGCGCCACAGACTGTTTTTACTATTAATTGCATCAATTCCTCGTTAAAACCAAATTAAATAAGGGCGCAAGCATACCAGACCTGCGTGCACGATTGTTAAATCAGCCCTCACAAACCACACCCGATTGAAGTAGAATAAATCTTTCCAAAGTGAATTTATATGGACATATCGCGCCGCATTGCCCGCTCCAGACCACTGGCCACCACCGCCATGCACGGGCGGGTCGACGCCATGAAAGCACGCGGCGAAGACGTCATTGATTTCTCCATCGCGATCTCGCATTTTCAAGCGCCGGCGCCGGTGCTGGACGCGGTGCGCGAAGGCTTGCGCCTGCCATCGCTGCCCTACACCAGCGTTGCCGGCGACGCCGACATCCGCGCCCGGCTGGCCGCCAAGGTAATCAACGACAACCGCATCCCCGCCTCGTCGGCCGAGATCCTGGTGACCAACGGCTGCAAGCAGGCCTTGTATCAGGCACTGTATGTGCTGGCCGATCCGGGCGACGCCGTTATCATCTTCAAGCCGCACTGGCCGGCCTATGTAGCCACCTGCAAGCTGCTGGAACTGCAACCGGTGCTGCTCGACCTGCCCGACGAATTGACCGATGCGGTGCTGGAGAGCCTGCCGCCGGCGCGCATCCTGATCCTCAACAATCCGCACAATCCGACCGGCGCGGTGTGCCGCGAGGCGGAACTGGACCGCATCGCCGCGTGGCTGAAACGCCGCGGCGCCCACGCCATCGTCGACGAGAGTTACGAGAAGCTGATCTTCGACGGCGCCCATGTCAGCCTGGCGGCGCGGCCGGACTGGCGCGAACTCGGCATCGTCACGCTGTTCTCGGCGTCGCAAAGCTACGCGATGATGGGCTGGCGTGCCGGCTTCGCGGTGGCGCCGGCGCACGTGGTGGTGGCGATGGAAACGCTGCAAGGGCCGATCACCGCCGCCGCGCCGATGCTGATCCAACTGGCGCTGGCCGCCGCCATCGAGAGCGACGATCCGACCGCCATGCTGGACAACTATCGCCAACGGCGAGACCTGGTGCTGGACCTGGTGCGGGAGGTGCCGTGGATGATCATCCGTTGCCCGGCCTCCGGCCCCTACCTGTGGGCCGACATCACGCGCCTGACGATGGACAGCGTCGGCTTCAGCGAGCGCCTGCTAAGCGAGCATGCCGTCGCCGTGATGCCGGGCGATGCGCTGGGCGTGCCGGGCTTTATCCGCATCGGCTACATCAGCGACGACGTGGCGACGCTGCGGCGCGGCGTGCAAGCCGTCATCGCCTTCGGCAACGGCTGGTGACGCCGTGGCCTTTCTGCTTCAGCTGAACACTCTGCGCAGCCGCCTGATTCTCTTGGTGCTGCTGGCGATCGCCCCCAGCGCCATCATGACCGTCGTCAACGGCGCGCGCGAACGCACCCACGCGGTTGAAGTGGCGGAAGAAAATCTGCAACGGCTGACCAACCTTGCCGCCGCCAACGAGGCGCAATCGATCGCCGGCGCGCGCCAGCTGCTGCGCGACGTCGCCAGCATTCCCGACCTGATGGGCGACCCGGCCGACTGCGGCCGGGTTCTGGCGCGCATCCAGCGCCAGAACCCGGACTACGTCAATCTCGGACTGATACAGTTGAACGGCGATGTCACCTGCAGCGCGATCCCGTCGCGGACGCCGGTCAATCTGGCCGACCGCACCCACTTCCGCCGCGCGGTGCACCTGAAGCGCTTTGTCGCCGGCGGCTATATTTTCGGCCGCGTGATCCAGAAGCACACCGTCAACCTGACCTACCCGGTGCTGGACGACGACGACAAGGTCAAGGCGGTGGTGTTCGCCGCGCTCGACCTGACCAAGCTGGATCGCTTCGTGGCCGACATCCAGTTGCCCCCTGGATCGCTGCTGCTAACCGCCGACTCCGAGGGCAAGATCATCTCGCGCAAGCCGCATCCTGAAGAATGGTTCGGCAAGGAGGTATCGCCGCAGATGCGGCTGGCGATGGCGGCGGAGCCGGGCAAGCCGGTGCTGCTGGCGGGGCCGGACGGCGTCGAGCGCTTGCACCGTTTCGCGCGTGTCGGCAGCAACGGCCTGTCCGATTACACCGTCACCATCGGCATCCCCGCCGACGACATCACCGCCAACGCGCGACACGACCAGATGCTCGACCTGCTGGCGCTGGCGGCCACCATCGGCCTGGCCCTGCTGGCCGCGTGGTTCGTCGGCGACGTGCTGGTGCTGCGCCGCGTGAAGCGGCTGGCCAGCACCGCCAACCGCATCGCCTCCGGTTCGCTGGAAGCGCGCAGCGGCATCCACTACGGCAAGGAAGAGATCAGCGAACTGGCGCAGGCGCTGGACGCCATGGCCGCCTCGCTGCAGGAAAAGGAGCTGCAGCACCAGCGCGCCGAGAAGCAGTTGCGCGAGGCCGACCGCCGCAAGGATGAATTCCTCGCCATGCTGGCGCACGAGCTGCGCAACCCGCTGGCGCCGATCAGCGCTGGCGCGCAGCTGCTGCAAAGCGGCCGCGCCAGCGAGGCGGCGGTGCAGCGCACCGCCGGCATCATCGTACGCCAGGTGCACCACATGACACGTCTGGTGGATGACCTGCTGGACGTTTCGCGCGTCACGCGCGGGCTGGTGACGCCGACGCGGGTGCCGCTGCCGGTGGCGCGCATCGTCGCCGACGCGGTGGAGCAAGTCGACCCGCTGATCAAGTCGCGCCAGCACCGCTTCGAGATGGAAGTGCCGCCAGCGCCGCTGATGGTGACCGGCGACCATAAGCGGCTGGTGCAGGTGCTGGCCAATGTGCTGAACAACGCCGCCAAGTACACGCCGCCCGGCGGCGCCATCAAGCTGACGGCGCGCGCCGAGGGCAGCAACGTCAAGCTGATCGTCAGCGACAACGGCATCGGCATGTCGCCCGAACTGCGCAGCCGCGTGTTCGAACTGTTCGCGCAGGCCGACCGCAATCCGGACCGCTCGCAAGGTGGGCTGGGACTGGGGCTGGCGCTGGTCAAGTCGCTGGTGGAATTGCATGGCGGCGCCGTGGCGGCCGACAGCGCCGGCGAAAACCAGGGCAGCACCTTTACCATCACCCTGCCATCCACACAACAGCAGCCAGCGGCCCCCATGCCGGGCCCCGCCGCCAGGCCCGCACGCACATTGCGCGTGCTGGTGGTGGACGACAATATCGACGCCGCACAAACGCTGCAACTGCTGCTGGAAGCCGGTGGCCACCATGTGACGGTGGCGCACAACGCGCTGACGGCGCTGGAAATCGCCCAGGCCAAGGCGCCGGAACTGTGCCTGCTTGATATCGGCCTGCCCGACATCAACGGCTACGACCTGGCCCGCAGCTTGCGCGCGTTGCCGCATACCGCGCGCGCCACGCTGGTGGCGGTGACCGGCTACGGCCGCCACGAAGACCGCGAACAAGCGACGGCGGCCGGCTTCGATCACTACTTTGTCAAACCAGTCGATGTCGACGCCCTGCTGGCGCTGATCGCGCGACTACCTTAGGAACCGCATGAAGCATCTGTTACTCAGCCTCGCCATCGCCGCCGCCCTGCCGGCCCAGGCGCAGCAACAAACGCTGGCGCGCATCGCCGCGCAGCCGGCGGTCAAACAGGCGCTGGCCTACATCGAGACCAACGAAGCGACGACGCAAAAGAATATGTTGGCGATCAACGCCATCCCGGCGCCGACCTTCGCCGAGGCGGCGCGCGCCCGCGACTACGAACAACGTCTGAAAGCCGCCGGCCTGGCCGATGTGCACATCGACGAAGCGGGCAATGTGCTGGGCACCCACAAGGGCACAGGCAACGGCCCCACCGTGGTGCTGGCGGCGCACCTGGACACCGTTTATCCCGCCACCACCGACCTCACCGTGCGTGAAAAGGACGGTCGTCTGTATGCGCCCGGCATCGCCGACAACGGCCGTTCGCTGGCCGCGATGCTGACCATCGTCTACGCGCTGCGCGAGGCCGGGGTGCAGACCGAGGGCGATGTGCTGTTCGTGGCCAACGTCGGCGAGGAGGGATTGGGCGACCTGAAAGGCGTCAAGCACCTGTTCAAGCAGCGCAAGGATATCAAGGCCTTCATCGGCCTGGAGCCGGCGCTGGGTGCGGATGGCGATCCGGTGACCTACATCGGCACCGGCAGCCGCCGTTTCAAGGTGACCATCCATGGCCCCGGCGGCCATAGCTACGAGGGCTTCGGCCTGCCGTCGGCGGTGCACGCGGCCGGCCGCGTGATCGCGCGCATCGACGAGGTACGCGTGCCGGCGCAGCCCAAGGTCACGTTCAATGTCGGTGTGGTTCAGGGCGGACAATCGGTCAACAGCATCGCGGCGGAAGCCTCGCTGCTGATCGATATCCGTTCCGCCGACGCGACGCTGCTGGCGAAGGTCGAGCAGCAGATCAAGGACGCCATCCAGCAAGGCGTGCGCGAGACCAACCAGCGCTGGAACAGCCAGGCCATCACCGCCGAGGTGACGCTGATCGGCGACCGCCCCGCTGGCCAAATGCCCGCCGACGCGATGATCGTCCGCACCGCGCTGGCCGCCGCCAAGGTGCAAGGCCGGCCACCGCTGCTGGACACTCCACACTCGACCGACGCCAATCTGCCGATGAGTCTCGGCATCCCGGCGATCACCATGTCCGGCGGCGGCGCTTCTGGCGGCTACCATTCCGAAAAGCTGGAATGGTGGGCGCCGCAACATGCCCATACCGGCCCGCAAAACGTCCTGCTGACGCTCCTCGGGCTGGTGGGCGTACGCGGCCTGGACGCCCCGCTGGCAAAATAACCGGACGATGTGAGCAACAATGAAACTCCGACTGATACTGGGCGACCAGCTCAATCATGAACACAGCTGGTTCGCCCACGTGGACAGCGACACCGTTTTCGTCATGATGGAAGTGCGGCAGGAGACCGACTACGTTCTGCACCACGCGCAAAAAATCATCGCCATCTTCGCCGCCATGCGCGACTTCGCGCGGCGCTTGCGGGAGGCGGGCCACCGCGTGCACTACCTGGCCATCGACGATGCCGACAACCGCCAGTCCGTGCCCGGGAATCTGGACTACCTGCTGGCACATTACCAGGCCAGTGACTTCGCCTGGCAGGCGCCGGACGAATGGCGGCTGGACCAGCAACTTGCCGCCTACGCCGCCGGGCTGTCCATCCCGGCCCATATGGACGACACCGAGCACTTTTACACCGCGCGTGACGAGGCGGCGCGGATCTTCGAGGGCCGCCAGAACTGGCTGATGGAGCATTTCTACCGCCGCATGCGCAGCAAGCACGGGGTGCTGATGTCGGCCACCGGCAAGCCGGCCGGCGGCCAATGGAATTTCGACCACGACAACCGCGAAGCCTGGGACGGCATGCCGTGGGAGCCGGCCGACATCCGCTTCCGCCATGACCACAGCGCGCTATGGCAGACCATTCAGGCTTGCGGCGCCAAGAGCTTCGGCGAACCAAACGCCGCCAGCTTCGCCTGGCCGCTGAACCATGAAGAGGCCTTGCAGCAGCTGGAACGCTTCGTCGAACTGGCGCTGCCCCACTTCGGCCGCTATCAGGACGCGATGAGCGTCAAAGCCTGGCGCCTGTTCCATTCGCTGCTATCGTTCGCCATGAACGTCAAGCTGCTGTCGCCGCGCACCGTGGTCGAACGGGTCGAAGCCGCGTGGCGCGATGGCGCCGTGCCGGTGGAATCGGCCGAAGGCTATATCCGCCAGATCATCGGCTGGCGCGAATATGTGCGCGGCGTCTACTGGCATCGCATGCCGGGCTACGACGAGTTGAACGCGTTCGATCACCATACGCCGCTGCCATGGTGGTTCTGGGACGGCAAAACCCGCATGCGCTGCCTGGCCGCCGCCATCGGCCAGTCGCTGGAGCACGCGCACACGCATCACATCAACCGCCTGATGGTGATCGGGAACTTCGCGCTGCTGGCGGGGCTGTCGCCGCAAGCGCTGCACCGCTGGTATCTGGGCATTTACATCGACGCCTTCGAGTGGGTCGAGCTGCCCAACACGCTGGGCATGAGCCAGTTCGCCGACGGCGGCCAACTGGCCACCAAGCCTTACGTCTCCAGCGCCGCCTACATCGCGCGCATGAGCGATTATTGCAAGGGCTGCCATTACGACAAAAAGGCCAGGCTGGGCGAACGGGCCTGCCCGTACAACGCCTTGTACTGGGATTTCTTCGACAGGAACCGCGACCAACTGCAGGGCAACCATCGGCTCGGCATGGTGTTCCAGCAGTTGAAGCGCATGGACGACGGCGCGCTGACGGCGCTGCGCGAACGGGCGACCGACCTGCGCGGCCGCGTCGCCGAACTTTAGGTGCTGCCGCGCTGGATCAATTCAAAGCCGGTATTGAGCACGCGCTCGGCCGGCGCATCGTTCTCGCCGCCGGCCAGCCGGTCCAGCAGGGCCTGCGCAGCGAGCGCGCCGATCCTGGCGCCGTCCACCTTGACCGTCGATAGCGGCGGATTGGTGTACTCGGCAAAATTCAGATCGCCGAAACCCATGATGGCCAGATCCTGTGGCACCCGCAGGCCGCGGCTTTGGGCTTCGATCAGCGCGCCGTGCGCCAGCGTGTCGGAACTACAGAAAATCGCGTCCAGCTCCGGGTGCGTGTCCAGCAACTGCACCGCGCCCTTGCGCCCCAGTGGCAGCGCGCCCGGCGCCTGCACCACATGCGAGGCGATCACATTGACGCCCTGCTTGGCCAGCGCCACCTGGAAACCTTGGGTACGCTGCCCGGCGCGCGGATCGTTCGCGGTCAGCATGCCGAAGTGGCGGTAGCCCTGCTGCAGCAGATGCCGTGCGCAGGCATGGCCCACTTCCTCGTGTGAGAAGCCGATCGCCATGTCGATCGGGTGCTGCGTCAGGTCCCAGGCCTCCACCACCGGCGTGCCGATTTGCAGCAGGCGCTGGCGGGTGCTGTCGGTGTGCAGCGCACCGGTCAGGATCACGCCGTCCGGGCGGCGGCTCAGGATGGTTTCGACCAGAATCTCTTCGCGCCAGGTTTCGTAGCCGACTATACCCAGCAGCAACTGGTAGCCGGCGGCCGTCAGGCGGTCGGTGGCACCCTGCACCATGTCGGCGAAGGTTTGCGTGGAAATGGTCGGCAACACCAGCGCCACCAGCTTGCTGCGGCTGGAGGCCAGGCCGCCGGCCAGCATGTTCTTGACGTAGCCGGTGCGCTTGACCGCCTCCTGCACCCGGGCCAGCGTGGCCGGTCGCACCAGTTGCGGTTCGTTCAGCGCGCGCGAGACGGTGATCGGCGAGACACCCGCCGCCTTGGCGACATCGATCAGGGTGACGGGAGTTGCGGCCATTTTTTCTCTCGGTATATTGGTAGCGTAATCATTCTATCTAATTGACATTCACACCACAACTGGCTGCACGGGTACAATCGCTGAAAATAATGCACAGGGGACAAGATGAAGAACGCCATGTTTACCGCAATCATGCTCGCTTGGCTGGCACTGCCGGCCGCCGCGCAACCGGAGCCGCGCACCGGCTCGCCGCTGTCGCACCGCACGTGGACGCCGGACAACAACAATGGCACCTTCACCAATCCGGTGTTTTACGATGAATTTTCCGACCCCGACCTGATCCGCGTCGGCGACTGGTTTTACCTCACCGGCACCACCATGCACGCCATGCCAGGACTGCCGGTGCTGCGCTCCAAGGACATGGTCAACTGGGAGTTTCTCAGCTACGCCGCCGACCGGCTCGACTTCGGCCCCGCCTACCGGCTGGAGGACGGCAACAATATCTACGGCCGCGGCATCTGGGCGCCCAGCCTGCGCTACCGCAACGGCGTGTTCTACATCTTCTCCAATGTGAACGGACGCGGCACGCAGATCTACTCCGCCGTCAATCCGCGCGGACCGTGGACCCATTGGGAGATGAAACGCAGCCTGCATGACCTGTCGGTGCTGTTCGATGAAGACGGCAAGGCCTACGTCGTCTGGGGACACCAGGACATGCACATCGCCCAGCTGACCGACGACCTGCTGGACATCGTGCCCGGCACCGAGCAGGTGGTGTTCTCCAAAACCGACGGCATGGGCGAAGGCGCGCACTTTTACAAGTTCGGCGGCCGCTACTACATTATCAGCTCGAATTACGCGGGTGGCTTCCGCATGCCGGCGGCGCGCGCCCATCACGTCTTCGGACCATATGAGGTGAACCAGGCGATCAGCAAGGACGAGGGTTTCGGCATGGTGCGCGGCTACCGGCTCAACAACAAGCAGTATCCATTCGAGGTCTCGCCGCCCAATCCCGCCTCGCGCGACGCCAGCGCCTTGCACCAGGGCGGCGTGGTGCTGACCGAGGCCGGTGAATGGTGGGGCTTTTCGATGATGGACTATAACTCGGTCGGCCGCCTGTTCAGCCTGGCGCCGGTGACGTGGCAGGATGGTTGGCCGTATTTCGGCCTGCCCGGCAATCCGGGCCGCAATCCGCGCACCTGGGTCAAGCCGCGCACCAAGGAACCGCAGCAGATCCGCGTGCCCTTCGTGCGCAGCGACGATTTCGCCGAACCGGAGCTGAAGCCGATCTGGCAATGGAACCATGTGCCGGTGGACGACAAATGGTCGCTGACCGAGCGTCCCGGCTTCCTGCGCCTGCACGCGCTGTCCGCTGACAATTTTTGGGAGGCACGCAACACGCTGACCCAGCGCGCCATCGGGCCGGTGTCGTCGCCGACCGTGGTGCTGGACGCCGCCGGCTTGCTGGATAACGATGTCGCCGGTCTGGCGCTGCTCAACCTGCCCTACGCCACGCTGGGCGTCGAGCGCAAGGACGGCGCGCTGTCGCTGGCGCTGTTCGACCAGGCGCGCAACAGCACCGTCCGCGTGCCGCTCGGCGTACAGCGCGTGTGGCTGCGCGCCGAGTGCGATTTCCTGAAGGAGAAGGCGCGCTTCAGCTACTCCACCGACGGCCAGAACTTCCAGCCGATCGGCGACGAGTTCACCATGATCTTCCAGCTGACCACCTTCCAGGGCGTGCGCTATGGACTGTTCGCCTACAACACCGGCAAGCAGAAAGGCGGCATGGCGGACTTCGACAGCATCGACATTCACCAGCCCTACCCGCGCGGCCTGATGCGCCCCATCCCCTACGACAAGCAGATTCAGATGAAAGCGTACACCGGCCGCGCGCCGGCCCAGGCGATGAATTTCACCGTACAGGACATGGGCCTGGGCCGCGTCGCGCTGCGGGCCGGCGACAACTACCTGAGCGTGGGCCTCGATGGTGGCGTCACGCTACAGGCCGCCCGGCCGGGCGTCGCCCAGAGTTTCCAGTGGATGGAAACGCCCACCGGCGAGCTGCTGCTGATGTCGCTACTGACCAATTTCTACCTGCGCATCCATCCGCAAACCGGCGCCCTGATCGCCGACAGTCCCGGCCCGATTCCCGATGGCAGCGACGGCGTGCGTTTCCTCTGGAGCACGCCGTAACGCGCGCCGCCGCACCGCTACTGATCAGGGCACGATCGTCACAAACAGATAGACAGCGCAGATTGTCAGCAGCACCGTCCCCTGCATGATGGTGGTGCGTCCGCCAGTCAGCGACAGCGAGGCGACGATCAGCGACAGCATCAGCAGCACCGTCGACTTGATGTCGATGCCCAGCGTCAGCGTCCAGCCGTTCAGCAGCGCCACGATCGCCACACACGGAATCGTCAGGCCGATACTGGCCAGCGCCGATCCCAGCGCCAGATTCAGGCTGGTTTGCAGCCGGTTGGCGCGCGCCGCCTGATACGCCGCGATGCCCTCCGGCAGCAGCACGACCGCCGCGATGATGATGCCCACCAGCGCCTTCGGCGCCCCCAGACTCAGTACCGCCTTTTCCAGCGACGGCGACAACGCCTTGGCCAGCAGCACCACGCAGCCCAGGCAAGCCAGCAGCAGCGCGCCGCTGATCCAGGCCATGCGCGCTGGCGGCACCGGGGCGTGGTCGTCTTCATCCGCGACCGGCTGAAGCGGCAGGAAATAGTCGCGGTGACGCACCGTCTGCACCAGCACGAAGGTGCCGTACAGCACCAGCGAAATGACGGCGATGAAAATCAGCTGGCTGGTGTTGTACGACGGGCCCGGTGTGGTGGTGGTGTAATTCGGCAGCACCATGGTCAGCACCGAAATGGCCGCCAGCGTCGCCAGGGCGGCCGACACGCCGGTCGCGGTAAAACTCTGCTCACCGTGCTTGCGGCCGCCGACCAGCAGACAGATGCCGACCATGCCGTTCAAAATCAGCATGACGGCGGCATACACGGTATCGCGCGCCAGGCCGGTGGTTTCGGCACCGCCGGCCACCATCAGCGAGACGATCAGGGCCACCTCGATCGACGTCACCGCCACCGCCAGCACCAGCGTGCCGAACGGCTCGCCGATCTTGTGCGCCACCAGTTCTGCATGAAAAACCGCCGCCAGCACGCCGGCAAACAGGCAAACGGCGAACACCACCAACAGCACGGCGCCGGGCGCGCCGGCGCCGCCCATGAACGCTTTGCCAGCCAGGGCCAGCCAGCCGAGCACCGGGGCGGCAATGGTCCACACCGGCAGAGTATTTTGTATTTTCATGGCTATTTTCTCTCTGGTAATAATTTCGACAATAACAGTTGAAGCTTATGAAAAATTTAAGTGGTGACGTCTATCGTGCCGGCCGACAGCGCCTCGCGCGCCGCCTCGCGGATGGCGCGCGTGGCCGGATGACTGATGCGGCGCTCGGTGGTGATCGCATACACCTGCTCGCGCAGCGTGGGAATCGTATCCAGCATCACCACGCCGTACTGCGCGCAGATGGTCTCGGCGATCGCCGCCGGCGCGAAGAACAGCCCGGCGCCGGTCTGGCCGAAAGCCTTGATCATGGCACTGTCGTCGAAATCCCCGACCACCCGCAGGCGCGGCACGTGCGTGTGCAGCCACTGCATCAGCCGCGAATGGATCGCCACGTCCTCGCCCGGCAACAGCAGCGGCGCATGGTTCAGGCATGCCGGAAACGGGCCGCTGAGCGTGGCCGCCAGCGCCGCCGTGGCGAACACCCCAAGCTCGCTCTCGCCCAGCAGATGACTGTAGGCGCGCACGCTCAGGTGGCTGGGCATGGCGCGGTCGGTGATGATCAGGTCCAGTCGGTGCACCGCCATGTCGGCCAGCAGCGCGGACAGGCGGCCCTCGCGGCACACCAGCCGGGTCGGCTCGTCCAGCGTCAGCGCCGGCGCCACCAGCCGGCACGCCACCGCCTTCGACACCGAATCGGACACGCCGACGCGGAACACGCTCACCTGTGTGGCGGCCTGGTCGCGCACCACGTCCAGCAAGGCGTCGCCGGCGCTGAAGATATCTTCGGCGTGGCGCAGGATGCGGCTGCCGGTGTCGGTCAGCTCCAGCCGCCGGCCGACGCGGCGGAACAGCTCCACCCCCAGCGTGTCGGCAAATTCGGTCAGTTGACCGGAGATCGATTGCGGTGTCAGATGGAGCTGTTGCGCCGCCTTGGCGATGCTGCCGCTGCGCGCCACCATCCAGAAATACCGCAGATGTTTGTAATTCAGATTGGACATATTGGCCTAACACATCAGTTTTTCGGATGATTTGCGCAAGTATATTCGAATTGTGCGATGAATTGTGCATGCCTATCATAGCCCCATTATTTTTGCCGTCGGGAGAACGATGATGAATGGATTGGAAAGCATGGCGACCGGGCCGATGTGGGCCGGGTTTATCGCCTTCGTGCTGGTGATGCTGGCGCTGGACCTGTGGGTCTTCGGCGGCAACAAGGCGCACAAGGTGTCGATCAAGGAGGCGGGGCTGTGGTCACTGGGCTGGTTCTCGCTGGCGCTGCTGTTCAACCTCGGCCTGTGGTGGTATCTGAAAGGCACGGTGGGGCCGGAGATCGCCGAGCAGAAATCGCTGGAATTCCTGTCCGGCTACCTGATCGAGAAAGCGCTGTCGGTCGACAACGTGTTCGTGTTCCTGCTGATTTTCGCCGCCTTCCAGATCAAGCCCGAGTACCAGCGCCGCGTGCTGATCTACGGCGTGCTGGGCGCAATCGTGATGCGCGCCATCATGATTCTGGCCGGCGCCTGGGTGGTGACCGAGTTCAGCTGGGTACTGTATCTGTTCGGCGCCTTCCTGCTGTACACCGGTGTGCGCATGCTCAAGGCCGTGGACGAGGAACCGGACGTCAAGAACAACCCGGTGCTGAAACTGGCGCGCCGCACGCTGCCGGTGGATGAAGGCGACCATGGCGAGAAATTCATCATCGTCAAGAACGGCAAGCGCTACGTGACCACGCTGCTGCTGGTGCTGATCCTGATCGAGGCGACCGACGTGGTGTTCGCGGTGGACTCGATCCCGGCGATCTTCGCCATCACCAACGATCCGTTCATCGTGTTCACGTCGAACCTGTTTGCGATCCTCGGCCTGCGGGCGCTGTACTTCCTGCTGGCGGACATCGCCGACCGCTTCCACCTGCTCAAGTATGGCCTGGCACTGGTGCTGTGCTTCATCGGTTCGAAGATGCTGTTGCTGCCGTGGTTCCACATTCCGGTGCACATCTCGCTAACCGTGGTGGCCACGCTGATCGCCGGTAGCGTCATCGCCAGCCTGTATTCAACCCGTAAGGAGAACAAATAATGCGTACTTATGAAACTGACAGCCCGAGCGCCGCCGGGCGCATCGTGGCCCTGTGTATGGTGGTGGACGGCAACCTGTCGCGGTCCGAACTGCGGGCGCTGCGCCACTCGCGGCTGCTGGAATTCATCGACATCGACACCGACGCGTTTCATATGCTGGTGGAAGAGCTGTGCCAGGACCTGCTGGCCACCGCCGTGCAGGGGACGCATATCGAACTGCCGCCGGCGGTGATCGACGCCCTGCTCGACGAAGTCCGCGATCCGAAGCTGCGTCAGCGCCTGCTGGGCGCCATGTGGCAGATCGCCAGTGCCGACGGCGTGTTGGCGGAAGCCGAACTCACGCTGCTGAGCCAGGCCCGCGCCAAGTGGGCGCAAGCATGTGTTACCTCGTAAAGGAGTACGACTATGGATTGCCCAGTATGCAAGAACGTCAGCCTGGTGATGAGTGAGCGCCAGGGCATCGAAATCGATTACTGCCCAAGCTGCCGCGGCGTGTGGCTGGATCGCGGCGAGCTCGACAAGATCATCGAGCGCTCAACGCCGAATGCAGCGACAGCGGCAGCGCCACCGCCGCAACAACAGCCAGCTTACCGTGGACCGGACCCGCGCTACCAGCAGCAACAATATCCTCAGCACAAGAAGAAACGTGAAAGCTTCCTCAGCGATATCTTCGACTTCTAGCATCGGGACGCGGCACTGGCCGGTAATGTAAAATTACCGGCCTTCGCGCGTGTTTCCTGAATTCAATGAAATTCCTAGTCCAGCGGTTAGCCGTCCTTGTTGTTGCCCTGATCCTCGCCGGTTGCGCCGGCGTCCCGCGCCGCGCCGACCTGCCAAGCGGCGCCACGCCCCACACCATCTATCTGGTGCAATTTGGCTGGCACACGGCGCTGCTGCTGGAGGGCGCCGCAACACTGGAACACAGCACCAAGCTGCGCACCGATTTTCACGATACCCGGTATTTGATGGTTGGCTGGGGCGACGGCGAATACTTCGTCTCCGAGCATGCACCTTGGTCGAAGGCGGTCAAGGCGCTGGTCGCGTCCGACTACCCGGCGCTGCAGGTGGGCGGCCGTGACAAGAATCCGCCGCTGGGCGCACAGGCGCGCGACACCGTCGCGCTGGCGATCACCGAGCGCGGCTTTCAAGAACTGGTGGAGTACATCGACCGCAGCATCGCCACCGACGCCAACGGCAAGCTGATCTATCTGGGCGATCCGGCGGAGCATCCCGACCGTTTCTATCGTGCGACCGGCAATTACAGCGTGTTCAACAACTGCAACTCATGGATCTCGGACGCGCTGCGCACGGCCGGCCTGCCGATTTCCAGCTTCAACCTGACCGCGCGTGGCGTCTTCGAGCAAGCTCAGCGCATTGCCGCCCTACAAAACCAGCAACCCACGCTGAATTAGCAAAATTAAGCCGCCGACGCTTTCGGCTTGCGCGGCGCGCGTGGCTTCTTCGGCTTTTCAGCCTCGGCATCCTGCCCCTTGCCCTTAACCGCCTCGATCAGCGCCGCAACATAGGTATTGCGCGCGGTTTGGGCGATCGCGACCTGCTGTTGCAGACGCGCCAACTCCGCATCCACGGCCTGGACGTTCAGGAACTGGGTTTTAGCGGCTTCGTTCAGGTTTTCCGAAGCATAAGAGGTACCATTGATCGTGATGTATTGCGGCAGACTCATTATTTTCCTTGTTGATTTCGGGCAAAAAATTCCCAACGGCGGCAATTGTATGCCGTGACCGGCAAGCTAGCAACGTCGGATCAAGCCCTCGCCGGTCCCAAAGTGCTAAAGTGCGGCAGAAAGGAGTTATCATGCCGACAATGCACAGTTTGGCGAAATGGCGTTGGAGCGCGGCTTTTTGCGGCTTGTTGCAGGCCTGGCAAGCCGCCGCGTTGACCATCGCGCTACCGCCGTCCGAGGCGCAGCAGGCGATATTGCGCGCGGTGCGGCAGATCGCGCCGCAGCGCGAAGAACACCGGCGCTACCGCATGGCCCTGCCGTTCGGCGCCCCGCTGTTCCCGCCCGCTGCCGATCTGGCATTGCCGCCGGCGACGCCGGCGCTGTCCGGCTGGCTCGCCCTGCCCGCCACGCAACGCCGACACGACGTGCTCATCACCCCAGACATCGATTACTACTGGAAGGCCGAAGGCCGCCAGTTCAGTTGCCAGTTCATCATCCACCTCGAAGCCGATGGCGCCGGTTCGCGGTTGTCGCTACTCCAGGTGCGGCCCACCGAATACGCCGGCAAGCACTTCGAACTACTGGGCCGCACCGGCCCAGGCCGTTACGTCAAGCTGCTGCCGACCGCGCCGTCAGCCCAGGCCGAAGCCGAGCTGCGTGCCTTCCTGACGAGCGCGCTGACGCGCCAGCAGTAAGCCCAAGCCAAGCACCAGCAACGCCAGACTGCCGGGCAGCGGCAAGGCGGCGATCGCCTCGACTTGCAACGTCAGCGGCACCAGCACCGCATCGGACGCTTGCAGGAACAGGCCGCCGGCGAGCGGATCGCCGCTCCACCACTCGCCTGACAGCGTGAAGAAACCGCTATCGCTTTGCCCCGGCGCCGCGAACGGGAAGATTTGCGCGCCGTACAAACCGGTATGCGCCAGTTGGTCGAACAAGGCATTCGCCGTGGCGCCGGGCGCCAGCACTGGAAAATCGAAATAGCTGGCGTCCGGTGTGGCGATGCTGAACGACGCGGCGCTCAGTTGGGTCGGCACGAACCAGTTGCTGCTGTCGGTGTTGACCAGCGAATAGCCCCAGCCGACGGTTTGTCCGGGCGCCCCGCTAACCACGCCGCCCGCCGGGCCGGCCGACAAGGTGAAGGTGAACGGCAGCGCCTGCGCGGCCAGCGGCAACAGCAAGCTCAAGCACAGGGCCAATATGGCCCTCAAGAATTGGCGTTTCATGACAAGGGCTCCTTATTTCGGTATCACGGATTGGGCATGCGCGTAGCCGTAGCTCACGCCGCTGAGGTCGGTCACATTACCGTTTTCGCCAACGCTGAAGCGCTGCACGGTGGACGGCACATTGAAGGTCAGCCGCACGGTGAAGAAGCTGCCCACGTCGACGTTCGGCGTCACGAACGGCAGCGGCGGCGACAGCGTGGTGTTCAGCGTGACGGTGCCCGTGCCGGTCAGCGTGCGCGGCGCGACCGAGCCCAACGTCATGTTGCGCGCGGTGCCGACACCGGTATTGGTGAAGCGCACGTCCAGCCCGATCACGCCGGGCGCCACGGTCTCCTGGCCGACGATTTCAGCCAGGAAATCCGGCCGCCCCGGCGTCTGCGCCACGCCGGTGACAAACACCGTCAGCGACGCGCTGTTGTGCAGCGTGGCGACGCTGACGCTCTGCGCGCTGACGGTCAGGCTGTCCGAACTGCCGATGCGCGCGCCGGCTGGCGGCGTCAGCGTCACGCTGACATTGGCGCTGGCACCACGGGCCAGCGTCAGCGTCGATGGCGACACGCTGGTGATGTAGTGCTTGTCGTCGGTGGCGCCGATGGTGAAGACGTCAGCCGGGCCGTCGTTGCGCACCCGGTACAGCAGCGTGGTGCTGACGCCGGGCCGCAGGTCCTGGCGCGACGGCGGCGTGACCGAGACCGTTTGCGGCGTCACCATCACGCTGACCAGCCGCTGATAAGCATAGCCGGAACTGTCGGTGCCGCTGGCATACACGACGAACGGTTCATTAGGCACCCTCAGCGCGCCGAAGAATTTGCCGTTGTCGGTCTGGTCCTGCTCCAGCGCCAGCGCGCCCAGCGCGTCGAAATTCTTGCGGCGCAGCTGGAACTGCGGCGCGCCGGCAATGCCGGTCAAGGTGGCAATCCCATACAGGGCCTGGCCCGGCGCCGGCTCGCCGTCGATGACCATCAAGCCCTGGTGCGGCGGCATGGCACCGAAGCGCGCCAGATTGAAGGAGTTGAACGCCAGGCCCGAAATGCCGTTGACATTGACATAGGTCTGGTCGAACGAGTTGCCGACCGCCAGCTTCCAGACGCCGCGCGGCGGATTGTCGATGGAGATGATGCTGCCGCTCGACAAGCGCAAATACTTGGTGGCGGTGGCCTCGGTGATGACCACGCCATCCGGCCGCGTCAGCGTGACGCTCGGCGGCACGCCGGCCACGGTGCCGCTGACCGACACCGTCAGCCGCCGCAGGCTGGTATCGACCGGCACCGTATAGCTTTTAGTGGCGGCGAAGGTATCGACGGTCGACAGAATCTGCACCACGTTGTTGCGGCCAACCAGATCCGCCAGTTCCGTCACGGCGCCGGCCTCGCTGCCGTTCAGGTAAAACACCTGGCCGCCGGTTTCCGCCGCTGCTTGCAGGAAGCCCGGCGTCAGCGGCGAGCAACTGCCGAACAGCATCGGATAAATCTTGATGGCCTTGCTCTTGGCCAGGCTGATCACCGCGCCGGCCAGCCCCGCGTCCTTGGCGGCGGCGTCGGTGTACATGAACAGGTCGCCACCGGGATCGGCCAGCGACAGGCCGTTGTACATGCCCGTCATTGCCAACTCGGGACAGTCATCGCCGCCGCTGGCGAACAGGCTGGCGATCTGCGATTTGAACAGCACCGCGTTATTGGTGGCGGTGGTCGGGCCGGTGCCGGGATCGTTGAACGGCGCCAGCACATACTGCAGCGGCTCCTCGTCGGTGCCCAGGCGCGCATCGACAATGCTGGTGGCCGACGCGCGCACGCCGGCAATGATGCCGCCCATGCTGCCGGTGGTGTCGATCGAGAACGCCAGCGTCGGCCCGGCGCCGAGCAGCGCCTTGAGCTGGGCTTGGTTCAGCTCGGCCTTGATATCCTCGATAAACTGCTGGGTGCCGGCGATGGCGGCGCCAGCCGCCGCGCCATGGTCGCCGCTGTGTGGCGAGATGTCGCAATAGCGCGTGTCCTTGTTGATGCCTTCGCGGAAATAGCCGAGCGGATCGCTGGACGGCGAGCTGCTGTCGAGCGGACCGCCGTGGCTGCATTTCAAGGCGCCGGGCTTGACCCGGTCTTCGCCGCCGTAATAGCCGCTGGTGAGCAAGGCGCCCACCAGATTGGAGGAGTTGGCGCAAGTGCGGACGGTGGTGGTGAAACCCGAGCAGGCCACCGTCGCCGGGCCGGAAAACAGCAGCGGACCGGGGCGGCCGACACCGGGATGCGCGCCGCTGTTGCCCAGCTCGACCCAGTTGCTGTGCGAGTAGAAGTCCTGAATCGTATGCAGGGCGCTGCCGAGGTTGTCGCGCGCGCCGATCACGTTGATCGGATCGCTGCGCAAGGCGTCCAGAATGTTTTGTTTCAGCGTGGCCAGCCGCAGTTGCGCGCCGGCGGCGTTTTCGCCGTCGAAATGCTTGGCCGAGCTGGTCTGGTCCTCGTCGACCTTGGCGTTGGCTTCGATGATCTGGTCCAGCGCCTTCTGCATCGAGGCGCTCAGCTTGGGCACGGCGAAATAGCGCTTGTCGAGTTCCTCGATGCCGCGCTGGGTGATGTCCTGGTGCGTCAGGCTGCCGCCGGACTTGGACGTGATGTAGCAGACAAAACCGTTTTTAGGACAAAAAGCCTGGCTGGGAATGCTGGCCACCAGCAACAGCGACGCCAGCAGCAACGATAAAGCGGTGCGCATACGATATCCTTTCTCGGTGAACAGGAATCCGCCTTGGGCGGACACGCGACGCTGTATCGCATGAGTCATGCCATGTGTTGTGCTTGCTTTTAAATCAGGGGCTTAGCGCGGCCCACGTGGGTGAAGGACGGCGCGGTGTAAAATTTCCCGACATTACCGGCGCCGCGCACGCAACTCGGCCACCATGGCGGCGGCGTCGCGGAACATGGCCGGCTCGCTGGCCGCGCAGGCGCGCCGCTCGCGCGCGATGCGTTCGCGGTTGGCTTGCCAGCCGGCGTCGTCGAGGCGCACGCCGAAACCTGGCGGCGCCGGATCGGCGCCACCGAAGATGCGTGTCAGCATCACATCGCCCAGCGCGGCCTTGAAATGGCCGGATTCCCAGTACCAGGTGGTCGCGGTGAGATCGCCGCGCGCGGGGATGTGTTCACACTGCAAGGAGCCGTAGCCGCTGAAGTCCGACAGCGTGATGCGTGCCTGGGCGTGCGTTTGGTGGACGCGCGCAACCTCGCGCAGCAGGCGCAGCTTCCATTCTTCGAACACGGGCCACAGGCCGGTCTGCTCCAGCATGGCCATCAGCTGCGCGTGGTAGGGATAGATGACCAGTTCCACCGCCGTCCCCTGCCCGGCGGCGGCGTCCAGCAGGCGGCCCAGTTCGCGCCAGTCGCTGGAAGTGTCGCTGCCGGCGAGCACGATACCGCGTGGCGCGGTGGCGAATCGTCTGGCATTTTCCATCGCTCGCTGCTGGAAAAAGCCGTGGTAGCCATCGTCTCGCGCAGCGCGCAGATAATCGCCAAGCGGATTGAAGCCGCGCGCGCTCATCGTGGCGGCGTAGGGATCGCGCTGGATCAGCAAGGTGCGCGCGGCGTCGAGCAGCGCGTCCAGCGAGAACACGGTATCGATCTTCCAGCGCAGGCGCGCCAGTCCGCCGGGCAAGATTTGATCGGGCACGTCGGCGGCGACCGGGTCGGTCAGAAAATCAAAGAACTCCACGCCGAGCAACAGCGTGACCGGGCGCACGCCGTCTGTTGTCAGCCTCATCCATTGCTGGCGCGAAGCGGCCACGCCGGTGCCCGGCAACGCCAGATTGTAGGTCGGTCCGGCCAACGGCCGCGCATCGGGATCGATGCCAACGTCGATCCGCGAGTTCCCCATCAAAAAAAGCTTCGGCTGTGTGGCACGGGCGCCGGCCATCTTGATTTCCGACAGGTATCGGGTTGGGCGCGGCTTGATGGCATTGAAGCCATCGCGTTCGACCAAACGATGCAGACGATACGGGTCCACCACCGTCACGAAGCCGCACACCAGGACGATGCCCGCCACCAGCGCCGTAGCCATCCACTTGATAAACCTGCCGAAGTCATCCATGCACGTATCCTAAAACTGGAAATACAGGAATTCGGCTGGACGGCCCAGTGACAGCAGACAGGCCAGCGACAGCAACGCCATGCCCACCGCCCAGCGACGGTTCGGCAGCCAGGCGGGCCAGCGAGCGCCGAGCGTCGGCTCAAAGCGCGCCATGATCTGCTGCGTATTTGGCATCAGCCAGGCGATTGCCGCCGCCACCGCCACCCACGCATACGTCTGCACAAACCGTGTGCCGCCACCGACATGGAAAGTGATGCCCAGCGCGTCAAGCATGGGCTGAATCGCCATCACGCGCGGCGCCAGCGCCTCGGGCAAGCTGGCGCCGTTGTGCCCGGCCATCGCGCCCACGATCAAAAGCGCCTGCGAGAAATCGGCCGCGCGGAAAAAAACCCAGGCGACACACACGGCGGCAAAGGTCAGCGCGGCCGCCGGCATTCGCCACGCGGCGGCCCCGACAGGAAAACGCAGCCGCGCCGCCAGTGCCGCCCAGGCGTGATTGACCATCAGATAAGCGCCATGCAGCAATCCCCACAGCGCGAAGTTCCAGCCGGCGCCGTGCCACAGGCCGCCCAACAACATGGTCAGCAGCAGATTCAGGTAGCGGCGCAGCGGTCCCTTGCGCGCGCCGCCCAGCGGAATATACAAATAATCGCGCAGGAAACGTGATAGCGTCATGTGCCAGCGCCGCCAGAAATCGATGACGCTGGCGGCCTTGTACGGCGAATCGAAGTTCAGCGGCAAGCGGATGCCGAACAGGCGCGATGCCCCAATCGCCATATCGGAATAACCGGAAAAGTCGAAATACAGTTGAAACGCATACGCCAGCACCCCGCCCCACGCCACCAGCAGAGTCTGCGGCTCGGTCTGGCCGAAGAAAGAGTTGGCGTGCGGCGCCAGGTTATCGGCTATTAACACCTTCTTGGCCAGCCCGAAGACAACGATGCTGCCGCCGATGGCCAGATTGGCGCGCGAAAAACGGTAAGTTGCGAGCCGCGCGAACTGCGGCATCATTTCGGCGTGGTGCAGCACCGGACCGGCAATCAGATGCGGGAAATACGTAATGAACAGCAGGTAGTGGACGAAGCGATACTCCTTCACCTTGCCATGATAGGTGTCGACCAGGAAAGCGATCTGCGTAAAGGTGTAAAACGAAATCCCGATCGGCAACACCACGTGCCACAGCGGCCACTGCGTCGCGGTGACAGCATTGATGCCAGTGATAAAAAAGTCCGCGTACTTGAAGTAGGCCAACAGCAACAGGTTGCCACTCACGCCGAGCACCAGCCAGCGCCGACGCGCGCTGCCTGGCAGCTTGCGCCCGAGCAGATAGTTGCCGGTGACGGACGCCAGCAGCAGCGGAATATACTCGACGCTCCACCAGCCGTAGAAAAACAGCGAAGCCGCCGCCAGCCACAGCGCCGCCCACGTCTGACTGCGCCGCGCCAGCAGAAAGAATCCCAACGTCGTTATCGGCAGAAACAGCACAATAAAGCTGAGCGAGTTGAAGAGCATAGCTGGCAGACATGGCGTGGGGATCAGCCCATGCTAAAGACATCCGCTGCAAATGTCTGCCATGAACTATGCACTTTCATGCGCGGCGTCAAGCATGGACTACCGGGCCGAGGGGGGCGCTGCCCGAACGCGCTACTGGTCAGCGCACAGACGTAGTATGATCTGAGCCGTTACCTTTTTTACAGCAGCCCGATGACCTCTGCCCTGCCTAAACGCGCCGCCACGATCCGCGATGTCGCCGCGCTTGCCGGTGTGTCGATCAAGACCGTCTCGCGCGTGCTCAACAGCGAAGCCGGCGTGGTGGCGGAAACGCAGGCGCTGGTGCGCGCCGCGGTGGCCCAACTCAATTACACGCCCAACCTGTCGGCGCGCAATCTGGCCAGCGTGGTCGAGGCCACCATCGGCCTGGCGTACAGCCACATGCGGCTGGACGACGATGACGATCGCGGCGGCTATCAATACTCGCTGATCCTGCAGATCGGCGCGCTGGAAGCCTGCCAGCAAAACGGCTTCGGCCTGATCCCCATGCCGTGCGACGTGCGCGCGGCGGACAAAATCGAGCAATTGGTGGCGCAGGTCAGGGAACGGCGCATCGGCGGCCTGGTCATCGCCGCTCCGCTGGGCAACACGCCGGGCCTGCTGGACGCCCTGAACAAATATGGCATTCCCTACGTCTGCATCAACCCCAACGACCTGGGTCCGTTGACGCCGCATGTCGCCATCGACGAACTGGCGGCCGCGCGCGAGATGACGGAGCACCTGATCGGCTTCGGCCACCGCAAGATCGGCTTCATCAAGGGCATCCAAGGCTCGCGCGTGTCCGAGGAACGCTACCAGGGCTATGCGGCGGCGCACGCGGCGCACGGCTTGGCGATCAATCCGCAGTGGGTGATGCAGGGTGAATTTACCTTCCGCTCCGGCATGGCGTGCGGCCACGCGCTGCTGTCGCTGGCCGCGCCACCGACCGCCATTTTCGCCAGCAACGACGATATGGCGGTCGGCGTGGTGCATGCCGCCAACGCCCTCGGCGTGCGCATTCCGGCCGAGGTCTCGGTGGCCGGCTTCGACGACACCGAACTGGCGCGCTTTTCCTGGCCGCCGCTGACCACCATCCGCCAGCCGCTGGAACGGATGGCGCATACGGCGGTGGAACAATTGATCGGACTGATCCGGCCGCAGCGCATTGCCCGCCTGGTCCATCCGGTCCATGTGGTCTATCCGTGCAAACTGATCAGCCGCGCCTCGGTGGCTGCGCCGCTTGCCACATAATTCAAAAAACTCAACAAATTCAACTTGACTGGACGAATCCGGCGGTCGTAGACTGCAATGGATGACACCGCTGTCATCCATCCGCAAAGCACCTCGATGTGCGCGGATGTAAAGCAGATAACGATAAGCTGGAGACGACCATGACGCACCGGAACACCGTGTACGCACGCCGCAAGGCGCGCGTGGCGCCACTCACGCTCGCCTTTTTGTGTCCTCCCCCTGCGGGTGCCCTGGCATGAGCGCGATCACCGTCCGGGAAAAATTCGCCTACGGCATGGGCGACTTCGCCAGCAGCCTGGTGTTCCAGACCGTGAGCACCTTCCTGATGTTTTTCTACACCGACGTCTACGGACTGTCGGCCGCCGTGGTTGGCACGCTGCTCTTTACGGCCCGCACGGCGGACGCCGTGTGGGACGTCTTTTTGGGCGCCATGATCGACCGCACCCGCACCCGCTGGGGCCAGTGCCGACCCTACCTGCTGTTCGGCGCGCCCCTGCTGGGGCTGTGCGCCATCGCCACCTTCACCGTGCCGGATGGCGATACCCAATTCAAACTGTGCTACGCCTACGCCAGCTACATACTGTTGATGATGGCTTACAGCGTGGTCAACATCCCCTACGGCGCGCTGCCGGCGCTGATGACCGACGATGCGCGCGCCCGCACCAGGCTGGCCTCGTGGCGCATGTTTTGTGCCTTCAGCTGCGCCATCGTGGTCAACACCTCGATGATCAAGCTGGTCGACTATTTTGGCGACGGCGACCAGCCGCTGGGCTACCAGAGCACCGTGATGGTGATGGCGGTGGCCGGCACGCTGCTGTTCTGGCTGTGCTTCGCCGGCACCCGCGAGCGCATCTGGCCAATGGTGCAGCCGATGCAGGTGCGGCGCGACTTCCGTACGCTGGTCGCCGGCCGCGCGTGGTGGATGATGGCGCTGATCGGCACCTGCATGTTCACCGCCGTGGCCATCACCAACGGCTCGGCCATGTACTACTTCCGCTACGTGGTTGGCGACACCGCGCGCGCCGCGCCCTATTTTCTGTGCGTCGGCCTCGGCAACCTGACCGGCATCCTGATTTCGTCGCACCTCACGCGCCGCTTTTGCAAGCGCAAGGTGATGCTGCTGGCTAGCCTGGGCGCGGCGGTGCTCTATGCCAGCTTCTATTTCGTCGATCCATCCCATCCGTGGGCGCTGAACCTGCTCGGCTACGCCATCACCGTTATCAGCGGCATCAGCCTGCCGATCGTGTTCTCGATGGTGGCCGATACCGCCGACGACGCCGAACTGCGCTCCGGGCGTCGCATGGTGGGCCTGACCGCCAGCACCATCGGCTTCGCCATCAAGCTGGGCCTGGGACTGGGCGGCGCCGTCACAGGCATCATCCTGACCTTGGTCGGCTACCACGCCAACGCCGTGCAAAGCCCGCAAACCATCGAGGGCCTGAAGCTGATCATGAGCGCGGTGCCGGCCATCGGCAAACTGGTGGTGTGTGCCATCGTGGCGTTCTACCCGCTGGGCCAGAAAAAGCTCGACGAAATCCAGCCGCTGCTGCGCCAGGCGCGCGCCGCCGGCGCCTGACCACCTGTATTCACATTGACGCGCAACACTATGACCGAACCTCTCTCGCTTTCCCCCTTCAACCTCGCGCCGGACGATATCGCATGGGTACGCGCCACGCTGGCGCGCCTGAGCTCCACGCAGAAAATCGGACAACTGTTCAACTTCGCTACCTTCGGCAACGACCAGCAGCCGATCCGCGCGTTGAACCGCCTGCAACCGGGCGGCATGCACCGCTTCATGGGACCGGATCTGGCCGACGGTTGGCGCGCCACCCGGCTGGCGCTGGAGGAAAACGAGGTGCCGCTGCTGATCAGCGGTGACATCGAGGGCGGCAACACCAGCTTCCCATTCATCACGCCGCTGCCCAACCAGATGGGCGTGGCCGCCTGCGCCGACCTGGACCTGACCAGCCGGCTGGCGGCGGTGGTGGCGGCCGAGTGCCGCGCGCTCGGCTTCAACTGGTCGTACACGCCGGTGGTCGATCTGAATCACGCCTTTCGCAGCGCGGTGGTCGGCACCCGCTCGTTCGGCTCGGACGTGACGACCGTGCGCGAGCAGTCGCTGGCCTACATCCGCGAACTGCAGCGCCATGGCGTGGCCGCCACCGCCAAGCACTGGCCCGGCGAAGGCTACGACGACCGCGACCAGCATCTCGCCACCACCATCAATCCGCTCTCGATGGCGCAGTGGGAGGCGAGCTTCGGCGCCATCTACCGCGCCGTGATCGACGCCGGCGTGATGAGCGTGATGTCGGCCCACATCGCCCTGCCGGCCTGGATACGCCACAAGCGCGGCCACAGCGCGCCGCAACGCGAAGACTTCCAGCCCGCGTCCACCTCCGCGCTGCTGACGCGGGAACTGCTGCGCGACGAACTCGGTTTCAATGGCCTCGTGGTTTCAGACGCCACCACGATGGCCGGCATCGTTTCGTGGGCCGAACGCAAGGAGCTGGTGCCCAGCGTGATCGAAAACGGCTGCGACATGTTCCTGTTCAGCCGCACGCCGGAACAGGACGTGCAGTTCATGCTCGATGGCTTGCGCAGCGGTGCGCTGTCGGAGCAACGGCTGGAGCAGGCGGTCACGCGCGTGCTGGCGCTGAAGGCGGCGCTCGGCCTGCACCGCAAGTCACTGGACGAACGCCTGCCACCGCTGGCGGAAACCGAGCGCTGCCTGCGCGCCCCCACCCACCAGGCGCTGGCGCGGCAGATGGCGGCGCAAAGCATCACGCTGGTCAAGGATACCGAGCAGCTGCTGCCGCTGCGGCCGGAGCGGCACCGCCGCGTGGTGCTGGTGCGTCAGCCGTTCAAGGCCTTCTTCCCTGGCTCGCCGGAACCGTCGGTCGAGCCGCTGCTGGCGTCGCTGCGCGCCGAAGGTTTCGAGCTGCGTGAATTCGATACCTCGCAGCCGCCAAGCCGCGACAACGCCGACCTGATGCTCTACCTGGTCGGCAATGAAGCCACGCCCACCGCCTCGCACATTTATCTCGACTGGTACGCGCTGCACGGCGACATCCGCGGCGCCATGACGCGCTACTGGCGCGACCTGCCGTGCCTGATGATTTCCTTCGGCCAGCCCTACTTCCTGTACGACGCGCCGGGCGTGCCGGCCTACATCAACACCTACAGCTGCGTTGAACCGGTGCAGGAAGCGCTGCTGCACAAACTGTTGGGGCGGGAGGCATTTACCGGCGTGTCGCCAGTGGACGCCTTCTGCGGCCAGGAGGCGGCCCGCTTTTAGCCGGCCGCGGGAACCGAGTACCCCCCACGCGCACGGACCGGCGGCCGATGCGCGTGTAAAACATATCGATAACCGCCTGCTGCTAAGACGAGGATCACATGGACACGATCAATACGATGGAGATGTTTGAATTACCCAAATCGGCCAGTCAACGGCGCGTCGGCAAATTGCGCGCCCTGCTGGACGGCCTGGCGCGCAACGAAATGGATCTGGAAGCGATCGCGCTGCTGCTTGGTTGCTCGGCGTCGAGCGCCCGCAACTACACGCTGGAATTACTGGACGCCGAGTTGATCACCTTCACCCGAGGCGGACCGGTGCGTGGCCGGGTGGCCAGCGCCATCTATCGCCTCAAGCGCCCTGAGTCGCGGCAGTCGGACGACCACGACCTGCCGGCCAAGCCCCCGACGGCGCCGCGCGATCCGCTGGTGATGGCGCTCTTTGGCGGCAACTCGCAAGCGGCCGGATAGCGCCGCCGACAACGCTGACTCCGGTCGAGCCAGCGTTGTTATTTGTCCTTCAGGACCTGCGTCAAAAATGCGGCGACGGGTTCCGCCCAAACCTGCGGATCAGCTTTGGCAAACGTGGCATGGCCATTGTCGCCAAACGCCGGCAGTGGGACGAACGTGACGGGTGCGCGGGACGCGTCCGCAAACGCGCCAAACATGCGCCGCGCGAGATCTTTCCGGAAATAGTGATCGTTATCGGCGTACAGCCACAACTGCGGCAGCGAGTTCGCCGCGCCCAACTCGCGCTCGGCCGCGATCAGCTTGTCCTCGCCGGCGCAGATACGTTCCTTGCCATTGCTGCCACGACCGCCAGCGAAACTGATGATGCCGCGAACGCCTGAAGGCGGTGTCCCGCCGAGCGTGATCGCCCCGAAACCACCGGCGGATTGACCGATGACGACGATCCGTTCGGGATCGGCGCCGGGCAAGTGGCTGGCGGCGGTGACGATGGCCGACTCGATGGCCGCGGTGCGCCGTCCGGCCGCGACGAAATCCTCATTGCCGCAACGGCCGGACGCCTCCAGATAAGCGCCGCTTGAGCTGCCAAACCCCGGTCGCAACGCCACCACGACCATGTAACCATGGCCGGCAAACCACTTGGCCGCGCGCGCGAAACTCAGGCGCGCTTGCGGCAGTTTGCGCCTGTCCGTCGGCGTACCGTGATTGACGACAATCAGCGGAAATGGACCGTGGCCGGGGCCATCGGGCCGATACACCCTGGCGGCGAGGTCATATTGCTTGCCGCTCAGCGAGATCATCAGCCGGGTGTCGGCGGCAGTGACGCTCTGCGACCAGGCGGTTTGAGACACCAGCGCGAACACCACGCACGCTAACGCCCGGAATGTTGTCAACACGCGCTCTCTCCGTTCCATGCTCATCGCCGCCGATGATCGCAAGCACGATTTTATCACCGGCGCGGAGCGTCAATTGTTACGGATCAGTTATGGCGCCGGCGTCACCCGCACCACCACACGCCGGTAGCTGGTCAGCCTGGGGTGACCGTCATCGGACACCGCCAGGATGACGTGCGCCACCCCGCTGGCCGGGCACGGCACGCCATCGAGCCAGTTCGGACGGCAGACAGCGACCGCCCGCAGCGTGGCGCGATCGCCCTCGGCCTCAAGCCGCACATCGGCTTTGCCGACCTCGCCGGGCGGCCCGCCCGCCTCGGCATAGACAAACCAGCGATAACTGAGATGATCGCCGTCCGGGTCCGAACTGCCGCGCGCATCCAGCGTGACGCTGCCGCCGACGGTCAAGGCCAGTTCCACCACGCCGCGCCCATCCTGCCCCTGCAGACGCACCAACGGCGGATGATTGGCCTGCGCAAAGGAGCGATAGGTCCAGTCCATGCGCGCCGCGAAATCGTGCTGGAACGCTTCGCGCCAGCGCCAGATGGTGGCCTGATCCGAGGTGTACTGACGACCGTCGGCGCCGGTGACGGTATCGGCCGACGTCACCCGGGGGAAGGCATCGCCGCCTTGGGTCCAGACTGGTCGCGTTTCGCCATACGGCTGGCGCTCAACATAGCGCCCGCCCCAGCCGCCCCAGGACGTATGGCGGTAGCTTTCCAGTCCATTCGGCAGCAGGTTGAGGAACGCTGGCGTATCGCCCTCCATGATGAACAGGTAGCGCGGATAATGCCGCCCGAGCGCCCCCTTGGCGCGGATATTCACGTCCAGCCACTCATTGCTGACGGTGCGGAAGTCGGCGCCGTCGCCGTTGCGATAGTACTGGTCGCCGCTGATGCCGGTCCATGTGGCGCGGCCGTATTCGCCGCCGTCCGCCGTCGACGGCTGGACGATGTAGTGCAACGACGGAAACTCGCGCCGTATCCACGGCCCGGCATCGTCCTGATCGGAAATGGCATACACGCGCAACCTGGCCACGAACGCCGCCAGCGCGGCAGCCGGCCGGGTTGCCCGCACATGACTCAGCGCTTCGGCCAATGTATTGGCGCCGCCCCATACACTGATCCACAAGGGCCGCCGGTCGGCGCGGTCGGCCGCCGCGATCAGCCGCAGCGCGCCGCCGGACGGCTGTCGCGGGCGCACCGCCGCCATGCCGTAGCCTTGCGGACCGGTGGCGATCAGCGCGTTCAGGCTGGCCGCCTCCGGCCATCCCGTGGCATGCAACAGCAGATTGGGACGCACCTCGCCGTAGGCCTGCACCAAGGCGGCGATGGTGTCGGCATGGGTGCGCTCTTTCTGCCACGTGGACGTGGTGGCCACCAGTCCCTCGATCTCGAGCGCGTTCGCGTACACCAGCAGGCGCACCAGCGACATCTGGTCGTCCGGCTCATTGCCGATATCGGTCAGGACCAGCACGCGTTGGCGTTCGGCAGCGGGATCGGGATCGGGCTGGGCCGTCGCCTGGGTCGCGGACAGGCCAAACAGCATCAGTGCGGCAAACGTTTTGACCAGCGTTTTCACATCGGCTCCTGTTCCGTATTCGGCGTTATTCCAGATGGCTGCCCAGCTTGCGCGCCACCGCTGGCGCCAGTGCCGCCAACGGCCTGCGCCGCGCCACCCCGACCGCCAGGATATCCAGCAGCATCAGTTGCAGCAGCCGCACGATCATCGGCACAAAATCCAGTCTACCCTCGGGGTGGTTAAGCGGCAACAACACGTCGGCCAGGCGCGCCAGCGGCGATCCGCTGGCGGTCAGGGCCAGCACCTTGGCGCCGCGTTGCCGCGCCACCTTCACCGACCGCAGCAATTCAGCCGGCTCGCCCGAGCGGGAAATGACCAGCGCCACATCGGCCGGCGTCAGCAGGCCGCCGCTGATCTGCTGCGCCTTGGGCTCGGCGAAGAAGTTGCTGACGATGCCCAGATTGAGCAGCTTTTCCTGCATGTCCTGCGCCACCACGCCGGCGCTGCCGGCGCACAGCAGTTCCACCCGCCGCGCGTTGCACAGCAGACCGATGCCGTCGCCGAGCGTGCCGGCGTCGAACATATCGCGCAGCGTCAACGCCGCCGAGGCATTATTGCCCAGCACCTTGCGCGCCAGTTCGGCGTCGCTGTCGGCGCTCTCGACATGGCAATGGGCGAGCGAAATCGCGCCGCCCGCCGACAGGCCGGAGGCCAGCTTGAGCTTGAAATCGGCCAGCCCCTGCGTGCCGATGGTGTGGCAAAAGCGCATCACCGTTGGCTGGCTGACGCCGGCTTCCAGCGCGATGGCGGCGATCGGCAAGCCCAGCACCGCGCGCGGCTCCTTCAGCACCCAGTCCGCCACTTTGCATTCGGAGCGGCTCATGCGCTGGCGCGCGCTGCGGATCGTGCCTAGCATGGCGGCGCCGTCCTCGCGCGGCTTGAGCCGCTGCGCCAGCACGGCGGACAGGCCGAGGAAGGTCGGGTACTCCGCCGTAATCACATAGGTCGGCACGCGTTCCAGATAGGCCGACAGCCGGCCCTTGGCCTCGAAGCGCTGGCGGAACCGCGACTGCGCGAACAGCGACCCCAAACGCGGCACGATGCCGCCGCCGATGTAGATGCCGCCCAGCGTCCCCAGCGTCATGGCGAGGTTGCCGGTGACCGAGCCGAAAATCGCGCAAAAGCACTCGACCGCCTCGACGCAAAGTGCGCAACTGTCAGCCAGCGCCCGCGTCGTCACCTCGGCCGCGCTGAGCGGCTCCGGCCGCGGCCGCCCTGCCCGTTCGCTGAGCGCCCGGTAAATCAGCTCCAGGCCGCGTCCCGACAGCAGCCGCTCGGCCGACACATGTGGCAACTCGCGCCAGGCAAACGCCAGCACGTCCATCTCACGCTGGTCGCATGGCGCGAAGCTGGCGTGGCCGCCCTCGCTGGCCAGCGCGGTCCAGCCATCGTCGGACGGCACCAGGCCGGACACGCCGAGCCCGGTGCCGGAGCCGATCAAGCCGATCACACTGTCCGGCCGCGCCGTGCCGCCGCCCAGCTGCAGGCGCTGGTCCGGCCGCAGATGCGGCAAAGCCATCGCCAGCGCGGTGAAGTCGTTGATCACCAGCAGCGTGTCGAGCCCCAGCGCGCAACGCATCGCCTCGACCGAAAACTGCCAGTGGCCGTTCATCATCTTGACGCCATCGCCATCAACCGGATAAGCGATGGCGATGGCGGCATGGCGCATCCGCGCGGCGCCGGCCTCGACCGCCGCCGCGCTGGCCAGATAGTGGCGCACCGCCAGCAACAGCGAATCGAAGTCGCCGCACAGCAGGTTGCACACCGCCGCGTACTGGCCGTCATGGGTCTCCAGCACGAAGCGGGCATGGGTGCCGCCGATGTCGGCCAGCAGACGCGGACCGTCGGCGTACACCTAAATCACCAGCGTGTTGAACGAATCGGCCGGCAGCGTGGCACTGACCAGTTTGCCGGTGCCGATGGCGATCCGCAACGGCTGCGGTTCGTTCATATCGTTGTGCACGATCACCACGATGCGGCCGTCCGGATTGCGGAACGCCAGCAGGTTCTCAAAGCCCGAAATGCTCAGCGTATCGATGCGCTGCGCGCCCGGCCGCACGTAGTGGCTCAGGTGCTTGAAGACGTGGAAGTCGGGATTGACCGTGTGCCGGCCAGTCGCCATGTCCACGCACAGCAGCGCGTTCTGCGCCCAGCCCCAGGTACTCACGCCGCCATTCGGCGTGGCGATGTTCCAGTACAGATAGGCGCTGGCGCCGGCGCGCAGGAAGTCCTTCATCAAGGTCCAGGTGTAGCGGGCGAAACGCCAGTCGTTCTTGCCATCGCCGCATTCCTGCTCGCTCTGGTACACGCGCAGGTCGGGATGGGCCTGGTGGATGAACGGAATCGCGCGCCGTCCCGCCCACTGTACGCCGATGCCCTTGATGTAACGCGCCGCCTCCGGTTGCGCCAGCACCGCCTCGAACATGGCCGGATCGCCGCGTTCCAGCGTGCCGAAGAACAGCTCGACGCCGACATCGTCCATCTGCCGCCCCAGGTAGGGAATGAAGCGCGCCAGTCCTTCCGGCGTCCAGCAGCAACTCGGAAAAGGCTGGGCCGAGTTGAATTCGTTCTGCGGCATCACCGCCGAAATCTTGATGCCGCGCTGCGCGTAGCCCTCGACGAACTTGCGGAAGTACAGCGCGTAAGCCTCAAAATAGCGCGCCTCCTGGATGAACATGTCCTTGCCGGAGGCGCCCACCTGCTCCGGCTTGAGGCCGTTCGGCGGCGCCCATGGGAACGATGGCACCATCGCGTAGTGGCCGTTCTGTTTCATCCACGTCGGCGGGCTCCACGGCGAGGCCCAGAGCTTGAGGTCGGGCCGCTGCCGCTGCGCCGCACGGATGAATGGCACCTGCATCTGGTCATCGCGCGAAAGGTCGAAATGGTCCATCGCGAAATCGCCGGCGGTCTCGTTGTACGAATACCAGCTGCGGGCGAAGTCATTGGCGCCGATCGGCAGGCGGCACAGGTTCAGGTTGAGACCCGCGCCGGGGGCGAACAGTTCGCGCATCACCGCGTCGCGCGCGGCGGACGGCAGGCGCTGCAAGGCGTACCAGCCGACTTCGTTGAAGCAGGCGCCGAAGCCTTCGATCGTCTGGAAGCGCGTATCTTCCAGCAGCATCACATCCATCTTGAGGAAGTTTTCAAACGTCCCCACCGTCGCCGCCCGCGCGGGACGGCGCCACGGCGCGCCGCGCGTGCTGCTGACCCACTCCACCGCGCCCGTGGCCGTGGCTGCCACGGCGGCAGTCCCCGCGCCGAGCGTACTCATCACACCGCCGGCCGCCACCGCTTTGAGCAGCGTGCGGCGCGAAATTGTCTGCGTGTCCGTCTTCGCCATGTCGCCTCCTTAGCGTGTGGCCTGTGCTTCCACGACATCCAGGCGGGCGCGGTCGACACCGCTCAGCACCTGGGTCTTGGTATCGATATCGAGCAGCTGGTCGCGCTGGCCGCTGTAGCGCGGCCACGCCGGCAAGCCCGACGCCTGGGGCGCGCCGTTGCGGGCGAAGGCGATCCAGCGCGCGCGCAACTCGGCGCTGATGCGCTCGTCCGTGAGCGTGGCGCGGTCGCCATAGCGCGCGCGCACCGTGCCAAACACGAACGGCAATTCGGTGGCGTGCAAGGCCCCCGGCGCGCCGGCGCGCTCGGATTCGGCGATATACGAGAAGCGATACAGGTAGGCCGGCACACCCGCCGCCGCCTGGTCACGCGCACCGGCACGCGACGGCTCCACGAACGTGCGGTCGCTGAACAGGCGCGCATCCAGCTCCAGCCCCTTGCGCTCGATGGCGCTGGCGTAAGCCTTGCGCGCCTGTCCGGCCAGCGGGCCGAATTCCGCCAGTACCTGCTCCACCGGTTTGGCGGTGGCAGGGAAGCCCGGCATGGTCATGAAGCCCCACTCGAAGCTGTTGCTGCCGATAATCAGCGGCACCTTGGCCTGGCGGCCAGCGGCGAAGGCGGCCAGCGGCGTTTCCGGGATCAGCCGACCATCGCGTATCGGGCCGCTGAAGGTGCTGTCGCGGCTCATGAAGGACACGTTGCGCGTCAGCGCTTCGGTCGGCAGCGCGCGCAGCGCCGCGACATCAGTGTCGGCACCGGCCACGCCGGCGGCGGCCGCAAAGTCCACGCCCTGCTTCTGCGCACCCTCGGTGGCGCTGCCGAATGGCGTCAGCGAATAGCGCAAGGCGCCCGATTCGATGATAGCCTTGTGAAACAGTCCACGCGCCATCGGCGTCGCCAGCAGGAAACCGACCGCGCTGCCACCGGCCGATTCGCCGAAGATGGTGACATTGCCGGGATCGCCGCCGAAGCGGGCAATATTGCGCTGCACCCATTGCAGCGCCGCCAGTTGATCCATGACCGCGTAATTGCCTTGCGGCTGATCCGGATTTTCCGCCGTCAGCGCCGGATGGGCAAAGAAGCCGAGCCGGCCCAGCCGGTAATTCAGGCTGACCAGCACCACGCCCTCGCTGGCCAGCGCCGCGCCGTCATACACGGCCGGCGAACTGCCGCCGGTGACGAAGCCGCCGCCGTGGATCCACACCATCACCGGTCGCGGCGCCGCGCTGGCGGCCGGACGCCAGACATTGAGGTACAGACAATCCTCGCTCGGCGTGGTGCGCAGCGGCGCCGAATCTTGCGGGAACGGCAGTTGCGCGCAGTCGTTGCCGTAGCTATCGGCCACGCGCACGCCCTGCCATGGCACCACCGGCTGCGGCGCGCGCCAACGCAGCGGCCCCACCGGCGCGGCGGCGTAGGGAATGCCGCGATAGGCCACCACACCGCCATGCGTCACCCCCTCCAGCTGGCCGCCATCGACGGTGACCGGCGCGGCGCCGGCCCAGGCGGTGGCGCCGGCCCAGGCGGTGGCGCCGGCCAGCGATAACAACAGCAACGAAGATAATTTCATCTCGATAGTCCTTTTAACATGGAAAGACAGCGGCTGGCCGCAGGCGCGCGGCCAGCCGCCGTGCAAAGCGCCTTACGGCTTGAGGGTTTGCGCCGACAGTTGCGCGCCGCCCTGCACACCGTTGTCGATCGCCGAGGCGCCGACCACGACGCGGTAATCGCCGGCGGCGACCTTCCAGCTGTGGCTCTTGGCGTCGAAGCGGCCCAGCAGGCGCGGATCGGCTTCCACCGTCACGCGTTTGCTCTCGCCCGGCGCCAGTTGCACCTTGTCCCAGCCGATCAGGCGGCGCAGCGGCTGGCCGGCGGCCGAACTCAGGTACACCTGCGGCACGTCGGCGCCGGCGCGGGTGCCGGTGTTACGCACCGCGAAGCTGACCTTGAGCGTCTTGCCGCCCTCGACCTTCAGGTCCGACACGGCGAAGCTGGTGTAGCTCAGGCCATGACCGAAAGCGAACAGCGGCGCCGCGCCGCTCTTGTGGAACCAGCGATAACCAACGTCGGCGCCTTCGTTGAAATCGATGTCGAAGCCGACGCCCTTGGCCAGCCCACGGCCCGGCAGCACCGGGCGCGGCAGTTGCGTCAACGATTTCGGGAACGTCATCGGCAGGCGGCCGGACGGATTGACGTCGCCGAACAGCACATCGGCGATGGCGTCACCGCCGCGCTGGCCCGGATACCACGCCTCCAGCACGGCGGCGCTGGCGTCCAGCCACGGCATGTCGACCGGGTTGCCGGTTTCCAGCACCACCACGGTGCGCGGATTGGCGGCGGCCACGGCGGCCACCAGCGCGTCCTGACCTTGCGGCAGGCTCAGGTCCGGCAAGTCCTCGGCCTCGCCGTTCCACTGCGTGCCGAACACGATGGCCACGTCGGCGCTGCGCGCCAGCTCGGCCGCCGCCGCCGGATAACGGCCATCGTCGAAGATCACCTCGGCCTTCGGCGCGCGCGCGCGGATCGCCGCCAGCGGCGCCGACGGGAACCAGACGGCGCGGCGGAAGAAGGCGTCGAACGGCGCGTTGCCGCCCATCGGCACGATGACCGGCGGCTGACCGGTCGGCGTTACCTGCGACGAACCACCGCCAGACAGCACGCCCAGCGCGGCGTTGCCGCCGATCACGGCGATGCGCTTGACCTCACGCGACAACGGCAGGGTGTTGCGCTCATTGCGCAGCAGCACGATGCCCTCGGCGGCGGCATCCTGCGCCAGCTTGGCGTGCGCCTCGTAGTCGATCTTGGCGGCGACCGGCGGACGGTCAAACAGGCCCACCGCGAACATCGAGCGCAGGATGCGCTGCACCATGTCCGACAGGCGGCCCGGCGCCACCTTGCCGGCGGCCACGGCCTGCTTCAGCGGCTCGCCGAAGAACACCTGCTTGTCGAGCTGCTCGCCGGATTCGTGGTCCAGCACCTGGGCCGCCGCCACGGTCGAGTGCACCGCGCCCCAGTCCGACATGACCCAGCCCTTGTAGCCCCAGTCGCGCTTCAGGGCGTCGCCCAGCAGCGGGCCGTTTTCGCAGGCGTACACGGTGTTGATCTTGTTGTAGGCGCACATGATCGAGCCGGGCTGGCCGCGCTCGATCGCCAGCTGGAACGCCAGCAGATCGCTTTCGCGCAGCGCGGCCGGGTCGATCTGCGCGTTGTGGTAGTCGCGCCCGGTCTCGTAGGGATTGAGCGCGAAGTGCTTGGTGGTCGACACCACGTTGGCGCTCTGGATGCCGGCGATCGAGGCGCCGGCCATCACGCCGGCCAGCCACGGATCTTCGCCCAGGTACTCGAAGTTGCGGCCGCCGCGCGGATCGCGCGTCAGGTTGGCGCCGCCGGCGAGCAGCACGTTGAAGCCCTTGGCATGCGATTCCTGGCCGATGGCGGCGCCGCTGGCGCGCGCCAGTCGCGGATTCCAGGTCGCCGCCAGCGACAGGCCGGACGCCAGCGCGGTGGCGCTGTCGCCCGGACGGGTGCCGGCCGGATTGGTGACGCCCAGACTGGCGTCGGTCTGGTTCAGCGCCGGGATGCCGACCCGCTCGATCGGCGCGACATAACCGGCCGAGCCGAGCGCGCCGGCCTGCTTTTTCGCCATCTCGCCCAGGTCCAGCGCCATCGGGCTGTGCACCAGGGCGATGCGCTCGTCGAGCGTCAGCGCCTGTTCCAGCAGGCGTGCGCGGGCGTCCGGCGACAAGGCGGTATTCATCCACGGACGCGCGCTGTCGACGGCCACGGCGGCCCCGCTCAGCAGGCAGCAGGTCAGCGCCGCCAGGGCGCACCAGGTCTGGCGGGGTTTAGGCGTTACGGGGTATGGCTGTTTCATAAAATTCCTCTCGGCTGGTGGTGGGATTTAGAAATTGACGCCGACCCGCACGCCCATGGTGCGCGGCGGCGCCAGGTTGGCGGTGTCGGGACGGTTGCCGGACGGCGCGCCATAGCCCGTCATCACGGTCTTGTCTTCGATGTTGCGGACATAGGCTTGCAGGCTCCAGCGGAAATCGCTCGGCGCGTAGTTCAGGTTGAAATCGCTCTTGTGGAAGCTGCCCTGCGTGAATTGCTTGGCGTTGCCATAGTCGTTCAGCACGTAGGACGAGCTGAAGCGCGTGCCCAGGTAGGCGGTCAGCGAGGCGCCCTCCTCGAAGTTCCACGTATGGCTATAGCCCAGGCCGAAGGTGGCGCGCGGCGATTTCTCCAGCCGCTTGCCGGCCCAGTTGACGCCTTGCAACGGCGAGTAAGTTTTGAAGTGCGCGTCCAGCGTGGTCAGCGAGAAATTGATCTTGCCGGCGCTGCCGACCGCGTACTTGCCCTCGACTTCGAGACCGCGCACGCTGGCCTGGCCGGCGTTCAGCGTTTGCGTTTGCAGCGCGCCGGTGGCCGGATCAACCGCCACACCGGTCAGTTGCAGGTCTTTATAGTCGTAGGTGAACGCGGCGGTGCTGACCTGCAGGCGATTGTCCAGGAAGCGGCCCTTGAGACCGACCTCCAGCGATTTCAGGTGCTCCGGGTCGTAGCGCAGGAAGCGGTTGGTGGCCGCCGTGCCGTCATTGAAGCCGCCCGCCTTGTAGCCGGTGGCGAAGGTGCCGTACACCATGACCGCCTTCGACAGCGCATAGTCGGCGCCGAGGCGGCCGGTGGTCTGAACGTAATGCACGTCGGCGTCGTTCACGCTGCTGAAGAACACCGGATCGCCGTATTGCGAAAAGCCCTGGCGCGACTTGTCGTCCTTGGTGCGGCGCACGCCGGCGATCAGGTGCAGCTCGGGCGTCAGGCTGTAAGTGGCCTCGCCGAACGCGGCCTTGGAGGCAGAGATGGTCGGGTTCTGGATAAAGGCCAGCACGCCCAAGGCCGGGAAGTTACGGATGCGCACGTCCAACGCCGACTGCTCCTTGAACCAGTACAGGCCGCCGATGGTTTTCCATTTGCCGAACATCGACGCCAGCCTCAGTTCGTGCGACAGCTGGCTGTAGTCCGCCAACACGCGGGTGTAAGGATCGACCACGCCCGGGGTTGACTGGCCGAACGGCGTGTACTCGTCGCGGTTCAGCGTGCGGCGCGCCAGCTGATACGTGATTTCGCCGGCGCGGGTGTTGACCTTCAGTTCGCCGCTGGTGCCGTGAGCGCTGTCGTCCAACTTGCCCTGGATGCTCGGGGTCGCGGTGCGCTGCGCATCGCCCGACTGGTTGACGAAGGTGGCATACGGCACGGAGCCGGCGCCGGCCCCCTTGAGGCGGCTGGTGTCCCCGCTCAGCAGCAGGCTGACGTCGGGATTGAACTTGAACAGCGCATGCACGCGCGCCGATTGCGAATCGTCGTCGTCGTAGTTGTGGGAGAAGCCCTGGGTCGAACGCAGGTAGCCGTCGTGCTTGCTGGTCGAGACGGCGGTGCGTAAGGACAGCATGTCGCTGACCTTGACGTTGAGCATGCCGTCGAACTTGACGCCGTGGTAGTTGCCCACCTCCACCGCGGCGCTGCTCTCGAACCTGTTCGATGGCTTGTTGGTGATCAGGTTGATCGCGCCGGCGGTAGCGTTGCGGCCATACAGCGTGCCTTGCGGCCCGCGCAACACCTCCACCCGCTCCAGGTCGTAGAACGCCAGGCCGGCCGACTGCGGACGCGCCAGGTTGACGCCATCGACGTTGAACGACGCCGACGGGTCGCCCTTCTCGGTGTTGTCGGCGCTGCTGACGCCGCGAATCGAGATAGTGGTGGCGCCGCCGTTGTTCGATACCTGCACATTCGGCACCAGTTCGGTCAGGCTGGAGGCGTTGACGGCGCCCGCCTGTTTCAGGTCGTCGCCCGAGACAACGCTCAATGACAACGGTGTCTTCGACGCCGGTTGCGCGATCCGCTGGGCGGTGACGATGACCTCCTGCAGCCGGTTGTCCTCCGGCGGCGTGGTTTGCGCCAGCGCCGCGCCGGAGATGGAAGCCAGCAACGCGGCGACAGCGGCGGCGGTGGCGGTAGGTTTGAATCCAGTGTGATGGGTCATGCTAGTGCTCCTCGATCGGAAAATTTATCTTTGTTATGTGTATGCCGGCGGTGCAACGGGTACGACGGGCGTGACGTGCCGGTCCCTGCCGCTGCAGCGGCGGGAATAGTCAAGCCCAGGAAAATGGAGGTGCTACGCGGGTGGCTGCTGTTGATACATGCCGGCGTATTTGAGGCCGAAGTACAGCACGTAGAGATAACAGAGGGCCGGCACCAGGAACGAGATCTGCAAGCCGATCCGGTCCGCCAGGTATCCCTGGGCGAACGGCACCAACGCGCCGCCCACAATCGCCATGCACAGCAGGCCGGAGCCCTGTCCGGTCTGCGGGCCCAGTTGATTCAAGGCGATGCTGAAAATGGTCGGGAACATGATGGCGTTGCACAGCCCGACGGCGATGATGGCCCACATCGCCAGCGCGCCCTGGCTGGTGACCGCGGTGACGATCAGCAGCACCGAGCCGGCCGCCGTAAAGGCCAGCGCCTTGCCGGGGCTGACGGCGCGCATCGCGCCGAAGCCGATAAAGCGGCCCAGCATGGCACCACCCCAGTAGTAACTGACGTAGTGCGCGGCGGCGGCCGGCGACAGCGCGGCGATGTGCCGCTCGCCGAGGAAGTTGATCAGGAAACTGCCAATGCTGACCTCGGCACCGACATACATGAAAATGCCGATCGCGCCCAGCACCAAATGACGGTGCCGCAGCAGCGAACCCTGGGCCGCCGCTGCCGACGTCTGAGCGTAGCTGATCACCGGCAGTTTGGCGAACGCGAACAACACCGCCAACGCCAGCAAGGCCAGCGCCAGCACCAGATAAGGACCTTGCACCGCCGCCGCCTGCTCGGCACGATAGGCCAGTTGCTCGGCCACCGGCAAGCTGGCCAGTTCCGCGGCGCCACGCACGCCGGCCGCCAGGATCAGCGCCCCACCCAGCGCCGGCGCGATGGTGGTGCCGAGCGCGTTGAAGGCTTGCGTCAGCGTCAGCCGGCTGGAGGCCGTGACCGGATCGCCCAGCGCCGTGACGTAGGGATTGGCCGCCACCTGCAACATCGTGATGCCCACCGCCAGGATGAAGAACGCCAGCAGGAACATGCCGTAACCACCCGAGGCGGCGGGATAGAACAGCGCGCAGCCGGCGGCGGCGATCACCAGCCCGGTCACCGCGCCACGCTGATAGCCGATGCGCTTGATCAGCGCGCCGGCCGGCAAGGACACGATAAAGTACGCGCCGAAGAAGCAGAACTGCACGCACATCGCCTGCACGTAGCTCAGGTCATACACGGCTTTCAGATGTGGAATCAGTACATCATTCAGTGAGGTCAGCAGGCCCAACATGAAGAACAGGATGGTGATGATGACCAGCGGTCCGGTGTGACCGGCGTTACTTCGCATCGCCCCGGTCGCAAGGACAGGCTGCATTGGGTGTTCCATGTCGTCTCCGTTGTCTTGTCGTCGGGCGCGCTGTGCGCGCCTCGCGGCGGCAGAGGTCGGGCCTCCGTCTTGTGCCGATCAGTGTGTTTTCTGATAACCCATGCTAGCTTTACTACCAAGTCATTTCAACACATTAAGTTGTAAAACTACATAAGTGGTTTTTCGTCCACATCGTCGGAACGGACAACGCGAAGCGCGACCGCCGGCGAGACATCGTACCCGAACGGGCATTGCCGGCCGACCCTCCGGCTACGCGATGAATTGCCTGACGATCAAGGAAACGTTGCTACCGCCAAAGGCAAACGAATTGGACATCGCTGCTTCAATGCGCTGGCCATGGCGTGCATGCAACGGCACATAATCCAGGTCGCATGCGGGATCTGGCTGTACCAGGAAGGCGGTCGGCGGCACCGAGCCGGTCGCCAGGGTCTGCGTGGTCAGGAGCAACTCCAGCGCGCCGGCGGCGCCCAAGGTATGGCCATGCATCGATTTGGTCGAGCTCACCATCAGCCGCTCGGCCGCCGCGCCGAAGGTCTGGCGGATGGAGTCGGTTTCGGCCTGGTCGCCGGCCAGCGTGCCGGCGCCATGCGCGTTGAGGTAGTCGATCCCGGCGCCGGCCAGTCCAGCCTGGCGCAAGGCCATCGCCATGGCGCGGGACTGGCCGTCCGGATCGGGCTTGGTGATATGCGTGGCGTCGTTGCTGGCGCCGTAGCCCACCAGTTCGGCCAGGATGACGGCACCGCGCCGCTGCGCCGATTCCAGTGACTCCAGCATCACGGCGGCGGCAGCCTCCCCCAACACCAGCCCCGACCGGTTGGCGGCGAACGGCCGGCAAGACTGCTCGGCCTGCGCCGGATCGGCTGGCGCCAGCACCCGCAATGCGTCCCACGCGCTGACCACGCCGTAGGTCAGCAAGGCCTCGGCGCCACCGGCCAGCACGCGCTCGGCGTAACCGTGCTGTATGTGCCGAAACGCCTCACCGATCGCCTGCGCCGACGAGACGCAAGCACTGCTGTAATTATTCACCGTGCCCTTGAACTGGGCGCGCAACGCAATCTGCGCCGCCGCCGCGTTGTTCATCGCGGCCACCACGGACAGCGGCCGCACCCGGTTCTTGCCATCGACAAACAGGTCGACATAGCCGGCTTCCACCGTCGAGGCGCCGCCCATGCCGGTGCCCCAGAAGACGCCGCTGTCATAAGCTTGCCGCGCGTCGTCCAGTTGCAGACCGGACTGCGCCAGCGCTTCGCTGGCGGCGATCCAACCCAACAGGGCGTTACGGTCGAACAGCGCCTGCTCGGACGGCTTGATGGTTGGCGGCAACGGATAATGGATCTGGGCCGCCGGCAGTCCGGCGCGCTGATATGCGCCGGGCAATGCGAGCATGCCGATGCCGCTGTGGCCGTCCAGCGCGCGCTGAAAGTTCGTCTGCGCGCCCACACCCAATGCCGATATCGCCCCCAGACCGGTAATGACAACGCGCCGGCAACTCATGGCGCCTCTTGGCGGTCAGCCAGATAGCGATCAATATGATTGGCGATATCCTGCACCACCACCAGTTCGGGGCGCTCGTCGCCGATCTTGATCTTGAAGGCGTCCTCCAGGTCGAAGATCAGTTCAATCACCGTCAGCGAATCGGCGCCCAAGGCTTCAAGTTCAGTTTGCCCATGGATGGTTGCCGCCGGGACGTCCAGACTTTTTGCCAGGAGTTCAATTACAGTAGGGAGCGAAGTAGTCATAAGGCGATCGTATGGTTGTGCTGTAGTTGTTGATCAAAGAAGGCGATCGACTCGTCGGCGACCGTTTCCTTCTCGTTGTCGAGCGTGATGATGTGATAGCTGTCGTGCAGGATCAGCTTGTGTTTGATGGCCGATCCAATGTGGCGCTCGACATACTCGGCGCTATGCACGCTGGACACGTCATCCTCCTCGGCGTGGATGACCAGCGCCGGCGTCGTCACCTTGCCGAGGCCGCGCCGGACTTCCTTGATGAGCCGGTGCGCCTGGAAAATGCCTTCGGCCGACAGCCGCGACGCGCCGGCGGCGGACGAGCCGGTGACCTGCATTTCGCGCGCGATCCAGCGCTGCAAATTCTCATTTTTCAGGCCGTAGGGATGGCGCTCGTGATACGCATACAGATAGCGCGCCGGCGTGTAGTACGCCAACGGCAGCAGGAAGCGATACCACGGCAGGCTCCAGCCGTCGTAAGCCAGCGTGGTCGACAGCAGGGACAAGGCGGCAATCTGTTCGCCGCGCTCCATCGCCAGCCGCAACGCCAGCACGGCGCCGATGCACAGCCCCGTCACGGACACGGTTTTATGCGTGCTCTTGAGCTGTTCGAAATGCCGCACCACGTCCTGATACCAGGCCTGGTAATGCGTGGTGCGATAGGACTGGCCGGCGCCCGTGGCATAGCCATAACCGGGGATCAGCGGAATCACCACCGTATAGCCGGCTTTTTGCAGCCGCTTGCCGATGTAGTGCATCTCCAGTGGATTGCCCAGCAATCCGTGCAGCGCCAGAACGGCATGCTCGCCGCCGGGCAGCGTAATGGTTTTCATCTCTTCCCTACCCGTGGATCAATTAAACCGATAACTCAACGCCAGCAGACCGGTATCCAGCCGCGAACGTCTGACCAGCGGGCTGGCCGCGATGGACGCGCCAAGCCAGGTGCGCCGCAGATTACCATTCAGGTAGCAATGACCGCCCAGATGGATTTCGGCAAACAGCGCAGCGAATGGGCTGCTGGCCGCGCCCGGCCGGTAGGATGGCGTACCGTCGAAGTAACGCACATACGCCGACGAACGGTATTCCAGTCCGGCTTGCGGATACAGCGCCAGCGGTCCCGCAGCGATTTCCGCCGCGTACATCAGGTCGGCCAGATTGCCGCCGGATTTGCCCGCGTCGTGGTAGCCATTGAGCATGAAGGCGCCGGCTGACGTCACCTGCAGCGTGCCCAAGCCGATTGGCAATGAATCGTGGCGTCGGCCATCCAGGCCTGACGCCGTGTAACCGTCAGACAGGACTCTGGTCAGCAGTTCGACATGCCCGGCAGCGACCGGCAACAATTTCACGCCGAACGTATCGATGCGCGCGAAGACGGGGCCATCGTCAAAGTTCAGATATGGCACGGCCGTGGTTTGCCGCGACTGCGCGCGCGCCGGCGTCGGCGCGGCGTTGACGCCGAGGCCGACATCGCCCGTCAGTTGCCAATTCGCGGTATCGGTCTGTTCGGCGTGCAGGCCCTGGGCCAGCAACAGGCCGCACACGGCCACTATGGATTGACCACGCATATTTCGACCGGGTTAAAACACCTTGGCGATGCGTGACAGCTGGCCGGCCTGGCAATCAGCCGGCCACAGCTCGACACGGTCGCCGCTCGTCGCCTGCAAGCCGGGCGGCAGTTCCGCCACTTCCTCATGCATGATTTTGGCGTGACGATAGAGCACGCGCACGAAATGGCGGTGGGCATAGTCAGCCGCCGGCAGACTGGCCAGGCATGGCGGCAATGCCGTCGTCGTCGCGTCCGGCGCGTAATCGCTCATCACCCATGCACGACGGGCACCCTGCTGCCAGTCGGCGGCCGGCACGGTCTCCATCGTGGAGCATGCGGCCAGCAAGGCCACGCTGGCGACGGCCGGCGTCAAGCGCGTCAGCCAGGATTGAAAACTAGTCATGTTGAACTCCCTTCGATTGTGCGGTTGTTTCCCGGTTCCACCAGCCACCACCCAGCGCCTGATACAGTGCCGCCGCATCGCCCAACTGGCTGGCGCGTGCCTGCGCCAGCGCGATCCCGGCCTGGTGCACGTTCTGCTCGGCGGCGATCAGCGCCAGTCGGTCCAGATAGCCGCGCGCGTGCTGGCGCTGGCTCAGATCCAGCGCGGCCTTGGCCGCTTCGCTGGCGTCGGCCGCCGCCTGCAACGCGGCGGCGTCGCTATCGATGGCGTACAGCACGTCGGCCACATTCTGGAACGCGGTCGCCACGGTCATCCGGTAGTCGGCGACGGCGCCTTGCAGCGCCTGCTCGGCGGCGCGTTCGCGATGCTTGAGCATGCCGCCATCGAACAAGGTTTGCGTCATGCTGGCGGTCAGGTCGAAGAACTTGCCGCTGCTCCAGAACATCTGGCCGAACTGGCTGGCCGCGCCGCCGGCGTTGGCGGTGATGCTCAACTGCGGCAAGCGCGCGGCGCGGGCCACGCCCACCTGGGCGCTGGCCGCTTGCAACTGCGCCTCGGCCGCGCGCACATCGGGCCGCTGCTCGACCAGTTGCGACGGCAGCGCTTGCGGCAAGTCCTGCGGCGTTTTGAAAGCATCCAGCGCAAAGGCCGGCACGCCACCATCGGCGGGGATGCCGGCAAGCACGCGCAGCAGGTCACGGTTCTGCTCCAGTTGCTTGCGCAGCGGCGGCAGCAACTGCCGCGATTGCGCCAGCGCGCTGCGCTGATTGGCCAGCTCCAGCGCGGACGCGTAACCGGCCTTCATCTGGCGTTGTGTCAGCGCCAGCGTGGCCTGGTTGTTGTCGATCATGCCGGTGACGATGGCGATCTGGCGCCGCAGCAGCGCGTCCTGCAGCGCCGCCGCCACGATATTCGACGCCAGCGTGATGTAGGCCGCTTCCAGCTGAAAGCGCTGCGTTTGCTGTTGTGCCTCGGCCGACTCGACCTCGCGCCGCGCGCCGCCGAACACGTCCGGCGTGTAAGCGACGCTCAGTTGCGCCGTGTGGAAGTTGTAGATCACCGGCGCGTTGAACGGCGCGGTGCCGCCCTGGCTGGCTGGCGTGTTCTGCGTGGTGCTAATCACACTGCCGTTGCCCTGCACGCCCGGCGAATTGCCGCCCAGGTTGCCCGCCAGCTTGGTCCGCGTCGGCGTGTAACCTAGTTGCGCGCTGGGGAAGAAATAGCCTTGCTGGGCCAGCACGTTTTCCTGCGCCGCCCGCAAGGCCGCTTCGGCCGACGCGATGCCGTGGTTGGCGCGCATCGCATGCTCGATCAGCGCGTCGAGTTCAATCGAGCCGAACAAGGCCCACCAGTTGCGCCGGATGTCCTGTTGCACATAATGCTGCTCGGCGGCGTTGGCGGCCAGGGTTGTCGGCAGGTCGAGCGTGGGGCGGCTATAGTCGGGCCCGACGGCGCAACCGGCCAGCAGTGCGAGGACGGCAAGTGACAGACGTGGCTTCATGATGCGATGGGGGCGCTGTCGCCCGCTTCAGAGAAATTACCCAACAGGCGCAGCGCCAGCGGCAGCACCAGCAAGGTGAACAAGGTGCCGCTGACGATGCCGCCCACAATCACGCAGGCGAACGGACGCTGCGTTTCGCTGCCGATGCCATGCGACAGCGCCGCCGGCAACAGGCCCATGCCGGCCATCAGGGCCGTCATCAGAATCGGCCGCATACGCAGCACCGCGCCCTGCGCCACCGCTTCCGCGACGGCGGCGCCGGAGCGCACGCGATGGATGACTTCCTCCACCATGATGACGCCGTTCTGGATCGAAATCCCGGCCACCGCGATAAAGCCGACCGCCGCCGATACCGACAGGTGCAGACCGGCCAGTGCCAGCCCGGCAAGTCCGCCGACCATGGTGAACGGCACCATGCCCAGCACCAGCGCCGCCAGCCGCACCGAGCGGAAGGCCCAGAACAGCAGCGCAAACATCATCAGCACCGTGAGCGGAATGATGAACGCCAGCCGCTTGGCGGCGCGCTGGGAATTCTCGAACTGCCCTCCCCAGCTGACCTCGTAACCCGGCGGCAGTTGTACCTTGTCCTGCACCGCGCGCCGCGCTTCATCGATAAAGCTGCCCTGATCGCGCCCGGCCAGATTCATCTTGACGATGACGCTGCGCGCGCCGGCCTCGCGCTGAATCCGCGCCACGCCCTGGCGCAGCTCGATGTGCGCCACGTCGCGCAGCGCCACCGTGCCGACACCGTTGCCGACCTGCGTGCCGGGCACGCTCAGTTGCAGCGCGCCGATGGCGTCCATGCTGCTACGGGATTGTTGGTCGATCCGCAGCACCACGTCGAAGCGCCGGTCCTGCTGATAATAGCTGCTGACGGCGGCGCCCGACAGCGCCTGGTTGATGAGGTTATTGACATCGGCGATGCTGATGCCGTAGCGCGCCAGCCGGGCGCGGTCCGGCGTCACCACGATTTCGCTCTGGCCGCCGATATGGGTGGCGTCGACATCGATCGCGCCGGGTATGGTCTGGATCACGTGGATCAGTTGCTGCGCCTTGTTCTCCAGGATGTCGAGGTCGTTGCCGCTGATTTTGGCGACGATTTCACCGCGGAAGCCCGACAGCGACTCCTCGACGTTATCCTGGATCACCTGCGAGAAGTTGACGCTGATGCCGGGAATCGCCGCCAGGCTGGCCGACATGCTCGCCACCAGCGCCTCCTTGTCGGCGAAGCGCCATTGCGCGCGCGGCTTGAGGTCGATCAGCGTCTCCAAATTGTTCGGGCCTTTGGCGTCGGAACCGTCGTCCGGGCGGCCGGCCTGAGTGACGATGTGGGCCACTTCGGGATAGGTCAGCAACTTGGCGCGCATGCGCCGCTCGACCGCCTTGGTGGTTTCCAGCGCCGCCGAGGTTGGCAGTGTGATGGTCAACCAGATATTGCCTTCGTCCAGCTTGGGCATGAACTCACTGCCCAGGCGCGGCGCCAGCGCGAACGCCAGCAGCACCGGCAACATGGACAGCACCAGCACCGGCCGCGCGCGGCGCATGGTCCGCGCCAGCAGACCAGCGTAGCGCTCCTGCAGCCAGCCCAGCCAGCGCTGATGTTTTTCACGCAGCGGCTGGTGCTGCGTGGTCCATGACAGCAAAGTCGGCAGCAAGGTAAAGGTCAGCAGCACCGCCCCCGCCAGCGCGAAGGACAACGTCAACGCCACCGGGGTAAAGATCTTGCCCTCGACCCGCTGGAACGTGAAGATCGGCACAAACGCCAGAATAATGATGGCTTTGGAGAACAGCACCGGATGGGCCATGTCGCTCATGGTCCGGTGCAGCACATGCATGCGCGCCGAGATCGTGCTGTCCTGTACCGACAGCACGGCCATGCGCACCATCAGCGCTTCGACGATGACCACCGCGCTGTCGATAATGATGCCGAAGTCGACCGCGCCGAGCGAAATCAGATTGGCCGACACGCCACGGGCGTGCATCAGGATAAACGCGAACAGCAAGGCTAGCGGGATGACGGTGGCGACGATCAGCGCCGCGCGCCAGCTGGCCAGGAACACCAGCAGGATCACGCACACCAGCAACGCGCCGGTCACCAGGTTTTCCACCACGGTGCTGACGGTATGACGGACCAGCTCGGTCCGGTCATAGATCGGGATGATCTTGACGCCGGCCGGCAGACGCGCCTGCAAGCGGGCGATGCGCTGCTTCAGGTCGGCATTGATCTGCGACGGGTTGCCGCCCTTGACCATCGACACAATGCCCTCGACCACGCTGTCGCGCTGGTCGGCGGCGACGATGCCGTAGCGCGGTCGCTCGCCGGCGCGCACGCTGGCGACGTCGCCGACGGTGATGGTGCGGCCCTGGCGCGCGGCCAGCACGACCTGACTGATCTGCTGCGGATCGGCATACAGGCCGGCCGAGCGCACCACCAGCGAGGCATCGCCCAGCTTGACCAGGCCGCCACCGGCATTGCCGCTGCCGTTGCCGATCGCCTGGCTCAGCTGATCCAGCGTGACCTGATATTTACGCAGCAAGAAAGGATCGGCTTCGACCTGGTATTCGCGGATCGCGCCACCGAAGCTGACCACATCGGCCACACCGGGCGTCATGCGCAGGGCCGGGCGGATGGTCCAGTCCTGCAAGGTGCGGATGTCCGCCTCCGCCATGCCGGGCGCATCGATGGCATAGCGATACACCTCGCCGACGGCGGTCGACAGCGGCGCCAGTTGCGGCTGTACGCCGGTGGGCAGGTTGACGGTGGCCAGTTTCTCGTTGACCTGCTGGCGCGCGAAATAATTATCGGTATCCTCGTCGAACGTCAGCGTGACGATCGACAGGCCGGTCATGGTCACCGAGCGGACGTTGATCAGGTGCGGAATGCCGGCCACCTCGCGCTCGATCGGCATGGTGACGGTGCGTTCCATGTCTTCCGGCGGCTGACCGGACAGCTGGGAAATCACCTGGACCTGCACATCCTGCACATCGGGAAACGCCTCGATCGGCAGCTTGGACAAGGCATACACGCCGTAACCGATCAGCGCGCAGGCCAGCACCATGACGAACACGCGCTGGCGCAGCGCGAAAACGATCAGGCGGTCGATCATGGCGCGCCACCGGCGCGGGTGCTCATGTCGGCATCGAGCAGCAGCGCGCCGCTGGTGACGATGTTGTCGCCGCCGCTAACGCCGGTGCCCAGATAGCTGGCTTCGGCGCCATGCGTCAGCATCTGCACCTTGCGGCGCAGGAAACGCCCAGGCTCGGTCTGCACGAAGACATAGGTGTAGAGGCCGCGATTGACCAGCGCGCTATTCGGCACCTTGACCGCCCTCGCCTGCGGCTTCAGCAGCGCTGCACGCACATACATTTCAGGCAGCAGCTTGCCGGCCGGATTGTCCACCTGCGCGCGCACCGTCACCCGCCGGGTGTTCGGATCGACGCTCTGGCCCAACTGGCTGATGACCGCGTGGAACTTCTCGCCGGGGAAGGCGTCGCTCTCGACTTCGACCGGCGCGCCGACGGCGACCGCCGCCAGCATGGTGTCCGGCACATCGATCTGCAACCACAGCCGTTTGGGATCGGTCACCACGAACAGCGGCGCGGCCGTGCCGGCGCCCACTTCCAGCGCCGGGGTGATATTGCGCTCGACCACCACGCCATTGATCGGACTGACCAGATTCAGGCGTTGGTCCTGCAACCTGGCGTGGTCCGGATTGAGCTGGTGCAGACGACGCTCGGCGCGCACGGTTTCCGCCTGCGCTTGTTGATAGTCGGCACGCGCCGACTCCAGATCTTTGGCGGCGATGGCCTCGCCCGGCGCCAGATCGCGGGCGCGCTCGGCCACCAGGCGCTTGCGTTCCTCATCGGCCTGGGCCTTTTGCAGGTCGGCCAGCGCGGCGCCGACATCGGCGGAATCGATCTGCGCCAGCGTCTGACCTTTGCGTACAGTGGCGCCGGGCGCCGCCTTGATGGCGACGACGCGGCCGGTCACGCTCACGCTCAAGCGGGCGGTGACGTCCTCGTCGTAGACGACCCGCGCGTTCAAGGCATCGCCAGCCGGCAACGCCACCAGCGGCAGCGTCTCCGCGCGCAGCATGCCCAGTTGCGGCGCACCCGGCTGATAGCGTAGCTCATCGGGCGGCGGCGCCGCCTTGGCGGCGCTGGCCGGCGCATTCACGGCCGCCGTGCCAGGCCTGGCCACATAGGCGCCGGCGGCCACGGCCGCCAGCAACGCCAGCAACAACAGCAAAGGTATTCCCCAACTTCTTTTCATCATCATGCTGCTTTCCGATTTCCGCGGCGTCCGGCCGTCAGTTACAATCTTGCTGACCGTGATGATACGGAGGCAACCTTGCCTGAACCTTGCCCTGACAGATTTCGCCATGCCGCTTTTGCTCGTTGAGGATGACCGTGAACTCGCCCATGGCCTGAGCAGCTCGCTGGCGCAGTCCGATTATGTGACCGACGTCGTTCATGACGGCCTCGGCGCCATTGACGCCTGCAAGCATACGGCCTATGACCTGGTGATACTGGATCTCGGCCTGCCGGACATGGATGGCTTGGAAGTATTGCGCCATCTGCGCAAGGCCGGCCTGGTCGCCCCGGTGCTGATCCTGACGGCGCGCCTGGACCTGGACGACCGTGTCTCCGGTCTCGACGCTGGCGCCGACGACTACCTGGCCAAGCCATTCGACCTGCCCGAACTGGAAGCGCGCCTGCGCGCCCTGCTGCGGCGCGGCGCGCCAATCGAAGCGCGGGTGCAGTTCAGCGACATCGTGTTCGAGCCGGTGACCAGACAAGCCAGCGTGCGCGGCAAGGACCTGGGGCTGACCGCGGCCGAAGCATCGGTGCTGAACCTGCTGCTGCGCCGGCCAGGCCGGGTGGTCAGCAAGTCGCAATTCGTCGAGGCGATCTACGATCACGCCGACGACAAGAACCCGGCCATGATCGAGGTGTTTGTCAGCCGGCTGCGACGCAAGCTGGCCGACGCCGGCTCGCAAACGCTGATCCGCGCCCTGCGCGGCCTCGGCTACCGGCTGGAAGACGCATCGCATGCATAAGCCGCAGCCGGCCAGCCTGCGGCATCAGCTGCTGCTCCATCTGAGCGGCCCGCTGTTGCTGGTGCTGGTGTTCGGCGGGGCCGGCGGCATGCTCATCGCCCGCCATGTCGGCCACCTGGTGCATGATCAATGGCTGCTCGATTCGGCGATGAGCCTGGGCGCGCAAGTCAAGTCACGCGATGGCCAACTCTCGCTCAGTCTGCCGCCCACCGCGATCCAGATGTTTGAATGGGACCGCATCGACCGCATTTACTGGCAGGCGTCTTCGCGGCGCCAGGGGCTGCTGCTGCAAAACGCCGCCGTCCCGCCACCGGTGGCGCCGTTGGCGTTGAATAAACCGAAGTTTTACGATGCCATCGTCGCCGGCGAGCCGGTGCGCGTGGTGGCGATCGAGCGCAGCGCCCCGGATGGCGTCGGTGATACGGTGCGGATCGTGGTCGCTGAAACCATGCACAAGCGCGAAGGCGTGGCAGGAAAAATCCTCCGACAGTGGGCGCCGTTGCAGATCGCCGTGCTCGCACTGGCCGGCCTTTTCATCTGGCGCGCGGTGACCCGCAACCTGCGCAAGGTCGACGCCATCGCCGAACGGCTCGGCACCTATGAGACCAGCAATATGCCGGTGGTCGACACGCAGCGCATGCCGACGGAAATCGCGCCGCTGATCGACGCCATCAACCGGCTCATCGTCAAGCTCAGCGAAGAGCGCGACACGCAGAAGCGCTTTATCTCCAACGCCGCCCATCAGCTCCGCACGCCGCTGGCGAGCTTGCAGGTGCAAGCCGAACGCGCGTTGCGCGAACGCGACGCCGCCGAGCGCGATCGGGCGCTGGAAGATGTGCACCGGGCCGTGACGCGGCAACGCCATGTGACCCATCAACTGCTGACGCTGATGCGCTCGGAACAGCGGGAGGACAACCATCTGCAACTGGGCCAGTCCGATCTGGCCGTCATCGCGCGGCAGGCGGTCGAACGCTGGACCGACAGCGCGCTGCGCAAGCGGATCGATCTCGGCTACGAAGGCCCGGAAAACGGCGTGCTGATCACCGGCGATGCGCAGTTGCTGGAAGAGATGATGGGCAACCTGATCGACAACGCCATCAACTACACCCAGCCTGGCGGCATGGTGACGCTGCACCTGAGCGCTCGCCCGCCCTGCGTCACCGTGGTCGATGACGGCCCCGGCATTCCGGAACAGGAGCGCGAGCTGGTGCTGGAACGCTTCTACCGGGGCAGCACCAGCGACACCACGCAAGGGTGCGGCCTCGGCCTGCCGATCGCCAGCGAAATCGCCGCCCGCCATGATGCCCGGCTGGCGATCGCGACCGGGCCGGATGGCGTGGGCACCATGATTGGCGTCACCTTCCCTACGGCTGGCGTTAAGCCGCTGCCGCAGCGCGGGCGCGGTTGACCAGTTGGTTGTCCTTGCCGCCCACCAGTGGCGTCAGCGCGATGTCGAAGACGATTTCCTGGTACGCATCAGCTTTCATGCCCAGCGCGGTGCCGCCGCGCTTTTCAACGACTGGCGGCACCAGATCCTCGCGGGTCGCGTAAGCGAAGTCGTCCCAGATCAGCGGATCGCCCTCGATATTGATCTGCGTGGTCAGCTTGCGCGTCTTGTCGCTGGTGACGAAGAAATGGACGTGGGCCGGACGGTTGCCATGACGACCCAGCGCCGTCAGCAACTGTTGCGTGGCGCCATGCGGTGGGCATCCATAACCGACCGGCATCAGGGTGCGGAATTCATAGTGACCGTCGGCACCGGTGCGTACCGCGCCGCGCAGGTTGAATTCGCTTTGCGCGCCGGTCGGATCGAAATGCGAATAGAAGCCCTTGGAGTTGGCGTGCCAGCATTCGACAAGGGCGCCAGCGACCGGTTTGCCATCCGGGCCGCGAATCGTGCCGCGAATGACCAGAGGACCGGCGTCATCATCGGGGTCCAGATCGATGCGGGAAACACCAACGCGAACCGGGGCGCCGGCGTAGTACAGCGGCCCTTCGATGGTGCGCGGCGTGCCGCCGTGAATATCCGCCTCACGGTCCGCCGCATCCATGCGGATGTCCAGATATTTTTCCAGGGCGAGACCGGCCGCCAGCAACGCGGCTTCGCCGTCCTTGCCGAGCTGGTTGACATAGTTGACGCCCTTCCAGATCTCTTCGGGCGTGATATCCAGCTCGTCGATGGCTTTGAACAAGTCGCTCAGCAAACGATGGATGATTTGCTTGGTGCGATCGTTGCCAACCTGGCCGTCCAGATTGGAAGCGGCCTGTAACAGGTCCTGAACTTCCTTGGTGTTGAACACGTTCACTTTGATGTCTCCTGTTTTGTTTGGACGTGGAGTGGTGCTTGACTCCCTCGACTCCCGCATACTCATGCGGTATGACCGAGTGCGGCAATGGAGGGATAAACAAGTCTAATCAAAGCAATGGCACAGGGTCCAACACTTATTTGGTATGCCGGCAATACCCTCAAGGTATTTTGTGCGTTACAACGTCTCTTTGGTGTGCGGGATACCCAGGTCGTCGTAGATGGCATAGACCGCGGCCAGCATGTTTTCCAGTTCCGGCGAGCGGTCCATATGACGTATGCTGAAAAAGATCGGCGACACCGCATGCTTGTCGATCAGCTTACGGTAGACCACATTCCGGTGATGCATCCCCTGCACGCTCTCCGGCACGATCGCCAGCCCCTGCCCGGCGGCGACCAATCCCATGGCAATTTGCAGCTCCCGCACTTCCACCACCGACTCGGGCGTCAGGTTGGCGTGGTTGAACGCGGCCAGCACCTGGTCGGCAAAGCTGGGGCGTGGCGCCTTGGGATAGACCAGGATCGACTCGTGAATCAACTCCACCAGCCGCACGCCGTTCTCGCTGCCGGCCAGACGGTGGCCCGGAAACGCGGCCACCACCATCCGTTCTTCCCGTAGCAGGATGCGGCGAATGCTGGTGTCCTCGCTCTTCAGCCGGCCGAAACCAACGTCGATCCGCCCTTCTTTCAAGGCCTTGATCTGCTCCACCGTGGTCATCTCGTGCAGCGTCACCTCGACCTCGGGATTGTTGTCCCGATACCGCCGGATAATGTCCGGCAGCAGCCCGTACAGGGTGGACGCGACAAACCCGACGGACAACGTCCGCTCCAGCTTGCCAATGCGCTGCGTCATCGATTTCAGCTCGCCCACCTGGTCCAGCAGTGGCTTGGCGTGCGCCAGGAAGAAATGCCCGGCCTCGGTCAATTTCACGGGACGCGTGCCCTTTTCGATCAGCGTCACACCCAGCATTTCCTCCAGTTGCTGGATTTGCCGGCTTAACGGCGGCTGGGCGATATGCAAACGCTCGGCGGCCCGCGTGAAGTTTTTCTCTTCAGCCACCGCGACAAAGTAGCGCAAGTGTCGCAATTCCATTTAATACCTTTAGAGTATGGTTTTGATACCAAATCAGTGTTGGACGCCTATCAAACCGGGGAATATCGTGTCAATACCGAAACGCATTATACGCCACGAATATGATTCAATATATCGAAACCTTCCTGCTTGATGTGCCGACGATACGCCCTCACAAGCTCTCCGTCGCCACAATGAACACCCAGACCTTGGTACTGGTTCGCGTCCGCTGCGCCGATGGCGTGACCGGCTGGGGCGAGGCCACCACGATTGGCGGCCTCAACTATGGCGACGAAAGCCCGGAGAGCATCAAGGTCAATATCGACACCCATATCGCGCCGCTGATGATCGGCATGGACGCCACCCAGCCGGCCAAAGCCATGGCAAAGATCCGCAAGATCATCCAGGGCAACCGCTTTGCCAAATGCGCGATTGAAACCGCGTTGCTGGATGCGCAGGCGCGGCGCTTGAATATTCCGCTGTCCGAGCTGTTGGGCGGGCGCGTGCGCGATGCGCTGCCGGTGGCCTGGACGCTGGCCAGCGGCGACACCGCCAAGGATATCGCCGAGGCGGAACAAATGCTGGAACTGCGCCGCCACCGGATCTTCAAGCTGAAGATTGGTCTGCGCGGCGTGGATGACGATGTGGCCCATGTGCTGGCCATCAAACGCGCCCTCGGCGCCCGCGCCAGCGTGCGCGTCGACGTCAACCAGGCCTGGAACGAAGCGCAGGCGGTGCGGGGCATCGCGGCGCTGGAAGCCGGCGGCATCGACCTGATCGAGCAACCGGTCAAGGCCCGCAACACCGGCGCGCTGGGCCGGCTGGCACAACGCTTCGATGTCGCCATCATGGCCGACGAGGCACTGCACGGTCCGGATGACGCCATGGCGCTGGCACGCGCCGCCGCCGCCGATGTGTATGCCGTCAAGATCACCCAGTCCGGCGGCTTGCTGCCGGCACTGGAAGTGGCGACCGTGGCGCGCCTGGCCGGCGTCGGCCTGTACGGCGGCACCATGCTGGAGGGCGGGATCGGCACCGCCGCCACCGCGCACGTGTGTTCGACCTTCCCCGAACTGGCCTGGGATACCGAACTGTTCGGTCCGCTGCTGCTGACACAGGAAGTGCTGCGCGAGCCGTTGGTCTACCAGGACTTCATGCTGCAAGTGCCGACCGGCCCGGGCCTCGGGGTTGAGATCGACAACGACAAGCTGCGCGCGATGGCGCGCAAATAAAACCTATATCAGGAGACCCCCATGTTATTTCACGTCCGCATGAACGTTAGCCTGCCGGCCGGCATGCCGGCAGATCAGGCAGCGCAACTGAAGAAGACCGAAAAGGAACTGGCGCAGCGCCTGCAACAGGAGGGCAAATGGCGCCACCTGTGGCGCATCGCCGGGCAGTACGCCAACATCAGCATCTTCGACGTCGGCAGCGTCGATGAACTGCACACGCTGCTGACTTCCCTGCCGCTGTTCCCGTATATGCAGATCGACGTGATGCCGCTGTGCCGTCATCCCTCCTCGATCCGCGACAACCACAGCTAACCTAAAAACATAAAAGGAGACCAAGGACCATGATCCCGATCATCCCCGTCGGCGCCGCCCGGCCGCCCAATCTGGACAACTTGCTGGTCGAAGACCACGCAACAGGCGATCACCGCCTGCATCGCGCCGCGTTCACCGACCCCGCGCTGTTCGAACTGGAAATGAAGCACATCTTCGAGGGCAACTGGATTTACCTGGCCCACGAAAGCCAGATCCCCAACAACAACGACTACTACACGACCCACATCGGCCGCCAGCCGATTTTCATCGCGCGTAATCGCCAGGGGGAACTGAACGCCTTCATCAACGCCTGCACCCATCGCGGCGCGCAGCTGTGCCGCCACAAGCGCGGCAACAAGGCCACCTACACCTGCCCCTTCCACGGCTGGACCTTCAACAACAGCGGCAAGCTGCTGAAAGTAAAAGATCCGGAGGACGCCGGTTATCCGGATTGCTTCAACCAGCAAGGCTCGCATGACCTGAAAAAGGTGGCGCGCTTCGACAATTACAAGGGCTTCCTGTTCGGCAGCCTGAATGACGACGTGGTGCCACTCGCCGAATTCCTCGGTGAGGCCGGCAAGATCATCGACATGATCGTCAACCAGTCCGCCGATGGCCTGGAGGTGCTGCGTGGCTCATCCACCTACACCTTTGAAGGCAACTGGAAGCTGCAGGCGGAAAACGGCGCCGACGGCTACCACGTCTCGGCGGTCCACTGGAACTACGCCGCCACCACCAACCGCCGCAAGGAGGAAGCCGCCCGCGCGGACAACATCAAGGCGATGGACGCCGGCAAATGGGGCAAGCAAGGCGGTGGCTTCTACGCCTTCGAGCACGGCCACCTGCTGCTGTGGACCCAGTGGGCCAATCCGCAGGACCGCCCCAACTATCCGCGCCGCGACGAGTACGCAGACAAGTTTGGCGGCCCGACGGCGGACTGGATGATCGGACGCTCGCGCAATCTGTGCCTGTATCCCAACGTCTACCTGATGGACCAGTTCGGTTCGCAGATCCGCCTGCTGCGCCCGCTTGCCGTCGACAAGACCGAGGTGACCATCTATTGCATCGCGCCGAAGGGCGAATCCGACGAGGCCCGCGCCCGGCGCATCCGCCAGTACGAAGACTTTTTCAATGTCAGCGGCATGGCCACCCCGGACGACCTGGAGGAATTCCGCGCCTGCCAGCAGGGCTACAAGGGCAGCGCGCTGGCCTGGAACGATATGTGCCGCGGCGCCAAACACTGGGTGCGGGGGCCGGACGCGGCGGCGCGCGAAATCGGTCTGAATCCGGTGATGAGTGGCGTCAAGACCGAAGACGAAGGGCTTTACACGATTCAGCATCGGTATTGGTTGAACGTGATGCAAAAGGCGCTGAAGGCCGAAGGAGCGACGGCATGATCAACGACATCTGCGCTTTTCTGTATCGAGAAAGCCGTCTGCTGGACGATGAACAATGGGACGAGTGGCTCGCATGCTACCACCCGGACGCGCAGTTCTGGATGCCGGCGTGGGACGACGACGATCAACTGGTCACCGATCCCCAGCGGGAAATCTCGCTGATCTACTACCCGACCCGCCAGGGCCTGGAAGACCGCGTGTTCCGCATCAAGACCGAGCGCTCCAGTGCCACCATGCCGGACACGCGAACCAGCCATAACATCGCCAATGTGGAGATCGAAAGCCAGGAAGGCCAGCGCTACACGGTGCGCTTCAACTGGCACACGCTGAGCCACCGCTACAAGAGCGATTTCAGCTACTTCGGCATGGCGCGCTACGTCATTGATTTTTCGGGCGAACGCCCGCTGATCCACAATAAATACGTGGTGCTGAAAAACGATTACATCAATCAGGTAATCGACATCTACCATATCTAGATTCAGGAGACGACGATGAGCTACAACATCGCCCTGCGATTTGAAGATGGGGTGACCCGCTTCATCGCGTGTAATGAGAATGAAAAGCTGGCCGACGCGGCCTATCGCCAAAAGGTCAACATTCCGCTCGATTGCCGCGACGGCGCGTGCGGCACCTGCCGCGGCCTGTGCGAATCCGGCAGCTACGATCTGCCCGAGTCCAGCTACATTGAGGATGCGCTGACGCCCGAGGAAGCGGCGCAGCGGCAGATTCTGGCCTGCCAGATGAAGCCGACCTCCGATTGCGTGGTCAGCATCCCGGCCACGTCGGCGGCCTGCAAGACCGGCGTCGGCGACTTTGCCGGCAAGCTGGCGGCGGTGGCGCAGCTGTCGCCCTCCACCATCGGCTTCTCGGTGGCGCTGGACACGCCGGCACTGCTGGACTTTCTGCCCGGCCAGTACGTCAACGTCAGGATGCCGGGCAGCGACCAGACCCGCTCCTACTCATTCAGTTCCGCGCCTGGCGCGCCGCTGGCCAGCTTCGTGGTGCGCAATGTGCCGCAGGGCTTGATGAGCACCTACCTCGCCTCGCAGGCGCGGGCGGGACAGGCGCTGTCCTTCAGCGGTCCGTTTGGCAGCTTCTATCTGCGGCCGGTGCAGCGGCCGCTGCTGATGCTGGCGGGCGGCACCGGTATCGCGCCGTTCCTGTCGATGCTCGACACGCTGGCCGCCAACGGCTTCACGCAACCGGTGCGGCTGGTGTTCGCCGTGACCAACGAACATGACCTGGTGGCGCTGGAACAGCTGGACCGGATCGCCGCCGCCCACCCGCAATTCTCGTATGTGACCTGTGTGGCGGCGGAGGCCAGCAAGCACCCGCGCAAAGGCTACGCCACCGCGCACGTCGAGCCGGGCTGGTTGCATGGCGGCGATGTCGACATCTACCTGTGCGGCCCGGTGCCGATGGTGGAAGCCGTGCGCGGCTGGCTGGATAGCACCGGCATCCAGCCGGCCAGCTTCCATTTCGAGAAGTTTTCAGCGGCCAGCACGGCGGGAGGCGCGGCATGATGCACCCACAACGCTTCATGGATAAAGTCATGGTTGTCACCGGCGCCGCGCAAGGTATCGGCCGTGGCGTGGCGCTGGCGGCGGCGCAGGAAGGCGCGCGGCTGGTGCTGGCCGACCGCTCGCCGCTGGTGCGCGAGGTGGCGCAGGAGGCGATCGCGCATGGCGCGCAAGTGGTGGTGTGCGAAGTGGACCTGGAGACCTGGGACGGCGCGCGGGAACTGATGGCGCGCGCCATCGGCGATCTTGGGCGTATCGACATTTTGGTCAACAACGTCGGTGGCACTATCTGGGTGCAGCCTTACCAGGAATATGCGCCGGAGCAGATCGAGGCGGAAATCCGCCGCTCGCTGTTCCCTACGCTGTGGTGCTGCCGCGCCGTGCTGCCGGCGATGATCGACGCCGGCGGCGGCGCCATCGTCAACATATCGTCGGTGGCCACGCGCGGCATCTATCGCATTCCCTATTCCGCCGCCAAGGGCGCCGTCAACGCCCTCACCGCCAGCCTGGCGTTCGAGCATGCGCAAGACGGCATCCGGGTCAACGCCGTGGCCACCGGCGGCACCGAGGCGCCGCCGCGCAAAGTGCCGCGCAATCCCCATCCCCTCAGCGAGCAGGAACAGCGCTGGTATCAGGGCATCGTTGATCAGACCAGGGACAGCAGCCTGTTGCACCGCTATGGCACGATCGACGAGCAGGTCGCGGCAATCCTGTTCCTGGCGTCGCCGGCAGCGTCGTACATCACCGGCACCGTGCTGCCGGTTGGCGGCGGCGACCAGGGTTAAGGGCGCCGCCGGCGTCATTCGCTCAGGCCTCCGACGAAGCGGGCACGGCGCCATGGATGGCGCCCCGCGCCGGCGTGGCCGACTTGCGGTGACTGATCAGCGCCACCGACACGGCGGCGATGACGGCGGGAATGGCGATGGCGACGAAGTTCTGCTGCAGCGGCAACGCCATGCCGACCAGTGTGCCGATGACGATCGGCGCCAGAATCGCACCACTGCGGCCCACGCCGGAGGCCCAGCCGATGCCGGTCGAGCGCACGGCGGTAGGATAGAACTGGCCGGCATAGGCGTAAGTGACGATCTGCGTGCCGATGGTGGAGGCGCCGGCCAGGCCGACCAGCACAAACAGCATCGGGGTCGACACCGGATAGCCCAGTAGCGTGATCGACACCGCCGCCAGCGCATACATCCCCACCAGCACGTACTTGATGTGGAAGCGGTCGGCCAGCCAGCCGCCGCCCACCGCGCCGATGACGGCGCCAAAGTTCAACACCAGCACAAAGGTCAACGCCGAGCCCAGGCTGTAACCGGCGCCGGCCATCAGTTTCGCCAGCCAGGAGCTCAGCGCGTACACCATGAACAGACACATAAAGAAAGCGATCCAGAACATCACCGTGCTGAAACCACGGCCATCCTGAAACAGTTTGCCGATCGGCGCACCATCGGCGCGCTCATGCGCGGCGACCGCGAAGTGATCATCGCTGCGCGGCCGATAGCTTGGCTCCATGCGCGCCAGAATCGCCTTGAGTTCGTCCGTGCGCCCCTGCCGCACCAGGAACGGCATCGACTCCGGCAGCGACTTCAGAATGAAGGGGATCAACACCACCGGCACGCCGGCGGCCAGGAACACCGATGACCAGCCGTAGCTTTCAATCAGCCCCTTGCCCATCACCGCCGCCAGCATGCCGCCGACCGCATAGCCGCTGAACATCAGCGTGACCATCGTGGCGCGAATTTTTCGCGGCGAATATTCGGTCATCTGAGCGACCACGTTCGGCATCACGCCGCCAATGCCCAGGCCAGCGAGAAAACGCATCGCGCTAAATACGTAGGGATCGGTGGTGAGTCCGGCGGCCGCCGTGAAGACGCTGAACAGCGCCAGGCAAATCGCGATCGCGCGCGCGCGGCCAATGCGGTCGGCGATGGTGCCCAGGAAAATCGCGCCGAACATCATGCCGAACAGCGCCGAACTGACCATGAAGCCGGCGTTTTGCGCCGTCACGCCCATGCTCTTCATGATCGACGGCAGCGCGATGCCAGCTACGGCCAGATCGTAGCCGTCGCAGATAATGATGATCGCGCACCAGGCCAGCACGGTGGCGTGGAAGCGATTGAAGCGGGCATTGTCCGCCAGTTTGTGAATATCGATGTGCTGCATGATGCTTGTCTCCCGTTTTTAGTAGTGGTGGTGTTGGAAATTTATGCGGTGCTCACCGGTCGCAGCACGCGATGTGCCACGATGCCGATCAAAATGCCCCAGAAAGCCGAACCGAGGCCGAGGAAGGTCATACCCGATGCGGTGGCAAGGAAAGTCAGGACCGCCGCTTCACGGTCCGGCGCGTTCACCATCTGCGTCAGGTTGACGCCGATCGGTCCGAGCAAGGCCAGCCCGGCCAGCGTGACAATCAGCTCTTTCGGCAGCGCGGCGAACAACATCACCACCGAGCCGCCACACAAGCCCGCCAGCAAATAGAACGCGCCGTTGGCGATGCCGGCCACGTAACGCCGGCGTGGATCTTCATGCGCGTCGCGGCCGGTGCACAGGGCGGCGGTGATCGCGGCGATGGCGATAGTGATGCCGCCAACGAACGCCGTCGCCGCCGAAGCCAGGCTGCTGACCACCACCACTTTGCGCACCGGCACCTCGTAGCCGGCGCCGCGCAGGATCGCCATGCCGGGCAGATACTGGCCGCTCAACGTGGTCAGCACCAAGGGCAACGCCAGGCTGAAGGTGCTGGTCCAGCTCCAGGCCGGCGTGATGCATTGCGGCGTCACCAGACGCAGATGCACATCGGCAAAATGGATCTGTCCCATCAGCACCGCGATGGCGATACCGGCCACCAGCAACAGGACCACGCTGTAGCGCGGCAGCAGTCGTTTGAAGAGCAGATAGGCGAGCAGCATGCCGCACACCAGCAGCGGCAGCGTCCCCATGCCCTTGAAAGCGTTCAAGCCGAACGGCAGCAAGATGCCCGCCATCATGCCGCTGGCGACACCCTTCGGTACATACGCCATCAGACGCTCAAAGCCGCCAGACAGTCCGATCACCAGCAGCAGCAACGCCGCCGTCAGATAGGCGCCCACCGCCTCGTGAATCGACAAGGACGGAAACAGTGGAATCAGCAGCGCGGTGCCCGGCGCCGACCAGGCGGTAATCACCGGCGCCTTCAGCGTCCAGCTGAGGAAGATGCCGGCCACCGCCGCGCCCAGCGCAATACCAAAGACCCAGGAAGCGAACATGTCGTTCGACATCTGCCCAGCCTGCGCCGCTTGGTAAAAGATCGTCAGCGGCCCGGCAAGCGAAACCAGCACCGCGAGAAAGCCCGCCGCGACCGCCGATATCGAGCTATCTGCCCAGTGTGATTGTTTGCGCGGATCGGCCGCCACACGCGCGTGTACGCGTCGCGGCTCCGGCATGGATGGCGGCATGGCTGTCTCCCGTTGTCATTGTCGTTGTTGCGTCGCGCTTGCCAAGGGGGAGAGTAGACAGTTTCAGAATGTCGGTCCAACACCGATTGAGTATGTGTTTGATACCTGGTGGGTATTTGGCGTACACCACGCAGGGCCGGGTGACATCGACGATTAGATCAGAACGTTCCTAGCATAATAAAATTCACAAATTCTCACCAAAAATCACTTTATACAATAAAAAACAAAATTTTTTTTTTGACCCGTCAGAGAAAAGGCGTAAAAATAGTTTCATAAACCCGCACAAAAAATTAAAAGCCATTAAAAATCCGACGATCGCTATGCTCCATATTTTTCCAGTGATCAATAGTTACCGCCAACGAATCTTTCAATTTATCAACTATCGACGAACAGCGTTTCGTTTCAATTTCAAAACAATCGGAGTTGTCGGTTATTTATGCTGATGTTGCGATATGAGTTAGCGGACTACCAAGCGCTTCTTTTGTTATTTGAGTATTCGGCGATTACAGGATAGCCGAAGAGGTTCACACTCCTGTCTTGTTCTTTTGAAAGGCTTTTATGAGCATCACTACGTTGAGCTTTGATGAGTTGAATCAAATCGCAGGCGGCTCGGGAGCTGGCGAGTCCGGTAACGCACTCGCGGGCCTCGCTGGTGCGATCGGCGCGGCGGTTTTTGATCCTGCAGGAGCAGCGGTTGCGCTGCTAGGCGCGCTGGGTGCGGGGCTGATAGCTTTGGATAACAACAGCACGTCCGGCGATACAACCTATCCCGTCAACTCCAATGCCATGGGTGACGTGTACTAAGTGACGATCCTGGCGTACCTCATGTAGGTACGCCAATTCAGGCAAAAGGCAGGCGTTTAAAGCTATGTTAGGTCAACAAAAACAGATCCTATCCACTGTCGGAGCGCAACATGACGAACATGCTCCGATGGCGAAATCATTGGCATGGACGGCACTATTGCTCATCGAGTTTTTAGTCGCACCGCTGCTCGTTCTGCTTTTTTATTACGTGGCCAATCACGCGGATGGCAACGCGCGCCCTCCATTTTCGGAGCTCACCTCACGCCTCTCGACACCTGTTGGTTTGCTGGAAATAGCACTTTGTCAGTGCCTCATTCAGGTACCGACCATACTCTTGGCGGCGCGTGCATGCGGCCCGCAGATAAAGACTGTGTTGGGATTGCTTCCTGTACGGCGAGATGCCGTTAAACCCGCGATGATTGCTTTTTTGATATACATATCGGTTGAGATGTTTTTAGGAAATCTATTTCATAACGAAAATCCCATTTTAAAACATGCCGGCGATACCACAATGCGCGGTTTGATCATCATTCCTGTGGTGTTCATTTCCCCTATTATGGAAGAATTAATATTTCGTGGATTTTTGTTTTTCAGATGGAATCACCGCACAGCACCATGGCAGCGTGTCAATTTATTTATTTCACTGTTATTTTCAATGATGCACCTCGGTGGAGCAACCCTATTCACGGTGTGTTCCCTGTTTGTTTTTTCGCTGTTGCTAGGATGGGTTCGTCAACGCTCCGCATCCATTTATCCCGCCATTGCATTGCACATAATAAATAACGCCATACCTGTCATCTCAGAAGTATTATTTTGAGGAACTCGATCGTGAATGCGCCTATCGAAAAATTTGAAAGCAGCGACTTTTCAAGCCTCATCCAAAACGTATTGCAGTCGCGCTATCCTGGTTGTGACTTCGCTTATTTCTACGGCTCGGCCTCGAAGCAATGTCACAACGCCGATTCTGACCTCGACCTGCTCGTGGTATTCACCACTGCAATACAGCCGTTCCGGGAAAAATTTGTGCAGGACGGCATCTTGTTCGATGTGTTCGTTTATGACGCGGAGTCGCTAAGCGGAGCCATCCATAACGCACGTACGCATGGAAAATTTGTGACGGTGGATGCGGTGCTGGAAGCCATGACGCTGCCAGCAGAGACACCGACTTCCATCACGCTGAAGACAGCGGCGAGTCGAGTCAAGCGTGCCGGATTTCTTTTTACACAAAAAAGCTTTTTCCGCCAGTATGTCACCAGCATCCTCGACGATTTGCAGGATCAATTAAGCGATGGGGAGCGGATTTTACTGGCAGTTGACTTATTTAAATTGGTAATCGATATCGCGCTAATTTGTCACGGGGTCGGCCTGTGTACGCGTCGTCATGCCGCTCGGCAAATGGAGCGTGTGGCCCCGGCGGCCTATGCCGCTTTATGTGATGCCTTGAACCATGCGATGGCAGGCGATACGGATGCATTACGCACGTTGGCACGGCACCATCTGGATTTGCTCGGCGGCCCGCTACGCGATGGGTTTCGGCAGCCGATCACGGATGCGCCGCGCATGCCCTTACCTGTCCTCTAAGACGGTTCATTACATAATTTCGCCTCCTGCCGATGAACTCGAAAACCATATTCCGGGTTGAAGCGCTCGCAGCGCGCCAGACCCATTGGCTGGGTGACATTGTACTGATCAGACCGATCTCTTTCACCATGCTGACCTTGTTCTTCTGTGTGCTGGCATGCTGCGTGCTGGCGTTCCTGACATGGGGCCACTACACGACACGCAGCACGGTGAGTGGCCAACTGATCCCTGATACCGGGTTGGTAAAGGTCTACAGCACGCAAAGCGCGATCATTCAAAAAAAATTCGTCACGGAGGGACAGTACATCCGCAAAGGAGATGTGCTGTACCGCCTGTCGAGCGAACGGCAAAGTAGCGAGAATAGTTCAATTCAGGCCTCCATCAGTGAACAGGTCGAGGCGCGCCGCAACTCACTCGCAGTCGAGCGGGACAAGACCCGTTTGCTGCAGCATAACGAACGGGACGCGCTGATCAGCAAGATCGCGACCTTGAAAGACGAACTGGCGACCTTGGACAGCCAGATCAGTGTGCAGGAACGACGCGCGGCATTTTCCTCGGAAAATGCCGCGCGCTATCAGGGGCTGCTGGCGCAGAACTATATCTCCAAGGAGCAGGCACAGCAGAAGCAGGAGGACCTGCTCGATCAGGAAAACCGCCTGCAAAGTCTCAAACGCGACCGGATCAACGTCCTGCGCGAGTATGGCAGCCAACAGAGCGACTTATCGACCTTCGCAATCCGCCAAGCCAATCAGTTGGCGCAAATCGAGCGCAATATCGAAAGCGCAGGGCAAGAATTCACGGAAAGCGAAGCCAAGCGTACGCTGCTGGTCGTGGCGCCGGAGTCCGGCACCGCGACCGCCGTGGTTGCCGAAGAAGGACAGGCGGTCGACACCACGCGCCCGCTGGTGAGCATCGTGCCGACCGGGGCAACATTGCAGGCACAACTGTACGCCCCGAGCAGGACCATTGGATTCGTCAAGCCGGGCGACCAGGTCCAGCTGCGCTATCAAGCTTACCCCTATCAGAAATTCGGCCATGCCAACGGTACCGTGCTGTCTGTTTCACGCACTGCGCTGCCTGCCAGCGAGCTGTTGGGAACCGGAAATCTGCAATCGGGCGCCGCCATGTCCAGCGAGCCGGTCTACCGCGTGACCGTCGGCCTGGCACGCCAGGACATGCTTGCCTACGGCAAGGCCGAGCCGCTGCAGCCGGGAATGCTGCTTGACGCCGATATTTTGCAGGAAACCCTACGCTTGTACGAATGGGTGCTGGAGCCACTGTACAGCATTACGGGCAAACTCTAAATTAAAGGCCAAGACCATGTTTTGGAAAGACCGACTGTCCCTCGGATTTGGCGCCACCCTGCCGCTGGTGCTACAGACGGAAGCCACCGAGTGCGGATTGGCGTGTGTGGCGATGATTGCCGCCTATCACGGTCTGCACACCTCGATGGCGGACCTGCGCAGAAGATTCGCCGTTTCCCTCAAAGGAGCAACGCTGGCCCACCTTGTGAAAATATCCAGCCTGCTTGGCATGGGAACACGCCCGGTGAAGCTGGAGCTGGAGGATCTGAGGCAACTCAAACTGCCATGTGTATTGCACTGGAACTTTAACCACTTCGTGGTGCTGAAAGCGGTCAGCAAGCATGGGGCCACGATCTACGATCCGGCCTATGGCAAGCGCACGTTGTCCCACAGCCAAATTTCGCTATCGTTCACGGGGGTCGCACTGGAATGCTGGCCGAATCCGGACTTTCAGTGCGCACCGCCATCGCCGGCGGTCCCCCTGCGCAGCGTCGTCGGCCGCATCCATGGTGTGGGCGCCTCCTTCGCCCAGATCCTCATTTTGGCCGCCGTGATCGAAGTGTTCGCGTTGGTCAGCCCGTTTTTCCTGCAATGGGTGGTCGACAACGTACTGGTGTCCGGGGACCGGGATCTGCTCACCACATTGGCTGTCGGTTTTGGCCTGCTGATGCTGATACAGCAGGCCGTTACCACGGTACGCGCCTGGGTCATCTTGTACATGGGCACCACATTAAACATTCAATGGCGCGCGAACCTGTTCGCCCATCTGCTGCGGCTGCCGGTGCAGTATTTTGAAAAGCGCCATCTGGGCGATGTCGTTTCCCGCTTCGGTTCCATCGACCAGATTCAACGCACGTTGACCACCTCTTTTCTGGAAGCGATTCTCGATGGCTTGATGACGCTGGTCACGCTGGTCATGATGTTCATCTACAGCGCCATTCTGGGCTGGATCGCCGTCGGCGCGATGGGACTGTACGCGCTGGGACGGTGGATCTGGTACCGGCCTTTACGTGCTGCAACGGAAGAGCAAATCATCCATGCCGCCAAACAGCAGAGCCATTTCCTTGAATCGATGCGCGGCATTAAAACGATCAAGCTGTTTCAGCGCCAGGATGAGCGCAGAACGAGCTGGCTTTCACTGGTCGTCGACCAACTGAACGCCGATTTGCGCTCGCAAAAATTACAGTTGCTATACCGATTATTGAACGGTGTACTATTCGGTCTCGAAGGCATCATCGTCGTGTGGCTAGGCGCCAAGCAAGTTCTCGACGGTATTTTCACCGTCGGGGTCTTGATGGCCTTTAACTCGTACAAGGGCCAGTTTGAAAGCAGGGTCAGTTCGCTGATCGACAAGTTCTTTGAAGTGAAGATGCTCCAATTGCAGGCCGAACGGCTGGCCGACATCGTCCAAACGGCACCGGAACATGCCACCGTCGACGAGCTGGTTGATTCCGAGCGGGTTCCGGATCTGCAGATCATTGATCTGTGCTTCCGCTATGCGGAGCAGGAGCCCTTGATCCTCAACAAAATCAATCTCTCTATTAAAGCCGGCGAATCGCTTGCCATCGTGGGGGCTTCCGGCTGTGGCAAGACCACGCTCATGAATGTCCTGTTGGGCATATTGCCGCCGACCAGCGGCACAGTACTCATCTCCGGTCTGAATTTGAAACAAATCGGTATCGACGCGGTTCGACAAATGGTGGGAACGGTACTGCAAGACGATGTCCTTTTCGCAGGCTCCATCGCGGACAATATCAGTTTTTTCGACCCGCACATGGATCTGGAATGGGTCAAAGAATGCAGCCGGATCGCGGCCATCGGCGACGAAATTGCGGCTATGCCGATGGGATACAATTCGCTGGTCGGCGACATGGGCACGGTACTGTCCGGCGGACAAAAACAACGCATTCTTTTGGCACGCGCTTTATACAAACGGCCACGTATCCTTTTTCTTGATGAGGCGACGAGTCACCTTGACCTGGGCCGCGAGCATGAGGTCAACGCGGCGATACGCGCACTGAATATTACGCGCATCATCGTCGCGCACCGGCCAGAAACCATCGCCTCGGCTAATAGAATCATCCTGATGGAACACGGTGAGATTGCCAAGGAAATGACTAGTTATACGTTCGCGCCGAGGCGGCACGAACGACGGCTATGACGGGGTGCGACTTAACAAACGTTGGGAGGATGAAATGCAATTTGGCGTAATTTTCAGTCTGATAGGCGCCGCGCTGGCGGCCGGTCTTTTCGCCTTCAGAAGGCAGTGGCTGATGTCACTCGCCTGGCTGTTTTCACTGGCCTATACCACCTTCTCCCGGGTTTTCCCGGAGGTTTTTCCCGAGCCATTAGTGACCTGTTTTTCAGTCACATTTTTGGTCTTGGTGGTAGTTGCCTGCTGGCAGAATTTTTATGCAAAAAAAGCCCATTGACCATTCGCTGAGGGCACCCATACGGTGCCGCTTCTGTGCTTTTGTAAATATGCATTTAACCGACATTGCCGAACAGCTCGGCAGTCCAATCGGCGAAAGCCCGCATCGCTGGAGAGAGAAAGCGGTGATGGGGGTAGAGCAGTGATACCGGCACAGATGTCGGCCGCCTATCGGCCAGCACCTCAACTAATGCTCCCGTTCGCAAGTGGTCTGCCACCAGAAGCTCCGCCAACTGTATCAGGCCGAGTCCGTCGAGTCCCAGTTTGATGTACAGCTCAGTCTCATTCACCGCTACCATACCGGGAACCGGCACCGTGACGCGGTCGCCATCCTCGGAAAAATGCAGCGCGCTGCCTCGCCGCGGAGTGCTGGAAAAGTAATGGACCGCCCGGTGTTGCGGTAAGTCCTCCAGAACCTTGGGGATGCCCTTTTCGTTCAAGTAGGACGGCGCAGCACAGGTGATCCAACGCAGCCCCCCCAGGCGACGCGCCACCAGCGTTGAGTCCTCCAGGCTGCCAGTACGGATGACGCAATCGACGCCCTCCTGGATCAAATCCACCTGACGATCATTGACACCGATCATCAGATAAATATCCGGGTAGCGTTCCTGGAATTCTCCCAGACGTGGCAGGATCACCGCATGGGCAATGCCGCCCGGCATATCGACGCGCAGTCGCCCTTGCGGCCGCTCGGCGGAACTGTGCAGGCTGGATTCCGTATCATCGATCAGATCGAGTATTTCGCGACAACGGGAAAAGTAACGCTCCCCTTCCGGCGTCAGGCTGAGGTTTCTGGTGGAACGGTTGAGCAGGCGTGTCTGCAAGTGTTTTTCGAGCCGTTTGATGATGCCGGTAACCGAGGATGCCGGCAAACCAAGGGTCTCCGCTGCCCGAACAAAACTCCTGCTTTCGACCACGCGAAGAAATACCTGCATTGCTTGAACGCGATCCATAGCTGGTCCTGATAGCAGTAAAGAAAACGGCACTATACCCCAACATTGTTCGGATTTTCCGCATGCTGAAAACCGCCGGCGCCACTTTTTCTGGCTGTTTATCTTCACTAGACTGCGTGACTGTCATACCCAGAGCAGGAGTCAACTATGTCCGTACAAGACCATCAACTGCTGGCGCCACTGGCACCCGCCCCTCACAAGATGCTGATTCGCGGCGCGACGATCATCAGCATGGATGCCCATGTCGGCAATATGCCCAAAGGCGATATCCTGATCGCCGCTGGCGTCATTGCGGCCATCGGCGCACGCCTGGAGGCCGAGGGCGCCGAAGTGATCGACGCCGCTGACATGATCGCGATTCCCGGGATGGTCGATACGCATCGCCATTCCTGGGAAGGCCAACTGCGCCGGATCAACCCGAATGCGGCAACACTTGAGGACTACTGTAACGCCACCCACTTCTCTTTTGCCAAATACTACCGACCACGCGACATCTACATCGGCAACGTGCTGACGGCACTCGGTTGCATTGATGCGGGAATCACCACCGTGATTGACAACTCCCACAACAGCCGAACGGCGGCGCACTCCGACGCCGCGGTTGAAGCGCTGCTCGATACGGGCATCCGCGCCGTGCACGCCGCCGGGGCGCCAGTCTCGGGCGTGTGGGATAAGGCGCATTGGCCAGGCAATCTGGCACGCCTGAAGGCCAAATATTTCACCCATCAGCCTGGTGGACTGGTGACACTGGCCATGATGGCGCAGCTTGAACCGGACCAGTGGGCGGTCGCGCGCGAACTGGGTATTTCTATTGTGACCGAGTTCTTTGGCGGCGCCATGGCCGCCGAGCTCGAAGGTCTGCATCAGCGGGGGTTGCTCGGCCGTGACAACATCTTCAATCACTGCACCTGCCTGCCGGAATCCGGCTGGAAAATCTTGCGCGATGCCGGTGTGCGCGTCAACGTCTGCCCCCGCTCTGATGCCCACTACGGCATCGAGGACGGTCTGTTTGCGTGGCAGGCGGCGCTCCGGCACGGCATTCGCCCCGGCTTAAGTGTTGATAACGAGACTTCCTATAGCGGCGATATGTTTATGGAAATGCGCGTTGCTTTCTCCCTGCAACGCGTCATGGGGCATCACCAGCGCCTTCATGGCCATCCGCATGCTCCGGCGTCCACCAATGCGTTCCGGTTGCTTGAGGCCGCAACGATCGATGGTGCCGCCTGCGCAGGACTGGAACAGCGCATTGGCAGCCTGACGCCAGGCAAGCAGGCCGATCTGGTACTGATCCGCACAGGCGACCTTAACCTGTATCCGGTCAACAACGCGATCGGCACTGTGGTGCACGCGGCTGAGCGTAGCAATATCGATACCGTCATCATTGGCGGTCGTCTGCGCAAACGCGATGGTGTCGTGGTCGGCGTGGATCAGGCCAAACTGCATGCCGCGATCGATGAGTCCTGCACACATCTGTTCAATGCCGCCGGTTACCAGCCCGATCCATTTGCCGAATCGTTCGCGCCGATTCACCATGCGTAAGCAGCGCCTGATCGCCCTCAAGGCTCACGCGAATCCAGGCAAAGCGGCACAACACTGACCTCAGCCAGGGTCGTTTCGACCCGGCAGGGCGCTAAACTGGCGCAACCATCAGCCCATCTCCAGGTTCAACGGCAACCAGGCGGTGTGCGTAAAACGCTGCAAGCCTGCCTGCTCGAAGCGCCACAGGTGGAGCCAGCCGTTGTCCAGCAACTGCTTGACCACGGAATGTTTGTCGATCACCGATTCTATGGCCGCTTGTGGCGCGTCGATGACCACCGTCAGCCGCAGCGGCTCGTGCATCCAGCGTTCGCCGTCATGGAGCGACTGCTGCGACAGCCCGATCCGCAGATCGCCGCCATTGCCCTCGAAGACGCCAAGGCTGCCGCCCACCACGTTGTGCAACAGCTTGTTGCCGCTGCCCAGCCGCCGCGGATCGCAGGTGGACGCGTGGTACTGCCAGTTGATCCAGTGTGTCACCAGCATGGGCGCGGTCATCAGCAACTCCAGGACACTGCCGTCGGCATCCAGACTGGTGTCGTAGTCGTGCAGGAAACTGCGCCCGCCAAGCGCCAGGCCCCGGCTCCGGTGCCGGGGCGCAATCACAAAGGCCGCGTTGCCGGCAAGCCCCCACTCGGGGCGAGTCTGCGCAACGTCATTGGCGCGACGGCGCAACTGCGCTAACAACGCATCAGCCGATGCGCGCGGGTCCAGACGAAGGCTGACGGCCCGCTCGCGGCGCACCTGGTCGCAGGCTTGGGAGAACACCGCTTGCAAGCGCTCCCAGCGAGCACGCCCCGCTGGCGGCAACAGATCCAGATCAAATCCTTCGATTTCATCGGTGGTGGTGTTGTGCAGCGCGGCCACGAACACGGTGGTGTCCGGGACGGTCAGTCCCTTCGCTTGCAGACCTGATCGAACCGCCGAATCGTTAAGCAATTGCGCCAGGCTGCGCGCGTTGACTTCGCCGGTCTGGCCACAGCAAGCACCACAGTCCAGTGCCGCCGCGTGGGCGTTGTTGGCGGACTGACTGCCGTGCCCGACAAGCAGCACCATCGGCGCCAGCTGGTGCTCCAAGCCCATCGCGTGCAGCACCCGCGCCGCCAGCGCGACCTTGGCCTCCAGGTCCAGACTCAGCACTTGTGGCCTGCAGATCGGGCGGTAACGCGCGGGCAAGCCCGCCAAATCGTCTCTGGCGCGCTCTTGCCTGCTCGGCCGCAGCCAATTGCCGAGTTTGCCGAGATAACCCAGCCCAGCCGCTTCCACAAAGGAGAAAGCCGCGCCTGGCCAACGGCTGGCCGCGTGCCACTGGTCGGCCTTGGCAAATCGGCCCTGACGCGAGCGGCTGGCTGCGCTTTGAAGCGCCGCATCGCCGCCGCGCTGTGCCGCATCACTGCTGACGATGCGGTCGCCGACTTCCATGGCAGGCGCGAGCAGCCCAGGCAACTGAGGACGCCGTGCCTGCGTGGCCAATGGAGTGTAGGCTACGGGCAAGCCGAAGAAGCCGGCGAAGCCGAGGGTCTGAATGCCGGGCCACGCTGCCTCCAAGGCGCGGCGCAAAGGTTCGCTACGCACGTCGATGCAGAAAGCCGCCTGGACTTCGATGGCGGCCGCCGCCACGCCATCGCTGTTGACCGAGGCTAGTTGCTGCGCCAGCTTACGCTGGTAGCCGATCTCAAGTGCTAACTGCCACACTTCGTCGATCAACAGGGCCTGTTCAGTTTCCCGCAGCACGACCGAGGCCTGACTCCAGGACTGCTGCAACGCGAGAAATGCCTGGCGGGTCGCCGCATCATCCTTGCATTCCAGCAGCAAAACGCCCCAGGCCAAGCGAATTGCCAGCAACTCGCGCAGGTGGGTATCCGCGCTCCCGGCCAAATCAGCCTGCCAGCCGAGATAGGCACACCATGAGGCCCAGCCATTGACGGTCAGCAGCACCGATTCCAGATAATCCGCCCACACCTCAGGCGGCAGCCCCAGGCGCTCGATGACCCAACGCTCGGCCTCCCGCGCACTGGCGGGCAAGGCGCTGATGGCGCGGCCGATGTGCGGCAATCCCATCAGCAAGCCGATGCCGTGGTCGTGCTGCAAGGTGTCGCGCCAGAAGGCATACAAGCCCTGACTGCGCTCAGGCTGCCAACTGGCCTGATGCTCATCGAAGTAAGCGGCGCAGGTCTGGCTGACCTGATGTGTGATGGCCTCCCGCCAGCGCAGCCTTGTATGGCGATGGGGATCGTTATCGAGCACATCGATCAGCAATGGCAACTGCACTTGCAACGCACCCGCTTGCAGTGCAGCGACACACTGTTCGGGCGTTAGTGCCGCCGTCTGTGCGGCAGGCAACTGTCGCAGCGCCTCAGTCAGATCGACCGCGGCGATGCGGCCCTCGCGCCAGGCCTGCAGTTGCCGGTCGCGCGGTGGGAATACCTGGATGCCGCCGAGCACCGCCATCCGGGCCGCCACCCGGCGCACCGGCATGCCGATGCGCGACCAATGGGGATTGACGGCGATGGCGCGGTCCAGCGGCCACGCCGGTGCGATCGCCTGGCAGGCTAGTTGGCAGGCGCACTCGATCTCCGCATGCCTGGCCTCCGGTTCGCCGCCAGCCGGGGTGACGTTTTCCGCACCTGGGTGCGTTTCCTTGGTCAGATTCTCGATCATGATGTTGTCCTTGTTGTCCTTGTTGTCAGGTTAGCGCGGCGCATCAGCAGGCCGGGCGGCGACCGCTGATGAAGACGTAGGCGACCACTGGGCTGGCCAAAGGCGCAGCGCCAGGCGCGTGAAGGCCTCGTCCAGATAGAAGCCGGCATAGCTCCAGCGACGCCAGCGCGACAGCAGTTGTGCCTGCTTCTGCAGCAATACCTGGAACAGATACAAAACTGCCATACCCATCAGCGCGATCACACCCAGCCGGTCATCGGGGGCATCATGCAGGCCGAGTGGCAGCATGTGAGCGGCCAGTGCGGCAAGCGTCAGTCCAACGGCGGTCAAGATTCCGAAAAGCAGTTGCGCCGTGCGTGCAGCCGCGTCTGCTTGCGCGGCGAGCAGCCACAGCAACGGTGCCCAGGCCAGGCCCAGCACAACGCTCCACCACCAGGGCCAAGCCTGAAGACCGGCCAGCGTGAGCACCAGAAACACGCCCGATGTCGTCAGCACCGGGGCACACAACATGCTGGCGCCACTGGGGGAAGCATCCGCGTGCAAGGCTTGCACACGCGTCTCGCGCACCACCGACGATGCCGACAGGAAGGCATGCGCCTTGTAGAGCGAGTGGCCAATCAGATGCAGGGCTGCCAGCGTGTACAGACCAAGTGCGCATTCAAGCAGCATGAAGCCCATCTGCGCGACGGTTGACCAGGCCAGCCGGACCTTGATACTGATGCGCGTCAGCATGACCATGCCGGCCAGCAGCGCAGTCGCCAGGCCAAGCATCAGCAACAAGGCACGTGCGGCGCCGGCCTGTTCGAGCAGAGGTGCGAATCGAATCAGCACAAAGCCGCCAAGATTGACGACGCCAGCATGCAGCAGCGCGGACACCGGTGTCGGCGCCTCCATCACCTGGATCAGCCAACCATGGACCGGCAGCAGCGCCGTCCGCAGCGCGACCGCCAACACCAGCAAAACGGCGCTCGCTTGCAGGGACTGGGAAAGGCCCTGCACGGCAATGTGCGCCCACAGCGCTGTGAGCGAGCCACTGCCGATCTCACGCCATGCCAGCGCAGCCGCGCTCAGCAGCATCACGTCGGCCAGTCGATCGGCGATGCGCTTTTTGTGCGCGGCCAGCAAGGCAAACGGGCGCTCCGGATAAAAGCACAGCAGCCGCTGCAACGCCATGCCCGCCGCAGCCCAAGCCGCGATCAGCAACAGCCAATGGTCCGCCAACAACAGCAGATGGACGCTGGTCAACACAGCGGCCAGTGCGCCGATGTAGCGTCGCTGATCGGCCTCCCCCTCCAGATAACGGGCAGAAAACGTCCCAATGACGGTGCCTAGCAGTTGAACCAGCAAACCCAGGACCAGGCTCAAAGACGTTGCCGTCACTGCGCCAGGCCAATACGCGTCATGTGCATTCACCGCAAGCGACGTCACCGCGAAGGCCAGTGCGACCAACGAAGCCTTCTGAAAAAGCCTCCATAGTTTTGCTGGCGCGCCCCAATTAAGTCGCGTCAGTCCGGCCAGCGCCGCCATCAAAGCGGCCGGCGCCAAGGCACAAGTTAAATAAAAAAGCGGGGAAATCTTCATCACATGACCCTATTGGAATGCATCGCGAGCATGATGGCGGGGAAACAAAGTCCTGTAAAATAGATTGTTAATCACAAAACGATACTTAAAACAGAACGATGGACCTCAACCAGCTCAATTTCAATCACCTCTTTTATTTCTGGCAAGTGGCTAAACTCGGGCATTTAACGCGTGCCGCCGCAGAGTTACACACGTCGCAATCAGCGGTTTCAGCGCAGATTCGCCAGTTGGAAGAGCGGATCGGTGAAGACTTGTTTATCCGTGAAGGCCGCCGCCTTGTCTTGAGCGACACAGGACAGTTGGTGCTCGCCTATGCCGACGACATTTTCGGTCTTGGCCAGGAGATGCTGGGACGCCTGCAAGGCCGCTCGGCAGGGATTAGCCGCCTGCGGGTAGGCAGCGTGGCGACGATGTCGCGCAACTATCAGGAAAACTGGATTCGCCCTGCCCTCATCGATCCAGCCGTGGTCCTGACGCTGGAATCCGGGGTGTTGGAGGGCCTGCTGGTCCGGCTGGCGCAGCATCAGCTGGACGTGGTACTGGCCAATGAGACGGTGCCGGCTGATCCCGATCGTCCTTTTCACTGCCAGTTCTTGGGTAGTCAGCCGATTTCGCTGGTCGGTCCTGCAAGCAAATGGGCATCGCAGCGGCTGCGCATTCCGGAAGACCTCGATGGGGTGGACATTGCGCTACCCGGCCCGCGGCATGCCCTGCGCACCCAGTTCGATGCGCTCTGTGCCACAGCGGGGGTGAGTCCCAGATTGCGAGCTGAAGTGGACGACATGGCGCTGCTTCGTCTGATCGCCCGCGACAGTGGCTGGCTGACCGTGCTGCCTGAAGTCGTCGTGCAAGACGAACTGCGGTCCGGATTACTCGTCGTTGTGGGGCATTCGACAACGCTACAAGAGCGCTTCTACGCCATCACAACACCACGGCGGCATCGCATCGAAGTGCTGGATAAATTGCTGACTGGTGCGTCCACATACTGAGGTAGCCTGAGATTTTCGGACACTCCTGTTTGATAAACTTGACCAACAGGAGTCTGCAATGAGCAAATCAGAAAAACGCAAATACACAAGGACAAGGGAGTTCCGTGCCGAGGCCGTCAAGCTGGTGCTGGAACAAGGAATGACGCTAGAGGAAGCTAGCGCGAGCTTGGCGCTGCCTAAAGGGACATTGGCGAACTGGGTGAGCGCTGCCAAGCGAGGTGGCGATGCGGCTGTACGCCCTGGCGGGCGCAGTGTCAGCGAGTTGGAGGCCGAGGTGGCGCGGCTGCGAAAGATCGTCAAGAATCGTGGTCATTTCCCCAGCGATGAGGCGGCGACCAAGCTGCTGTTCCTGGCCTTGCGTAATATCGAAAAAGATTGGAAGATGCCGCAGCGGACTTGGAAGCTGGCGG
>NZ_WWCP01000001.1 GCF_009857505.1 Duganella lactea
GGCGCTGGTCAGCGCGGCGGCCTGGTTGGTGCCGATCGCGACGATCTGGTTGGTGCTCAGCGCGTTCAGGTTGTCGGTGCTGATGGCGGCGAACTGGCCGCTGGTCAGCGCTTGTACCTGGTCGGTGGTCAGCACCTTGAACTGGTCGCTGCTCAGCGTGGCGATGATGCTGGTTTTCAGGCCGACGAGGTCGCGGGTTTCAATCGCCGCGATATTGTTGGTCGACAGTGCGTTGAACTGCGACGAGTTCCAGCCGCTGAACTGCGCCGAACCCATGGCGACGATCTGGTCGGTGCTCAGGCCGGCCAGCTGGTCCGAGGTCATCGCGGCGAACTGTGCGCTCTTCAAGCCGGCGATGTTTTCGGTGGTCAGCGCGTGGACCTGGTTGCTGCTCAGCGCGGCGATCACCGAGGTCTTCAGCGCGGCCGCGTCGGCCGACTGCAGGCTCACGATCTGGTTGGTGGTGAGGCTCTGCGTCTGGTCGCTGCCCAGCGAGCCGGCTTGCGTGGTGGTCAGCGCGACGATCTGGTCGGTGCTCAGCACTTTGATCTGGTCGCTGTTCAGTCCGGCCATAGCCGCGGTTTTCAGTGCAGCAAAATCAACCGTGTTCAGCGCGACCAGGGCATTGGTCGTCAACGCCCCCACCTGAGTCGACGACAGCGCGCCGGTCTGCAGCGTGCTCAAGGCCGCAACCTGGTTGGTGGTCAGGCCCAGTGACAATTGGGTGGTGGTGATCACCGCGATCTGACGCGAGGTGAGCACGCTGAATTGCGTCGTGGTAAGGGCGGCGAATTGATCCGAGTTGAGACCTGCGACATCCTCTGTCGCCAGAGCAGCGATCGTATTGGTGGACAGGGCTGCTATCTGGGCGGTGGAAAAACTGGTGACGAGGCTCATTTTTACTCTCCTGAGGGGTACTGCTGAATTCTGTCTTTGGGCAACGCAACCAACGGGACCACCCCAGGTTTGCGCTCGCGGCCGGCATCCCGATCCGCTATTATTTTTCGATTAACACGACTGCAACTGACTATGTTCAATTCTTAACGACAACGGATTCGTTTACTTTAGGAATCTAAAGTTACGAAACTTGTTAGCGCTTACGCGCCCTGCCACCAATGCACTGAGATGATGCACACCACCGCCATGACGAGGTGCTTGGTGAATAAGCGACCGCCGCCAGGGTTTCATTAAGTAAACTTGTTTACTATGAGAAATTAAAACTCTACTGGTGCAATGCCCTGCTTCCAGTCCTCTCACACTGCCTGTGAGCAACAAAAAGCACACAAACAGAGCGCAAGTATAGCTGAAATTAATTTCCCAAAGGAATTTTTTAACGCCACTGTATCACCGCCGCAACCTGATTTTCGGTCAATATTTCGAGCCCGAAAGCCGCATGAATACAGGCTTGACGGGCAAATCTGCGTTTTATCAATACTGCAAAAAGCAATGTTGATTTGAAATTACTTTTTAAATAGGAGTCGGGGCGCAATATTTCCTCAAGACATGATGAGGCTTGCAGATGACCGCAGTATGACGCCGCCGGTCAGGACGCGGTCGCGGGCTGGCGCGCGCGCCGGTAGCAGACGACGGCGGTCACCGCCAGCAAGACCAACGCCAGCAGATTCACCACGAGGACGCCCTCGGCGACACGCAGCGACACGCCGAGGCTGACGCCAGCCTGCAGACTGAACTGCCAGCCACCGTCGAAGCGGTGGAAACTCAGCACTTGTGGCAGGTAATACAGCATGCCGCCCCACGCGCCAGCGCGGTGGCGCCTGAGCGACAGCAGCGCCGCCAGAAAACCGAGCAGCGCGACGCCGAACGTCGCCATGCGCGCCGGCGGCGCCTGGCCCAACAAGCCGAGGCTGACGGCCAGCGCCAGCCCGCTATTGAGCAACAACACCCGGGCCAGCCATTTTTCCAGTTCCCGCATCGGCCTCATCCAAAACGCGATTGATAGTCACTGGGCGCGACGCCCAGCTGCGCGGCAAACGCGCGCCGCAGATTGTACTCGCTGCCGAAGCCGCTCTGGCGGGCGGCGCGCTTGACCGTCATGCCGGGCCGCTCCAGCAGCGCGCAGGCCGCCTCCATCCGCAGGCGCAGCAATAACTGCGCCGGCGACATGCCGGCCTCCTGTCGCAGCCGGCGGTGCAGCGTGCGCACCGAGGTCGCCAGCGCCGCCGCCATCTGCTCGACATCGAGCTGCTGCGCCAGGCGCGGGCGCAGCCACGCGGTCAACTGGCCGTGCCAGCCCTGCGGCGCGGCCTGGGCCAGCAGTTCCGAGCTGAACTGGCGCTGCCCGCCGGGGCGCTTGAAGAACACCACCAGCCGTTTGGCCACCGCCAGGCCGGCGGCGCGGCCGCGGTCCTCCTCCACCAGCGCCAGCGCCAGGTCCATGCCGGCGGCGATGCCGGCCGAGGTGTACAGCGCGCCGTCTCTAATATAGATGGCGTCGTCCTGCACCGTGATCGCGGGATGCTGGGCCTGCAGCGCGGCGGCGTCCAGCCAATGGGTGACGGCGCGGCGGCCATCCAGCAGGCCGGCGCGCGCCAGCACGAAGGCGCCGGTGCACACCGAGCAGCAGCGGCCGGCGTGGGCGGCCGCCTGCCGCACCCAGCCGACCAGCTCCGGCGCCAGGGCCGGGCTGGCGCCGCATTCCAGGCCGCGCCCGCCGGACACGATCAGCGTCGCCCCGGCCAGCGCGGACGGCGATGGCAGCGGCGCGGTCAGCAGCGTCACGCCGGCGCTGGACACGACCGGGCCGCCGTCGGCGGACAGCATATGAATCCGATAAGGTTCGGGCAAGCCGGCGGCGCGCGCCTCGTCGTTCGCGGAAGAAAACACCTGGGCGGGGCCGCTGGCGTCCAGCAGCAGAAAGCCCGGATAGACCAGCAGCCAGAGATCGATGGGTGGCATCTGGCAGATATTCCACCATGGATGGCATATGTGTCAATCGCCGGCATGGCACGATGACAGCCATTCCCATCAGGAGGCAAGCCATGACACGCAGCGTCGGCATCTATGTATTCGATCAGGTAGAGGTGTTGGACTTCGCCGGTCCCTACGAGGTCTTCACCTGCGCCGCGCGGGTGGCGGGCGACGCGCCGTTCGCGGTGCGCACCATCGGCGCCAGCCGTGCGGCGGTGCGTGCCCGCGCCGGCCTGGCCGTGCATCCCGAGACCACGTTTACCGACTGCGCTCCGGTGGACGTACTGATCATTCCAGGCGGCGTCGTGACGGCCGAGCTGGCGCGTGCCGAAGTCATCGACTGGATCGCCGGCATGGCGCGTGAGTGCGAGCTGGTCGCCTCGGTCTGCACCGGTGCCATGCTGCTGGCCGAAGCCGGCCTGCTCGACGGGCTGAGCGCCACCACCCATTGGGAAGATCTGGACGCGCTGCGCGCCGGCTGGCCGCAAGTGCGCGTGGAAGGCGAGCGCCGCTGGATCGACCACGGCCAGATCGTGACCTCGGCGGGCATCTCGGCCGGCATCGACATGTCGCTGCACCTGGTCGCGCGCCTGGCGGGCCGCGCCCTGGCCGAGCGCACCGCCCGCCAGATGGACTACGATTGGAACCCCGGTGTCAGGTCTGACACCGGGTTTTACCGCCTAGAGTTTCTTCAGCTGTTCGCGGGCGTAGGCGGCGCTGGGGTGGTTGGGCGCCAGCGCGAGGAAGCTGGCGTAGGCTTGCCTGGCCTTGTCGGCGTCGGCCAGCTTCATGCGGGCGTCGCCGAGATTTAAATACGCGATGGCGCGCGAGGCGTCGATCTGCACCGTGTTTTCAAACCAGCGCGCCGCTTCGGCGTACTTTTCCTGCTTGTAGTAGACGAAGCCGAGGTTGTTGGCCGCCAACCCGAAGTCGGGCCGGTATTTCAACGCTTCGGTGAACGCCGCCTCCGCCTGCGCGTATTGCTTCTCCTTGTACAGTTGCAGCCCCTTGTCGTTGGCACGCTGCGCCAGTTGGCGCGCCGAGGCGTCCACCGGCTGCGGCGCGGCGATCTTCTGCTCGCCGCCCTGCAGGTTTTTGATGGTCACCGTGTTGCCGTCGGCTTGCTGGCTGCGGCCGGTGTCGAGCTTGCTGTTCAGGGCGATGGCGTCGGCCGGCAGTTGCGCCGATTGCGCGCTGAGGAACTCCGCTTCGGCCGGCAGCTGGAAGACGAATTCGCCCCCCTCCGAGCCCGGCAGGCTGCCGAACGCCGGCGTCTGTTGCGATACGCTGGCCACCGCCGGCGCCACATACGCGGCCAGTTCGGTGGCGGTGATCAGGCCGTCACCGTTGAGGTCGGCCTTGCCGTTCAGCGCCTGCAGCAGGGTCCAGGTGAACACCGAGTGGCCGCCCGGGCCGCCATCGGCCACCATCTGGTCGGCGCCGCCGGCGGTCAGCATCTGCCGGCCGATGCGGCGCGCGTTGTCGCGCAGGAAGGCGTTGCCGCCGCCGCCGCGCGTCAGCCCCAGGCCGCTGTAGCAGGCATCCATCACGAACAACACATGCTTGGCGTTGAGGCTTTCGGCGATGTTCTGCAAATCGGTCATCGGAATGGCGTCGACGCTGACTTGCTGCGGATCGGAGTCGGCCGGGATGATATAGCCGAGATTGCGCCCGGACGATAGCTGGCGCGTGGCGCCGTGCCCGGCAAAGAACACGAAGATGCGGTCGTCCTTCTTCAGCTTGGCCTCGGCCAGCTTGTCGTGGAATACCGCCAGCATGTTGTTGCGGGTCGCCTCGCCGTTGGTCAGCGTGAACACGCGCGCGCTGTCGAAGCCGAACTTGCCCACCAGCGTTTCGCGGATCGCTTTGGCATCCTGCACGGCGTAGCGCAGCTTCGGCCACTTCTGGTAATCGTTGATGCCGATCACCACCGCATAGCTGTTGGCGTAGCCGGTGCTGACGGCGATCTTCTCCGGCTCGGGTTGCGGCGCACCTTTCGGCACGTTGAAATCCTGGCCGTCCCAGCCGGCGAAGCTGTAGCCGTCGGCGATCAGCTTGTCCAGCACCATCGGCAGCGCCTTGACGCTGCGGTCGTGAATGTCGTGGAACAGGATGATGCCGCGCTGCTCCTTGCTCAGCGTGGTCAGCACACGGTTGGCGATCGAGCTCGGCACCGGATCGGCCCAGTCCATCGAGTCGACATTCCACATCACCGAGCGCAGGCCCAGCTTGGACAGCACGGCCATGCCCTCGGCGTTGCGCGCGCCGTAAGGGAAGCGGAACAGCGGCGAGCGGCGCGCATCGGCCGCCTTCAGCGCGGTGTCGGCGTCGGCGATTTCGCCGTACAGCTTGTCGCCGCTCTGCTTCGACAGCAGCGCGTGGCTGTAGCTGTGGTTGCCGACGGCGTGGCCGGCGTCGATCAGGCGCTTGCTCTCGCCCTGGTAGCGGCTGACGTTCTGCCCGACTTCAAAGAACACCCCCGGCACATTGTATTGCTTGAGGATGGCGGCGATTTCTTCGGTATAACTGCCATGCGGACCGTCGTCAAAGGTCAGCACCACGGTTTTCGGCGGCAGCGAATAGCCGAAGGTTTCCTTGGCCGGCGCGGCGGCCGGCGGCTCCGGGTACGGCACGATGACGCCGTAATCCTTCATGATCTGCTCACGGCTGTACAGCTTGCGCAGATGGGCGACGTAGTCGTCCCATTTCTCGCGCTTGGGCGTGATGGCGCGCGCCTCGAAGCGCGAGAAGATATCGCTGATTTCCTTGTCGTATTGCTTCTCGATATCCTCCAGCGCCGCCAGATCCTCGCTGACGCGCTTGTGCAGCTTGATGGCCGGCAGCGTCTGATCGGCGGCGGCCAGCTTTTGCAGCGCCAGCAGCACTTCGCGGAACGCCAGCCGGTCGGCATCGTACAGGTCCGGCGCGGATTCGATATACGACAGCAGCGCATCGTCGGCCGCGTCGCGCTGGGCCGGCGGCAGCGCCTGCGTCTGCGCCAGCAGCGGCTGGATGCGCGCCAGGCGCGCCAGATTTTCATGGAACAAGGACTGGCCGACCTGGTTGGCGGCCTTGCGCTCGCTGTCGTTGAGTGTCTTCTCGTCGGCCAGCAGCACGATGATCTTGCGGTAATTGGCCAGCAGCGCCTGCAATTCGGGCTGCAACGCCGGCGCCGCGGCAGCGGCGGCGGGCGCCTCGGAGGGCTGGCCGCGCAGCGCCATATACGCGCCGCCGGCCGCCAGCGCGGCCACGACCGCCGCGATCATCAACCTGGATTTCATTAGCAATTCTTTAAAGCAACGAAACCGGCATTTTATGACAGATTTGGCAACGCCGGCGACTTATTCCTGGTGCTCGTCCGATTTGGCCTCGCGCATCCACTGCACCAGCGGGTAGGCGTCCTTGAGGCCGGCGGCCAGCATCGGCACCAGCTTTTCCGGCTGGTTCAGCGGCACGGCGATCTCGGTCCAGACGAAGAAGCTCTTCAGCTTGATGTACTCGATGTGCTCGTGCTCCGGATCGAACCCCTTCGGCGGACGCATCAGCTTGCCTTCGTTCTGGATGTCGCCATAGGTGGCCACCAGTTTCTTGTTCTTGAGTACCTTGCGGAAGCCGGCCGCGTCGTCGACCATGTGCTGGCGCAGCGCTTTCAGCCGGTGCGGCGGCGGCATGTATTCGCCGGCGCCGAACAGCAGCTTGCCGCTGCCGTCGATCTGCATATAGTAGGTCGGGCCGCCGGCCTTGCTCGGGCGGCGCATGTCGTTCGGCGCCACCGCCGCCGAGAAACGCGTCTTGTATGGCCGCTTGTCATGCGCGAAACGCACGTCGCGGTTGATGCGGAACATGGCCTTCTTCGGATTGCTGAACTTGACCTGCGCATCGAACTTGCCCAGCTCGGCGATCATGTCCGTCACCACCTGCAGGAATTCCTCGCGCAGGATGTCGTAGCGCGGCTTGTTCATGATGAACCAGGGCCGGTTGTTGTTCTCTTCCAGCTCACGCAGGTATTGGGTCAGGTCGCGCAGATGCATGGGGTTCCTTATTTCGGGTTGGCCGGCCGCTTGCCGACCGTGACGTCCAGCGTGGTTTCCTGGTTTTTACGCAAGATCGTCATTTTAGCTTTTTCACCCGGCGTCAGCTGGGCGATCAGATTCAGCATGCTGTTGGTGTCGGCCACCGGCTTGCCGTCCACCGTCAGCAGAATGTCGCCCGGCTTGATGCCGCCCTTGTCGGCCGGGCCGTGGCGCACCACGCCGGCGATGATGGCGCCGCTCTGGCGCGGCAGGCGGAAGCTGGCCGCCAGCTCGGGCGTGATCTCCTGGCTTTCCACGCCGATCCAGCCACGCACCACATGGCCGGTCTTGATGATGGCTTCCATCACATTCTTGGCGGTCGAGACCGGAATGGCGAAGCCGATGCCGACCGAGCCGCCGCTCTGCGAGTAAATCGCCGAGTTGATGCCCAGCAGGTTGCCGCTGACGTCGACCAGCGCGCCGCCCGAGTTGCCGAAGTTGATGGCGGCGTCGGTCTGGATGAAGTTCTCGAAATGGTTGATGTGCAGGTTGTTGCGCCCCAGCGCAGAGATGATGCCCATGGTCACCGTCTGGCCGACGCCGAACGGATTGCCGATGGCCAGCACCACGTCCCCCACCTGCGCCTGCTCGGCCTGGCCAAGCACGATCACCGGCAGCTTCTCCATGCTGATCTTGATCACCGCCAGATCGGTTTCCGGGTCGGTGCCGACCAGCTTGGCGGCGGCCTTGCGGCCGTCGGTCAGCACCACCTCGATCTCGTCGGCCGCCTCCACCACGTGGTTGTTGGTCAGGATATAGCCCTGCGCCGAGACGATCACGCCCGAGCCCAGGCTGGACTCGTCGTCGTCGCTGTCCTCGCGCTCGCCGAAGAATTTTTTAAAGAAGGGATCGCGCAGCAGCGGATGCTTGCCGCGCCGCGGCTTCTTGCTGGTGATGATGTTGACCACCGCCGGCATGGCGCGCGCCGCCGCCGCCCGGTACGAGCCGCCGGCCGTCACCGGTGGCTTGGCCGGCCCGGCCTCCAGCATCGCCGCCGGATGGTCGGTGCTGCCCATTTGCTGCACGCGCACCGGCGCCGGGCGCTCCAGGCCCGTTGCCTTGTAGACGAAATACAGTGCCAATACGACGGTCACCGTTTGCGCAAACAATAACCAGAGTCGTCGCATAGCAGTCCAGCACGCCGCCTCGGAGGGCGGCTTCTATCAGTTATTTTTTCAGGGAATCGCGAATTTCACGCAACAGCACAATATCTTCCGGCGTGGGCGCTGGCGGCGCGGCGGCGGCCGCCGCCGCGTCCTGCTTCAGGCCCAGCGAGCGCGCCTTGTTCATCAGCCGCACCATCTGGAAGATCACGAACGCCAGAATAATGAAATTGAGCAAGATCGTAGCAAAATTCCCGTAAGCGAACACGGCGCCCAGTTTCTTTGCCTCCGCCAGGCTCAGATTGGCGGCCTGGCCGTTCAAGGCGATGTAGTAGTTGGCGAAGTCCAGCCCGCCAAACAGCTTGCCGATCGGCGGCATGATGATGTCGGCCACCAGCGAGTCGACGATCTTGCCGAAGGCGCCGCCGATGATCACACCGACCGCCAGATCGACCACATTGCCCTTCATCGCGAATTCTTTAAATTCCTGCATCATTGCCATAATATTATCCTCGCCAGTGTGGTCAATTGTGAACAAAACCGCGCTTGGATCATACTATTTTTTCAATTGGATTCCAAACACCCTTGCTGTTTACGCATTTACAAGCCGAATTACGCTATAAATTGACCTACATCAATTTCTGCGCACGGCCCCAGCACCTATCATCGCACCGGGAACGGTGTAAACCTGGATAAATTGGGAATCGGGCAACGTTGGTGTAAGGAGTTGCATCGTGCATACCTTATAAGGTAAGGTGGCTCGGTTTCGTTCTTGATCAAGTTTTCAGCATTCAGGTTGGTACACAGTTCTCGAGATTTTGTTCGCACTTTGACTGATTGGGGTTTGTATGAGTAACGAAAAGCAGGTCGATTCGGGCCGTCGCGGCATATTGGTCGCGACCGGCGCGGCGGGCGGCGTGGTAGGCTTGGCCACCGCCGGCGCATTGGTAAGTACCTTCCAGCCGTCGGAGCGCGCGAAAGCGGCCGGCGCACCGGTCGAAGTGGATATCTCCACGCTCAACGCCGGCGAAATGACCACCGTCGAGTGGCGCGGCAAACCGGTCTGGATCATCAAGCGCACGCCGGACATGATCGCGTCGCTGAAGAAGACCGACGGCAAGGTGGCCGACGCCGACTCCAAACGCAACCCCGAAGAATTCACCCCCGAATACGCCCGCAACGAATGGCGCTCGCGCAAGCCGGAAATCCTGGTCGCGGTCGGCATCTGCACGCACCTCGGCTGTTCGCCCTCGTCGAAGTTCACCCCCGGTCCGCAGCCGTCGCTGCCGGACGACTGGGAAGGCGGCTTCCTGTGCCCGTGCCATGGCTCGACCTTCGACATGGCCGGCCGGGTCTTTAAAAACAAGCCGGCGCCGGACAACCTGCAGGTGCCGCGCTATATGTTTTTGAGCGACACCAAACTGGTCATCGGTAAAGACGAGAAAGGCGAGGCATAACATGGGCGCTTTCAAGGAGACCAAATTCCCGGACGACGCGCCGGCCGCGCAAAAGGCGCTGGGCTGGGTCGACGACCGCTTCCCGCTGACCAAGCTGTGGAACGACCAGTGGGGCAAATACTACGCCCCGAAAAACTTCAACTTCTGGTACATCTTCGGCTCGCTGGCGATGCTGGTGCTGGTGCTGCAGATCGTCACCGGCATCTTCCTGACCATGCACTACAAGCCGGATGCCAGCCTGGCGTTCGCCTCGGTCGAATACATCATGCGCGAAGTGCCGTGGGGCTGGCTGGTGCGCTATATGCACTCGACCGGCGCCTCGGCCTTCTTCATCATCGTCTACCTGCACATGACCCGCGGCCTGCTGTACGGCTCGTACCGCAAGCCGCGCGAGCTGATCTGGCTGTTCGGCTTCGCCATCTTCCTGTGCCTGATGGCCGAGGCCTTCTTCGGCTATCTGCTGCCGTGGGGCCAGATGTCGTACTGGGGCGCGCAGGTGATCGTCAACCTGTTCGGCGCCATTCCGCTGATCGGCCCCGACCTGTCGCTGTGGATCCGCGGCGACTACGTGGTGTCCGACGCCACGCTGAACCGCTTCTTCGCCTTCCACGTGATCGCCATCCCGCTGGTGCTGCTGGGCCTGGTGGCGGCGCACCTGATCGCGCTGCACGAAGTCGGTTCAAGCAATCCGGACGGCATTGAAGTGAAGGAAAACCTGGGCCCGGACGGCCATCCGGTCGACTCGATCCCGTCGCACCCGTATTACACCGTGCACGACCTGTTCGGCGTCTCGATCTTCCTGCTGATCTTCAGCACGGTGGTGTTCTTCGCGCCGGAAATGGGCGGCTACTTCCTGGAGTACAACAACTTCCTGCCGGGCGACTCGCTGAAGACCCCGCTGCACATCGCGCCGACCTGGTACTTCACCGCCTTCTACTCGGTGCTGCGCGCCACCACCGCCGACTTCATGTGGGTGCTGATGTGCTTTGTCGCCGCCTACGTGGTGTTCGTCTGGCTCAAATCGCGCCTGGCGCGCACCACCAAGATCGCCATCGCCGTGATCGCGCTGGTGGCCATCATCGGCATGCTGCCGCAGATCCTCGACGCCAAATTCTGGGGCGTGGTGTTCTTCGGCGGCTCGGTGGTGATCCTGGCCTTCCTGCCATGGCTGGACAAGTCGCCGGTCAAGTCGATCCGCTATCGTCCCACCTGGCACAAATACGTGTACGCCGTGTTTTTCCTGTCGTTCCTGACGCTGGGCTACCTGGGCACGCTGGCGCCGACCGACGGCCGTACCCTGGTGTCGCAAGTGTGCACCCTGCTGTACTTTAGTTTCTTCCTGTTCATGCCTTGGTGGAGCGCCGCCGGCACGTTCAAGAAGGTTCCGGACCGCGTGGTCTACCAAGGTCACTGATCGCTAAAGTATATAAAGGACACCCCATGAAATTCCCGAAACGCGTGCTTGCCATTTTGGCACTGTTGCCCGGTCTGGCCTTGGCAAACGAGGGCGGCATCGCCCTCGACAAGGCGCCGGACCGCTCCAACAACATGGCGGCGCTGCAGCACGGCGCCAAACTGTTCGTCAATTACTGCTTAAACTGTCATAATGCGTCTTCCATGCGCTACAACCGCCTGAAAGACCTGGGCTTGAGCGAGGAGCAGATCAAGGCCAATTTGCTGTTTACCGGTGAGAAGGTCGGCGAAATGATGACCACCAGCATGAAACCAAGCGATGCGAAAGCCTGGTTCGGCGTGGTGCCGCCGGACCTGTCGGTGATCCAGCGCGCGAAAGCGTCTGGCGCCGGCAGCGGCAGCGACTACCTGTACACCTATCTGCGCACCTTCTACAAGGACGACACCCGCCCGACCGGCTGGAACAATATGGTCGTTAACAATGTGGCAATGCCACATGTGCTGTGGGAGTTGCAGGGCGTACAGAAAGTGGTCATGCGCGACGTGCCCGATCCGCACGAGCATGGCAAAATGATGCATCAGTTTGCTGGATTTGAGCAGGTCACTCCGGGTAAACTAGATAAATTGGCGTTTGACACCGCCGTGGCCGACCTGGTCGGCTACATGGAGTGGATGGCGGAGCCTGCTGCGCAGACCCGCAAAAAACTGGGCGCCATAGTCGTGTTATTCATGGCTGTGTTCGCCTTCCTGGCATGGCGCTTGAACGCGTCGTTCTGGAAAGAAGTGAAATAGACGAGAGCGCCGGCTGGTACGGCGCTTGTTTTGCGAAGCCCGCATTGACGGGCCGATATGGGGTGATCCGTTCGCGGCCCACCCCCTTTTGTTCTTCTAAGGAACGATAAACATGATGGTTCTCTACTCGGGCACGACCTGCCCATTTTCGCAACGCTGCCGCCTGGTCCTGTTTGAAAAAGGCATGGACTTCGAAGTGCGCGATGTCGACCTGTTCAACAAACCAGAAGATATCTCGACCATGAATCCGTATGGTCAGGTGCCGATTCTGGTCGAGCGCGAGCTGATCCTGTACGAATCGAACATCATCAACGAGTACATCGACGAACGCTTCCCGCACCCGCAACTGATGCCGGCCGACCCGCTGATGCGCGCCCGCGCCCGCCTGATGCTGTTCAACTTCGAGAAGGAACTGTTCGTCCACGTGCACACGCTGGAAAGCGAGCGCGCCAAAGGCAACGACAAGAGCCACGACAAGGCCCGCGCCGAAATCCGCGATCGCCTGACCACGCTGGCGCCGCTGTTCCTGAAAAACAAATACATGCTCGGCGACGAGTTCTCGATGCTGGACGTGGCCGTCGCGCCGCTGCTGTGGCGTCTGGACCACTACGGCATCGAACTGTCGAAGACCGCCGCGCCGCTGATGAAGTACGCGGAGCGCATCTTCTCGCGTCCGGCCTACATCGAAGCGCTGACGCCGTCGGAAAAGGTCATGCGCCGTTAAGCGGACGCTGGCTGTTTAGTCGAAGTATGACGGCGCGTTTGCCGGCCCTGCGCCGGCGGCGCGCCGTGTTTCACCGCCGTCTGGAATCCCATGCCTGAAATCTCAACCAAGCCCTACCTGCTGCGCGCCATCTACGAGTGGTGCACGGACAGCGGCTACACCCCCTACCTCGCCGTCAAGGTCGACGCCGGCACCACGGTGCCGATGGAATACGTGAAAAAGGGCGAAATCGTGCTCAACATCAGCTTCGGCGCCACCTCGGGCCTGAAGATGGACAACGACAGCATTCGCTTCCACGCCCGCTTTGGCGGCGTCTCGCGCGAAATCTACATCCCGGTCAACAACGTGATGGCGATCTACGCCAACGAAAACGGCCAGGGCATGGCGTTCGAGCCGCAGATCGGCGAGGCCGCCGCGCCGACGCCCGATGCGGTGGACAACGCCCCGGCCGCACCGGCGCTGGCCGCCGTCCCACCGGCCGCCGCCGACGCCAAAACCGACGCCGCAGCGCCGTCCGGCGACGACACCGACCCGCCCAAAAAGGGCGGCCGCCCCACCCTTACGCGAATTAAATAGCGTATAATTCGCACCGTAAAAGTTACGCCGACTTAGCTCATTTGGTAGAGCAGTTGATTTGTAATCATCAGGTGGCCAGTTCGAAACCGGCAGTCGGCACCAAAAAAATCAAAGGGTTACAGTGCATTCGCCTGTAGCCCTTTGTCGTATTAGGATATCCTCCAGCAGGCATTCGGCCCGCCGCTGTCTCAAGGACTGCCGGCATACCTCTTCGACAGCGCCTCCAGCTGCAGCGCGCCATGCGCGCCGATCCAGTTCCACACCGCTTCCACCTGCTCGCGGTTGCGCTGGTAGTAGTTGCGGTTGGCGCCCAGCCACATCGATGCGACACGCACCGGTTTGTTCAGCCGGGTTACCTGCTGGCCGTAGCGTTGGACGATGTAGGGGTCCAGCGCGGACGGCGTCATCAGTGACAGGCTGAAGCCGTCCACCCGCCTGAGCCGCAGTTTGTCCAGATTGTTCCACGAGCTGAAGCTGCCGTCGTCAACTTGCAGACCGGCGGCCTTCAGATGCAAGGCCAGGTTCGTGCCCTGGTTAACCGCCAGGGCATGCGTCTTGAAGTAACGCGCCGGATCGGTATCGGCAGGCAGATGATCCTCCGACCGCACGAACACATACGCCATCGTCCGCAACGCGCGACGATGGTCGGGCTCGCCGCTAGGGGTGGTGGCGATCAGGTAGCCGGTCTGTTGGTCGACCGGCGTTTCGGCGGGGGCGATGTCGATCGCGCCGCTGGTCAGCGCCAGACGCACGCGCGCCATCGGCAGTCGCACCAGCTCGACAGGACAGCCGACGCTGCGGAAGGCGTCGCGGAACAACTCCACCAGCACGCCGGGCTTGGCCGGCACTTCGGCGCCGTTGCCCATGTAGTAGGGCACGCGCTCGCGGTCCGCATAGCCGACGCGCACCGCTGTGCATGGCGCCGCCTGCGCGCCGCTGCAGGCCAGTAACAATAAAATAATCCAATGTTTCATGCCGCGAGTATAACGGCTGAACGGACAAGCTTGCCTAATCATTATTCTTAATCGAGAAACAAGATGACTGTCGGCACGGAAAAAGCCCCGCCTCGTGGGCAGGGCTTCTGCGCATTACGACTTGGCGAAGGCCAGGAAGTCGTTGTGGAACTTTTCTTTGTGTGTATCGGTCAGGCCGTGCGGCGCGCCTGGGTAGACGATCAGCTGCGAACCCTTGACGATCTTGGCCGAGGCGATGCCGGCGGCTTTGATCGGCACGATTTGATCATCATCGCCGTGGATGATCAAGGTCGGCTTGTCGAACTTTTTCAGATCTTCGCGGAAGTCGGTCTCCGAGAAGGCTTTGATCGAGTCGTAAGTATTCTTGAAGCCGCCCTGCATGCCTTGCGCATACCAGGCCTGGATGATGCCTTGCGATGGCTTGGCGCCCGCACGGTTGTAGTTGTAGAACGGCCCCGAGGCGAGGTCCAAATACAGCTGCGCACGGTCTTTGACCGAGGCGGCGCGGATGCCATCGAACACTTCCAGCGGCAGGCCGTCCGGATTGTCGGCGGTCTTCAGCATCAATGGTGGCACGGCGGAGATCAGGCCCAGCTTGGCGATGCGCTGGGTGCCGTGCCGGCCAACGTAGCGCGCCACCTCGCCGCCGCCGGTCGAGAAGCCTGCCAGGATGATGTTCTTCAGATTCAGCGCTTCGATCAGTTGCGCCAGGTCGTCGGCGTAGTGATCCATGTCGTTGCCATCCCAAGGCTGGCTCGAACGGCCATGGCCGCGGCGGTCGTGGGTGATGACGCGGAAGCCGTTATTGGCCAGGAAGAACGCCGCCGATTCCCAGCTATCCGCGTTCAGCGGCCAGCCGTGGCTCAGGATCACCGGTTGACCGCCACGCGGGCCCCAGTCTTTGTAGTAGATCTCAACGCCGTCGCGGGTGGTGATGGCGCTCGCGGTCTTGGTCACCGGGCCGGTGGTGGCGGCTTGCGCTTCGGCGGCGGTGCCCATGGCGGCCAGCGGCAGCGCCACGGCGGCGGCGGCGCCGACAGAGCTGAAGAATGCGTTGCGGCGGGACAGGTTGACGGTTGCGTTCATGATCTTCTTCCTTTTAGTCTATGTATGGATATGCAGTGGTTGTGCTACAGTCATTGCGTTCTGCAGCTGCGATGGAGTGCATCTTAGGCCGCGCAAAACGTTTGTGGAACAGACAACGCTGCAAGCCCACTTTGCAAAAATGCAGACCCCCTGATGCCAACTAGCACCGACTTCGACTGGAACGACATTCCGCTGATCCTCGCGCTCGCCCGCAGCGGCAGCATGAGCGCCACCGGCCGCCAGTTGGGCGTCGACGCCTCGACCATCAGCCGCCGCATCGCCGCCGCCGAGAAGGCGCTGAAGCTGCGCCTGTTCATCCGCGATAACACCGGCTACCGGCTGACCGACGCCGGCCAGGTCTTCGTCGAGCATGGCGAGGCGGTCTACGGCAATGTGCAGAGCATGCTGCAAGCCTCGTCGCAGGAGGCCGACGCCAACGCCGGCCCGGTCAACCTGACCTCGATCGATTTCCTGTTCGACTATTGGCTGCTGGAGCACGTCCCCGCGCTGCACGCCCAGCATCCCCATCTGCAACTGACCTTGCAGGCGGAAAACCAGAATCTCTCCTTCACCCGCCGCGAAGCCGACTTCGCGCTGCGCCTGGGCAAACCCAGCGACGACGCCGCGCTGGTCATGCGCAAGCTGGGCGACCTGGGCTTCGCCGTCTACGGCCACGAAAAATTCGCCGGCACGCCGCGCGCTTGCTGGGGCACGCAACCGTGGATCGCCTATGACGACGCGTTGGCCGGCACCGGCGAAATGCAATGGCTGGCGGCGATGCAGCCGTCGCCGCGCAAAGTACTCAAGGTGAACAGCCTGAGCACGATGGTGCGCGCCGCCCGCGCCGGCGTCGGCATGGCGCTGCTGCCGTGCCTCCTGGGCCGGCAGGAAGGGCTGCACCGCATCGGCGCCACAGTGGAAGTGCAGCGCGATATCTGGCTGCTCAGCCATCGCGACGCCGGTGGCATCGCCCGTTTCAAAACCGTCTCCGCCTGGCTGTCCCAGGCCTACGCCGCCAACGAACAGCTGTTGTGCGGCGCGGCTTCACACCCTTAAAACGCATTCTGCCCCCCGTTTTTCGCAGTTCGTCACATGCCGGTGGCTGGCCGGATAGCCCTTGTCTATAGTTCACTCAACACAACGAACTAACCACCCCAAGGAGCTTAAAATGAACATCGCTAAAAACATGGAAATCATCTTCGCCGCCGCTGTTGTCGTCGTCAGCGCCACCTCGTTCGCCACCGCCGCGGTCAACCCGCCAGTGATCTCGGTGAAGGCCGATTCGGTCAACATTCCAAGCGTGACGGTCACCGCCAAGCGCCTGACCGCCGCTGAAAAAGCCGCCTTGTAATTCCCACCCGATCAACACGGAGCGCAGCATGAAAAAATATCTGAAGGCCGCGATGCTGGCGGCGGTACTGGGCAGCGGCGCACACGCCGCGCAGGCCGCCGAGGTAATCAGCGAGAGCCGCAGCGTGGATGCGCGCGCCGTCAAGATCGAGCTGGATGGTGTGATCAGTCTCAAAGTAAAGCAAGGCGCGACTGCCTCGCTGACGATTTACGGCGAACCGGATGCCGTTAAAAAAGTGGTGGTGGAACAGAGCGGCGAAACGCTGCACATCGGCACCGCCAAGATGAACACCATCCACTTCGGTAACAAGCGCGAACTGCGCGCCGAACTGACGCTGCCGAATCTGCGCATGCTCACTTCCGGCGGCGTCGGTTCCGCCGATATCAGCGGCTTTAGCGGCGACAATCTGCGCCTGGCGCTGGAAGGCGCGGGCTCGGTAAAGGTCGATGCGCAGTACCGAAATATCGATGCGCGTCTCGGCGGCGTCGGTGGCATGACCATCAACGGCGGCAGCAGCGACAACGTCGACCTGCAGCTGAACGGCGCCGGCCTGATCGAGATGATCGGCAAGGCCAAACAACTGAACGCCAGCCTTGGCGGCGTGGGCAGCCTGGATGCGGAGCAGCTGCGCGCCGAGAACATCGACATCAGAATGAGCGGCCTGGGTAGCGCGACGGTGTACGCCAAAACCAGCGCCAGTCTGAAATTAACCGGTATGGGTTCGGCCAAGGTGTACGGCAACCCGACCAATCGTAACGCCAGCGCGCGCGGCATGGGCAGCGTGAGCTGGCAGTAAGGAACGCTCCGGCCCACGCGGCCGGGCTATCGTAAACACATGGGTGTGTTTTTTACCGTCCAAAAGGAGACAACTCCTTTCGGACGGTTTTTTTATTTGAGGTGGCGCACATCGTGACCGAGTACGATGCGCATGTCTGCATACGGCGTGCCGCCACTGGCTTGTTGCAGCGGCATGTGCAGGCGCCGGGCCAATGCCTGCGCCGTCTCACGCTGCCCGCGCACATATTCGATGCGGCCCCGCGGCACCACGAACGGCCGCATGTTGGACAAGCGCACGGTCTGCAATCCATCCAGCGCCAATGAACGCGCCAGCCGCGCGGCGGCGCCGGAGATACCGTTGCCGTTGCTGATCTCCAGCCGCACCGCCGCCGGCGCGGTTGGTGTGACTGTCTGGTCGGCGGCGTCGCTGCGCAGCACTTCCACCAGCGCCGGGCCGAGACGGCGCACCTGCGTGCGCGGCATATCGGCGACGGCTTCGTCGCGCGCCTGCTGCAGCACCGCGTAGTCCTGCCGCACATCATGCGCACGCAACGAGGCGGCTTGCAGATACATGGTGGCCGCGCGCTCACGCTCGCCGGCCACGACCAGCGCCGCCGCCAGCCGCTCCCAGTTGTCGGCATTGAGCGGATCACGCACGCACAATTGCTCCAGCGGCGTGATCGTATCGGTCTGCACCTGAACGCCGCCGCATGCGGCCAGCAGCATGCAGCTGGTGATGAATGTCTTGTTCATCGTCGCTTCCTAGTGAGGTTGCATCATGCGGTAGACCTGGATGGCGGCGGGGCCGATCAGCACCAGCATCAGCGTGGGGAAGATGCAGAAGATCAGCGGGAACAGCAGCTTCAAGGCGATTTTGGCGGCGGCCTCCTCGGCCAGCACGCTGCGCTTGCCGCGCAGGTTCTCGGAATGGATGCGCAGCGAATCGCCCATGCTGGTACCGAAGCGCTCCGACTGAATCAGCATCGCCACCAGCGTGTCAACATCCTCCACGCCGCTGCGCAGCGCCAGGTTGCGCAGTGCGCGTTCCTTGGTAAAGCCGGCGCGCATCTCCATCAGCACCAGTTGCAGTTCCTGCGCCAAGGTCATGCTCTTGATGTGGATCTCGCCCGCCACCTTGGCCAGCGCACGCTCCAGGCTCAGGCCAGCTTCCACACAAACGGTGAGCAGGTCGAGCGCATCCGGGAAGTTCTCGAAGATCTCCTGGCTGCGCGCGGCGGCCCGGTGCGACAGGACCGCGTTGGGCAGATAATAGCCGATCGCCGCCACCAGCAACAGCACCGACATGAAGCCCTTCTGCGGTATGTTCAACGTCAGTGCGCCGCCCAGCGCCACGATGGCGGGCAACCCAAGCGCCAACAGCGTCTTGGTGGCGAAGTACAGCGACGGCGCCGACGCGCCGCGCCAGCCGGCATTCATGAAGCGCGTGCGCAACGGCGATCTTTCCCAGCCCTGCTCCGGCAAGGACAGGCGCGAGAACGGCAGCGCCGCCTGCGCCACCTTTTCCACCCAGCCGGCGCCCACAGGATCGGGCGCCACGTCGGTGGTTTCTATTACGTCGGTCAGCCGCTCGCGCAGCGCCACCGGCGAAAATACCAGCAGCGCCGCCACCGCAATGCCGGCGGCCACCAGAAACACAATGGCCAGAAATATGATCTGTGATCCACCCATGCAGTCCTCCGTTCAAACGCGGATGCGTATGACCTTGCGCATCCACAGCACGCCGCCCGCCGCCACGGCCAGCGCATACCACATCAACTGGACGCCGATCGGGTCGGTCCACAGCACCCGCACATAAATCGGATTGGCCGCCACCATCACCGCCATCACGCCCAGCGGCAGCAGGCAAAGCACCCAGGCGGACATGCGGCCTTCGGCCGACATCACCCGCACCTGCGACAACAACCGGAGCCGCGCGCGTATCAGGCGGCTGATATTGCCGAACACCTCGGCCAGATTGCCGCCCGATTCACGCTGGATCAGCACCGCGATCACCAGATAGCGCAAATCAGTCAACGGCACGCGCAGCGCCAGGTTGTGCAGGGCTTCGTTCATCGGCACGCCGTAATTGACTTCCTCGTAGGCGAATTTGAATTCGCCGGCGATAGGCTCGGGCATCTCCTCGCCCACCATCTGTATCACGTTGGCGAAGGAATGGCCGGCACGTAGCGCGCGACCGAGGAAGTCGGCCGCTTCCGGCAACTGCTCCTCCAGCTTGCGCAGACGCGCGGCGCGGACGCGCAGCAACGCCAGCCACGGCAAGGCCGCGGCCAGCGCCAGCACGCCGATGGCAGGCGGCAGCGGCATGCCGAACATCGGCGGTAGCGCCAGGCCGGCAATCATCAGCATCAGCGAACAGCCGAGAAACTGCGCCACCGACCAGCGCACGCCGGCCTGCATCAGCAAGCGGTCCAGCGCGGCCAGCCGGCCGATGCGGCGCAGCTGCTTTTCCAGCCGCGGATTGCCGCTGTAGCTGCGGCGCTTGAGAATGTCCACCCGCTCGATGCCGCCCTGGCCGGAGGCCGCCATCATGTGCAGCCGCTTGGCGATGCGCCTCGCCGCGCCGCCATGCGCGCCGGACCACCACAGCCAGGCGCCCTCGATCATCAGGATCACGGCCGCGAACAGCAGCACGGCAAAGGCGGTGAAGATGCCGTCCATGTCGCCTACTCGTAGATCTTGTCCGGATCGAACACCGAATCCGGCACCTGCACACCGAACATGCGCAGACGGTCGGCAAAGCGCGGCCGCACGCCGGTGGCGGAGAACCGTCCCAGCACCCTGCCGTCCGCATCGACGCCCTTCTGCTCGAAGCGGAAAATCTCGTGCATCGCGATCACCTCCCCCTCCATGCCGGTCACCTCCTGCAAGCTGACCAGCTTGCGCGTGCCGTCGGTCAGGCGCGACACCTGCATCACCACCGTCACGGCGGAGCAGATCTGCTGGCGCGTGGCGCGCGGCGTCAGGTTCACGCCGGCCATGCCGACCATGTTCTCCAGCCGCGACAGCGCATCGCGCGGCGTGTTGGAGTGGATGGTGGCCAGCGAGCCTTCGTGGCCGGTGTTCATGGCCTGCAGCATGTCCAGCGCCTCCGGTCCGCGCACCTCGCCGAGGATGATGCGGTCCGGCCGCATGCGCAGCGCGTTGCGCACCAGCGAGCGCTGATTGACCTCGCCCTTGCCCTCGATATTCGGCGGCCGCGTTTCAAGACGCACCACATGCGGCTGGCGCAGCGCCAGCTCCGCCGCGTCCTCGATGGTGACGATGCGTTCGTGCGCCGGAATATACCCGGACAACACGTTCAGCATGGTGGTCTTGCCGGAACCGGTGCCGCCGGAGATCAGGATATTGATCTTGGCCTGTCCCAGCGCCTTCAGCACTTCCACCATCGGCGGCGTCAGGCTGCGGTAGTCCAGCAGGTTGTCGATGCTGAGCGGGTTGACCGCGAAGCGGCGTATCGACAGGATCGGCCCATCGATCGCCAGCGGCGGAATGATGGCGTTGACACGCGAGCCGTCCGGCAGCCGCGCGTCGACCATCGGGCTGGATTCATCCACGCGCCGGCCGACGCGCGAAACGATCTTCTCGATGATTTTCATCAGGTGGGCGTTGTCGTTGAACGTGGTCTCGGTCAGTTCCAGGCGGCCGGCCCGCTCGACATAGACTTTGGCCGCCGTATTGACCAGGATGTCGGACACGCCGGGATCGGCCAGCAAGGGCTCCAGCGGGCCGAAACCCAGCATCTCGTGCTGAATGTCCAGCACCAGGTTATGCCGCTCGTGCTGATTGAGCACGATGCGCTCCTCCTCGATGATGCGCTGGATCAGCAGCGCCAGTTCATGCTTGAACTGCTCGGGCGTGAGGCGCTTCAGGCGCTCCAGGTCGATGCGGTCCAGGATGGTCTGGTGCATGCTCTTCTTCAGCTCCTGGTAGGCGGCAGCGGCCAGTCCGGGCGGCCCGCCGGCGCCACGATCATCCTCCACATGCGACAGACGTTCGCGTAAGCTCATCATCATCCTCCATCGTTGCGGCCAAAGATGCGGTCGAACAGTCCCTTGCTCTCGGCGACGCGGCGCGCCGCCACCAGCTCCACCAGCTCCGCCAGGCTGCGCGACACCGCACTGGCGCGCGACAGTTGCAGCACCGGGATGCCCTGGTTGACCGAGTCCGTCGCCGACAGGTAATCGTTGGGCACCGTGTGCACCACGTCCGCGCCCAGCGCCTGCTCCAGATCCATCAGCCGCAGCTTGCCGCCCTTTTCGTAACGGTTGACGATCAGGCGCGTGCGCTCGTTCGGATAGCCCAGCGAGCGAAAGATGTCCAGCAGCCGGCGGCCGTCGCGGATGTCCGGCAGCGCCAGTTGCAGCACCGGGTAGATGGTGTCCGCCTGGTCCAGCGCGCGCAGCGAGATGGCGTCGATCTGGCGGCCGACATCCAGCACCACGAAATCGTAGTGCTGGCGGGCGATGCGCAGGATGGTGTCCATATGCTCCGGCTTCATGTCCACCGTGCCGTTGGGATCATCCGCCGCCGCCAACACGCCGAAGTTGGAGGCCACGTGCACCAGGCAGGAGTCGAGGAAGGCGCCGTCCATGCGGCTGATCTGCGCGCAGATGTCGGACAGCGTCATCGCCGGCTTCTGGTCGGAGACGTACAGCGTGGCGTCGCCGAACTGGCCGTGCAGGTCGATCAGCAGCACCTTCTTGTCGGCCAGCGCGGCCAGCGCGTAGCCGAAGTTGGTCGACAAAAAAGTCGCGCCGCTGCCGCCCTTGCAGGAGATAAAGGCCAGCACCTTGCCTTCGCGGACAGGGCTCAGGCCCGCCGCCACTTCGATGCGGTCCATCGCCTCGTGGAAGGCGCGGTGCACCAGCGGCAGCGGCAGCACCTCGCGCATGCCGGCGCGCATGGCGCGGATCAGCAGGTCCTGCCGCGGATCGCGCGTCAGCAGCATGAAGGTGGCCGACGGGTACTGCTTGCTCAGGCGTTCCACCAGCTCGCCCTCTTCTGCGGCGGCGTCGCTGGCGTCCAGTACCACCAGGTCCGGCGTTTCGGGCAGCGGGCGTTCCACCGCGTCGCGCAAGCCGTTGCGTGACGCCACCAGCTGCACCGCCGGCATGCGCGCCGAACCCTGCGCCGCGATTTCCGCGTGCAGCAGGCTGTCCTTGCTGATCATCAGTGCCTTCATTTGAGACCGCCCGTCGCCAGCGACTGCGTAGGCTGCGACTCGCCGCCGGATTTCTGATAGCGTTCGTAAGCGGCGCGGGCGCTGCGGCCATCCATGCCGGTCACCGGATCGGTATTGCGCGCAGCGGCAGGGTCGATCACCTGCTGCATCAGCGCCATGCGCGTGGCGACGCCGAAGCGGCTGTCCCAATGCGGCGTGGTGCTGGTGCAGGCGGACAAGGCGCCGGCCAGTAGTATCGGTACGTAACGCATGATCACTCCTTGCTAGGCTGTTCCGGCGTCGCTTCCATGCGGCCGTCCAGGAATAACCTGGCGCGGCTGGGCGTGGCGATGCTGTCGGTCGGCAGTTTGTAATTGGCGGGTAGCGGTCGCACCAGATGCGGCGTGACGACAAACAGCAGCTCGGTGCGGTCCTGCTGAAAGTCTGTGCTGCGAAACAGCGCGCCCAGCACCGGCAGTTCGCCGAGGATCGGCAGGCCGTGGATGTTGGTGCTCTGGCTATTGCGGATCAAGCCACCGATGGCGAAGCTCTGGCCGTCGTACAGCTCCACGGTGGTGCTGGCGCGGCGCGTGGTGAACAGCGGCAGCACGGCGGTGCCGGAAATGCCGGCCGCCGAAATACCAATGCCTTCGCGCGAAACCTCGGACACTTCCGGCGCCACGCGCAGGTTGATGCGGCCGCCGGCAAGCACGGTGGGCGTGAAACGCAGGCCGATGCCAAATTCCTTTTCATCCAGCGTGACCTTGTTGTTGTCCTGCGCCACCGGCACCAGAATGCGGCCGCCGGCGAGGAAGCTGCCTTCCTGGCCGCTGATCGCCATCACCGTGGGTTCGGCCAGCATGCGCACCAGCGCGTCCTTCTTGTCGGCGGCGATGGCGCCGCGTGTGCCGATGTTGAGCAAGCCTTTCAGCGTCTGGCTGACAAAGCTGGTGTTCAGCGTACTGGCCCAGCTGCCGCCGCCGAAGCTCAAATTGACGTTCGCTTCCAGCTTGTCCAGCAGCGATTTGGAGACTTCGGCGATTTTCACTTCCAGCATGACCTGCTGCGGCGCGCCGATATTCAGGAAGTTGACGATGCGGGCACTGGCCTGTGCGGTGGCGGTGGCGCTGCCGGCCGGCGGCAACGATGCCGTGGCGCCTTCGCTGCGCTTGCCGTCCAGCGCCAGCGGTTGCGCAGGGCGGCGCACGAAGGCGGCGGCCAGGTCCAGCACGCGCGCGGCGGTGGGCGCATCGTCCACGGTGCCGCTGATGACCAGCGTGTCGCCAGCGGCGCTGACCTGAATGTCCTTCTGCTCGGGCATCAGCGCGGCCAGGGCTTGCTGCAAGCCAGCGGGATCGATGCCGACCACCACTTCCACCACGTTGCACAAACCGCTGCGGCCTTGCACGATCATGTTGCTGGTGCCGATATCGGCACCCACCAGGTACAGCGTGTCCGGCGCCACCAGCATCGCCTGCAGCACGGCGGGATTGCCGACGCTGCGCGCCTGCACCGCTTCCGGCATGCGCATCAGTGTGGACTTACCCAGTTGCAGCGACAGGCTGCCCGGCTGCGCCGCCTGGCCGGTGCAGCGCAAGCCGCCATCGCCGGCGACGGGCGCGGACATGGGCGCCGCCTGCAGCGGCGCGGCCAGCAGCGGCGCGGCCAGCGTCAGCGCGGCGCACAGCGCCCATGGAGGGTGACGGAAGTCCATGGCACGCTCACAGACATTCCTGCGAGCGCTGAGCGCCCGCGATGACGCTGACACAGGGCCGCGCACGCGGCGTGGCGGTGGCGACCTGCACGCGCGGTCGCTCGATCACCTGCGCGCTCTCCGGCGGTACGGCCACCGGCGGCGCGGCCTGCGGCTCATGGCTTCCCAGCAGCGTGCCCTTGGTGGCGCCATCGGTGGTGCCGGGGCGCGGGTCCACCTGATTGCGCAGCACCAGCGACAGCGTGCCGACGCTGCGCGCCAGGTCCAGATTCTCGGCCTGCGCCGGCGTCACCTCCAGCGTCACCGCATTGACCACGCGCGGCTTGGTCTCGTCGCGCCCGACCTCCTGCGCCACCGCCAGCACCAGTATCCGTTCCAGCACGATCTTGGAAATCGCCCGCTCATTGGTCTGGGTGTTGACGATGATGTCGACAAAATTCCCCGGCAGCGCGAATCCCGCCACGCCCACCACGTCGTTGACGCGCACGGTGATGGCGCGCTTGCCCTCGGCGATCAGCGCCGACAGTCCGCCCAGCGTACCGGCCGGCGCCAGCTTGGCCTCGCTCAGCGGCTCGTCGCGCAGCACACTGCTTTTCAGCACGCGGCCAACCAGCTTGCCGCTGTCGGTCAGCGCGCCGCGCGGCAGCGCGTCGGCCGGCCAGTCGATCTGCTTGAGCATCTCCGGCGTCAGGCGCTGCCCCAGATTCACGTCGGTCGCCGCCACCACGATCTTGCTGGCGGTGCCCGGCGTCTGCCGCAGCAGCCAGCGCGACGCCAGCGACACCGCCGCCAGCCCGAACACGACGGCCAGCGCCATCATCAACAATGCGCGCCGGTTCTTCATGCTATCCGAGGCTCCACGTCATCGTCCACGCGCGCGCCCTCATCGGCGAACATGCTGACCCAGGCCTGCTCCAGCGAGGCCGGCGACAGGCGCGCCGGCTCGCCCAGATACGCGGCGAAGTCGACCACCCGGCCGACGATCTCGCGCGGATAGCAGGCCAGCAGCGGCAGGCCAGCACCCGCATGCAACTCGTCAAGCAGGTAGCGCAGCGCCGCCTCGTCATAGGCCACGCCCATGCTGATGCACTGCTGGCGAAACAGCGTGCGGTAACTGGCGGCGCTCAGTGCTCCCACCGGAATCTTGTAGCCCACGCGCCGCAGCGCCGCCTCGTCCAGCAGCGACGATGGCGTCTGGCTGGTGGCGAACACCAGCCGCAAACGGCACGGCGCCGGGAAGTGATATCCGCCGGCCAGCGACAGCACGCTGCGTCCCGTCTCCAGCGCCTGGACGAAGCGGTTCAGCAGCTCGGCGGCCGGCACGCGCTGGCGTCCCAGATCGTCGACGATCAGCAAACCGTTGTTGGCCTTCAGCTGCGGCGGCGCGCAGTAGCAACCATTGGCCGCATCCGGCTGCAGGTCCAGCATCTGCGCCTCCAGCGCGCCGTCCAGCGCCACCACGGGGCGCTGGCACAGCACCCAGCGCGGATCGCCGCTGCGCCGCTCCGGCGACGGCTGCACCATGCGTGCCTGGCGCGGCGACGGCGCGCGATGCACCGCCGCGTCATACACCTGCACGATGTCCTGCCCCACCACCAGCGCGTGCGGCACCGCCACCAGCCCTTGCAACAGACCGCCCAGGCGCCGCGCCAGCAGCGACTTGCCGCCGCCGGAGGGTCCGTACAGCAGCATGCTGCGGCCGGCGTGCATCGCCGCGCCCAGCATGCGCTGCACCGGCGGCGCCAGGAAATCGTCGGCGAATTCCGCCGCCAGATCATCGGCGGCCGGCTGCGGTGCCTGCAGCACCTGGCGTTCGACCATGGCGCGGTAGGCTTCCAGCGTCACCGGCGCCGCGCCGGCATAGGGGCTGCGCTCCAGCCACGCGCTGGCGCGCTGCTTGCCGGCGCCGGTCAGCTGGTACTGCACGTCGAGGTCGGAGTCGCCGCGCCACGCCACCTCCGCCACATGTTCGGCCACCATGAAATCGAGCACCTCACGCAGCACGTTGATCGACAGGTGCAGCCTGGTGGTCAGCACCGGCAGGTGGCATTTGCCGCCCAGGTACAGCGCCTTGGCGATCAGCTCGACAATCAATTGCTGCGGCAGGCCGGTGTCGCGCACCGACTTCGGCTGCGGCGGCAGCAAGGACTCCGGTTCGGCGTCCAGCAGGCGGGCATAGGGGGATGGCGGTTCGAGGGCAAGCATCGTTATCTCCGCAAGGCAATTGTTCGGCGTGGAAACAAGTCTATCCAGCCACCGTCATGCGGACATTGACGTGCAGCAAGCTCCGTTCAGTGATGCGTCCAGGCGACGAAGCCCACCGTGCCGAGCGCCACGGCAACGCCATACGGCATGCCACCGACGCTGTCGGCCGGCGGCAGCGGCACCGGCAGCAGCGGCACTCCTAACAAACGCAACAGCAACGGCTTGCACAGCAGCGCCAGATTGCGCAGGCCCTGCCGCCAGCGGCCGCCGCACAACAGCAGCGCCAGCGCCAGCACACCGCCGATCACATACGCCAGCGCGGCGATCCTCAGCGCCGGGCCGGGGCCGGCAAAGCTGCCGACCATGGCCATCAGCTTGACGTCGCCGGCGGCCATGCCGCGCAGCAGGTACAGCGGCAGGAACAAAAAAAAGCCGGCCACCGCGCCGGCCAACCACTGCGACAGCGGCGCCCAGGGCGGCCCGGCCAGCAGGTGCAGGATCAGCGCCAGCAACAGGCCGCTGAGGATCAGAACGTTGGGGATCTTGCGCAGGGCCAGGTCGGTCAGCGCCGCCTGCGTCACCAGGCAGATCAGAATCACTTCGAGGGCATTGAGCATGGGAAGGCTCCGCGAAAAGGCTCTCCAGCCTGGCTGCGACTGGAAAGCCGGGCTGCTTACGTCACTTTGATTTTCAGGGCGATGGCCTGGAAGGCATCCCCCAGCGCCGGTCCCAGATAGGCGAACGCGGCCGCCACGGCGGTCACCATGGTTGCCGCGATCAGGCCGTATTCGATGGCCGTGATCCCGTCCTCGTCGCGCGCAAACTCTTTTGCAATTGCCATCAGCGAGTGCATGTCGTACTCCTTGGTTAGTCCATAAAAAGCCTCTGATGCCATGTTCCGCACCATTGCTTGCCACTATACGGAGGCTGTATCCAAGAGGGTTGATGCCACGCAAGCTTTCCTTGTGGAATCTTTTCTAATCTATGTTGAAGATGATTGTAGGAAAAAAAACTCATTATTAGGCAATGTTAGTTTTTTTCACACATGAGAATTGCTTCAGTTGCAAAAAGCTATTATCCTGATCAGCTGTTTTTTGGAAAGGCATATGGATTCCCTACTGAAACACATGGTGGACATGACCGGTCACCGCGATCACACGATGCTCGACATCTCGGTGATTTCGGCGGTGCAGGAGCTTGCCTGCGCCAGTCAGGTCCGTGTGCTGACGCTGGCCACGGTCAGAGGGAAGGTGTTTGTCCGTCCGCGCGCCCTCATCCGCGCCGGCGAAACGGCGCAGATGATCGACACCGCCTACCAGCAGCATCCGGGCGATCCGATCGAGCGCACGCCGGCGCTGGCGCAATGCATCGCCCGCCACGAGACCAGCGCCGAGCTCGCCAACGAGGCCGGTGAGCACACGCTGTGGCTGCCGATCTGGCTCGGCGACAAGGCCGACACCTGCCTGGAAATCGTCCATCCGACGCCGTACACCCGGGAGACCATCCACGTCATCGGCGGCATCGTCAACGTCTACCGCAATTTCCAGAATCTGCTGGACTACAGCGAACGCGATTCGCTGACCGGCCTGCTCAACCGCAAGACCTTCGACGACCAGCTGTCCAAGATGCTGGCCGCCAGCACCGAGCAGGACGCCATCACGCTGCCGGGCGAGCCGGAGCGCCGCACCCACAGCGACGAGGAAAAGCAATGGCTGGCGGTGGTCGATGTCGACCATTTCAAGCACGTGAACGACCGTTTCGGCCATTTATACGGCGATGAGGTGCTGATCCTGATCGCCAACCTGCTGACCACGTCGTTCCGCGCGCAGGACCGCGTGTTCCGTTTCGGCGGCGAGGAGTTCGTCGTGCTGCTGCGCTCGGCCACGCTGGACAACGCCAAGAAAATCATCGAGCGCTTCCGCATGAACGTGGCCGCGCACGACTTCCCGCAGGTGGGCAAGGTGACGGTGAGTGTGGGCTTTGTCAGCATCAGCGCGCTGGAGGCGCCGGTGATCATCCTCGGCCACGCCGACCAGGCGCTGTACTACGCCAAGAGCCACGGCCGCAACCTGGTGTGCCACTACGACGAGCTGGTCAGCGGCGGCCTGCTGCAGACCATCGAATCCAACGATACCGCCGAGTTCTTCTAGGCGGCCACCGTCAGGAAGCGCATCGGATCGACATTCCATTTGTCCGGCGACTCCTGGCCGACGATCTTGTCGCCGCCGCCAAAGCCCAGCCCGCGCGACAAATCGACGGTTTCCGGCTTGATGTAGACATTCTTCTTGGTGTGGAAGAACACGTTGACCTTGGGCGCCAGCAGATTGGTTTCATGCGATTCCACCACCACCCCCAGCCGACCCGACTCCAGCAGCACCATGGTGCCCACCGGATAAATGCCGACACAGCGCATGAATTCCTGCGCATACTGCGGGTTGAAATGGAACTTGCTCCACTCGTAGATCTTGCGCAGCGCCGCCGCCGCCGGCAAACCCTTGCGGTAGCAGCGGTCTGAGGTAATGGCATCGTACACATCGACAATAGCGGCCATCTGCGCCAGTTCGCTGATCTGGCCGCTGGCCTGACTGCCGGGGTAGCCGCTGCCGTCGCAGCGCTCGTGGTGATGCAGCGTGATATCGAGCGGAATCGGGCCAATCTCCGGCGATTGCTTGAGGATGCGGTAGCCATCTTCCGGATGCTTCTTGACGATGGCGAATTCCTCGTCGCTCAGCGCACCGGGCTTGTTGAGTATGTCGTCGGGCACCAGCGCCTTGCCGGTGTCGTGCAGCAGCCCGCCCAGGCCGGCCTGGTGGGTCATGTCGGCCGGCAGGTTGCGCGAGCGGCAGAACGCCACCAGCAGCGTACACACGCTAACCGAGTGCAAAAAGGTGTAATCGTCCTTGTTCTTGATCCGCAGCAGGCCGATCAGCGCGCCCGGATTGCGCAGGATCGACTCGGTGATGTTCTGCACCACCGGCTGCACCTGGTCCAGCTCGATGGCCTTGCCGAGCCGGGCGTCGCGCATCACACTGCGCACCAGCGTCGAGGCCTGATGGCGGATCTTCACCGCACGCTGCAGCTCCTCGCCCAGCGAAACGCGTGCCGGAATCGGCGCCTGGACGGCCAGGTCGACGATCTCGCGCTCGGTGGCCGCTTGCGCTTCGGCCAGCGTCGGCGCATCCTCCACATCGTGTCCCCTGGCGCTGTCGATGACCACGGTACGGATGCCGGCGTCGACGATCTTGCGGATTTCGTCCGGGCTGGAAAGCATAAAACGGTTGCGCACAAATGGATGGGTCATCCAGTCGCAGCTCAAGTCATGAATATACATGCCGAGTTTCAGCTGAGAAGCATCAACTTTCTTTAACATACGAATACCCATCAAATAGAAGCTGGACGTTACGCCGTCATGCATTCAGTATAACAAAACGTTTCTCTGAGGGACTTAAATTTACATGGAACTGCGCCAGTTACGCTATTTTGTTGCCATCGCCGATCACGGCTCGCTGTCGCGCGCGGCGCTGATGTTGCACATTGCCCAGCCCGCGCTGACCCAGCAGCTGCGCCAGCTGGAGCAGGAACTGGGCGTGCAGCTGCTGCACCGCACCGCCCAGGGCGTGCTCAGCACGGATGCCGGCAAAGTGTTCTACGAGCACGCCCAGGCCATCCTCAAGCAGGTGGCCGACGCCCGCTCGGCGGTGGCGCAGTCGGCCGAACGGCCCAGCGGCAGCGTCACGCTGGGGCTGCCGCAGAGCATCTCCGGCGCGCTGGCCCTGCCGCTGCTGAAGGCCAGCCGCGCGCAGTATCCGGAAATCACGCTGCAGCTGACCGAGGAGCTGACCGGCAACCTCAGCGACCAGCTCAAGTCCGGCCGCGTCAATCTGGCCGTGCTGTTCGATGACGGCCAGCTGAGCCAGTTCGCCACCAGTCCGCTGGCGGAGGAGGAACTGCATTTCATCTGCCACGCCGACGCGGCGCAGGCCACCGCCGCACCGGCGGAGATCACGCTGGAGCAGGCTTTGCAGGCGGCGCTGATCCTGCCCGGCCTGCAACACGGCGTGCGGCCGCGGATTGAAAGCGTGGCGCGCGCGGCCGGCCTCAACGTCGGCAGCGTGATCGAAATCAACTCCATCGCCATCCTCAAATCCGCGCTGCTGGCGGACATGGGCGCCACCATCCTGCCCTCGGCGCCGGTGCTGGACGAACTGCGGCGCGGCGCCCTGCGCGCCCGGCGCATCCACAGTCCGGCGATTTCGCGCACCGTGGTGTTGTGCTCGTCACGAAACATTCCACCAACCAACGCCGCCGCCGCCATCGGCAGACTGGTGCGCCAAGTCAGCGAGCAGCTGTGTGCCGCCGGCCTGTGGCCCGGTGCCACCCCCCTATAAGATTTTCTTATACCCCCATCGGGATTCGGTATTTCCGTATACGTCAAGTAGCGCCGATACTGGGAGCAAGCCGCCGACCAGGCGGCATGATGGCTTGACCCTGGCGCGTCCACCCGACGTCCCCCAGTTCGAGCGCGATCCAACGACCAGACGGAGACACCGCCATGCCAGACGGCACCAGCTCGCTCACCTCCGTGAGCCTCGACGACAAATACACCTCCACCAACGGCAAGATCTTCCTGTCCGGCATCCAGGCGCTGGTGCGCCTGCCGATGATCCAGCACGCGCGCGACAAGACCGCCGGCCTGAACACCGCCGGCTTCATCTCCGGCTACCGCGGCTCGCCGCTGGGCGGCCTGGATGAAAACCTGTGGCAGGCCAAGCCGCATCTGGCGGCGCACAATGTGCAGTTCGTGCCGGGCGTGAACGAGGATCTGGCGGCCACCGCCGTCTGGGGCTCGCAGCAGGTGGATCTGATCGGCGAATCAAAATACGACGGCGTGTTCGCCATGTGGTACGGCAAGGGCCCCGGCGTCGACCGCTGCGGCGACGTGTTCAAGCACATGAACCACGCCGGCACGGCCAAGCACGGCGGCGTGTTGCTGGTGGCGGGCGACGACCATGGCGCGTATTCATCCACACTGCCGCACCAGTCGGACCATATCTTCTCGGCCTGCATGGTGCCGGTGCTCTACCCTTGCAATGTGCAGGAATACCTGGACCTGGGCGTGCATGGCTGGGCCATGTCGCGCTTCTCCGGCTGCGCGGTGGCCTTCAAGGCGCTGGCCGACACGGTGGAATCGTCGGCCTCGATCGACGCCGATCCGTTCCGCGTCGAGGTCAAGCTACCGAAGGACTTCGTCATGCCGCCCGGCGGCCTGAATGCCCGCCTGTCGTCCGTGCCATTGGGCCAGCAGGCGCGCAATCAGGAAGCGCTGATGCAGGACTACAAAATCTACGCGGCGCTGGCCTACGCGCGCGAGAACAAGCTGAATCACACCACCATCGATTCGCAAGATGCGAAGCTGGGCATCATCGCCTCCGGCAAATCCTACCTGGACGTGCTGGAAGCGCTGGAAGAACTGGGCATCGATGAAGCGATGGCCGCCAAGGTCGGCCTGCGCCTGTTCAAGGTGGCGATGCCCTGGCCGCTGGAACCGGACAGCGTGCGCGAATTCGCGCAGGGCCTCGATGAAATCCTGGTGGTGGAAGAAAAGCGCCAGTTCGTCGAATACCAGCTGAAGGAACAGCTGTACAACTGGCGTGACGACGTGCGGCCGCGCGTGATCGGCAAGTTCGACGACAAGGGCGAGTGGGTGGCGCCGCGCGGCGAATGGCTGCTGCCGCCAAAGGCCGACTTCTCGGTCTCGCAAGTGGCGCGCGTGATCGCCAGCCGCGTGGCGCGCTACATCAGCGACGCCCACATTCAGGACCAGATCAAGGCGCGCCTGGCCTTCCTCGACGCGAAAGACGCGGTGCTGAAGAAGGCCATCAACACGCCCTTCCGTCCAGCGTTCTACTGCTCCGGGTGCCCGCACAACACCTCGACCAAGGTACCGGACGGTTCGTTCGCGCTGGCCGGCATCGGCTGCCATGTGATGGCCACCTCGATCTACCCCGAGTACAACAAGCTGACCACCCACATGGGCGGCGAAGGCGCGCCGTGGATCGGCCAGGCCGCGTTCTCCAAAGTGCCGCATGTGTTCCAGAATCTCGGCGACGGCACCTACTTCCACTCCGGCTACCTGGCGATCCGCGCCGCGGTGGCGGCGCGCGTCAATATCACCTACAAAATTCTGTACAACGACGCGGTGGCCATGACCGGCGGCCAGCCGGTGGACGGCCAGACCTCGGTGCCGATGATCGCCCAGCAGATGGCGGCTGAGGGGGTAAAACGAATTGCGCTGGTGACGGAAGACCTGTCGCGCTACACCGACCGCGGCGCCCTGCCGGCCATCGTCACACTGCACGACCGCAAGGACATGGACACGGTGCAGCGCGAGCTGCGCGACATCGCCGGCGTATCGGTGCTGATCTACGACCAGACCTGCGCCGCAGAAAAGCGCCGCCGCCGCAAAACCGGCGCCTATCCGGATATCGCCAAACGCATGGTCATCAACGAAGCGGTATGCGAAGGCTGCGGAGACTGCGGCATTCAATCGAACTGCGTGTCCATCCTGCCGAAGGAAACCGAGTTCGGCCGCAAGCGCACCATCGACCAGTCGTCATGCAACAAGGACTACTCGTGCGTGAAAGGCTTCTGCCCGAGCTTCGTCACGGTGGAAGGCGGCGCGCTGAAAAAATCCAAGGCCGGCGCCACGTCAAGCGATGACGGCTGGGACGCGCTGCCGGCACCCGCGCTGCCGGACTGCGAACATCCCTACAACATCCTGATCAACGGCATCGGCGGCACCGGTGTGATCACCGTCGGCGCGCTGATGGGCATGGCCGCGCACATCGAAGGCAAAGGCGCCTCGGTGCTGGACATGACCGGCATGTCGCAGAAAAACGGCTCGGTCACCTCGCATGTGAAGATCACGCTTACGCCGTCGCACCTGCGCGCGCAACGTATCGCCACCGGCGAGGCGGACGTCATCCTCGGCTGCGACATGCTGACCGCCGGCGCCGCAGACGCGGTATCCAAGATGCGCCCCGGCCGCACGCTGGCCATCGTCAATCTGCACGAGCAGCCACCCGGCACCTTTGCGCAGAACGCCGACTGGCAGTACCCGGCCGCCGAGGTACGCGCGCTGATCGAAGAATCGGTCGGCGCGGGCGCGGCGGACTTCATCGACGCCACCAAGCTGGCCACCGCGCTGATGGGCGACTCGATCGCCGCCAACCTGTTCATGCTGGGCTATGCGTGGCAACGCGGCCGCATTCCGCTCAAAGAAGAATCGCTGCTGCGCGCGATCGAACTGAATGGCGTGGCCGTCGCCTCCAACAAAAAAAGCTTCCTGTGGGGCCGCCGCGCCGCCGTGGATCTGAAGCGCGTGGAACGCGTCGCCACGCCGGCACAACCCATCGTACTGCAAATGCCGCAAAACCTGGACAGCATCGTCGCCAAGCGCATGGAGTTCCTCACGGCCTACCAGAACGCCGCCTACGCCAACACCTACTCGGAACTGGTGGCGCAAGTGCGCGCACGCGAGACGGCGCTGGGCCTGAACAACCAGCTGTCCACCGCCGTCGCCAAGTACTACTTCAAGCTGATGGCCTACAAGGATGAATACGAAGTGGCGCGTCTGTACACGGACGGCCGCTTTGTCGAACAGCTCAAGCAGCAGTTCGAGGGCGACTTCAGCGTGAAGTTCAATCTGGCGCCGCCGCTGTTCGCGAAGAAGGACGCCAAGGGCCATCTGGTGAAGGCGGAATTCGGCTCGTGGATGTGGAACGCTTTCAGGCTGCTGGCGAAAATGAAGGGCCTGCGCGGCGGCATGTTCGACATCTTCGGCCATACCGAAGAACGCAAGATGGAGCGCGCGCTGATCGCCGAATACCGCGAACTGGTGGCCACGCTGATCGGCAAGCTGGATGCGGACAACCACGCCGTTGCCGTGGAACTAGCCTCGCTGCCCGAGAAGGTACGTGGCTTCGGCCACGTGAAGGAAGCCGCCGTCGCCACCTTCCACGCCGACAAGGCCCGCCTGCTGACGCAATTTGACCAGAAACGCGCCGCCTGAACCGTCCCCCGCTGGCGCGGGGACGAAAAATGAAATTACGCTAAAAATAACGGGACACCAATGAACGACCTCTCAACTCCGAAAGCTGCGGCCATCGCCGACCAGCCACCGCGCGTGGCGAACAAAATCCGCTTCGTCACGGCCGCGTCCTTGTTCGACGGCCACGATGCCTCGATCAACATCATGCGCCGCATCCTGCAATCGAACGGCGTGGAAGTCATCCACCTCGGCCACAACCGCTCGGTGGACGAAGTGGTCACCGCCGCGCTGGCGGAAGACGTGCAAGGCATCGCCATCTCCAGCTACCAGGGCGGCCATGTCGAATACTTCAAATACATGATCGACCTGCTGCGCCAGCGCGGCGGCGCCCACATCAAGGTGTTCGGCGGCGGCGGCGGTGTCATCGTCCCGCACGAAATCGAAGAGCTGCATGCTTACGGCGTCACCAAAATCTTCAGCCCCGAAGACGGCCAGCGCATGGGCCTCGTCGGCATGATCCAGTGGATGGTGCAGCAGTGCGACATCGACCTGTCGCGCTACGCGCCCACCTCGCTGGTGCCGCTGCGCGAAGGCGCCGACACCGCCGCGCGCCACCGCCCGCTGGCGCAACTGATCACGGCGCTGGAAAACGAAAAGGCCGCACCCACGCTGCGCGCCGAACTGCTGGCCGCCGCCGAAGACCTGCCAGCGCCCACGCTGGGCATCACCGGCACCGGCGGCGCCGGCAAATCCTCGCTGACCGATGAACTGATCCGCCGCATCCGCCTCGACCAGGGCGATACGCTGAACATCGCGGTGATCTCGATCGACCCGTCGCGCCGCAAATCCGGCGGCGCCTTGCTGGGCGACCGTATCCGCATGAACGCCATCAATCCATGGGCCGGCCAGTCGCGCGTGTTCATGCGCTCTCTCGCCACGCGCGAAGCCGGCTCCGAGATTTCGCAGGCGCTGCCCGACGTCATCGCCGCCTGCAAGGTGGCCGGCTTTGACCTGGTGATCGTCGAAACCTCCGGCATCGGCCAGGGCGACGCCGCCATCGTGCCGCATGTCGATGTGTCGCTGTACGTGATGACGCCGGAATTCGGCGCCGCCTCGCAGCTGGAAAAAATCGACATGCTCGATTTTGCCGACTTCATCGCCATCAACAAGTTTGACCGCAAGGGCGCGCTGGACGCGCTGCGCGACGTCGCCAAGCAGTACCAGCGCAACCGCGAACTGTGGAGCAAGCGCCCGGAAGAGATGCCGGTCTATGGCACGCAAGCCTCGCGCTTCAATGACGACGGCGTGACCGCGCTGTATCAAGGCCTGCTGCCCAAGCTCGCCGAATTCGGCCTGCGCGCGCAACCCTCCAAACTGCCGGCGACCGACATCCGCCACTCCAGCGGCAAGCATGTCATTGTGCCGCCGGCCCGCGCGCGCTACCTGGCGGAGATCGCCGACACCGTGCGCGGCTACCACCGCTTCACGCGCAAGCAGGTGACGCTGGCGCGCGAACGCCAGCAGCTCAGCGCGACCAAACGCATGCTGGCCATCGCCCACAAGACCGCCGACCTGGACGACCTGATCGCCGAGCGCGATACCGCCATGGACGCCGGCGCGAAAAAGCTGCTGGCCCAATGGCCGGACATGCAAGCCGCCTACGCCGGCGACGACTACGTGGTCAACATCCGCGACAAGGAAATCCGTACACGTCTGGTGCAGCACACGCTGTCCGGCACACGCATACGCAAGGTGGCGCTGCCGCGCTACGAAGACCACGGCGAAATCCTGCGCTTCCTGATGCTGGAAAACGTGCCGGGTTCCTTCCCTTTCACCGCCGGCGTATTCGCGTTCAAGCGCGAAGGCGAAGACCCGACCCGCATGTTCGCCGGCGAAGGCGACGCTTTCCGCACCAACCGCCGCTTCAAGCTGGTCTCCACCGGCATGGACGCCAAGCGCCTGTCCACCGCCTTCGACTCGGTCACCTTGTACGGCGCAGATCCGGCGCTGCGGCCGGACATCTACGGCAAGGTCGGCAACTCCGGCGTATCGATCGCCACGCTGGACGACATGAAAGTGCTGTACGACGGCTTCAACCTGTGCAGCCCAAGCACCTCGGTGTCGATGACCATCAACGGTCCGGCGCCAACGATACTGGCGATGTTCATGAACGCCGCCATCGACCAGCAGATCAGCAAATTCGTCGAAGAGAACAAACGCCAGCCGAGCGCCGACGAAGCGGCCAAGATCAAAGCCTGGGTGCTGCAAAACGTGCGCGGCACCGTGCAGGCCGACATTCTGAAGGAAGACCAGGGCCAAAACACCTGCATCTTCTCGACCGAGTTCTCGCTGAAGGTGATGGGCGACATCCAGGAATACTTTGTCCACCATCAGGTGCGCAACTTCTACTCGGTGTCGATCTCCGGCTACCACATCGCCGAAGCGGGCGCGAATCCGATCTCACAACTGGCCTTCACGCTGTCGAACGGGTTCACGTTTGTGGAAGCCTATCGCGCGCGCGGCATGCACATCGACGACTTCGCGCCCAATCTGTCGTTCTTCTTCTCCAACGGCATGGACCCGGAATACACGGTGCTGGGCCGCGTCGCCCGCCGCATCTGGGCGGTGGCGATGCGCGACAAATACGGCGCCAACGACCGCTCGCAAAAGCTCAAGTACCACGTGCAGACCTCGGGCCGATCGCTGCACGCGCAGGAGATCGACTTCAACGACATCCGCACCACGCTGCAAGCGCTGATCGCCGTCTACGACAACTGCAACTCGCTGCACACCAACGCCTACGACGAAGCCATCACCACGCCGACCGACGAATCGGTGCGCAGGGCATTGGCAATTCAATTGATCATCAACCGCGAATGGGGCCTGGCCAAGAACGAGAATCCGAACCAGGGCGCCTTCATCATCGACGAGCTGACCGACCTGGTGGAAGAAGCTGTGCTGCAGGAGTTCGAGCGCATCGCCGAACGTGGCGGCGTGCTGGGCGCGATGGAGACCGGCTACCAGCGCGGCAAGATCCAGGAAGAGTCGATGCTGTACGAGCATCAGAAGCACGACGGCAGCTTGCCCATCATCGGCGTCAATACCTTCCGCAATCCGAAGGGTGTGGCGGCGCCGGCGCAGATCGAGCTGGCGCGCTCCACCGACGACGAAAAGCAATCGCAGCTCGCGCGCCTGGAAGACTTCCACCAGCGCCACGCCGCCGAAGCGCCGCAAGCGCTGGCGGCCCTGCGACAAGCCGCCATCGACAACGCCAACGTGTTCGACAAACTGATGGACGCGGTGCGTGTCTGCTCGCTGGGCCAGATCACGACCGCGCTGTTCGAAGTCGGCGGCCAGTACCGCCGCAATATGTAGGCGTTGTGAAGCGCCTATTTCAGCTTGCCCGCGCCGGCGTTGGCTGGCACGGAGGTCAGTGTGGCCGTCGCCGTTTGCAGCGTGTAGGCATACGGTGGCGTCCACAGGCTGGCGGCTGGTGGCTGGGCGAAGCCGCATTGGCCGTCCACCGCGCTGGTGCCCGATTTGTCGCTGGTGAAGATGTGGCCCGATGAGCGGAAACCGATGAAGTCCTTGCCCTTGATCGCCTTGCCGCAGAACTCCGCCACCTTCAAGCCGGTGAAGTTGTAGTAGTGATTCTCCAGCAGCATGTTGGAACGGTAGCGCGCATCGGTGCCGCTCCCGAATTTGACGTCGCTGTCCTTGGTCGAGGTGCTGCCGCTAATCAGGTTGTTGAACATATGGACCTGCCCGAAGCGATTCAACGGTAGACGCGTGGTGGCGCCGTCCCACCAGTTGCCGCTGAAGGTCACGTGCAGACGGCCTTCGTCGCTCCATGCGCGGCCGCCATCGCCGTTGCCGACCAGCGTGGTCTTGTGGTGCTTGCCGAACACGCTGTTGGAGATGGTGACGTAATCGCTGCCGCGCACCACATCCAGCGCGCCGTCGTGGCGCGTGTCGTAGGTGCCGGTCGCCAGCGAATCCGGCGTGTCGCCGTCGCTGATGGTCAGATGATCGAGGTAGATGTTCTGGCCGCGCGATACCGTCACGCCGTCGGCATAGGCGTTGTCCGAGTCTTCGGGATTGACGTCCCACGGCGTATCGATCACCAGATTGCGCACGATGACGTTGCGGGTCCAGGTGGGATAGTCGTCGCCGTCCTTGCCGTCGGCGATCCATTTTTTGAAGTCCGCCTCCGGATCGCCACCCGCCGCCGCCGGCAGCTCGCCGCCGATCAGCAGCGACGTGCCGGTGATGCGCGCCGGCCGGCCCTGCGCGTCGTTGATGCCAACCAGCGTGGTGTTGGACGGGATCGCGATGGAGCCGCCAAACTTCTGATCCGAATAGCTGGTGTATTCACGGAAGACCGTGTTGTTCTGGCTCCAGCGCAGGTCGATGTGGCCGATCACGCGGATGATCTTGGGATCGTTGCCGGCTTCCTTGATGGCAGCCACCAGCTGCTGGCCGTTGTACACGGTGTAGACGCGGTTGGCGATCGCCGAGCCGCCGCCGGTCACCAGCACCGGCCCTTTGCGCGAATGCGCGTGCCAGCCGGTCGCCGGCGCCGGATCGCGCTCAAACTTCAGAACACCGCCGGTCGGATCGCTGGCCGCGAACTGCCACACCGGCAGCTTGGGCGCGGCCGCGTAGCTGGCCGGATCATGCAGTCCGCCCACCAGTACCGGCGCGGAATAATTGCGCACACCGTATTGGGCGACTTGTAACGGCGTGCTGGCGCCGGTCAGGGTCTTGGCGTCGATGGTGGCGGCTTGGGCGGACGAGGCCAGCAACACGCCGGCGACGATGAGTGAATAGTTCATGGTTGTCTCCAGAATTGAAATGCACTGATAGCTCGCGACGATCCCTGCCCACGTGCCTGTGCATTGCACATGGCAATAGAGAGAATGAGTTATGCGTGGGACAGGATCATCATTCAGGCACCTTGCGTACCTGCCGCCGTTGCGAAGAGGGTTGGGGATACCGAGTTCGCTCAGGTCAAACGCCGGTGGCGAAAACGCTGCGCAGCCGGTGTTTAAATACTAATCCTGAAGAAAAAATAATGCAACTAGCGAAAATGCGGGCCGGCGCCGCGTTGCGCCAACGCGTCACCGGAATTGCGCAAGGGGCAGGCTTTCAGCGACAGGCATCCGCAGCCGATGCAGCCGTCCAGCTGATCGCGCAACTGCGTCAAGGTCGCGATGCGTTCTTCCAGTTCCCGCTTCCAGGTCGCGGACAAACGGCGCCAGTCGGCGACGGTGGGCGTGCGGCCGGACGGCAAGGCGTCCAGCGCACTGGCGATGTCGGCCAGCGGCAGGCCAACCCGCTGGGCGACCTTGATCACCGCCAGCCGGCGCAGCACCGAGCGCGCATAGCGGCGCTGGTTGCCGGCGGTGCGCACCGAATGAATCAAGCCCTTGGCTTCGTAAAAGTGCAGCGCGGAGACGGCCACGCCGGAGCGTTCCGCCAGCTCGCCGACGCCCAGTTCCTTTGGAATCATCATATCCCTTGACCTCAAGTTAAGTTGAGATTTTATAGTGTCCGCACATTCACTGCACAAAGGGCATCATGAAGTTCATCAATCCAGAAGGTCTGTACGATCCACGTCCCAACGGCTACAGCCACGTTGTGGTGGCGGAAGCGCCAGCGCGCATCATCTACCTTGCCGGCCAGGGCGGCGAGAACACGGAGGGCGAATTGTCCGACGACTTCGGCGCGCAGGTCGCGCAGGCGCTGCGCAATCTGCAGACCGCGCTGGCGGCGGCCGGCGCCACGCATACCGAAGTGGCCAAGGTCACGGCGCTGATCGTGGATCACAGCGAAGCGCGTCTCGCCATATTCAGCAAGGCGCTGCGCGCGATGTGGGGCGATCATCCAGCGCCGGCCTGCACGCTGATCCCGGTGCCGCGCCTGGCGCTGGACGGCATGCTGTTTGAAATCGAGGCGACCGTGGTGCAGCAGGAGATCTACTGAGTGTGAGTAACGCCGCGCGCTTCAGGCGTCGCTTGCCTTGACCCGGCCCACGGTGGCGCCTTCCAGCAACACCGGCTGCCATAGTTCTTGCAGTTCGCCGGCGGGCACGCCGTTGATCAGGGCGAGCAGCATGTCGACCATGCGCGCACCGGCCTTGCACGGATCCGGCTGGTCGATGGTGGTGACGTTGGCGCCGGCCAGCGTGTCGGCCATGCTGCCCCAGACGATGACCGAGATGTCCTGGCCGATGACAATGCCGGCATCGAGCAGTGCGCGCACCGCGCCAACGCCGGACAGGTGGTTGTCGACGATGACCGCCGTCGGTCGCGGCGAGCAGGCCAGCAACTGCTGCATGGCCTGGTAGCCACTGCGGCGGTCCAGCGTGTTGTCGATGAGGTAGCGCGGATCGGCCGCCAGGCCTGCCGCCGCCAGCGCGGCGACAAAGCTGTCCTTGCGCTGCCGGGCGAAGTTCAGTTCCAGCGGGGCGCTGATCAGGGCCAGGCGCTGGTGGCCGAGCCCCAGCAAACGCTCCATGGCGATGCGGATGCCGGCCTCGTTGTCGTAGTCGAACCACGCATACGGCGCCTTCAGTTCGGTGCGGCCATGGGCGACAAACGGGAATTGGGCTTTGCTCAAAAAGGCGATACGCTCGTCGCGCACCAGCGTGCGCCCGACCACCAGGCCATCGACACGCCGTCCGCGCACCATTTGCTGATACGCCGGCTGCTCGGCCGCCGGCGATACCGGCGCGATGATCAGGCTGTTGTTGACCGCCTCCAGCGCCGACGACATGCCGGCCACCACATCGAGGAACATCGGATCGCCCATGTCGGACGGCAGCAGCGGGTAGATGATGCCGAAGACATTGGTGCGTCCCAGCGCCAGCGAGCGCGCCATCGGATTGGGCTGATAGCCGACCTCCTGGGCCGCCTTCAACACGCGCTCGCGGGTACGCACATTGACTTCCGGGTAACCGTTTAACGCCCGGCTCACCGTGGTCTTGGACATGCCAAGGTGGTGTGCGAGGTGTGCCAGGTTCATAGTCGATTGTTCAATGTTGACCGCTGATTATAGCGTTTGCGTCGAATTCACCGCCACCCTCATCGACGGCGTTTTTAAAGAAATACAACATTGGCAGTGCCGCATGACGCCGCCGGACGGCATCACTGCGGGCGGTGCGGTTGGCCTTGCCTTTTTTGTTTTTATGGCCTAACCTGCAATAAATGATTGTGCATCATCCTGCCTGAAAGAATGCCATGGCCTTGTCCGTCAACGCGCTGCAAGCATCGGTTGCACAAGCTGAAAGGCAGGTGCAACAAGACCGCGTGCGCGTCAATCAGGACACCAGCCGGCTGGACGCCAGCCGCGACCAGTTGGCCAAGGACAAGCAAACGCTGGCCGACAACCAGCAGGCAAGCGACAAGGCCACCCAGGCGGCCGAGACGTCCAACCAGCCGCTGCCCACCGTCAATCTCACCCGCGCCATTGAAAATCCACCACGCGCCGAGCAGGTGCTGCCACCCAACCTGACGATACCCAAGCCGCAGGTCAACACGCTGGGGCAGACCGTCGGCAAGTTCATCAACGTTACGGCTTAGCCGTCACCAGCGCTTCCCACCATTTGGCTTCCGCATGTGGCTGGAGAATATCCAGCTGCTTTCCGATTTCCGGCGTGGCGATCGGCCGACGGTGTTCGGCCGCCAGCCGCGTGATGCGGTCGAACGGATCGTGCCACGCGTGCAGCGACAAATCAAAGGTGCCATTGTGGATCGGCAGCAGCACCTTGCCGCGCAAATCGATATGCGCCTGCAACGACTCTTCCGGCTGCATGTGCACGTCCGGCCACTGCGGATCGTAGGCGCCGGTTTCCACCATGGTCAGGTCAAACGGGCCGTAGCGGCGGCCGATTTCCTTGAAACCGTCGAAATAGCCGCTGTCGCCGCTGAAGAAGAGGCGCACGTCGCGGTCTTCGATGACAAACGAGGCCCACAGCGTTTTGTTGCGGTCACGCAGGCCACGGCCGGAAAAGTGCTGCGCCGGCGTGGCCACCAGCTTCAGGCCGGCGACCTGGGTGGCTTGCCACCAGCCCAACTGCCGCACCTTGTGCGCCGGGATGCCCCAGGCGATCAGGCGCTCGCCCACGCCCAGCGTGGTGATGAAGTGCTCGGTCTTGGCCGCCAGCTGTTTGACGGCGGCATGGTCCAGATGGTCGTAATGGTCATGCGACAGGATTACACCCTTGATCGGCGGCAGCTCGTCGATGCTGATCGGCGGCGGGTGGAAACGCCGCGGGCCGGCCCACTGCACCGGCGACGCGCGCTCGGAAAACACCGGGTCGGTCAGCCAGAAATGGCCGTCCAGCTTGAGCAGCACCGTCGAGTGGCCGAGGCGGAACAGGCTGCGATCCGGCGCCGCCAATAATTGCCGCTGCGTCAGCGCGTGCACCGGTATCGGCTGCGACGGCACCGTGTCTTTCGGCTTGTCGAAGGCGAAGCGCAGCATGATGCCCAGCGATTTGACGAAGCCCATCTTGTGCATCCGCACCGGATTGCGGAAACGGCCATCGCGCGTGCGCGGCGCGCTGGGGACGGCCAATCCGTCCAGCCGCTCAATCGCGGACTCGGCAATTACAGATCGCTGCATGATTCACTCCTGAAAAGCCAACGTTAGCCGCTAAAGACGCACCGCGCGCGCGAATATTGTATGCGCTGTGCCGGTAAACCGATTACGGCTAAAATGCAATCGTCCCAACCAGCGGAGCGCCCATGTCGATTACCCCGGAAGAACTGGAACTGCTGATGCAGGAGGTGGAGCGGGAAGACCCGATCGACTTCGCCGACCTGCCGTTCGATGAACACGATTTGCGCGGGCTGATCGCCAACCATCTGTGCGAGATGGCCGGCGCCATGGACAACTTCAGCGCAGAAGACAAGCACCTGACGCTGCTGGCCGTCGCCGCCAAGCTGGTGCTGGAAAACATGGTGCTGAATGTGCGGCTGCTGCGCCGGCACGGCGTGCCGCTAAGCGACACCACGGAAGCGCTGTTGCAGCGCCTCCGCAAGAAAGATTAGCCGGCGCGCGGGAAATCGATCTCGGTCACATTGACCCGGTTGAACAGATTGGTGAAGGTGATGGCGGTGATGGCCAGCAAGGTGTCGACCAGCTGGGCGTCACTGTAGCCGGCCGCCTGCGCCGCGCTGACCACCTCGGCCGGCACGTCGCCGCTGGTGGTGACCACGCTGTGCACGAAGCTGGCCAGCGCATCCAGACGGGCATCGCCGCTCGGCTGGCCGTGGCGCACGCCACGCATGGCGTCGGCGCTGAGACCGGCTTTGGCGCCGATCAGCGTGTGCGCGGCCAGGCAGTAATCACAAGCGGCGTCCTGGCTGACGGCCAGTTTGACCACCTCGATTTCCTTGGCGCTCAGGCTGCTTTTGCGCAGCGCGGCGTCCAGGTTCAGCACGGCTTCCAGCGCCACCGGGCTATTGCTGCCGATGCCGGCATAGGCGTTCGGCACCTTGCCGACCGCACCCTTGATGGCGGTGAACAGTTGCGCGGCGTGGCCGGTGGCTTCCGAGACAGGCTGGGTGAACAAGCGGGACATGATGTGTTTCCTTTCAAAAGTGATTTGGTATGGAAACAGTGTAGGCCGGCCGCTTGCGATGGTGAATATCCCAAATGCTCTATAATTTGCTCTATCGTCTCATCCGTAACTTATGGACCCGCTCAGCCACCTGCTCTCGCTGTACCCGGTGCAAACCGCACTGGACGTGCGTTGCCGCTTCGGCGCGCCGTGGGTACTGCAGCATGGCGGCACGCCGCGTGGCGTCGCTCCCTATCACCTGATTGTGCACGGCGAGGCGCACGCCGGCGAGCTGACGCTGCAAACCGGCGACATCATCGTCTTCCCGCAGGGCGGCGCGCACCAGTTGCATCTCGGCGACCCGGCCGGCGCCACGCCGCCGCGCAGCGTACCCGGCCTGCTGCGTCTGGAAAGCAATGACGGCGACGGGCCGCAAACCGACATCCTGTGCGGTGAATTCCATTTCGACCTCGACGGCAGCGCCGGGCTGCTGGCCGCGTTGCCGTCGGTGCTGGTGGTGCGCACCGCCGGTCGGCCGGAGGCACAAAGCCTGCGCCACCTGCTGCGCATGCTGCAAGAAGAAGCGGAGACGCCGCGCGGCGGCTCCGAAGCCATCATCCGGCAACTGGCCTCGGCGCTGTTCGCGCTGTTGATCCGTACCTGGCTGGAGCAGTCGCTGGCGGTGCCCGGCCTGTTCGGCGTGCTGGCCGAGCGGCGCCTGCAGGCGGCCATGCACGGCATGCTGACGGCGCCGGAAAAACCGTGGACGTTGGAAGCGCTGGCGGACACCAGCCACATGTCGCGCGCCACCTTCGCACGCCTGTTCAAGCAGGCCGCCAACGCCACGCCGGCCGAGGTGCTGACGCAATTGCGGATGGCGCGCGCCGCCCGTCTGCTGGAGGCGGGACGCCACGCCGGCGACGTCGCAGAGGCGGTCGGCTACCAATCGGAAGCGGCCTTCAACCGCGCCTTCAAGCGCCAGTACGGCGCCAGCCCCGGCGCCTACCGCCGTGGCGGCGCAAGCCGCAACCCAGACTGAATTACCGGCTCGCCGCCGGCACCTGAAGCGTCAGGTCAGTCTCGGCAATCGCCACACAAGGCAGAATATACCCGTCGCGCTTCTCGTCCAGGCTCAAGCCCGGCCACTCGATCTTGTAGCGCACCGTGCCGCTGGTGGCGCGGCAGAGGCAGGTACGGCACGTGCCGTTGCGGCACGAGCTCGGCAAGCGAATGCCCGCCTTGTCCGCCGCCTGCAACAGCGTATCCGGCGCCGTCGCGTCAAAACTCCATCCCTGCCCTGCCAGCGTTACCTTCATGCCTGCCATCCATGTCGCCTGTCCAAGGCGACATGATATCAATGCAGCTGCAATTGCGACGAGGACTTGCCGCGCACCGGCGGCCGCGACGGCTGGCCACCGGCCGCGCGCTGACGCGGCGCCTTGCTGGTGCCATGCTGAAGCTTGAACACGGCGATCGCCTGAGATACCCAGCGCGCCTGCTCCGCCAGGTTACCGGCGGCGGCGGCGGCCTCCTCCACCAGCGCCGCGTTCTGCTGCGTGATGTCGTCCATCTTGATCACCGCCTCGTTGACCTGGCCGATGCCGGAACTCTGCTCGCGGGTGGATTCGGAAATCTCACCCATCACTTCAGACACCCGGCACACCGACGCGATCACCTCGTTCATCGTCACGCCGGCGCTGTTGGTCAGCGTGGTGCCGGCATGCACCTTCTCGATCGAGGTGTCGATCAGCGCCTTGATTTCCTTGGCCGCCGTGGCCGAGCGTTGTGCCAGGCCACGCACCTCGGACGCCACCACCGCGAAGCCGCGCCCCTGCTCGCCGGCGCGCGCCGCTTCCACCGCCGCGTTCAACGCCAGGATGTTGGTCTGGAAGGCGATGCCGTCGATCAGGCCGATAATGTCCAGAATCTTGGTCGACGAGGTGCTGATGTCGCCCATGGTCGACACCACCTGCGAGACGATCGCGCCGCCCTCGGTGGCCACGGTGCGCGCGCGCTCGGCCAGTTCATTGGCGCTGGCGACGTTGGTGGCGCTCTGCTGCACCGTCGCCGTCAGCTGTTCCATGCTGGAGGCGGTCTGCTGCAGGCTGGAGGCCTGCGATTCGGTGCGGCCCGACAAGTCCATATTGCCATCGGCGATTTCATCGGTGGCCAGCGCGATCTGATCGAAGTTGGCGCGCACGTCGCCGATGATGCTGTGCAGATTGATATTGGTCTGCCGCAGCGCCGCCAGCAACTGGCCCACTTCATCGTCGCGCTGAATCGCGATCTGGGCGGTCAGATCACCGCCGGCCATGCGGCGCGCCGCCGTGGTGGCCTCGCGCAAGGGCTGCGCCACGTTCACATACAGGTTGCGGCCGAACGCCAGCATGCCGACCAGCGCCACCAGCGCGGCACCGCCCAGCCAGCCGTGCGCCTTGGCGGCGGTGGCGTCGTCCATCACCAGCAAGGTCAGCGCCAGCACCGCCAGCACCCCCACCAACAGCGTGGTGGCCGCCGCGATCTGCGTCGACAGCGAGGTCTTGCTCATGTCGCGCAGACGCGCCACCAGGCCGGTCGACGCCGCGCGGCCGTTGACGATGCGCAGGCCGCGTGGATTGCCATTCTTGATTTCACGGTACAGGCCGTCGGCCTCGCGCACCTGCTCGCGCGTCGGCTTGGTGCGCACCGACAGGTAACCGACCGGCTTGCCGTTTTCGATCACCGGCGTGACGTTGGCCAGCACCCAGTAGTAATCGCCGTTCTTGCAGCGATTCTTCACCAGCCCGGTCCACGGCATGCCGTTCTTGATGGTGCTCCACAGGTCGGCGAACGCCTCCACCGGCATGTCCGGGTGGCGCACGACATTTTGCGGCGCGCCCATCAGTTCTGCCTCGGTGAAGCCGCTGACTTCAATAAAATAGGGATTGGCGTAATTGATATTGCCCTGCAGATCGGTGGTGGAGACGATGGTCTTGCCGTCTTCCATGATGTATTCGTTCTGCGTAACCGGGGTGTTGACGCGCATGACCGCTCCTTTTCACTGCGTATTAGTAGAGTAGTAGGCGAACCAGGGCTTGGGGGCGCCATAGGCACAGCATTGCCTGTAACTATAGAATAAAAGCAATCGGATTAAAAATGATCACTAAATGTCGCGGCGCGGCAAATTTTCCTTTGCCATACAACAAGCATTCAGGCTGCGGCGGTCATGCCGCTGATTGGTATAAAAAACAAAGTTACGCGGACAATTGATGTTTCCGGGCGACACCGCACACAAGCGACACCGAAGCCATTTGCCAAAATCGCGCAATAGGATCAAAGTATCTTTCCATGCCATGCATCGCCATGATGCGGGGAGACAACCATGAAGATTTTGCAATGCGCCATGCTCGCGGCGGCAGCAGGCTGGGCCGCGATGGCCGGCGCCCAGGCGCCCGCCCAGGACCCTGGATCACAAGCGGCGACGCGCAGCGCGACGGCCTATGAACCTTATCTGCCGCCGGCGCTGCGCAAGCCGCTGCGCGACGCCGGCGCCAGCGCCACGCTGCTGCGCTACCAACCGTCGCCGAAACTGAAAAAACGCTTTGAGGCCGCCGACCTCGACGGCAACGGCGCGCTCAGCCGCGAGGAGGCGCGCATGGCCGGCTTCACCGTGGTCGACAAGAATTTCGACCACATCGACACCGCCCGCCGCGGCAACGTCAGCTTCGACGACCTGCAGACCTACCTGATGCAGCGCCGCGAGGAAGCCAGCTCGCGCTAAGACCGTTACGCCGGCTGCTCCTGCGGCGGCGCGTCGCGGCGCGGCAGCGTCAGGCTGAACACCGCGCCCTCGCCCGGCGCGCTCTGCAGGGTCAGGCTGCCTTCATGCACCTCGGCCAGCTGGCGCGAGATGTACAGGCCCAATCCCAGCCCGGCCGGCGCGTCGCTGCCGACGCCACGCTCATACGGCTCGAAAATCTTGGCCTGGTGTTCCGGCGCCACGCCCGGACCGCAATCGCGCACATCGATGCACGCCCAGTCCTGCTCCACCGTCAACGTTACGCTGATCGGCTGCTGGCAGCCGTAGCGCATCGCGTTGGTCAGCAGGTTGACGACGATCTGCTCGATGCGGAACTCGTCCCACCAGCCGCTGACCGGCGTGCCCGCCTCCAGCGTGATGTTGGTGCCGGCGGTGCTGGCCTGCGGCGTCAAATCGTGCACCACCCGGCGCAGCAGGCCGGACAGCTCCACCCAGCCCGGCCGCAGCGACAGCTTGCCGCTGCGGATGCGCGACACGTCCAGCATGTCGTCGATCAGCCGGATGATGCTCTGGATCTGGCGGTCGTCGCGCGCCACCATGCGCTGCAGCTGCTCGGCGCCGAAGGCTGCCATGTTGCCGCGCTCCAGCTGCATCTTGCGCAGCTGGGTTTCCAGGTACAGCGTGTTGAGCGGCGTGCGCATCTCGTGCGACACCATCGACATGAATTCATCGCGCATGCGCAGCGCGCGCTCCAGCTGCGCCTGCATCTCGGCCTGACGCTGGCGCGCCAGCTCCAGCGCCTCGACCTGGCGGCGCATCGCCTCGCGCGCCTGGTACAGCGCCACGAACACCTGTACCTTGCCCTTGACCGCGCGCGGATCGAGCGGCTTGTACAGCACGTCGACCGCGCCCGCCTCGTAGCCCTTGAACGAATAATTGAGCTCCTTGCCGGCCGCCGTCACGAACACGATCGGAATCTGCCGCGTCTTCTCGGTGCCGCGCATCAGCTCGGCCAGTTCGAAGCCGTCCATGCCCGGCATCTGCACATCGAGGAAGGCCATGGCGAAGTCATGCTGCAGCAGCAGCGCCAGCGCCTCCTCGCCCGACCCTGCCTGGTACACCGCGCGCCCCTCGCCGCGAATCAGGGCGTTGAGCGCTTGCAGGTTCTCCGGCAGATCGTCGACGATCAGCAGCTTGGTGGGGGATGCGTCTTGCATTAATTATTCTCCAGCATCATCAACAGAGTGTGTATCTCATCCAACGGCAACACCAGGTCCGGCTGGCGCAGGCGGATCGCCTCCTGCGGCATGGTCGGCACCTCGGCCTCGCGCGGGTCCTGCACCACGGTCAGGCCGCCGGCCCGGCCGATGGCGGCAATGCCGGCGGCGCCGTCCTGGTTGGCGCCGGTCAGCAGAATGCCGACCAGCGCCGGACCGTAAGCGTCGGCCGCCGACGCCATCAGGTAATCGATCGCCGGGCGGGCGAAATGCACGGGCGCCTCGCAACTCAATGAAAAGCTGCGATCAAGCTCGACCGACAAATGGTAGCCCGAACCGGCAAAGTATAGCGTTCCGGACGCCAGGTCCTCCTTGTCGCGCGCCTCGCGTACCGGTAGTTTCATGCGCTGCTGGAACACGCCGGCCAGCTGGCTCTGGCGCCCCTCGGGCAGGTGCAGCACCGCCACCACGGCGCAAGGGTAGTGCGCCGGCAGCCCCGGCAACAGCCGCAGCAGCGCGCCGACGCCGCCGGCCGAGGCGCCGATGACCACCGCCTCCACCGTGCGGCCAGCCAGTGCCGCCTGGATCTGGGAGGTGTTCATGGTCAACGTTTGCGGAACAAGCGCTCGCGCTTGACGACCGGCTCGAAGTGCGGCGCGTAGGCGGAAAAGTCGATGCTCTCCTTGCTGCCCAGCCCGAGGAAGCCGCGATGGCACAGCGACTCATGGAACAGGCCGAAGGCGCGCTCCTGCAACTTCTTCTTAAAGTAGATCATCACGTTGCGGCAGCTGATCAGATGGGTTTCGGCGAACACCGCGTCGGTCGCCAGGCTGTGGTCGGCAAAGGTGACGTTCTCGCACAGCGACTTGTCGAACAGCGCCGCGTTGTAGGCGGCGGTGTAGTAGTCGGAGAAGCTGCGCAGGCCGCCGGCCTGCTGGTAGTTCTGCGTGTACTCGCGCATCGCCTCCAGCGGGAACACGCCCTGGCGCGCCTTCTCCAGCGATTGCGGATTGATGTCGGTGGCGTACAGCATGCTGCGTTCCAGCAAGCCCTCTTCCTTGAGCAGGATGGCCAGCGAATACACTTCCTCGCCGGTGCTGCAGCCGGCCACCCAGATCTTCAGCGACGGGTAGGTGCGCAGCACCGGCACCACCTGCTCGCGCAGCGCGGCGAAGTAGCTCGGGTCGCGGAACATCGACGTCACCGGGATCGTCAGGTATTGCAACAGCTGGCTGAAGGCGGCCGGCTCGTGGATGATGCGCGCCTGCAGCGCCGAGATGCTGTCGCACCCCATCTCATGCATGGCATGCAGCACGCGGCGCTTTTGCGAGGCGCCGGTGTAGTCGCGGAAATCGTAGCTGTACTTCATGTAGATCGCTTCGATCAGCATCCGCAGTTCGATGTCGGTGTCGCTATGCATAGATTACCCCTCGCATGCTCAGCTGCGCTCGCCGTTCGGCATCCACACGCGCAGCAGCGAGTACAGCCGCGACAGGTCGATCGGCTTGGCCAGGTAATCGCTGGCGCCGGCCGCCAGGCACTGCTCCTGATCGTCCTTCATCGCCTTGGCGGTGATGGCGATCACCGGCAGGCGGGCGAAGCGCGGGTCTTCGCGCAGGCGGCGCGTGGCCTCCAGGCCGTCCATGCCGGGCATCATCACGTCCATCAGGACCAGGTCGATGTCCGGCACGCTGTCGAGTTTTTCCAGCGCCTCGTGACCGTTGCGGCCCACCTCCACCAGCGCGCCCTTCTGTTCCAGCGCGCTGGTCAGGGCGAAGATGTTGCGCACGTCGTCGTCCACCAGCAGGATGCGGCGGCCCTCGAACACGCGGTCGCGCGAACGCACGGTCTTGAGCATGCGCTGGCGTTCGCTGGACAGGTCGGCCTCCACCTTGTGCAGGAACAGCGTCACCTCATCGAGCAGGCGCTCCGGCGAGCGGGCGCCCTTGATGATGATCGAGCGCGAGTATTTGTGCAGGTCGGCCTCCTCGGCGCGCGACAGGTTGCGGCCGGTGTAGACGATCACCGGCGGGAAGGCCGCCAGCGACTCGCCGGCCATGCGCTGCAGCAGTTCGTTGCCCTGCATGTCCGGCAGCTTGAGGTCGATGATCATGCAGTCGTAGACGGTGGTGCGCAGCAGCGCCAGCGCTTCCTCGCCGCTGCCGACGGCAACGATGTCGACGTCGTCGTCGGCGATCAGCCGCACCACGCTGTCGCGCTGGCGGTCGTCGTCCTCCACCAGCAGCACCCGCTTGATCTTCTGCGTCAGCTTGGCTTCGATACGGCCGAACACCTCCATCAGCTGCTCGCGCGAGGTCGGCTTGAGCGCGTAGCCGATCGCGCCCAGATGCAGCGCGGCTTCGCCGTTTTCGGAGCCGGACACCACGTGCACCGGGATGTGGCGGGTGTGCGCGTCGTCCTTCAGCAGTTGCAGCACCGACAGGCCGGAACGGTCCGGCAGGCGGATGTCCAGCAGCACCGCGTCCGGCTTGTACTGGCGCGCCAGCGCCAGTCCCTCGTCGGCGTCGAACGCCACCAGGCACTGGTATTGTTTCTCGCGCGCCAGATCGTACAGGATGCGGGCGAACGGCGCGTCGTCCTCCACCACCAGCACCAGGCGGCCACGCGGCACGATGCCGGCCTCCAACTGGGCGCGGTCGTCATCGAAGGCGCGCGGCGCCGGCGCGACCGGCGCGGGCACCGGTGCTGGCGCCGTGACGGGCGCCAGCATCACCGGCGGGCTACCCGGCGCCGCGCCATGGGCTTCGGTGGTCGAGCTGCCGGCGCGCGGGCCCGGCGCCGGCGCGGTCCACGCCAGCGGCAGCGTCAGCGTGAAGCAGCTGCCCTTGCCCGGCTCGCTCACCAGGCTGATGTCGCCGCCCAGCAGTTGCGCCAGGTCACGCGAAATCGACAGGCCGAGGCCGGTGCCGCCGTATTTGCGGCTGGTGGTGCCGTCCGCCTGCTGGAAGGCGTTGAAGATGCCCTGCTGATCCTCGGCGCGGATGCCGATACCGGTGTCCTGCACCGAGAACGCCACCTGGCCGGCGCCGGCCGGCTGCGCGGTCAGCGTGATGTGGCCGCCGCTGGTGAACTTGAGCGCGTTCGATAGCAGGTTCTTCAGAATCTGTTCCAGGCGCTGCCGGTCGCTGACCATGTGCTCGGCCACACCGTCGGCCACCTGCAGCTGGAAGGCCAGCTTTTTCTGCTGCGCCAGCGGCTCGAACACCATGGCCATGCCTTCGATCACATGGCGGATCGACAGCGGTTCCGGCACCAGGTCCAGCTTGCCGGCTTCCACCTTGGAGATGTCGAGGATGTCGTTGATCAGATTCAGCAGGTCGTTGCCGGCCGAGTAGATGGTGTTGGCGAAGCGCACCTGCTCTTCGTTGAGGTTGCCCTGGCTGTTTTCCGCCAGCAGCTTGGCCAGGATCAGCGAGCTGTTCAGCGGCGTGCGCAGCTCGTGCGACATATTCGCCAGGAATTGCGATTTGTACTGGCTGGCGCGCTCCAGGTCGCGCGCGCGCTCCTCCAGATCCTGCTGGGCCTTGAGCAGCGCGGTGTTCTTCTGATCCAGCGCCAGCCCTTGTTCGTTCAACTGTTCGTTGGTCTGTTCCAGTTCGGCTTTCTGGTTCTCCAGGCTGGCCTGGGATTCTTCCAGCACGCGCGACTGCTCTTCCAGTTCCTCATTGGCGGTGCGCAGTTCCTCCTGCTGCACCTGCAACTCCTCGTTCAGTTGCTGGGTTTCCACCAGCACTTCCTGCAGGCGCTGACGCGAATGGCTGGCCTCGATGGCGCTGCCGATATTGCCCTTCACCAGCGTCAGCAGATCGATATCGCGCTCGGCGATCGGGCGCAGCAGGCCCAGCTCGATGACACCGTTGATCACGCCGTCGCTGTCGACCGGCGCCAGCAGCACGCTGGCCGGAGCGCCGCCGCCCAGGCCGGAAGCGACCTGGATGTAATCGGCCGGCAGCGGCTCCAGGCGGATCACGCGCCGCTCCAGCGCCGCCTGCGCCACCAGGCTCTCGGCAGATTTGAACTGCTGGTCGCGCTGCTCCCATGCATCGCTGAAACCGTAGGACGCCACGCGGCGGAAACTGCCATCCGGCGCCCGCAGGTACAGCGCGCCCACCACCACGCCCATGTAGCGCGCCAGGAATTGCAGCAGCGCCTGCGACAGCTGCGGCAGCGCCAGCTGGCCGATGCCCTGCTGCGCCAGCTCGCTCTGGCCGGTGCGCAGCCAGGCCTGCTGTTGCAGCAACTTGGCGTGCTCGGCATGATCGTCCAGCGCCCGCGTGTAGACGCGCGACAGGCTGGTCAGCTCGCGCCGGCCGAACCAGGCCAGAATGCCGCCGACGCCCAGCGTCAGCAGCAGATACGCCACGGCCACCCAGGTGGTGACGCTGCGCGACTCATCGTTGCGCTCCAGGCGCATGCGCATTTCCGTGTTGACGAACGCGTCCAGCTGACGCCGGATCTCGTCGAATTGCGCCTTGCCGCGCGCGGTCTTGACCGGGCCGGTGACATCAGCGTTGGCGGCGCGCAGCTGGATCATTTCCTGCGCGTACTGGTCCCATTGCCGCTGCTGATATTGAATCGTGCGCAGGCGGTCGACCTGGGCCGGATTGTCCTTGACCAGCTGCATCAGGCCATCCAGATTGGCCGCCACCCGCGGCTTGGCGGCGAGGTAGGGCTGCAAGAAGGATTCGTCGCCGGCCAGCAGATAGCCGCGCACGCCAGTTTCCATGTCCACCATCTCTTTCCCGACCTGGTTGGCGTTGCCGATCACCCGTTCGCTGTGCTCGACCCAGTTCATGGTGGTGATCAGATAGGCCAGCAACACCACAAACACGCCGGCGCTGACCACGCCGGCGGCCAGCGGCAACGTGACGTTACGAACAAGGATGCGCCGGAACGCGCGGTCGTCCAGCATGGTGGAATTGGGCATGGTCTGACCAGATGAACTTAAGAAGCAAGAAGTTTATCTCAAACACAAGTGTTACCACCGGCGATTTCAATCGTGCGCGAAGGAAATATCCTATCCCCTCACGCAAAACCTTGTGTTTGATGCGGACCGTCGTCCCGGCGCAAGCCGGGACCCATACTGAATATCCGCTAAGCGGCGGGTGGCCGGCGTGATCGGCGTCGCCTTGTGGGCCACGTGCAAATTATCGGCCACCACCACATCGCCCTGCAGCCAGCGATGACGATAGGTGGCGCCGTCACGCGAATAATGGCGGTCCACCGCGTCGATCAGCGCGCGCGAGTGGTCGGGACTGTAGCCGGGCACGCCGGCCGTCAGGCCGATGTTCAGGTACAGCGCCGGCAAGCCGCTCTTCGGATGTCTGAGCACCAGCGGATGCACCTCGCCATTGCGGTGCGCCGTGCTCAGCCCCTCGAACTCCTGGCGGATCTCCGGCTGCAGCTCGGCATAGCCGGCCGCGACGCCGAACCGGCCGGCGTGCTGCGCATCGCCGCCCCCGAGCAGCAGCCCAACCTGATCGCCCGCAAGCTGGCCGGCCACCAGCACCACATCGTCGCCAGCCCGGCCTATCTGGGCGGGCCCGGCCTGGCGCTGCTGCCGGACTGGCTGATCCAGCAGGACCTGGAGGCCGGCGCGCTGGCGCCGGTGCTGGCCGACTACCGCGCCAATCCGGGCGAAATGGCGGTCGGCATTTACGCGGTGTACCCGGCCAACCGGCGCGGCGCGTCCAAGATCCGCGTGTTCACCGACCTGCTGGCGGCAGCGCTGGAATAAAGTTCCCGCGATCCGCCGCGCCGTTGAGCCGTCTCACACGGCGCGCACCCTGACGCGCAGCGCCGTCCGCCGCCGCCTACACTGCTGGCGGGAGGACGCATATGATGACCAAGCTGCTGGCGATTGCCTTGCTGTGCCTGCCGCTGTGTGCGCGCGCGGGCGTGATCGTCGGCGGCTCGCAACTGCTCGGCGCGGCCGACCTCGGCACGCTGGAAAGCTGGTTCGGCCAAGGCAAACTGACGCTGACCAACATCTACAGCCGCGATCCCGGCGACGTCGGCGTCGATTTCCATGCCGCCGCCGACAACCGCAGCCCCACCTTCGCCGTCATGCGCGCGCGCGGCGGTGACGGTCGCTGGAAAACCATCGGCGGCTACAACCCGCAAAGCTGGGACAGCGGCGGCGGCGCGCACTACACGGCCGATCCGCAAGACTGGGACGCCTTTCTCTTCAACCTCAGCGACGCCGTACTGTGGCGCCAGAGCGGTCCGGTGCAAACCTACAACCGCGACTTCGACGGCCCCACTTTCGGTGCGCCGCCGCTGGGGCCGGATCTGGGCGTCACCGCCGACCTGTCACAGGTGTTTTCGCTGGGCGGCTGGTCCTATGGCGGCCTCGATCAGCGCGAGCGCTCGCTGGTCGACGGCACGCTGCACGCGCCCAACATGCCGCTGGCCGCGCTGGAGGTGTTCAGCATCAGCGTGGCCGCCATCCCCGAACCGCCGCCGGCGCTGCTACTGCTGGTGGGGTTGCCCGCGCTGCTGCTGTGGGCCGCCCGCGTCAGGCGCGCGGCAGCGTGACGGCGAACACCACTTGCGGCGCGGCGTAGCGGTAGACGATCTCGCCGCCATGCTGCTGCACGATTTCCTGCGCAATATGCAAGCCCAGACCCAATCCGCCACGGTTGCGCACATTGCCGACCGACGCGTGTTTCAACGGGCTGTACAAAGTCGGCAACAGCTCGGCCGGAATCGCCGGCGCCGTGTTGCGCACTTCCAGCAACACCTTGCCGTCGCGCTCGTCCAGCATCAGTTCGATCAGCTCGCCATGGTCGCCGTGGTGGCGGGCATTGCTGACCAGATTGCTGACCACCTGCACCAGCCGGTCGCCGTCGACCTCGGCCACCAGCGCGGCCGGCATGCGGGCATCGATGCGCAACTCCGGGTGCGCGGTGCGCGCCTCGTCGAGCAGATCGTGCAGCAGCGGCACCAGGTCGACCAGCACGCGCGTCAGTCCCAGCCCCAGGCCGCCGTTGATGCGGCTCATGTCGAGCACCTGGCTGATCAGACGCTCCATGCGCGTGCTGGACGCCTGAATGCGAGTGCTCATGGTGCTGGCGGCGCCGCCGTGCTGCAACACGGTGGCCGCCATATTGATCGAATGCAACGGGCCGCGCAGGTCGTGGCCCAGCATCGCCAGCAACTGCGCGCGGGCACGGTCGGTTTCCACATGCTTGGCCACGCTGGCGCGGTGCATCTCACCGAGCAGCTGACTGGCCGCCAGCCGCTCGGCCGCCGCCCACGGCACGGCCCGCTCGCGCACCATCTGGCGCCACTCGTCGAACGAGCCGCGCGGCGTCAGGCGCGGCCCCATCGGACCGGTGCGTATCACCTTGTCCGGCCGGCCGGCCCAGCGAATGGTGTGGATCTGCTCGCGGCGCAGCGCCAGCAGCCACCCGTCGGTGGCCGGATCGAAGCGCAAGGCCAGCAGGCCGGCCCACGGCGCCAGCGCCGGCCGCAACGCCTGCGGCCAGTCGCCCACGGCGCTGCGCTCGACCATGTCCTGGCCGTGGGCCGGCAGCGAGGCCACCATCCGCGCGGCCAGCTCGGGGTCGATATCGCCATGCACCACCAGCTTGCCGTACTCGGTGACGATCAGCGCCTCCGCCTGCAGCGACTGGCACACGCCGGGCGCGTGCGCCAGCAGCGCGCGGGCCGGCTCGTCCTGGTGCAGCAACGTTTCCATCAAGCGGGTGCGCACTTCGGCCGACTGCTCGACCAGCAAGGCGTTGGCGCGCGCCTCCATCGACTGCACCAGCGAGGCCAGCACCTGCGCCATCACGTCGGCCGCCATGCGCACCGAGTACGGCACCTGCAACGGCGCCATGTGGTGACAGGCCAGCAAGCCCCACAGCCGCCCGGCCACCACGATGGACACACTCATTGACGCGCCCACGCCCATGTTCTGCAGGTACTCGATATGGATCGGCGAGACGCTGCGCAACACGCTGTGGCTCAGATCCAGCGGCGCGGCGCCGGCGCGGCCGACCAGCGGCGACGGCGTGTAATGGATGTCGGCGATCAGGCGCAGCGTGTTGATGGTGTACAGGCGGCGCGCCTGCGCCGGGATATCGCTGGCCGGATAGCGGCGGTGCAGATAGGGCTCCAGATCGTCACGGCGCGCCTCGGCGGTGACGTCGCCGCTGTCATCCTGGTGGAAGCGGTAGGCCATCACACGGTCGAACCCGGTGATGGCGCGGACCTGCTCGGTGGCCAGTTGCAGCAGCGCGTCGATCGACTTCTGCCGCCTCAGCCGATCAATGGCGGCGTGCGCTTTCAGCGCGAAGGCGGCAACGGCGTCGCTCGGCGTGTCGCGGCGCTCGAACTCAATGATCAGGCGGGCATGATAGGCGTGCACAATACAGTCGAAGCGCACCGCGCCGACGGTCACCTCCAGCGCCGTGACCGGTGCCTCGCCGTCCTCCACGCTGTCGAGGCATTCGCTGGCGGCCTGCGACACCTCGGCCGGCAACGGCAGCGCGGCCAGCGGCGTGTTCAGCGTGGGGGTCAGCTGCAGCAACTGGGCGACGTTGGCGCTCCAGCCCAGCAGGATACCCTCCAGGTCGAAGGCCAATAGCGCCCCGTGCGGCTGTATGCTGCCGGGGATGTGGATAGGTTCATCCGCACAATTGTCCAGCGTGACGGGAACGATCACTTGCATTTGGGCGGCATCGCTTTTCGGAGAGGTGGAAGAACGATTCTAACACCCCGACGTTGGCACAGATAGTGCACCGGCCCTATGTCCGCTAGCGTACATAGACGCCGCACAGGGCAAAAGTATGTCCGGCTTTTTTGATGCAAGTCAAAAATGTTGTAGAAAAATCGGATGATATTTTGATACGGCGCAACATGCGGCGCCAAAACGGAATTGTGCTGCAGTGCAGCACGTTAAATCCGCTAAGCGATTGATTTTGCAGGAAAACTTGGTGCGGCTGACTGGGATCGAACCAGTGACCCTTGGCTTCGGAGGCCAATACTCTATCCACTGAGCTACAGCCGCGACAGGGGGATACGCGAAGGCGTGCCGTAGGATACCGTTTTTATTGGCCGCCGTCCATGGGGCAGTATCGTTTTCAACAAGTTTGCGTTTCCCTCGCCGCATTGTTGTGTCTATAATCAGCCGTTTGGTGAAGGTTTTTACAAGGCAGCTGCTGATCAACTCTTCGCGCCACCCCGGCTTGAAATCAGTCTCTTAAGGAAATCATGAGCGACGCACACAACGAACACGAATCCGCAATCAGAACGCCCAAACAACTCGTCGTCGCCGTGATCGGCTTCTTCGTCGTAGTTATCTTCGGCATCATCCTCCTGGTCAAGTTTGTCACGACCGACAAGCTGACCGGCGCCGGTTCCGGCAGCCAGGAGCCGGACGCCATTGCCGCCCGCATCGCGCCCGTCGCCGACGACGGCTACACGCTGAAAGACGCCAGCGGCCCGAAAGTGCTGCAAACCGGCGAAGCCGTCTACAACGTCACCTGCACCGCCTGCCACGGCAGCGGCGCCGCCGGCGCGCCGAAGTTCGGCGACGCCGCCGCGTGGAGCGGCCGTCTGGCACAGGGCTACGACACCGTCCTCAAGCACGCCATCGAAGGCCTGCGCGCGATGCCGGCCAAAGGCGGCAACCCGGATCTGGACGATGTGGAAGTGGCGCGCGCCGTGGTCTACATGGCCAACGCCTCGGGCGGCAAGTTCAAGGAACCCGCAGTGCCGGCCCCGGCGGCGGCGGCGGCGCCGGCGGAGCCGCCTAAATAATCGGCGGCGTCCGCGCGCAACCGAGAACCGGCCCGCGCGGCCGGTTTTTTATTAGCGGCACAGGCCGTAGGCTTTGCGGTCGGCGAAGTAGCGGTAGGTGAAGGTGCGCACCGGGTACTGGTTCAGCGCGATCTCGAAGGCCGGCGGCACGACATCGAACCGGTCCGGCAGCTTTTGCGTGACGCGCAGGCGCACGCGCCAGATGGTTTCCGCGCCGGTGGCGCCGGCGATCAGCATGTCGGGCACTTTGGGGATCGCCTCGACGATTTCGGCCGGCGCGTTGGTGGCGCGCTGATAAAAAGTGACCAGCTCGGCCTTGGCGATGACCGGTCCTTTCGGCTGGGTGACGTTGTAGTCGCGGCTGACGAACATCGCCCGCTCGCCGCGCGGCACCAGATAGACAAAGGTGAACTCGGCGCCGCCATCGGGCAGCGTGACCGGCGGCGTGGTGGCGATGCTGATCCCGCGCGGCAGCTCGAAGCGCGAGCCCTGCTGCCACTCCTTGCACTCCGGCGTCTTCGCCATATACACATCGACCGGCGTATAGGAATCGCCGCAAGCGCTCAGCAGCAACGGCAGCAGCAGGGGAATGGTGTAACGCATACGCATGGCCATCAGGCTTCAGAAATTCGGGGAGCCAACAGTATAACCGGTGTCAGGTCTGACAAACGAACACGGGCTCAACTGCTACGCAGTTGAGCCCGTGTTCGTTTGTCAGACCTGACACCCGGTTTTTACCACATGATTACGCGGTCCTTCGGTGGCAGGTACATCTTGTCGCCGGGCTTGACGCCGAAGGCGTCGTAGAAGCCGGGCTGGTTGCGCATCGGGCCGTTGGCGCGGAACTGGCCTGGCGAGTGCGGGTCGGTCTTGATCTGCTGGATCTGCGCCGCTTCACGCATCTTCATGCGCCAGACCTGCGCGAAGCCCATGTAGAAGCGCTGGTCGCCCGTCAGGCCGTCGATCACCGGCGCCTTCTTGCCTTTCAGCGACAGCTTGTAGGCCTTGTAGGCGATCGCCACGCCGCTGTTGTCGGCAATGTTTTCGCCCAAGGTCAGTTCACCGTTGACGTGGTAGCCAGGCAGCGGGCTGAACTGGTTGTACTGCTCGACCAGCATCTTGGTCTTGGCCGCGAAGGCTTTGTGGTCTTCGGCGGTCCACCAGTCGCGCAGATTGCCGTCGCCGTCGTACTGGGCGCCCTGGTCGTCGAAGCCGTGGCTGATTTCGTGGCCGATCACGCCGCCGATGGCGCCGTAATTGACCGCGTCATCGGCGGCGGCGTCGAAGAACGGCGCCTGCAGGATCGCCGCCGGGAACACGATTTCGTTCATCTCCGGGTTGTAGTAGGCGTTGACGGTTTGCGGCGTCATGCCCCATTCGTCGCGGTCGATCGGTTTGCCCAGCTTGTTCAGTTCCTTGTTGTAGTCGAACTGGTGCGTGCGGAGCACGTTGCCGACCAGGTCATCCTTGCTGATCTGCAGCGCGCTGTAGTCGCGCCATTTGTTCGGGTAGCCGATCTTGTAGGTGAACTTGGCCAGCTTGGCTTGCGCCTGCTTCTTGGTGACCGGGGTCATCCAGTCCAGCTTGTCGATGCTGGTCTTGTACGTCGCCAGCAGGTTCTTCACCAGTTCTTCCATACGCTGCTTGCGCTCGGCCGGGAAGTGGGCGCCGACGTACAGCTTGCCGACGGCTTCGCCCAGCGCGCCTTCGGTCACGGAAACCCCGCGCTTCCAGCGGGGACGCTGTTCGGTCACACCGCTCAGCACGGTGCCGTAGAAGGCGAAGTTTTCGTCGACGAAGGCTTTGCTCAGGTAAGGCGCGTAGGCGCGCACCACTTGCCACTGGAAGTAGGCTTTCAGCGTGTCCAGCGGCGTGCTTTGCAGCAGCGCGCTCAGGCCTTTCAGGTAGCTCGGCTGGCTGACGATGACGTAGTTCACCTTGCCGGCCACGCCGGCGTCGCGCAGGTAGGCTTGCCAGTCGTAGCCAGGCGCCATCTCGCCCAGCTTGGCGATGTCGACCTTGTTGTAGGCCTTGATCGGGTCGCGCAGCTCGACTTTGGTCCACTGCAGTTTGGCCAGTTCTTTCTCGAACTCGACCACGGCGTGGGCGGTGGTGGCGCCGTGCGTGTCGCCGGCCAGGGTCAGCATCTTGCCGACGTGCAGTTCATATTTGGCCAGCGTGTCGGCCAGTTTCTTGTCGTCCGCTTTCAGGTAATAGTCGCGGTCCGGCAGGCCCAGGCCGTCCTGGTACAGGTCGGCCACGTATTTGGTCGAATCCTTGTTGTCCTGGTGAATGCCGTAGTTGTACGGAGCGGTCACGCCGATCTGGTTGAAGTGCGAGATCAGCGCCGGCAGCTGTTGCTTGTCGCTCAGCGCGGCAACCTTGCCCAGTTCGGCTTTGAGCGGCGCGATGCCCAGTTGCTCCAGCTTGGCTTCATCCATGAAGCTGGCGTAGAAGTCGCCGATGCGTTGCGCCTCCGGGCCGCCGGCCTTGTTGGCGGCGGCGCCCTCGATGATCGCGCGCAGTTGCGGCTGGATGTCGTCGCGCAGCTTGGCGAACGAGCCCCAGCTCGATTTGTCGGCCGGGATCTCGGTCGTGGCCAGCCACTTGCCGTTCATGTGGGTGAACAGGTCGTCCTGCACGCGCACCGCCGGGTCGATGTATTCGACGGCGATGCCGGAGGTCGGCTTGCTTGCTACGTTGGCGCTGGCGGGAGCGGCGCTTTTGGCGCTGTCCGCGGCGCCGGCCAGGCCTGCGATCAGGCTCAGCATCAATGCACTTACGAGGTGACGTTTCACGAGGATTTCCTTCTAGGTTTGAATGGCGGCCCATTGCTCACACGGACCGTACAGCTTTATATCACATCACCACATGATGACGCGGTCTTTCGGCGGCAGGTACAGCTTGTCGCCCGGCTTGACGCCAAAGGCTTCGTAGAAGCCCGGCTGGTTACGCACCGTGCCGTTGGCGCGGAACTGATCCGGCGAGTGCGGATCGGTTTTCAGATACACGATTTGCTGCGCCTCGCGGATCTTGGCGCGCCACACCTGGCCGAAGCCCATGTAGAAGCGCTGCTGGCCGGTCAGGCCGTCGATCACCGGCGCCGGCTGGCCGTTCAGCGAAATCAGGTAGGCCTTGTAGGCGATCGCCGCGCCGCTGTTGTCGGCGATGTTTTCGCCCAGCGTCAGCGCGCCGTTGACGAAGTAGCCCTTGACCGGGCTGTAGCCGTTGTACTGCTTGACCAGTTGCCGGGTCTTGGCGGCGAAGTTCTTGTGGTCGGCCTTGGTCCACCAGTCGCGCAGATTGCCGTCGCCATCGTACTGCGCGCCCTGGTCGTCGAAGCCGTGGCTGATTTCGTGGCCGATCACCGCGCCGATGGCGCCGTAGTTGACCGCGTCGTCGGCGTCGGCGTCGAAGAATGGCGGTTGCAGTATCGCGGCCGGGAACACGATCTCGTTGAGCTCGGGATTGTAGTAGGCGTTGACGGTCTGCGGCGTCATGCCCCACTCGTCGCGGTCGATCGGCTTGCCGAGTTTGTTGACTTCCTTCTCGTAGGCGAACACCTGCGCGCGGCGCACATTGCCGACCAGGTCATCCTTGTTGACCACCAGCGCCGAGTAGTCGCGCCACTTGTTCGGATAGCCGATCTTGGTGGTGAACTTGGCCAGCTTGTCCTGCGCCTGCTTTTTGGTCTCCGGCCCCATCCAGTCCAGCGTGTCGATGCTGGCGCGGTAGGCGGCCAACAGATTTTTGACCAGCGCCTCCATGCGCGCCTTGCGCTCCGGCGGAAAGTGCTGCTCGACGTACAGCTTGCCGAGCGCCTCGCCCAGCGCGCCGTCGGTGGCGTTGACGCCGCGTTTCCAGCGCGGCTGCTGTTCGGCGGTACCGCTCAGCACCTTGCCGTAGAAGGCGAAGTTCTCCTGCACAAAGTCCTGCGACAGATACGGCGCGTTGGCGTGCAGCACCTGCCACTGAAAGTAGGCCTTCCACGTCGCCAGCGGCGTCTTGCCCAGCAGCTTGTTGAAGCCGCGGATGTAGCTCGGCTGGCCGACGATGACGTAATCGGTCTTGCCGCCAATGCCGGTGTCGTTCAGCCAGGTCTTCCAGTCATAGCCGGGCGCCAGCCGGGCCAGCCGGTTCAGCGGCACCTTGTTGTAGGCCTTGACCGGATCGCGCAGCTGCACCTTGGTCCATTGCAGCCCGGCCAGCTGGGTTTCCAGCGCCACGATGGCCCGGGCGTCGGCCGCCGCGTTGGCGTTGCCGGCCAGCGTCAGCATCTTGGCGACGTGGCGCTCGTACTGGGCCAGCGTGGCGGCCAGTTTCTTGTCCGATTTTTTCAGGTAGTAGTCGCGGTCCGGCAGGCTCAGGCCGTCCTGGTACAGGTCGGCCACGTAGCGGGTCGAATCCTTGTTGTCCTGATGGATGGCGAAGCCGTAGGGCGCGGTGTAGCCCTGGCGGTTGAAGTGGGCGATCAGGCCCGGGATCAGCGTCTTGTCGTTGAGCGCGGCGATGCGGTCGAAGTCCGGCTTCAACGGCAGCAGGCGCAGTTCCTCCAGCCGCGCCTCGTCCATGTAGCTGGCGAAGAAATCGCCGATGCGCTGCGCTTCCGCGCCGCCGGCCTTAGCCTTATTCGCCGCCGCCGCTTCGATGATCGCGCGCAGCTGCGGCTTGGTGTCGTCGTCGAGCTTTTCGAACGAGCCCCAGCTCGCCTTGTCCGCCGGAATCTCGGTCTTGGCCAGCCACTTGCCGTTCAAGTGAAGGAAAAAATCATCCTGCGGCCGCACCGCGGGATCGATGTCGCGCAGGTCCACGCCCGAGGTCTTCTGTTGCGCGTGGACGCCGGTGGACGCCAGCAACGCCACCATCAGGGCGCTGAGCAGATGTGCTTTCATAGTTTTTTCTCTCCCATCCTTCAAGAACAATAGCAAAAAAGCCACACGGAGTGGCTTTTTTGCTGCTGATAAACGCTTACCAGATGATGATGCGCTGTTCCGGCGCAACATACAGCTTGTCGCCCGGTTTCACGCCGAAGGCGTCGTAGAAGCCCGGCTGGTTGACCACCGGGCCGTTGGTGCGGAACTGGCCCGGCGAATGCGGGTCGGTCTTGATTTGCAGGATCTGCTGCGCCTCGCGCATCTTCACGCGCCAGATCTGGCCAAAGCCCATGAAGAAGCGCTGATCGCCGGTGAAGCCGTCGATCACCGGCGCCGGCTTGCCGCCCAGCGACAGCTGGTAGGCCTTGTAGGCGATCGCCACGCCGCTGTTGTCGGCGATGTTCTCGCCCAGCGTCAGCGCGCCGTTGACGTGGTAGCCCGGCAGCGGGCTGTAGCCGTCGTACTGCTTGACCAGCGCGTCGGCCTTGGCCTTGAAGTTGGCGCGGTCTTCCTTGCTCCACCAGTCGCGCAGATTGCCGTCGCCATCGGACTGGCTGCCGCCATCATCGAAGCCGTGGCTAATCTCGTGACCGATGACCGCGCCGATGGCGCCGTAGTTGACGGCGTCGTCGGCGCGCGCGTCAAAGAACGGCGGCTGCAAAATCGCGGCCGGGAACACGATCTCGTTCATTGTCGAGCTGTAGTAGGCGTTGATGGTTTGCGGCGTCATGCCCCATTCGTCGCGGTCGATCGGCTTGCCCAGCTTGGCGATCATGCGCGCGTGGCGGTAGTTCGCGGCGCGCAGCACGTTACCGATCAGGTCGGCCTTGATGATGGTCAGCGACGCATAATCGCGCCACTTGTTCGGGTAGCCGATCTTCGGCGTGAACTTGGCCAGCTTGGCCTGCGCCTCGATCTTCGTCGCCGGGCTCATCCAGTCGAGATTGTCGATGCTGGTCTGGTAGGCGGCCAGCAGGTTCTTCACCAGCTGGTCCATGCGCTGCTTGCGCTCGGGCGGGAAGTAGTCGGCCACGTACAACTTGCCCAGCGCTTCACCCAGGCTCGCTTCCACCAGCGCCACGCCGGTCTTCCAGCGCGGCGGCTTGACGGCCACGCCGGTCAGCACGGTGCTGTAGAAATCGAAGTGGGCGTCGGCGAAGTCCTTCGACAGGAACGGCGATGCTTCGCGCAGCAGTTGCCATTGCAGATAGACCTTCCAGGTGGCCAGGTCGGTCTTGTCCAGCACGGCGGCAAAGCTGGTCAGATAGCTCGGCTGGTTGACGATCACGTAGTCGACCTTGTTGGCCACGCCGGCGGCGGCCAGCGCGTGGCCCCAGTCAAAGCCTGGCGCCAGCTCGGCCAGTTGCTTGATCGGCATCTTGTTGTAGCGCTTGACCGGGTCGCGGTTCTGCACCTTGGTCCATTGCGCTTCGGCCAGCTGGGTTTCCAGCGCGACGATCTTGCGGGCGTTGGCGACGGCGTCGCGGTCGCCGGCCAGGCCGAGGATCTTGGCCACGTGCAGCTCATACTTGGCCAGCGCGCTGGCCAGCTTGGCGTCATCCTTCTTCAGGTAGTAGTCGCGGTCCGGCAGGCCCAAACCGCTCTGGCCGATGTAGACCGCGTACCTGGTGGACTCGCGCGCATCCTGGCGCACGCTGATGCCGTAGGGCGCGCTGACGCCGATCTGGCCCAGGTGGGCAAACATCATCGGCAGGCCGTTCTTGTCCTTGATGGCGCGGATGCGGTTCAATTCGCCGGTCAGCGGACGGATGCCGATGGCGTTGAGCTTGGCTTCGTCCATGAAGCTGGCGTACAGGTCGGCGATTTTCTGCGCCTCGCTGCCCTGCTTGCGGGCCTTGTCGGCTTCGGCTTTCTCGATCAGGCCGCGCAGCTGCGGCAGCGTGTCGTCGCGCAGCTTGGCGAAGGTGCCCCAGCTGGATTTGTCCGATGGAATCTCGGTGGTCTTCAGCCAGTTGCCGTTCAGGTAGGTAAAGAAGTCATCCTGCGGACGCACGCTGGTGTCCATGTTGGGCAGGTCGATGCCGGAGATCGGCGCACTATCATGGGCTTCGTGGGCCAAGGCGAGGGCGGCTGTCAGGCTCAGGGTCAGAGCGGTCAGCAACAGGCGTTTTTTCACAGCGGGTCCTTATGGTTAGAACTTGGGTTTCCGAATTCTAACTTCAGCCCCGGCTGAGGGATAGTGGCCGTCCGTTTGTTACTTTACGATACATGCGCGGGTGGGCGTGCGCGCAACGAACGGCCGGTTAGCCACCACCACCCGGCAGATTGACATTCAGGCCCCCCATGCCGGCCCCCATGCCGCCACGCGCGCCCTTGCCGCCGCGGTGCTCGCCACTGTCCTCGCGGCGCTCCGGACGCGGGCTGACGCCGTCGTCCGGCACGCGCTGCAGTTGTTCGGCCAGCGTCCGCGCCACGGTCTGGCGCTGGCTTTCCGATAAGGCATCATTGACCGTCAGCCACCATTCGCGCAGCAGCTTTTCCTCGCCGGCGCTGACGCTGGCCTCCTCTTCGACGGCCTTGGCCAGGTCGCGCAGTTCCACATTGGCGCTCTGCGCGCCGGCCAGCGTGGCCGCCTGCAGACGGTCGCGACGCTCCTTGCGGGCACGCAACAAATTGCGCGTCTTGCTCTCGGTCTGCGACCACAGCGTCTGCTGGTTGCCGTTCAGGTTCAGCGATTTCTTCAGCTCAGCGGCCATCGGCAGATAGTCGTCGGCCTTCAGCTCCATCAACGGCAAGGCCATGGCCGGCGATAGCAAGGCGGAGAACGCCAGCGCCACACTGAGGCGGCGCAAGACGGACGAGGCGGGACGTGGCAAGAATCGCATGGATGCTCCGTAGATAAAAAAAAGCCAGCGCTTGGGGCGCTGGCGAAAAACCACTTCAGGGTAGAGAGAAATACGAGCTCAGTGTAGGCCGCGAATTTGCGGACGGCAGGGCTTCTTACAAATATTTACTGTCGTGAACGCTGGGGATACACGCCATACAAATCAGAAAAATGATTGTTTCGCCAAGCGGGCATTGGCGCGCTTCGGAAGTCAACGGCGCCCGTTGTAAATCGGCGTAAAGGTATAAATCAATTTCGCACGGGCCACTACGTTTGCCAGGAATCAGGTTTATACTCGTTTCACGCCCGCTGCAGATTCGCAGCGGCGAGCTTTGACAGGTGAAACATGGGCAAGAAATTAAAGAACTCCGGCTTGATCGGCGTGGGGGTGGTGGCCGGCATCGCCATCTCGCTGCAGTTTTCCGCCATGGCCCAAAAGCCGGTGGACCCGCCGCTGCCGCTGGCCGAACTGCGCCAGCTGGCCGATGTGTTCGGCCTGATCAAATCCGATTACGTCGAGCCGGTCGAGGACAAGAAGCTGCTGACCGAGGCCATTTCCGGCATGGTCGCCTCGCTTGATCCCCATTCCGCCTACCTCGACAAGAAAGCCTATGCCGAGCTGCGCGAGGGGTCGCAGGGCAAGTTCGTCGGCCTGGGCATCGAGATCGGCCAGAGCGAGGACGGCTACATCAAGATCGTCGCGCCGATCGAGGATTCGCCGGCCTGGCGCGCCGGCATCAAGCCGGGCGACCTGATCAGCCGGCTGGACAACGTGCAAGTCAAAGGCATGTCGCTGGACGACTCGATCAAAAAAATGCGCGGCGAGCCCAACAGCAAAGTCAGCCTGACCATCCTGCGCAAGGGCGAGCCGGAGCCGCTGACCTTCAACATGACGCGCGAAGAGATTCATCAGAAGAGCGTCAAGGGCAAACTCATCGAGCCGGGCTATGCGTGGCTGCGCATCTCGCAATTCCAGGAGCCGACCGTCGATGACATGGCGGCCAAGATTATCGAGCTGTACCAGCAAGACCCCCACATCAAGGGGCTGGTGCTGGACCTGCGCAACGATCCCGGCGGCGTGCTGCAAGGGGCGATCGGCGTGGCCGCCGCCTTCCTGCCGAAGGATGCGCCGATCGTGTCGACCAACGGCCAGTTGCCGGACCAGAAACAGATCTTCTACGGCCGTCCCGAATACTACGAGCTGCGCGCCGAAAGCGACGCGCTGGCCAAGCTGCCGGCCGCGCTGAAGAAGGTGCCGATGGTGGTACTGGTCAACACCGGCTCGGCGTCGGCCTCGGAAATCGTCGCCGGCGCGCTGCAGGACTACAAGCGCGCCGACATCATCGGCACGCAAACCTTCGGCAAGGGCTCGGTGCAGACCATCCGCCAGCTGACCGCCGACACCGCCGTCAAGCTGACCACCGCGCGCTACTACACGCCGAACGGCCGCTCGATCCAGGCCAAGGGCATCACGCCCGACCTCGTGGTCGATGAAAACGCCGACGGCGACGGCCTGAACGCGCTGCGCACCCGCGAGGCAGACCTCAGCAAGCACCTCAGCAACGACCGCGAGGCCGAGGGCGAAAAGAGCAAACGCGACGAGCTGGAAGAGCAGGTTCGCATCCTGGCGCTGGAAAAGAACCGCAAACCGCTGGAATATGGCAGCGGCGAGGATTTCCAGCTGCAACAAGCGCTGAATCACCTGAAGGGCCTGCCGGTCCAGCTGGCCAAGCCGGCCACCACCGTGGTCAGCACCGACACCGGATTGCCGAAGGACCTGGCGAAAAAATAAGCGGTCACATCAAGCAGACCCAGCGGCGCCTCCAGGGCGCCGCTTTTATTTTCCAGTAACGTGCAGCCATTGTGTAGAATTTGCCTCATTATTGGCAACTGCCATTGCTTAACTTGAAAGTTTAACCATGAAACAAGCCGTCATCAGCGGTACCGGCCTCTTCACGCCAGCGCAGTCGATCACCAACGAAGAACTGGTTGAATGTTTTAACGCCTACGTCGAACAATTCAACGCCGGGCACGCCGCCGCCATCGCGGCCGGCACGGTCGCGGCGCTGGAGCCGTCCAGCGTGGCGTTCATCGAGAAGGCGTCCGGCATCAAGGCGCGTTACGTGATGGAAAAGGCCGGCATCCTCGATCCGCGCCGCATGGTCTCGCGGATCGCCGAGCGCGCCGACGACGACCTGTCGCTGCAGGCGGAAATCGCCGTGGCCGCCGCCCGCCAGGCGCTGGACCGCGCGCAGAAAACCGCCGCCGACATCGACATGGTGCTGGTGGCCTGCTCCAACCTGCAGCGCGCGTATCCGGCCATGGCGGTCGAGGTGCAGGGCGCGCTCGGCATCGACGGCTACGGCTTCGACATGAACGTGGCCTGCTCGTCGGCCACCTTCGGCATCCAGCAGGCGGTGGCGGCGGTGCAAAGCGGCCAGGCGCGCGCGGTGCTGGTGCTGAATCCGGAAATCACCTCGGGCCACCTGAACTGGCGCGACCGCGACAGCCACTTCATCTTCGGCGACGCCTGCACCGCGATCATCATCGAAGCCAGGGACACCGCCACCAGCAGCCACCAGTGGGAAATCCTCGAAAGCAAGCTCAAGACCAGCTTCTCGAACAACATCCGCAACAACTTCGGCTTCCTCAACCGCTTCGATGAAAGCGGCGTCGGCCAGGCGGACAAGCTGTTCCGCCAGCAGGGCCGCAAGGTGTTCAAGGACGTCTGCCCGATGGCCGCCGAGATGATCAAGACCACCATCGCCGACGCCGGCCTGGAAGTGCCGCAGATCAAGCGCTACTGGCTGCACCAGGCCAACCTGAACATGAACCTGCTGATCAGCCGCCTGGTGCTGGGCCGCGACGCCGAGCCGGGCGAGGCGCCGGTGATCCTGGACGAATACGCCAACACCTCGTCGGCCGGCTCGGTGATCGCCTTCCACAAGCACTCGGCCGATCTGGCCAAGGGGGAGCTGGGCGTCATCTGCTCGTTCGGCGCCGGCTACTCGATCGGCTGCGTGGTGGTCAAGCGCGTCTGAGGACGGCACCATGCGCGCCGGCGCATGACCTGCATCGACCTTTGGAGTGGGCCATGGATTTTCCGCCGCTGGACAACAGCGCCGCCGAACCGCTGTACCGGCAAATCTACACGCGCTTGCGTAGCGCCATCGCGGAGGGCACGCTGCAACCCGGCGACCGCATCCCGGCCGCGCGCGCCCTCGCGCTGGAGCTGGGCCTGGCGCGCGGCACGGTGGAATCGGCCTATTCTCTGCTGACGGCGGAAGGCTATGTGACAGCGCACGGCCAGGCCGGCACCGTGGTCACGCCCGCGCTGGCGCGCCACGCGCCGGTATCGCCGACACCGCGCCCCGCCACCGCCCACAACAACCTCGGCGACGCCGCCTCGTCCACCCTGCCGTTCCAGATGGGCATACCAGCGCTGGACGCCTTCCCGCGCAAGGTGTGGGCGCGCCTGACGGCACGCGCGGCGCGCGCCACGCGGCCGGCCGACATGATCTATCCGCCATGGGCCGGGCTGCCGGAACTGCGCATCGCCATCGCCGCCTACCTGCAGCTGTCACGCGGCATCGACTGCACGCCGTCGCAGGTGTTCATCACCAGCGGCTACCGCAATTCGATGGAACTGATGACGCGCGCACTGCTGCGGCCAGGCGACGGCGTGTGGGTCGAAGATCCCGGCTATCCGCCCACCAGCGATTTGCTGCGCGAGGCAGGCATGCAACCGGTCCCGGTGGCGGTGGATGGCGAAGGTTTGATGGTGTCACACGGCGTGGCCACGGCGCCGCAGGCCAGAGCCGCCATCGTCACGCCGGCGCATCAAAGCCCGCTGTGCGTCTCGCTATCGCTGCCGCGCCGTCTGGCGCTGCTGGACTGGGCCTCGCAAGCCGGCGCCTGGATCGTCGAGGACGACTACGACGGCGAATACCGCTACGTCAGCCGTCCGCTGCCGGCGCTGCAAAGCCTGGACCGCGATGGCCGCGTGCTGTACTCCGGCACCTTCAGCAAGGTGCTGTTCCCGGCGATCCGGCTGGCCTACCTGGTGGTGCCGCCGGCGCAGGTCGCACGTTTCGAGCATCTGAGCCGCACCCTCGCCCTCGGCGGGCCGACGCTGATGCAAAGCGTGGTGGCCGACTTCATCAACGAAGGCCACTTCGCCCGTCACATCCAGCGCATGCGCCGTCTGTACGCCGAGCGCCGCCGGTTCGCCGCCGACGGCCTGACGGCGGCGCTGGGCCAGCACATGTCGGTGGAGCCGCAACCGGGCGGCATGCATCTGGTGCTGCGCATGAAAGGCCACGACGGTGATCGGCGCGACCGCGCACTGGCGGCGCGCATGGGCGACCACGGCATGGCGGCGCTGGCCCTGTCCGAGCGCGGCGTGCTGCCGCAGATTCCGTCGGCACTGCTGCTGGCCTTCACCAACATCGATACCGAGGCCAGGGCGCGGGAACTGGGCCAGCGCATACTGAACATCATGGCCTAGTCCAAAACACCATTCATGGCCCTTCAACGATAGTCCATCGAAGCGCACAATGACTCCATCGTCATCAAGCAAACCAAGGAGTCATCATGAGCAAGCGTCTGGAAATCTTCAAATTAGCCCCCGCCGCCTACAAAGGCTTCGGCGCCGTCAAAGACTATGTCGCGGCGGCGTTGCCGGCCGAGCTGCTGGAACTGGTCAACCTGCGCATCTCGCTGATCAACGGCTGCGCCTACTGCATCGACATGCACACCCGCGACCTGCTGAAGCAAGGCGTCCGCGCCGACAAGATCGCGCTGGTGCCGGTGTGGGACGAAGCCGCCGCGCTGTTCAGCGCAAAAGAACAGGCGGCGCTGGCATGGGCCGAAGTGGTCACCCGCGTCGAGCAAACCAAGGTGCCGGACGCCGCCTACCAGGCCGCGCTGAGCGTGCTGAGCGAGCAGGAACTGGCCGACCTCACCGTCGCCGTCGCGCTGATGAACGCCTTCAACCGCTTCGGCGTCAGCATGCGCATGCAGCCGGCGGCGTTGTCAATTTAGGATGGTCGCGGTGGAGGGTGTGTTACGCTGAGGGTTACACGTAGTTTTTTTCTTAAGGAACCCTCAACGCATGCCCCACAACATCAGCCTGATTACCACGATCGCCGCCGCACTGGGAGCTGGTCTCCTGTTCGGTTATTTAGCAACGCGCCTCAGATTACCGGCGCTGGTGGGTTATCTCGCTGCGGGCATTATCATCGGACCGGCAACGCCCGGTTATGTGGCGGATGCGGCGCTGGCCGGCCAGTTGGCCGAAATCGGCGTGATGCTGATGATGTTCGGCGTCGGCCTGCACTTCTCGATTGAAGATTTATGGGACGTGCGCAAGGTGGCCCTGCCCGGCGCGATCTTGCAGATCGCCGTCGCCACCGCGCTCGGCATGGCGCTGGCCCACTTCTGGGGCTGGAGCATCGGCGGCGGGCTGGTGTTCGGCCTGGCGCTGTCGGTCGCCAGCACCGTCGTGCTGCTGCGCGCGCTGGAGGAGCGTGGCATCCTGGACAGCTTCAACGGCCGCATCGCGGTCGGCTGGCTGGTGGTGGAAGATCTGGTCACGGTGCTGGTGCTGGTGCTGCTGCCGGCATTGGCCAGCTCCCTCGGCGGCGAAGCGCTCGACGCCGCCAGCGGCCATGGCGGCGGCGACGACAACTTGTGGACCACGCTGGCGCTGACGCTGGGCCAGGTCGGCGCCTTCATCGTGCTGATGCTGGTGGTGGGCCGCAAACTGTTCCCGTGGATTCTGTGGCAGGTGGCGCGCACCGGTTCGCGCGAGCTGTTCACGCTGTGCGTGATCGCCGCCGCCGTCGGCATCGCCTACGCGTCCACCCATTATTTCGGCGTGTCGTTCGCGCTGGGCTCGTTCTTCGCCGGCATGGTGCTGCGCGAATCGTCGCTGGCGCACCGCGCCGCCGAGGAATCGCTGCCGCTGCGCGACGCGTTCGCGGTGCTGTTCTTCGTCTCGGTCGGCATGCTGTTCGAACCGTCGGTGCTGACCGAACAACCGCTCAAGCTGCTGGCGGTGGTGGCGATCGTCGTCGTCGGCAAATCGGTGGCGGCCTTTCTGCTGGTGCTGCTGCTGCGCTACCCGGCGAAGACCGCGCTGATGGTCTCGGCCAGCCTGGCGCAGATCGGCGAATTCTCCTTCATCCTGGCGGCGCTGGGCCTGTCGCTGAAGCTGATGCCGGCCGAGGGCCAGACGCTGATCCTGGCCGGCGCCATCATCTCGATCGCGCTCAACCCGGTGGTATTCAGCATCACCAAGCCGCTGGAGCGCTGGCTCGGCAAGAATCTCGACCTGGCGGCCAAGTTCGACCGCTCACCCGATCCGCTGGCCGAGCTGCCGATGACCACCCCGCACGAGCATCTGCGCGGCCAGGTGGTGCTGGTCGGCTACGGCCGCGTGGGCCGCAAGATCGCCGCCAAACTGAAGGCGCAAGGCATCTCCTACGTGGTGGCGGAACAGAACCGCGAGATCGTCGACCAGTTGCGCAAGGACGGCATCCCGGCGGTGGCCGGCAATGCCGGCGAGCCGGCGGTGCTGATCCAGGCGCACATCGCGCACGCCGCCATGCTGGTCATCGCCACGCCGGACACCTTCCACGTGCGCGCGATGATCGAAACGGCGCGCGCGCTGAATCCGAACATCAAGAGCGTGGTGCGCACCCACAGCGACGCCGAGGCGGAGCTGCTGCGCAGCGAGCGCGTCGGCGAAATCTTCATGGGCGAGCAGGAGCTGGCCAAGGGCATGACCGCGTATGTGCTGGAACATCTGGACAAGGCACACAAAGGTCACGCCCACTGAGGCAGGAACGCTTACAGGCGCGCAGCCAGCTCCGCGCCTTCCTTGATGGCGCGCTTGGCGTCCAGTTCCGCCGCCAGCGCGGCGCCGCCGATTTTGTGGAAGCGCGGCGCGCCGGCCGCTTTGGCTTCCGCTTCGGACGGCATCAGCTCCGCCAGACTGTCCTGCCCGGCGCAGATCACCACGTTATCCACCGACAGCAAGCGCTGCTTGCCGCCCACAGTGATGTGCAACCCCTGATCGTCGATGCGGTCGTACTGCACGCCGGCCAGCATCACCACGCCATTGCGCGCCAGGACCGCGCGGTGCACCCAGCCGGAGGTCTTGCCCAGCCCCGCGCCCGGCCGTGAGGTTTTGCGCTGCAACAGATACAGCTGGCGCACCGGCGCCACCGGCGCCGGCGGCACCAGCCCGCCCGGCGTCTCGACCGCCAGGCTGACGCCCCACTCGCTGGCCCAGACATCCAGCGCCAGTGGCAGCGGATGGCGCGTGTCGTGCAGCAGGAATTCGCCCATGTCGAAACCGATGCCGCCGGCGCCGATGATCGCCACGCGCTTGCCGACCGGCGCCTTGTCGCGCAGCACATCGATATACGACAGCACCTTCGGATGATCGATGCCCGCGATCGGCGGCTTGCGCACCTTGACGCCGGTGGCGATGACCACATCGTCATAGCCTCCGGCCAGCAGCTGCTCGCGCGTGACGCGCTGATTCAGTCGCAGCTGCACACCGGTCAGCGCGATCTGACGCCCGAAGTAGCGGATGGTCTCGGCGAATTCCTCCTTGCCCGGCACCTGCATGGCGATCTTGAACTGGCCGCCGATGCTGTCGGCGGCCTCGAACAGCGTCACCTCGTGGCCGCATTGCGCCGCCACCGTGGCCGCCGACAAACCGGCCGGTCCGGCGCCGACCACCGCCACCCGGCGCCGCTTCGCCGCCGGCGCATACACCAGCTCCGTCTCATGGCAGGCGCGCGGATTCACCAGGCAGCTGGCGCGTTGCCGCGAGAAGGTGTGATCGAGACAGGCCTGGTTGCAGCCGATGCAAGTGTTGATTTCATCGGCGCGTCCGGCCGCCGCCTTGGCGACGAAGTGCGCATCGGCGAGGAAGGGACGCGCCATCGAAATCAGGTCGGCCTCGCCGCGCTGCAGGATGCCCTCCGCCTCGGCCGGCATGTTGATGCGGTTCGACGCCACCACCGGGATCGTCACCTCCAGCCGCAGACGCCCGGCCAGCGCGGCGAAGGCGGCGCGCGGCACCGAGGTGACGATGGTCGGCACGCGCGCCTCGTGCCAGCCGTAGCCGGTGTTCAGGATGCTGACGCCGGCCTGCTGCAAGGCCTTGGCGACGGCCACCACGTCGTCCCAGGTGTTGCCGCCTTCGACCAGGTCCAGCAGCGAGTGGCGGTACATGATGATGAAATCGCGGCCGACCGCCGCGCGCATGCGCCGCACGATCTCCAGCGGCAGCCGCATGCGGTTTTCGATGCTGCCGCCCCACTGGTCGGTGCGCAGATTGGTGCGCGCGCACAGGAACTGGTTCAGCAGATAGCCCTCGCTGCCCATCACCTCGACGCCGTCGTAGCCGGCGGCGCGCGCCAGTTGCGCGCAGCGGACGTAGTCGCGGATGGTCCGCTCGATGCCGGCCTCGCTGAGCGCGCGCGGCTTGAACGGCGAGATCGGCGACTTCTGCCCGGAGGCCGACACCACCAGCGGCTGATAGCCATAGCGGCCGGCGTGCAGGATCTGCATCAGGACCTTGCCGCCCTCCTCGTGCACCGCGCGCGTCACGCGCCGGTGGTTGGGCACGTCGCCCTGGAAGTTGAGCGTCCCTGCAAAGGGTAACAGCCAGCCGGAGCGGTTGGGAGAGATGCCGCCGGTCACAATCAATCCGACACCACCGCGCGCGCGTTCACGATAGAATGCGGCGAGCTTGGCGTAATTGTAGAAGCGGTCTTCGAGGCCGGTATGCATCGAGCCCATGATGACGCGATTGCGCAGCGTCGTGTGGCCGAGGTCGAGGGGCGCCAGCAGGTGCGGGTATGGTGTCGTTTTCATAATACCCGCATTTAATCCCAATTCTCTAGACCTGGGCTTCTAAAGTCCCCGCGTGCCGCGCTTGTATTCTGCCACCCTTTACCTTACGCTGGACCAATGATGCGATTCCTTGTGTTTTTGTTGTTGGGCGTGAGCGCCCCGCTGGCGATGGCGCAGACAGCGCGGTCCGAGCGGCCCGACCTGCCCAAGCTGGAGGTGTCGGTCAACCGCGTGGACCAGGACAACCAGCACATGTACGAAGTCGATGCCGTCGGCGCGGTGCACGCGTCGCTGCCCAAGGTATGGCGCATCCTCACCAACTATGAACGCATGACCGAGTTCGTGCCGGACATGGAGTCGTGCAAGGTGTTGTCGCGCAATGGCAATGAGGTGATCATTGAACAATTCGGCGTGGCCCGGTTCCTGTTCATGAACCGCACCATCCACCTGATCGTGCGCGCCACCGAGCAGCCGATGTCGTCGATCGACATCGCGCTCATTTCCGGCGACATGAAGCATTATGAATCGCGCTGGGAGCTGATGCCCGTCCCGGAGACGGGCGGCACCAAAATCGTCTACCACGGCAAGCTGCTGCCGAATTTCTACGTGCCGGGCCTGATCGGCTCGAAGATGATCCGTGGCGACATCGAGCGCATGATGAGCGCCGTGCTGGCGCGCATCGACCGCCGCGACGACGCCCGCGTCGAGGCCATCCCCAAATAAGCCGCGCCCGGCGCTCAGGCCAGGTAGGTATCGCGCGAGCGCAGCTCGGCGTAGTTTTCCAGATTGCCGATCTTGATCAGCACCGGGTTCAGGCTCAATTGCGCCTGCATCGCGCGCCAGGCGAATTGCCACTCCTGTTCCGGCGCCTCGGCCGCGGTCTTGGTGAAGGCCGCGCCCAGCGCGGCGCGCGTGCCGTATTCGACGGCGCCGTCGATGCCCGCCCAGCTCGGCAAGGCGCGCTGCACGGCACGGTGGATGCGCTCGCCGAATTCTTCGGTGTTGTGGATGATCAGGCAGGCGTCGGCGCTGAACAGCTCGAACAGCTTGCGGTCCCAAGCCTGGGAAAAGCTCAGCGTCAGGCACCGGCTGGCCGGGCGCAGAATGAATTGGCCCTGGCTCAGCGCCAGTTCCAGGTCTTCGCGCACGCCGTAGCGGTACAGGGTGGGCGGGCGTTGGTAGTCGTGCATGATGTTTCTCACATAAAAAGTTTAACGCTTGCGGCGGACGTGGCGCTGGGAGCGCATCCAGTTCGACGCAATATAGATTTCGCGCAGCAGCGAGACAAAGCTGCCGACCAGGCAGATCACCGCCACCACGAACATGCCGGCAATATACTTGTCCAGCCCGAGGTTGGTGATATCGCCGAGGAACAGCATCGCCACCATCACGCAAACGAACAGGCCGCAGGCGGTCGACAAGAAGATCGACATGTTGATCAGGTGCGAGCGGCGGTACAGCACGTCCAGCTCATTGAGGTAGGGGTCGCTGTAGGCCACATCGAGCCGGTCCTCCAGCACGCGTGAGCGGTCGATGATGCGCGCCAGCCGGTTGGTCAGCACGATCAGGTTGGTGCAAACGCCCGACAGCAGGAACACCGGCGCGATCGCCAGCTGAATGATGTGACCGATATCTGCGGTCTGCAGCGTCATGAGTGCCATACGGGTTTGGTTTTGTTCTTATCGATGGGTTCACAGTGTAGCAGCCCGCGTCTGCCACGGGCGGTTTTTCAGGCGAAGGCGCGCTGGCGCTTGAACTGCTCGGTGGCGGCCACCAGCGCGCGGGCGATGCCCTGTTCCATGGCGCCATGGCCAGCGTCCGGAATCATCTTCAGCACCGAGCCGGGCCACGCCTGGTGCAGGCGCCAGGCCGACACCGGCGGGCAAATGACGTCGTAGCGGCCCTGCACGATCACCGCCGGCAGGTGGGCGATACGGCCGATGTCGCGCACCAGCTGGTCGTCGCTGAAGAAGCCGAGATGGGCCATGTAGTGCGACTCCAGCCGGCCGACGCCGAGGTCCAGCGTGTCCGACGGCGGCTCGTCGGCCTGCGGCAGCAGGAACACGCGGCGGCCTTCGAAGCGGCTCCAGGCGCGCACCGCCGGCCAGTGCACGGCCGGGTCGTCGCTGATGATGCGCCGCACATAGGCTTGCAGCAGGTCGCCGCGCTCGGCCTCGGGAATCGGCGCGATGAATTCGGCGTGCACCTCGGGGTGGAACCATTGCGCGCCGTCGAGGAACCAGTCGATTTCCTTGCGCGTGCACAGGAAGATGCCGCGCAGCACGAAGCCGAGGCAGCGTTCGGGATGCGCCTCGCCGTAGGCCAGCGCCAGCGTCGACCCCCAGGAGCCGCCGAACACCAGCCATTGCGCGACGCCGGCCATCTCGCGCAGACGTTCGATGTCTTCGATCAACAGCTGGGTGGTGTTGGCGCGGCATTCACCCAGCGGCGTCGATTTGCCGGCGCCGCGCTGGTCGAACAGGATCACGCGGTACTGTTCCGGGTCGAAGAAGCGGCGGTGCTGCGGCGACAGGCCGGCGCCCGGCCCGCCATGCAGGAAAATCACCGGGATGCCGGCCGGATTACCCACCTCCTCCCAGTAAATGGTGTGCAGACCATCCACCGCCAGCATGCCGTGACGGCTGGGGGTGATTGGGGGAAACAGCGGGGAGGCGGCGTCGAACATGGCTATCCTTGGGGTATCGATAGCGGATTGTACGAAAAAAAAGCCGGGATCGCGAACGAACCCGGCCCGTGTGTGGCGGCGTTGCCGCTCAGGACATGTGCTGGCCGCCGTTGATGGCGATGTTGGCGCCGGTGACGAAGGCCGCCTCATCGGACGCCAGGTAGGCCACCAGGCCCGCCACCTCGTCCGGCTTGCCCAGACGGCCCATCGGGATTTGCGGCACGATCTTGGTATCGAGCACTTCCTGCGGGATCTCCATCACCATCTTGGTACCGATGTAGCCCGGCGAGATGGTGTTGACGGTCACGCCCTTCTTCGCCACTTCCAGCGCCAGCGCCTTGGTGAAGCCGTGCATGCCGGCCTTGGCGGCCGAGTAGTTGGTCTGGCCGAAGGCGCCCTTCTGGCCGTTGACCGACGAGATGTTGATGATGCGGCCCCAGCCGCGTTCGATCATGCCATCGCATACCGGCTTGGTCATGTTGAAGACCGAGTCCAGGTTGGTCTTCATGACCGCGTCCCAGTTGACCTTGTCCATTTTCTTGAAGGTCATGTCGCGCGTGATGCCGGCGTTGTTGACCAGCACGTCCACCGGACCGATGTCCTTCTCGATGGCGGCGATGCACGCCTGCGCCGACTCGTAGTCGGCCACGTCGCACGGATAGGCGCGGAAGTTATAGCCCTGGTCACGGGTCGTGGCCAGCCATTGTTCGACCTTGGGATTGCCTGGGGAATACGTGGTGACCACGCAATAGCCCAGCGCGGACAGCTTGTAGCTGATCGCTTCGCCCAGACCACCCATGCCACCGGTTACCAATGCTACTCTTGCCATATCGTCCCCCTCGTTGTTAAATGAAGCCAAAATTGGAGCGTGCCCGGCGCCGCCGGGCCGCGTCTTGTCATTATCTTGCTAGCGTATCCAGCGACGGTATCAAGCGCGCTCGATCGCCAGCGCCACGCCCATGCCGCCGCCGATGCACAGCGACGCCAGGCCCTTCTTGGCATCGCGGCGCACCATTTCGTGGATCAGCGTGACCAGGATGCGCGCGCCGGAGGCGCCGATCGGGTGGCCGATGGCGATCGCGCCACCATTAACGTTGATCTTGCTGGTGTCCCAGCCCATCTCCTTGTTGACCGCCACCGCCTGCGCGGCGAACGCCTCGTTGATTTCCAGCAGGTCCAGGTCGTCCGGCGTCCAGCCGGCCTTTTTCAGGCACAGGCGGGTGGCCGACACCGGGCCCATGCCCATGTAGGCCGGGTCCAGGCCGGACGAGGCGTAGGCCTTGATCCGCGCCAGCACCGGCAGGCCCAGTTCCTTGGCCTTGCTGGCGGTGGTCATGATGACGGCGGCGGCGCCGTCGTTCAGGCCGGAGGCATTGCCGGCGGTCACGCTGCCGTCCTTGGCGAAGGCCGGACGCAGGCCGGCCAGGCCTTCCAGCGTCGAGCCCGGTTTGATGTATTCATCGCTGTCGAACACGAAGCTGCCCTTCTTCTGCACGATTTCCAGCGGCAGGATCTCGTCCTTGAATTTGCCGGCTTTCTGCGCCGCCTCGGCCTTCAGCTGCGACTGCAGCGCGAACTCGTCCTGCTCGGCGCGCGAAATCTCGTATTTTTTCGCGACGTTCTCGGCGGTGGTGCCCATGTGGTACTGGTTGTAGGCGTCCCACAGGCCGTCGACGATCATCGAGTCGACCGCCTTGAAGTCGCCCATGCGGAAGCCGTCGCGCGAGCCGGGGATCACGTGCGGCGAGGCGCTCATGTTTTCCTGGCCGCCGGCGATGACGATCTGGGCGTCGCCGGCCTTCAGCGCCTGCGCCGCCAGGTGGGTGGCTTTCAGGCCGGAACCGCACACGTGGTTGATGGTGAAGCCGGGAATGGTGTTGGGCAGGCCGGCCTTGATGACGGCCTGGCGCGCCGGGTTCTGGCCGACGCCGGCGGTCAGCACCTGGCCGAGGATGGCTTCGCTGATCAGGTTGGGATCGATGCCGGCCTGGGCGATCAGGCCCTTGATGACATGCGCGCCCAGCTCCGACGCCGGCACCTTGGCCAGACTGCCGCCGAATTTACCCACCCCGGTACGGCCGGCGGCAACGATAACTACATCATCCATGTGATTCTCCAATGCGCCGGCCGCAGCCGGCTAAGTTGAGCGACAACGCGAGTGCTGATGATACGCCGTCCACCGGCATGCCGTGGCAGGTTTCAATGCTGCGCTGCCGCGAGAATAGGTCCGAGAAAAGGTCTCGCAACGCTAGCGTTGGGCACTCATCGTATGCGCCGCTTTCCGCACACACCTTGACGTGCATCAAATGCAAGCACTGTATTTTGAATAAACGGTAGCAATTTTTCAAGACATTAATTGGATACCGTCCAGCGAGGCGGCGCATTGCGCCCGTATCACATCGACGAAATCGCGCACGTAGGCTTGCTGCCGCAGCGCCGCCGGCACCGAGACAAACAGCTCGCTCCACAGGCCGTGCTCGCCGACCGGGCGCGCCACCACATAGCCGTCGTCGACATACTGCCGGATGGCCCAGTGCGGCAAAGCGGCGATGCCGCGCCGGCTGGCCACCAGTTGCAAGACCGCCACCGTCAGCTCGGCGGTGCGGCGCTGGAAGGGAATCTGCGCCGGCGCCAGCACCGCGCGCACCAGGTCGACGCGCGGCGCCGGCACCGGGTGGGTGATCAGGGTTTCGCCGGCGAAGTCGGCCGCCCGCAGGCGGCGCTGCGTGGCCAGCCGGTGCCGCGGCGCCATCACCACCAGCGTTTCATAGCGGAACAGCGGCAGCGCGACCCAGTCCGGGCCACAGTCGGGACCGATCACCAGATCGGCGTCGCCGCTGCGCAGCAAGGCCGCCGGCGCGGCGTCAGGGTCGGCAGCGGCAGCGGACACCAGGTCGATCTCGACCTCGGGCCAGCGCTGGCGGAACTGATCCAGCACCGGCATCAGCCACTCGAAGCAGGCCGGACATTCCAGCGCCACCCGCAGCTGGCCGGTGTCGCCCTGGGTCAGGCGCGCCACCTCGCGCTCGGCGGTCTCGATTTCCGGCAGCAGCAGGTCGGCCAGCTTGAGCAGCCGGGCGCCGGTGGCGGTAAAGCCGATCGGCACCGATTTGCGCTCAAACAACGGTCCGCCATAGCGTTCCTCCAGCAGCTTGATCTGGTGCGACAGGGCCGACTGCGTCAGATTCAGCAATTGCGCGGCGCGCACCAGGCTGCCGGCCGAGCGCAGCGCGCTCAAAGTGCGTAGATGGCGGATCTCAAGCATGGACTATGATGGATTTTCACGTGCGGACGAAATGGCTTCTATTTTAATGATAGACCGGTTGCCCCACACTGTAGCGCAGCAATATGAAATGTGGATGACAGCCGCGGATGACCGCCGTGACGCCCCCAAGCGGGCCTGGCGCCGCCGATTTCGCCGCGCGCACGCTTGCCGGGCCTCCCTTTTCCTGATGTTCCACAGTAAAATGCGGGGGCCTGCGCATGCGCGCGTGGCTAACCCTGATCCTCTCGCCCATGTCCAAGAGCCTGTTTCAAAAGCCGATCGAAATCAAAATTTCCACCGTCGTCGCCGTTTCCGCCATCCTGGCCACCGCCGACCGCCTGGCGCTCGACGCCGCGCTGGCCGAAATGACCGGCGGCACCACCGACTTTTTCGAGGACGACCTGACCGTGATCGACGTCGCCGCGCTGCCGGCCGGCGGCGCCCCGGTCGACTGGGGCGGCCTGATCGCCCTGCTGAAAAAATACCGCCTCAATCCGGTCGCCGTGCGCAACGCGGCGCCGGCCATGGCGGCCGACATCGCCGCCCATGGCCTGAGCCTGGAAACCGCCAGCGCCAAGCCGAAGGACGAGCCGACCACGCCACCACCGGCGGCGGCTGCGGCGCCGGTGGTGGCCGCCCAGGCGCAGCCGCCGGCCGCCGCCGGCAACGGCACCGAGGTGATGATCATCGACACCCCGGTGCGCGCCGGCCAGCGCATCTACGCCCGCGGCTGCGACCTGGTGGTCACGGCCGTCGTCAACAACGGCGCCGAGATCATCGCCGACGGCAGCATCCACGTCTACAACACGCTCAGCGGACGGGCGCTGGCCGGCGCCTCGGGCAATGCCCAGGCCCGCATCTTCGCCATGAACATGGCGCCGGAACTGGTGTCCATCGCCGGCGTGTACCGCACGTTTGAAGATGGCTTCCCGAGTGAATTTGCCCGCGCGCCGGCGCAAATCCGCCTCATGGGCGACCGAATCGATATACTATCTGTCAACCCCGCAACCCGCGCCTGACAGCACCTCTCTGAAAAGGATTATTCGTGGCAAGAATTATTGTTGTAACGTCCGGCAAGGGCGGTGTCGGCAAGACCACCACCAGCGCCAGCTTCTCCACCGGCCTGGCGATGCGCGGCCACAAGACGGCCGTCATCGACTTCGACGTCGGCCTGCGCAACCTCGACCTGATCATGGGCTGCGAACGCCGCGTGGTGTACGACTTGATCAATGTGATCAACAAGGAAGCCACGCTGACCCAGGCGCTGATCAAGGACAAGCACTGCGACAACCTGTTCATCCTGCCAGCCTCGCAAACGCGCGACAAGGACGCGCTGTCCGAGGACGGCGTCGAAGTGGTGCTGCACGAGATGATCAACATGGGCTTCGAGTTCATCATCTGCGACTCGCCGGCCGGCATCGAGCACGGCGCGCTGATGGCGCTGACCTTCGCCGACGAGGCGGTGATCGTCACCAATCCGGAAGTGTCGTCGGTACGCGACTCCGACCGCATTTTGGGCATCATCCAGGCCAAGTCGCGTCGCGCCCAGACCGGCGGCGAGCCGGTCAAGGAACACCTGCTGATCACCCGCTATTCGCCGAAGCGCGTCGAGCAGGACGAAATGCTGTCGTATGACGACGTGCAGGAAATTCTGCGCATTCCCTTGATCGGCATCATCCCGGAATCGGAACAGGTGCTGCACGCTTCCAACCAGGGTAATCCGGCCATCCACTTCAAGGGCACCGACGTGGCGCAAGCCTACGAGGACGTGGTGTCGCGCTTCCTCGGCCAGGACGTGCCGCTGCGCTTCACCAATTACGAGAAGCCGGGCCTGTTGCAGCGTATCTTTGGGAGCAAGTAACCATGGCTCTGCTTTCCTTCCTGTTTCCACCGAAGCCCAAGACCGCCACGGCGGCCAAGGAGCGGCTGCAGATCATCATCGCGCGCGAGCGCAGCGGCCGCGCCGGGCCGGACTTCCTGCCGGCGCTGCATAAGGAACTGATCGAGGTGATCTCCAAGTACACCAAGGTCAACGCCGACGACATCAAGATCTCGCTGGACCGCCAGGGCAACCTGGAGGTGCTCGACGTCAACGTGGTGCTGCCGGACGCCTGATTCAGGCTGTCGGCCGGTGGACGCCGGCCGACAGCAATTGCTGCGCCACGCTGGCGCAGGCGTCCACATGCTGATAGCCGATCTGGCGAAAGGCATAAAAGCCGATGCCGGCCGAGGCCAGTTGCCCGGCCAGCGGCACCAGCTTGCCGGCCTGCCGCACCACCGTCTTGAAACCGGTCTTGCGCAACACCTGCATCACCACTTCCCGCGTTACCAGTTTCCCCACCAGCATGCCGCCGACGCCGATCGCCGCCTCGTAGGCGATCAGCCGGAACTTCGGCTGCAGGCGCTCGATTTGCTGCTCGGACAGACCGAATTCCTGATTGATATCGTCAATTAACAACGTAAACAGGCGCAGGTCGGAGACGATATCGAGGCCCGGCAGCGGCACCGCCGCCATGCCGGCCGACACCATCGCGCGCCGCCGCACCAGCTGACGGCAGCGCTCGCGCACAGCGGCAATGTCGCGTTCCGACGCCGGCACCAGCGTCCAATGTGTGTCTTTTCTGCTGCGCATCACCCCTCCCGGCCCGTTCCAGGCGTTCTTGCCGATTTTCAACTTTCGCATTGAATTCGGCGTTTTTCCAGTGTACCGTGTATTCCAGATGCGGGCTGCCGGGGTGAAAACAAGCATTGCATAAAGTATATTCATAGTGCTCAAAAAAAATATTTTTAGCCGTTTTGCCAATTGATTTGTGAATCTCTGTTATATTTGTCGTGACTTCTCCTTAACATTTCTGGACAGGCAACAGCATGAGAATTGCCGTACTCGACAACGACCGCAGCCAAGCGGAACTGATCTGCCAGGTGCTGACCTCGGCGGGCCATATCTGCCATAGTTTCCAGACCGCCAAAGACGTATTGGCGCAGCTGCGCAAGGACAGCTACGACATGCTGATTTTCGACTGGCAGGTGGTCGACCTGGGCGGCGCCGAGGTGCTGCGGCGGGCGCGGGAAAAGCTGCCGGACAACGCGCCGGTGCTGTTCCTGACCACCAGCTCGGGCGAGGACGACATCGTGGCCGGGCTGGCGGCTGGCGCCGACGACTACATGATCAAGCCGCTGCGCCGCAGCGAACTGGTGGCGCGGGTGCAGGCGCTGCTGCGCCGCGCCTATCCGGCGCAAAACGGCGCCGAGTCGCTGCAATTCGGCCAGTACGTGTTTGAAACCCGGCCGGGCCGGCTGCTGATGGACGGCGCCGTGCTGGACGTCACGCACAAGGAGTTCTACCTGGCGCTGCTGTTTTTCCGCAACATCGGCCGCCCGCTGTCGCGCGCCTACATCCACGAGGCGGTGTGGATCCGCGAGACCATCGTCCCGTCGCGCACCATGGACACCCACGTCTCGCGCGTGCGCAACAAATTGCAACTCAAACCCGAAAACGGCTTCCGCCTGGTGCCGGTCTACAGCTACGGCTACCGGCTGGAAAAGCTCGGCGCCTGATTGACGTCAGCCAAAGCAGACCGTTGGTGCGTGTGCTAGGCTGGTCGGATGGAAACCGTTACCGAATCGCGCTGGCAAGAACTGCCAGGCCAGCTCAACGCTGCGGTAGCGCCCGACTACCGCGCCCAGTTGGCGAAGCGCATCGCATCGCTGATGCCGCACGCGGACCAGCCTGACGACGTGGCTATGTCACTCAACTCTGTGCGGTCGTTGCTGCAATTCCTCGCCCGCCATCCCGAATTGAAATGCCCTGAAATGACCGTCACGCCCAGTGGCGATATTTACGCAAGCTGGCAGAAAGATCGGAGTTGCGTCTTCAGCGTGCAGTTCATGGATAACGGACAAGCCAGGTTCGTGGTGCTGCGCCTGGAATCCGCTGAGCAACTCTCTGGATTGACCAGCCCCGTAAGCTTGATGGCGACGGTCGCCCCCCTCAACGTCATGGCGTGGGCCGGCAATGAAAGGTGACATCCTCCCCGACGACGCTGACGTCACCCGACTTTGCACGCACCAGCAGTTGGATGCCAATGGTTGGCCCAAAGCGACAGCCTTTTTACCGAGGCCAACAGGGGCATTTGTGTCTGTGAACTGGCTGGAAGCGCTTCGGCTGAGTAGCAGAAGCGTTGAGGTTACAGAAATCTTGCGTGTGCTGCGCAGCAAACGTAGCGTAGGCCAACTCGCGAAGTTGGCGCTACTTCACGTTGGCCGCTGCCGCGCCATGGTGACGGCAAACACTAAACCAGGATTGACTATTCAATATCGTCACGAGCCTGAAACACAGCCTGACGATCCCTCGCACAGCGGGATTGACAACATTCCACATGATGACAACACGGCGGCGGAACTGCTCGCGCTGTCCGTGGAGGCCCTGTATCCCTCCCGCTAGCCGCGTAAACTGCTATAGCATGAGGCAGTCCTACGGGCAACATACTGGCAGTAGGGGTATAATGGCCGCATAATTATCTGTCTGGACCCGAAATGCAGCTGCTTGCCGTCGGCCTCAACCACCACACCGCTCCGGTCTCGCTCCGCGAGCAGCTGGCGTTCGCCCCTGACCAGCTCGGTCAGGCGGTGGTCGCGGCGCGGTCGTGGTTCGAGCGCATCGACCACCGGGGCGGCGACGAGGCGGCCATTCTGTCGACCTGCAACCGCACCGAGTTGTACGCCGCCAGCACCGTGCCCGATCCGCTCGACGCCGGCGCGCATTTCCTCGCCGATTTCCACCAGCTGAACTACAGCGAACTGCGGCCCCACCTGTACATGCTGCCGCAGCACGACGCCGTGCGCCACACTTTCCGCGTCGCCTCCGGGCTGGACTCGATGGTGCTGGGCGAAACCCAGATCCTCGGCCAGATCAAGGACGCCATCCGCACCGCCGACGAGGCGGGCGGCCTGGGCACCTATCTGCACCAGCTGTTCCAGCGCTCGTTCTCGGTGGCCAAGGAAGTGCGCAGCACCACCGAAATCGGCGCCCACAGCGTGTCGATGGCGGCCGCCGCCGTGCGCCTGTCGCAGCGCATCTTCGACAAGATCGCCGAGCAGAACGTGCTGTTCATCGGCGCCGGCGAAATGATCGAGTTGTGCGCGACACATTTCGCGGCGCAGAACCCGAAAACCCTGACCATCGCCAACCGCACGCTGGAGCGCGGCGAAGCGCTGGCGCACCGCTTCGGCGGCCGCGCCATACGCCTGGCCGACCTGCAGGACAAGCTGCACAACTATGACATCGTGATTTCCTGCACCGCCTCGTCGCTGCCGCTGATCGGCCTCGGCATGGTCGAGCGCGCCATCAAGGCGCGTCGCCACAAGCCGATGTTCATGGTCGACCTGGCCGTGCCGCGCGATATCGAGCCCGAAGTGGCGCGCCTGAACGACGCCTTCCTGTACACCGTCGACGACCTCGGCAAGGTGGTGCAAACCGGCATCGAAAGCCGCCAGGCCGCCGTGGCGCAGGCCGAGGCCATCATCGAAACCCGCGTGCAGTCCTTCATGCACTGGGTCGATGACCGCGCCGTGGTGCCGGTGATCCAGAGCCTGCAGGAAAACAGCGAGGCGCTGCGGTTGCTGGAACTGGAACGCGCGCGCAAGATGCTGGCCCGCGGCGAGGACGTCGACACCGTGCTGGAAGCGCTGTCGAAAGGCCTGACCGCCAAGTTCATGCACGGCCCGCAACAAGCGCTGCGCCACGCCCACGGCGACGAACGCGCGCAACTGGCGGAGATCCTGCCGCAGCTGTTCCGCGGCCGCCGTTAGCGCCACCCGCCCCCGCACTCCCCGCTTCCGTCGCCGCGCACGCGGCGCCTGTTTTACCTCACCCGAAACACGCTATGAAACCATCCATGCTGGCCAAGCTCGATCAACTGGCGAACCGCCTGGTCGAACTCGATGAATTGCTGATGTCCGAAGGCGCCACCGCCAATCTGGACAGCTACCGCAAGATGACCCGCGAGCACGCCGAGATCGGCCCGCTGGTGGCGGTCTACAAGTCCTATCAGGAAGCGCTGGGCGACAGCGCCGCCGCCGAAGACATGCTGGCCGATCCGGACATGAAGGACTTCGCCCAGGAGGAAATCGAAGCGGCCAAGGCCCGCACCGCCGAACTGGACCTGGCGCTGCAGAAAATGCTGCTGCCGAAGGACGCCAACGACGAGCGCAACATTTTCCTGGAAATCCGCGCCGGCACCGGCGGCGACGAATCGGCGCTGTTCGCCGGCGACCTGCTGCGCATGTACACCCGCTACGCCGAGCGCAACCGCTGGCAGGTGGAGATGGTGTCGGAATCGGCGTCCGACCTGGGCGGCTACCGCGAGGTCATCGTGCGCCTGGTCGGCAACGGCGTGTATTCCAAGCTGAAGTTCGAGTCGGGCGGCCACCGCGTGCAGCGCGTGCCGGCCACCGAGACCCAGGGCCGCATCCACACCTCGGCCTGCACGGTGGCGGTGATGCCGGAGGCCGACGAGGTCGAGGACGTCAACATCAACCCGTCCGAGCTGCGCATCGACACCTACCGCGCCTCCGGCGCCGGCGGCCAGCACATCAACAAGACCGATTCCGCCGTGCGCATCACCCACCTGCCGACCGGCATCGTGGTCGAATGCCAGGATGACCGCTCGCAGCACAAGAACAAGGCGCAGGCGATGAAGGTGCTGGCCACCCGCATCAAGGACGTGCAGCTGCGCGAGGCGCAGGCCAAGGAGGCGGCCACCCGCAAGAGCCTGATCGGCTCGGGCGACCGCAGCGAACGCATCCGCACCTACAACTACCCGCAGGGACGCATGACCGACCACCGCATCAACCTCACCTTGTACAAGCTGGACTTCATCATGGACGGCGACCTCAACGAGCTGGTCAACGCGCTGGTGGCCGAGCACCAGGCCGAGCTGCTGGCGGCATTGGGTGATTAAGAACGGGCTAAGGCTGAAATAGCAACTTTGTGCGAGAATCAGCCGCTACACCTCACTAACCGGACCATCCATGCTACCTACCCGCTCCCTGCTGCTGTCGATCGCCGTCGGCGCGTTCGGCCTGATCGGCGTCGCCCTGTACCTGCAGCACGGCCTGGACATGCTGCCCTGCCCGCTGTGCGTGATCCAGCGCTACCTGTTCCTGACCGTCGGCGTCCTGGCGCTGATCGGCGCCTACACCGGCCAGCCCAAGGTGTTCGCCGGCCTCGGCCTGCTGGCCGCGCTGGGCGGCCTCGGCACCGCCGGCAAGCACCTTTGGATACTGGCCCATCCCGGCCTGTCGTGCGGCATCGACCCGATGGAGACCTTCCTCAACAAGATCCCCACCGCCACCTACCTGCCGTTCCTGTTCAAGGCCGACGGCCTGTGCGAGGACGCGCTGGCGCCGTGGTTCGGCCTGTCGATTCCGCAGTGGTCGTTCCTGTGGTTCGGCCTGTTCTCGCTGGCGCTGGCCTGGCTGCTGATCCGCCGCGCCAAATGAGCCACAGCATCGCCGCCCTGCAACGCCAGTCCGCGCTGGACGCGCTGGACCACCGCGTGCTGCTGTGCCACGCGCTGGGCGTCAACCGCATCGCCCTGATCACCCAATCCGAGCGCGTGCTGACGGAAGAAGAAATGCGGCGCTACAGCGCGCTGGTGCGGCGTCGTCTGGATGGCGAGCCGATCGCCTACATCGTCGGCCAGCGCGAGTTTTTCGGCCTGCCGTTTGAAGTCGGCAACGCGGTGCTGATTCCGCGGCCGGACACCGAACTGCTGGTCGAGCTGACGCTGGACCGGCTGCCGCGCGATGGCCGCGTGCTGGACATGGGCACCGGCAGCGGCGCCATCGCCGTCGCGCTGGCGCACACCCGCAAGGACGCCGACGTCACCGCGCTCGACGTCAGCGCCGAGGCGCTGGCGGTGGCGCGCCGCAACGCCGAGCTTAACGGCGCCCGCGTCACCTTCCTGCACAGCGATTGGTATGCCGCGTTGCAAGGCGCGGCGCCGTTCGACGTGATCGCCGCCAACCCGCCCTACATCGCCAGCGGCGACCATCACCTGTCCGAGGGCGACCTGCGCTTCGAGCCGGTGGGCGCGCTGACCGACCACGCCGACGGCCTGTCGGCGCTGCGCACCCTCATCGCCGGCGCGCCGCCGCACCTGAAGCCGCAAGGCTGGCTGCTGCTGGAGCACGGCTACGACCAGGCGGCGCGGGTGCGCGCGCTGCTGGCCGACGCCGGCTACACCGACGTGCAAAGCTGGCGGGATCTGGCCGGCATCGAGCGCGTCAGCGGCGGCCGCGTGGCCTGATCACAGCCTGATCTGCAGTCGCCGGCGCAACGCCGACAACAGCAGCGCCGGCGGCGCCGGCTTGTACAACACTTCGACGAAATCGTCCGGCCGCGCCGGCGGCAACAGCGCGTGCAGCAGCACCGGCGGCGCCGCCTCGCGCGGCCAGATGTCCCACACGCTCTCGTCGGCGCAAAGGATCAGCGCCGGTTCGCGGTCCTCGGGCTCATACTGCACGTCGAACTCGGCGCTTTCCAGAATCTCGCTCAGGTAATCCTGCATCGGCTGGTGCGGCTCCAACAGCAAAATGGCGCGGCCGGCGCCAAACGGTTCCGGCCAGTCGAAATGCGGCGTCGGTGGCATGGCGTCGCGCTCGTCGGCCAGCGGCGCGCGGATTTCAAAGCGCAAGCCGTCGCCGCTGCACTGCAAGCGGCCGCCCATGGCGCGCACCAGGTGCGCCGCCACCATCACGCCCGGCAGGATGCGTTGATCGTCCAGCGAGGCGGTCACATCGCACCACGGGCCGTCCGGCGTGCCGGCGGCGAAGCGCAGCCGCACCTCGTCGCCCACGCGCCACGACTGCACCGCCAGCTGGCCACCGCTGTGCGCGCGCAACCGCGCCAGTACCTGCGTCAGCCGGCGCGCGTCCAGCAGCGCCAGCGCCGGCAGCTCGCCGTCCAGCGGCACATGACGCACCAGCGCGTGCAGATAGGCCGGCGCCACCGCCAGCTCGGGCGGCTGCAATTCAAACCGCGCGCATTCCTGCAGATCGGACAGCCACTCCAGCTGGCGCGTCACCTCGCTCTCCAGCATCGCCAGATCGGCCCAACCGGTGCGCACCTGGGTGGCGATGCGCGCCAGCGGCGCGCGCAGGTCGTGGTTCAACGCCGCCAGCAGGCGGGCGCGGATGCGGGCGGCGTCGCTCACCGCGCTTGCCCGGTTGTGGTCAGCTCCAAGATAACGCGCTCTTTTTAAGGAATCTTATCTCTTAGTATGCAATAGTTTTTCTCCTTGGGTTGAAGCCGACCTCCAGCAAAAGCGTTTTCACCGCCATCAGAATGGCGGGCTCGCAAATGCCCGGCCCGCTTGCCTGGCACGGAAAAAGCCGCGTCCTTTGCTAAAATGCTCTTCTTGCCGCCTTTCGGCGAGTTCCGCCAATTTCGGTTACTCTCTGCACCAATAATTATTTTGCTGCACCAGAAAGGATTTCAAATTGCCAACTCTTTTGACACGACGCCTGGCCTTGCTGGCCGAAGAAAAACACCGCGCCGTGCTGGCTGGCGGGCTGCGAGGCATCGAACGGGAGACCCTGCGCGTGGACCGCGCCGGTCATCTGGCGCGCACGCCGCATCCGGTGGCCATGGGGGCGGCGCTGACGCATCCGCAAATCACCACCGACTACGCTGAAACGCTGCTGGAATTCATCACCCCGGCCGAGCGGGACATCGCCACCACGCTCGCCAAACTGGACGGCATCCACCGCTACGCCTACAGCAAGCTGGGCGACGAGCTGCTGTGGAGCCAGTCGATGCCGTGCGCGCTGCCGGCCGAGCAAGACATCGAGATCGCCTGGTACGGCAGCTCCAACCTGGGCACGCTCAAGCATGTGTACCGCCGCGGCCTGGCGCTGCGCTACGGCAAGGCGATGCAGTGCATCGCCGGCATCCACTACAACTACTCGCTCGACGAGCGCCTGTGGCGCGTGCTGGCCGATCACGAGGCCGACAGCCAGGCCGGCGCGCCGCGCCTGACGCCGCGCGCTTACCAGTCGGAGGCATATTTCGCCACCATCCGCAACTTCCGCCGCTACAGCTGGCTGCTGATGTATCTGTTCGGCGCCTCGCCGGTGCTGTCGTCCGGCTTCCTGCGCGGCCGTCCGCACCAGCTCGACACGCTGTCGGCCGACACGCTGTACCTGCCGTACGCGACCAGCCTGCGCATGAGCGACCTGGGCTACCAGAACGACGCCCAGTCCGGCCTGCGCCCGCACGAGAACTGCCTCGACAGCTACGTGGCCACGATGACCAAGGCCGTCAACCAGCCCTACGAACCCTACGCCAGGCTGGGCACCAAGCGCGACGGCGAATGGATCCAGCTGAACACCAATGTGCTGCAGATCGAAAACGAGTACTACTCGACCATCCGGCCGAAACGCGTGATCCAGACCGGCGAGCGGCCGATCCAGGCGCTGTGCGCGCGTGGCGTGCAATACATCGAGGTGCGCTGCATGGACGTCGACCCGTTCGAGCCGGTCGGCATCAGCGAACAGGCCGGCCGCTTCCTCGACGCCTTCCTGCTGTTCTGCGCGCTGGAGGACAGCCCGCCGACCACGCCGGAGCAAGGCGCGGTCTATGCCGACAACTTCGCCCGCACCGTCAAGGAAGGCCGCCGCCCCGGCCTGACGCTGAACCGGCAAGGCGCCGAGGTGGCGCTGACCGCCTGGGGCGCCGAGCTGCTGGAACGCATCCGCCCGGTCGCCGCGTTGCTCGACGCCCAGCGCGGCGACCACGTCCACGGCGACGCGCTGGCGGCGCAATCGGCCAAGCTGGCCGACGCCACGCTGACGCCATCGGCCAAGGTGCTGCAAGCGCTGCAAGCGCACGGCAACTCGTTCAACGCCTTCGCGCTGGCGCAAAGCCAACAGCACGCGGCCTACTTCCGCGACCACCCGCCGAGCGCCGACGACGCCGCCTACTTCGACCAGTTGGCCGCCGTCTCGCTGGCTGAGCAGGCCGCGATGGAAGCGGCGCCGCAGGCCGACTTCGACGACTACGTCGCCGCCTACCGCGCCAGCAACCTGTGCCAGTCGCGCCAGGGTGGCGACTGACCTCATGCTCACCTTCTACAACGAACTGCACGCGCAGCACCAGGGCCGCCACGAATTCTTTCGCGGCGAACTGGTGCCCTGCTTTGACCAGCCGGCGCGGGCGGATTCGGTGTTGGCGGAGCTGGGCCGGCGCGGCCTGGGCCGCATCGTCACGCCGCACGGCGTGCCGTTGATGTCGCTGGAGCGCATCCACACGCCGCGCTACCTGCACTTTCTGCGCAACGCCTGGAGCGAATGGGTGGCGCTGGACCCGGCCAACGCCGGCAAGGACGCCATCCCCTCGGTGTGGCCGGTGCGCACGCTGCGCAGCGACATCGAGCCGCACAACTTCGCCGCGCGCATGGGGCTGTACTCGATGGACAGCGGCACGCCGCTGACGGCCGGCACCTGGACCGCCGCCAAGACCGGCGCCGACTGCGCGGTCAACGCCGCCCACGCGCTGCGCCTCGGCGAGCGCGGCGCCTTCGTGCTGAGCCGCCCGCCCGGCCACCACGCCGGCGCCGATTTCTTCGGCGGCTACTGCTTCCTGAACAACGCCGCGCTGGCGGCGCAGCACCTGCTCGACGACGGCGCGCGCAAGGTCGCCATCATCGACATCGACTACCACCACGGCAACGGCACGCAAAGCATCTTCTACCAGCGCAGCGACGTGCTGTTCATCTCGATCCACGCCGACCCGCGCGACGAATACCCGTTCTACCTCGGCCACGCCGACGAGCGCGGCGACGGCGACGGCCACGGCTTCAACCTCAACCTGCCGCTGGCGGCGGGCAGCAGCACGCAGGCGTGGTTCACGGCGCTGGAGACGGCCTGCATCCGCATCGGCAGCTTCGCGCCGGACGCGCTGGTGGTCTCGCTGGGGGTGGACACCTTCGCCGGCGACCCGCTGTCGCGCTTCGCGCTGCACAGCGCCGACTACCTGAAGATCGGCGAGCGCCTGGCCTGGCTCAACCTGCCGACCGCCTTCATCTTCGAAGGCGGCTACGCGGTCAAGGAACTGGGCGTCAACGTGGTCAACGTCCTCGAAGGCTACGAGACCGCGCTTTAATACACGTCGCGGCGGTAGCGGCCCGCTTCCGCCAGTTGATCGAGCCGGGTACGGCCGATGATGTCGGCCAGCGCGGCGTCGACGCCGCCGGCCATGCCTTGCAGGCTGCCGCAGACGAAGATCAGCGCGCCGTCATCGATCCACGCACGCAGTTCGGCGGCGCGTTCGCGCATCGCGTCCTGCACGTAGCCGCCGCCGTTGGCATCACGCGAGTAGACCAGGTCCAGTGCCGGCAGATAGCCTTTATCGCGCAGCCCCTGAATCTCTTCGGCGCAGATGGCGTCGTGTTCACGCTGGCGTTCGCCGAAAATCAGCCAGTTGCGCCGCGCCCCTTGCAGCACGCGGTCGCGCAGGTGCGAACGCAGGCCGGCCAGGCCGGAGCCGTTGCCGATGTAGATCGCCGGCGCCGATGACGGACCAGCGTCGAACGCCGGATTGGCGATCAACCGCACCCGCACCGCATCGCCAATCGCCGCCTGGTCGGTCAGCCAGCCGGAGGCCAGGCCCAGGCCCTGACTCCGCGCGCAGCGCACCTGACGCACGATCAGTTGCAACGTGCCGTCCTGCGTGATCGACGCCAGCGAGTAGCGGCGCGGCGCCACGCCGTCACCATAGTGGCCCGGCCAGATGTCCACCAGCGCGCCCGGACGCCAGCCGGTGCCGATGGCGCCGCGCAGCGTGATCTCGTACAGCGGCAAGCCGATGCTGCCAGGATTGAGCAGCACGCGTTTTTCCAAACGCCAGCTGGCGTAATCCGCCTCGCCGGCGGCGGTGCTCAGCGCCAGTTCGGCGGCATCGGCCGCGCCCTCGCCCATCAAGCCACGCAAGGCGTTGCCCCAACGGGCCAGCGCGCCGGCGTCGCCGTTGTCGACTTCAATCATCGGATGCAGCGGCTGCGCGCCCATGACGGCCAGGCGCTGATCCAGCGTATGCCCAAAGCCGCAGAACTGCGCGTAATTGCGGTCGCCCAGCGCCAGCACGGCGTACTGTACATGCTTGAGTTCTTCCCGCGCCGCGGTCAGCAGACGCGCGAAGCGGCGCGCGCTGTCCGGCGGCTCGCCTTCGCCGAAACTGCTGGCGACGAACAGCGCACGACGATATTTGCCCAACTGCGGCGGCGTCAGTTTTTCCAGCGATTGCACGTGCACCGCCACGCCGGCCTTCTGCAAGGCGGCCGCGCTTTGCAGCGCCAGACGCTCGGCCTGGCCGGTCTGGCTGGCGTAGGCCATCAGCACCGGATCGTCCTCCGCGCCGACCGGCAAGGCGCCGGCGGCGAACTGCGCGCGCTCGGCGCGGGCGATGCGTTTCTGCTTGCGGCGGTCGAGGTACAGCATCCAGCCGGTGATGCCGAAGCCCGGCAGCGCCAGCGCGGCGATGAACACGATGATCTGACCGGTGACGCCGAAGTAGGTGCCGATGTGCAGCGGGTAGATGGTCGACTGAATGCGCGCGCCGACCGGCTTGTCGGCGTACAGCTCATTTTTCACCAGTTCACCGGTCTGCGGGTTGATGCTCATGCTGCTGCGCGCCCGCACGTGCGGCGCATCCTTGGCCACCCACAGAATCTGCAGCGGCGCGGCGGCGCGCTCCGGCAGCCGCAGGAAGGCCATCTGCCAGTTCGGCGCGTTCTTCTCGAAGGTCTGCCAGCTGGCACTCAAATCGACCGGCTCGGACTTGGGTGGCTTGACGCCTTTCGGTTTCGGCGCGGCCGCTTCGCGCGGCGGACGCAGGGTGCCCATCCAGCCGTCCGCCAAGTTGCGGATCGGGTCGAAGGCCCAGTAGACGCCGGACAGCGTGAACATCACGAACACCACCAGCACCCAGGTTCCCGCCACCGAGTGCAGGCCCCACAGGAACGAGCGGCCCTTCATACGCGGGTCGAAGGTGAGCCAGGTGCGCCAGTCCCACACACGGCGCGGCCAGCGCAGATACAGGCCCGTGAGCGTAAGGCCCAGCAGCATGAAGGCCAGCGTGCCGCTGAACATCTTGCCGGTGTCGCGCTCCATCAGCAGGAAGCGGTGCATGCGCTCATTCCATTCGAAGAAGCCGTCGTACTTCAGCTCCGGCAGCAGCGCGCCGGTGTAGGGATTGAGATAAATCGTTTCGCCACGGCGCTCGCCCGGCGCCGGCGCCAGGCCGACACGCGCGCTGGAACCCGGCGTGTCGTACAGGATGATGCTGGCGACGCGTTCATGCGGCCTGGCCAGCAGCGCCGCCTGCGCGAACCGCTGCGGCGACAGCACCGGCGCGTCCTGCACCACCACGTTGCGCACACCGGGATTGAGCGCATCGAGGATTTGCTCACGGAAGGCGAGGAGGGCGCCCGTCAGGCCGATCACCATCAGCACCGTGCCGGCGGTGATGCCAACAAACCAGTGCAGCTGAAACCACAGCTTTTTCACAGATCCACCTTCACGCTCAGTTTAATCAGGCGCGGCGCGCCCGACGCCAGACGCGTGCCGGCACCGGCCCAATACTGCTTGTCGGCGGCGTTGTCGATATTGACCTGCCAGACGGTATGCTTGCCGGCGATGCTGGTGGCATAACGGCCGCCGGCGCTGAACAAGGTGACGCCGCCGAGGAAGGCCTGATTCAAATCGTCGACCGGACGGCGGCCGGTGTAATACGCGCCGCCATTGAACGACAGGCCCGGCACCGCCGCCAGTTCATACGACAGGAAGGCGCTGGCGGTCTGCTTGGCCGCGTTCTCCGGCAGCTTGCCGTTGTAGCTGGCGTTGATGTTGCGGAACGACGGATCGAGCCACTGCGCCGACGATTGCCACGACAGCTGGCGCGTCAGCTTGCCCTGCGCCGACAGCTCCAGGCCGCGATAACGCTGCTCGCCATCGCTGGTATAGACGTTGGCGGTGTTGGTGTACGAGCCGGGACGCTTGATGTCGAACAGCGCCGCCTGCAGCAGCGTGCCGCCCGGCACGCGCCAACGCGCGCCCAGTTCCTTCTGGCGGCTGACACCCGGCGCCATGCGCTCGCCCGAGTTGACGGTGCCAAGCGGCGCGGTGTCGCCCTCCTCCAGGCCCTGCGACGACGAGGCGTAGAACGACAGGTCGCTATCGAGCTTGTAGATCAGCGCCGTCATCGGCGTGGTCTTGCTGACGTCATAGTGATTGGCGCCCTGGTCGCTGCGGTACTTCACGCTGCGCACGCCGGCCACCGCCTGCCACTGCGGCGAGAAGGTCAGATGGTCGATCGCGTACACACCCTTGTCGCGCGTATCCAGCGCGGCGGTGCTGGGCGTGGTCGGGTAGGCGCCGATGCTGTAGCTGGTGATCGGCACCGGGTTGTACAGGTTCTGCGAGGCGATCGTGTAGTTGGCCGTGTAAATCGGGTCCTGGCCCTTGTCGGTGCGGTTGGCGCCGAAGGTGAGGTCATGCTGGACCGCGCCGGTGCGCAACGTGCCCGCCAGTTCGGCGCGCAGCATGGTGGAATCGAGTTCGCTGTGCTGCAGATTACCGGTGATGCGGCCGGCGCCGGTGGCCAACGCGGCGGCATTGGTGAAGCGGAAGATCGGCAGCGAGCGATCACGCGCGGTCTCGGCGTGGCCGGCTTCCACCGTCAGCGCCCAGTCGTCGCTAAGCGCATAGTCGGCGCGCAGCAGCACGTTCTTGCTTTCGGTCTCAAAGCGCGCCCAGTCCGGACCGACCAGGCGCCGAGGATCGACCGCGCGCGGCAGCGTGATCACGCCATTGACGGCGGTCGGCAGCTGAACGCCCGCCTGCTCGGTGACGCGGCGCTTGTCGTATTCCAGATCGGCCTTCAGCAGCAGGCGCGCGTTGACGCGCCAGTCCAGCGCCGCCGACGCGAACTTGCGGTTGCCGTTGCCCACGTCGTCCATGTAGGAAGCCAGCGTACCGCCGGCCAGGTTGACGCGCACGCCCACCTGCTGCGTATCGCCGAAGCGGCGCGCGACATCAGCGGTGGCGACGGCGGTGCCGTTCTGGTCGACCGTCATGCCCACCGTGCTGACCGGCGTGGCGCCGGCGCGCTTGGTGACGAAGTTGACCACGCCGGCCGGCGAGGTAAAGCCGTAGTACAGGGCGGTGGCGCCCTTCAGCACTTCGACCCGCTCCTTGTCCTCCATCGGCACCTGGGCGAAGTTCATGATCGCCAGTGAGCCGTTCAAGCGGTAGTTGGTGCGGTTCTCGACCGGAATGCCGCGAATCACCAGCTGGTCCCAGGTCTCGCCGCCGTTCTGCTGGCGCGTAACGCCGGCGGTGTTGCGCACCGCGTCGTACAAGCCGCCGGCCGCCTGCAACTCCAGCACTTCGCGCGTGATGACGTTGACGGTCGAGGGCACATCCATGATGTCGGCGCCACGGAAGCTGCCCGCCTCCACCGTCTTCGGCTCGAAGCCGTCCGCCCGCGCGGCGGTCACTTTGACGGCTTCTAGAACCTGGTCGTCGGTCTGCCCGGCTTGAGCATCCGCATAGGCATAGGCGGGGAATACGGCGGCGAGCGCGAGATAGACAGGAAGGAGACGCATGGGAATAACCTGATGAAAGAATCGCCCCATTCTACAGTGAATGGGAATGATTATCAATTACAGAATTACCAAGTGCCGCCAGATTGGGGCGAAAAAAAGCCGCTTCGCGGCGGCTTTCCTGTTGCCGGCCAGCTTCAAGCCGCCAGCAGCATACGCCCCGGCGGATGCCGCGCGTCGCCGCCGCCGAGCTTGAACGCCGCCACCGCCTGCGACAGATGGCTGGCCTGCTCCTCCAGTGACGCCGCCGCCGCCGCCGCCTGCTCCACCAGCGCGGCGTTCTGCTGCGTGGTCGCGTCCAGCGTCGATACCGCCTGGTTGATCTGGCTGATGCCGACTTCCTGTTCCTGACCGGCGGCGCTGATTTCGGTCATGATGTTGGTGACGCGCTCGATGCTGGCGACGATCTCGCCCATCGTGGCGCCGGCCTCGCGCACCTGGCTGACGCCGCCGTCCACCCGCGCCACCGAATCGCTGATCAGCGCCTTGATGTCCTTGGCCGCCTCGGCGCTGCGATGCGCCAGCGTGCGCACTTCCGACGCCACCACCGCGAAACCGCGGCCATGCTCGCCGGCACGCGCCGCCTCCACGGCGGCGTTCAGCGCCAGGATATTGGTCTGGAAGGCGATGCCGTCAATCACGCTGATGATGTCGGCGATGCGGTTGGAGGCGGCACGGATCGACTCCATGGTGTCAATCACATTGCCCACCACCTCACCGCCGCGCGCGGCCACCCGCGAGGCTTCCTGCGCCAGCGCATTGGACTGGCGGGCGTTGTCCGAATTCTGCCGCACGGTGGCGGTCAGCTGCTCCAGCGACGACGCGGTTTCCTCCAGGCTGGCGGCCTGCTGCTCGGTGCGGCCGGACAGATCCAGATTGCCGGTGGCGATTTCCGACGTGGCGGTGGCGATGCTGGCCGCGCCGTCGCGCACGATGACGACGGTGGCCGACAGCTTGCTCTGCATCTGCTCCAGCGCGCGCATCAGCTCCGACATCTCATCGTTGCCATGCACGTCAATGGCGTTGGCCAGATCACCGTCGGCCATGCGCTCGAAGTGTTTTACCGAAGCGCGGATCGGCACCAGGATCGAGCGCAGCAGCGAGACCGCCGCCGCCACGATCAGTGCCAGGCCGCCGAGGATGGCACCGATGGTCAGCCAACGCTGGTTGACGTAGCTCGCCTGACTCTGCTCATAGGCGCTAGCCCCCGATGCGGCCTGGAACTCGGCCAGCGCCTGGGCGCTCTCCGACAGCTTGGCAAAGGTCGGCTGCATGGTCGTCATGATGACCTTGTCCGCCAGTGCGGCGTCGCGATCACGCAGCGCGCGCAGCAGCGGCTGCAGCGCCTGCTCCTTGAACGCCAGGCGGTCCTTGTCCATCTGGTCCGACAGGCGCTTTTCCTCGCCGCCCTGCGGCAGCGCCAGATAACGCGCCCAGGCCTTGTCGGACGTCGCCACAAAACTTTCGGCGCGGCTCATGGTCTTGGCGGAATCGGCCAGCTCGGGGTGCATGGCCACCCGGTCCAGCGCCAGACGCGCGCGCGCCAGCGCCAGCTGCGATTCACCGATGGCCATGGCCGACGGCATGGCATTTTCGTTGACGTCGCGCAGGCTCAGGTTAATCTTCTGCATACCGTACAAACCGCTCACACCCGTCACGACCAGCAATACCCCAAGCAGGGCCATGGCCGTGATCAATCTGAATTTAATCGTCACTTTCATGATGATACTCTCCATCTACAATTGCGAAAAGGCCACTTGAGGTCGTGGAGTGAGCGCAAGGCTCGGACTCGGCGGCAGGATCGGCAGCGTAGCGGCTGCGTGAAAGGAGGGGAAACAGGGGTGGGGTTTCAACTTCGGAAAATTTCCCGATGGAATTAATTCTACGCTTAGTTTGTGAGAATTGGAAAGAATTTCTTCACTTGCAATTTGGATGAATGTTGTTCAACACAAGGCGCCCTACGTTCACACAGTGTCTTTTTCGGTATTTGGTTGCATAGCTAACTAATATTCGCTATAGTCTGTTCATGTTTGATCACTGCCTCTACTTCAACACCTCAGCGCTTGCGCGGCGCCTCGAGAAGGAATGGACCGATGCGTTTGCGCCCTTTGAGTTGACACCGCCGCAGGCCTTTACCCACACACCCAGATACTGATGCTTCAATCGCCAGTAAGGCATGCCTGTCGCTGCCATATCTTCATCACAGCATGCGGGGCAACCCTTTAGTGGATGAACATTCCGAAAACCCCCAATAGGCAACGCCAGGGGAAAATTCAGCATTTTTTTTGCAGACCTTCTCCCTGACTCCACCTGCTTCAGCTGGCTACTGTTCATGAACATCCGGAAAAAACGGAAAAGTGTATGCTCCTCCAGGATCTGCTCCGCCGTGCCCAGGCTACCTTGTGTTCTTACTACGAAGATGTCGAGTTCGCTATGGTCTTCGTGGAGGCTTCCTCCGCTTGCCGAACCAAAGAACATCTTGATGGTGTCCTCAGGAGACATAGCGCCACGAACCTGATGATTTCGGGCCAACAGGCTATACAAGGTCTCGTCTTCTTGCCAATTTAAAACCAACCCTTCTATTGGTTCTAATTGCGCCGCCTGTTGAGCGACCAATGCTTCTTCAATCTTTTTACGACTATTTTTTTTTCATTTTCGACTATATTTTGTTTTTTTTGACTTTATTTACGCGGAACATTTACGTCGAAAGCAGACTATATTTTTCAATTTTTAAAATATCGCTTGCTATTTGATCGCATACTATGTACAGTGTGCATATGGGCGCTGCAAACAGCGCGAGTTGTAGTAAATTAGCAAGCTGCTTTCTAACACGAAGGTAGCAAGCGATTGAATAGCCAACAAACTTTTGAAGTATTCACTCACTGAAAGGAATCATCATGTCGATCGAAAAAGTACTGTACACCGCACACGCTAAAACCACCGGCGGCCGCGAAGGCCAATCCGCTTCGACGGACGGCAAACTGAACGTGAAGCTGAGCACGCCAAAAGAACTGGGCGGCGCCGGCGGCGAAGGCACCAATCCTGAACAGCTGTTCGCTTCGGGCTACGCCGCCTGCTTCATCGGCGCGATGAAATTCGTCGGTGGCCGCGACAAGATCGCCGTGCCGGCCGACCTGTCGGTGGAAACCTCGGTGGGCATCGGCCCTGTCCCAACCGGCTTCGCCATCGAGGTCGAGCACAAAATCTCGCTGCCGGGCATGGACCGCGAAACCGCGCAGAAACTGGTCGACGCCGCGCACATCGTGTGCCCTTACTCGAACGCCACCCGCGGCAACATCGACGTGACCCTGACCATCGTTTAATCCAGTCAGCGGCATGCCAGGCCGGCCCCTCTCCGAGGCGCCGGCCTTTTCACATACAATCGATGTTTTGATTCCGAACGAGACAAGCAATGATTGAATGGCACTGGCTGGCTTTTGACGACATTCCGCGCGCCGACTGGTATGAGGTGCTGCGCCAGCGGCAGGCGGTGTTCATCCTGGAGCAGACCTGTTTGTATCCCGACATCGACGGCGCCGATCCGGTCTGCCATCACCTGATGGGCTGGCGCGACATCGACGGCCAGCGCACGCTGGTCGCCTATCTGCGCTGCGTACCGCCGGGCGTGAAGTTCGACCAGATGTCGCTGGGCCGCGTGCTGACCACCCAGGCCGGACGCGGCAGCGGCGTTGGCCGCGAGTTGCTGGCCAAGGCGATACCGCTGGCCGAGAAGCTGCACCCTGGTCACCGCTTCCGCATCGGCGCGCAGGCGCACCTGCAACCGTTCTACGCCAGCTTTGGTTTTCAGACGGTGACCGAGCCGTATGACGAAGACGGCATCATGCACGTGGATATGGTGCGCTGACTTTCTTCAGAACGTCAGGATGAAGCGCGCGCCGGCACCGACCGGCCGCGCGTGGCGCACCGTGCCGCCGTTGGCGTGCACCAGATGCCGCACCATCGCCAGGCCGATGCCCCTGCCCTGCTTCTTGGTCGAAAAGAAGGGCGTGAAGATATGCGCGGCCAGTGCTTCCGGCACGCCGGGACCGTTGTCCGCGACTTCGATCCGCAGACGGCCGCCACGGCTCAGGCGCGCGCTCACCTGCGCCTGGGTGCCCGCTTCCGCGGCGTTCTTCAACAGGTTGATCAGCGCTTGTTCCAGCTGGCCGGGATCGACCATCACTTCCAGCGACGCCGGTTCGACCGAGAACGTCAGCCTGCCCTGCCACTGCGGTTCCAGCAGCGCCTTCAAGCGTTCAAACAATTCTTCCAGCAGCACGCGTTGCGGCTGCGCTGGCGGCACGGTCGACAGGCTGCGGTAGCTGCCGACAAAATCGGCCAGGCTGGCGGCGCGGCGGGCGATCGCGTCCAGCGCGGTGTTGAGGTCTGCGTGAATGTCCGGCTGCAGATCGTTCTGTACTTCTTCCAGCAAGCCACAGGCGGTGCGCGACAGCGACGCCACCGGCGTCAGGGAGTTCATGATTTCATGGGTCAGCACTTGCACCAGCTCGCGCCAGGCGTTGAGGGCTTCGGCTTCCAGCTGGCTTTCCACCGGCATCAGCGCGGCAAGACGCTGCGCGACGCCTTGCACCGACAGCGCGGAAATGGCGACCAGCGCGCGCTCGGCGCCGCGCTCCGTGTTGAAGCTGACCAGTTGACGTTGGCCTACCGCCTGCGCGCCCAACAGCTGGTGCAGTTCCCGCGGTGCGATGGCGCGGCCGGGCGCCAGCAGGCGACGCGCGCTGGCGTTGAGCGGAGCCACGGCACCAGCGCCGCTTGCATGCTCGATGCGAAACAGCGCGATAGGCGCATGTTCAAGGCGGGCATCCAGCGCGAGGTTGGCGTCGGCCAGCGCGCGCGGTGTCTCCGGCGCGCTGGCGGCGATGCTTTCCATGTGCGGCATGCGCGGTGTGAGGCGATGCAGGCATCGCCAGAGCAAGCAGGCCGGCGCCAACGCGAGCAGGCCACACAGGACGATGCGGCGCGGCTCCGGCGTCGGCGCCAGCACGTCGGCGGCAATGGCGAGCGCCATCAGCCCCGCCACGCCGACGGCCACACCCAGCTTGAGCGCGCGCTCAGATGCCATGTTTGCCCAGCTTGCGATACAGCGCCGCGCGGCTGATGCCCAGCGTCTTGGCCGCGTGGCTGATGTTGCCGTTGAATTGCGCCAGGGTCGAGGCGATCGCCGCACGCTCGATGGCATCCAGTGTGGCGTCGCCGGTGACCGTTCGCGCGACAGCGATATGCGTGGCGGCAGGTGCGGCGGCGAGACCGAAATCGGCCACCACGTATTCCGCGCCCTGGCCCAATATCACGGCGCGCTCGCAAGCGTGGCGCAAGGCGCGTACATTGCCCGGCCAATCGTGCAGCAACAAGGCGTCCAGCGCACTGGGGGCGATGCCGCGCGCGGGGCGCTGGTACCGCGCCTCGTAAATTTGCAGATAATGCCGCAGCAGCACCGGCACGTCCTCGCGCCGTTCGCGCAATGGCGGCACGCGCAGCACGATGGTGTTGAGCCGAAACAGCAAGTCAGCGCGGAACACCGATGGATCGAACAGACTCGCTTCTTCCAGATTGGTGGCGCTGATGATGCGCACGTCGATCGCTTCCGGCTTGTCGGCGCCGATGGGCGTCACCTCGCGCCGCTCCAGCGCGGTCAGCAGCTTGGCCTGCGCCGCCAAGGGCATATTGCCTATCTCGTCGAGGAACAGCGAGCCGCCGCGCGCCGCCTGGAAGCGCCCGGCGCGATCCACCTTCGCGTCGGTGAACGAGCCTTTGCGGTGTCCGAACAACTCACTCTCGAAGGTCGATTCCGGCAACGCGCCCATGTCCACCGCCAGCAAGGTGCCGGCGGCACGGCGCGACGACGCATGAATCGCGCGCGCCACCAATTCCTTGCCGACGCCGTTCTCGCCCAACACCATGACATTCGCCTCGGTCGGCGCCACGCTGGCGATCAGCGCCTTCAGCTCACGCATGGCTTGCGACTCGCCCATCAGCGCCGACGAATCCGCGCCAACGCCGCGTTCCGCACCACGCCGCGCCAACGCCTGGTCCACAGCGGCGACCAGGCGCGCGTTATCCCATGGCTTGGTGATGAAGTCACCGGCGCCGCGCTTCAGCGCTTCCACCGCCAGCGGCACATCGGCATACGCCGTCATCGCAATCACCGCCGGCGGACGCGCCTGGGCACGCAGCAGGTCGAGCAGCGCCAACCCCTCCGCGCCGTTGATGCGGCCCGGCGTGAAATTCAGATCCAGCAGCACCACGTCCGGCACGCCGCGCGCCAGCAAGGCCGACAAGCCCGCTGGATCGTTCAGTGTGCCCACCTGCCCGTAGCGCCGGCGCAGCAGCAACTGCGCCGCGGTGGCGACATCGGCATCATCGTCAAGGATCAGAATATAGGTGGACATGCAAACATTCTAACAGCGGTTTTATCGCCGCAAACGGCGGTGTTTAAAGGCTGTCCACTTGCGAACAGCGGGCACTGTCCGTAAATGAACACCTGTAGCGCGACAGCGGCCAGAAACCGCGATTTCCGGCATGGCACAGGGTTTGCTGTAAGGCCGGTATGCACATCGAAAAAAAAATTCCGCCCCCGGCGCAGCAGCTACCCGCCAGCGGTGCAGCCATGGACAGCGTGGCGCCGCGCAGGCGCGGCAAGCGCCTCGCCATCATCGCCGGCGCCGTGCTGGCGTTTGCCGCGGCAACCTGCGCGCTGTGGGCATGGATGCCGCGCGGCCTGCAAATAGATGGCGGCGACCTGCGCATCGGCCAGGCGACGCGCGGCGTCTTTGTCGATGAGGTGATTGTGCGCGCCAACGCCGAGCCGCTCAATGCCGTCATTCTCGACGCGGTGGAATCCGGCCGCGTGGAGGAAGTCTTCGCCGCCGATGGGGCGCTGGTCAAAAAAGGCCAGCTGCTGTTCCGCATCTCCAACCCGCAGCGCAACCTGGAACTGCTGGCGCGCCAGTACGAGCATTCGGTCAGCATTTTCAACTTGTCCAACCTGCGCGTGTCGCAGCAGGCCAGCGCCAGCGATCACCAGCGACGGCTGGACGACTTACAATTCGCGCTCGATCAGGCGCGCAAGCAGCATGCGCGCAACGTCCGGCTGGCGACCCAAGGCTTCATCTCCGGCGTGGCGCTGGAAGAATCGGAAGACCGGTTGGCGCAGCAGGAGCGCTCGCTCAGGCAGGAGCAGCATGCCAACGCCGCCGAGACACGCGTGCGGCAAGGCGCGGAACAGCAACTGGAAAGCTCGATACAGGGCCTTAACTCGGGCCTCAGACTGGTCTCCGCCACCGTCGACGCGCTGGCCGTGCGCGCGCCGGCCGACGGGCGCCTGACCAACTTTCGCCTGCAGATCGGCGAGTCCATCGCCACCGGCAAGAACATCGGACGTATCGACGATCCGTTGCGCTTCAAGCTCACCGCCAGCGTGGACGAGTACTACCTGAACCGCATGGCGGTCGGCCGCCACGGCAGCGTGAAGCAGGATGAGCGCAACTACGCCGCCGACATCAGCACCATCTACCCGCAGATCAAGGACGGCCGCTTCACCGTCGAATTGGTGTTCACCAGGGGCCAGCCGCCGGTGCTCAATCCCGGCCAGAGTCTGGACGCGCGCATCACGCTGGGCGAGCCGTCCACCGCGCTGTTGCTGCCCAACGGCGCCTTCATCAACGACAGCGGCGGGGCCTGGGTGTATGTGCTGGACGACGGCGGCCGCAACGCCCAGCGTCGCGCCGTGCGCACCGGTCGCCGCAACAACAGCCAGATCGAAGTGCTGGACGGCCTGAAGGCCGGCGACAAGGTCATTCTGTCCAGCTACGCCGCCTACGGAAATTCACCACGGCTGCACATTACGCAGTAACCTCTTATCCACTCACCATAAGGCACACGCACATGCTCAAACTTGTCGGCGTCAGCAAAGTTCACCAGGCGGGCGAAATCCAGACCACGGCCCTGGACCGCATCGACCTGGAAATCGAGGCAGGCGAATATGTCGCCATCACCGGGCCTTCCGGCTGCGGCAAATCGACCATGCTCGGCATCCTCGGGCTGCTGGACGTGCCGACGCGCGGCGAATACTGGTTCGAGGGCCAGAACATCGCCGGCTGGAGCGAGGCGCAGCTGAACAAGCTGCGGCGCGGCCGCATCGGCTTCATCTTCCAGAGTTTTAACCTGATCGAGGAGCTGACGGTGTTCGAGAATGTGGAACTGGCGCTGGAATACAACGGCACGCCGGCGCGCGAACGGCGCGAGCGCGTGACGGCGATGCTCAACAAGCTGGGGGTCGGCCACCGCGCCGGCCATCGTCCGTCGCAGCTGTCCGGCGGCCAGCAGCAGCGCGTGGCGATCGCCCGGGCGCTGGTGTCCGGCCCCGCCATGCTGCTGGCCGACGAGCCAACCGGCAATCTGGATAGCGCCCACGGTGATGAGGTCATGCGCCTGCTGCGCGACATCAACGCCGAAGGCACGACGGTGGTCATGGTCACGCACTCGCCCGACCACGCGGCGCAAGCCTCGCGCACCCTGAATCTGCTGGATGGGCGCATCATGGTCGATGCACTGCAGGCCGCATGATGTTGCGTGACTTCCGTATCGCCTGGCGCCTGCTGCTGCGCCATCCACTGAACTCCGCGGTGGAATTATTCGGCCTCGCCGCCGGCTTCGCCGTGTGTTTCCTGCTGATGGGCTTTGTGCACTACTCCTTCAGCTATGACCGCGATGTGCCGCAGCGCGAGCAGGTTTTCCTGATCAAGCACCGGCTCAATTTCATCCCGCAGCCGCAGTGGATGGAGTACACGCCATTCGCGCTGCGCAGCGTCGCCCTGCAAAGCGGCCTGCCGCTTGAGGCCAGTATCTGGTGGCCAAGGCAGGCAAGCGTGAACCAGCACGGCGTGCCGCGCATGGTCGACTATACCGCTGTCGATCCGGCGTTCGAACGAATTGCCGGACTGCGCGCGCTGCAAGGCGATCTGCAACAGGCGCTGACGCAGCCTGACGGTCTGGCGCTCACGCGCAAGGCCGCGCTCCAGCTGTTCGGCGTTAGCGAGGCGCTGGGCCGGAGCATCGTCCTCGATGGACACACGCTGCAGGTGTGCGCGCTGCTGCCGGACCGGCCATCCAACAGTACCCTGCAGTTCAACATGCTGGTCGGCACCGGCACGGCGCTGTGGACCGAGCAGCAGCGGCGCGAAGCGCTGTCCAACTGGATGGGCATCGCCGGCCGCATTTACGTCAAAACCAGCGCCAGCCCGGAAGCGCTGCAAAAAGCGCTGCAGGACGTGATCGACCGGGCCCCATGGGGCGATATGTCCTCGCCGGAACTGAAGGCGGCGCTGAATGGACGCAAGATGGTCGATATCGGGCTCGGTCCCTTGGCCGACGCTTACTTCGACCGCACGGTGGCCAACACCATGGGCGCCGGACAGCGCGGCGACCAGCGCATGGTGTTGGCGCTTGGCGCCGCCGGCCTGCTGATACTGCTGCTGGCGGTGGTCAACTACATCAATCTGGCGACCATGCGGGCGCAGCGCCGCCAGCGCGAAATCGCCGTGCGGCGCGTGATGGGCGCCGGCACGCGCCAGTTGCTGCTGCAGTTCATGAGCGAGGCGCTGCTGCTGTCCACCGCCGCCGCCACGCTGGGCGTGCTGCTGGCATGGCTACTGCTGCCGCTGGCGTCCGAACTGCTGCAACGGCAGCTGGACGGCGTGTTCACGCCGCTATCGGTGCTGGCCTGCGTGGCGTTCGGCGCGGTGGTCGGCGTGCTGGCCGGCGCCTACCCCGGCTGGCTGGCGCGCGGTATCGACATGCGCGCCACACTGGCGCAACGCAGCGGCGAGACGCCCGGCGGTGCATGGTTGCGGCGCGCACTGACGGCGGTGCAGTTCAGCGCCGCCATCGGCATGGGCAGCGTGGCGCTGGCCATTCTTTGGCAGACGCAGTTCGCCGCGTCCGCGCCCCCCGGCTTCGATCCTGCGCCGCTGCTGGCGGTGGAGATGCCGATCCCGGTCAGCCAACCGCCTGCGGACACGCTGCGCGAGGCGGTGGCGCGGCTCCCCGGCGTGGCCAGCGCGACCTGGAGTGGCAATGTGCCGGGCCGCGACGACCGCACCGGCACGCGCGGCAGCAGCAACGTCCAGCGTGTCGATGGCAGCAGCGTGGCATTGTCGGTGCAGTGGGTGGGAGCGGACTTCTTCAAGGTGTACAAGGTGCCGGCGCTGGCCGGCAGGGTGTTCGACGCGCGCGAGCGGCAGGCGGCGGAGGGTGAGCAGAACGTGGTGCTGAACCAGGCGGCGGTGACGGCGCTGGGATGGACCTCGGCGCAGCAGGCGCTGGGCCAGCGCATCAACGGCAGCCCGTGGCGCGTGGTCGGTGTGGCGCCGGACCTGCGCTGGGAAACACTGCGCGATCCGGTGCGGCCGATGATCTACATGGTACTGCGCGACAATGGCCTGATGACGGTGCGCCTGGACGGCAGCGTCGCGCGCGCCGAGGTGGAGGCGGCCATCGCCGCCGTCTGGCTGCGCCACTATCCGACGCAGCCGGTGTCGCTGCGGCCGGTGGCAGGCTACTACACGCAAGCGTACGCCGATGACCTGCGGCTGGCGCGCCTGCTGGCTTGCGCCACGGCGATGCTGCTGGTGCTGGCGGCGTTCGGCATCTACGTGCTGGCGGCGCACAGCGTGCAGCGGCGCGCGCGCGAGATCGTGCTGCGCAAGCTGCACGGCGCCGGCCGCGCGGCGATTGCGCTGCTGGTCGGCCGCGAGTTCGTGCTGCTGGCCGGCGTGGCGGCCTTGATCGCGCTGCCGCCGGCCTGGCTGGCGATCGCGCGCTATCTGGCGCCGTTCGCCGAGCGCTCGCCGCTGGGCGCCTGGGCGCCGCTGGCGGCACTGACGGCGGCGCTACTGGTGGTGCTGGCAGCCAGTGCGCGCCACACCTGGGCGGCGATGCGCATCACGCCGGCGCGCGCGCTGCGCGAATAGAAAAAGGCAGCCGAAGCTGCCTTTTCGATGCGCTCTGCGCTTACTTCACGGCGGTCAGCGAGATATCGAACACCAGCGTGGAGTTGGCGGGGATCGTGACGTTGCCGGCGGCGTCCTGCTGCGCGGCAGCGCCATACGCCAGATCAGGCGGAATGGTCAGCGTGCGGGTGCCGCCAACCTGCATCCCGACCAGGCCCTGATCCCAGCCCTTGATGACCGCGCCGGCGCCCAGCACGAAGGAGAAGTTGCTGTTGGTTTCCTTCAGCGCGCTGCGCAGCGTGACCGAGCCGCCATCATACACATACAGGTTGTAGGCCACGGTCAACGTCTTGCCGGCGGCGGCGGTGTCGCCGGTGCCGGTGGTGGTGTCCTTGATCACCAGCGTGGTTGGCGCCGGAACCGGTGTGACCACGACCGCCTTGGTGACGCTGACCATTTCGAAGTCGAACACCATCGGCGAGTTGGCCGGAATCGCGCTATAGGTGATGCCGTTGGCGGTCACCGCCTCGTAGGCGGTGGCGCCATACGCCAGGTTGGCGGGCAGGATCGCGGTGCGGGTGCCGCCGGCACGCATGCCGACCAGCGCCATGTCCCAGCCCGGGCCGATGCCGGCAGTGAACGCGCCGGCGCCCACGCCCACGGTGTAGGTGAACGTGGTGTTGCTGTCATAGGTGCTGCGCACCTTGTCGCCGCGATAGCCGTTGGCCGCGTTGTTGGCGTTGTACAGATAGCCGTTGTACTTGAAGGTCACGGTGTCGCCGGCCGCCGCCACCACGCTGCCGGTGCCAACGGCGGTCTCGGTCAGCTTGTAGTCCGGCTGCGCCACCACCACCGCCTGCGGAGTTTTATCGCCGCCGCCACAGGCGACCAGAGTTGCTGCGCAAGCCGCAGCAACGATAAGTTGCAACATCGCTTTCATATTTACCTTTTGATGAGTATTCGTATTCGGTCGTCCCGGCGCAGAAGTTTAGCAGACGTCAACCCTTCCACTCCCGGCACTACATTCAGTTACATCTTTTTGTCTTCAAATTTCCACTTGCGTGCCCAGTTCGATGACGCGGTTCGGTGGAATCTGGTAGTAGTCGGCGGCGCCGCGCGCATTGCGCGACATGGCCACGAACAGATGCTCGCGCCAGGTGGCCATGCCCTGCCCCGGCGCCGAAATCACCGTCTGGCGGGCGATGAAGAAAGACGTCTCCATCATCTCAAACGGCAGGCCCAGAGGCTCGCACAGCTGCATCACGCGCGGAATATCCGGCTCGTCCTTGAAGCCATAGTAGATGTTCAACTGATAGCACTGGTGCCCGAGGTCGGTGATCTTGGCCTGGTCGGCCGCCGCCACATACGGTTCCTCGACGATGTGCACGGTGACGAACACCACCCGCTCGTGCAGCACCTTGTTGTGCGACAGGTTGTGCAGCAGCGCGTGCGGCACGCCGTCGCTCTCGCCGCGCATGAAGATGGCGGTGCCATAGACGCGCGTCGGCGGCGCCACGAACAGCGATGCCAGGAAGTCCTCCAGCGGAATGGCGTGCTTCTGCAAGTTTTCAAACACCAGCTGGCGACCGCGCTTCCAGGTCAGCATCACGGTGAACAGCACCACGCCCAGCAGCAGCGGGAACCAGCCGCCGTGGAACAGCTTCAGCGTGCTGGCCGAGAACAGCGCGATGTCCAGCGTCAGGAACAGGCCGGTGGCGCCGATGCACAGCGCCAGCGGCAGGTGCCAGCGGTAGCGGATGACGAAGAAGGTCAGCACCGTGGTGGCCAGCATGGTGGCGGTGACGGCGATGCCGTAGGCGCCGGCCAGCTTGTCGGACGAGCCGAAGCCGACCACCGCCAGCAACACCACGATCAGTTGCAGCCAGTTGACGGCCGGGATGTAGATCTGGCCGATCTCGGTGGCCGAAGTGTGCAGGATGCGCATGCGCGGCAGCAGGCCAAGTGCGATGGCCTGCTTGGTCATCGAGAAGGTGCCGGAGATGGTGGCCTGCGAGGCGATCACCGCCGCCGCCGTGGACAGGATCACCAGCGGGTAGACGGCCCAGTCGCCCAGCTGGTGGAAGAACGGGTTGTCGACGGTGCCCGGATGGGTCAGCAGCAGCGCGCCCTGGCCCAGATAGTTCAGCGCCAGCGCCGGGAACACGATCATGAACCAGGCGGCGCGGATCGGCTGCTTGCCGAAGTGGCCCATGTCGGCGTACAGCGCCTCGGCGCCGGTCAGCGCCAGCACCACCGCGCCGATGGCGACAAAGGCGATCATGCGGTTCTCGTACATGAAGCGCAGCGCGTGGAGCGGATTGAGCGCGGCCAGGATCTGCGGCGCCTCGATGATGTTGATCACGCCCATGGCGGCCAGCGCGGCGAACCACAGCACCATGACCGGGCCGAAGAAGCGGCCGATGCCGGCGGTGCCGTGGCGCTGCATCGCGTACAGCGAGATCAGCACGATGATGGTGAGCGGCACGATGTACTGCTCCAGGCCGGGCGCGGCCACCTCCAGCCCCTCGATCGCGCCCAGCACCGAGATGGCCGGGGTGATCACGCTGTCGCCATAGAACATGGTGGCGCCGAACACGCCCAGCAGCATCAGCGGGAAGTGCCAGCGCGGCGCCGCCTTGCTGACCGAATTCAGGGCCAGCGCCATCAGCGCCATGATGCCGCCCTCGCCGCGGTTATCGGCGCGCAGCACCAGCGTCACGTACTTGAGCGAGACGATGATGGTCAGGCCCCAGAAAATCAGCGAAATAATGCCCAGCAGGTTGGCCTCGCTCAGCGCCAGGCCGTGCTCGGGATCGAAAATGGTTTTGAGGGTGTAAAGAGGGCTCGTGCCGATGTCGCCATAGACGATGCCGATCGCCGCCAGCGTCAGCGCCGCCAGACTGCTTTTCTTGTGTTGCTCGGTCAAGATTGCACCTGCTGTTGTTTTGGTGCATTGCACAATAGGTGATGTTTATGCAAAACGCAAGGATATTTTGGCATGGTCAAAAGCGGTTGGGACGATCAATACCGAGAGTGTACGCTGCCGCTCGCGCCAGCGCGAGCGCGGCCGCCAGCGGAGCGTGCACGGATGAGCGATAATGCCAGATTGACCATTCCTTTTAGCCGATCTTTCCGATGAATTCCGGTCTGTTGTACGCCTTGCTGGCCTTCCTGTTATGGGGCTTGTTCCCGTTGTATTTCCACGCCATCAAGGAAGTGCCGCCGCAGGAAATCCTCGCCCACCGCATGTTGTGGTCGCTGCTGTTCCTGGTGGTGGTGCTGAGCGTGCGCCAGCAGTGGAAATGGCTGCCCAGGGTGGCGCGGCAGCCGCGCGTGCTGGCCAGCTTTGGCGCCAGCGCGCTGCTGCTGACGGCCAACTGGGGCGTATATATCTGGGCCATCAACAACGGCCACGTCATCGACGCCAGCCTGGGCTACTTCATCAATCCGCTGATCAATGTGCTGCTGGGCGTGCTGGTGTTGCACGAGCGCCTGCGTCGCCGCCAGTGGCTGGCCATCGCGCTGGCCGCCAGCGGCGTGGCCTGGCTGACCTGGCAAGGCGGCCATCTGCCGTGGGTCGCGCTGATTTTGGGCATCACCTTCGGCTGCTACGGCCTGCTGCGCAAGACCGCGGCGCTGGAGGCGCTGGAAGGCTTGTCGCTGGAAACCATGTTGCTGCTGCCGCTGGCGCTGGCCTATGTCGGCTGGCTGACCTGGCACGGCCAGAACACCTTCCTTCACACGCCCAATGACAGCACCCGCTGGCTGCTGGCGGCGGCCGGGCCAATCACCGCGATTCCGCTGCTGCTGTTCGCCGCCGGCGCCCGCAAGATTCCGATGGCGGCGCTGGGGCTGGCCCAGTACCTGGCGCCGACCATCCAGGCGATGCTGGGCGTGTGGTTCTTCCACGAGGCCTTCCCGCCGCAACGGCTGATCGGCTTCATGATGATCTGGGGCGCGCTGATGCTGTTCGTGGCCGAGGGGCTGTGGGTCGGCCGGCGCGCCAAATAGTGGGAGAATAGTGGGAGAATACGCGGATTTATCGTATCCTGTCGTCCTTCCTTGCACCCTCACTGAGATTCTCAATGGCAAATTACGTCTATACCATGAACCGCGTGGGCAAAATCGTCCCGCCCAAGCGCCAGATTCTGAAAGATATTTCGCTGTCCTTCTTCCCAGGCGCAAAAATCGGCGTACTGGGCCTGAACGGCTCCGGTAAGTCGACCTTGCTGAAAATTATGGCCGGCATCGATACCGACATCCAGGGCGAAGCACGCCCGATGCCGGGTCTGAACATCGGCTACCTGCCGCAGGAGCCGCAGCTGGACCCGGAAAAAACCGTGCGCCAGGAAGTCGAATCCGGCCTCGGCGAGGCGTTCGAGGCGCAAGCCAAGCTGGACGCCGTGTACGCCGCCTACGCCGAGGAAGACGCCGACTTCGACGCGCTGGCCGCAGAGCAGGCGCGGCTGGAAGCGATCATCTCGTCGTCCGATGGCGGCAACCTGAATTTGCAACTGGAAATGGCCGCCGACGCGCTGCGCCTGCCGCCGTGGGACGCCAAGATCGGCGTGCTGTCCGGCGGTGAAAAGCGCCGCGTGGCGCTGTGCAAGCTGCTGCTGTCCAAACCGGACATGCTGCTGCTCGACGAACCGACCAATCACCTGGACGCGGAATCGGTCGAGTGGCTGGAGCAGTTCCTGCTGCGCTTCCCTGGCACCGTGGTCGGCATCACCCACGATCGCTACTTCCTCGACAACGCCGCCGAGTGGATTCTGGAACTGGACCGCGGCCATGGCATCCCATGGAAAGGCAACTACTCGTCGTGGCTGGACCAGAAGCAGGACCGTCTGAAGCAGGAAGAAGCCACCGAATCGGCGCGCCAGCGCGCGCTGCAGAAGGAACTGGAATGGTCGCGTCAGAATCCAAAGGCGCGTCAGGCCAAGTCGAAGGCGCGTCTGGCCCGTTTCAACGAGCTGAGCGAGTACGAATACCAGAAGCGCAACGAGACCCAGGAGATTTTCATCCCGGTGGCCGAGCGTCTGGGCAACGAAGTGATCGAATTCAAGAACGTGTCGAAAGGCTTCGGCGACCGCCTGCTGCTGGACAATGTTTCCTTCACGATTCCGCCGGGCGCCATCGTCGGCATCATCGGCCCGAACGGCGCCGGTAAATCGACGCTGTTCAAAATGATCGCCGGCATTGACCAGCCGGACAGCGGCGAAGTGGTGATCGGTAAGACCGCGCGCATTTCGCTGGTCGACCAGAGCCGCGACGCCTTGGCCGATAGCAAGACCGTGTTTGAGGACGTGTCCGGCGGCGCCGACGTGCTGAGCGTGGGCCGCTTCGAAATGCCGTCGCGCGCCTATCTGGGCCGCTTCAACTTCAAGGGCGGCGACCAGCAGAAGATCGTCGGCAACCTGTCCGGCGGTGAGCGCGGTCGTCTGCACTTGGCCAAGACGCTGCTCAAGGGCGGCAACGTATTGCTGCTGGATGAGCCGTCGAACGATCTGGACGTGGAAACCCTGCGCGCGCTGGAAGATGCGCTGCTGGAATTCGCCGGCTCGGTGATGGTGATCTCGCACGATCGCTGGTTCCTGGACCGTATCGCCACCCACATCCTGGCGTTCGAAGGCAACTCGCAAGTGACCTTCTTCGACGGCAACTACCAAGAGTACGAAGCCGACAAGAAGAAACGCCTGGGTGAGGAAGGCGCCAAGCCGAAGCGTATCCGCTACAAGCCGCTGACCAACTAATCAGCCGCACCATGTCAAAGGGCCGGGCCTGCGTTAGCAGACCCGGCCCTTCTTACTTGAAGAGACTATGCGACGCTGCGCTTAGAAGTTGTAGCGCAGGCCCGCAGTAACGGCACCGGCTTTACGACCGGTGTCGATATCGCTCTTGCCGTAGTTTTCATACTCCAGCGACACTTTCACGTTCTTGTTGATGGCGTACTCGCCACCCACCGAAGCGTACAGCGCGGTTTTGTTGTCGCTGCCGTTCAGCGAGGCGACGCCGCTGGTGGTCACTTCATTGTGATTGCGGGCGACGCCCAGCTTGCCGAACACGGCGAAGTCACGCGCCACAGGCCAGGTGCCTTTGCCGGCCACGTAGTACGAGTGCGCGTCGGTGTTGATGCCGCCAGCGGCGCCGCCCTGGGTGTAGTTGTAGCTGCGCTTGCCGAAGTCGGTGTAGCCGGCTTCTACCGCCCAGGTATTGTCGATGTTGTAACCACCGTAGATTTTGCCCGCGGCCTTGGAGCCGGTCTTGTTGTCGCCGCTTTGCGAACCATCGCCTGCGGCGTCGAAGTTGTAGCGGCTACCCACCACGCCCGCGCCGATGTAAGCGGTGCCGGCGGCGTCTTGGGTGTTCGATTGGGCGTAGGCGGCGGTGCCGCTCAGAGCGGCTGCGGAAGCAACCAGGGCGAAGATGATTTTTTTCATGATTTTGATCTTTCAGCAAAAAGTTAAAAAGTGGTCTTGCTTGGGATCGCAGTTACTAGCGAATTGCGATGTGTCCAAGATAGCACTCGAACTCCCACACGTCACGACCGAATTAGTAAGAAGTGTGACGAGATGTAAGCCAAACGATCATTGGCAAATTTCAAGATGCGCCAAACTTAAAGATGGCTTAAAGCCGTCGCGCAAGCGCGTCAGGCGATCAGCCGGAAGGTCAGATTGATGCGCGGCCCGCGCGGCGTGCGTTCCTTGTTGATGCCGTGCACCCAGTGCCGCTGCAACGTGCCGGCCATCAGCAGCAGGCTGCCGTCGCCCAGCGCCAGCTTGAGCGTATGCGAGCGGCTGCGGTGCTTGAGGATGAAGGTGCGCGGCGCGCCGAAGCTGAGCGAGGCGATGGCCGGCTCCGGCCCCAGCTCGGGCTCATCGTCGGCATGAAAGCCCATGCTGTCGCGTTCATCGCGGTAATAGTTGAGCAGTACGCTGTTGAAGCGGCGTCCGGTGGCTAGCTCGACGGCCTGCTGCAGATGCCGTTGCAAGGCCGTGAACGGCTGCGGATGAAAGGTTTTGCCGGAGTAGCGGTAGCTGGCCTCGCCGTGCCAGGCGGACAGGCGCGGCTGCGCATGCCATTTGCCCCATACATGGATTTGCTCGTGCCGCCAATCGGTCTCGGCCAGCAGGCGGCGCATCACCTCGTCCGGCGCCAGGTCGAGCGCCAGCCGCTGCTGAAACCACAGCTCGCCGTCTTCCAGCGGTATCGGCGTCAGAGAGGTATCGTCAGCAAACAGGTCCATGCACGGTATGATACCGGCACTAAGGATTCGAGGAGTTCCCGCATGAAAAAACGCCAATTCCTGGGCACGGCCGGGGTGGCCGGCCTGGCGGCGGCCTTGCCTGGCGCCGCCACAGCAGCCACCGCGCCAGCCGGCCCGGCCTTGCTGACCGTCACCGGCGCCATCACCAAGCCCAACCGGGGCAAGTTCGATCCGGCGCGCGATGTGATGATGGCCAAGCAGCAGATCCGTTTCGAGCACGCGCACGCGTTCGACTACGCCGCGCTGGCGGCGCTGCCGGCCGTCACCATCCAGCCGACGCTGGAATACGACGCGCGGCCACACACGCTGAGCGGCCCGCTGCTGCTGGACGTGATGCAAGCGGCCGGCGCGCAATTGCGCGACGACACCCGGCTGATCCTGCGGGCGGTGGATGGCTATGCGGCGGCGGTGACGGTGGCGCAGGCGCGCGCGCAACGCTGGATCGTCGCCACCCGGATGGATGGCGCGGCGATGGCGTTGGGCGGACTCGGCCCGTTATGGGCACTGTGCGATGCGGGCAAGGTGCCGGCGCTGGCCGCCCTGCCGCTGGCGGCGCGGTTCGGCGGCGCGCCGTGGGCGCTCTACCACATCGAGGTGAGTGGCTAGATCAGGCGTAGGCTTCGGCCAGGCTCATCACCCGAGGGGTGACGGTGATGCCGATGCCGCCGAACAGCGCGTTGATGGCGGCCATGTTGGCTTCCTGCTCTTCCGGCTTCCAGCCTTCGAACAGGTCGGTGCCGGCTTTCTGGAAGTGCAGGTCCAGCACCTTGCCGCGGTCCTTATGGGTGTAGCCACCGCTGTAGGTCTGCTTGAAGCCGAGGGCGGCCAGCTGGGCCAGCACTTCGGTGGGTGGATTGTCGGGATCGGTGGCCAGGAACACGCCGAAGGTCTTGCCCGGCGGTTTGGCGGCGATGTCCACGTCGTAAATGCCTGGCGCTTTCGTGACGGTCGTACTCTTCAGAAATAACATGTTCTTACCCCTACTTTATCCAAATTTGGCGCCGGTTAGCTTGCAGATTGATTCTTATAGAAAACATTCTGAGAAACAAGCTTATTGCTAATTCCGTGGTTTGTCGACTAATCCCGTACTTATTTTTCACATTTCGTGTCATTCCGCCTTCAGCCTGTTGTGCAGTGCGGCGCTACATCTACTTAAAATATAGTTGTTAAGTAGTAATTTACAAGGAGATACGCGCTGAAGCGCTATTTCCGCTGTTTTCGCCGCGCCAGATCTGTGGTCGGAGCGACAAGAGACTGATACAACGCTCCGGTGTCCGGGTCCCACTGACTGACCGCCTGCTGCTGCCGCGCCACGGTGGCCATATCGCCGCGCGCGATCGGGCCGCTGAGCGCCGCCGCCGCGCCAAGTCGGAACACATTGGCCATCGACTCGCTGGCCAGCGGCTGCGCCAGCTGGCGCGCCACCGGCTCCGGAATGCCGGCCGCCTGGTAGGCGCGCAGCGCGGCGTCCAGCACCGTGACCAGGTAGTTGCTGGCGAACACCGCCGCCGCGTGATACACCGTCTTGGCCGCGGCGTTGATCGGCACTGGCTGCGCGCCGATCGCTTGCAAGGCCGGCGTCAGCATGGCCAACGCGCCGGCATCGCCCTCGACGCCGCAGAAGGTGCCGGCAAATTGCGCCGCCACCGCCGCCGGATCGGCGAAGCTGCGCACCGGATGCACGCTGGCCACCAGCGCCCCGGCGTCGCGCGCGGCCTGCAGCCGGTCGGACGCCAGCGCGCCGCTGCAATGGAACACCACGCTGTCGCGCAGCGGCACCGCGCGCGCCAGCGCCTCGCTGGCGGCGACGATCTGGTCGTCGCCCACCGCCAGCAAGTGCACGGCGGCCGGCAGCAGTTGGTCATAGGCGCTGGCCACCTGGCCGGCGCCGATGAACGCCACCGCTTGCCGCGCCGAGTCCACCGAGCGGGTCAGCACCTGTTGCAGCGCGAAGGCGCCGTGCTGTGCGAACAGCCGTCCCAGCACGCGGCCCACGTGGCCGGCGCCGATCAGATTGAGGGACGCGGCCGGCGTCTCAGCGTCAGTTGCGCGCATGGGTCAACTGGTAGCTGTGGATGCCGTCGAACTCGGCCAGCTCGGCCGACAGCACCGCCATCGGCGCGCCGCTGCGCTTGCTGAAAGCAATCGCCACAAAGCGCCACTCCTGCATGCCGCCTTCGCTGCCGATCATCAGCGAGCCGCCGGCGATTTCATAGCCGCGCTGGGCCGCCATGGCGCGCAAGGCCTGCTCCTGCGGCCGGTAACCGGCCTTGAAGCGCATGGTGATGGCGATCGCGTGGCGCGACGGCAGCCACGCCTCGACCTTGGTCAGGAAAATCATCGAACCGGCGCACAACATCGCCAGGCCGATCGCGCCCAGATAGAAGCCCACGCCCACCATCACGCCGATCACCGACGAGGCCCAGATCGACGCCGCCGTGGTCAGGCCGCTGATGTTGAAGCCTTCGCGCATGATCACGCCGGCGCCGAGAAAGCCGATGCCGGTGACGATGCCCTGCACGATGCGGGTCGGGTCCGAGTTCACCAGAAAGGTCGACACATGGCCGCCGAACCAGTGGCCGGGGTAGCCGCCGATCACGGTCAGCGCGGCCGACGCCATGCACACCAGGCCATAGGTGCGCATGCCGGCCGCGCGGCCGTGGTACGAGCGCTCATAGCCCACCAGCAGGCCGAGCAGCAAGGCCCCCAGCAAATTCAGCAAAATCACCGCGTTGGTGGCCAGCTCCGAGTGCGACCAGTAGGCCTGCAGGAATTCAATGGCGGGCATCAAGAGCCTTTTTTAGTGAGCTGCTTTTCAAAGGCAACATCCAGTTTGCTGACCCGCTTCGGCGCCGGCGGCGCGATGCCGTTGACGAAGGCGACGAATTGATCCAGCTCCATCGGCGCGTTCAGCGGCGCGTTGCCGGCGCCCTCGGACAGCAGAAAGTGGCCGTTGCCGGTGACGGTCATCGAATATTTCTCATTGCCGGTGCGGCGCTTGAGGCGGTCGATGGCGCTGGTGGCTCGGGTTGCGCGGCCGCTCATAAGGCCTCCGTGCGGGTGTGCAGCCAAGCCAGCGCGGCGCCGGACAGCAACGGCGCCAGGCGCTTGCGCACCGTGGCGTGATAGTCGTTCAGCCAGCGCAGCTCATCGGCGCGCAGCAGCGCGGTTTCGATGCAGCGGGTATCGATCGGGCACATAGTCAGGGTTTCAAAGTTGAGGAATTCGCCAAAGCCGGTCTGGCCGGCGGGACGGTTGAGCACCAGGTTTTCGATGCGGATGCCCCAGCGGCCGGTGCGGTACAAGCCCGGCTCGATGGAGGTGATCATGCCCGGCTCCATCGCCGTCTGCGGCTCCGGCATGGCCGACTGCGAGATCGATTGCGGGCCTTCATGCACGTTGAGGAAGTAGCCGACGCCGTGGCCGGTGCCGTGGCCATAGTCCAGGCCCTCGGCCCACAGCGGCGCGCGGGCGATGGCGTCCAGCATCGGCGAGCGGGTGCCGCGCGGGAAGCGGGCGACCGACAAGGCGATCAGCCCCTTCAGCACCAGCGTGAAATCGCGGCGGTGCTCCTCGGTGATGCGGCCGACCGCCACCACGCGGGTGATATCGGTGGTGCCGCCCAGATACTGGCCGCCGGAATCGATCAGCAGCAGACCGTTGCCCTCGATGGTGGCGTGGCGCGCTTCGGTGGCGCGGTAATGCATGATGGCGCCGTTGGCGCCAAAGCCGGCGATGGTGGCGAAGCTCGGGCTGATGAAGCCGGGGCGGCGCGCGCGGGCGGCGGTGATCTGCCGGTCAATGTCGACTTCGGTCAGCGGAGCGCGATCCGGGTCGGACAGTGTTTGCTCCAGCCAGGTGAAGAATTCGCACAGCGCGGCGCCATCCTGGTCCATCGTGGCGCGCACGTGGATGGCGTCCTGCTCGCTTTTGCGCGACTTGGCCAGCGTGGTCGGGTTGATCGCCTCGATGACCTGGACCGTGGCCGGTAGCCATAGACAGGTGCCGTAGGTGACGCGGCGCGGGTCGAGCAGCACGGTGGCGTCGGCCGGCAGCGCGCCGAGGGCGGCGGCGGCCGTTTCATACGGCGCGACATCGATCCCCTCGGTGGCCAGCGCGGCGCGCAGTGCGGACGGGATTTTGCCGTCGGCGACGTAAATCGTCGCACCCGCCGGCGTGATCAGCGCGTGCGACAGGAATACCGGGTTGAAGTTGACGTCGGCGCCGCGCAGGTTGAACAGGTAGGCGATGTCGTCCAGCGTCGACAGCAGGTGGTGATTAGCGCCGGCCTGTTGCAGGGCGTCGCGCAGCGCGGCCAGCTTGTCGCGGCGGCTGTGCGTGGCGTGGGGCGGCAGATGTTCGTCAATCGGCGCGGCCGGCAGCGCCGGACGGTCTTGCCAGACCTGCGCCAGCAGGTCGAGGTCCGTGTTCAATTTGACATGCTTGGCGCCCAGCGCGGTGTGCAGCAAGCGGGCGATGGCCAGGCCGAGCACGGCGCCGTCGACGGCCAGGGTCTGGCCGGATTCCAGATTGCTTGCCAACCAGTCAACATATTGCACGCTGGCGCCGGAGGTCAGCTTCATCAGCTGGATGCCGGTTTCGGCCAGTTGCTGCTCGGCCTGAGTCCAGTAGCGGGCGTCGGTCCACAGGCCGGCGAACGCTGGCGTGATGATCAGGGTACCGACCGAGCCGGTGAAGCCGGACGCCCATTCACGGCCTTGCCAGCGTTCCGGCAGGTATTCGGACAGGTGCGGATCGGCCGATGGAATCATCAGCGCGTCGATCTGGCGCTGACGCATCGCGGCCCGCAATCGGGCCAGGCGCTCGGCGACCTGGGAAGGGGTTGGGGTATCCATAAAAAACATTCTAAATAACTTGTTCCCATGATACCGCGATTACCTGATCTGCCGCTAAAGGGTCGGGACCGCGCAATGCTCAAATAGCTCAGCTTGTTGTAGCTTGTTGTAGCTTGTTGTGTTAACAACGCAGATCTATATTGATCATGATCGTCTCATTCCGACACCAGGGATTACGAAAGTATTTCGAGACCGGCACGCTGGCTGGAATACAGCCTCATCATGAGTCGCATCTTAAATATTTACTTGCAGCATTGGATAGCGCTGAACTAGTGGAGCATATCGATCGGCCAGGCCGGCATTTCCATCAACTGAAAGGAACCAAACCTCAACGCTGGGCGGTGAATGTTAATGCCAATTGGCGCCTGACGTTTGAATTTAAACAAGGAAAAGCGTATGCCGTTGATTACCAGGATTATCACCAATGGAAATGTACAATCCCCCTACCCCTGGTGAATTTATTAAATGGTGGTATTTTGATGCCAATAAAATAAGTGCGCGTCAATTCGGCGAGCAATTAGACGTATCACCACCGACTGTCAATCGTCTATTAAATGGACAAGGCAGAATTACACCCGCTATGGCAGAACGCGTATCCAGAGTCGTTGGCCGCTCGGTGGATAGTTGGATACGGCTTCAAGAAATGCAGGATCGGTGGCAGGAGCGGCTGCGCAGTGCGGCTTGATGAGATTTACATGCCGGAAACTGGTTAGTTCATGCTTATTTTTGGCATGACTTGGGCGAAAAAGCCCGCCTTCACTATCTCTGCAACAGGTGCAAAGTCTGATTCACACGCTGGCGTCTTCTTCCCGAATTTAATATAAGTGCGACTGAAATTAAAACACGCATATCAGCTTCCGTCCGAGCTCATTTAATTGCAATAGCAAAATCGGCTGAACGGAAGACTATTATCCGCCTGCGCCGTACGCCATTTTCTCGACGGTCGGATGTTTCGATCAGATGGCCGAACCACCACGATCCGCAGCATGTCCTTTCATCCATCGCGCCCTGCCAGATGACGACAAAATCATCACGGATGTGCCCGACTACCAATAAATGGAGGATAATATCGTCCTCCATATGTTTTCTTATGACAAAGATCATGCAAGATTTCCACCACAACCGCGCCCGCGCACTGATGCAGAACGCCGAAGAGCTTTACACCAAACAGGACGTCGATAAGGCCGTCACTGAAATGGCCAATACCCTGAACGCTCGCTACGATCAACCGGACAGCGAAGAATTCCCGCTGGTACTGGGTGTGATGGGCGGTGCCGTGGTATTCACCGGCAACCTGCTGCCGCAGCTGACCTTCCCGCTTGAATTCGACTATATCCACGTCAGCCGCTACGGCGACGAAGACCGGGGCGGCGAGGTGGTCTGGAAAGTGGTGCCACGTTCCAACGTCAGCGGCCGCACCGTCATCGTGCTGGACGACATTCTGGACGAAGGCGAAACGCTGGCCCACGTCAAACAGCGTCTGCTGGACATGGGCGCCAAGGAAGTGATCCTGGCCGTGTTCTGCGACAAGGCCATCGGCAAGGCCAAACCGGTGCGGGCGGACATCGTCGGCATCACCATCCCGAACCGCTTCGTGGTCGGCTTCGGCATGGACGCCTACGGCTACTGGCGCAACCTGCCGGGCCTGTGGGCGATCAACACCGAGAACTGATCTGCCCGGCCGCCGCCGGCGATTGCCACACGCGGCCGATAATGGCACGATGACGGGATGGTGAACACGATCATCTCCTGGCTCTTTCTTGCCGCCATCGCGCAGGCGGTGTTTCTCAGCATCTCGCTGATCCATCCGCGCCAGCCGGAGATGCGCACCGCTAACCGGCTGCTGTCGGCGCTGCTGCTTATTTTTTCAGCAATCATCGGCCATGCGTGGCTGGGGCTGAACCATCTGTACCAGGCTTATCCGCACAGCGCGCTGGCGATTGTCACGCTGGGGCTGGCGGTGGGGCCGCTGCTCTACCTCTACCTGCACGCCATACTGTCCGATGCGCCGCTGGGGCGGCGCGCGCTGCTGCATTTCCTGCCGTTTGCCGTCACCACGTTGGCGATGCTGCCCTTCTACTTGCGTACGGCCAACGAAAAACTGGCCTGGATGCGCGGATTCGACGGCTGGCCGTGGTATCTGGCGCTGTTCGCCGTGGTCAAAATGGCCATCCTGTTTTGCTACCTGCGCGCCGGCCATCGGCTGGTGCAACGTGTACCGGCCGAGTCCGCGCTGGTGGCCGATCTGCGCCGGCTGATGCGCGTCTGGCTCTTCAGCGCCGGGCTCAGCGTGCTCGCCGTGGCGATGGCGGCGGCGGATGCCGACCTGCCGCTGTCGGTGGAGGCGGTGGATGGCGGCGCGCTGATGCTGTTCGTGTTCGCCACCGCCTACACGGCAATGCGATTGCCGCTCGGCTATCGTCCGCAAGCGCTGCCACCCGCGCCACCGCCCAAGCCGCGCTACGCCGACAAGCCACTCGCCGCCACCGAGCGCGACGCCTTCCTGGCCAGGCTGACCAGCTGCATGGAGCAAGACCAGCCATTTCGCAACGGCGAATTGAAGCTGGAAGAGCTAGCCACGCAGGTCGCGTTGACGCCGCACGAACTATCCCAGATCATCAATCAACACTGCGGCGTCAATTTCGCCGATTTCCTGAATCGCTACCGCGTGGACGCGCTGAAAACCGCCCTGCACGACCCGAGGCAAGCCAGCACCAGCATTCTTGACCTGTCACTGATGGCTGGATTTAACAGCAAAAGCGCGATGAACCGCGCATTTAAGAAACACACCGGCATGACGCCGGGTGAATTCCGTGAACAGGCGCAAGCGCCCGCGTAGCGACGTGCCAAATCATGATCCGGGACGCAAATCGCGCCCCGGCACGCCACACTGGCTCCACCAACCCAAGGAGCCCCGCATGAAATTCCCCCAATTTATCGTCAGCTTGCTGATGTGCGCCCCGGCCATGGCCGGCCAGACCTGGATCACCAACGTCAAGCTGGTGTCGCCGGAAAAACTGGACCGCATCGAGTCCGGCAGCGTCCTGATCGAGAATGAGCGCATCGTCCGCGTCGAGCGCGGTGCCGATAACAGGACACCGGCCGGCGCCACCCGCGTCGATGGCCAAGGCTACTACCTGACGCCCGGCCTGATCGACTCGCATGTCCATCTGTTCGCCGTGCCCGGCATGAGCTTCGAGCAATCCGAACACATGCAAGCCATGGCCGACGCTTACTTCGCGCAAATGCCGCGATCTTATCTCTACTACGGCTACACGACCGTGATCGACCTGGCCGCCGGCAGCCGCGCCTTCATCGACCGGGTCAAGGCCATGCCGCTGCACCCGGACATCTACGACTGCGGCGCGCCGCTGGTGATCGCCAATGGCTACCCGTCGGCCTTCATCGCGCCGGCAAAGCGCTTCCAGATGTTTTCCAATTTCATTTACGATGCCGCGCAGAAGGACAAGATCCCCGCCCAGTACAAGCCGGAAGACTACACCGTGGCCCAAGGCGTGGCCCGCGTCAAGGCCGACCACGCCATCTGCCTGAAAACCCACTACGAGCGTGGCTTCGGCAGCCAGCGCAACCTCCCGGTGATGAGCCCGGAGATGTACGCCGACGTGCGCCGGCAGGCAAAGCAGGCCGATCTGGTACTGGTCACCCACGCCAATTCACTGGAAGCGCAAACCTTCGCCGTCAACGGCGGCGCCGATGTCCTGGCGCACGGCATGTGGCACTGGGGTGCACTGAACAATTCGAAGGAGTTACCGGAAGAAGTGACGACATTGCTGGACAAAGTCGTCGAAAAGAACATCGGCTACCAGCCGACGATGCAAGTGCTGTACGGTCTGCGCGCCTATGTCGATCCGGACTACCTGAACACGCCGGCACTGGCCAAACTGCTGCCGCCAGCCATGCTGGCCTGGCTGAAAACGCCGGAAGGCAACTGGTTCAAGGAAGAAGTGGCGGAAGAAGGTGAAACCGACGAGGCGGTTCGCCAGGGCATGGAAGCGCCGCTGCGCCGCCAGCGCCAGGTGGTGGCCTATTTGGCGGGCAAGAACGCGAACTTCCTGTTCGGCACCGACACGCCGTCCTCGCCAACCTACGGCAACATACCGGGCCTGAACGGCTATCTGGAGATGCAAAACCTGCGCAACGCCGGCCTGTCGCTGGCACAAATCTTCCAGGCCGCCACCATCAACAACGCCCGGGCCTTCCATCTGGACCGGGACCTCGGCACCATCGAAGCGGGCAAAGTCGCCAACCTGCTGCTACTGAAGGAATCGCCGCTGCAACATATCCGCGCCTACGACGCGGTCGACACGGTCTGGCTACGCGGCAAACCGGTGGCGCGGGACAGCCTGACCGCCGGGGGCGGCGACTAAAGCGCCAGGCGGGCGCGGGCGGCGTCGTACTCGCGCTTCAGGCGCGCGACCATCTCGGCGGTGGTCGGGATGTCGTCCATCAGGCCGACGCCCTGGCCGGCGCCCCAGATGTCGCGCCAGGCTTTGGCGCTGCTGGAGCCGAAGTTCATCGCGCTCTTGTCGGCGGTCGGCAGCGCGTCCGGGTCCAGGCCGGCGGCGACGATGGACTTCTTCAAATAATTGCCGTGAACGCCGGTGAACAGATTGGAATACACGATATCGGCCGCCGTCGATTCGACGATCGCCTCGCGGTAGTCGTCGCTGACGTTGGATTCCTGCGTCGCCAGCCAGCGCGAGCCGATATACGCGAAGTCGGCGCCCATGGCCTGGGCCGCCAGCACGGCGTCGCCGGTGGCGATCGAGCCGGACAGCGCGATCGGGCCCTGGAAGAATTTGCGCACCTCGCCCACCAGCGCGAACGGCGACAGCGGGCCCGCATGGCCGCCGGCGCCGGCCGCCACCAGGATCAGGCCGTCCACGCCCGCTTCCAGCGCTTTTTCCGCGTGACGGATGGAAATCACGTCGTGCAGCACGATGCCGCCATAGCTGTGGATGGCGTCCAGCATCTCTTTCGGCGGCGCGCGCAGCGAGGAAATGATGATCGGAATCTGGTGCTTCACGCACACTTCCACGTCATGCGCCAGGCGGTCGTTCGACTGGTGCACGATCTGGTTGACGGCGATCGGGCCGACCCGCTGGTCCGGGTTGGCGGCCTGATAGTCGGCCAGCTCCTTCTGCAGATCGGTCAGCCACACGTCCAGCAACTCGGCCGGACGCGCGTTCAGCGCCGGGAACGAGCCGACGATGCCGGCCTTGCACTGGGCCGCCACCAGCTTGGGACCGCTGGCGATAAACATCGGGGAGGCGATGACGGGAAGAGTGAGGTTTTGCAGGACTGCAGGCAAGGCCATGGCGTGCTCGCTGACGTGAGTTGATCGGGTCGAACGATTATAGATCGAAAATAGTACGACCGTGCCGCAAATAGACCTCGCCCTCTACATTTGCCTTATCACAAGCTTTCCGCCGCGTGCAGGATGAAATCGGCCACCCGCCGCGGCTGCGACTGCAGCGACATGTGGCTGGATTTCAACACCACCGTCCCGGCCTTGATCTGGACCGCCAGCTTGCGCTGCACCGCGAACGGCAGCGCCTGATCGTTCTCGGTCATCAGATACCAGCTCGGCTTGTCGTGCCAGGCGGCGCGCGAGATGGTATCGCGGAAAGCGCTGGCGGCGATCGGCTGTTGCGTCGCGGCCAGCAGCGCCACCGTCGCGGCGGGCACGTCCGCCGCCATGACCTTTTGGTAGGCGGCCGGATCGTCCAGCCAGATGCGGCCGTCGGCGTCCGGCGCCAGGCCGGTCATCGGTGCGCCGAGCCGGTCCAGTAGGCCCGCCACCGATTCGCCGCTGTCCGGCACCAGCGCCGACAGGTAGACCAGCCCGCGCACCTGGGGCAGGTTGCCCGCCTCGGTCACCACCGCCCCACCCCACGAGTGTCCGACCAGCAGCACCTTGCCCGGCTGGCGCTCGACCACCGCGCGCGTGGCGGCCACATCGTCCGCCAGCGAGGTCAGCGGGTTCTGCACGGCGGCGACATGACAGCCGCGATCCTGCAACGCCGCGATCACCGGCGACCAGCTGGCGCCGTCAGCGAAGGCGCCGTGCACCAGCACGATGCTGACGGCGGCGCACACCGCCGCGACCGTCATACGGCCCCCTGCGCCGTCAGCGCGGCCACCACGTCGGGCACGCCGTCGAGCGCGGCGCGGATCGACTGGCTGCGCAGCTCCGGCCCCTTGGACAGCAACTCGGCGCGCAGGATGTTAAAGCGCTTGATGCCGAGAAAGCCGAAATAGGCGCGGGTGTAGGTCTCATGGAAATCCATCGCCGCCGCCGGCCCCGAGGTGTAGCCGCCGCCACGCGTGGACGCCATGATCACTTGTTGATCGCCGGCGATGCCGACCGGGCCGGCCGCCGTGTACTGGAACGTCCGGCCCGGCTGCGCCAGCCGGTCGAACCACGCCTTCAACTGGCTGGGCACCGAGAAGTTGTACATTGGCACACCCAGCACGATGACATCGCTGGTCAGCAATTCGGTGACCAGCGTTTCCGACAGCGCATGCTCGGCCTTGTCGGCAGCGCTGAAATGTTCGATGCCGCTGGGACGGAAGCCGGCCGCGATCACCGCGTCCATGTGCGCCACCGGCTGCGCCGCCAGGTCGCGATACACATAGCCGGCGTCCGGATAACGGTCGCGCAGCTCGGCGGCGATCGCCGCGCTCAGGGTACGGGAGACGGAGGCGTCGCCAAAGATGCTGGTATCGATGTGAAGGATTTGCATGATGTTCTCCTGAAAGAAAGTACATGCAGCATATGCCGGCGACATTGTCCGCACCAGCCGTTAAAATAGATCAGTTCGTTCTACCGATGGGACAATGATGGAAGACTTCAACGATCTGGCCTTTTTTGCCGCCGTGGTCACGCACGGCAGCTTTTCCGGCGCCGCCCGCGCGCTGGGCATTCCGAAATCGCGTGTCAGCCGCCGCATTGCCGAGCTGGAGCAGCGGCTGGGCGTACGGCTGTTGCAGCGCTCCACCCGGGCCATGCGCGTGACCGATGTCGGCTCGGCGTTTTTTGCCCATTGCGAAGCGATGACCCAATCCGCCCGCGCCGCGATGGAGGTGGCCGAACAGGCCGGCGAGCGGCCGGCCGGCCGCGTGCGCGTCAGTTCGCCGGCCGGGGTGGCCCACCTGTTCCTGGCGCCGCTGCTGCCGCGCTTCCTGTGCGCGCATCCGGATGTCCGGCTGGAGCTGGAGCTGACCAACCGCCGCGTGGACGTCATCGGCGAGGGCTTCGACGTGGCCATGCGCATCCGCACCACGCTCGACGACTCGGAACTGGTGGTGCGCACCTTTGGCGTCAGCGACCAGGTGCTGGTCGCCAGTCCGGCCTTCATCGCCGCGCACGGCCCGTTTGCCGACGTCGGCGCGCTGCGCAACCTGCCCGGCCTGGGCAAGGGCGGCCAGGACGGTGAGGCGCCGCGCTGGCGCCTCACCGGTCCCGGCGACGAGATCGTGGAAATCGATTATCTGCCGGCGCTGGTGGTGGACGATGTCGAGCTGCTGACCATCGCCGCCGCCGGCGGCGCCGGCATCGCGCTGGTGCCGTTCAATGCCTGCGCCGAGGCCATCGCGTCGGGACAGTTGAGTATGCTGTTCCCCGAGTACCGCGCCGGCTCGCACCAGCTGCACGCGGTGTACGCGTCACGCCGCGGGCTGTTGCCGGCGGTCCGCGCCTTCATCGAATTCCTGGCGGCCGAGCTGCCGGAGACCATGCGCAGTCAGCGCATCACACGTTAAGTAAGTACTCACCTTTCACGCGTGCCGCCGCCGCGCGCACCAGCTGCTGTACCGCCCACCGGCCGAGCGCGTCCGGCGGCTGCTTCAGGTAGTGGTTGTTGGCGGCCGCAAACACCGGCATCGCGGTCAGCAACCCCGGCACATCGGCCAGGGCGATGCGCTGGCGCTCCAGCAGCAGGAACTTGAGCAGCACCTTCAGCGCGTTCTGCGCGTTGCGCAGCGGATCGGCGGCCAGATAGTCCAGCCGCGAACGGGCGCGGGCCAGCGCGCCGGCCACATCGGTGAACGGCGCGCCATGGCCGGGGATCACCACCGCCACGTCCAGCCCGGCGATCAGGTCCAGCGTGGCGCGCGCCTCGGCGAAACCGGACTGGCCGTCCAGCTCGGGAAAGATCACGCCGAAGCCGTTTTCCCACAAGGCGTCGGCGGAGATCAGCACCTTGGCTTCCGGACAGTAAAAAATCAGCGCATGCGGATCGTGGCCGGGCGCCGCCAGCGCCTGCCACGCCATGTCGGCCAGCCGCAGCACGTCACCGGGCGACACGGTGGCGTCGAAGGTAAAACGGTCGCAGCGCTGGCCGGTGGCCTTGAAGCTGAGCGCATCCTCGTCCCAGTGCCGCACCTTGTCGGCCTCGGCCACCGGGATCGCGGTGCGGCAGCCGAAATGCGCCTGCAGCATGGCGTTGCCGCCGCAATGGTCGGAATGCAGATGCGTGTTGAGGATCTGGTCCAGATGGCGGCCATGCAACACCTGGCGCACCAGCGCCAGCGTCTGCGGCGCGTGGCTGACGTAGCCGGTATCGATGATCGCCGTATCGTGGCGGCCCAGCAGCATGATATTGTTGGAGGAGAGCCAACCACGCTGCAGCACCTGGATCGCCTCCGGCAGCAAACTCATCTTTCCTCGTCGTCGCAACGGCGGGTGGCGCGCCGCCGCGGCAGCTCGGCCCAGACGGCGCGTTTGTACTCATCGTCGGCCTGGCCCCAGGCGATGATTTCCTCGATGCTGCGCAGGCAGCCCATGCAGTAACGCCGCTCCAGGTCCATCTTGCACAGGCTGACACAAGGCGAGGGGACCGGCGAGGGGCTTATGTTGTTTACTTCACTCATGGCTGCATTATGCCGCGAAGCCGCTTGACCGGGGGCGGCATCAGCGTAGACTCACCATCCATATAGATGGCAAATGGATGGAGACACCGTGGCCAAGCAAGAAATCAAGCTGAAGATTGCCGAATCAGAAAAAATCACCATCAATCTCGGTCCGATCGACCTAGGACAGATTGATCTGCTGGTGCAGGAAGGGTTTTACTCCAACCGTACCGATCTGATACGCACGGCGATCCGCAATCAGCTGAACCAGCACGCCGAGGTGGTCAAGCAGACCGTGGCGCGCAAGAGTCTGGTATTGGGGATGCAACATTTCTCGCGCGCCGATCTGGAAGCCAGCCAGGCGGCGGGCGAGCGGCTGCAAATCCAGGTACTGGGCCTGGCCAGCATCGCCAGCGACGTCTCGGTCGAACTGGCGCTGGCCACCATCGAATCAATCTTTGTACTCGGCTCGCTGCACGCCAGCGCTGTCCTCAAGACCGCGCTGGCACAACGCATCCACTAAGGAGTGCCATGAAACTGAATATTCTCAACCAGATGCGCGAGGCTGCGCGACAGATGTTGAACAAGGCCGCGCCGCCGCAACGCCCGGCCATGCGCGACATTAATCCACCGCCGGGGGCGGCGCCAACCGCCACCGAAGCGGCGCCGGCGCAAGCGCAGGAGCAAGCCCAGGCCCAGGCCACGCGCGCCAACATCAATCCGGCCACCCACCCGGCCGAATACGCGCAGGACATCCTGAACCGCATGGGCATCAAGCTCGACCTGCAAGCCAATCTGGACCGCGCCATCGATATCGGCTCGGTGCTGCATCCGGCGCCGGCCCAGCCGCTGCCGGCGGGAGCGCAGTTCGTCATGGGCAGTTACAGCAACCATGCGGGCACGCGCAATTACAAGCTGTACATTCCGTCCAGCTACCACGGCCAGGCGGTGCCGCTGCTGGTGATGCTGCACGGCTGCACACAGAATCCGGATGACTTCGCCACCGGCACGCAGATGAATCAGCTGGCCGAGGAAATGGGCTGGCTGGTGGTGTACCCGGAGCAGACCGCGCAGGCCAACCACTCCAAATGCTGGAACTGGTTCAACGCGATCGACCAGCAGCGCGGACAGGGCGAGCCGTCCATCATCGCCGGCATCGCGCGGCAGATCATCGACGAATATCCGGTCAATGAGCGGCAGGTGTATGTGGCGGGCTTGTCGGCCGGTGGCGCGATGGCGGTGATTGCCGGCACGCTGTATCCGGAATTGTTCGCGGCGGTGGGCGTGCATTCGGGCTTGCCGTTTGCGTCGGCGCAGGATTTGCCGTCGGCGCTGTCGGCGATGAAGCGCGGCGTCCATCACGCGCCCAAGGCGGGCAACGGTTCGCAGCCCATCATCGTGTTCCATGGCGACGGCGATACCACGGTGAATCCGCGCAATGGCGAGCAGGTGATGGAGCAGCGCCTGCATCATCATCGCGGCGCGCGGCCGCGGGTGCAGTCGGGCGCGGTGCCGAATGGTCATCGCTACACGCAGACCACGCACACCACGGCGGACGGCACGCCAGTGGGCGAACATTGGGTGGTGCACGGCGCCGGCCACGCCTGGTCCGGCGGCAGCGCGCTCGGCACCTACACCGACGCCAAAGGCCCGGACGCCAGCCGCGAAATGCTGCGCTTCTTCCGCACGGTGAGCTGATCAGATAGCGCCGCTCACCCGCAGGATCAAGCCGACCATGGTGACCAGATTGGTGATCGTCAGGCCGGCTACCCAGTACACCAGCCTGTCGATGCGGTTGTTCACCTGGTCAATCCGCTTGTTCACCTGGTCGATCCGGTTGTCCACCTGGTCGATACGCTTGTCCAGACGCTCCGCCACGCGCTCCTGCCGATCGATCAGATAGCGCTGGACGTCATCGAGCTTGTCATGCAGGGAGGCGAATCCGGCCAGCATGGCCTGATGATGTGCTTCTTGCGTACGCTGCAAGTTTTCCTGCGCGCGCCTCAAGTCAAGCAGCGCGCCGGTGACGTGGTCCATTTGGGTCTCCAGCCGCACGATGCGGACGATGTGGTCATCGTCCGCCGCGCCACCTGGCTTGTCAAGCGAGGGCGGGTTCATTTTCAGCGCACCCATCGAGGGTTATGCGCTATTGTCGGGCGGGGTATGGGCCGGGGTTTGAGGATGATCAATGATGTGCCGCCGCAGACACGCCGGGCACCAGCAACTGGCGCCGGGTACGGACGGAACCGGCAGCGATGGCGGCAAAAAAGTGCACCAGCACGGCTCGGCCGGAGCGGCTGGATCGGCGTCCTTCATGGCGCAGGAGAACTGCGCGCCGCAGCGGGAACAGGTGCTCATCGGCCCAGCCTAGCGGAGCTTGCGGGAAATTACAACAGGATGGCCCTATAATGCGTGCTTGAGTGCAGCCGCAGGCTGTAAAATTGCGCCCAAATTCTATCTACCGGAATCGCCATGACCCAACTGACCAATCTGAACCTAGGCAATGACGCCGACGACCTGACTTCCGTTGAACCACGGATCAAGGCGCAAATTCTGGCCGAGGCGCTGCCCTACATCCGTAATTACCACGGCAAAACCATCGTCATCAAATACGGCGGCAACGCCATGACCGACGAACGCCTGAAACACGGCTTCGCCCGTGATGTCATTTTGCTCAAACTGGTCGGCATGAACCCGGTAGTCGTGCACGGCGGCGGTCCGCAAATTGACAACGCGCTGAAGAAAATCGGCAAGCAGGGCACCTTCGTGCAAGGCATGCGCATCACCGACGAGGAAACCATGGAAGTGGTCGAATGGGTGCTGGGCGGCGAAGTGCAGCAGGACATCGTGATGTTGATTAATCACTACGGCGGCCAGGCCGTCGGCCTGACCGGCAAGGATGGCGGTCTGATCCGCGCGCGCAAGATGGCCATGCCGGACAAGGACAACCCGGGCCAGACGCTGGACATCGGCTTCGTCGGCGAAATCGAGGCCATCAACCCGGCCGTGGTCAAGGCGCTGCAGGACGACGCCTTCATCCCGATCATCTCGCCAATCGGCTTCGGCCAGGACGGCCAGGCCTACAACATCAACGCCGACGTGGTGGCCGGCAAGATCGCCGAAATCCTGAAAGCGGAAAAGCTGATCATGATGACCAACATCGCCGGCGTGCAGGACAAGCAGGGCAATCTGGTGACCGACCTGTCGGCGCGCGAGATCGACGAGATGTTCGCCGACGGCACGATTTCCGGCGGCATGCTGCCTAAAATTTCATCGGCCCTGGATGCGGCGAAGTCCGGCGTCAACACCGTGCACATCATCGATGGCCGCATTGAGCATTCTTTGTTGCTGGAAGTCTTGACCGAACAAGCTTTTGGCACTATGATCCGGTCTCACTGAAAAAAAGGCGGTCTCGCCGGCAATCGGTGAAACCGCCACATCAGTATGCCCTTTTAGCTCAGTGGTAGAGCACTCCCTTGGTAAGGGAGAGGCCACGTGTTCAATCCACGTAAAGGGCACCACTTCTCGCAGCACCCTCCCCCAGCTCAGTAAATTCGTTCCACCGTCAGCCCGCGTTCGCGCAGCAGTTCCGGCACGCTCGTTTTGCCGACCAGATGCAGCACGCCGATCGCCGCCACACTGTTGTTTTCACGCGCCATCAACGCGACGAGGCCATCGGCCAGCGCCGGATTGCGGCCCTCCAGCAACACCTTCTGCACAAAGCGGCCGGAAAAGCTCGCGTCCTGCTCCGCCTTCAGCGCCAGCGCGTCCAGCGCCTTCACATCGGCGCTGCGCCAGGCCTGGGCGATCTCGCGCGCCTGGCTGGCCTGCTCCTTGTCCTCGATGCCGCTGATGGCCTCCTCCAGGAAGGTCAGCTGCCCGGCCGGCGTCATCTTCTGATCGAACAGCGCCATCTGGCTCTCCGCCGATTCCAGCTCGACGACTTTCTGGCCGGCGGCATGCGCCTGTTTTGACAGATGCGCATCCACCGCCAGCGACGCGTCATAGCCTTGCGCGGCAAACTCGCTCACCGTCAGCATGGTGGCCAGCAGCCAGGGCTTCATCGACGCCACCGACTGCGGCGCGATGTTGTACTGCTTGAGCAAACGCTCAAGGCGCTGGCGCCACGCCGGCGCCAACGCGCCGCTGCCCTGGGCGCTCAGACCATGCTGCTGCACCGCGCGCGCCAGTTTTTGCGGATCGCCCAGGGGATCGATTTCCAGCGCCAGCACCGGCGCCTGTCGCAGCAGGCCGGCAAGGCGCGGCTCCAGCGGATAAAAATCCTTGGCGCCGACGTGGATGGTGCCGAACAAATACAGCGTCTGTCCGTTCTGCTGCACCTTGAACAGCGCGCCGCGGTTGGGCGCCGCGCCCTGCTCCGCGGCCCAGGCGGAACCGAAGGCAAAGAAGAACAAACTGCAGAACATCACTATAATCTGGCGCTGCATGATTTCCTTTTGTTGGTAGAGACAACGTGAATATTACCCGCTCCTCGCCCGTGTGGCTGTTTGATCTCGATAACACCCTGCACAACGCCTCGCACGCCATTTTCCCCGCGATCATGGCCGGCATGAACCGCTATCTCGCGCGTCTGCTGGGAGACGGCGTCACGCCCGCCAGCGAGGCTCTGGTGAACGCCACGCGCACGCTGTACTGGCAGCGCTACGGCGCCACCACGCTGGGCGTGGTCAAGCACCATGGCGTGAAGGCCGCGCACTTTCTCGATGAAACCCACCGCTTCGATGACCTGAGCGCGATGATCCGCGCCGAGCGCGGACTGCGCCAGCTGCTGCGCCGCCTGCCCGGCCGCAAAATTTTGCTGACCAACGCGCCGCACCGCTACTCGTCGCAGGTGCTCTGGCATCTGGGCCTGCAGCGCCACTTCAACCACCACATCGCGGTGGAGGCGATGACGGTGCACCGCCACATGCGTCCCAAGCCGTCGAAGCTGATGCTGCGCAAACTGATGCGCCGCCACCAGCTCACGCCACAACGCTGCATCCTGGTGGAGGACACACTGGCCAATCTGCGCAGCGCGCGCCAGTTGGGCATGCGCACCGCGTGGGTCACGCAATACCTCACCATCGGCGACAGCGCCGGCCTGGCGCATCCGCAAAAAAGGCTGATTCGCCCCGCTTACGTCGATGTCAAAGTAAAATCCGTCAGGAACCTGCCGTCACGCCTGCACCAGCTGCGCTGACCAACACTTTTAATCGCGAGATCATATGGCAAGCACACCGCCAGGCCAGCGCCGTTTGCAGATACTGCAGGCGCTGGCGGAGATGCTGGAACAGCCCAAGGGCGACAAGATCACCACCGCCGCGCTGGCGCGCAAGCTGGCGTTTTCCGAGGCCGCGCTGTACCGGCATTTCGCCAGCAAGGCACAGATGTTCGAGGGGCTGATCGAATTCATCGAATCATCCGTGTTCGGCCTGATCAACCAGATCGCCGAGCGTCAAAGCGACGGCATGGCGCAGGCGCGCGACATCGTCGCCATGCTGCTCAACTTCGCCAGCCAGAATCCGGGCATGACGCGGGTGCTGAACGGCGACGCGCTGGTCAACGAGGACGAACGCCTGCAACTGCGCATGAACCAGTTCTACGACCGCGTCGAGCTGGCGCTGAAGCAGGCCTTGCGCCTCGCCGCCAGCGAAGGCCAGGCGCACGAAGCCGATACCGCCGCGCGCGCGGCGATGCTGACCAGCTTCGTCATCGGCCGCTGGCACCGTTACGCCAAGAGCGGCTTCAAAAACAATCCGGCGCAGGACGCGGCGCTGCACATCACGTTACTGCTCTCGTAAATGAACACCGAAGTATTCGCGCTGCTGGACGACGCCAGCCCGGAAGCCACCCTGACCGGCGGACGTTCGCGCCTGTACACAGAGCACGCCGGCACGCTGCGCTGCGACGACATCGCCCAATGGCCGCAGCTGCTGGAACAGATGCAAGCGGCGCTGGCGCGCGGCGAATACGCGGTCACCGTATGCACCTACGAACTGGGTGAGGCTTTGCTTGAAGTGGCGCCGCCGCGCGCGGTCCCGCCGGGACAGACGCCGGCGCCATTGGCGCGGATCCTGCTGTTCCGCCGCTGCGCGCTGCTGTCGGCGGCGGAAGTCGGCGACTGGCTGGCCGCGCGCTCCTTTCCGATCGAACGCCCCGCCGGCGTGGCCAACATCCGCGCCAACATCGATCAGCAGGCGTTTAGCGGGGCGCTGGCGCGCATCCACGACTACATCGCCGCCGGCGACACCTACCAGGTCAATTACACCTACCGGCTGCGTTTTGACGCGTTTGGCGGCATCCATGCTTTATACGCGCGTCTGCGCGGCCGCCAGCCGGTTCCCTACGGTGCGCTGATCGCGCTCGATGACGGCAGCGCCGTGCTGTCGCTGTCGCCCGAACTGTTCGTGCGCCACGAGGACGGCGAACTGACCGCGCGGCCGATGAAAGGCACCGCACCGGCCGCGCCGCCGAAACAGCAGGCGGAAAACATCCTGCGCGCCACCAACCTCGCCGCCGATCCGAAGAACCGCGCCGAGAACCTGATGATCGTCGACCTGCTGCGCAATGACATCGCGCGCGTCGCCACCACCGGCAGCGTCGAGGTCCCGGCGCTGTTCGAGGTGCACCGCTACGCCAGCGTGCTGCAGATGACCTCCACCATCACCGCGCGTCTGCGCGCCGACGCCACGCTGGCCGACCTCTTCGAGGCGCTCTATCCATGCGGCTCCATCACCGGCGCGCCGAAGCGCCGCACCATGGAAATCATCCGCGAACTGGAGCCGGACGCGCGCGGCATCTACACCGGCGCCATCGGCTGGTTCGATCCGCGCCAGGACGGCAACGCCGACCAGGTGGGCGACTTCTGCATGGCGGTGCCGATCCGCACACTGACCTTGCGGCCGCCGGGCGCGGACGGCGTGCGCCGCGGCGAAATGGGCGTCGGCGCCGGCATCGTCTTCGACAGCGACGCCGACGAGGAATACGCCGAGTGCAAACTCAAGGCGCGCTTCCTCACCGGCCTGCAAAACGAATTTGAACTCTTCGAAACTATGCACGCCACGCCGGGCAACGGCGTGCGCCATCGCGAGCGCCACCTGAAACGGCTGGCCGCGTCGGCGCACTACTTCGGCTTCCCCTGGGATGAGCAGGCGGCGCATGCCTATCTGGATACCGCCTGCGCCACGCTGGAAGCACAGCACGCCGCCTATCGCCTGCGGCTCGCGCTCAGCGTCAACGGCGCCTTCTCGGTGCAGCACGCGCCGCTGACGCCGCTGGCCGAACCGGTGCGCGTGCTGCTGGCGGAAGACCGCAGTAGCAGTAACGACCTGTTCCTGCGCCACAAAACCAGCATCCGCCAGCGCTACGACGCCGCCTGGCGCGATGCCGAAGCACAAGGCGCTTTCGACACCCTGTTCTTCAACGAACGCGGCGAGTTGACCGAGGGCGGCCGCAGCAACGTCTTCGTCCGCCTCGACGGCCGATGGCTGACACCGCCACTGAGCGCCGGCGTGCTGCCCGGCGTGATGCGCGGCGTGATGCTGGACGATCCGGCCTGGAACGCCAGCGCAGCGGTCATCACCCGCGCCATGCTGGAAGCCGCCGACGAGATCGTCCTCTGCAACGCCCTGCGCGGCGCGTTGCGCTGCTTTTTGCGATAGGAAAACTTTCCTTTAAAAAATTTATGTTACCATAAGTAAATTCCAACAGGGAGAGGTAACGTCAGCATGACTACATGGGAAGCGCGATTAGAAAACGCCAATCAGGATGCCCGTATCAGGGACAACTACAGCCGGGATCGGGCACGGATCATTCACTCCGCTTTTTTCCGCCGCCTTCAGGGAAAAACCCAAGTCCTGGGCTTGGGCGAAAGCGACTTTTATCGCACTCGGTTGACTCATTCGATTGAGGTTGCGCAGATCGCTTCGGGTATCGTGGAACATCTGGAATCGCAGCAGCTCTCGGAAGATCAGAAACAGCTTTTGCCTTCTGCAAATTTAATCGAATCGATCGCTTTAGCGCACGACATTGGCCACCCGCCTTTTGGGCACGGAGGAGAAGTCGCATTGAATTATGTGATGCGCGATGACGGTGGCTTTGAAGGGAATGCGCAGACCTTACGCATTTGCACGAAGTTGGGTGAATATTCTGACGACAACGGCCTGAATCTGACGCGCCGCACGCTATTGGGTCTGCTCAAATATCCTGCCACCTATTCGAGCACAGTGAATGTGGCAGCGTATGGGGAAGAAAAGTCCTCTATCAATCTTGACGCCTACAAGCCGCCGAAATGCGTTTTTGACTGCGATAGCGATAGCTTGGATTTTATTTTACAACCCGTCGCAGCAGATCGTCCTTTGTTTCAATCTGTTGCTGCGGTAAACAACAAGCATCAACGCACGATGTATAAGGCGCTGGACACCTCGATCATGGAATTAGCCGATGACATTGCTTACGGCGTGCATGATCTCGAAGATGCCGTCGCGCTGTCGCTGGTCAAAGAGCGTCAATGGAATCTCGAAGTCACAGAAAAGTTCGATGCGCTGGGCGACGCCAGCGGCTTAAAACCTAAAATCGCGGACATTTCCGCTAATCTTTTCTCAGGCCTCAACAAAACCCGCAAAAAGGCAATCAGTGAGTTGGTTGGGTACTTCATACGATCCACACAACTAACCAGTCTCGAAAAATTTCAAGATCCACTGTTGGATACCAATGCGGTGATGTTTGAGACGGCAAAGAAAGAACTAAAAATCCTGCAGGGTTTCGTCGTCGATCATGTGATCAAAACTGCGGAAGTGCAAACCCTCGAATACAAAGGACAACAAATGATCGTCCGGTTATTCGAAGCGATCGACGCCAACCCGCAGCGTCTTTTGCCCGAAAAATATGCGCGTGAATATCAGGAATATCATGAGAAGAAGCAGCACGGTCAGTGTCGCCGGGTGATCTGCGACTATATTGCCGGAACAACGGACGATTACGCATCGCGGCTCTACCACAAGATTTTCACGCCATCGTCCGGCTCCATTTTTGATCGGCTATAAAGTCGAACGGCATGCTGGCGGGCGCCATGTATGAACGGCTACCTTAGCACGAAGCGTTTTCGGTAAGCGCCCGGTGTGGTGGCGGTGAGCCGACGGAAATGGTGGCGCAGCGTTTCCTCGGAGCCGAAGCCGGCGCGCTCGGCGATCCGCGCCAGCGGCACATCCGGTTCCTCCAGCAGCTCCTTGACGATGGCGACCCGCTCGCGGATCAGCCACTCGACCGGGCCAAGGCCGGTGGTCTGCTGAAACTGGCGCTGCAAGGTGCGCGGACTCATCGCCGCGCGCGCGGCCATGCTGGCCACCGTGTGCGCCTGCGCCGGATGGCTGCGCAGCCAGTCCATCAGCCGCGACAACCGGCCCTGCTCGCCCTGCGCCATCGGCCGCGGCAGGAACTGCGCCTGTCCGCCCTCGCGGTGCGGCGCCACCACCAGCCGCTGCGCCACCACGTTGCCGATCTTGGCGCCATGGTCGCGCCGCACCAGATGCAGCAGCATGTCCAGCCCGGCGGCCGAGCCGGCGGCGGTGATCACCTGGCCGTTATCCACATACAGATGATCGGGCTGCACCTCGATGCGCGGATAACGCTGCGCCAGCCGCTCGGCATAGCGCCAGTGGGTGGTGGCGCGCTGGCCGTCCAGCACGCCGGCAGCGGCCAGCACGAACACGCCCGAGCAGATCGAACACAGTCGCGCGCCGCGCGCGTGGGCGGCGCGTATCCAGTCCAGCAATGGCGGGGGCGGCGGTTCGGCGGCATCGCGCCAGCCGGGAACGATGATGGTGTCGGCGCGCGTCAGCAATTCCGGCTGGTACGGCGCCTGCACGGTGATGCCGCCGGCTGCGCGGATCGGTCCCTCCTCCACGGCGCAGACGGCGAAGTCGTACCAGTCCACGCCCAGTTCCGGGCGTTCCAGCGCAAACAGTTCGACCGTGCAGCCGAACTCGAAAGTGCACAGCCGGTCATACGCCAGCGCCACAACGAGGTGATTTTTCATGGCGCAATCTTACCGTAGATTGGCAGACGCGCCACTTCTGGCGCTGGCGGGACGGCGGCACAATCAACGCTCAACCTGAAAGGAGCGTCCGATGTCCCTGATTACCGCCATTCCCGCCGCCGACAGCGCCGCCGCGCTGGCCCACTTTGAAGCCAGCTTCCGTTACGAAACCGATTGCTGGGATGTGCATGACGCCATCAGCGGCGGCCAGCAGGACTTTGTGCTGCTCGATGTGCGCGGCACCGAGAAGTACGCGGCCGGCCACGTGCCGGGCGCGCTGGATCTGGCGCACCGCAAGATCATCGGCGCGAAGCTCGCCGAATTCCCGGCCGATACGCTGTTCGTGGTCTACTGCGCCGGACCGCATTGCAACGGCGCGGCCCGCGCCGCCTTGCGGCTGGCGCGACTGGGCCGGCCGGTCAAGCTGATGAGCGGCGGCATCACCGGCTGGCTCGATGAGGGCTTTGCGCTGGCCACCGCGACAAACGGGCGCGACAATCCATCAGCGGCGCTATAAACTGCGGCTGTTTGCAACGGAAGGGAAGGATGAGCAATGCACAAAACCAGCAGCCGATGGGCCGCATGCGCCGTGCTGATGGCCGTCGCGGGAGCGGCCTCGGCCAGCGCAGACAGAACGCCCAAACCGGGCGGCGTGTATCGCCTGAAACCGGGTATCTATGTGGCGGAAGGCTCGGAATGCGGCGCGCCACCCAACGCCGCCATCCGTCAGTATGACGGCAAGGGCATTTCCACCGCACATACCCGGTCGTGCAAGGCCAAGGTACTGAAACGTCAAGGCAAGAAATATACGGTGGAACAGTCCTGCATCGACGCCGGCGCCGGGTCGGCGCCGCGCAGTATCCAGCACCAGCAGGTGACGGTCGACAATGCGCTGACCTTCCAGCAGAACATCGCCGGCAACATCACCAACTATCGCTACTGCCCGATCAGGGAGTTACCGACCGACCTGCGCAAGGCGGCCAACGCCAAGCGCTGATCAGGAGCCCAGCGCTTTTTCGATGGCACCGACCAGCTGCTTGTCGCCCGGCGTGACCTTGCTGCCGAAGTTGTTCACCACATTACCGTGACGGTCGATCAGGTATTTGTGGAAGTTCCACGCCGGCGCCTTGCCGGTGGCCTTGATCAGGTTGGCGAACAGCGGGTTAGGCTCCTTGCCGGACACCACCGACTTGGCAAACATCGGGAACTTCACGCCATAGGTGTTGTAGCAGAAGTCGGCGATTTCCTTGCTGCTGCCCGGCTCCTGCTGGCCGAAGTCGTTGGACGGGAAGCCCAGCACCACCAGGCCTTTGCTGCCGTATTTGGCGTACAGGCCTTCCAGCCCTTCGTACTGGTTGGTGAAGCCGCAATAGCTGGCGGTGTTGACCACCAGAATCACCTTGCCGGCGTACTGGCACAGGTCCTGCGGCGTCTCGTCCTGCAGGCGCTTGAAGGTCTGTTTGAGGATGGCCGGGCAGCTGGCCGGCGCCGCTGCGGCGGGGGCGGCCGGAGCGGCGGCGGGAGCTTGCGCGAACGCGGGAGCGCCGGCCATGATGGTCAGCGAGGAAACGAGGCACAGGGCGAGGGACTTGGACATGGTGTCGGACCGGAAAGTGTGTAGAAAAATCCATTCTAGTTCAATTTAGTTCCCGTCGCACGATTGGCCCAGATTAAGCAAAATGCGCCCCCGCGCGATATCGTCATTGCCGCGCAGGCGAAAATCCACAGGCCATCAGCCGGCCACCTCGGCATGGATTCCCGCCATCGCGGGAACGACGGGGGGCGGCCATGCGAAAATTGTTTCTGTGCTTATTGTTGTGGATCGGCGCCGCGCAGGCGCAGGTGGTATCACTGCCGGCGCTGCGGGCGACGCAGGTCAGCGTGTCCGGACTGTCGTCCGGTGCTTACATGGCGGTGCAGTTCGAGGTGGCCTACTCGCGCACGGTGATGGGCGCCGGCGTCATCGCCGGTGGCCCGTATTTCTGCGCGCAAGGCAGCGTGTACATCGCCACCACCCGTTGCAGCTGCAACGAGGAACTGCTGGCCTGCCGCGTGCGCCCCGGCGGCACGCGCGTGCCGGAGCTGATCGCCCTCACCGACTGGTTCGCCGCCTCGCAAACCATCGACCCCACCAGCGCGCTGGCCAGCCACCGCGTGTGGATGTTTTCCGGCACGCTGGACTCGGTGGTGCCGCAGGCGGTCGGCAACGATCTGCTGACCTACTACCGCCACTACATCGACGCCAACCGCATCTCCTACAAGCGCAACCTGGCCGCCGAACACGCGATGCCCACCGACAGCTACGGCAACCCCTGTTCGGCGCTGGGCACGCCCTACATCAACCACTGCAACTACGACGCCGCCGGCGAATTGCTGAGCTGGATCTACGGCCCGCTGGCCGCGCGCGCCAGCACACTGTCGGGCCGCTTCATCGCGTTCGACCAGTCGGAATTCATCGCCCTGCCCACCTGGCACGGCATGGCGGACTTGGGCTATCTGTACATTCCGCCATCGTGCGAAGGCGGCGGCTGCCGTCTGCATGTGGCCTTCCACGGCTGCCAGCAAAACCCCGACAATATCGGCACGCTGTTTGTGCGCCGCGCCGGCTACAACGCCTGGGCCGACAACAACAAGCTGCTGATCCTGTATCCGCAAACCTCGGCCACCTTCTACAATCCGAAGGCATGCTGGGACTGGTGGGCGCACGACGACACGCGCTATGCACAAAAAGCGGGCCGCCAGATGGCGGCCGTCAAACGCATGGTGGACCGCCTGAGCGACGGCGGCACCGTCGCACTTATATGCCGCCGAGGCAGATGTACTTGACCACCAGGTAGTCCTCGATGCCGAGGTGCGAGCCCTCCCGTCCCAGGCCGGATTGCTTGACGCCGCCGAACGGCGCCACCTCGGTGGAAATCAGACCGGTGTTGACGCCGACCATGCCGCTCTCCAGCCCTTCCGCCACGCGCCAGATGCGGCCGACGTCGCGCGAATAGAAATAGCTGGCCAGGCCGAACTCGGTGTTGTTGGCCAGCGTGATGGCTTCCTCGTCGGTCTTGAAGCGGAACAGCGGCGCCAGCGGGCCAAAGGTTTCCTCCTTCGCCACCAGCATGTCCTCGCGGATGTCGGCGATCACGGTCGGCTGGAAGAAGCTGTGGCCCAGCGCGTGGCGCTTGCCGCCCAACAGCAGGCGGCCGCCCTTGGACAGCGCATCGGCGACATGCTGCTCGACCTTCTCCACCGCTTTGCCATCGATCAGCGGGCCTTGCGTGACGCCGTCCTCCACGCCGTTGCCGACCTTGAGTTTATCCACCGCAGCCACCAGCTTTTGCGCGAACGCCTCGTACACGCCGTCCTGCACGTAGAGGCGGTTGGCGCAGACGCAGGTCTGGCCGGCGTTGCGGTACTTGGAGGCGATCGCGCCCTCGACCGCCGCATCCAGATCGGCATCGTCGAACACGATGAACGGCGCGTTGCCGCCCAGTTCCAGCGACAGCTTCTTGATGGTCGGCGCGCACTGCTCCATCAGCAGCCGGCCCACCTCGGTGGAGCCGGTGAAACTCAGCTTGCGCACGAGCGGATTGGCAGTCATCTCGCCGCCGATGTCTTTCGACTTGCCGGTCAACACGCTGAACACGCCCGGCGGCACGCCCGCCCGTTCGGCCAATACCGCCAGCGCCAGCGCGCAGTAAGGCGTCGCCTCGGCCGGCTTGAGCACCATCGGACAGCCCGCCGCCAGCGCGGGGCCGGCTTTGCGGGTGATCATCGCGATCGGGAAATTCCACGGCGTGATGGCGGCGCACACGCCGATCGGTTCCTTCGTCACCAGGATGCGGCGGTCCGGCCAGGGCGACGCCAGCGTCTCGCCGGCCACGCGCTTGGCTTCCTCGCCAAACCATTCGATGAACGAAGCGCCATACGCCACCTCGCCGCGCGACTCGGTCAGCGGCTTGCCCTGCTCCGCCGTCATCAGCAGCGCCAGGTCGTCGGTGTTTTCCAGGATCAGGTCATTCCACTTGCGCAGGATGCGGGCACGCTCGGCGGCCGGCTTTTTGCGCCATGCCGGCCAGGCGGCGTTGGCGGCCTCGATGGCGCGTTTGGTTTCGGCCGCGCCCATCACCGGCACGGTGCCGATTTGTTCGCCGGTGGCGGGATTGGTGACGGCCAGCGCCTTGCCGCTGTCAGCGTCGCGCCACTCGCCGTTGAGGTAGGCCTGCTGACGCAGCAGGCGCGGATCTTTCAGTTGCAGCTTGATTGGCAACATCAGGCATTCTCCTTACTCCACGGTGAAAGACGACAGGTCCGGATGCGGCGGCGGATAATGCAGGTCCATGCTTTCCAGCGTTTCCAGCAGCAGGCTGGCGATCACCAGATTACGATGGGTCTTGGAATTGGCCGGCACCACATACCATGGCGCGTGCGGCGCGTCGGTCTCGCGGATCGCCTTTTCATACGCACGCTGATAGTCGCCCCATTTTTCACGTTGCTTGATATCTTCCGGATTGAACTTCCACTGCTTGTCCGGATCGTCCAGTCGTTCCTGCAGGCGCTCGCGCTGTTCTTCCTTCGAGATATGCAGGAACACCTTGATGATGACCGTGCCCGTTTCCGCCAGCATGCGTTCGAAATCGCGGATCTGCGCATAACGGCGCTTGCATTCCGCGTCGTCGATCCAGCCCTGTACCTTGGTGATCAGCACATCCTCGTAATGACTGCGGTTGAAGATGGCGATCTCGCCCAGCACCGGCACATGCTGATGCACGCGCCACAGATAGTCGTGCGCCAGTTCGTTGTCGGTCGGTCCCTTGAAGGACACCGCGCGCAACCCCATCGGATTGATCCCCTTGAACAGGGCGCGCACCGTGCCGTCCTTGCCGCCGGTATCGGTGGCCTGCAAGACCAGCAGCACTTTTTGCTTGCGCTGCGCGTACAGCTTGTCCTGCAGCGCCGAGATACGGTCGATCAGCGCGGCGGTGCGCTCCAGGTCCAGCGCCTTGGCGCGCGACTTGCCGAGTTTGGGGTTGGCGGCACGCGTCGAAAACGCGGTGTCGTCCGCATCCTCATCACGCAGCTTGAGTTTTGGGTTGGCGCGGAAGCGCTCGCGGGCATTATGGGTCATGCTTTGAGCATATCACTTTGCCGCCAGCTGTGCCGCGCGGATGCCCCACCAGGCGGCTTCCTCGAAGACCGAGAAGCCCGACAGGTCGGCGTGGGCGAACAGAATCGGGCCATCGACTTCGCGCAGTGCCTTCATGCCGGCGTTGCCGCGGAAGTTGGGCCAGGGGACCGCCATCGCGTGGCCACGCAGCGTGATGTCGACCCGCTCGACGCACGCGGCAAGCTGGCCGCCGTAAGCGGTTTTCAGATCGGCGCTGGCCAGCGCCAGCAACTCCTCCGGTTTGGCGGAGGCCATCCAGTGACGCGCGCTGCTGGCCTTGCGGTCCGACAGCGCGACGTAGGCGCTGAACACCGTCTTGGCCGGCGGCTGCACGCGGATGTCCTGGTGCGTGGAGACCACGTAGCCCAGTCCCGGCTCGCTGTACACCACGTTGTCCCACGATAGCGGCTGCGGGTTGGTCCCCCCTTGCAGCTCCTCGGGGAAGCGCTTGAGCAGGAAGTTCGCCACCATCCACGGCGCGTATTCCGGCGCGTGCCTGGCGGCGTCGAAACCGTATTCGCCGATGTTATCCACAACCCGCGCGGCGACGTAGGTCGGCATCGCGCAGATGGCCTTGCGGGCGCGCACCAGATAGCTGGTCGGCTTGCCGTTTTCCAGCTTGAAGCACAGCGCCTCGACGCCGCCCGCCGTTTTTTTCAGCGACACCGCCGTCCCGGCCATGCGCCGCACGGCGGCCGCGCGCTCGATGCCCGAGGCCAGCGGCTGCAAGCCGCCCGGCCAGGTCAGCCAGGCGCCGTCGCCGGCATTGGCGGCCTGCCCCCAGCGGCTGCAGTAGTAGTGCAGTCCCGCCCAGGCGGATACCTTGTCATAGCGGGTGCCGTAGTCGTCGCGGCAGCAGTAGTTCAGATACCAGTGCAGCGTCGGCGACTTGTAGCCGTTTTGATCCATCCACTGTTTGAGCGTGATGCGGTCCAGCGCCTGCCACGCCGGGTCTTCCGACGACATCACCGTCGGAAAAACGAAAACGCGCCGGCCATCCGCGCCGTGCGTCTGCCGCAGGCGGCGCACCTCGTCGAAGAAGCGCTTGTGCTCATCGAGCTCCCATTGCGGCACGCCGTCGGTGGGGATGAAGCCTTCCTGCCAGTGGCCGTTGTGCAGCAGGCGTTCCTCCGGCGCGTGCAGGATGAAGCGCTCGTCGTAGTAAGGCTTCTCGCCGTAAGGATCTTTCTGGATGATGCCCAGGTCCGCCAGAATTTCACGCACATGCGTTGATTCCGGCGACGGCAGCGGCAGATAATGCGCGCCGGTCGGATAGGCATATTCACCGAAGGCGCCGCCGGCCGCGTTGCCATAGGGCTGCGGGCCGTCGATCATCAGCACCTGCGTCTTGCCCAGCTTTTTGAGCTTCCACGCGGCAGTGAGGCCGGAGACGCCGGAACCGAGTATCGCGATATCGGTGTCGATAATCCGCGATGGCGGCGGCAGCGCGTGCTTGTCGCGCAGGAAGTGGCCTTCGTCGCGGCCGACGTAGTGCAGCGTTGGCGTAATCTCCTGCCAGCGCTGGAAGGCCAGCCCGCTGCCGGCCACGGTGGCGCCGGCCCAGACGAGGAAAGAGCGGCGCAGCATCAGCGTATCACCCGCCGCCAGTCCTGCTCGAATTCATGCACGAGCGACTGGGTGTTGAGGCGATTCGGCGCCATCGGCAGCGGCTTCATGTCCGGCGGGAAGATGAACATCTCGCGCGTGGTGTCGGCGTTCAGGTAGCGCATCGGCAAACGGTAGCTGACCGGCGGCGTGTACGACGCCTGCGGCGACGCCAGAATAAAGCCCCACTCGCCGAACGACGGCACATAGGCGTGATACGGCCAGGTCTTCATGCCGACATCGCGCAGCGTGGCGTCGATGGTCCAGAAGGCGTGCGGCGCGAAGAACGGCGACGTCGATTGCACCGTCATCAAACCGTTGGCCGCCAGATGCTTGCGCACCATGCCGTAGAACGGCACCGAATACAGCTTGCCCAGCGCGAAGCTGGATGGATCGGGGAAATCGACGATCACCGCGTCGAACATATCGTCGTTATGCTGCAGCCAGATCGCCGCGTCGGCGTTGATCACGCGCACCCGCTTGTCGCTGAAGGAGGCGTTATTCAGCTTGACCAGTTCCGCGCGCTGCGTGAAGGCGGTGGTCATGGCCGGGTCCAGGTCGACCAGCGTCACATGCTCGATATTTTTGTAGCGCAGGATCTCGCGCAGCGCCAGGCCGTCGCCGCCGCCCAGCACCAGCACGCGCCGGGCCCACGGCAGCGCCTCCAGCACCGGATGCACCAGCGCTTCGTGATAGCGGTATTCGTCGCGCGACGAGAATTGCAGGTTGCCGTTGATGTACAGGCGCGTATCGTCCTTCCAGCGCGTGATCACCAGGCGCTGATACGGCGTGGTGGTGGCGTAGACGATTTCATCGCCGAACAGGCCATGCTCGCCCCAGTGCGTCATCTTGTCGGCGAAGGCAAAGCCGAACACCAGCACGCACATCACCGCGCTGGCGCGCAGCATGCGGCCGGTGACGTTTTTCAGCTCTGTGCGAAACACGCTGATTGTCCACAGCGCCACGCCCACATTCAGCATGCCGAACATGAAACCGGTGCGCACCAGTCCCAGGTACGGTGCCAGCACCAGCGGGAACAGCACCGACACCGCCAGCGCGCCCAGATAGTCGAACGTCAGCACCTTGCTGACCAGTTCATTGAATTCGGTCTGCCGCGCATTCAGCGCGCGCATCACCAGCGGCACCTCCATGCCGACGAACACGCCGACCAGGAACACCATCGTGTACAGCATGGTGCGGAACGGCGCCGTCATCCACGAGAAGGTGAGGAACAGCACCGCCGCCGAAACGCCGCCCACCAGGCCGACCGCCAGTTCGATATCGACAAAGCGCGCCAGCACGTCTTCATCCTTGACGTACTTGGAGAAATGCGCGCCCACGCCCATCGCAAACAGGTAGCATCCGATAATGGTGGAAAACTGCAACACCGAATCGCCCAGCAGATAGCTCGATAACGCGCCGGCGATCAGCTCATACGCCAGGCCGCAGGAGGCCACCACAAAGACGGACAGGATCAGAATCTTTTTGTTCATTGAGCGCGTTTGCTTTATTATCAAGTAATAACTTTACATGAAGGTGTGACGTGCCCGCCATACTAAATTATCTGATCCACCTGTTGCTGGCCGCGTTGCTGCTGGCCGCGTTCTTCAAAGCCTACACCTGGATGACGCCTTTCGACGAGGTGAAACTGATCCGCGAGGGGAATCAGGCGGCCGCGCTGTCGCTGGGCGGGGCGCTGATCGGCTTTTCGATCACTATTGGTTCCGCGCTGATGCATACTCTCGATTACCAGCAGTTTTTCGCCTGGGCCTTCGGCGCCATGGTGATCCAGGGGCTGGCGTATGGGATCGCCACGCGCGTGCTCAACATGTCCAAAGACCAGATCGAGGCCAACAACACGGCCTTCGGCGGCCTGCTGGGCGCGATTTCACTTTCCATCGGCGTCATCAACGGCGCCTGCATTTCCTAAGCGAGGACCATCATGGGTATCGGCAGCTTTATCAAGAAGCAGTTTATCGATGTACTGCAATGGAACGAGGACACCGAGGGCGTGCTGGCGTGGCGCTTTCCGATGGCCGACCAGGAGATCCAGAACGGCGGCCAGCTGGTGGTGCGCGAGTCGCAGGTGGCGGTGTTCGTCAACGAGGGCCAGATCGCCGACGTGTTCGGCCCCGGCACCCACACGCTGACCACCCGCACGCTGCCGCTGCTGACCAACCTGAAAAACTGGGACAAGCTGTTTGATTCGCCGTTCAAGTCGGACGTGTACTTCTTCAGCACCCGCGTGCAGACCGGCCGCAAATGGGGCACGCCGCAGCCGATCACCATCCGCGACAAGGACTTCGACATGGTGCGCGTGCGCGCCTTCGGCATGTACTCGTACCGGGTGACCAACGCGCGCGCCTTCTTCACCGAAATCAGCGGCACGCGCGAGGTCTACACCCGCGACGAGGTGGAAGACCAGCTGCGCGGCATCCTGATGGCGACCATGGCCAGCTCGCTGGGCGCGTCGCAAGTGCCGTTCCTCGACATGGCGGCCAACCAGGCGCTGATGGCGCAGCAGGTCAAGGGCGACCTGACCGCCGCGTTCGCGCGCTACGGCATCGCGCTCGATGAATTCAATGTGGCCAGCGTCAGCTTGCCGGAGGAACTGCAGGCGGCACTGGACGAGCGCATCTCGGCCGGCATGAAGGGCGGCATGAGCGCCGACAAGATGGCCGGCTTTACCAAGTACCAGGTGGCCAGCGCGATCCCGCTGGCGGCCGGCAACGAGGGCGGCCTGGCCGGCATCGGCGCCGGTCTGGGCGCCGGCATGACGGTGGGCCAGGTGATCGGCCAGACGCTGGGCAACACGCTGGCGCCGCAAGCCGCCGCGCCGGCGGAGGACTCCATCGAGGCGCGACTTGAGAAGCTCAAAGGCCTGCTGGATAAAGGCCTGATCTCGGCCACCGACTACGACAGCAGCAAGGCTGAACTACTGAAAAAACTGATCGGCTAACACCGCATGCAAATCGTTTCCTGTCCCAGCTGCGGCGCGGAGGTCAAATTCCGCTCGCACGCCTCGGTCATGGCGGTCTGCGAGTATTGCAGCACGCGCGTGCTCAAGGACCAGGACGCCGTCAAAGACCTGGGCAAGATGTCGTCCGTGCTGGAGGACTATTCGCCGATCCAGATCGGCACCGCCGGCGTGCTCGGTGGCCGGCCGTTCACGGTGGTGGGCCGCATCCAGCTGCGCTATTCGGCCGGCATGTGGAACGAGTGGTTCCTGTTTTTTGACGATGGCAAAACCGCGTGGCTGGGCGATTCGTCCGGCATGTACACCATCACCGCCGAATACCAGGGCGAGACGCAGACCCAGGCCTTCGACGACCTGGTGCCGGGGCGCGGCTACCCGATCGGCGGCGGCGTCTACACGGCGGCCGAGGTGCGCTTGGCCGATTGCGTCGGCGGCCAGGGCGAGCTGCCCTTCAAGGTGGGCGACGGCTACCAGGCGCGCGTGGCCGACTTCCGCCGTGGCGCGGAATTCATCACGCTCGATTATTCGGACGGCCCGGTGCCGGTGGTCTACACCGGCCTCGCGGTCACGCTGGACAGCCTGCAATGCCAGTTGCTGCGCGACGACGACACCATCCAGCGCGCCGCCGGCCGCTATCGCGGCAAGCTCGATGCGCTGGACTGCCCCGCATGCGGCAGCCCGATCAAATATCTGCCCGGCGTGACGGCCAATCTGGTGTGCCCGGCCTGCGCCACGCAGATCGACGCCGCCAGTCCCAAAGCGCAAGTGGTGGCCGCCGGCGAACGCGTGGCCGCCGTGCCGCTGACGCTGGAACTGGGCGCCACCGCCAACATCAACAACCAGAACTTCACCATCATCGGCATGATGCGCCGCGCCGACGACGAAGGCACGCAGTGGAACGAATACCTGATGTACGGCCCGCGCGCCGGCTTCTCGTGGCTGGTGGAGACCGACGAAGGCTGGTCCGGCGCCAACGTGCTGTCCGATTGGCCGCTGACGTACACGCCGGGCGCCGGCACAGTGCTTGTGGATAAGGTCAGCTTTTCCCGCCTGTACGACTACGGCGCGGTGGTGACCTACGCGGTGGGCGCCTTCAACTGGCGCGTCAGCGTCGGCGACAAAACGCAGGTGGAGGAATTCCAGGCAGGTCAACTGCGGCTGGCGTCCGAGACCACGCCGCAGGAGATGACGTGGTCGCGCTCCTCGCCGGTATCGGCCGACCAGCTGGCGCTGTGGTTTGGCAGCGCCTTCAAGGGCAAGATCAAATCGCCGTCCAGGAACCAGCCGTTCGCCAACAACCGTCATCGCACGACGGCCAAGTACATCATCGGCCTCATGCTGGCGGTGAACGCGATCCCGCTGCTGTTCAACTTTGGCGACACCTGGTTCCTGAGCGCGATCGCCGCGCTGGCGATCTACCTGCCGGCGACCTTCCTCGATAACAATGACCAAGCATGACTAGATTCTTCATCTACGCGATTATCGTGGTGTTGTTCAGCGCCGGCACCAGCTGGAGCCGGATGGGCGGCGCCGGCGGCGGTGCCTCGCGCGGCAGCGCCTGGAGTTCGCACACCGGCGCCGGCGGCGGCAGCTGGGGCGGCGGTTCGGGCGGCGGAGGCCACAAGTGAAGCGCGCATCCTTGCCGGCGGGCGTGGCCGCGCCGGTGGCGCATGCGCCATCCGGTCAGCATGTGCTGGCCGATCTGAACGGAATCTCTGCCGAAAAATTAAGCAACTGCGCCGCGCTGGAAACGCTGCTGCGCGGCGCCGCCGACGCGGCCGGCGCTCAGGTTTTGTTCAGCCACTTCCACGCCTTCGGCGAAGGTCAGGGCGTGACCGGCGTGGTGCTGCTGGCCGAATCGCACATCACGATTCACACCTGGCCCGAATGCGGCTTCGCCGCCGCCGACATCTTCATGTGCGGCAATTCTCAACCGGAGTTAGCGCTCGCTCTCATCAAAAAGGCTTTGCAGCCTGGTTCTGCGCATGTGCATACCGCGCGGCGCGGGCCGCCAGTTTTTTAAGCAGCGCCGGCAAAAAGATAATCAGCGAGTCGATCAGCACGTGGGCGATCATGCAGGCGATCAGATCGCGCTGCCACAAGTACAGGCCGGTCAGCAGGCTGCCGCCGAACAGCACGCCCACCAGATGGCCCCACGACCAGCCGCCGAGATGGGCCAGCGTGAACACCGTCAGCGGGATCAGGGCGGCGATCCACAGGTTGCCGGTCAGTTCATGCAGACGTTCGATCGGGTAGCCGCGGAACATGATTTCCTCGGTGATGCCGGCGGTGACGACCACCGCCCAGCGGAACCATGCCGGCCTGCCAAGCAGCCGGTTCAAGCCTTCGGCTGACTCCTCAGGCAGCGCCGCCTTGCCGCCCTTGCTGGCCTGGATCACCGAAATGACCGACGTGGCCAGAATAGTCAGCCCCAGCGTGGCGCCGATCAGCCAGGCCAGGTAATTGCCCGGAACGATGCCGATGCTGGCCAGCGTGCGCCGCTCCCACAACAGCACCAGCGCCATCACGGCGATGCAGCCACCCCAGCTCTTGATCAGATGCGGCCACAGTTCGATGGGCCCCTGCTGCTTGCCGTGCTTGAGAAAGGCGAACAGCGACGGCAAGCCCATCGCCAGGATCAGACCGATGAGGGTTACGGTCACGCGGCGGCCTGTTCGGCGGCCAGCGCCGCGTCTTTCTCACGGGCGGCAATGGCGGCCGGACGGCGGTTGACGCGCTCGACGTATTGCTCGATGACCGGCAGTTTGGGCACGATGCCAAACATCAGCATCCAGCCGAAGGCCGTGCCCCACAACACGTCCAGCGCGCTGAACTGCTCGCCCAGCAGGTAAGGGCCTTTGCCCAGCTGTTCTACCAGCGTGTTGAACATGGTGTCGAAATCGCCGTAGTGGCAGGCCTGCTTGTCGGCCGGCTGGTTCTTCATCCACTGGTCGACGATGGCCGGCTCGAAGCAGCTGCCGTAGAAAGCCATCCAGCGCAGATAAGGGCCGCGCAGCGGATCGCCCAGCGGCGGCGCCAGATGCGCTTGCGGGAACAGGTCGGCCAGATACAGGTAAATGGCCACCTGCTCGGTGACGACGGCGTCGCCATGGCGAATCGCCGGCACCTTGCCCATCGGGTTGACGGCCAGATAGGCGGCTGCGCGGTTCTCGCCCTTCTTCATGTTCATCACCTGCAGCTCGTAGGGCGCGTGCAGTTCTTCCAGCAAGGTCAGCACGCCGGTCGAGCGCGTGTGCGGGCAGTGGAACAAGGTCAGTTGCTGATGCATGTGTTTCTCCTCGGTGGTGGTGAAAAACTCACGATAACGCTTGCTAAGATGGTGGTCTTGTAAAAACGCGAACGCATGATGACATCGCTGCAAAGTGTACCGCGTCCGACGCGCGGCGTGGTCAATCCGGCGGCCGGCGAAAAGATTTTCCGGCTGGAGCGCTATCTGCCCGAGGCCGACCTCGCTCCCTTCATCGAACATTTCTGGCTGGTGGCGTGGACGCCGCCGGATGGCGTGGTGCATGTGCAGCGCACACTGCCCTCGCCTTGTATCCATGTGGTGTTTGACGCCGGCCGCACGGCGGTGTTCGGCGTGATGACGGGGGCGTTTGAATACACGCTGCGCGGCAGCGGCCGCGTGCTGGGGCTGCGCTTCCGGCCGGGCGCGTTTCGCGGCTTCCTGCGCCAGCCGGTGCAGACGGCCACCAACCGCGAGCTGCCGTTGTCCGCCGTGTTTGATTGCGAAGACGCCGGGGCCGAGCAACGCGTACTGAGCGCGGCCGACGACGCCGGCATGGTGGCCGCCGCCAGCGCCATCATCCGTACGGCCCTGCCACCAGTCGATCCGATGACGGAGCGCATTGCCGCGATTCTGCAAGCCATCGAACACAACGCCGACATCACGCAGGTGCAGCAACTGGCGGACCATGTCGGCATCAGCGTGCGCAAGCTGCAGCTGCTGTTCAAGGACTATGTGGGCGCGACGCCAAAGTGGGTAATCCGCCGCAACCGCCTGCTGGACGCGTCCGATCTGCTGGCCAAAGGCAGCGACATCGACCTGTCCGCACTGGCGCAGCAGCTGGGCTACTACGACCAGTCACACTTCACCACCGATTTTGAAAAGCTGGTCGGCAAGCCGCCGGCCGGCTACCGGCGCAGTTGCAAGGATTGAGCGAACCGGTTTGCTGCCGTGAAAGACGTAAAAAAGGCAGCCGAAGCTGCCTTTTTGCTGATGCTGCTGTTGCGTTGCTTAGCGCTTGTCGCGCAGCTTGGCGATCGCTGCCAGCTGGCCGATGGCCGCCGCCAGTTCGGCTTGCGCTTTCGCGTAGTCGATGCCGGAGCTGTTGTTGGCCAGCGCTTCCTCGGCGCGTTTCTTGGCTGCGGCCGCTTTGGCCTCGTCCAGATCGGCGCCGCGAATCGCGGTGTCCGCCAACACCGTCACTGCGCCCGGCTGCACTTCCAGCAGGCCGCCGGCGACGAAGACGAACTCTTCTTCCGACTGGCCTGGGATCTGGATGCGCACCGCGCCCGGACGGATACGGGTGATCAGCGGCGTGTGCTTGGGATAGATCCCCAGCTCGCCCTGCTCACCCGGCAACGCGACGAATTCGGCTTCGCCAGAGTAGATCAACTCCTCGGCGGAAACCACGTCAACGTGAATAGTGTTTGCCATGTGTGTCCTATCGGGTAGAACGGTCCCGCCTCGCGACGGGACCGGTCAACTCAACTGATTAGTTGAGTTTCTTGGCTTTTTCGATGGCTTCTTCGATCGTGCCGACCATGTAGAACGCTTGCTCTGGCAGGTGATCCAGTTCGCCCGAGGCGATCATCTTGAAGCCCTTGATGGTGTCTTTCAGCGACACGTATTTACCAGGCGCGCCGGTGAACACTTCAGCGACGTGGAATGGCTGCGACAGGAAACGCTGCATCTTACGTGCGCGCGCCACCAGCAGTTTGTCTTCCGGTGCCAGCTCGTCCATACCCAGAATCGCGATGATGTCACGCAGTTCCTTGTAGCGCTGCAGGGTGCCCTGTACGGCACGCGCGGTGTCGTAGTGGTCCTGGCCGACGACCAGCGGGTCCAGCTGACGCGAGGTCGAGTCCAGTGGGTCCACCGCTGGGTAGATACCCAGCGAGGCGATGTCACGCGACAGCACGACGGTCGAATCCAAGTGACCAAAGGTGGTCGCTGGCGACGGGTCGGTCAAGTCATCCGCTGGCACGTACACGGCCTGGATCGAGGTGATCGAACCGGTTTTGGTCGAGGTGATGCGCTCTTGCAGACGGCCCATTTCTTCGGCCAGCGTCGGCTGGTAACCCACCGCCGATGGCATACGGCCCAGCAGTGCGGACACTTCGGTACCGGCCAGCGTGAAGCGGTAGATGTTGTCGACGAAGAACAGCACGTCCTTGCCTTCATCACGGAACGCTTCGGCCATGGTCAGACCGGTCAGCGCCACGCGCAGACGGTTGCCTGGTGGTTCATTCATCTGACCGTAGACCATCGCCACTTTCGAGTTGGCCGGGTTTTCCAGGTCCACCACTTTGGCGTCGGCCATTTCGTGGTAGAAGTCGTTACCTTCACGGGTACGCTCACCCACACCGGCGAACACGGACAGACCCGAGTGCGCTTTAGCGATGTTGTTGATCAGTTCCATCATGTTCACGGTCTTGCCGACGCCGGCGCCACCGAACAGACCGACCTTGCCGCCTTTGGCGAACGGGCAGACCAGGTCAATCACCTTGATGCCGGTTTCCAGCAGGTCTTGCGATGGCGACAGCTCATCGTAAGCTGGCGGGGCGCGGTGGATCGAGGCGATCTGGTCATGAGCGACCGGGCCGCATTCGTCGATCGGGTTGCCCAGCACGTCCATGATGCGACCCAGCGTCGCTTTGCCCACTGGCACCATGATTGGCTTGCCGGTGTTCTGGATTTGCATGCCGCGACGCAGACCGTCCGACGAGCCCAGGGCGATGGTACGCACGATACCGTCACCCAGTTGTTGTTGTACTTCCAGCGTCAGCTCGGAGCCTTCCATCTTCAAGGCATCAAATACCTTGGGCATTGCGTTGCGTGGAAACTCAACGTCAACCACCGCGCCGATACACTGAACGATTTTGCCATCAGCCATGTTCGTTCCTTCAAATATAGTTAAATTCGTTTAAACCGCTGCCGCACCGGCGACGATTTCGGAGAGTTCTTTGGTAATCGCGGCTTGGCGGGTCTTGTTGTAGATCAGCTTCAATTCGCCGATCACACTACCTGCGTTGTCGCTTGCCGCCTTCATCGCCACCATCCGCGCCGATTGCTCGGACGCCAGGTTTTCCGCCACCGACTGGTACACCAGCGCTTCTACATAGCGCTCCAGCAGTTCGTCGATGACCGTGCCCGCGTCCGGCTCGTAGATGTAATCCCAGTTGTGATTACCTGCGTCAGCCTGTTTGGTCGCGGCCGGCAGTGGCAGCAATTGCTGCACGACCGGTTCCTGTTTCATCGTGTTGATGAACTTGGTGTAGCAGAGGTAAACCGCATCGACCTCGCCGTTCTGGAACTTTTCCAGCATGACTTTGACGGGGCCGATCAGTTTTTCCAGGTGCGGGGTGTCGCCGATCTGGGTGACTTGCGCCACCACGGGAACGCCAACGCGATTCAGGAAACCCAACCCTTTATTACCAATCGCAACGGCGGCAATCTTGTTGCCGGCCGCTTCGAGCTCACGCGATTTGTTCGTCACCATACGCAGGATATTGGTGTTCATGCCGCCGCACAGACCCTTGTCGGTCGTGACCACGATGAAACCAATCGCCTTGGCCGTTTCCTTGGCTTCATCGGCCAGGAACGGGTGCGTGTATTCTGGATTTGCGTTGGCCAGATTAGCGGCGATGTTGCGAATCTTCTCACTGTAGGGACGGGCGGCGCGCATGCGATCCTGCGCTTTGCGCATTTTCGATGCGGCGACCATTTCCATCGCCTTGGTGATCTTCTTCGTATTTTCTACGCTTTTGATCTTGCCACGTATCTCTTTGCCTACTGCCATGAGTCCTTACTCCTTCTGCGCTGACGGCGCTCCAGGTTCACCCCGGAGCGCCAAGCACCTTAAAATGCGCCGGATTTCTTGAAGTCAGCGATAGCGGCGGACAGGGCGGCTTCGCCGTCTTTGTCCAGCTGCTTCGACGATTCAATCTTCGACAGCAGGTCAGCTTGTTTGGTCTTCAGGTACGCATGCAGGCCGGCTTCGAACGACAGCACTTTTTTGACTTCGACGTCATCCAGGTAGCCCTTGTTCACTGCGAACAGCGAGGCGGCCATCAGGGAGATCGACAGTGGCGAGTACTGTTTCTGTTTCAGCAGTTCGGTCACGCGGGCGCCGCGGTCCAGTTGCTTACGGGTCGATTCGTCCAGGTCCGAAGCGAACTGCGCGAACGCGGCCAGTTCACGGTACTGGGCCAAGTCGGTACGGATACCGCCGGACAGGTTTTTGATGACCTTGGTCTGAGCGGCGCCACCAACGCGCGACACCGAGATACCGGCGTTGATCGCGGGACGGATACCGGCGTTGAACAGCGACGTTTCCAGGAAGATCTGGCCGTCGGTGATCGAAATCACGTTGGTCGGCACGAAGGCCGACACGTCACCCGCCTGGGTTTCGATGATCGGCAGCGCGGTCAGCGAACCGGTCTTGCCGGTCACGGCGCCGTTGGTGAAGGCCGACACGTAGTCGGCGTTGACGCGGGCCGCGCGTTCCAGCAGACGGCTGTGCAGGTAGAACACGTCGCCAGGGTAGGCTTCGCGGCCTGGTGGACGGCGCAGCAGCAGCGAGATCTGACGATAGGCCACGGCTTGCTTCGACAGGTCATCGTAGACGATCAGCGCGTCTTCGCCGCGGTCGCGGAAGTATTCGCCCATGGTGCAGCCCGAGTAGGCCGAGATGTACTGCATCGCCGCCGATTCCGACGCCGAGGCGGCCACCACGATGGTGTACTCCAGCGCGCCGTGCTCTTCCAGCGAGCGCACGATGTTCTTGATGGTCGAGGCTTTTTGACCGATGGCGACGTAGATGCACGTCATGCCCTGGCCTTTTTGGTTGATGATCGCATCAACGGCCACGGCCGATTTACCGGTTTGGCGGTCGCCGATGATCAGCTCACGCTGGCCGCGGCCAATCGGTACCATCGCATCGATCGATTTCAGACCGGTCTGCATCGGTTGCGATACGGACTCACGGGCGATCACGCCCGGGGCGATTTTTTCGATCGGCGAGGTCAGCTTGGCGTCGATGGCGCCTTTGCCGTCGATCGGCTGGCCCAGCGCGTTGACCACGCGGCCACGCAGTTCGGGACCGACCGGCACTTCCAGGATGCGGCCGGTGGTTTTGACGGTGTCGCCTTCCGAGATGTGCTCGTAAGCACCCAGAATCACGGCGCCAACCGAATCGCGCTCCAGGTTCATCGCCAGACCGAAGGTGTTGCCGGGGAATTCCAGCATCTCGCCCTGCATAACTTCCGACAGACCGTGAATGCGGACGATACCGTCGGCCACGGAAATCACCGTGCCTTGGTTACGTACTTCAGCGCCACCATCAAGGCCTTGAATACGGCTCTTGATCAGCTCGCTGATTTCAGATGGGTTGAGTTGCATACTAACTAACTCCTAAATAGGGTTTCTCTCAGCTTGCGCGAGATGAAGAATCTGTTCTAAGCAGGCGGCGATCACGCCACCAGTGCAACACGCATTTGCTGCAGCTTGGCGCGGACCGAAGTGTCCAGCACTTCATCGCCGATCACCACGCGCACGCCACCGATCAACGCCGGGTCCACGGTCACGACCGGGTTCAGCTTGCGGCTGAATTTCTTTTCCAGCGTGGCGACCAGCTCACTGACTTGCGCGGCACTCAGCTCGAAGGCGCTGGTGACTTGCGCGTCTGCCGCGCCTTCCTCGGCGTTTTTCAACGCGTGGAATTGCGCGCCGATTTCCGGCAGCAGACTGATGCGGCCATTCTCGACCAGCATCGCCAGGAAGTTGTTCGCTTCCGGGGTCGAAGGCGATTTCACCAGGGCCGTGATGGCGGCGACGATATCGCTGGCCGACGCTTTCGGGTTGCGGGCGAACGCCTGTACCTCGGGGTGGCCGCCGATCTGCGCCAGTTCGGCGACCAGCTCGGACCACGCCGCGAGGGTGAACGATTCCTTACCTGCTTGGGCCACGCGGAAGAGGGCTTCCGCGTAGGGACGGGCGACGGTTGCGTTTTCTGCCATGATTACAGCTCGACAGACAGGCGCGACAACAGTTCGGCGTGGGCCGAGGCGTTGACTTCACGCTTGAGGATTTGCTCGGCGCCCTTCACAGCCAGGTCAGCCACCTGAGCGCGCAGCGCTTCGCGCGCCTTGGCCAGTTGCTGCTCGGCTTCAGCTTTAGCTTGCGCAATGATGCGGTCCGCCTCGGCTTGTGCATTCGCTTTGATTTCGTCCGCCACCAGTTGCGCGCGCTTTTCAGCGTCGGCAACGCGTTGCGAAGCTTCTTCGCGTGCACCGGACAGCGCTTCGGCGGCGCGCTTCTCAGCGGCCACCATGGCTTGCTGGCCCTGGTCGGCAGCGGCCAGACCATCGGCGATGCGCTTGGCACGCTCATCCAGCGCTGCGTTCAGCGATGGAAATACGAACTTCATCGAGACCCAAACCAACACCGCGAAGGTGATCATCTGGCCGAGAAGAGACATATTGATGTCCATACCTATGCTCCTAACTAAAAGTTTCTCCTAGTGTGGAGCAGATTACTGAGCGACGGTTTGCAGAGCGGCCAGGAATGGGTTGCTGAAGGTGTACAGCAGAGCGATACCAACGCCGATCATCGAGATCGCGTCCAGCAGACCGGCGATCACGAACAGTTTGGTTTGCAGTTGTGGCATCAGTTCTGGTTGACGCGCCGACGCTTCCAGGAATTTACCGCCCAGAATGGCGAAACCCAGAGCGGTACCGATAGCGGCCAGGCCGATGATGATAGCGGCTGCCAGAACGGTCATGCTTTGTACTTGTGCGATCAGAGCTTGCATTGAAATTTCTCCTAAGATTTAAAAAAGACTACAGATACTAAAAAGTTAAAAACGAAAGAATTAGTGCTTCTCAACCGCAATGGCCAGATACACAACCGTCAGCGCCATGAACACAAACGCTTGCAGGGTCACCACCAGAATGTGGAAGATCACCCACGGACCACCGAGCAGCCACTGCGCCCACCAAGGCAGCAGAGCGATCAGAATGAACAGCAGTTCGCCGGCATACATATTGCCGAACAAACGCAGCGACAGCGACAGTGGCTTGGCCAGCAACTCGATCAATTGGAAAGCCAGGTTGATCGGTGCCAGGATGATGGCCATGAAGCCATGCGCGTGGAACGGTGCCGTCAACAGTTCTTTACCCCAGCCGCCGAGACCTTTGGCTTTGATCGAGAAACCAATAATGCACAGCATGACGCCGAACGACATGCCGAAAGTGTGGTTGACGTCGGCAGTCGGCACGACGCGCAGCTTGTGGACGCCGAACAGACTCAGGATTTTAGGCAGCAGGTCGACCGGCAGGAAGTCCATGGCGTTCAGCAGCCATACCCAGCAAAAAATGGTGATCGCCAGCGGCGCGATGACCTTGCTCTTGGCGTGGAACGCCGAGTTGACCACGTCGTTGACCAGCTCCATCACGGCTTCGACAAAGTTTTGCAGCTTGCCCGGCACGCCGGCGGTGGCTCGGCGCGAGGCCATGTAGAACACGCCGAGGAACACCAGGCCCAGAATGGCCGAAACCCAGAACGTGTCCAGGTTAAACGTGCCGTCGGCCGATTTCAGGTGGCTTAAGTGGTGCTGAATGTACTCAATATTAGTGGGCGCTTCGTGCCCGACGTTTTCAGTGGTCATAAAAATATAAGATTTTGGTGATTAAATTGCGAGCAGTGAAAACCAGTACGCCATGGTTGCCACCGCGAAACCCAAGATCAGCCATAACCATGAGGCCGACTGAAACACCACGAGTGCGACAATAAACAGCACCACCGTGATAAAAATCTTTGTCACTTCAGCGCGCACATGCGCACGTAAAGCAATTTTGGCGTCATTTGAACCGCGCGCAACGATCATCGCGTACATCAGGCTCCCGATGACTGCGATGGCTCCGCCATAAGCGGCCGACCAAGCTTTGTTTACTCCGCCTAGGTTCCAGGCGAGCAAGGCGAATCCAGTGGCGATGACGAACTGGAGGGCGACAATGCGGAACACCGGCTTCGAGATGCTCGTCGAATTACTCACTCCCGAGCCTCCTTAAAAACCGATTAAACCCCAAAAGACGCGTGATTATATGTGTCTTTCCTGTAGCACGTCAAACATGCTGCACCGCAGCAGAGCATTTGGTGCACGAATGAGACGCTTTTAGAAACATTTCCGTCGTCTTTGCACCAAGTTGGAATCAGATAGAAAACCGGTGTCAGGTCTGACACCGGTTTTTGACGCTTAAGCGCGCAGGCGGGCCAGCACGCCGTCGAGGATGTCAAGGTCGGCGAAGTCGATGATCATCTGGCCGCGGCCCTTGGCGCCCATCTTGAAGATGACCGGGGTGGCCAGCTTGTCCGACAGTTCTTCTTCCAGGCGGGCGATGTCGCCGGACTTTTCCTTGGCGCGCGCTTCTTTCGGCGACGATTGCAGCTCTTCCAGCGTTTTGGTGACCAGTTTCTCGGTTTCGCGCACCGACAGCCGTTTGGCGATGACCATGTTGGCCAGGTTGATCTGCGTCGCGGCGTCGACCGCCAGCAGCGCGCGGGCGTGGCCCATGTCGATATCGCCGGCCATCAGCATGGTTTGCACCGGCGATGCCAGATTCATCAACCGCAGCAAATTCGATACCGCGCTGCGCGAGCGGCCGACGGCGTTGGCCGCCTGTTCGTGGGTGAAGGCGAAATCGGTGATCAGGCGGTGGATGCCCTGCGCCTCTTCCAGCGGGTTCAGGTCCTCGCGCTGCATGTTTTCGATCAGCGCCATCGCGGCGGCGGCCTGGTCGTCGACGTCACGCACCAGCACCGGCAGCGTTTCCAGCCCGGCCAGCTGCGCGGCGCGGAAACGGCGCTCGCCGGCGATGATCTCGTATTTGTCCTTGCCGATCGGACGCACCAATATCGGCTGCATGATGCCCTGTGTCTTGATCGACGCGGCCAGCTCCTGCAGGCCGCCCTCGTCCATGCGGGTGCGCGGCTGGTATTTGCCGGCCTGCATCTGCGTGACCTTGAGTTCGGATGGGGTGTTGGCATCCGCCTGGTTGATGTCGCCGTCGCCGCCCAGCAGCGCGTCCAGGCCGCGACCCAGGCCTTTGAGTTTTTTGGTTGCCATGTCTGTGCCTTACATTTTCTTGATGCGCTTGATCATCTCGGCGCCGAAGGCGATATACGCCTGTGCGCCCTTGGAGGTCGGATCGAAGGTGACGCCCGGCACGCCATACGACGGCGCTTCGGCCAGGCGCACGTTGCGCGGGATGATGGTCTTGAAGACTTTGTCGCCGAAGTGCTGCTCCAGCTGCGCCGACACCTGCTGCGACAGCGTCATGCGCGGATCGAACATCACCCGCAGCAGGCCGATGATCTTCAGGTCGGGGTTCAGGTTGGCGTGCACCTTCTTGATGGTGTTGACCAGGTCCGACAGCCCTTCCAGCGCGTAGTACTCGCACTGCATCGGGATGATCACGCCATGCGCGGCGCACAGGCCGTTCAGCGTCAGCATCGACAGCGCCGGCGGGCAGTCGATCAGGATGAAATCGTACTCTTTATCCACAAGCGCCAGCGCGTCCTTCAGGCGGCGTTCGCGGTTGTCCAGCTCCACCATCTCCACTTCGGCGCCGGCCAGCTCGCGGTTCGATGGCAGCACGTCGAACTGGCCTGGCTCGGAGCGCTGGCGCGCCGTCGCCACGTCGGCGGTGCCCAGCATCACCTCATAGGTCGATGCCTTCAGCCCTGCCTTGTTGATGCCTGCGCCCATGGTGGCGTTGCCCTGCGGGTCGAGGTCGACCAGCAGCACGCGCTGGTTCAGTTTTGCCAGACCGGCCGCGAGGTTAACGGTGGTGGTGGTTTTGCCTACGCCGCCTTTTTGATTTGCTACGCAAAAAATTTTTGCCATGTATTTCTTATCTGTGTTGATGCTTTTGATTTATACGGTATAAACGATATAAACTATTTATATCGTATATTTGATATAAACTGTTTATATCGTATAAACCATTTATATTGTTTATTCCGTTTCGGCTTTGATGAAAACCAGATGACGTTCCGCGTCCAGTCCCGGCACCGCCAAAGGCTGCAGTTTCTGCACTTTCCATGGTGCTGGCAGTCGCTCTCGCTCCTCCGCCGGCGCCGTGCCTTTCAAGGCGATGTATTGGCCGCCCTCGGCCAGCAAATGCCCCGACCAGTTGACGAAGTCCGACAGGTCGGCGAAAGCTCTGGAGGTGATGACGTCGAATTTGGTCTTCACTTCCAGGTCCTGCACTTTCTTCGTGTACACCGTGACGTTGCTCAGTCCCAGCTCCGCCTTCACCTGATTGAGGAAGGCGGTCTTCTTGTGCACCGTGTCGATCATCGACACTTTCATGTCCGGACAGCTGATCGCCAGCACCATGCCCGGCAGTCCGCCCCCCGCTCCCACGTCCAGCACGTTGGTGGCGCCGGCGAAGGCCGACACCGCCGTCAACGAGTCCAGCAGGTGCAGCTTGACCATTTCCAATGGATCGCGCACCGAGGTCAGGTTGTAGACCGAATTCCACTTGTTCAGCAGGGCCAGGTAGTCCAGCAACTGCGCCACCTGTGCCTCGCTCAGTTCCAACGGCAGCTGCTTGATGCCTTGTTTCAAAACATCCGCGACGACTTCGCGGGCTGGCGTGCCCCGGTCGAAAAACTTCATTAAGCTGCCTCTTCTTTATTCACAAAACCACCGAAACCGGCCTTCTTCAGGTGCACCAGCAGCAACGAAATGGCCGCCGGGGTCACGCCCGAAATACGCGATGCCTGGCCCAGCGTTTCCGGACGCTGTGCGTGCAACTTCTGGCGCACTTCCACCGACAGCGCGGTGATGTCCAGGTAGTTGTAGTTCTCCGGCAGTTTCAGGTTTTCGTAGTGCTCGTGGCGCTCCACTTCGCGCGTCTGGCGGTCGATATAGCCCGAATATTTGAGCTGGATTTCGATCTGTTCCTTGACCGCTTCGTCGGTTTCGCCAGGGCCGGCCAGGTCGCGGCCATCGGCGCCTTTCAGCGTCATCAGCTTGGCGTACGCGACGCCCGGACGGCGCAGCAGGTCGGCCAGCGAATACTCGCGCTCGATGGCCTGGCCAATCACGCGCTCCGATTCGGCCGCTTCCAGTATGCGCGGATTCACCCAGATCGAGCGCAGCCGCTCCAGCTCGCGCGCGACCGATTCGCGCTTGCGGTCGAAGGCTTCCCACTGCGCATCGCCAACCACGCCCAGCTGGCGACCGGCCTCGGTCAGGCGCATGTCGGCGTTGTCTTCGCGCAGGCTCAGGCGATACTCGGCGCGGCTGGTGAACATGCGGTACGGCTCCATCACGCCTTGCGTGACGAGGTCGTCCACCATCACGCCCAGGTAGGCTTCCGAACGCGCCGGCGTCCAGGCTTCCTTGCCCTGCGTTTGCAGCGCGGCGTTGACACCGGCCAGCAGGCCTTGTGCGGCGGCTTCTTCGTAGCCGGTGGTGCCGTTGATCTGGCCGGCGAAGAACAGGCCGCTGATGGCCTTGGTTTCCAGCGATGCTTTCAGGCCGCGCGGGTCGAAATAATCGTATTCAATGGCGTAGCCGGGACGCAGGATATGGGCGTTTTCCAGCCCTTTCATCGAGCGTACCAGTTCGATCTGCACGTCGAACGGCAGGCTGGTGGAGATGCCGTTTGGATAGAACTCGTGCGTCGTCAGGCCCTCAGGTTCCAGGAAAATCTGGTGCGATTCCTTGGACGAGAAGCGGTGGATCTTGTCTTCGATCGACGGGCAGTAACGTGGGCCGACGCCCTCGATCACGCCGGTGTACATCGGGCTGCGGTCCAGGCCACCACGAATGATGTCGTGGGTTTTGCTGTTGGTGTGGCTCACCCAGCACGGCATTTGCTCAGGGTGCATGGCGGTATTGCCCATCACCGAGAACACCGGCACCGGGTCCAGATCGCCCGGCTGTTCGGTCATCTGCGTGAAGTCGATGCTGCGGCCGTCGATGCGCGGCGGCGTGCCGGTCTTCAGGCGGCCTTGCGGCAGCTTCAGTTCTTTCAGGCGCGCCGACAGCGACACGGCCGGCGGATCGCCGGCGCGGCCGCCCGAGTAGTTGTTCAGACCGACGTGGATTTTACCATCGAGGAAAGTGCCGGCGGTCAGCACCACGGCTGGCGCCAGGAACTTCAGGCCGATCTGGGTGACGGCGCCGACCACGCGCTCGCCCTCGACCATCAGGTCGTCCACGGCCTGCTGGAACAGCCACAGGTTCGGCTGGTTTTCCAGGCGCGAACGGATCGCGGCCTTGTACAGAATACGGTCGGCCTGGGCGCGGGTGGCGCGCACGGCGGGGCCTTTGGAGGAATTCAGAATGCGGAACTGGATGCCCGATTCATCGGTGGCGATCGCCATGGCGCCGCCGAGCGCGTCGACTTCCTTGACCAGATGGCCTTTGCCGATACCGCCGATGGAGGGATTGCACGACATCTGACCCAGCGTCTCAATGTTGTGGGTGAGGAGCAGCGTCTTCTGGCCCATGCGGGCGGAAGCAAGCGCGGCTTCGGTGCCGGCGTGACCACCGCCGACAACGATGACGTCGAATTTCGTAGGGAATAGCATGGTGTGGAAACTTTAAAGCGAAGGGATCAAGGTCAAATTATAGAGTTTTTTTAGGGCTGCGACTTTTTTAGGCAAAAATATTCTTGGTTGTGTTCCACGTGAAACAATGAAAAAAGGGCACTCAGCGTGTCCACTGAGTGCCCCTTTAACTTTGTTCCACGTGAAACAGTGTCACCAACGCAACCAAGCGTCATGGCCGGTTTTGACGATCAGCACGGAGACCACGACCAGGAACAACTTGCGCACGAAGCCGCTGCCATGCTTCATCGCCAGGCGCGAGCCGATCAGCGAACCGGCGATCTGGCAAACGGCCATGGTCAGGCCCAGTTGCCAGATCAGGTGACCGGAGTAGCCGAACCACACCAGCCCGGCGAAGTTGCAGGCCACGTTGACGATCTTGGCCACCGCCGAGGCGCCGAGGAAGTCGAAGCCGAATACCCGCACGAACAGGAACACCAGAAAGCTGCCCGTGCCCGGACCGAAGAAGCCGTCATAGAAACCGATCGCCGCGCCGACCACCAGCGCCAGCGACTGCTCCCTGGCGCCCGAGTGGATGGGCGCGTGCACGCTGCCGAAGTCCTTCTTGGCGAAGGTGTAGATCGCCACCAGCAACAGCACCACCGGCAGCGCGGTACGCATGAAGTCGGCCGAGACGTGGGTCACCGTGTAGGCGCCGAGGAAGGCAAAGACCAGCGCCGCCATCGCCGCCGGCGTCGCCACCGACCAGGCGATCGCCACCCGCCGCGCATAGCTGACCGCCGCGACGCTGGTGCCGAAGATACTGGCCAGCTTGTTGGTGCCGATCAGCGTGGCCGGCGCCATGTTGGGAAACACCGTGAACATGGTCGGTAGCTGGATCAACCCTCCTCCACCGACGACCGCATCGACCAGACCTGCGCCAAACGCGGCCACACCCAACACCCAAAAGTCCACCATGATCCCGCTTTCCTCAACGTCCAAAGGCTCTATTGTACGGAAGAAATCTGCGTCGGCTGATGCCTATCCGACATGGGTTGGAGTAAGCTTGGCGAAGAACTCACCACCGAAGGGATGCCTTGTCATGCCTGATTTCCCCGCCTTTGCTTTCGACACCGTCGCCCATATCGTCGCCGAACCGGGCGCCGCCGGACGGCTCGGCGAGCACATCGCCCTGCGCTTTCCCGACGCCAGGCGCGCGCTGCTCGTCACCGATCCCGGCTTCCTGAAGACCGGGCTGGTCGATGCGCCGGTGGCCAGTTTGCGCGCCGCCGGGCTGACGGTGGCGCTCTATTCCCATGTGATGGCCGACCCGCCCGAGGCGGTGGTGCTGGAGGCGGTGGACACCGCGCGCGCTTTCGGGCCCGACATCGTGATCGGCCTCGGCGGCGGCAGCTCGATGGACGTGGCCAAGCTGATCGCGGTGCTGGCCGGCGGCGGGCAAGCGATCAGCGCGATCTACGGCATCGGCAACGTGAAAGGCACGCGACTGCCGCTGGTGCAGATTCCCACCACCGCCGGCACCGGTTCGGAGGTCACCAACATCGCCATCGTCACCACCGGCGCTACCACAAAAATGGGCGTGGTCGCGCCGCAACTCTATGCCGATTTGGCATTGCTGGACGCCGAGCTGACTTTGGGCCTGCCATCGCAAGTAAGCGCCGTCACCGGCATCGATGCCATGGTGCATGCGATCGAAGCCTACACCAGCAAGCACAAGAAGAATCCGCTGTCCGATATTCTGGCGCGCGAGGCGCTGCGGCTGCTGTCGGCCAATCTGATCACGGTCTGCGAGAACGGCAGGAATCTGGCGGCACGCCAGGCCATGCTGCTGGGGGCGATGCTGGCCGGACAGGCGTTTGCCAATGCCCCGGTCGCGGCCGTGCACGCGCTGGCCTACCCGATCGGCGGCATGTTTCACGTGCCACATGGACTGTCGAATTCGCTGGTGCTGCCGCACGTGCTGCGCTTCAACGCGGTCGAAGCGGCCGGCCTGTACGCCGAGCTGGCGGAGATTGTCGTGCCGGCCGCGAGCGGATCGGTCGAGGCCCGGGCGGAAGCGCTGGCTGTGGCGATGCAACAAATCGCCACGGTCACCGGCATCGAGCGCACGCTGCGGCAGATCGGCATCCACGAGTCGGATCTGGACCAGCTGGCCGATGACGCCATGCTCCAGACCCGCTTGCTGGGCAACAACCCGCGCACCGTCACCCGCGACGATGCGCGCGCGATCTACGCGGCAGCGCTTTAGTCCGGCACCGTCACCGTCGTGCCGCTGACCGAGATGGCGTTGCCGGCGGCTGGCGCGGTGGCGATCACCGGCAGGTTGGCGCCGGTCAGTGCCATGGTGTTATCGGCACGCGTCACCGTCCGCACCACTTGCGATGGCGGCAACGGCGTGCCGGTGCGCAGGTTGGCCAGCATCGCATCCAGCGCACGGAACAGGTACAGGTGCAGCGGCACCACGCTGGCCGGCAGCGCATTGGTGAATACGTCGAAGTGATTGGCATTCGTCACTTCGATGTAGCGCAGCTTGCTCGCCCCGCCCTCCACCGATGCGTTCAGCCCGGCATACGCGCGGGAGGCGAAGTTCACCGGAATCAGCGTGTCGCCGCGGCCATGGACGATGATGGCCGGCTTGCCTTGCAGATTGCCGCTCGCCAGCACCTCCGCAATGCCGGAGCGCACGCGCGCGCTGTTGGTCGCCAGCGTGCCGGTCAACGGCGCGCCGGTCACCGTATCGACGCCGGTCGCCAGCGAGCGCAGGCACAGGAAGCCATCCAGCGACTGGTCGGCGATGCCGCTGGCGGGCGATACGCCCAGGTTGTACGCCTTGGCGCCGCCGACCGCATCCTCATACACCACGCTGCCGATGATGCCGCTTTGCGTGGCGAAGCTGGACGCCTTCTGCTCCGCCGTGAAGGCCACCGGCGCGCCGCTGGCGTCCGTCGGCGCAAAGCTGAAGCCACAGACCTTGTCGGTGACGGAAAATTTGCCATAGGCATAGGCGTAGGTGACGGCGACCAGGACGTTGGTGCTGGCGTGCGCGGCTTGCAGCACGTCGGAATCGGCCAGCCAGCCGTAGGCCCTCAAACGCGCCCTTGCGTCGCTCTGCTGTGCGCTTAAATCGCCGCCGCTCAGCAAGCCTTTGGCGGCCAGCGCCGCACAGCGACCCGGCGCCGCCGCCGTGGCGGCGATACACGGCTGATACAGCGCCGCATAGGTCGAATAATCGTACAGGCCCTTGCCCTGCCCCGGCACCGCCGTCGCGCCCTGCCGCACCGTGTAGCCGCTAGAGGCGCGGGGCTGGATCTGCGGCTCGCTAACGGCCACGCCGGAAATCAGGCCCTTGGTGTCCTGCTCCGCCGCCAGCAGCGCCGCGCCGCCGCCGTTGGAGATGCTGGAGGCGATGGTGATGGTGTTTTTCGGCGTCAATGCCACCAGGTGGCTTTGGTTGTCGCGCGCCAGCGCGCCGTACTGTTCATTGAGCACGTAGAAGGCAAACTCCACCGCCTGCAGCGTGGTCTTGCCCCAGTTCTTTTCAGGATTCAGCTGCGCATGCGCGTGCTTGAAGGCGATGCGACCCGGATAGGCGGCGGCGAAGGCGGCGCGCTCGGCATCGCTCAGCTGCGGCGCGAACGTGGCATTCTTGCCGGCCACCGCGCGGGTGGCGCGCACGCCGTTCCGCAGGTTCACGCTGTCGTCGTCGAAGGTGTAGAGGCCGGTGCCGCCGCCCTTGTCGCTGTAGGCCACCGCGCAGTGGTTCTTCAGACCCCATTCGCCGGAAGTGCTGATGGCGCCGTAGATGCCGCGCGAGCCGCTCGACGTGCCGGTGACGATGCACGGGTTTTTCACGTCGAACCCGGCCGGCACCTGCACCATCAGGGTCGTGTTGTCGTCCGTGTAGGCGATATGTTCGCTGCCGGCGATCTTGCCCTCGCCCGCGCCTGCCACACCGCCGGCATCGACGTTGGGGCCGTACAGCGTGCCGTAGCCGCTGTTGGCGGCGATATCCAGCACCGCGCGGTAATTGCTGTAGATGGCGTTGCGGCGCAGTTCGGCGGGTGTGGGATGCGCGGGGTCGGTGTAGACCGGTGGCGCGTTGGCCGCCAGTCCGGTCTTGCCGAGGCCGGCGGTCAGCAGATCGTCGCTGGCGCCGTCGTAGGTGGTGCTGCTGATGTCGCCGAGGTAGGCCGGCTTGAAGTTCAGGTCTTGCGGATGGTCGTGCCCGTGACGGGAGCCGCAGGCGGCGAATGCGATGCCGGCCAGCGCCAGCACAATGGTTTTGATTTGCATAGCGTCCTCATACTGGTTTCTTCTTTCCGGCCAGAGCGATGAACTCACCGATGATTCCGCGCCGGAACAACAGCACACAAATAATGAAGATCAGGCCAACCACCATGTTGACCGCTTCCCCTATGGTGTTAAACCACTCGACGCCGGTGACGCGCGCCAGCAGCGCGCCCCAGTCGCCCAGCTTGTTCTCAAGCACGATGATGATGATGGCGCCGAGCATCGGGCCGGCCAGCGTGCCCATGCCGCCCACCAGCGTCATCAGAATAACCAAACCGGACATCGTCCAATGGACATCGGTCAAGGTTTCGAATCCCAGCACCACGGTTTTGGTGGCGCCGGCCAGCGCCGACAGCGCGGCCGACAGCACGAAGGCCAGCAGCTTGTACTGGTCGACGTCGTAGCCCAGCGACACGGCGCGCGGTTCGTTTTCCTTGATCGCCTTCAGCACCTGGCCGAACGGCGAATGCACGGTGCGCACGATCAGCGCGAACGCCAGCACGCAGATGCCCAGCACCACGAAGTACAGCGTGGTGTCGTTGCTGAGATCGACAGTGCCGAACAATCTTCCACGTGGAACACCCTGCAGCCCGTCCTCGCCGCCGGTGAACTCCCCCGCCCGCAGCGCGCCGAAGTACACCATCTGCGCCAGCGCCAGCGTGATCATCGAGAAGTAGATGCCCTGGCGGCGGATCGCCAGCGCCCCCATCACCAGCCCGATCAGCGCGCCGGCGGCGACGCCGGCCAGCAGGCCCAGTTCAAATGGCAGGCCCCAATGCTTCAGCGCGTTGCCGGCGAAATAACCCGCCATGCCAAAGAAGGCGGCGTGGCCGAACGACAGCAGGCCGGTGAAGCCGATCAGCAGGTTGAAGGCGCAGGCGAACAGCGCGAAGCACAACAGCTTGGACAGGAACACCGGGTAGCCGACCAACGGCGCCGCGATGGCAATCGCCAAGGCGATCAGGTAGCCGATTTTCTTGTTCATCATCGTTCCTTACCGAATAGTCCAGCCGGGCGCAGCAATAGCACCACCACCATCACCAGGAACACCACGGTCGACGAAAACTCCGGATAGAACACCTTGGTCAGGCCCTCAATGACGCCCAGCGCCAGCCCGGTCAGGATCGAGCCCAGAATCGACCCCATGCCACCGATCACCACAACGGCGAATACGACGATAATCAGGTTCTGCCCCATCAGGGGCTGCACCTGGATGATCGGGGCCGCCAGAACGCCTGCAAAGCCCGCCAAAGCGACGCCGAAGCCATAGGTCAGCGTCACCATCAGCGGCACGTTGATACCGAACGCCTCGACCAGCTTGGGATTCTCGGTGCCGGCGCGCAGGTAGGCGCCCAGTTTGGTCTTCTCGATGACGAACCAGGTGGACAGGCAAACCAGCAGCGACGCCAGCACCACCCAGGCGCGGTAGTTCGGCATCACCATGAAGCCGAGGTCGGTGGCGCCGGCCAGCGCCTCGGGCACCTGGAACGGCTGGCCGGAGACGCCGTAGAACGAGCGGAACACGCCTTCCACCAGCAGCGTGATGCCGAACGTCAGCAGCAGCCCGTACAGGTGGTCCAGCTGGTACAGATGGCGCAGCATGGTCTTCTCGATGACGACGCCGAACACGCCGACGATCAGCGGCGCGAGAATCAGCATCACCCAGTAATTCAGGCCCCAGTACTCGATGCCCATCCACGCCAGGAACGCGCCCATCATGTACAGCGCGCCGTGCGAAAAGTTGATCACATTGAGCAGGCCGAAGATGACCGCCAGGCCGAGCGACAGCATCGCGTAGAACGAGCCGTTGACCAGGCCCAGCAGCAACTGGCTCATAATCATGGGCAAGGGATAGCCGAAGATTTCCATGGGAATCCAGAATAGAGAGAGATCGTTTGAACCGTCATTCCGGCTTGCGCCGGAACGACGCTATTTCCACAAGCTACACTTGGTCTCCGCCTTGGTGGCATACGCCTGGTCGCCCGGTATGGTGGCGACGACCTTGTAGTAATCCCATGGATACTTCGACTCCGACGGCTTCTTCACTTCCATCAGATACATATCGTGGACCATGCGGCCGTCCGGACGGATCACGCCGTTCTTCGCGAACATGTCGTTGATCTGGTTCGCCTTCAGGTAGGCCATCACCTTGACCGAATCGTCGGTGCCGACCGCCTTCACCGCCTTCAGGTAATTGCCGGCGGCCGAGTAGTCGGCGGCCTGCAGCATCGACGGCTCCTTCTTCATCTTGTCGAAATAGCGCTTCGACCAGGCGCGCGTGTCGGCGTTCTGGTCCCAGTACCAGCCGTCGGTCAGGTACATGCCCTGCGTCAGGCTCAGGCCCAGCGAATGCACGTCGTTGATGAAGATCAGCAAGCCGGCCAGCTTCATCTTCTTGGTGACGCCGAACTCGTTGGCGGCCTTGATCGAGTTGATCGCGTCGCCGCCGGCATTGGCCAGGCCGAGAATCTGCGCGCCCGACGCTTGCGCCTGTAGCAGGAAGGACGAGAAGTCCGACGCCGACAGCGGATGCTTGACCGAACCCAGCACCTTGCCGCCGGCCGCCTTTACCAGATCGGCCGTGTCTTTTTCCAGCGACTGGCCGAAGGCATAGTCGGCGGTCATGAAATACCAGTTCTTGCCGCCCTGTTTGACGATCGCGCCGCCGGTGCCGCGCGCCAGCGCGATGGTGTCATACGCGTAGTGCACGGTGTACGGCGTGCACTCCTCGTTGGTCAGGCGGGCCGAGCCGGCACCGATCGCAATGAAGATTTTTTTCTTCTCCGCCGCCACCTTGGCCATGGCCAGATTGGCGCCGGAGTTGGTGCCGCCGATCAGCATGTCGACGCCCTGCTGGTCGAACCATTCGCGCGCCTTCGAGGCGGCGATGTCGGCCTTGTTCTGGTGGTCGGCGGAAACGAATTCAATCTTCTTGCCGTTGATGTTGCCGCCGGCGTCGGCAATCGCCATCTTGATGGCCTCGGCGCCGCCGGCGCCATCGATGTCGGTGTACAGGCCGGACATGTCGGTGATGAAACCGATCTTCACGGTGTCGTTGGAAATCTGCGCCTGCGCGGAGAAGGATGCACAAGCGGCGACTGCAAGCGTGATGGCTTTGATGTTCATTATCTGTCTCCCTACCAAGGTTTACACACCCAATAGCTCGGTCAACACCGGCATCTTGGCGCTCAACTCCGATGCAACAAAGGTCTCCACAATTTGCCCGTGTTCCATCACATAAAACCGGTCCGCCAGCGGTGCGGCGAAGCGGAAATTCTGTTCCACCATGACGATGGTGTAGCCCTTGGCCTTGAGGGTGGTGATCATGCGGGCCAGGCCCTGCACGATGACCGGCGCCAGGCCCTCGGAAATTTCATCAAGCAGCAACAGGCGCGCGCCGGTGCGCAGAATGCGCGCCACCGCCAGCATCTGCTGCTCGCCGCCCGACAGGCGGGTGCCCTGGCTGTGCTTGCGTTCTTCCAGATTGGGAAACATGCGGTAGATGTCCGCCAGCGGCATGCCCTTGTCGGCGCCGTTCAGTTGCGGCGGCAACAGCAGGTTTTCCTCGGCCGTCAGCGAGGAAAAAATGCCGCGCTCTTCCGGGCAATAGCCGATGCCGAGGTGGGCGATCTTGTGCGTCGGCAGGCCGATCGCTTCCGTGCCGCCGACCTTGATCGACCCCTTGCGCGCGCCGGTCAGTCCCATGATGGCGCGCAGCGTGGTGGTGCGGCCGGCGCCGTTGCGCCCAAGCAGCGTCACCACTTCGCCCGGCCGCACCGTCATGTTGACGTTGTGCAGAATGTGCGACTCGCCATACCACGCCTGCAGGTTGGCGATTTCCAATGCGGCCATCATCAGTGCGCTCCTGCCAGCGCCTGGGCGTCGGTGCCCATGTACGCCTCCATCACCTGCGCATTGCTCGACACCTCGGCATACGAGCCTTCCGCCAGCATGGCACCGCGCTGCAAAACGGAAATCTTGTCGCAGATGCCGGACACCACTTTCATATTGTGTTCGACCATCAGAATGGTGCGCCCCACCGACACTTTTTTGATCAGCTCGGTAACACGGTGCACATCCTCGTGGCCCATGCCTTGCGTCGGTTCATCGAGCAGCATCAGCTCCGGTTCCATCGCCAGCGTGGTGGCGATTTCCAGCGCGCGCTTGCGGCCGTAAGGCATATCGACGGTGACGGTGTCGGCGAACCCGCTCAGGTCGACCTCGGCCAGCAGCTGCATGGCGCGGTCGTTGAGCTTGTCCAGCGCGCGCTCGCTCTGCCAGAAAAAGAAACTGGTGCCGAGTTGGCGCTGCAAGCCGATGCGCACATTCTGCAGCACCGTCAGGTGCGGGAAGACGGCGGAAATCTGAAACGAACGGATCACGCCCATGCGGGCAATCTGCGCCGGCCGGGCGGCGGTGATGTCGCCGCCGTTGAACAGAATCTGGCCCGAACTGGGCACCAGAAACTTGGTCAGCAGATTGAAGCACGTGGTTTTGCCGGCCCCGTTGGGGCCGATCAGCGCATGGATATGCCCGCGCTGTACTTTGAGATTCACCTCATTGACCGCGGTAAAACCCTTGAATTCCTTGGTCAGGTGCTTTGTTTCCAAGATAACGTCGGACATGCTGTCTCCTTGTTATTCTTTTCAAAGTACTATCTTTTCCAGATCATACACAGTAACAAATTCGCTAACAATACAGTATAAATACGGTGATTTTTTGATCTGCATTCAAGCGGCGCGGATTAATTGCGCGGCTTTTTCAGCGATCATGATCGTGGGGGAATTGGTGTTGCCAGATGTAATGAACGGCATGACGGACGCGTCCACAACGCGCAATTTCGCCACGCCCAGCACGCGCAGCTGGCTGTCGACCACCGCGCTGGCGTCGTCGGCGCGGCCCATCTTGCAGGTGCCGACCGGATGGAAAATCGTCGTTCCGATGGCGCCGGCCGCCTCGGCCAGTTCCGCCTCGGTGCGGTAGTGGATGCCGGGCTTGTACTCTTCCGGCGCGTACCGTTTCAGCGCCGGCGCGGCGACGATGTTGCGCGTGAGCGTCAATGCTTCGGCGGCGACCTTGCGGTCTTCCGGCGTGCTCAAGTACATCGGCGAGATTTTTGGCGGCGCATACGGATCGGCGCTGGCGATGCGCACATGGCCGCGCGAGGTCGGCCGCAGATTGCACACGCTGGCCGTGAAGGCGGGGAACACGTGCAGCGGCTCGCCGAACTTCTCCAGCGACAGCGGCTGCACGTGGTACTGCAAATTCGGCGTTGTCTCGCTGGCGCTGGACCGCGCAAACGCGCCCAACTGCGACGGCGCCATCGACATCGGCCCGCTCTGGAACATCGCATACTCCAGGCCGATGCGCATCTTGCCGAACCAGCTGGACGCCATGGTGTTGAGCGTGCGGGCCTTGTTGCCGAGCTTGTAAATCATGCGCAACTGCAGATGGTCCTGCAGGTTCTCGCCGACGCCGGGCCGCTCGGCGACCGGCGTAATGCCGAGCTCATGCAAACGTTGCGCGGGGCCGATGCCGGAGCACTGCAAAATCTGCGGACTGCCAACAGCGCCTGCCGCCAGCAGGGTTTCTTTGTGCGCGGTGGCGCTGAAACGGGTGCCGCCGCCGGTAAAAATCACGCCGTTGCACACGCCGTTTTCGATCAGCAAGCGTTCCACATGACAGCCAGTCATGACGGTCAGATTCGGCCTTCTTGTGGCGGGTTTCAAAAACGCCTTCGCCGTGTTCCAGCGGATGCCGCGCTTTTGATTGACGTCGAAATAGCCGCAACCGGCGTTATCGCCGCGGTTGAAATCATCGATTTTAGGGATGCCGGTCTGCGCCGCCGCGTCGCGGAACGCGTCCAGTATTTGCCAGGACAAGCGCTGCTTTTCCACGCGCCACAGACCGCCGGCGCCATGGAATTCCGATGCGCCGCCGTGATAGTCCTCGCTCTTTTTGAACAGCGGCAGCACAGACTGCCAGCGCCAGCTGTCGTCGCCGGTCAACGCGGCCCAGCGGTCGTAATCGGCGGCCTGGCCACGCATGTAAATCATGCCGTTGATCGAGGAGCTACCGCCGAGGACTTTGCCGCGCGGGTAGAGCAGGCTGCGGCCGCCCAGGCCGGGATCGGCTTCGGTGCGGAACTTCCAGTCCGTGCGGGGATTGTCGATGCAATGCAGATAGCCGACCGGGATGTGGATCCACACATAATCGTCGCGGCCGCCCGCTTCGATCAGCAGCACCTCTTTGTCCTTGTCGGCGCTGAGACGGTTGGCCAGCACACAGCCGGCGGAGCCGGCGCCGATGATGATGTAATCGTAGTTGCCTGCTGATTCCAAAAACAGTCTCCCGTTAGCGTCTGCCGGTGCTAGCCGGAACGACGATTATTTTGCGCTGATCTCTGCCAGCAAAGTCTCCACCAGTTTCGCCGTCGGCATCGGCCGCGCGCGCGCAACGCCAGTACCGCACCAAAGCGACATCAGTTCAGTCTCGCCGCGCTTGGCCGCCTCCGCTCGGATCGGCGAAGTTAAAGCATTTTGAATTGGATATAAAGGCAAAAGCCGCTCGTTAGCAGACATTAGCTGCATGAAGCGATTTTCCAGCCCACGCGCGAAACGGCCGGAAAAAGTCCGCGTCAGCCGTGTCGGATGGTCGCCAGCCGTCAGCAAGCGTCGTTTATAGGCGGGATGAATGCCCGACTCGTCCGTGACCAGAAACGCCGTGCCCATCTGCACCGCCTGCGCGCCGCCATCCAAGGCACGCCGGATATCGGCGCCGCTCATGATGCCGCCGGCCGAAATCACAGGAATCTTCACCGCCGCCACCACCAGCGGCAGCAATTCAAACGTGCCCAGCGTCGCGTCTTCCTGCGCACCGAGAAAAGTGCCGCGATGACCGCCCGACTCCACGCCGGAGGCGATCACCGCATCGGCGCCGCGACTTTCCCAGGCCAGCGCTTCGTCAACCTGCGTAATCGTGCCGATCACCAGAATGCCGGCCTCGTGCAACCGGCGGATCTGTTCCGCGCTGAGAATGCCGAAAGTAAAGCTCGCCACGGCCGGGCGCAACTCTAACAAGGCCTCAAACTGGGCGGAAAAATCCTCACACCACTTGGCCGGCGTCGGCAATTCAGTCCAGCCCAGCGAAGACCAGACCGGTTTCAGCCATTCCTTGGCCTGTTCCACCTCTTCCACCGGTGGAGTTGGCGTTTCCAATACGAAAAAATTCAGGCAAAACGGCCGGTCGGTGAGGGCGCGGATTTGCGCGGTTTGCTCGCGGATGGCGGCTGGCGACAGCAAAGAGCAAGCCAGCGAACCGAGCGCCCCGGTATTCGACACCGCCGCCACCTGGGTCGGTGTGTTGTTCCCGCCAGCCATCGGTCCCTGGATGATGGGATGTTGAAAAACAGATGCCAAGTTCATCGATTCCCCTATTTACGCCTGTGGATAAGCATATGGATATCCACAGGCGCGAAATGTGAGTAAACAAACGAATTTTCGGGACGACTTTTTTTATCCCAAAACAGTTCTTCGCTCATACACGGTTTACGCGCCGGCTTATACGCCCCGTAAACGCCTGATTTTAATCCAGATTGATTACTTATCCACAGAAAACCGTGGTTGTTAACAACTATCACTATTTTTATATCTACATCTTTAGAGTAAACCATAAAACCTCCGATATACTGGACTTGTCAAATAAACAGCCCCAACCGGAGATGTTTTGCCTCTACAGCATAAAAACCCCCGGTCGCCTGCATACCTGCGGTTCCGGCGACGTTTGATCACAGGCCTGTTGTCGATGGCAGTGCTGGCCATTGCTGTTGTGGTGAACCAATTCCGTACTGCCCATCTGGAACGCGAACATTCCATCCAGATGCAAACCGAGCACTATGTGAAAGCGGTGGAAGCCCACGTCACATACTCGATTCAGTCGGTGGATTTGTCGCTGATCGGCTTCGCCAACGCCATCAAAGTTATGCCTGCCAAGCAAAGCCGTTCACCGGAAACGATGACCGAACTGCTCTCCTCGCGCGAATCCAGTTTCAACAGCGATTACTGGATCACTTTTATCGATCCCAAAGGCAATGCGGTCGCGGCTTCAATCGGCAACAGCGTCATCGGCGCCTCATATGCCGATCGCGACTACTTCAAGGTCCACGTCAACAATGACGCCCATGGCAAACTGTTCATCGGTGCGCCGTCGATTGGTCGAGTCAGCAAGAAAAAGCTGTTTTTCCTGAGCCGCAGGGTGGAAAACGCCAAAGGCGAGTTCATCGGCGTAGTGGCAGCGCCGCTGAACGTTGACCGCTACGTCCGGGTGTTTGAAAATTCGCGCCTGGATTCGGATGTGTCGATTGCGTTGATCCACGCCGGCGGCAAGGTGATTGCCCGCGTGCCGAACTTTGAAAAAGCGTTCGCGCGGGATATGCGCGCCACCCCGCTGTTCGACAATGTGAGCAAAGCGCCATCCGGTTCCTTCAAAAGCGTCAGCGTCATCGACAATTTGAGCCGGATTTTCAGCTACCGCGTGATCAATGGCCTGCCGCTGATCGTGGTGGTCGGCAACAATGACGCTGAAACCACCCGCTTGCTCCAGCAAAATTACCTGGTCGGTGGCGCCGGATTGGCGATGTTGTTATTGCTGATGCTGGGCGCCGGTCACTTTTTCCTGCGCACTTACCGCAGACAGGAAGAACGCGAACATCGCTACCGCGCGCTGTACAGCGCCAGCCACGACATGGAACGGCAACTGCGCGCCAACGAAGAATCGATGAAACAGGCGTCGCTGCTGTTTCAAAATAGCGGCGAAGGCATGATGGTGACCGACGCCCAGGGGCTGATTCTGACCGTCAATCCGGCATTTTCCATGCTGAGCGGCTACGCGGAAAAAGAATTAATCGGCCGTCACGCTCAGACACTGGCTTCCAGCCGCAATGACCAGGAGTTTTTTGACCGTCTTGTCGAGGGTGTCAACGAAACCGGACATTGGAAAGGCGAAATCTGGCATCGCAACAAGGACGACGAAGAACTGCTGGTGGCCATGGTGATCAACACCGTCTACGACGAGCACGGCAAACCGTTCCGCTACGTCGCCCTGATGAGCGACATCACGCAGAAAAAAGCCTCGGAAGAAATCATCTGGCGCCAGGCCAACTTCGATACGCTGACCGGACTACCCAACCGGCGCATGTTCCACGAACATCTGCGCAAGGAAATGAAAAAGACCGACCGCTCGCAGCTGCCGATGGCGCTGGTTTTCGTCGATCTGGACTATTTCAAGGAAATCAACGACACGCTTGGCCATGACATAGGTGACCTGCTGCTCAAAGAAGTGGCAACCCGGCTGCTCAGTTGTGTGCGCAGCACCGACACCGTGGCCAGGCTGGGCGGCGACGAGTTCACCGTCATCATCGGCGAGCTGCGCAACCCGGGCGATGTGATGCGCACGGCGCAGGAAATTCTCCAGCAAATGAGTAGGCCGTTCCAGCTGGGCGACAATATTGCCCATATTTCGGGCAGCATCGGCATCACGCTCTACCCGGAAGATGGCGCCGATGCCGAAACGTTAATCAAGAACGCCGACCAGGCCATGTACACGGCCAAGCAGCAGGGGCGCAACCGCTTCAATTATTTCGCCCCATTCATGCAGGAAAGCACGCACGCGCGAATCAACCTGGTCAACGATTTGCGGCAGGCGGTCAGCCATAACCAGTTGCGCCTCATGTACCAGCCGATTATCGACCTGACCAGCGGCGCCATCGTCAAAGCGGAAGCGCTGGTGCGTTGGCAGCATCCGCTGCGCGGATTGCTGAGTCCGGCCGACTTCATCACCGTGGCGGAAAGCAGCGGCATGATGATCGGCATCGGCGACTGGGTATTCCAGCAAGCGGCACGCCAGGCGCGGCAATGGCAGGCGATCGCCTCGCCGGCTTTCCAGATTTGCGTGAACAAATCGGCCTCGCAGTTCCGCGATGACAGCAGCAACTATCAGCAATGGCTGGATTTTCTGCACGAACTGCAACTCAAGCCCAAGAGCATCGTCGTCGAAGTCACCGACAAGCTGCTGTTGGACGTGGCCAACAGCAATATCGGCCTCGGCCATGAGCACATGCAGATCTGTCTGGACGATTTCGGCACCGGCTGCGCGCTGACTTTCCTCAAACGCTTCAGAGTGGACTACATCAAGATCAATCCGGCGGATGGATTGCTGATTTGTGAGGCCATGATCGCCATGGCGCACAAGCTGAACATCAAAGTAATCGCCGAAGGCATAGAAACACCTCAACAACTGAGCGCCTTGACGGCGGCCGGATGCGATTTTGGTCAGGGATATCTGCTTTCCAAGCCCATTTTGGCTGAGGAATTGCAGGAAAAACTACAAAAACAGGTTGAGCCTGTGAATAAGTGATTGGATATCCACAGGACGAGATGTGACCAAGCACCGGTTTTAACCACAGGCCGATATTTTATCCAAAATTTGTTCCTGAACTGATACAGCGCTTATGCAGCAGGTTGTTTACGCTGTAAACAGATGATTTGTAAACGTATACACGGGTTATCCACAGCAACTTATACGTTTACTACTACTACCATCTTTATATAAACCTTTTGTAAACAACTAAAACCGCGAATGCTGTGCCTCCGCAGACGCGATTACGCGGCTGCTCGCCGTTTGAAAGCCCGCTAGCCGGTAAAAAACGCCTTAAAATTCAGTTTTTTTCGCTACGCGTTGTGGAAAAGGCGCGCGAACTCCACAGGCAACATTCAAAAATTGAAGGAAAAATATGCGTTTAGGCATCATCAGCGCGTTGGCCGAAGAACAGCATGGGCTGCTGGAAGCCCTTCAGAGCCCCGCCAAGCACGTTCACGGCATGAGGGAGTACACCACCGGGAAACTCTGGGAAATCGACGCTGTGTGCGTTTTATCGCGGATTGGCAAGGTTGCCGCAGCCATGACGGCCGCAATCCTTGTGGAGAAGTTCGGAGTTACCCACATCATCTTCACCGGCGTCGCCGGTAGCGGGGATAAAAATGTCCATGTCGGGGACATCGTGGTCGCGGAATCGCTGGTTCAGCACGATTTTGACGCCAGCCCGCTGTTTCCAAAGTTTGAGATTCCGCTGACCGGGCTGTCCAGCTTTGCCACCGACGTGGCGTTGACTGAAAAATTGGCAGACGCTGCTGCGCCGTTCACGCGTGTGCATCGCGGTTTGATCGCCAGCGGCGATCAATTTATCGGCAAACTGACGCAAATTCAGGCGGTGAAAGCGGCTTTGCCGGCGGTATTGGCGGTGGAAATGGAAGGGGCCGCGGTTGCTCAGGTGTGTTTTGAGCTGGGCATTCCGTTTGCCGTGATCAGAACGATCTCGGACAATGCCAACGACGATGCCGCCGTTGACTTCATGCATTTCATCAAAACCGTGGCGTCGCGCTATGCGTTTGATGTGATACGAAACTTCTGTAAGCCATAATTTGACTTGTCCGGTCATTCCATGGCGGAATGACCGGGGCTTCAGGCTTGTTTAGGCGGTTTCCAGCGTCATCAGGCTGGCGTTGCCGCCGGCGGCCGTCGTGTTCACGCAGAGCGCGCGCTCTGCCAGCAAACGCCACAGCGGGATGCTGCCCTCCTCACTCGTGCCGATCAGGCCCACCAGGGCCCCGCTACGGGCCGCCAGCGTGCCGTATTGGCTCTTGGCGAGCATATCCTCCACCAGCGCGATCTGGAACGCGCAAGCGTCCAGGCTGGAAACGCTGTGGATGCGGTCCTTCACCGCCGCCGGCAGATCCGCCGGCAGCAGACCCACGCCTGGACCGGTGACCAGCGCCACATTGCCCGTCGCCAGCACGGCGGCGATCTGGTTCAGCAAGCCACCCAGCGTGCCGGCGACGCAGGCCACCGCGCCGCGGGCGACCAGCGCCAGCGTGTTGCGTTCGCCAGTCGGGCCCGGTAGCGTGGTCTGGCTGCCCAGCATGGTCGAGCGGCTGTATTGCTCCGCCAGATTGGCCGCGCGGTCGTGGCCATGCGCTTTGGCCCAGCCGATCAGCGCGTCCAGCGACGGCGTCGCTTGACGTTCATGCACCGGCGCCGTGATGGCGCCGCGTTGCAGGCGTTTCAGGTACAGCGGGCCGCCGGCTTTCGGGCCGGTGCCGGATTTGCCTTCGCCGCCGAACGGTTGCACGCCGACCACCGCGCCAACGATGTTGCGGTTGACGTAAATGTTGCCGACATGCGCGCGGCTGGCGATGTAGTCGATGGTTTCATCGATGCGCGAATGCACGCCCAGCGTCAGGCCAAAGCCGCTGGCGTTGATTTGCTCCACCACTTTCGGCAGATCGGCGCGCTGGTAGCGGATCACGTGCACCACCGGGCCGAACACTTCCTGCGTCAGTTCGGCCAGCGAGCGGATTTCCAGCACGGTCGGCGGCACGAAGGTGCCGGCGCCGGTCACGTCCGCCGGCAGGTCCAGCGAGTAGTAATCCACCGCCGTCGTCTTCAACTGGTTGATGTGGGCCAGCAGGTTTTGCTGTGCTTCGGCGTCGATCACCGGGCCGATGTCGGTCGCCAGGCGGTCCGGCGAGCCGACTTTCAACTCCTGCATCGCGCCTTTGAGCATTTTGATGGTCTTGTCGGCGATTTCTTCCTGCAGGAACAGCACGCGCAGCGCCGAGCAGCGCTGGCCGGCGCTGTCGAACGCCGACGAAATCGCATCCTGCACCACCTGCTCCGGCAGCGCCGACGAGTCGACGATCATGGCGTTCTGGCCGCCGGTTTCGGCGATCAGCGGAATATCGGCGTTCTCGGCCGTGGCGCGCTTGGCCAGCGTGCGGTTGATCAGTTGCGCCACTTCGGTCGAGCCGGTGAAGATCACGCCTTTGACGCGGCTGTCCGCCGTCAGCGCGGCGCCGACCACGTCGCCGCGGCCCGGCAGGAATTGCAGCGCGGCGCGCGGAACGCCGGCCTCGTGCAGCAGCTGCACCGCGCGGTGGGCGATCAGCGGCGTCTGCTCGGCCGGCTTGGCCAGCACCACGTTGCCGGCGGCCAGCGACGCGGCCACCTGGCCGGTGAAGATGGCCAGTGGGAAGTTCCACGGGCTGATGCAGGTGACCGGACCCAGCGCCAGCGTGTTGCTCGCGCCGCTCACTTCGGCGGCGTAGTAGCGCAGGAAGTCGACCGCCTCGCGCAGCTCGGCGATGGCGTTCGGTAGCGATTTGCCGGCTTCGCGGATCGCCAGCGTCATCAGTTCCATGGCGTTGGCCTCGAACAGATCGGCCGCTTTTTGCAGCGCGGCGGCGCGCTGCGCCGGTTCGGTGATCTGCCAATCCATCGCGTAGTGGCTGGCGCTGGTCAGCGCGAGTTCTACATCGCTGGCGCTGGATTCGACCAGTTGACCGACGATATCGTCGCGTTGAGCCGGATTGGTGATATTTTGCACTGGCTGGCCGACGCTCAGCTCGCCCGCGAGCAGCGGCGCGGCGTGCCAGCTGCGCGGCGTCGCCAGCGCTTCGGCTATGTCGCGCAGCACGTTTTCGTTGGCCAGATCGAAGCCGGCCGAGTTGCGGCGCGCGGCGCCGAACATGTCCAGCGGCAAAGCGATGCCCGGATGCGGCAGACCGCCCTGCTCGCGCGCGGCCGCCACCGGATCGCGCAGCAGCGATTCGATCGGGATGGCCTCATCGACGATCTGATTGACGAAGGACGAGTTGGCGCCGTTTTCCAGCAGGCGGCGCACCAGGTAGGCCAGCAGCGTTTCGTGGGTGCCGACCGGCGCGTAGATGCGGCACGGCTTGTCCAGATTGTCCTGGCCGACCACCTGGTCGTACAGCGATTCGCCCATGCCGTGCAGGCACTGGAATTCGTAGTCGGTGATGCCGTCGCGCTTGGCCCAGGTGTAGATGGTCGACAGCGTCTGGGCGTTGTGGGTGGCGAATTGTGGATAAATCAGGCCGTTTGCACCGAGCAGCTTTTGCGCGCACACCAGGTAGGACACATCGGTGTAGACCTTGCGGGTGTAGACCGGGTAGCCGCTCATGCCGTCCACCTGGGCGCGCTTGATTTCGGCGTCCCAGTAAGCACCCTTGACCAGGCGCACCATGAATTTGCGGCCGCTGCGCTTGGCCAGGTCGATCAGGTAGTCGATGACGAACGGGCAGCGCTTCTGATACGCCTGGACGACGAAGCCGATGCCTTCGAAACCGGCCAGGTCGGCGTCGTGCGCCAGCGCTTCCATCAGGTCCAGCGACAGTTCCAGACGGTCGGCCTCTTCGGCGTCGATGTTCAGGCCGATGTTGTAGTGCTTGGCCAGCAGCGCCAGCGCGCGCACGCGCGGCAGCAGTTCGTCCATCACGCGGCGGCGCTGGGCGCGGCTGTAGCGCGGGTGCAGCGCCGACAGTTTCACCGAAATGCCGGGGCCGTTGCGGATGCCGCGGCCGTTCGACGCCTTGCCGATCGCGTGGATCGCGGTTTCGTAGGAGGCGTAGTAGTTGCGCGCATCCGCTTCGGTCAGCGCCGCCTCGCCCAGCATGTCGTAGGAATAGCGGTAGCCGCGCGCCTCGTTGGCCTGGCCGTTCTTGATCGCGTCGTCGATGGTCTGGCCGGTGACGAACTGGTTGCCCAGCATGCGCATCGCCAGATCCACGCCCTTGCGGATCAGCGGCTCGCCGCCTTTGGCAATCAGTTTGCTCAGCGCTGAGCCCAGGCCGGCCTCGCTGGAGGTCGACACCAGCTTGCCGGTGATCAGCAGGCCCCAGGTGGCGGCATTGACAAACAGCGACGGCGATTCGCCCAGGTGTTTGCGCCAGTCGCCTTTGCTGATTTTGTCGGCGATCAGGCGGTCGGCGGTGGCATTGTCGGGAATACGCAACAGTGCTTCAGCCAAACACATCAGCGCCACGCCCTCGTCCGAGGACAGCGAAAACTCGTGCATCAGCGCGTCCACGCCGGAGGCGCGGGTGCGCTGCGCGCGCACCTGGCTGACCAGCTGATGGGCCAGTTGCTGCGCTTGCTGGAGGCTGACGTCGTCGTGATTTTGCAGCTGGTCCAGCAGCCACTGAACGGCGCTGCTTTCCTCCTTGCGATAGGCGGCCGTCACTGCGGCGCGCAGGGGAATCGGGTCGCGCAGCATCTCGGCTTGCAGGGCGGCGAACGGGGTAAAACCGGCAGGGGTGACAGCTTGCATTGGGTAACTCTCAGAAGAATAGTGGTGAGCCGGTCCACTTACAAAAACACGCCCGTCAGCGGGGCTGGCGAGCGTGAAATTTGCGAGGAATTCAGTGGACTGCTAATGATTCGATTGTACGAGGGTTTCTTCTGGATTAATTCTGGTAATGCAGGGGGCTAGCAATAGATTGTTTTTAGTGAGACAATTTAACCAAATAATATTTATTTGGGAGTTCCCGGAAATGTTAGACAAGATCAGCAAAAAAATCTTGATGGAATTGCAGAGCGATGGCCGTATCTCCAATGTGGAGCTGGCCGCGCGAGTGAACCTGTCGCCCGCCGCTTGCCTGGAACGTGTGCGCAAGCTGCACGAATCCGGCTATATCATGGGTTACACCGCGCAGCTGAACCCGCAACTGCTCGACGTTTCCCTGCTGGTCTTTATCGAGGTGGTGCTCGACCGCACCACGCCGGAGGTGTTCGACGCCTTCAAACACAGTGTGCAGGTGATCCCGGAAGTGCTGGAATGCCACATGGTTGCCGGTGGCTTCGACTATCTGGTCAAAGCCCGCGTCAAGGACATGGCGGCCTACCGCGAGTTCCTGGGTAAAACCCTGCTTCAGAAAGGCGTGCGTGAAACCCACACCTACGCTGTGATGGAAGAGGTCAAGAATACCACCAAGTTGCCCATAAAATAGCATCTCGGAAATAAAATGGTGAGACGCCCCAAGGCGCCTGTTGTAAAACGGGGGGACAGATGAAGCTTTTGCAGCATAAGTTGGTGCAACGTGGATTGTGGATGATGGGGGCGACGGCAGCCGGTACCGGCGTCGCTTGCCTGGTCAACCTGGCTGGGGCGGGGCCGGTCACGGCTGCCATGCCGGCGGCGTTGGCCAGCGCAGGCATCGCCTGGTGGGCATCGCGCCAGGGTAGCGACGAGGGCGGCGTGCGGCAATTTGCCCACACCGTCGGCGATGAGATCGACGCCATCATGATCGGCGCGGCGGAGACCTCGTATTTTGTCGACTCGGTCAAAAAGAAAATCGAACTCGACGTCAACACCGCCGGCGGCATCGTCCACAGCGCGGCGCAGAACGCCGACACCACCGAGCGCATCGCCGCCAACGCCGAGCGCGCCGCCAAGATCGCCGCCCGGGTGCGCGGCGAAACCGTGGCTGGCCGCGCCGAGGCCGACAACGGCCTGCAGCGCATCCGCACCGCCCGTGAAGATGCACAGACGGCCGCCGCCGTCATGACCGCGCTGCAAACCAATTCCCGCAAAATCTACGGCTTTACCGAGGCCATCAGCGAAATTTCCGCCCGCACCAACCTGCTGGCGCTGAATGCCGCCATCGAGGCCGCGCGCGCCGGCGAGCAGGGGCGCGGATTCGCCGTGGTCGCCAGCGAGGTGCGCCAGCTGGCGCTGCGCACCAAGGAAGCCACGGACGAGATCAGCGCCATGGTGCGCGAGATTAACCAGCAGGCCGAACAGGCGGCCACCGGCATGAACGCGCTGGCGGTCCGCGTCAGCGAGGCGGCCGGCAACGTCGAGACCGTGCATGGATTGCTGGGCAATATCGAGCAGTCGTCGGGCGTGTCGGAGCAGCAGATCGGCGAGATCGCGCGGGCCTCGCGCGAGCACGTCGCCACCACCGAGGAAATCGCCCAGGCCATCGCCAGCATCCGCGACAGCCTGTTGTCCACCGAGAAGGAATTGCCGCGCGCGGCCAGTTCGGCCATGGCATTGGCGGAGCGGGCGGAAATCATCACCGGCGCGCTGGGTGAATCGTCGATCGAGACCTCCCACGACGATATCCGTCTGGCGGCGCAGCGGGCGGCGGCGGAAGTGGGCAAGATTTTCGAGCGCGCCCTGGCCAGCGGGCAAATTTCAGCGGACGCGCTGTGGGATCGCAAGTACACGCCGATTCCGAACACCGATCCGCCCAAGCATAAAACCCGGTTCGACGATTTTACCGACCGCGTGCTGCCGCCGCTGCAGGAGGGCTTGCTGCAGGCGATGCCGCAACTGGCTTACGCCGGCGCTGTGGATAACAACGGTTATTTCCCCACACATAACAAGAAATTTTCGCAGCCGTTGACCGGCAACTACGATGTCGACATCGTCAATAACCGCACCAAGCGTATCTTCAGCGACCGCACGGGCAAGCGCTGCGGCGCGAATACCAAGCCGTTCCTGCTACAGACGTATAAACGGGATACCGGCGAGGTGATGCATGATCTGTCGGCGCCGATTTATGTTGATGGCAAACATTGGGGTGGGTTCCGCATCGGCTACAGGTCGAGCCACTAAGCAGCCACTGACACCCGGTCGTTCCGGTGCAAGTGCTTAGCGGGTCGACGCCGGCGCCTGCGTTGGCGCTGGCGCGGTATGCACCGCGCGCTGCGTCTGCGTGTTCATTTTTTCCAGATGGCTGCGCAGCCACTTGTGCGCCGGGCTGCGCGCATCGCGCTCGTGCCACAGCATGTCCAGGTGGACCGCTGGCAGATGGAACGGCAATTCCTTGTGCACCAGCGCGTCGGTCATGCCGGTCGCCGCGATCAAGTGGCGCGGCAGGACCGTCACCAGGTCCGAGTTGGCGACCACGCGGCCGGCGGTGAAGAACTGGTTCACCGTCAGCAGGATGCGGCGCTCGCGTTGCAGCTGCGCCAGCGCCTCGTCGACCAGACCGTGCGCGCGGCCGGAGAAGCTCACCAGCAGGTGATTGGCGGCGCAGTAGTTATCCAGATTCAGCTCGACCTTGGCCAGCGGGTGATCGCGGCGCATCACACACACGTATTTACCCGAGTACAGGCGCTCGTGGCGGATCGGCGAACCGGTCTCATACGACAGCTGCGCCGCCACGCCGGGGAAGAAGCCCACCGCCAGATCGATATCGCCGCGCAGCAGCATCGGCCGCGGTTCACGCGTGGTCAGCGGCACCATGCGCACATTGATGCCCGGCGCTTCGCTCTCGATCGAGCGCATCAGCGACGGCAGCCACATGGCGGCGGTGGCGTCGGCCATCGCCATGCGGAAGGTGGCGTGGGCCGCCGAGACGTCGAAGGTTTCCGGCGCCACCGCCGCTTCCAGACTGGCCAGCGCGCTGCGCACGGACGGCCACAGCGCCTCGGCGCGCGGCGTCGGCTTGACGCCGTAGGCGGTGCGGATCAGCAGTTCGTCGCCCAGGCTTTCGCGCAAACGCTTGATGGCGTTGGATACGGCAGGCTGCGTCATGGCCAGATGGCCGGCGGCGCGTGTCAGATTTTGCTCTGTCATCACGGCGTCGAACACGCGCAGCAAGTTCAGGTCCAGCGTCAAAAAGCTCATGGCGGCTCAGGGAAAGATGTTGGAGAAATAACGATAGCACAGTCCATTCACCAAACGCATAATTGTTATCGAGAATCACAATTGGCGAGTTATGTTGCGGCGCACTATAGTTACAGCAGATTCTAAAGCGCCCACCAAACTGTGTCCATCATGATTTCCGCATTACAAGATTTTTCTCTGATCGCCGCCATCAAGCTGGCGCTGCTGATCGCTGTCGGCGGTGGTTTGATCGTGCTGTTCAAGCCGCTGCTGCTGGGCTGCGTGCGCGCCGCCGTGCTGGTGGTCAAACCCAAAATGACGCGCGAACAGCGCCTGCAGCGCCGCCAGCTGGCGACGCGGTCCTGATACTGCGACGCAGCATTACTTTTCGCCGAGCAGCGCCGGTTTGAGCGCGCTGTCGGCCGGCTTATCACCCAGCCAGATGCGCAAGACGGCGTTGTAGAACGCCACGTCCGGCATCAACTCCCCGATTTTCTTCCCATTCAGATAGCACTGGGTGCCCTCGTTGGGCGTCCAGTCCAGCGACAGCTGGTCGCCCTTCTTCAGCACCGGCGTCTGCGCGAACACTTCGCCGAACTGCATGATCTGCGGCAGCATCTTGTTGCGTTCTTCCTTGCTGGTGTTGGCGTTGATGCCGTCGGTGAAGGCCTTGCCGAAGTCTTCCGAGCTGACTTCGCGCAGCATGGTGATGGCCACGCGGCGCGGGCCCGGCGCCGCCAGCACGTCCGGCACGGCGGTTTTCTTGTCCGTCAGGTAGAGACCGGCCGCATACACCTTGAAGATGAGCTTGGTGCGCACGCCGGCGCCGTTCAGCTTGAGCTGCTGGCCGGCGAGCGTGATCGTCTCGTCGAATTTGACGCCGGCCACGTCAACGGCGGCAAAGGCGAAGGAAGGCATGGCCGCCAACAGCGCGGCCGCGGCCAGGGCGTGCAGAGTGGTTCTACGGTTCATGAAGGTCTCCGGTATAGGTGTGATCGGACTATACCATCGTGGAGACGCCACGGCGTGTCAGGCTTTGGCGGCCTGCAGCAGTTCGAACTTGGCGAACAGTTGGTCCTTGGTTTCGCGGACTTCAGGATTGAACGGGATGCAGCTCACCGGGCACACCTGCTGGCACTGCGGCTCGTCGAAGTGGCCGACGCACTCGGTGCATTTGTCCGGATTGATTTCGTAAATTTCCGCGCCCATGTAGATCGCGTCGTTCGGGCACTCGGGCTCGCACACGTCGCAATTGATGCAGTCGTCGGTGATCATTAAGGCCATGATTCAGCTCGCTTACTTTGCCTGGCCGGTGGTCTTGTTGGCGGCGATTTTCTTCTGCAGCCAACGGTCCACCGATGGGAATACAAACTTGGACACATCCCCGCCCAGCATGGCGATTTCGCGCACGATGGTGCCGGAGATGAATTGATACTGGTCGGACGGCGTCAGGAACATGGTTTCGACGTCCGGCAGCAGGTAGCGGTTCATGCCCGCCATCTGGAACTCGTACTCAAAGTCGGACACGGCGCGCAGGCCGCGCACGATGACGCGCGCCTCGTGCGTGCGCACAAAATCCTTCAGCAGGCCGGAGAAACTCTCCACCTTCACATTCGGATAATGACCGAGTACTTCATTGGCGATTTCCAGGCGTTCATCCAGCGAGAAGAAGGGTTTCTTGTTCTGACTGTCGGCGACACCGACCACCAGCGTGTCGAACAGACCCGATGCGCGACGCACCAGATCCTCGTGACCACGGGTCAGTGGATCGAAGGTTCCTGGATAAACAGCTACTACCATTGCGGCTCCCTGCAAATGCACCAATATAGAACGCGCATTATGCCTGAAAAAGCGGTTTTACTTAAAATTGCATTAACTTGGCGCGGTTTTAGGCGCAAATACGGTTGACTTAGCCGTTGTATTTTAATAAATGATAGAACACCATCCCGGCCTTGTCGGCCCGGATGATTTCCCAGTGGGCCAGCCAGTCCGGCGTCTCGCCCTCGGGGAAGGCCAGCGCCAGCCCGGACTCGACGTAGACCAGGCCGCCTTCTTTCAGCAGCGTGACGCACAGCGGCAGCGTTTTTTCGAGCAAGCTCTGCTGGTATGGCGGATCGAGGAAGATCAGGCTGTATTTCTGGCCGCGCAATGCCGCCGACTGCGCCACCGAGACGGCGTCGCCGCGCATGATCTGCACATTGTCCGCCTTCAGCCTGGTCTTGATGTCGTCCAGCTGGCGCGTGACTTGCGCGTTGCTGTCGATCATGGTGACCGACTGCGCGCCACGGCTGGCCGCTTCAAAGCCCAGCGCACCGCTGCCGGCGAACAGGTCCAGCACTTGCGCGTCGGCCCAGTTGCCGTCGTGCTGATGATTGATCCAGTTGAACACCGTCTCGCGCACACGGTCCGGCGTGGGCCGCAGGCCCAGGGCGCTCAGCACCGGCAGCGGCGTGCGCTTCCATTGGCCGCCGATGATGCGCACCTGATTGGCGTGCTGCGGACCGTGGACCGGGACTTTGGCGGGTTTGGCTGGCTTGCTGGGCGGCTTTCTTGGCATGAGGCTGTTCTAAGTCATTGATTCAACAGGCCATCATACCATACCGCCATCTAGCGCTGTTGCGCCGCCAGGCTGCGGAAGTCGTCGATCCAGCCCTGCATGCGGCGCTGCGCGTGGGCTTTCTGCGTGGGCGTGGCGAGTTGGATCACCGTCAGCACCAGCTTGATGTTGCCCTCCTCGGCGGCGTCGAAGAAGGCGCTGCGCTCGGAATTGTCGAGGCGGCGGAAGCCTTCCTTGATCAGCGTCTGAATCAGCGCCTGCGTCGCCTCCTTACCCAGCTTCTCGCTCTGCACCTTGCGTACCAGCGCCAGGATGCTGTTCTGGCGGCGCGCGCGTTCGTCCAGCCAGATCTCATTGTTCAGCGGGCGGGCGTCGGACGCCTGGCGAATCTGCGCTTGCTGCTCGGCGGTGAAGTTGCCGAACCACAGCTCGAACTGCTCCATCGATTTCTTGAAGCGGTAGCGTTGCTGCGCCTCCTTGTCGCCGCGCATATTCTTCTTGCGGAACTCGGCGTTGTTGGCGGCGAACTTGCGCTCCAGCGTGGCGATCTGCTCCGGTTGCAGCGAACGCGCCAGCTCGGCCAGTTGCGGCGTCGCTTGCAGCAGCAGCGCCTCGGTGCGCCGTTTGATGTCGTCGTAGTCGTTCTGCAGGTCGGCCTGGGTTGGTCCGCTGCTGAGCTGGCGCTGCGCGGTTTGCAGCAGCTGGATGTAGTCCTGCAGCTGCGACTTGCGGTGCCACTGGAACAGGCGGTCGATATCGTCCTTGACCCAGCCCTTCTGCTCGCTGTTCAGGTCGACGTAGCCGTCCAGCCACCAGTACAGCAGCGTATCGCCATTGTTGTACGCCAGTTTGAGCGAACTGCAGCCGGCCAGCACGGCCAGCAACAGCATCACGAACAGGCCGTAAATGGTCCGGCGGCCACGCGGCGACATGTTAGACTGTTGCATTTCCACTCACTTTCTCGCTCACTTCTATGAACGTCGTTATCCTCGCTGCCGGCATGGGCAAGCGCATGCAATCCGCGCTGCCGAAAGTTCTCCATCCACTCGCCGGCAAGCCGCTGCTGCAACACGTGCTGGACACGGCGCGTCGTCTGTCCGCCAGCCGATTATGCGTGATCTATGGCCATGGCGCCGCCGCCGTGCAGGCCCTGCTCGCCAAGCAGGCGGAGCCGGTAGCCACCGCGCTGCAGGAAAAGCAGCTGGGCACCGGCCACGCCGTCATGCAGGCGCTGCCGGCGCTGGACGACAACGTCCCGACGCTGATTCTGTACGGCGACGTGCCGCTGACCACCGTTGCTTCGCTGCAGGCGCTGATTGACGTGGCCGGCAACGACAAGCTGGGTATTCTGACGGTCGAACAAGACGATCCTACCGGTTTGGGCCGAATCGTGCGTGAGAATGGCCACATTGTGCGCATCGTCGAGCAAAAAGACGCCAACGAAGCCGAACGCGCCATCAAGGAAATCAACAGCGGCATCCTGGTCGTGCCGACCCCGCGCCTGAAACAATGGCTGGGCGCGATCAAGAACGAAAACGCCCAGGGCGAGTACTACCTGACCGATATCGTCGCGCTGGCCGTGGCCGATGGCGTGCCGGTGGTGTCGGCGCAGCCGTCGGCGCAGTGGGAAGTGGCCGGCGTCAACAGCAAAGTGCAGTTGGCCGAACTGGAGCGCATCCACCAGCGCAACATCGCCAACCAGCTGCTGGAACAAGGCGTGACGCTGATGGACCCGGCGCGGATCGACGTCCGTGGCGAGCTGATCTGCGGTCGCGATGTCACCATCGACGTCGGCTGCGTGTTTGAAGGCACAGTGGAAATCGGCGACGGCGTGCAGATCGCCGCCCACAACGTGATCGTCAACGCCCGCATTCTGGCCGGCGCGCAGATCAAGCCGTTCTGCCACATCGAGGAAGCCGTGGTCGGCGAAGCGTCGCTGATCGGCCCGTATGCGCGACTGCGTCCGGGCACCGTGCTGGCGGAGGACGTCCATGTGGGTAACTTTGTGGAAATCAAAAACGGCCAGGTCGCCGCGCACAGCAAGGCCAACCACTTGGCCTACATCGGCGACGCCACCATCGGTTCGCGCGTCAACATCGGCGCCGGCACCATCACCTGCAATTACGATGGCGCCAACAAGTTCCGCACCGTGATCGAGGACGATGTCTTCATCGGCAGCGACAGCCAGCTGGTGGCGCCGGTCACCGTCGGCAAGGGCGCGACGCTGGGTGCCGGCACCACGCTGACCAAGGACGCACCGGCCGGCAAGCTGACGGTGTCGCGGCCGCGCCAGGTCACCATCGAAAACTGGACCCGTCCGGCCAAGATCAAAAAATAAGCGGGAATTATTCCTGTTTGCTGAACGGCGCCTGCGGGCGCCGTTTTTTTGTGGATAAATATGTGAGTAAGCCCTGAGTAGTCGCTGGAAAACAAGTGGGTAACCACGCCATTCATTTGCAAGCGAGGTGTACCGCGACTACCACTTGCCATCAGAGCCCTGAAATAGCCCACCGCTTCAACAAATGTGCATAACTCTGTGCGTAAGCATCTGGGAAGGTCTTGGATAAGTGGTGGAAAAGCGTGAATAACTTTTCTTGGCTAAAAATCGCTGTGGGTAAAGCTGGGGAAAAGCCATGGAATAGCGCTTGGATAAGCATGGGATAAATTGCCTGTGATCCAACAAAGTTGATCCCGCCATCCGAATGCCAATGACCTCTGTGGGTAACACTGTGGCTAACCCTGTGCAAAGCACAGGGATAAGCAAGTGCATAAACTGTTTTTAACTTCTGGATAAGCCTGTATAACTTTGCTCACACGGCGATGCGGGTTTCGAATTTGCTGCGGAAAGTGGAGAAGTAAGCCTTCACATTCCGCACATTCGCATGGCTCGCAAACAGGCGGTGCGCCAGCGCGTGATACGCCGGCATATCCGCCACCTGCACCACCAGCACAAAATCCGGCCCCGGCGCCACGCGGTAGCATTGCAGCACGGCCGCCTCGTCCGCCACCAGCGCTTCAAACGCGGCCATGCGCTCGGCGGCCTGCACATCCAGCGAGATTTCCACCAGCGCCGTCAGGCTGGGCCCGACTTTTTCCGGCGCCACGATGGCGACCTGGCGCTCGATCACGCCGCTTTCACGCAATTGCTTCACCCGCCGCAGACAAGTTGGCGGCGATACATGCACGGCGGCGGCCAATTCGGCGTTGGTTTGCGAGGCATCTATTTGCAGCGCATTCAAGATGCGGCGATCTATTTCATCCATTGTGGTGTTTTGAAATAATATTTCACGTAGTGACGATGATGAAATTTTATGCTAAATATGGGAGAAACAAGAAAGCTTATTTCATCAGGCCTGCTCTACGATGGCTGCATATATCATTTACAAGGATTCCTATGTGCGGCATCGTCGGCGCGGTAGCGCAACGTAACATCACCCCAATTCTGGTCGAAGGCTTGAAGCGTCTGGAATACCGCGGCTACGATTCCTGCGGCGTCGCCCTGCATGTGGACGGTCAGCTGCAGCGCTCGCGCAGCACCTCGCGCGTGGCCGATCTGGAACAGCAAATCAACGAAGCGCACCTGCAAGGCTACACCGGCATCGCCCACACCCGCTGGGCCACCCACGGCGCGCCGGCATCGCACAACGCCCACCCGCACTTCTCGCCGACCACCGAACAGGCGCGCATCGCGCTGGTGCACAACGGCATCATTGAAAACCACGACGAACTGCGCGCCGAACTGACCGCGCTCGGCTACGTCTTCCAGAGCCAGACCGACACCGAAGTCATCGCCCACCTGATCGATCACATGTACAACGGCGACCTGTTCGACACCGTGCAGCAAGCCGTCAAGCGCCTGACCGGCGCCTACGCGATCGCCGTGTTCTGCCGCGAAGAACCGCACCGCGTGGTGGCCGCGCGCCAGGGTTCGCCGCTGATCGTCGGCCAGGGCAACGGCGAAAACTTCGTCGCCTCCGACGCCATGGCGCTGGCCGGCACCACCGACCAGATCATTTACCTGGAAGAAGGCGACGTGGTCGACCTGCAACTGGGCCGCGTATGGATCGTCGACAGCAACGGCAAGCCGGTAGAGCGCGAGGTCAAAACCGTGCACGCGCACACCGGCGCGGCCGAGCTGGGACCCTACCGTCACTACATGCAGAAGGAAATCTTCGAGCAGCCGCGCGTCATCGGCGACACGCTCGAAGGCGTCACCGGCATCATGCCCGAGCTGTTCGGCGACGGCGCCTACCACGTCTTCAAGCAGATCGACCGCGTGCTGATCCTGGCCTGCGGCACCAGCTACTACTCGGGCCTGACCGCCAAGTACTGGATCGAATCGGTGGCCAAGGTGCCGGTCAATGTCGAAATCGCCTCCGAATACCGCTACCGCGACAGCGTGCCGCACCCGAACACGCTGGTGGTCACCATCTCGCAAAGCGGCGAGACGGCCGACACGCTGGCCGCGCTGAAGCACGCGCGCTCGCTGGGCATGGAACACACGCTGACCATCTGCAACGTCGCCACCAGCGCCATGGTGCGTGAATGCAAACTGGCCTACATCACCCGCGCCGGCGTGGAAGTGGGCGTGGCCTCGACCAAGGCCTTCACCACCCAGCTGGCCGCGCTGTTCCTGCTGACGCTGTCGCTGGCGCAAGTCAACGGCCATCTGAGCGACGAACAAGAAGCCGAGCACCTGAAAGCCATGCGCCACCTGCCGGTCGCGATCGCCGCCGTGCTGGCGCTGGAGCCGCAGATCATCGCCTGGGCCGACGATTTCGCGCGCAAGGAAAACGCCCTGTTCCTCGGCCGCGGCATGCACTACCCGATCGCGCTCGAAGGTGCGCTGAAGCTCAAGGAGATTTCCTACATCCACGCCGAAGCCTATCCTGCGGGCGAGCTGAAGCACGGCCCGCTGGCGCTGGTGACCGAAGAAATGCCGGTGGTCACGATCGCGCCGAACGACGCGCTGATCGAAAAGCTGAAATCGAACATGCAGGAAGTGCGCGCCCGCGGCGGCCAGCTGTACGTTTTCGCCGACGTTGACTCGCGCATCACCTCGGGCGAAGGCGTACACGTGATTCGTCTGCCGGAACACTACGGCCTGCTGTCCCCGATCCTGCACGTGGTCTCGCTGCAACTGCTGGCCTACCACTCGGCCCTGGCGCGCGGCACCGATGTCGATAAGCCACGTAACCTGGCCAAGTCGGTGACGGTGGAATAAGTAAGCTGTTATTGCAGTTAACTAGTGTTCTCTGCCAATAATGTCTGAGACATGACATTAGAGTCTGGGGCGCGACAATAAAGTTTGAGACATAGAGCGATGAAAGCGGATATTCTCAGAGCTGAGGATTGAAAATCCTTGTATCGGTGGTTCGATTCCGCCCCGGGCCATCAAGACATACTTCACGAAACGCCGATCCATGCAGATCGGCGTTTTTGTTTCCAGCGCAAGAAGTCCTTGGTAGCGCGGCGCCGCATTTGTGTAGCGCGGCGGCGAATTTGACACCGGTTTGCGGCGAATTTGACACCGTGAACATCTCATAAATTGCTGAAATTCGCATGATTTTTGTCCCTGATGTAATCACCAAACGCACCACATCAGTGTCAGTTATTGCGGCCGCCGTTTTTCAGAACCTCTTGCCGCATCAGATCGACTCGTGCCAGTTCGCTTTCGTAGCTTTTGCGGCAGTGATCGGGCTCAATCTGATCAAGCATCCAAGATAGCGACGTTGCCCACCTAGCCCCCTCCAATCCGGCCAGATATGCCCGCGTACTAATATACGCGCCAGCCTTACCGTTGAAGATCGGGTTACCTAGCAAATCATAGCCCTTTAGGATTTCAAACGCCCGTTCCAGATTAGTTACCAAAGCCCATAGCCAGCGAAGCGGAGCCAGCAGTGAAAATAAATAACAGGCAACCAATAGCAGGAAGATAATCAGGCGCTTCATTCCGGCCACACCAACACAGGCATAAGCGCCAGCAGTTCCGGCACCGAAGGCTGCGGCCTTGTATTGGACAGCACCTCCGCCATTATCCGGTATGCCAATGCATTGCATTCATCCATCCACGATGCGAACGCCGCCCCTTCCGCCTGGAAGGGGCCTGCATAGCCTGCGCGCAATGCACAGCTAATGCGGCCGTCATACCGACGTTCACGGGCTTTTGCTTCAAACATTCCGGTAAGGGCAGCGTCGTAATCCGCTACAGTCGGAAGCACCTCAACTGGTGGCATCAAGTTTTTCCCGTCCCAATGCCACCCGACACCACCAACTGTTGCCTCAATTAAACCAGGAACGATATCAAGCGAATCGACCTCGATTGTATTGATAACCACACCGTTTTCTACTACGAATGCACGCATTATTTAACTCCTGAGATAGTTACCAGACCACCGCCTCCATTGCCGCCCGCAGCGCCAGCACCAGCAGTGCAGCCACCACCACCGCCACCGCAGCCATAACCGCCATGCCCTCCACGGAATGCACCGCTACCGCCCCCGCCTGCGGCGAATGTACCTACCATGTCCTGCCCCTGTGCATTGAGACCGCCGATTCCGCCACCGCCGCTTAGGGTGGCTGGAACACGGGAAATTCCGCCTGGCCCACCCTGGTAGGAACTGTACTGACCAGTGCCGCCAGCCGCCCCCCCAACCAGAGAACCGTCTCCAGCAGTGCAGGGACTGTTGTTCCCAGAAGTCTGATTGGAAACACTTGCGCCACCATACTCGGGGTAATAGCCTCCCGCTGTGGAAGACAGGAAACCAGTGGGCGCGGCGTTGACGGTATAGGTGCCGCCGCCGTACGCACCGGAGATCGTATTTCCATAAGCAGTGCCAGCACCACCACCAGCACCACCTTTTGCCACTAGAAGCATGCCAACGCTAGTGGTACCGCCTACGCTTCCAATCGCGTCCTGCGCACCACCGGCACCACCTCCGCCGATGGTGACGAGGGTGGAAGCTGCCAGCGCAGATGCTAGGATCAATGCACGGATTGCCCCTGCGCCTGCACCACCACCACCACCGCGACCACCGGCCACGCTGCTGCCACCGCCACCGCCGCCGCCGCCTCCCAAGCCGAACGTATCGAACGCGAAATAGCCGGGCGGTTTTATAAAATTAGCTGTATTAGTGAACGTTTTCGTAAATGATTGAAGTATCACGCTATAAAACGCAGTACCATCGCATTGAATCAGCCGTACCTCGCCTGGGTACATGATGTAGCTGGTGAGTCCGTCAATTAGCTCAGTGCCGCTAGGGTCGAGCGTTATGTCGCCGGCCCCCGAATTGCGGATATAGCAAAACCATCCTGCGCCCAAAGTAGCGACTGCACCAAAGGTCTGCGTGAACGTTCCGCTGGTGATATCGATCAGTGCGCCTTTGTCGGCGACACCGAGGCTCGCATTCGCTGTGCGAGCTGAGCGAATAAGCGAGGCACTGACCCCTGCAACTGGCAATCCATTTGCCTTGATGTAGCTCACGCAATAGACCGTGACCCCATCGCTCTCATAGACCGCCCTATCGCCCGGAGCGGTAATAATATTTACGCCGCCCGGCAGGTTGTTGTTGGTTGCATGGTGGGTCAACGTCAGCACCCCATCGAAAATGACGGTCCGTGGGCCACGCGTCAGCGTCACCGCAGTGATAGGGTTGGTCCCTGTAATGTGAACGCGATTGCCGGTCGCTGCGTCGAGATTGATCGTAGCTGCGCTGGCGAGAGCAGCACCGGTCAGCAGATCAACAGCACCGGTGGCCACGCCAGCGAGCACGCCGGGAATGCCCTGCGGCCCCTGAGCACCACGAGGGCCGGAAAGCGACAGATTCCAGTCGGCACAGGTGCCGCTGCCACCGACCGTCTGCACGTCGATGACAAGCGTGGTGCCGATGTAAGAAGTAACCTCCCCAAACATCCAATTCGCTGGATTAGCTCGGCTCACGGCCGTCATCCAGATGCCTGCGCTATACTGCTCCCCGGCTTGCGTGATGAAGGTCTTGCTTCCCGCACCAATATTGAGCGAGCTGTCGCTTGTTCCAACAAATGCCCCAGCAATGGCGGCGGCAGAAGCAGCGCTTGCAGCGGCAGCAGCGCGATCAAGGCCAGTCTGCACGCGATCTGCGGAAGTCGCGGATGCGTCAGCTGCGGTCTGGCTTGCCTTTGCAGTTGCAATCGTCGCTTGTGCGGCACTATTGGCGGCCGACGCCGCAGCATCAGTAGCATTGGCATAGACATTGGCCGCAACAGCATTCAGCTGCGCGCTGTATGGACCAAGCGCGACGGACCACGGATAGGCCAAGGTATTGTAAGTGGCCCGGTTGTTTGGGTCGGGAGGAGCAGGCAAAGCGTTAATGGTTGGTGGGGCTGTTACCGCCATCAGATCATTCCTTTCACAGTAATATTCAAAGTCGCGTGGCCAAAGCTGTCGTATGTCAGCGAAGCCGATCCGAGTCCAAAGACGTTTAATCCCGCGTAGCCAGCAGCGTTGACGGCGATCCAGCTGACCGGAACATCGAGAACCTCTTGCACACAGGAGAGCGCATAGTCGGCAAATTCGCGGGGCATAATCACGCTTGCGCGCATGCTGGTGGCCGCAGTTCTGCGCACGATGCTGGTTGTCCCGTCAGGGTTGGTCTTGATATAGCTGTAGCTGATAGGCTCGGCGCTGGCACCGTATTGCGTCCCGCCCCACTCAGCCTCACCGAGCAGCGAGCGATAGTCGCCGACATTAATCATGCCGATGCCGACCTGTTGTCCTGCTGCGGCCGTGACCGTTACGGTCAGTTCAGCATTCGGGCGGATTGGAATTCCGGTCAGGAGCAATTTGGTGATTGGACGTGGCCGCAAAAACAGGTATTCCCACCAACCGGCAGGGTCTTCCATGAGCGGCACGACATAGCTGTAAATCTGTGCCCCGCCTGGCGCATCCTTGACCTTCACCGATATGCCCGTTCCAACCAAGCCGTATAAGGCCACCGCATTGAAATAGCCTGGCGTCAGGACGTAGGTGATAGACGTGGTGGCTTTCGCGGCCGTGTTGGTGTAGATGTCGAATGGCGCCCACTGCTGCGTTGGGCCTTTATCAAGCCAGTAAGCAGCATCGTTTTCAGGCAGCGCCTTACGTCCGGTGTGGGCTTGCACGCACTCATAGACGCGATGTGTGGTGGCGCGTATGCGCTGATCGCCTAGCGAGTAGGTGCCTTCCGATACCCAAGCTGTTTCAGTCGCTGCCGGTTCAGTTACCGAAGTTCCGGCAGCGATCATTTCGGCGGTGATTGCAATTGGGGTTACGATATTCATTCGATGGATACGCTCACATTATTTACAACCTCGACCAGCGTTGGCTGTTCTGGATTTCCGTTGACCGCATTGGCCGTCCGCTGGGCATACCCATTTCCCGTATCTACAATTCGCTGTAGTCGCTGTACCTCTGCGGTCAAGCCTTCCACCAGACTTTCCAGCCGCTCGTTGTTGCCACCGCCGCGCAGCATTGCGCGGGTCTGCCCCGCATTCCAGATGCGTGCCGGGCCGGTCGCTTCCAGCTCGGGGCCGTTTTCGCCTACAATCCGCAGGCCACCGATGTGGTCGCCACCCGTTGCGAAGCCTGGAATTTTTGAATACCGCTTTTTCGGATCGTAGGAATTTGGGTCCAGCAGTTGATAGCCATACCGAGCCATCAATGCGTCGCCCGACTCATTCGGGTCGTGGTAAATCCCCGAAACGGACTCGTAGCTGGCAAGCGCTTGAACGTCCTGCAGGCCCGATACGTATTTCAGGATTTCTTCCTGACTACCTTGGCCTGGATTGTTCTTAATCGCGTCGTAATAGGTCCGTTGAGCCGACGTCAGGCTTGCGACATTGGTTTCCTGTGCGGCTGTGGAGCCAACATTCGTGGAAGTGTTGCCCGTCGATTGCGACGCCGTATTGGTTGTTTGCGATGTGCCTGCCTTCTGCGCCGTGATTGCTGCCGACAGTTTGGAAACAGCATCAGCGACACTCAGCACGCCGGTATTGATTCCATTGAGCGCATCGACCTGCTTCTGTGCGTATTCAAGCTGCGAATCGAGCGCGGTGAGCTGGTCGTTGGCCGCTTTCAGCGCCTGTTCGGCTGTGCTCAATTGACGGCCCGACGCGTCTTGTATTTGCGTCAGCTTCCCGGCCATGACCAAGGCTGCTTTATCAGCCTCGAACTGGGTAGCATAATTATTGGCATCAAGACCACCGCGAGCAGCAGAGATCGCGGCAGCCAGCTTTTCTTGATCCGGCAGATAGCCGGAAGTCTTTAACGCCATCAAAGCCTGATCGATGAAGGCGTTGCCGTCATTCGCCAGCATCGTGGCCGTGCTGCTGACCGTCTGGTAAATCTGCGTGATCTGGTCTTTCAGAAGGTCGAACACGCCTTTGATCGAATTGACGGACTCGTTCGCCGCGTCCCGAATCGCGGTGACGCGTGTTTTCTCGGCCGCGATTGCCTTCTGCACGCTCTGCATAGCCGCATCGGTAGCAGCCTTTGCGGCACTGGTCATGGCCGTGTATGCAGCGGCCGAGTCTTGAGCGGCGTAGATTGCGCGCTGCGTTGCACGGAGCGATTCATCCATGCCAGCCAGCTCATCGGCGCGTTTGGCGGCAAGCGCCCCGGCGGTATCGCCGGTCGCTTCCATCAGCTGGATATCGAGCGCACGTTGCTTTGTGGCGATCTCCTTTGCCTTATTTGCCGCATTGGTCATGGCCGTGTATGCGGCGGCCGAGTCTTGAGCGGCGTAGATTGCGCGCTGCGTTGCACGGAGCGATTCATCCATGCTAGTCAATTCATCAGCGCGTTTGGCGGCCAGCGCGCCAGCGGCATCGCCCGTCGCTTCCATCAGCTGTATATCGAGTGCACGCTGTTTTGTGGCAATGTCTTTTGCCTTATTTGCCACCTCTTGAGCCTGTATCTCATCGAACAGGGCGCGGTTGCTCGCATCAAGCGCATCGCGCTGCTGGGCGAGCAACTGCGCCGAACTCATGGTCAGGTTGTCCAGTTGCGATTGCAGCTTCTCGCGCTCGCTTGCCACCGCTGCTTCTTTATTCAGCGCGGTCACACGATCAAACAGTGCCAGGTTGGACGCATCGATAGATGCACGCTCCTGTTCGCGCAACTGATCGCTGGTGAGCGTCAAGGCATCGATTTGCTTCTGCAAATCCTTACGCTCATCAAGTATCTCGGCAGCGCTCTTGGCGGCGGAAACGGTGGATTCTAGCTCGGGGTGCACCTGTGCGAACGCATCGGCCAGCTTCATCAACTGGGTGTACTGCTGTGCGCCCGCCTCGGTAGCGAGGGCACCAGACGCGCTCAGCTGGTTCACCACGTCCTTGAACTGTTCACGTGTGGTGACGCTGGCCAGCCCCATCGCGGCCATCTGGTCAGTGACGTATTTCGTGACCGGCGCAAGCTGCTCGGCTTCGGTCAGGAAGTTCTTGCTGTAGTTGCTGGTCAGCTGTGCCAGGTTGTCGATGCCACCGGCCATGTCGATGAGCTGTTCGCGTGCGGCGATGCTCGACACGCCGACAGCACCAAAACTCAGGTTTGCCGAGGACAGGATCAAGTCAACGTTTGCGTAGTCGGTGGCAATCCGGGTGAGCGTCTCAAAATAGCCTTCGCCAACCTTCTGGAAATTCTCCAAGCCCGGCAGCGCCGACTGGGCCATCTTGTCGCCCAGGGAGCTAAAGATTGCCTCAAACTGCTTCTGGATTTGGTCGCCGGTCAGACCTTTGAGGCTGATCTTTCCCAAGTCCACCACGAAGCCATTCATCTGCTTGGTGAACTCGTCGCTGCTCAGCCCCAAGAGGCTGGTCGCTGCTTGCGTGCCCGCAGCCAGGTTGTTGATGACCAGGCCGAGCTGCTGCTTAACTTCGCCGCTCAGTTCTGAGAATTCGGTGGATACGCTCTTGCTGTAGCTGATCCAGGCGAATTTCTTGGTCTTCTCGATATCAGCGTAAGCGGTCGCGTTGAGGCCGCTGGTTGCAATGGAGCCGACCGACTGCGCGCCGACGTAGATACCGTTGTCCACCAGCGAAGTCTTGGTGCCAAAACCCTTGCTAATGAAGTTGCCGACCGTGGACATCAGTCCACCCAGCAATTCGCCGACAACAGGGATTTTCTCCAGGGCTTTGGCAGTGACAGAATTACCGCCAAAAATGGCGTGGATTGCGGTGCCCACGTTGTTCGGATCAAAGCCTAGTGCCGTGCTGGTGGTCGGGCTTGTGATATTGAGCTGACGCGCCACCAGGCTGCCCAGCCCGGAGATGGAGCTTTCGATGTTCTGGAGTGAGCGCAGCATACCCGCCGTGTTCGACAGCTCCAGCGATGAATTCTTGGATACCTCGGCCATCGAGCGCGCAATGGAGTCGGACTTGGCAGTGGCATCCCCCAGCACCGTGCCGGTGCCTGCCGCTTCCTGGCGCTGCTTGGCGACATCGACACCCTTGCCGCTGCCACCCGCCACGGCAAAGCCCAGGGCGGCCATCAGCGCGGCCATAGCGGCCATGCGCGCAAAGGCGGTGTATGGATCGCCAGCCGCTTGTGCTGCGACGCCAGCAGTGGCGGCAGCAGCGCCCTTGGTCATCGATGCGGCCACGTCCGGGCCGACGCTGGCCACCGTGGCTGCGGTCTCGGTCGCCTTGCTGGCGACGAACAGGCCCGTAAAGGCCGTAATCAGGCCGCTCTTGGTCACCATATTGCTGATGGCCATTGCCAGCTCGGCGGCCCGGAACACTTGCTCGGCGGCTTGCAGCGCCTTGTAGCCCTTCGATTGCTCGCTGAAGAAGCCTTTGGCGGCACCGGCCATGCTGCTGTAGGCGCTCAGGCGTCCGCGCACCTCACGCTCCGTGATCTGCGCCGAAATAGCTTCCATGCCCTTGGCGTCACCAGCATAGGCAGTTGTGGCCGCTGCACGCGCCTTGGCGATCTGCGCTTCCTTCGCACCGTAGGTCTCCAGCGTTCCAATCAGCTTGCTCATGGAGTCGCCTGCCGCTCCCAGGGCACCGCGCAAGGCGTCTCCGAACGATTGGGCCTTGGTGGGATCAAACAGCTTGTCGAGTTCCTTTTTGGCCGCTGCCACACCTTCCAGCTGCGCGCCGGTCTCCAGCAACTTCGACAGTTCGCGGCGCTTCTGCACCTCGCTGTCCAGGTAGCTCAAACGCATGCGCAATGCCGTCTCGCTGGCCGCATCCAGACCGCCTTTGGCGATCAGGCCGCGCAGATATTCGGCATCGGCGGCAATCTGCGCCGTCGCCAGGTCTTCGGTAGCCTGGCGCGCCTGTTCGATTTTCTCTTTGGTCTTGCCAATCTCGGCGTTGTGTTGCTTCTGCTTTGCGATGGAGTCATCGAGACGCTTGCCGTCTGCAACACCTGTGTTCTGAATGGCCTTGATGACGTCGTCAAACTGTTTCTTGGTGTCGGCCATTTCATTGACCGAGTCTTCGCCGCTCTGCGCCCGCATACTGGCCGTGAATGCCAGATGCTGTTTGAGCAAGGCGTCATATTTTTCCTGGCGTGCGGCCAGCTCCTGCGGCGTATTGGCCTTGGTGCCCTGGATCAGCGCAGCTTCACGTGCATACGCCGCTGCCTCTGCCGCGATGTATTCGTTGCGTGCGGCTTCACGGCCAGCGTAGAAGTCCGCATCGGACAGACCGAACTTGGCGTGATACAGCGCGAGCATACGGTCACGCTGGCTGTAAATGTCCTTCTCGCGGTCAAGGGCGGTCTGCTCTTTAATCAGCGCATCTTGCAGCAGCTTGGCGCGGTCGTCATTGCCGCGTGCCTGGGCGGTATGCGCCTTGACGATTGCAGCCTCATGGGCGGCGACAGCATCCGGCGTGACCAGGATACTGTCTGGATTGACGGCCTTGATTTTTTCAATGTCAGAACGGTATTGATCGAGCTGCACTTGCATCTCGCTCATTCCCTTCTTTTGCAGCCTGCGGTCGTCCTCAGCAACCCGCGCCGCCGCGTGGTTGGCTTCCGACTCGGCAATACGTGCGTTCCCCTGCGCGATGGCCTGGGCGTCAGCCTCGTTGAGCTTGACGACGGCCGCCGTCAGTTCGCGGACGATCTTCATTCGCGCAGCTTCCATGTCCGCGCTCATGGCATCCGGCGCACGTCCCAGCCGCTTGTTGCTCTCGGCCAGTCCTTCGTCAAACATTTGCAGCTTGAAACTGACTTTCTTTACGTCGCTGGCGGGTGTGGCGCGAGCGCCGGCCTGGCCGATGGCGTCTACCGCAGTGCCTGCGGCTTCCTTGATGGCGTTCCATGCCCTGGCGATGCCACCAAGGTTCTGGGTAATCTGCTCGGCGCGCTCTTTGGTGACGTGGGCAAAAGTTTCAGTGGCCAGCGCAGAAGCTGCCTTGGCGTTACCTTCACGTTCCAGGGCACGGATTTGCTCGTAGACTGATTCCGTCAAGAAGTGATAGCTGTCGTCCAGCTTCAAGGCGGCACGAGATACGGCCTCGGTGGAGCGCGCAGCGCTGCCGGTGGTCTCCACGGCCAGCGATTCAAATTCCTTGATGATTGACTTCGCCGACCGACCGGTTGCATGCTCCCAGGCGACGGTCGCTTCCGTGATCTTGCCGATCTGGTCAATCGTCAACTTGCCGTTGGCCGCCAGCTCGGTGACAACCTTTTTGGCCTCGCCGATGCTACCGCCAGTCTCCACCGCCTGGTGTGCCAGATCGCTGAGCTTGTCACTTGTGGCACCGGCATAGTTGCCGGTCATAATCAGCGCATCGTCCATGTGCTTCTGGTCAGATGCGCCCTTAATCATCGCCACGCCAACGCCGACCACGGCCGCAGTCAAGGCAATGGCAGCCAGGCCGGTAGAGCTGAACAGCAGGCCAGCAGCGCCGGTTTGTTCGCCCAGCACCATGAGCGAGCCGCCGAAGCGCTGGAAGTTGCCTTGGCTTAGTTCATGGGCCAGCACCAGCAGCTCGCGTTTGGCACCGGCCGTGGAGAAGTTCAGGCCGTCCATGTGGCCGCTGGCGGAGCGCGCGCCGGAACCGGCTTCACCGATCTTGGCGATCATTGGCGCGGCGGCTTCCGCCACACCCAGCTGGGCGGCCTTGTATTCCAGGAGCTGGGTCTTGTTCATGCCCAGCGTAGCGGTCTGCTCGCGCAGCTTGTTCAGGAAATTTTCGGCTGCCTGGCCGCTGCGTTCTTCGGCCGTGATTTGTTCACGTAATGCCTGGGCGTTGTTCACCAGGGCATAGGCTTGCTGTTGCAGCGCCTTGGTGCCGCCTTGTAGCTTGACCTCATATGCGGCCTGCTCGGCGGCGTTCTTGCCCAGCATGTCGAACTGGCGCTGGAGCGCGGCGACGTATGCTTGGGATTCCTGGGACGAGACGTTACTGACGACGGTGGATGCGCCAGAGCGCGCCTGGAACATCTGTGCGTTGACGCGGGCGATTGCCTCGGAGAGGCTGCCCTGTTCTTCGGTAGTGCGTCGGGTGCTGGTGGACGCCCGCTCCATAGACTGGGCGGCTTCATTGGATGCGCTCGCCTGTTGCAGCGAGGCGGCGACCATCAGGCGTATGCGTTCGGCCGCTTGTTCTTCGGTTTCCGCCAGCGAGGTGACGGCTTGCGCGGTTTTTGACGCTGCGGCTGCGCCGTTGTTAAACGCGGCTTCCATAGCCTGGCCAGCATCCTGCATCTGGCCAGCCATCTTCGTGCCCGCTGCACCAATCCGTTCGATATCAGGGACGGCCGATTGCCCGTCAATTGCAACACGGATACCGAACTGGATTGGATTTGTCACTAAGCGTCCTTATCGTTAAAAATCTTTTTGGCGACCCTCTCCATCAGGCGAAGGTCTTCAAATACTTCCGGCCATTGCCGCCGTCGTATGCCCATCATTTCCATTGCTGCCTTGGCGCTGTCGTAATCGATTCCCTGGTAAATCACGGTCCCCATGTCGGAGATGATTCGCCACTGGGACTCCAGGGCAGCAAATACGCTGAACGGGATTTCGTTTTCGGGCCAAAGCTCGTAGCACTTGGGCTTGCGCTGGGCGAGGGCTTTGGCTTGAGCGTGCATTCCCAAAAACTTCAGGTCTTCCGCCAGCTCTTCCTCGCCCAGGAACGAACTGCCGCCCGCCCACCAGGCGGCAGCGCCTTCTAGTTTTTTGCGCGAGCGTTGGAGATGGTTTCGAAGAACTTGCGAACGAGGGTCGGGCGCACCGGGAAGATTTGCAGCAACGCGGTCAGGTTGGCGTCGTTGAATTCCAGCTGCTGGCCATCGTCGCCTTGCACGTCTTTCCAGCCCACCATCACGTCGCGCACCAGCTCGTCGTCGTTCAAAGTGGCTACGGTGGTGTCTGCGGTGCCGTCCGCATCGACGGTCGGGCCTGCCAGGCGCTTATGGATATCTTCGATTTCGGAAATGGTCAGGCGGCGGAAGACGGCGGTAAAAACGACCTTTTCGACACGGCCGTTGTCGCCTGGCAGCTCCACGGTGACTGGGGTGGAGTAGGTTGGGTTTGGAGTAATTTTAATCATGGTTTCGCTTTCAATGTAAGGGTGTTTGTTTGTGTGAATTCGGTGTTTGTTTGTTGGTGGCCAGACTTACAAACAGGTGATGGCCAGCTCGTCGTTGCCCATTACCGGTGGCGCATCCAGCGTCAACTTGTAGGCCAGCACGCCATCGACGTTGTCGTAGGCCACGTTGGTGACGCGCACTTGCAGATCGACCTGGACTTTCTTGCCAGGGACGCTGCCGTGCAGCACGCTCAGGGCAATCGTGGAACCGGAGTCGGACAGTGCGAACGGGTCGAAGTCGGCCAGCGGCGGGGCCAGTACGGTGATTTCGCCGCTGGCGGCGCGGTCGGTGATCGACACTTCGCGTTGCGGACCTGGCAGGTTCAGACGGGCGATCTTGTTGGCCTGATCCCAGCTGAAGTCGGACCACGCCAGGTGAACGCCGCCCAGCGATGCAGGGCCGGTGTTCTCGCTGTTGATGCCTTCTTCGATTTCCCAGCCGTCGGTGTTGACAACAGGCATATCCTGCTCGACTGGCGCGACATACATGGCGTCGAAGGCAAACGACAGCGTTGGCGTACCTTTGGCGGCCAGTTTGGCTTTCACACTGCCACGCGTGCCTAGGAGCTTGTGCAGCGTGCCGTCGATGTTGACGTACAGGGAAGCGCTGGAAATGAGTTTGCTGACCAGGTTGTATTGCACCGAGGTGGCGGCAACGATGGTCTGCGCGAAGGCGCAGGCCATCAGCAGCGCGCCCCATTTCGGTGGCGTGGCCAGCGTGCCGGATGCCACCAGGGCGATGTCAAACGACATCTTGGCCCACTTGCCGACGACGATCTTGCCGGAGCTGCCCATGTACGGCATTTCGATGTTGCGCTCGACCGTTTCGGTATCCATCGGCGTCAGCGAGACGTTGCGCGCTTCGATCCAGTTAGCTGGGCCGGGAGTGGCATCGCTGCCGTAAGCCGTTTCCAGCTTGAACAGAATGGCCTTGCTTTTCCAGGCGCGTGGCTTGCTCAACAGATTAGCCATGTGCTTTCTCCTTGTTGTTGGCCTTGGCTTTTGGCTCGGCCACGGTTTGTTCCGATTGCGCCGGGATGACGACGTGCGTGGTGCCGTCCAGGCGAGTACGTTGCTTGGTTGCCGGGTCGTAGGCGTAGCTGCCGCCCTGGCCCCAGTGCTTGCAGGCGCTCAGGTCATGCAACTTGTGCACGCCAGGCTGATCGTTCGTATTGCTCAAATTTCGCTCCTGTCGATGTACGACGTTAAATAAATGTCCTGCCACCACACATGCCCATCCCGGAATGCCAGGAGGTTGCTGTCACCGCGCTCCAGCGGGTCGTTGCCGTCCGCTGGCCGCCAGCCGTACACCACCTGCTTGACCTTATTGCGCAACGCATCGGTGTCTTCCAGGGCGGCCACGCCCTTGGCGTCGGTCAGGTTTTTGACCACCAGCACGATGCCCACCGAGGCGCGCACACGCTGGATCAGCCGTCCGGCAAACTGGCTTGGCGCTGGCGCTTCGCCCAGGGAAAACACATAGCAGGCTGGTGTGACGGTCGGGTTGCTTTCAACCGCGCTTTGAAAGTCCGCTGCGCCGCCTACTTGCTTTATTTCTGGCACCAGCTCGCGCAGCCTGGCTTTGATGTTTTCGATCAAGGCCGCCCCGTCCGCTTGAACACTGCCGGGGAGCTGGCCACCATCACCACAGTAGCCGGCTCATTGCCTGGCACCGGCGCTGCCTGCTGGAGCTGCACCCGGCCAGACTGGACATCGCGCAGCCATGCCAGGGCGTCCTGATAGTCGGTGCGGGCACGCTCGGTAGCTGCCTCGCCCAGCAGGTTGTAGCGGGCGATGGCTTCGGCGAACTGGGGCAGCGTGACAGGCACGACTGCCAGCGGCAGTGCGTAGCGGCCTGCCAGGTAGCCGTCGATCAGCGCGTCGGCCGCAGCAAGTGCCTTGTCCACCGCGCCTGGCTGCAAGGCTGCTTCGCGTTGGGCGATCTCGTCGGCACCGAAGCGCAGCTCCAGATCGTTGCGAGTGACGTAGGCCATTGCTTACTCAGCCTCAGCCACAGGGATATCCACTTCGGTGACGCGAATGTTGATATCCCATTCCAGCTGTTCCACTTGCCCTTCGGTCAGCTCGGACAGCGCGACGATGGTTGGCGCTTTAGTCCAGGCCCGGCCACCACGACGGTAACCGTCCACCGTCGAGGAAACTTCGAGGCCAGGAATACTTTGTGCGGTCTTCGCGCTTTCTTGCTCGGCGCTTTGGCCAGCTGGCTTGGCCTGGCTTGGTGCGTCCTGGCCGCCAGTGCCACGGTTGGCGGCCGTCGCTTTTTTTGGGTTCTTGGAGGTGTTCGCCATCGTATGAGTCCTGTTATGGGTTTCCAGTGATGCCCCGCCGAAGCGGGGCTATGCCGATTACGCGGTCGGTGCTGGGTCGGTGCCGGTCGAACCGAAGGCCAACTGCCAGAAGCCGTAGCCGCCAGCGGCACGTGCTTCAGCGCCGAACTTGAATTTCTTGCGATTGAAGACGTCGTCCGACTGTGGGTCGGTCTGAGCAACCGGCACAGGGGCTTTGCGCTCCTGGTAGATGAAAGGCTTCACCGGCTTGGTGGTGTCGAGCAGATACCAGGCAGTGCGCGATTTCAGGCGCGGATTGACGAAGACTTCGTAGGAGCCCTTGAACGGGTTGGCTTTGCCGTCGTCCAGGCGGTCAGCGGTCATCAGGGTATTGGCCACCGATTTCAGCGCTGGCGGCACCATCAGGATATTGGGGGTGATATTCAGCGGACGGCCTTCGTCGTCCTTGAATTCCATCATCGCGGTTTCAGCCGCACCCAGGCTGTTGATAGCGGCCTGCTGCGAGATTGCCGACAACTGCATCGTGCCCTTGTTGCTGACGCTGCCTGGCGTGCCGTCTTCTTTTTTGACGGGGTGATCGTCGTCGAAGTAATACTGGCCGTCATAGCACTTGGTTGCGAATGCGCCGTTGACGACGTCGGCGATGATTTCGTCAGGCAGCTGCTTGGACGATGCGCCTGCCGCTTCGGCCTGCGGACCGTAGATACCCAAGTTGTCGTCTTCGATGTCGTTGCGGTCAACTTCGACGGTTGCTTCGAAGTCGTCATTGCGTACCACGTACTTGAACGCTTCCAGTGCCTTGACGGTTTTCTCACCAATCCACTTGCGCATCTTGGGGAAGTTCGATAGCCAGGCGTAATCGTTTTGGCCGGTAGTCGAGGTGACCTTCATGGCGATCTTCTGCCAGGTCGAAGGGGCGGCGGCGAAGGCGTTATTGAAGCTCGTCTTCAGCGAGGTAAACAGATCAGTAACGTTTTGTTTATTGACCAGCATGTATGGTGTTTTCCTTATTTAATAGGTGGTTGGCGTTCTGGATTACTCAACCCAAACGCCGCTGGCATCGACGCCCACGACGCGGCCAGCGGCGGAGCGGGTGTTGGTGCCGTTGGTCTTGGCCACGGTCTGATCGTCCACCACGTAGCAGGTCTTGAACAGATCGGCCTGGGTGACGGGATCGGTGGCGCTGTTCGCCCACAGGAATGCTTTCTTGCGGCGGACGGTGATGGTCGCTGCGCCATCGGTGCCAGCGGTGTTGTCCACCGACATTTCGGCGCGGCCGAGGTAGGTCAGGTTGGTGGCGGTGGCACCAGGGACGCAAAAGCCAGCGGCATTGGCCATAGCGATGGCACCGGCAAAAATCTTGGCACCGCCTGCCACCAGTACGGGCAGGTTCTCCCTTTCCTTGTGCGGGGTGTTGCGGTCGGCGGTCAGGCTCAACTTGTTCTCCTATATATAGAGCAGTGGATGTTTCGCTTACGCGGCTTGTTCTTCCTGCTGGGTCTTGACGAAGTCTTCCGGGCTGACGCCGAAGGCTTTGCACAGCGCCTGCTGATTGGCAGTCAGGGCGACGGTCTTGGTATTTACTGGCGGCACACCTTTGGTTTGGGTGCCGGTCAGGATGGCCAGCTGCGGGGCGCTATCGAGGTAGGCGGTCAACGCTGCGATATCTTTGGCACCGAAGTCACGCGCCCAGGCTTCCTGCATTGGCAGCAGCTTGCCGTCGTCCAGCGCCTGGGTGACCAGGGCATCGATGCGAGTGGTGTTGGTCTCGGCGGTCAGTGCCGCGATGCGGCCCTGCAATGCCTGCATGGTTTCGATAGGCACGAACTTGGCCGGGTCAGGCGTTGCGGCCGACAACACGGCGATGGCACTGTGCTGTTTGCCCAGATAGGCGACCATGTCGAACGACGCGGCAGCGGTCACGGTGGTGTCTTGTTTCAGGGCGTCGATCAGTTTTTGCAGTTGCGTGGCGCAATCTTCGGCCGTGGAACCGACGGGCAGGTTCAGCAGCCAAATGACTTGCTGGATCAGTTCATCCATTGAGGACTCCTTTTCGGGTTGTGGATCGGATGGGGTGGTAATGAGCAGCGAGGCAGCAGCGATCAGCGCATCCATGCCGTCGATGGCCGGGTTATTGGTGATCGCGGCCATGAGAACCTGGAGAACTTCGCCAGTGGTCTCGTCGTACTGGAAAACAGGCGAGATATATTTGTATTCGCCAGCGGCGATCATCTCTTTGGCACGCGGGGTCCAATCGACATTGACGCCGAACAGGCCAGCGTCATCGCGCCATTCCAGTGTTTTGAACCAACCAGCAGCGGGAGCTGGCTGGCCGTTGGTCTTGGTCAGCAGGGTCTGGTGTTCGTAATCAATGACGCAAGGATTGGTGCGCTGCGCGGCCAGGGCGATGACGCGAGCGGCAATGGCGGCGTCGATGCGCCAGGCGGGAACTTCTTTAGGACGACCGTCCGCAGCGCGGAACTCGCCTACCGGCGTGAGCTGGATTTCACCGCTGGCCGTGACGGCCATCGTGCAGGCCGCAATGGCCGTCGCGTGCGTGCGAGCTTTAGTGGGGGAATCGGTGCGCTTTTTCATGCTGCCATGTTGGCAGCGCGCACGGCTTTAAATCAGAGTGACGAATGTCAGCGGTGGGTGGTATTGCTGGAGAAAACGGGGCAGCAATCGCTGCCCCAGTACGTCTTACAGGTCTTAGACCGCGAACACTTTAGACGCAATCAGATTTTTTACCAAGTAGACACGCAACGCATGGCCAACTACCGTCGCCGTGCTGGTGCCGAACTTTGGATTGCCAGGCGCGTCGGTCAAATGGCCCAGTTCATTCAGATAGAACTTAAACAACTCTACATCCTCGTCCTTGTAGCGGGTCGTAAAAGCGTATTCCATAAAGAACTGGTCGTCCGTATAGCGGACGATACGATTGCTCAGATTCATGGTCACGCTGCTGTAGGTCACACTGAGCTTGTCGCCAGTGGCAACCTCAAAGCGCGGTGGAAACGCGACATGGTCATGGCGAGGATTGTTCGCCTTAAGATTAGTCAAGAACTGCTCGTGCCCGCGCCACAAAAGCGAAATGTGGCCATCTACGATATCCAGCTTACCCTGTTCATCAGTTGCATTATTAGTCATCTATCTATCCCTGTCTGGTTGAGTGCAAACCATACCCATATGGCCGCACCTATGGATTTGGTAGCCCGACAGCAAAAGACAAGATCAAATATCAAAATTAACGCTGTTTTAACGGGTCTAGGCGCGTTTGTTTTCTTTTTCCGGTAGCGATACGCCAGTTAGCCCCTAAAACGCCTTGGCCGCCCGCGCACGAGATTTGGCAAAATCCATGCACGGGCCGCCGCCATCTAGAATAATCCGCCCGTTTCCAGCGGCTCCCAGTTCAGGATGACCAGCTCGCGGCTGGTCTGCTGCGCACCGGCATTGGCCACCGAATATTTGATATCCAGCTCCAGGATGTGGAAGCCTGCGAATGCCTGGCGGATTGCCGGATGGTCGTTGATGCTGACCATCGCCTTGCCCTTACAGGTACGCATGAAGGCGGCCATCTGCTCGTATTGCTCAAAACCGAACGGCAGGCCGTAGCCTTCCATTTCCCAGTAAGGCGGGTCCATATAGAAGAACGTATGCGGCCGGTCATACTTTTTAACGCACTCCTGCCAGTCCAGGTGTTCAACATAGGTTCCTGCCAGGCGCAGGTGCGCCGCGCTCAGGTTTTCCTCGATCCGGCACAGGTTGATCGGGCGGCCGGTGGTGGCGGTCCCGAAGTTCTGGCCAGACACCTTGCCACCGAAGGCGTGCTGCTGGAGATAGTAGAAGCGGGCGGCGCGCTGAATGTCGGTCAGCGTCTCCGGCCGTTTCATCTGCTCCCATTCAAATATCTTGCGGCTGCTGAACGCCCATTTGAACTGGCGGACGAATTCTTCCATATGGTGCTGGACGACGCGGTACAGGTTCACCAGTTCGCCATTGGCATCGTTCAGCACTTCGGTCTTGGCGGGCATGTTGCGCATAAAGTACAGCGCACCACCTCCACAGAACACCTCCACATAGCATTCATGCTGCGGGAACAGCGGCAGCAGCTTGTCGGCCAGGCGGCGCTTGCCACCCATCCAGGGAATAATGGGGCTTTCGGTCATCGGACTCCTTTAACAGGCGCTCCCTGGCGCTCTGGTTTGGGACTCGTGGCCCTCAGTAAATTCATCGTGCCGCATCGCGGGCACTTAATGTCCAGGCAGTGGTAAATCCCAGCACCCAGCTTTTTATGGCACTGGCCACAGCGTATGTCCTGCATATATATGTCTCTCCGTGCTAATATTCGCGCCCCCTACGGGAGGCAGAGCCTTGACGGAGCATGCGCTATGCGTGCCGAGTGGCCGACCAGGTGTTAGCGCACCTGGTCGGTCGCTCTGTTCTAATCGCCCACCAGGTAGTCGCGCAGGCTGGTGACGATAAACTCGACGTCCTGCGGATAGAGTTCACCCGCTGGCGTCACCGGCAGAAACGGCCGCGCCGGGATATCACCCCACAGGTGAGGGAATTGCGCCTTGGTGCCGCCGTAGTGCTGCATGGCCGCGTAGATCATCGACGAGCCGACAACCAGCTCCGAGGCCGAGGCGACGTAGAAAATCTGCCTGGCCAAGTCGCCACTCGCGCCCTGGAGTGGCCGCTTGCTGATCGCCAGGGTCCGGCCCTTGGCGCTGACCTTGCCTGTCTTCTTGGAAAAGCCGCCACGGCTTGCAATGTAATTAACAAGCGTGGCTTGCGAGTTGGGTTTCCATTTCGCGCCGTCCGGCGCGGTGGCCGTGGCAAATCGCTGCTTGATGCGGTCGACCTGATCTTCGCCGATTCCCTGGAGCACCGGCTGCATATCGTCCAGCCGGGCAGCCAGGTGCGTCAGCGCGTCGTTGAATGCCTGGTTGGAGACGGTAATCATTGACATCGTGTTTTGCTCTATACTTAAGGTTAGAACGGGCGAGGCGAGGAAAGGAGTCCACGCTCATGGGCAGTCCCAGCTGGGGCTGTCAAATGTATGGAGGAACGTCCGCCCTCCCGTCCGTTCACTTGACCACCTTCAAAAATCCCCCCTTGATATCCGCCTCGACCGCCTCGGCTGGCACCTTGAAGCCCGAGACGATCATGTTCAGTTCGCCCAGGGCGCGCTTCTGCTTGAAGTCGAATTCGACGGCCAGCTTGCCTACGCGATCATCAAGGCTCTCTACTATATAGAGCAGCTTCCCGGTCCGGGTGTCGAACAGCACCTGTTCGGGCTTGTCCAGCTGGGTGGGCAGGTTGGCCCATTCGTCTGGCGTCAGGGCATCGCCCGCTAGCTGGTGCCGCTGCGCCTTCTTGCCGATCAACAAACCATCCTGCACGGCGATCTCGGCGCTGGCCGGGGCGACGCCGACCTGTTCCGCTAACCATTGCAGGGTGCTGCGTTCAATAGCGCCGACGATGCTGGTGCGGCCGCGCTTAACCGGGTCGGCCAGCACTTCCGCCAGGAACTCGCCATAGGCCGCATTGCGCTCGGCCTTGAGCACCGGTGCCAGGACGGCATACATGGCAGCGCCGACCGGCGCATCCAGGTTAATCAGCTTGGCATCGATCAAGTCCTTAAACGAGCGTTCGGTGTTCGCGCCTGGCGCGTAGGCCCAGCCTTGGTCAATACCGACTGGAGCGCCGGTTTTCTCCGATATCTGGTCCCAGCCTGGTGGCGGTTCGGCGCGGCCTTCCGCTTGCGCTTTTGCATATTCTTTGGCACTGACTGCCACTACCGTGCAATGGCATCCCCATCCATTCGGCGGGAAGTGTGTCTGCCAGAACGGGTGGTCGTGTGGCAACACCAACCCATCCCAGGAGACGTGCAGCGGCCGTGGGTGCATGACTCCATCGGCGTGCACATACTTCCAGTATGGCCGCTCGGCCAGCAGTTTCGGATCGGTAAGCTGCTTCCAGCGCCCAGCCGCGTAGCTGGTGGCCATGTTGGTCTGGTAGATGACGCGGGTGCGCCATGCCTGGCCAGCCGTGCTGCCTTCACCGGCCCAGCCAGTCCAGCCGTGCTTGAGGACGATATCCTTAAATTCCTTGCGGAAGGCTTCTAGGCCGCGCCCGTCCTTGATGGCGCGCACGATGGCCCCGTTCAGGTCGTTCAGCAGATCGGCATCGGCGGCACCGGCCACAATAAAGGCGCGATCATGGGCAGACTTCAGAATGTCGTCATAGCGGTCCGTCGGCAGGTTGAGCTTGTTCTTGAAGAATGCCAGCTGCTCGGCGAACGGATTGGAGACCGTTACGCCATTCGCATCCTTCCCAGGGAAACTGATTGCCACCGGCATCAGCGTTCTTCCTGGGCATCGCTCATACCCTTCAGCTCGGCCAGGGCGAAGCCTGCCGCCATCAGCTTCACCAGCTGCTCGAATTGGCTGCCGCCATAGGCGTTGAGCAATTGGCTTTGCAGCTCCGCCAGGCTGGTGGCCTGTTCGACCAACTGGGCGATACGCTCAAGGTGCGACGCCCAGCTCGGCGCTGCACCTGCCGCCAATGTATCAGTCAGGTCGTCCGTGCTCAAGGCGGCCGTGGCCACCGGCACGCGCCGGGTCAGCTCGGCGGTGGGGGCCGGATCGCCTGGCGCTGTATTTGACACTGGTGCAGCCGTCAGCGGCTTGAGTACAGCCTCGCCGTCTTGGGGCTGCGGGATGTGCAGTCGCTCATGCGCCCAGTTCACCGGGATTTGCAGGCCAGCGCCGGCCAGCTTGGGCAGCGCCTCCGCGTAGCTGGTCAGGTCTTCCGCTTCGCCCAGGTCAAACGCCAGGCGCGGGCAGCGTGCCAGGCTCAAGGTGCCCGGACGGTTCAACGCTAGCAGTGGATAGACCAGGTCACGGGTCAGCGTTGCGGCGGCCTGGCGCGCATCACCGTTGCGGATATCGTGGCGTACCTCGTTGTGCACCTTGCCCAGCGCGTAGCTGCCACCGCCACCTTTTCCGGTATCGGCCGACAGCGTTTGGCCAAGGATGCTTTTCGACTGGGATTTATCGGCCCAGTTCATCATGGCCAAGTGCGCGCTTTCGCCAGCGCCGCCTGTGATCTTCTGGATTTCCAGTTTCATTTCTTCCGGCATGATGGCGCGGGCGTCATGACTCAGCTGGGTCACGGCGCGCATCAGGCTGGCCTTTTCCTCGGCGGTCGCACCGGCAAAGTATTTGCCCACGATGATGGGCAGACCATACGTTTCCAGAAACTCGGCGAAGTCGCCCAGCGCATACGCCTTATAGAGGAATGGCCACACCAGCGTGCGGAACAGTCCCATGCGCGCCGCATAGCCGGTCTTCGCTTCGCGCCTGGTGTGCATGATCCAGCCGAATGGACGCATCATCTCGCCGTCCGCAGACCCGTCGTTGAGGCGGATTTCGGTGCGAGCCTGGTTGAGCTTGAACCACTCCTGGGGGCGCGGGTAAAAGTCCGGCAGCAGGGTGCTGCCTTCGCGCCGCCACTCCAGCTCAACGGGCGCAAAGCCGTGACCTACTGCATCCATCATCGCCAGGCACAGGTTTTCCATTGGATCGGCGGCGTCTTGCAGCACCTCCTTTACCCATTGCGCCGATGCCTTCTCGGCGGCGGTCGCATTACGTGGCGGGACGATGTCCCACGACAGGCCGACGATGGCCGTCTTGCGCTTGTCCATCTCGGCCTGGATATGGCCGTCGCGTTCTTCCATATCCGCAAACAGGCGATGCTGCTCCAGCAGATTGCCGTTGTCGGCCTCCTGCAGGACGCGCGCCAGGCGTGCTGGCGTCAGGCCGCTCAGCATCGGCGTCAGGTACTGGTTTTGCAGGTTGGTGATGTGCGCCGTTTGCGGCTCATTCAACGTGCCCTGGTCGATAGGCTTGCCATACTGGTCAACGATTTTGCTCAACTTAACATGCTCCGGGAATTTTGATAGTGGTCGTCATCACCACGGCCTTGGTGAGGACGTGCGGCCGTTTGCAGACCGAGTACGCTGCGCCCGCGTGTATTGGCTATCCACCACAGCAGCTCCAGCGCTGTCAGGCCGTCGTAGTGGTGATGGCTTTGCGGCGCTGGCCATGTATCCATTTCGTCCAGCAGCTGCGTCAGGCCAGGGTGAAACACGATCTGCGGCACATGCGCATCGGTGATGTACGGCTCCAGCGCATCGATGCGCACCTCTGGCGCTACCGTGGCAGGATGGCCAACCAGCGGCAGCGGCACGCCCGCGTCTGCGCCCGCCTGAATGAAGGTCTGGCGCGAATGCTCATAGGCGTTGTTGTTCTCAAAGGCGATGGCGCGGCAGCGGAACTCGCGCTGCATGTCGATCAGGTCCGCTTCCAGCTTGGACGGTACGCGCCGTTTGATGGCGGCCATGATGACGTTGAGGCGGCGCTTATACGGATCGTAGCCACCCACGATCAGTGCCGACGGGTCGGCGCGGCGGCTGGCGCCCATCGACGGGTCACAGGCTCCGAACATGATCCAGTCAGGAAGACGCTGCACCCAGAACTGGTGGCGGGAGAATACCTTATCCTCATCGGTCAGCGGGTCGCCCTGCATCTCGGTGTTAAACGCCCGTTTTGACACCGCCCGCTGGCGCATCAGCCAGAACAGCGGGCGCACCGATGGCCAGGAAACGACCGCGCCTTCGTCCATTGCGGCCTTGTTCGCCAGGTAGAACTGGAACGACGGCAGCTGCACTTCGTCCAGGACTTCGCCGCGTGTGGCCGCTTCTTCGACCATAGGCTTATCGGCGTTAAGCATCATCTCCTGGCACTGCTCCCACAAGTCCATGTGGGTGGGCAGCGTGACGATGGCGCGGAAGTGATGGACGATGTGGCCGATGGTTTTCTTTGCGCGGCTGATTGGATCGTCCTTGTCCAGGATCGTGCCGACGCCGCAGTATTTAACCGTGCCATCAGGCGGGCCGAGATAGTCAATGGCCTTGGTCAGCCACGTCCAGCGGTTGTTGCGTTCAGTCGGGCTTTTTGCCTCGGAGTCGGTAATTAGATCATCGCCCAGCAGCAGCTTGGGACGGCTGGCACCGTGGAACGTGCCCCGGATCGCCTGTTCAGCGCCGAACGGCTCAACCTTGACGCCGGTCTTGGTGATGAATTCACCAACCTTCCACATCGGCCCTTTGCCGCAGGCTTCCGGGAAGTCGAGCGCCAAGGCCGCGTTCATGGTCAGCTCGGTCTTGCTCACCTCCACCAGCTTGGTCGGCAGCGAGGTTTCCGCGCCCAGCAAGATGATGTAGTCAATGAATGGCGGCAGTGGGCCGGTCGCGCCTATCTCGGTGCGAACCGCAGGCATTTGGTGCAGCGCCTGCACGGCGCACCAGACAGGACCGATCTTGGTCAAGAGCGATGACTTGGCCTCGCCACGCGGCGCGATCCACCATTCCTTGACACCACCAGCCATGCGCAGCAACTGCGGGAAGCGATTGCAGAACTGCTGGTGGAACAACGACGGCTCACCACGGATGTGATGCGGGAAATAGGTATAGGCGAAGAACTGGAAGTCTCCATCCAGTACACGCTTGCGGCGGGCACGGATCGCCGCTGGCGACGGATCAAGGCCGACCTTATGCGCCTCAATGTCACGGCGCAGCGAGCCGACCAGGTCGGCCAGCTCGTTCTGAAACTCTTTTTTTGACAGATCGTCGTGCTTCATTTGGCGTCCGCCAGAATCTTCGGCAGGATGTCGCCGAACGGCTCCAGAATCTCCAGCAGAACGCCGCCATGCTGCGGGTAGCGCTCCTGCACGAATTCTGCCAGGCCGCGCAGGACCAGCATGCCAATGGACAGGCTGTTCGCTTCCGGCAGGAACTTGCGCATCGCAGCCAGGCTCTTATGGATGTTGTCCATCAGGCTCGATAGCAGCTCCACGCGCTTGGTCGCGGGCATTTCGGTGTCGGCCTTGATTAACTCCAGCACCGCGTTGAACTGCACCAGCATCTCCGTCAGGATTTGCTGCGACAGCTGCTCCACATCGCCACCCGCCAGCGAGGTTGCGCTACGCAGCTTGTCCCAGTCGTCGCCCTCGGCCGCTGCCTTCTCTTTCCAGCGCTTGGCGGTGGTATAGGCGACATTGGCCATGCTCGCGCTCTGCTCCAGCGAGAGGCGGTCGAACACATAATGCTTGCGCACCAATGCGCGCACGTCAGCGCCCTTAGCCATTAATGCCCAATCTGGCGACGGATGAATTCGATCAGCGCGCCCACCACCACGCTGGTGCCGACACCGGCCAGCACGCCAGCCTTGGCCGCGCCTTTCTCCAGCGCCTGGATGCGCTGCTCGTGATCCTTGATCGAATCAGCCAGCTTCTTCGGATTGGCAATCTCGACCTCGCGCAGGCGCTGGTCATGTTCGTCCAGGCGGCGCGTGACTTTCTGCTCCAGATTGGCCAGGCCGACGCCGTGCGCGTCCAGCTTGGCTTCGATGCGGCCGAGGATGCGCGCCAGTTCGTCGTTACTAATTTGCATTCAGTTTTTCCGTTGAGGGTTAGCGGTGTGCCAGTTTCATCTGGCGTTCGTTGTCTTTAGCGCAGACGATGCAGCGCGTGCAGCCGTGGACGGCCTTGCGTCGCTTTGCCGGAATCGGCTCGCCACAGTCCACGCAATCGTGGACGACACCAGCGGCAACGGCCGGTGCTTGCGCTTGTTGGCGCTGGCGTAGGATGGCCGCTTCGCGGTCCAGTTCCTCCACCATCGTGGCGCGGTCATACAGGTCGGTCACTTCGTATTCCCCGTGTCGGTGTACCAGTCGATCCAGCCGCTCACTTTGTTGGCGCAGCGCTGGTACAGGCGGGCCACGTCAATGTGGTTGTTCACCGCGTTCTGGCCCGCCTTCGCTGGTGGCAGCTTCGGGCACTTCGTCATCAGGTTCGCCGCTGGCTGCGCCGTCTGATCCTGCGTTTGCGGCATTCCACCGGCGCAGGCTGACAGGATCAAGCACGCAGCCAATGGCAGGATTGTTCTGCTGGTCAGTTTCATATTCGGCTTTGATGGTCTGAAAGAGTTGATCGGTCTTGTCCTGGGCCTGCTCGGTGCGCACCCCCACCGCCGTGGCCTTGACGTTCTTGCGGGCGAGTTTTTCGCCTGCCTTACGTTCGGTCTTGACCGCTTTTGCCTGCCAGGCGTCGTTCGTCACGACGATGCCGCCGATGAATGCGCCAGTACCGACCGCGACGGTCCAGGCGAGGAAGGCGGCAATTTTTCCGCTTGTAGTCATAAGGGGCTCTCCAGGCAGACCGACTTGCCCCACGTCGCATAAAGAGGCTGATGGGTGAACAGGATGACGCGGGGATAGCGGCGGGAATAGGCGAAGTTTTTGTCACTCTGCCCGGCATTGATGTTTTCGGTTTGGCCGAACCACATACCGGGTTTGCTGGAAGTGCGCTGTGCGCGCTGTACATAGCCCAGTCCGGCGTTGTAGCCCTTCAATGCGGCGGCCCAGCGCTCGCAATCGGTATCGCCCTTGACACGCGCATAGAGCCAGCCGTCGTATCGCACAAGAGCGCGAATCGACCAGCGCGGTGAGTACGGATCGACGGGAACCAGCTCCGGGAAGCTGCGCGCCACCTGTTCGCTGGTGCTATCCATGAACTGGGCCAATCCACGGCCGTTGTCCCAGGCGGTAACGGAGGCACGGCAGCTGCTCTCCTGCTTCATCTGGCCAGCGAACATCGGGATAGGCGCGTTGATGCCGTGGACGGCTTGCGCCTCGCGGATCAGCATTGACCTGTACTGGTCGCACACATCGACTGCCTGAGCGCCGGTACACGCCACTGCAATGGCAGCGCCTACGGTCAGCACCAGCAGTTTGGGCGTCAACCAGATCAGGAGGTAGTCAGGCCAGCGCAGCTTGTTCATCACAGCCCCGTGCCCAGGGTGAACATGGATGCAGCCATGATGACGGCGCGGCGCATCATGAGCATCGGTGGCGTGCCGTAATCCATGCGGTCACGGAAGGCCATTCGGTCGAGCCAGTAGCCGATAAAGCCGCCGAGGGTCACATGACCGAGTTTCCACAGCAGCGTTTGAATCGCTGCCAGATGACCGGTGATGGGCAGTTGCGTGGCCAGCCAGTAGAACAGCGCTGCAACGAGCAGCCATTCAATCATTCGCACCACTTCACGCGTATGACTGACGACCTCTTTGGTCGCGGTGATGGTCACATGCAGCAGGAAGTACAGCAGGACTGCGCCGCCGAAAACGAGCCACTTGCAGAAGGTGCCGAATTTAATCAGTGCACGGCCAGCGCATTGCAGCGCCTGGCCGACTCGGTACAAAAATTTCATCAATCCCCCTTGGTGATGTTATGAACATCGGCCGATATCGGCCGTTAGGGGGACTTTACGTTTTGGGGAGAGGTGTCCCAAGGTTGACGGGTGTCAGCACCTTGGGCGGAGGGAGTGCGGAAAGGGACTAGATCAGGCTCATCTGGCGCGGGTCAACTTCTTCGACGTCGCCCGTGGTTTTCAGAATCCGCCAGATGGTACGCTCATGCAGGTACGGCGTAAATAGGCGCGTAATCTGCGCCACCGCCTGACGGGCCGACATGCCGTCAGGGCCAGCTGTCAGCTTGTCGAACTCCGCCAGCACTTCCTTGTTGCGGACCAGCTTCATCGCCTTCTGGCAGGTAGGCACCGTGAAGGGCACATTGCCGTAAAACTTGAACAGCTTTTCAGCAGCCTCACGCCCAATGGACAGAGACATTTTTTCCATGCTGTTCTCGCTGTTGTAGAGGTTGACTGTGCGCCCGCCGTAAGCATCAAGCAGGCGCAGCGCGCAAGGCAGGCCGATCACCGCAACCAGCTTTTGCGCGGTGGTCGGCAGATGGGAAAGGTCTGTTTGCATCGCTTTTGTCACTTCCTATTGTTTAGCCTGGCGGCGCTTCGCGTCGTAGCTCAGCGCCGCAATGATTTTGACGAGGTGTTCCGACTGGCAGAACTCGATACGCTCAATGCCGCAAATGCGCTTGGCCATGCCATCGGCATAGGCCCACGGCCGCTTAGCATCTGCGAGCTGGGCCTCGATCTTGTTGACCAGCTGGGCGCGTTGCGGCGCGGCTTTTGGCTTTGTCCGTCCGGCGTTGTTCTTCTCGATCTTGAACCCCACTTTTTTGAACCGATCCAGTACAGCCTGGCGCTCATCGGTGTTGAGACTGGCCGAGCTGGACTTGCCGGTGACGTTCACCAGGATGGCCCGGTAGGCGTCGTCGTCCAGCTGGAGCGCCTTCTTGGCCACGTGGATCAATGCCAGGTCAGCTTTACGCTGCTGCTCGCTGTTCTTCGCTCTCATGCTTGCTCTCTTTGGACTGTTTTGCGGCGGCAGCACCTGCCTCAATAATTGCCTGTGCCTCGGCCTTGCTTGGGATGGTGATGGATTCGCAGACCTTGCACAGATGATTGATAGCGGCCTTGCCTGTGCTCCAGTCCGGCAGATAGATAGTGTAGGAACCGCTAAAGTACGGGTCTTTGCTCACATGTCGTTTCCCCAGTGCCTTTTCCATCTTGCTGCGCTTTGCTGGCGACAGGTTTGGGCGAACGGATTGGCGCAGGAATTTCTGTTCAGGCGCTGGATTGCTGCCGATAACCCATGCCGCTTTCATCAGGCCGTTGACGTAGGTATAGACGCGAAACGTCATCGCGGTTTTACGCTCCACGTTCAGCGATACCAGATAACCGTCACACATCAGATTCACGCTCCCCCAAGGGAGCGACAATTCTTTTATCAGGTCTTCCTTCTGTTGCTTGCTTAACTTCATATTTCCTCTTGGTTGCTCATCAGTACCAGGCAACCCCGCCTGGCAGACTGGCCCGTTAAGGCCAGTTTCGCTTATGGAAAGTTAATCGTCGGACGGGGCGCTGTTAAACCTTGGCCACGTCCAGGGAAATGGGCTGATACTGGTCGGTGCTGCCGACGCGCTCATAGAAGCGCACATACTGGCTGGTGCCGATCACTTGCACCGATTCGCCGATGGCCTGCATGGCACGCTGCCAGCGCTCGTCTTTGATATCCAGACGGCGCAGGCCAAGGATGCGACCGGTGCTGATGTTGCCTTCCTTATCGGTGTCGAATGCCTGCTGGACGATGACCTTGATTTCAGGGCCGCTGTCACGGCTCCAGTCATGGATGCACTCGTCAATCAGGCCCTTCGCCGCTTGCAGGCGTTCATCGAATGTGATGTTTTCAGCAGTGGCGACATTGACCTTGTAACGGCCGTCGAACGACACCAGGGTGACGTTGCCTTTCTTGCCGCCAAGCTTGGCTTCATACTGCTCGGCCGACAGCGTCACGAAGGCGGCCACATCGGCGAACACACCGGCCTTGAACTGCGCCAGTGCCTTGTTCTGCGCCTTCGCGCCTTCAATCAATTCCTGCACCAGGCTGTCGCGTGCAAGATCGATAGGTTTGATGGTGTCCACCGGGATCAGGTGGCCTTGTGCGTTCTTGCGGAAGCCTTCCGGCACGTCGAGTTGTTGTGCGGTTGCGTTCATGCGTTTCCTTCTACGGGTTGAAAAATCTATGTGGTGAATCAGTGAGTGGCTGGAGCCGGTGCGGCAGGCGCGTCTGCTGCGTTATCTTCAACCTTGATCTTGACGCGCTCGGCGATGAACTCGCTCACTACGCCAGGCAGTCGGCTGCCATCGCCATCAAGGTGCGCTACCGTGATGCGGCTCAGCCAGCGCGCCATATCGCAGACGGTCTGTTCCATCGTGTTGCGCTCGACCAGCGCGCCGTGCAACGCAGCCTCCAGTTGCTCGTAGGTTGGCTTCTGGCCAGCTTCCAGTTTTGCGGCGAGTTCGTCTTTCCAGTTCTTCATTGCAGTTCCTTTTTAAGTTGACGCAGTGTGTTCTCCAGTTCAGCTTTGCGGCGGGCGATGTACTGCCCGCGCATGAAGTGCAGCTCCTGTGCGGTGTGCCGACCATCATCAACCGCGAGCATGAACTCGGCGACAGTGCGGCGGCGATGCGCCTCCAGGCGGCGCAGCTCCCAATGCACCAGGGCGATTCGCGCTTTTACGTACATGCGGTGCAGCTTGTTCATACTTGTTCCTCGTCTTTGCGTTTGTATTGGCACTGCTGGCACGCACGCCAGTGCTGCATGGCGACAGGGTTATGCGTCGGCGCGCGCCTGGTAGAAAAATCGTGGCACATAGCGGTCGGCAACTTCAGCGCCAGATACGGGCAGGCGATGGACATGGGCAGTTCCAAGACGGCGAGTACCTCGCGCTCCATCTTGGCCAAGTCCCCTGTGTACTTGCCAGCCAGCGCCAGGCTGACCGAAGTGCGCGAGTAGTTCACGCGGACAGCAGCGCGGCCGATGCTTGTCTTGGCGGCTTCAGTGCGCAGGAGCTGGAGCCAGCGCGGTTCAGAGGTCGTCATGGTTCTTCTCCTGTTCTTCCCAGACAACCTCATTCAAATTGGGGTCATACACGCTTTTCGTGCGCTGGATCATTGGTGGACGTGGTCCGGTGTATTTGCCTGCGGCCAGGCGATAGCGTGCAATGCTGCCCTGGCGGGCGTTCTGCGCTTCTTTGGTCAGCGTGAGATAGCCTGCCTGGAACAGCGCGCCAACGTATGCCTTGGCAGTGCCGTCCTTGACTTCGGTGCCGGACGTGCTGGCGTGGGCAGCCAGTTCGCGGTAGTTGAACTCGCCGATGATGCGCATTGAGCGCCAAAGTGCCTCAGTGCCCATGCCTTGCAGCAGTGGCTTGCCATCGCGGGTCAGGCGTGGAGCTTCGATGCCGTTGTCACGGACCAGCTTCCATTGCTTCTTCGCGGCGACCGGTGTGTTGGTCAGCATCTCGCCAGCGAGAAAGCCGCCCAGTTCCAGGGAGCGCAGATAGGTGTTCAGTGTCGCTTCGTTGATGTTGGTTTTGATGCTCAGTTTCGCGGTGGTGAAAGGTGTTTCCATTCCAAACTTACGAATCATTTCCCAAGCTCGCTGACGCGAGCCTTTGCCGCCGACCTGTTCTGCGTTGATCGGCTTGCGTTTAGTTTTGGTTGATGCCATTTACTCGTTATCTTTCTTCTTCGTTTTTCTTATGCTGCGCGGCGCTTCGGTGCTTCGCCGGTATAGAGGTCACGCTCGCCCCAGGCTTTCAGGGTCATGCTGGTTTCGGCGCTAATCATGGCCTGCTCGTGAATCAGTGTGAGGTTGACGCATACGCGGCGCACAGAGCCGTTGGCCAGCTGGACGATGTGTTCCAGCAAATCGGCGGAGATTTCGACGTCAGGGCAATAGATCGGTGCGAGCTTCTGCGCATCCGAGACGGACACGGGCATCGCGGGAATCCACGCCATGACGCGGCTATGAAAGCGCTCCCATTTCTTGAGCTTGTGCGGCAGCATTTCTTCGCCGACCAGGATCAGCGTGCCCTGGCTGCCTTCGTAGATATCGCGCACCAGCTCCACCATGTTGTCCGAGCGCAGGCAGAAGTCGAACTCATCGATAATCAGCGGGCGGCGGCTGGCGGCGATCTGTTCGCAGATTTGGTCTAGCATGCTTGCAATGGTGCTCATCGGCTTGATGCCCATTTCAAAGAGGATTTTCTCCAGCATGGTCTTACGATTCCAGGCGCTGCGCATTTGCACGTAGTAACCGCGTGCCTGGTTGGCCAGTGCCGAGCAGGCGATGGTCTTGCCACGCCCAGCCTCACCGTAGATGACGCCGATGCCTGGGAGGCCATCCACGCGGCTGATGAGCTTTTCAGCAGCGATGGCCACCAGATCGAGGTTAGAGATGCGGGCCGTGCGATTGACCATGTGATTGATAGTCGTCATACTTCGTCTTCCTTTGTTGGCGGCACCGTTGCAGCGGTGCCTGGTTGTTATGCGCTCTTGCGCTGGTACATACGGAATTCGGCGGTGGCTTGATATGTCTGCCGCCATTTCTTTTGCTTATCACTGCGGTCCTGCTGTGCTCCTTCAAATTCCATTCGCTGCCATTCGTCCCATCGTTCTTGCGGGGTGTTTGGCACGCTCCATTCCTGCTCATCGGGCACGACCGGCTGGGCCGTAGTCAGTGGCACGTCGATGACTTCCACATCCTTGACTTCGGCCGGGATCGCATCGCGGGCGCGCAGCGCCAGTTCGTCGCGGGTCATGTTGATGAAGCCTGGGATATGGACGCTTTCCATGTGCTCTAATGCAGGCGCGCCACGGCGTTCGCTGATCGCGGCATCACGCTTGACATCAAGGCGCTTGATCTTCGCGTCAAGCCGCTTGTCCCGCCCGCGATCCATTACGGACTGAGGCATGTATTCGCGGCTGTTACCGTTTAGTTCGGCGGTGCAGATGAAGCGCCCGTCGGGGTCATACACCCATACCTTTTCTGGATCGTGAATGTCGTAGCCAACACGCATCTGATCGGTGTGGAATTCCTCCAGGTACTTCGAGAAATAGCGATTCCCGAACACCTCAATTTCGCCCCGATGGATGGTGCGCAACACCTGTGGACGGAATAGGGGCCGCAGCTCATCGTCCGAAACCGTGTGCGGGACAAAACCTTTTGCAACTGCCAGCTCCCAAGCCTCGTTCGGCGTCATGTGCCGCCGACGGCCTGTTGCGGGATCGGTGATCTTGGCCAGCGACCGATGCGGACTGTTGTTGTATTCATCGACCTTCTGTTGGCAGAATTCGACAAAGCCGGGCCAGCCGATCAGCGGCATCGCCACCGCCTCGCCGTTCTTCTGCGCCTTGATCGCCTTGCGGGACAGCTTGAACGTGCCCAGCTTCGCCTGGCGGTCCATGTCGTGGCCGATATAGCCAGGCAGCTGCTTGGCCGCGTTGACCCAGATCGTCTGGTGTGACCGTTCGATGATGCCGCGTGCCTGGGAGTTGTACGGCAAGCTGTTAATCATTTCAGTGCCCAGGCGAGCCATCAGGCCGGTGCCGGTGTCGGTCATCAGCTCATTCTTGTAGCCCGAGCCGTTGTCCACATACAGGATGGCTGGGATGCCGCCGTTAATCACCGCGTTACGCAGCGCGTCCAGCACGGCGAAGGCGCTTTCAGCGAGGCCTACGGACCAGCCCACAGCGCGGCGCGTCGCCACGTCAAGCACAGAGGTAATTTCTGGCCTAAATGGCTGGCCGTGCAGCGGGTGCTGTACTTCGGCGTCGAAGCGGTGACCATCGGCGGTGTAGACGTCGCTGGGCAGCAGCGTGTCGAACGTGCGCCGGATAAATGGCTTGATCGACTTGATCTCGTTCGACCCCATGCGGCCCATTTCAAGCGTGACCTTGCCGACCTTGTCCAGGAAGCGGCGAACCTGCCAAATACTTGGCGTCGTGGCCATCTGCTTGGCTGCCCATTCGGTAGCAAACTGCCTGTAGGCATGCTCTACGGTAGGTTTTTCCGGGCGCTGGAAGTACCCCAGGAAGGTCGGCGCCCAGTCCGGCACGCTCATATCCCGTTCTTTCTTTTTCGGGGCCAGCATGCCTGCACGGTCGTACTCCACGAAGCGCAGGATGCTGCGCTCGGACGGCAGACCATCGGCGCTGGGGCGGCCGCGCTCATCGCGGGCCATCTTGAGCATGGCGACCAGCTGAGGATTGGCTTGACCTTCGCGGGCCATTTCAACCAGGGTGCGAGCGGCCTTTTTCAAGGGATAACCGGATAGATTCATCAGCGTTTGCAGGGCAAGCAGTACGCCTTTGCGTGCATCGGCCTTGAGAGCCTGGGTTTCGGTCTCGATCAGCGGAATCTGGTTTTCTGGCCCGACTTTTACTCGGCGCGGCTCGACCACCGCTACAGCTTTCTGCGCAGCTTTGTGGCGGATCGCCTCCATGATTTTTGCTGGCGGCAGATACTCCTTACGCAGTCCTCCGCGACCACCTTTGCCCGGCACTTCGATGAATTTCCACCCTTCGGATTTAGCTCGCTTAAATACAGCGGCGCGAGTAGTCGGGAGGCCATCAATTGCCATGCTCGCCAAGGTCTCGGCGTCGTAATGCGATTTCAAGATGACTGCATTCATGTTGTTCTTGGGGGGGCATTTAGTTGGATGCAACAGATTCCAGGGTTGCAGAAGTTGCTAATTTGTTCGGAAAGTTGGCAATCACAGAGATAACCGGCGTAAAATTACGTTTCGCATAACGTTCTGGCCAGATTTCTTCCGCCTCCTTGCCAATTGCTGCGGCGATGATTCGTTCAGCTTTGGGGTAAGGGGCAGTAAGAGCTGTTTTTAAGGTGTGCTCGCTCAAGCCATTTGCGCGAGATAATCCACGCATAGACCAGCCGTTTTTGTGTAACGCTGCGATTACGTCCGCCCGGTGCCAGTCGGCTCGTGCGGATTTTTTTGATGATGTGACTACACTCATTTGCTAACCCTTCGCGGTAAGTAAGTGGGTGCATTTTAGGTTGATTAGTTGTTTCTTGCAATAGAAAACAACCTGAAAAACAACTTAAAATTCAGTGTTTACGATAAGCTATTGATTTTATTGGGTTGTTTGTTGGTTGTTTCTTTGTGTTGCCTCCTCATCCAGAGGAAGCAACTTAGCGAATAGGGTTGTTTCCGTATGCCAGAGAATTTCCGAGAGCGGTTTTTGAAAGAGGCGGGCGAGCGTCCGTATGCCTGGGCTGCCACGATGGGCCTTCCTAAGGACTTGGTGACGGCGGTTATTAGGGGTGGTGAGGATTACCAGCCCATCCGGCGGACGCTGACCAAACTGGCCGAGGCTACCGGGAAAAGCGTTGCGTGGTGGCAAACAGGTGAAGAAGGCGAATCCTCGGGATTGCCTGCAAAAGCCGCTCAACCGCCCGCCAAATCACTCGCTGGCACTATCGCGGGTGGAACTGGGCAGGTGAACGTGCTCCAGCTAGAGCTGGCTATCAAGGCTGTTGACAAGTGGGAGCAGACCAGGGATGCAAAGATTGATCCCGAGCGACGTCCAGCCGTCATAGCCGTGCTTTACGAATTCCTATCTAAATCAGAGAACGCAGGCGATGCGGCAATAGACGTTGTGCTACGTGCGTTAGGGTGATGTGATAATTGGTGAGAATTGAAAAGTGGACTTTAGGTTTCATTGCTAAAATAATTGCTTTAAGAAAATGATTATTGCAATGAAAACACCTCAGAACGTAGAGAATGCCTTAGATTTGCTGATGAGCATGATGGATGACGCCGTCACGTATGGGACGCAGCAGGCAAAGAAAGCTTGGTTTACCTGTTTGTCTGCTGGACAACGTCGGGCAAGTGCGAACGAGCCGATTTACCAGACGAGGCGTCATTCGGCAGTAAGGTATCGGAGAGGTGTCAAAAAAAGCGCAATAGTGCGCACAATTCACTCGGTTTTGAGCAATCCGTGCCAAAACGTGTTGAGTAAGGAAAAGGGGCCGGGAGCCGCATGGTTACTGGGTTTCTGGCCCAAACTCTCGTTGATCTTCGGGTGTCAAAACAATCACTCCCTCACAATTTGGCACTGATTTGCGCTCCCTTTGGTAAGCCTGGTGAAAGAATCTTGAAGGACTTAAAAGCCGCACGCGACGCGGGCAACTTCATCCCAGTCAGTCTGGTCTATTCTTGGTGGTAGCTGCGTGCACGCTAGGCGATGCTACCTCAGTCGGCGTTTTCATTTCTGTGGAATCCCCACACCGCGCGGGGTGCGTGCGAGAGCGTGGGTGCCAAGCTGAGTGAAGTCGAAATTGAATTGTGGAATATATGTAACAAACGGGGGGACTGCGTCCGTCCAATCTGAGCCTGTTCGCACAAACATCGAATTGACGCGTCGTCGGTCTATTTAGGAGGCGCTACCGTGGAATTATTAGACTCAATCAAGAATGAGGCCATAGCCGTCGCGGAGCTCCCTGTCGACAAGATGGAACCGGTCCAGCTTCAATGAGGCCCTGCTACAGCCGGCGATCGCTGCTTTGCGTAGCAAGGATCAGAAACAGATGGCGATGTTCGAGGACCTTCTACCGGTTGGTGGTAAGCGTCCAGCGCACCCACCTATGAATCCTTGAAGCTCCAGGCCACACTCCGAATTTTTACTTGGAGATGAGGATGGTGAACACCGAACGCGAAGCGGTTTGGCAAGAGCGTGTTGAGCACTGGCGAGCAAGCGGACTGTCGCAGCGCGCCTTCGCCCTGCAAGAGGGCTATCCAATACGACAGGTGGGTTACTGGGTTCGCCGACTGACCCGGTCGCCGGCCACGCCTGGGCTCAATCTTTATTGCGAACCAGCGTGACGCTCGGTGATATCGATGCCGATACCCCGATAACCGATGAAGCGGCCGGCCTCATCGAATCGGGGTTCACCGCTCACTTGCAAGTACTGCCGCTCACCATTCACTTGCGTGCGGTGATAAATGAAATCGATAAAGGGTTCACGCCCTGCGATCAGGCGATCGAGTTCCTTGCGCTGTTCCGCTTCCCAACTGAGCCCCGGCTTCGCGACGACTGTCACGCCGTCTTCGCCCAGCATCAGGTCCAGCATTTCGAGCACGGGGCCGCACATGTTGGTGAACCTGCCATCGGCGTCCTGCTCCCAATACCAGTCGGATGACAACTCGGTAAAACTCTTGAAACGCGCCTCACTTTCCCTCAGCTCGGCGGTGCGTTGCGCCACGGTCTGCTCCAGCAGCACATTGTGCTGTTCCAGGCGCTGGTAGAGAAGCCGGAGCTCCAGCATATTGCGAATGCGGGTTTCGACTTCGACCAAATCGAACGGCTTGCTGATGAAATCCCTGGCGCCGGCTTGCAGCGCCCGCAGCTTGTGATTCGGTTGTGCCGTCAAAACCAGTACCGGCAGGTAGCCGCTCGGCTCAGTGGCCAGCAACTGCTGCATGACTGCAAAACCATCCATCACCGGCATTTGCAGGTCGAGCAGTATCAGGTCGTAGCGGCGCTGGGCGTGCAGCTTGACGACGGCGGTCGGATCCATCGTGCTACTGACGTGCTGGTATCCAGCATGACGCAGCAATTCGCACAGCAACAGGACATTGGCCTCCTGATCATCGACGATCAGGATATGGGCGTTCAGCATGTCGGGTACGGTGATCATAAATCTTTCTCCATTGGTTGCAAGGCCTGGTTTGCCGCGAAATCGAGTGCGATATCGAGTGCCAACATGAACTCGTCTATTTTGATAGGTTTGGTCAGATAGCGGAAGAAGCCAGCGCTCAGGCCCTGCTCGATATCTTGCTGAATGGCGTTGGCAGACAGCGCCAGCACAGGGATGCGCGCGGTCAGCTGGTCGGCGCGCAAAATCTTCAGGGCGTCGAGGCCACTCATGCCAGGCAGATTGATGTCCATCAGGATCAGGTCAGGGTGACGCTCGCGGGCCATCTCGATGCCGGCTTCACCATTCAATGCCACCAGCAAAGTCAAATCGCTGCGACGCTCAATCAGCTGTTCCACCAGATTGACATTGGCTTGGTTGTCTTCGACGTAAAGCAAGGTACGCATGGCGGCGTGAGGCGCGCCGCTCAGCTGCGCGACCGGCATGACCTGCGCTTCATGCCAGGCAGGCCCGTCATCGGTGACGGTGGTTAATTCGAACCAGAAGGTACTGCCGACACCGACCGTGCTGTCGACGCCGATGGTGCCGCCCATCAGTTCGATCAACTGCTTGGTCACCACCAGTCCTATTCCTGTTCCTTCCGTGTTACCGGTCTCCTGCCCCAGGCGGTTGAAGGGCTGAAACAGTTGCTTGATCTGTAAGGACGATAATCCGACCCCGGTATCGGAGACGCTCACGCGCAGCCGGCCACCAGGCGCCAACTCGCAACGGACGCTGGCCTGGCCATGGTCACGGTTGTACTTGATCGCGTTCGACAGCAGATTGATCATGACCTGCTTGATGCGTGTGCGGTCGGCATAAACGATGTGCGGTACATCGCCCATCGCAAACGTGATGGCAATATTGCGGGTGGCAGCCTGGGGCGCGATCATCACCTGGCAATCCTTCAATACTTCAGTCAAGGACATCGGCTCCAACGCCATGGCTAGTTTGCCGGACTCGATCATCGCCAGGTCAAGTATCTCGTTAATCAGGCGCAGCAGGTACCATCCGCCTTTGAGGATCTGCTCAATCGATAATTTTTGCGCCGGCGACGGTTGCGGCGTGGCGCTTTCCATTAACTGTGCAAACCCGAGGACGGCGTTGAGCGGGGTGCGCAACTCGTGGCTCATGTTCGACAAGAACTCCGACTTGGCCAAGTTAGCCTTCTCGGCCGCCGCGCGCGACAGTTCAAGCTCGACATTCTTTTCCTGGAGCACCTTTTCCAGCTGTTTGCGTTCCGCGATATTACGGGCTGCAGCAAACACGCCCTGCAAGCGACTTTCGCTGTCGTGATAGGTGGTGGCGTTGTAGGAGACCGGCGTGTGCACGCCGTCGCGGCTGATGGCAACCAGTTCGAAGTCCATCACCTTGCCTTCGCGTAGTACCTGGCGAATCGCCGCTTCCGCTCGCTCCGGGTCGATAAAATAGGTTTTGAACGGCGTGCCGATGAGCTGCTCTCGGCTACACCCGGTCAGCAACACCATTTGATGATTGACGTCGCTGATGACACCGTCCAGATCGCAGGTCATCAGCGCGTCGATATTCGATTCGATCAGGCTGCGCGTATAAAATTGCTGGTCGCGCAGGCGCTGGTCCAGCAAGGCCTGTTCAGCTTCCACCAGCTTGCGTTTCGTGTTATCCGTACCAATCAGCAGATAGCCGATGATCGCGTCAGCGCCATCGCGAAGTGCGCTGACCGACACGCTGGCGGCCAGGCGATCGCCGTTCTTGCACAGAAAGGTCAGCTCGACAACATCCTCCACGCCTTGTGCCGCCTTGACCAGCAGCGTCGGCAGGTTGGGCCAGCAGGCGCTGCGCAAGGCCGCACGCAGCGCCTGCTCGCGCGCGGCGATCTCCTGCGGATCAACCAGATTATCCGGCGTCACAGCGGCCACCACCTCATCACTGCTATAGCCCAGCATGCGTTCGGCGCCGACGTTAAATATTTGGATAATGCCAGCCGCGTCGGTGGCGATATAACAAAAGTGGGCGTTGTTGAAGATGGCGCGCTGGAGCACGTCAGTCTGCAACGCCGAGGATGGGTGGGACGCACCGGTTTGCTGAGTAGGGATCATTGCGCATTCGCTCGATAGTGATGGATAGGCCTGCAGGCCGGGGGCTGTGCGGTACAGGGAATCATGGGGTGGACGGCAGTAGCCGCGCGAATTCGCGCTTGACGACGTCATAGCACTCGCAGACATCGTCTTCCAGACCACAGCGGTCCACCACCGTGATATGCCCGCGCCGATAGCTGATATAGCCCTTGCGCTGCAAATTCCCCGCTGCGACCGTCACCCCCTCACGGCGAACACCCAGCATATTGGAAATGAGTTCCTGCGTAATCTTCAGCTCGTTGGTCGACAGGCGGTCCAGGGTCAGCAGCAACCACCGGCATAACTGCTGTTCCACGCTATGGTGCCGATTGCATACCGCCGTTTGCGACATCTGGGTCAGCAAGGCCTGCGTGTAGCGCAGCAGCAGCCGTTGCAAGGCGCCACTGCGCTCGAACTCTTCCAGCAAGATGGTGGCACTCAGGCGATAGGCGGCGCCGCTGGCCTGCACCACGGCCCGGCTCGACGTCGAGTTACCGCCCATGATCAGCGCCACGCCCAGCATGCCTTCATTGCCGACGCCGGCTATTTCGGAAGAGCCGCCATTCTCAAGCAGGTAATGCAGCGAGATAACCGCGCTAACGGGGAAATAGACGTAATGTTGGCGGTCGCCCGATTCATACAAGGCATCGCCAACCAGCAGAGAGACTTGCTCCAGATGCGGCAGCAATCGCGAAAAATCTTCCGCTGGCAGGGCTTTCAACAGAAAGTTACGCTGCGGTGCATTCAAATGTGTCATGTAATATTCCGAGGAATATTTCGTCATGAAAGATCCCGATAGTCGTCCTGAAAAAAAAGCCCGCGTAATCGCGGGCTTTTAAAATAAGCATGTCAATATTGTACTGAGACTTCTGCGAGACCCATTAAAATACAGGAACATCGACTAAACCATTTTCCATAGATCAGGGCTATCTGCCAGGTATCTAAAGCCGGTTGGAATCGTGTCATGACAAACTTTAATCTCGTGCGAGGTGAAATCACGCTGCCATGTGCTCTGGGCAGCATGGCATGGGTGACATATTAGTTCACCACTTGGATGTTCGCTGCCTTCTCGCCTTTTGGACCAACGCTGCGGTCATATGCCACGCGCTGATTCTCGGAGAGGCTCTTGAAGCCGTTGGACTGGATGTCCTGGAAGTGCGCGAACAGATCCGCGCCGCCTGCATCAGGGGTAATAAAGCCGAAGCCCTTGGCGTCGTTAAACCATTTGACAATACCTGTTTGTTGAATGCTCATGAATTTTCCTTCAGTGAAAAGAATGCCGGCAAGATCGCCGAAAAAGCACTTGAAACCAAGAAATTAAAACCGAAGGAGAAAAAACTGAACGACTTTGAAAACAGCCATGCGGAGTTGAGACCAACAAGATTACGACTTGATGCAAGTACAGCAATCAATATACATGCGACGCCCTTGTTTGCCTAATCTTTTATTTATTTTTTGCAAGAACTTAATTTACTGGCGGAAATGTACGCTGCCGTACAGAGCTGGTGGGGCGACTATTTGATACTGCGGCGGGGCTTGCTTTTCCCCCAGCCGATCATTTTCTTCGGTGTAAAAGCAATCACCGGAGAAATATATGATGATTTTAATCGTGGAAGATGACCTCGATCTGGCAGAAACCTGTTCGATGGTGCTGGAGACGTCAAATTTTGAGGTACAAGTGGCGCACAGTGCCGAAGATGCATTGGTCAAAATTGCCGGACGCAAGCCTGATCTGTTGATTTCCGACTGCGTGTTGCCTGGCCGCTCAGGCCTGGAACTCAGCCAGCAAATGCGCAGTCGTCATGATACGCGCGAGCTGCCGATTCTGCTGATGAGTGGTTCCTTGCGCAATCAGGTTGCGCATGGCGATAGCTACGACGGCTTCATCAACAAGCCGTTCCTGGCCGAGGCGCTGCTGTCAGAGGTCAGCAGACTGTTGCAGCTGGCCGGGTCTGCCGCAAATCGTTCAGCACGAGGCACCCCATGAAATTGTCGGCTTTCATCCGGGAAAATCTGGAGCCCATATTAAATGAATGGGAAGAGTTTGCGGCTTCGCTGGCGCCGCTGGAAGACGCTACCAAAGTTGAACTGCGCGACCATGCAGCAGCGGTGTTACGGTTTATCGCGACAGATCTGGAAACGCCCCAGGCCGAACATCAGAGCATTGCGAAATCAAGAGGACTGGATCGCGCTTTGAGCGGCAATACTGCTGCACAGTTGCATGCCGAAGAGCGCGTCGCCGCCGGATTTTCCGGCGAACAGGTGATGGCGGAATACCGGGCGCTACGCTCCAGCGTGCTGCGACTTTGGGCGAAAAATGCTGAGATCGCTACGCCCGATGATATTCAGGACATGATCCGTTTCAACGAAGCGATTGATCAGGCTCAGACCGAGTCGATGGCGCGCTATGCGCGCATGCTGCGGGAAGCACAGAACCTCTTCCTTGCCATTCTTGGGCACGATGTTCGCACGCCGCTGGGGGCCGTTAGCATGGGGGCGCAAGTGCTGCTGATGGATCAGACCTTGCCATCCAAGGCGCTCAAGGTCGGCCTGCGCATTCTCAACAGTTCGAAGCGCATGGACGCCATCGTACGCGACTTGCTGGATTTCTCGACCACCCACCTCGGTGATGGCATCCCAATTGATCCAAGTACTGTCGATCTGCTGGAGATATGCCAGCACACCATCGATGAGGCCAAAACCTTCCATCCCGACCGGCAGTTTGAACTGAAATCTGAGGGCGACTTGAACGGCGCCTGGGACGGCCAGCGCATGGGGCAGGCGTTCTCCAACCTGATATCGAATGCTATCCAGCACAGCACGCCGGAAAGCACCATCAAGGTTGTTATCTTCGGACTCAACGATGAGGTGGTGTATGAAGTCAAGAATGCTGCAGAGGTTTTTTCGCCGACTAAGCTGCGGACCTTATTCGACCCGATCAAACGGTTTGCCATTCGTCCCGCCAGTGAACGTGTGGGGGCACGCATGCAGAACCTAGGCCTAGGACTCTACGTCGTGAAAGAAATCGTCAGCGCCCACGATGGCAAGATCTCAGTCACCTCCAACGCCGATGAGGGCGTCACTTTTACAATTCGCCTGCCACGCCAGACGCCGCATCGTCGCAGCGACGATTAGTTGAAAATTTTCAAAAATCACCCCTCTACGGATGCTAACGATGCAGCCGCCGTTTAAGTCGGGAGTTGATTACGCGGCAGGTCGATGGTGAAGACACACCCATGACCGGCGACATTTCGCACGGTCAGTTCGCCCTTATTGCTTGCAACGCTTTGTTTTGCAATAGTCAGGCCCAGGCCTATGCCGGTACGGTCTGCGCCGGACTGAGAGAACGGCAAGAACATCGTCTCGGCGACCCCGGAAGCGAGCCCGCCGCACTGGTCTGCAACGGCGATCAGGATGCGATCTCCTGCGGCAACTGCGGTGAGCATGACTTCGGTGCCGGGTCTGGTGAATTTAAAAGCGTTCTGGAGCAGATTCGCCACTGCAGCGATCAGCAGATCCCTCGTACCATGCAAGGCCAGCGCTGGATCGACCTGCGGCGCGCGCAGGGTGCAGCCATGCTGTTTGGCCGACAGCGATGCGGCAGCGAAGATTTCGGTGATGAAATCAGCCAGCGAGAACACGCTTGCAGCGGCCGCTTTTGAGCGCATCGCCCTGACATCCTCCAGGGAACTTGAGATCAGTTTTTCCAAACCGCTCAAGCTGCGTTCAAGTATGGATCCGGTAGCGCCGCCGAGACTCAAATTGCCGGCCTTGGCTGCCGAAAAGGCCAGCGATGCCGTGCCTAGCAGGTTCCGCAATTCGTGCGCCAGAAATCCCATGCGTTTGCTCGACTCCAGGGCACTTGCATCAGCCTGCACCAGGTCCCGTTGGAAGCCAAATGCAGTGACAGCATCCGCGATGGCATTATCCAGGCAGCGGTTCAGCGTGCGAAATTCGTCGACCGTGAAGGGCGCATCGCGCTCAACTGCCAGATCGGTGATCGACTGGCAGAGATCGCCATAATCGTGGACTACCTGATCCACGGTCAGTCCAAGGCCCCACAGGTCTTTGCCGTGTTGGGTGGCAGAGACCCCCACCTCTGACACGGCAATACCGCCACCGGCAGGACCGGAAATCCGACGGCTATCCATCGGGGTTGGGGTTTGCTCGATCTGCAGGGTCTGGATGAGCTGCTGCAGGAATAGCGGGATGCCATCCTTCAACTGCGCTTCCGTTGCAGAGCGACCGACCCGCTCACCGACCTTCACGCGACAGCGTCGCGCAAGTTCGATGCGATTGTTCGACAAAAAATCATGCATCATCTGGACCTCCGAACTCAAGTGAACTTGATGGATACCGCAGATGTGCGAAGCAATCTTGACGATTACTTCATGTTACCACTGACATCTAATTTTGTTTATATATTTTGCAGTAAGCGGACTGCAACACGCTACGCAGCTTGGGCGAAGAGCGCGATGTGTCCGCCAGCAAATCAGCGGACGTGTGCTGCGCGTTCCCCGAGGCGGCCGAGCGCCCGCCACGCATGTACGCCTGGACACGAGCTTGATCCGTCCGCACCGGCGGGTGTTGAGCTTGCCGAACGATGTACCGGCCTGCTGGCTGGCCGAATTGATGCGAGCACTGTGATGGAACTGTCGGCCGATGCGATCTGGCTGGCGACGGCGGTGGTGGACTTCAGTGAGCAATTTCTTGCCCTCTTGAATCGCCAATCCCTTCGGTCCCGACGGGATGCTCGAGTCGGCCGGCACCGTGAATGGCGGCGCTGCTGGTTGCAAACCGCAACCAGCTTGTCCGCCGCCGCAACCATAACTTCGCTTGCCTTCAGCTCGGCCTTGGCGCGAAACAACTTCGCCAAGGTTTTACCAGAGGATGTGCGAGAGCCAATGGAAGGGCAGCCCATCGATATATTGAATTATAGAACGTATAAATATATAATGTGTTCGAGTAGATTGCAAACGGAAGGAGGCCAGGCATTGGCGCACGATCAAGACAAGCTGGATTTGCAAGCGATGCAAGCAGCCGCCGCGCGCGCCTGTTCGCTACTGAAGACGCTCGGCAATGCCGACCGTCTGCTGCTGTTATGCCAGTTGACGCAAGGCGATTTCTGCGTGAGCGAACTCGAATCAATGCTGGGCATCGTGCAGCCCACGCTGTCGCAGCAACTCGGCGTGCTGCGCGAGGAAAAGCTGGTCAGTACGCGGCGTGAAGGCAAGCAGATTTACTACAGCCTGGCCAGCGAGGAAGCAACCGAAGTGATGCAGGTGCTTTATCGCCTGTATTGCGTCAAACCGCAGGGAGAACACAATGGCAGTTGATTGGATCAATTTCACACCCTGGACGGCGCTGGCCGGCGGCCTTCTGATCGGTCTCGCGGCGGCCGCCTTGTTGTTGTTCAACGGCAGGATCGCCGGCATCAGCGGCATCCTGGGTGGCCTGCTCCATCCCAAGCGGGGCGACATGGCCTGGCGCGTCGCGTTCCTGGCCGGCCTGGTGATCGCGCCGCTCGCATACGGCGTGTTCGCGCCCCTTCCCGACGTACGCATCGACGCTGGCCCATGGACGCTGGTCGCCGCCGGCTTGCTGGTCGGCCTCGGTACCCGCTATGGCTCGGGATGCACCAGTGGCCACGGGGTTTGCGGTTTGTCGCGGATGTCGCCACGGTCGCTGGTCGCCACGCTGTCGTTCATGCTGGCCGGTTTCGTCACGGTGTACGTGCTGCGGCAGCTGCTTTCCTGAGGAGAAAATGATGCAAGTCTTGATGGCATTGATCGTCGGCCTGGTGTTCGGCATCGGCCTTATCGTTGCGGGGATGACAAATCCGGCCAAGGTCCAGGGTTTCCTCGATCTCACAGGCAACTGGGACCCGTCGCTGGCGTGCGTGATGGGCGGCGCCATCCTGGTCGGGCTGTTCACCTTCCGCTTCGCCGGCAAGCGCGAACGCTCGTTGCTGGGCGCTGCCATGCGCCTGCCGACCGCGAACCGGATCGACCTGCGCCTGGTGCTGGGCGGCCTGGCGTTCGGCGCGGGCTGGGGTCTGGCAGGCTTCTGCCCGGGACCTGCCCTCGCCTCGCTGGCGACGGGCGGCGCCAATGTGCTGATCTTTACCGGCGCCATGCTCGCCGGGATGATAGTCTTCGAACTGCTGGAACGCAGCACGGCCGCCCTGAGCCGGCCGCACGGCGGTTGAACGCCTATTCGAACTGCCAGTAGTCGATGCCGAATGGGACGTGGCGGCCATGGGCGTTTAACACGAGGTAGACATCCTGCGTGCCAGTCACGTTGGCCGACGGTACCGTGACGGTACGCCAGGCGGATGCGGCCCCCGTAGCGGGCACCTCGACGGTCGCGATCAATGTGCCTTCGGTTGAGCCGACCCGCACTTCGATCTTTCCTCCCGGCGTCGCGCTCGCCACGCTCACCTTGAACGTCTTCGGTGCCTTGCGCCCGAAGTCCACGCCCGCCACCTGCACGTAGGCGCGTGCGGCCACGGGCGTAATGTACATGCCCGCCTGCGGGTCCCTGGCGCTGCGTACGCCGGGAGCCCAGTCGAACGGCATGTCGCGATCGCGTTTCAGCCGGGATTCCCACGCTATCGTTTCGCCCTCCACGCGGCGATACGGCGACAAATGCTCCACTTGCTGGACTCCCGTCGTGTTCCAGAAAGGCAGTGTCGGGATGGTGCCGTCGGGACGATAAGTGAAATCTGCCACGGTCACGGAGCGGCGTTCGTGGTGTAGCGGTGTTTGGGCCCAGTTCAGGCGGTAGTTGAGCCCGAAAACATAGGATTTCCCCTTGAAGTCGATGATGCCAGGGTGATTGCCGGTCGACAGCGGGCTGGAGTCCATGATCTGCCCCTTGAATTCAAACGGCCCCGTCGGGCTGTCGCTGATCGCGTACCCGAGGCCTTCGGAACAGCAGGTCGACGCATACGCGAGGTAGTACTTGCCGTTGCGCTTGTAGACCCACGGGCCTTCCTGATAGTTGCGCGGCTTGGCGTCGATGCGGGTGATCTCGCCGGCATAGGACACCATGTCGCGATTGAGCTTGACGTACGAGAGGTGCGGATTGCCCCAGTAAAGGTAGGCTTGGCCATCGTCGTCGATCAGGACCGTGGGATCGAAGTTGCCTTCACCGCGTCCGATCAGGGGGCGGCCCAGCGGATCTTTGAACGGGCCGTAGGGACTGTCCGAGACGGCCACCCCGATGACGTTGCGGGGCGATCCGGCGACCGTCACCGGGGCGTACAAATAATACTTGCCGTTACGCGCAATCACTTGCGGCGCCCAAGCGTCGTTGTGCTGGTTCGCCCAGGGGAAGATGGAAAGGTCGGCCACCGTTCCGTGGTCGGTCCAGTTGACCATGTCCTTCGACGTGTACAGCTTCCAGTCGAGCATCTTGAACTCGAGCGCGTCGTCTTCGTCGTGCGTGGTGTACAAGAACACCGTGTCGCCAATCACCAAGGGGGCCGGATCGGCGGTGAAGCTGGTCTGAATGATCGGATTGGCAGCGAAGGCGGAGGCGCTGGTGAAACCGCACGCCACAAGGGCAAGGAGTGCCGCACGGGCATTGATGAAGGTGGGCATACGAACTATTTCCCTCATTAGGTAATCTTTCATCGGTGATGCCCGTAGGACTGATCGGTCGAAAAAATCCAACCTGGTTCAATTGCGCGGCCAATCCGAACCTTTTAGGTTTATGCCGTCCATGAACAAGTGTACCAGACGCCGAATACGCGATTTCGATGAGCGGTCATTTTCGACTGCGATGGAAATGAACGCACCTCACCTTGAGATACCGGGTTACTTTTTCACCCAAGCAGCCAACCGCTGCTTAAACGATACGGTAGCTTTTTGGAAAAACATGGAGATGGGATAATTGAAGAGAATTTCTCCAGGCAAATAGCGGTCCGCTTCGTCACGCTCATACATCACCACAAATCTTGCGGAGCTAACACCAGGCAGACCTTTCGTCACCATATCCCCTTCGATTTTGAGCGGTGCACCCGACTGCGAATCTAGCCATGCCTTTGCTTTGTATCCCGCGTGCCCTTTACTGCCTGGATATCCACATCGCCATTGCCCTTGTCGGCAATCCGCACATGGCCGTCGTTGCCCAGCAGGATCTGGTAATCCGCCAGCTTGCCGGTGTAGACCACGGTGTCCACGCCGTCGCCGCCGTCCTGGCGCGGCCGCAATTCCCACAGCCAACGCCAGCCTTGCGGCACCCACGGCGAGCTTGGTGACGGCTACCGCGCCGTCATTTCTCCGTTCCAAAACTGATCAATTTTCGCGCAGAGGCGCTGCCGCGCGTGACCAGCACACGCGCCTCGTTGACCTCCACGCACTGCCGGACTTCGAACGTGACGGGGACTGACTCGGCTGTTTCGCCGAGCCGCTGCCGGGAAGTGACGATGTCATAGCTACCGCGCTTGAAGATGAGTTGCTCAATGCCGGCTTCGCCCGTCGGGGCCGGCTTGATGACCACCAGCGACCAATGGCCTTCGTCACCGCTGAAGCGCTTCTTTTCAAGAAAGGCGTTGACCCGCTGCGCCGTGGGCGATGCGCCCGGCAATGCGCTCTCGTAAGGCGTGAGTGGGCAAAGCAGGGTTCCAGCCGGCCAATTTAATGACACCAGCGGCACCACGACGACTGGCTTTAGCCGGGATAGCTGCTGGTCAATCGGATGCTGCGCGTCGGTGCAGGCACCGAGCGCCGTTATCATCAGCACGCCGATGGCGCGAAACTTGACAATCATTGTCTTACCCCTGCTGTAGTGCGCGGCCGCCGCCGCAAGTTATTCCGGAATCGGCTTGGTCACCAGGAACAGATACGACATCGCGCCGAGGAAGGCGATGCCGGCGCCGGTCAGCAGCGCCGGCCCGAAGGACCAGGTCTGCGCGATGTAGCCGGTGAGGATGGGCGCCAGCGCGCCGCCGAGGAAGCCGCCAAAGTTCTGCAGCGCGCCCAGCGAGGCGATGCGGCTCGGCGGCGCCGCCACCGTCGCCAGCGACCACGCGCACGCCGACGACGCGTTCGCCAGGAAGATGACGATCGCAATGCAGGCCACCGCCACGACGTTGCTGTCCACCAGCGCCGCCGGAATGGTGAACCCCACCATGCCCAGTGTGGCGACCACCACCGCGTTGCGGCGGCCGGTGACCGGCGACGAGGCCACGCGCGCCACGCGGTCGGATGCCCAGCCGGCGATCAGCGCGCCGGCGAAGCCGCAGATGAACGGCACCGACGCGGCGATGCCGGCATACGCCAGATCCATGTGGCGCTCGGTGCGCAGATAGCCGGGCAGCCAGGTCAGGTACACCCAGTTCAGGTACACCGAGCCGAAGAAGCCGAGCATCATGCCCCACGTGACGCGGTAGCGGAACAAGGCCAGCCACGAGGCGAAGCCGGCCTTCGGCGCGGCGGCCGTGGTGACGGCGTCCACCTCAAGATAGGTGCGCTCTTGCGCCGTCAACTGCTCTGGCACCGGGTCGCGGTACAAGCTCACCCACACCAGCGCCGCCACGATGCCCATCGCGCCGGTGACGAAGAATGCCCAGTGCCAGCTGGTGGCCTCGATCAGCGGCGCCAGCAGCAAGGGCGCCAGCGCCACGCCCAGCGGCGAGGCCGAGTTATACACACCGGTCGGCGTGCCGCGCGCGCGCAGCGGGAACCAGTTGCTGACCACGCGCGCCGCCGCCGGAAACTGCGGCGCCTCGCCGATGCCCAGCGCGATGCGGGCGATGACGAAGTAGCCGAAGGTGGCGGCCAGGCCGCCGGCGGCCTGCGCCAGCGACCACACCACCAGGCCGATGCCGAGCAGCCAGCGCGGCCCGATCTTGTCGACCAGCGCGCCGACCGGCAATTGGCACAGCGCGTAGCTCCACGAGAACGCCGACAGCAGCAAGCCCATCTGCCCAAGCGACAGGCCCAGATCGGCGCGGATGTATTCATTGGCGACGGCCAGCGTGGCGCGGTCCAGGTAGTTGATGACGCCGCACACCACCAGCAGCAGCAGGGCCAGGGTTTGAGCGCGGCGAATCCGGGCTGGCGCGGCAAGGTGGGGGGAAGAAGCTGTCATGTCGCGTTATTAAGCGGAAGAAAATGACGGCGAGTATAGTACATGTCAGCGGGTACGCTGCGGCAACAGTTGGCGCAGCTTTCCGCCGTCAGACCTCGCTCCACTGCCGCAGCAGGTTGTGGTAGTGGCCGGTGATGCCGACCAGTTCGGGGCAGTCGCCCAGGCGCGCGCGCAGGCTTTGGATGTTCTGGTCCAGCTCCAGCAGCATGCCGCGCCGCATGTCGTCGCGCACCATGCTCTGGCTCCAGAAAAACGCGCAGACGCGGGCCCCGCGCGTCACCGGCTCCACCCGGTGGATGCTGGTCGACGGGTAGATGATGGCGTCGCCGGCCGGCAGCTTGACCTCGTGCTCGCCATACGCGTCGGTGACGATCAGCTCGCCGCCGTCGTACTCGTCCGGATCGCTCAGGAACACGGTGGTGGAGACGTCGGTGCGCACCCATGGGCCGTTGCCGGGCATGCGACGCAGCGAACCGTCGACGTGCGCGCCATAGTGCTCGCCGCCGGCGTAGTGGTTGAACAGCGGCGGAATGGTGCGCAGCGGCAGCACCGCCGCGAAGTACAGCGGGTGCTGGTTGAGCGCGGCCAGGATGGTCTGGCCCAGCTCCAGCGCCAGCGGCGAGGTCTCCGGCAACTGGCGGTTCTGCTTGACCTTGGCGCCCTGCTCGCCGACTGTGGCGCGGCCGTCGATCCAGTCTGCGGCGTCGAGCCGGCGGCGCATCGCGCTCACCTGGTCGCGCGTCAGCACGGCGGGGATGTGCAGCATCATGATGTCTCTCCTATAAAGCAAAAAACCTCGCCGCTACGGATAGCGGCGAGGCCAGCAACACGGAATCGGGTACCGCTGCTTAGAACTTGAAGTTCGCCGTCAGACTGGCCGAGCGTGGCGTACCCGGGGTGTAACGATAACCCGACTTGTTGATCGCCTGCACGTACTCTTTGTCGGCCAGGTTGTAGACGTTCAGGCGCAGATCAACGTGCTTGTTGATCGGGTAGGCCGCCATGGCGTCGAACACCCAGTACGAGTTGGCGTACTGCGGCGTGCCGACGGCGCCGTCGGTGCCGCGCGCCAGCTTGTCGCTGAAGCGCGCGCCGCCGCCGATTTGCAGGCCGAACGGCAGCGTGTACGAGGTCCACGCGGTGAACGATTGCTTCGGCGTGTAGCTCAGCTGGTTGTCGCCGCTGGCGGTGACCACCTTGCCGGACTCGACGCTGGTGTTCTGGTGCACATAGCCGGCGCTGACCAGCCACTTCGGCAGAATCTCGCCAGTGACGCTCAGCTCGATACCTTGCACACGCTTCTTGCCGGTCTGGTAGTACTGCGCGTCGACCGGGTCCTGTTCCACCTCGTTCTTCACCTCGGTGCGGAACAGCGCCGCCGACAGCGACAGTTTCTGGCCCAGCAGATCCAGCTTGCTGCCCAGCTCGTAGTTGGTGGTTTCCTGCGGGTCGAACTTCGGATTGGCGGCGCTGTTGGCGGCGGCGCTCAGCGCGAAGTTGGCGCTGCCCGGCGGCGCTTTCGACGAGGCCACCAGCGCGTAGACGCTGCTGTCGGCGGTCGGTTTGTACAGCGCCGACAGTTTGCCGTTGACCAGGTTGTCCGAGGCCTCGATGCTGCTGCCGACCAGCGTGCCGACCGGGATCAGTTGCGGCGTGGCGGCGGCCTGCACGGCGATGGCGTTGTAGGTGGTGTTGTAATGGTCGACGCGCACGCCGCCGTTGAAGATCCACTGCTCGCCGAACTTGATGGTGTCGAACAGGTACACGCTCTGGGTGTTGGTGGTGCCGTCGTTGCGCCCGCCGCTGCGCTGCAGGTTGACCTGGGCGCTGGTGATCGGCGTGTGCGGATTCGGGTGGTAGATGCTGGTCGCTGGCAGGCCGGCGGTGGCGGCCGGCGCGCGGTTCGCATACAGGTAGTTGGTCTGCTTCTCGTGGGTCAGCTCGACGCCGCCGACCACGGTGTGCTTCAGCGCGCCGGTGGTGAAGTCGGCGGTCAGCGTGGTCTGGTTGGTCAGGATCTCGTTTTCCTGATCCTTGGTGGTCAGGTTGGTGCGCAGCATGGTCCAGTCGGACGGATTGGTGGCCGCGGTGTTGGCCGCCAGATTGGTGTTGGTGGCCATGAACGCGGTCAGCAGGTAGTCCTGCTGGGTCTTGCCGTAGCGGCTGGTGTTGACCAGGCGGGCGCCGCCGGCGAAGTCGTGCTCGACACGCACGGTGGCCATGTCGGCCTTGACGTTGTCATGGTCCAGCACCGAGCCGTAGAAGTTCTTCGGGTTGACGGTGGCGGCGTTGGCCATGAAGGCGAAGCTCTTGGCCGGCGTGGCCGTGGCGGGTACCGCCGCGATGTCGGCCGGCGGGGTCCAGCCCGGCAGACCGATGGTCAGCACGCCGCCGTCCGGCACGTTGTCCTGCTTGACGTGGAAGTAGTTCAGGTAGACCCGGGTTGGGCCGTTCAGGCCGAACGCCACCGACGGCGCCACGCCCCAGCGCTTGGCCTTGACCATGTCGCGGCCGGGGTTCTCGCTGTCCTGGTCCAGCAGGTTCAGGCGGAAGGCGGTGCCGCTGTCGGCGTCGATGATGGTGTTGATGTCGGCGGTGGCGCGGCGTTGCTTGCCGCTGCCGACGGTGGCCGAGCCCAGGTAGGCGTTTTCCAGCTTCGGCTGTTTGCTGACCAGGTTGATCGAACCGGTCGGCGACGAGCGGCCGTTGTCGGTGCCGGCCGGGCCCTTGAGCACGTCGATCTGTTCGATGTTGAAGGTGTCGCGCGAGATCGAGCCGATGTCGCGCACGCCGTCGACGTAGATGCTGGACGAGGCGTCGAAGCCGCGCATGTAGATGGCGTCGCCGGTGTTGGTGTTGCCGTTTTCACCCAGGAAGAAGGCGCCCACGCCCGGCGTGTTGCGCAGCGCCTCGGTCAGCGTGGTGGCGCCTTGCTGTTCGATCAGCTCTTTCTTGATGACGGTCAGGGTCTGGGCGGTGTCGACCAGTTTTTCGGTGTACTTGGCGGACGCCGCGCGCTCGGCCTTGAAGTCGTTTTCGCGGCTGGCGTTGACTTGCACTTCCTTCAGCGTCTGCGGCTGGGCCTGGTCGGCTTCCGGCGCGGCGGCGGCCTCGGCGGCGTGGGCCGCGACCGGCAGCAGCATCGCGGCCAGCGCCGCGCTCATGTGTTGTTGAAAGCGCGTGTGCGCGTGTTTACGGCTCTTGATCATTGCCATGTCTTCTTTCTGTCTTGGAAAGGGGGTCAGTTGTAAAAATCAGTAAGATTGTAGCAATTCGCAGCGAAAAGGTAAATGCGAATTATTATCAATATGATTCACAGCGCAGAACGGGGCGTGGAACTGTGGTGAAAAAACCGCGGCCAGCGCCGCGGCGCGCTCAGGAAGATTGGCGTTCGAGCCAGGCGCGGGCCTCGGCCAGCGTGGCGGCCAGTTCGCGGCGGACGCTGCGGTACAGCGCGTCGAGCTGGTCGTCGCGCTGGGCGTGGATGGCCTCCTCGACCGCCAGCGTGGCCTGGATCAGGCGTTTGGCGCCGAGGATGCCGACCGCGCCGCGCAGGCTGTGGAACTGGATGGCGGCGTCGCGCAGCCGTCCTTCCTGCAGCGCCACGCCGGCCAGGTCGGCCGGCGCCATGCCGCTGTCGAGCGCGCCGCGCACCATCTTGGCCATGGCGGCGCGGCCCTTGGCGTCCTTGCCCATCACGCGCATCAGGCCGTCCATATTGAAGACGCTGGCCTCGCCGCCGGCGCCGACCACCCGCGCTGGCGTCGGCGTCGGCACCGGCACGAACGGCGTCGACGCCGGCACCGCAAACACCGGCGCCGGGGCGGCGGCGGCCATGGCTTCCAGCAGGTCGGCGGTGACCGCCATCGCCGCCGCTTCCACCTCCGCCTCCACCGCCGCCTCCGCCGTCTCGGGGGCGGACGCGACCACGGCCGGCGCCGGCGACGGCGGCAGCGCCAGATGGCGGCGCAGCACGCCCAGCATCTCCTCCACCTCGATCGGCTTGGGAATGAAATCGGTGATGCCGGCCTCGCGGCTGCGCTCGCGCTCGGACTCCAGCACACCGGCCGTCATGGCGATGATCGGCAGCGTCAGCCCCAGTTCCTGGCGCAGCAGGCGGGTGGCGGTGAAGCCGTCCATCACCGGCATTTGCATGTCCATCAGCACCAGGTCGTAGGCGGCGGCGTCGCTGCGCATCCGGTCGACCGCCTGACTGCCGTCGCCGGCGATGTCCAGCGTGGCGCCGGCGTGTTCCAGGATACCGCGCGCCACCGCCTGGTTCAGCAGATTGTCCTCCACCAGCAGGAAATGGCGCCCGACCAGGCTGTCGGCCACGTGGTTGTCGACCGGGTGCTGCGGGTCGGCCTCGCCCTGGGTGGCCAGCGCCTGGTGCAGCGCGTCGAACAGATTGGAGCCGGTGATCGGCTTGACCAGCACCACGTCGGCCTCCGGCGCGTGCGAGATTTCCTCGATGCGGTCACGGGCGAAGGCGTTCAGCATCACCACGATCGGCTGCGGCTTGCCGTTGGCGGCGGCGCGGATTTCCTTGGCCGTGACCAGCCCGTCCATGCCGGGCATGTGCCAGTCGGCCAGCACCACGTCGTAGGGCTGCTGCTGGTCCAGGCTCTGGCGGTAGCGGCGCAGCGCGGCCTCGCCCGAATCGACCTCGTCCGCCTGCCAGCCCCAGGCGCGGATCAGGCGCGCCACCAGTTCGCGGCTGGTGCGGTTGTCGTCCGCCACCAGCAGGCGCAACTGGCCCAGGCTCGGCTTGCGCCGCTCGTCGGTCTGCTCGGCGGCGATCTCGAATGGCAGGCTGAACCAGAAGGTCGCGCCCTGCCCCGGCCGGCTGCTGACGGCGATCTGGCCGCCCATCAGCGTGATCAGGCGGCGCGTGATGGCCAGCCCCAGGCCGGTGCCGCCGAAGCGCCGGGTGATGCTCTGGTCGCCCTGTGAGAAGGCGTTGAACAGCTGGCCCAGCTGGGCTTCGGACATACCCATGCCGGTGTCGCGCACCTCGAAGCGCAGCAGCGCGCTGTGTTCGTCGCGCGCGCTCAGCTGCACGCTGACCACCACCTCGCCCTGGGCGGTGAACTTGATGGCGTTGCCGGCCAGGTTGACCAGGATCTGCTGCAGCCGCATCGAGTCGCCGTGCAGGCGGTGCGGAATGGCGCTGTCGACGCTGATGGCCAGCTCCAGTTCCTTGTCGCCGGCGTTCATGGTCATCGTCGTGGCCAGCGCGTCCATCACCTCGTTGAGGACGAAATCGACCGGCGACAGCTCCAGCTTGCGCGCCTCGATCTTGGAAAAGTCCAGCACGTCGTTGAGGATGCCCAGCAGCGACTGGCCGGACACGCGCACCATGTTCAGGTACTTGCGCTGCTGCGGCGTCAGCTGCGTGTTGCCGAGCAGGTAGACCATGCCCAGCACCGCGTTCATCGGGGTGCGGATCTCGTGGCTCATGTTGGCGACGAAATCGCTCTTGGCGCGGTTGGCGGCCTCGGCGCGGTCGCGCTCGCTTTCCAGCTCCTGCGCCCGGCTTTCGACCTCGTGCTGCAGGCGCTGGCGTTCGGTGATGTCGGAAATCACCGCCAGCACCTTGGTGCCCTGGTCGGTGCGCACCGCGCTGAGGTTGACCTCGACCGGGAATTCGCTGCCGTCGCGGCGCTGGCCGGCGGTCGCCCGGCCGGCGCCCATGCGCACCGGCTCGGCGCTGAGGCGGTCGGCGAAAAAGCGCATGCGGTGCCGCGCGTGCTGCTGGCGCAGCCGCTCCGGCAGCAGGATCTCCAGCGGCTGGCCGAGCACCTCGTCGCGGCCATAGCCGAAGCAGCGTTCGCCTTCGCGGTTGAAGGTCTCGATGCGCCCGTCGACGCCGACCACGACAATGGTGTTGGGCGCGAACTCGACCAGGCTTTGCAGGCGCGCGTCGGCCGCCAGCCGTTCATGCATCAGGTCGTTGAAGGCGGCGGTCAGCTGGCCCACCTCGTCGCCGGCGCGTACCGGCAGCGGCGTGAAGCGGCCGGGATCGGCGCGCAGCGCGACGATGGCGTTGCGCAGTTTGATCAGCGGCGCCATGAGCCGCAGCGTCAGCAAGCTGATCAGCAAGGCCGCCAGCACGGCGGTGACGCCGCTCCACACCAGCACGCGCTTGAGCACGCCGTCGAAGGGTTCGAACGCCTCCTCGGCCGGCAGCGAGGTGGCCAGCAGCCAGTCGACCGACTTCAGCATCTTGTAGCTGTTGAGGGTGCGCTGACCGTCGCTGGTGTTGCCCATCAGCGTGCCTTCGAAGCCGTCGGCCAGCGCGCGCGTGGTGTTGGGGTTGGCGTTCGGCGCGCGCGGCTTGAGCAGGCGGTTGATGTCGGGATGCAGCACGTACACCGGGTTGGCGCCGCGGGTGACGGCGAAATAATAGCCGCTGCGCCCGACCTTGGCCATGCGCAGGTGGCCCAGCAGGTTGTCCTTGTACAGGCGCAGTACGCCGAGCAGCACGCACACCACCTCGCCCTGGTCGTTGAGCACCGGCGCCACCATTTGCACCACCGGCTGCTTGTTGGCGCGGCCGATGACCGGCTCGGTGATCATCGGCTTGCGGGTGCGCATCACGGTCTGGAAATAGGCGCGGTCGGCGACGTCGATGCCCACCCGGCCGGGCACCAGCGGCAGGTCCGAGATGACCTTGCCGTCCGGCCCCAGCACCAGCAAGTCGTCGAACAGCGCCAGCACGGCGCGGTTCTGGTAGTAGGCGCGCAACTGGTCGGTCGAGCTGGCCAGCGCTGGCGGCTGGTTGCGCGCCGACAGCGCGATGATGTCCAGCAGCATGGCCAGCTTGTCGTCCAGTTCCTGCGCGGTGCGGTTGACCAGCGCCGTCTGCTGCGTAAACAGCACCCGCGTGTAGTCCTCCTGCATGCGCTGGGTCTGCACCAGCGTCACCAGGCCGATCATCAGCACCGAGGTGATGCTGGTGGCGAGCGCGACTTTGGCCTTGATGCCGAGGGGCTGCATATCATCCTTGAAAGTCGAGGGCTGGGTCGATTCTCCTATCAACGCGACAAGTTGGCAAGGAACAAAAGTCAGCCGGCTGGTTGTTGCTTAAACTAGTATCATGCAAGCGCGGGCGGGCGGGAATACCCGATTGGATGAGTGCGGAATAGTCAGCAAAATTGATGCCGATGGGCTACACTAGCCGCATGATACGAGAACTTCCTTCGCTGGTGATCCCCGGCGCGACGATTGAGGTCCTGAAGGCGAGCTGCGCATCGTGCAGCATGCACCAGCTGTGCTTGCCGATGGGCTTGGATAACAACGACATGGAACGGCTGGACCAGATCATCGGTCGCCGTAAAAAAGTGGCGCGCGGCGCCACCCTGTTCCGCATTGGCGATCCGTTCCAGAACCTGTACGCGATTCGCCTCGGCCATTTCAAGACCTACCAGGTCAACCGCGAGGGCGCGGAACAGATCACCGGTTTCCAGATGGCCGGCGAACTGCTGGGCATGGACGCGATCAGCGCCGACCAGCACCATTGCACCGCCATCGCGCTGGAAGACAGCGAGGTGTGCGAAATTCCGTTCGCCACGCTGCAGTCGCTGCTGGCCGAAATGCCGACCCTGCTGCGCCATTTCCACCGCATGATGAGCCAGGAAATCACCCGCGAGCAAAGCGTGATGCTGTTGCTGGGCAATATGCAGGCGACCCAGCGCTTCGCCGCCTTCCTGGTCAACCTGTCGTCGCGCTACGAGGCGCGTGGCTATTCGTCGACCACGTTCCAGCTGCGCATGTCGCGCGAGGAGATCGGCAACTACCTGGGCCTGACCATCGAGAGCATTTCGCGTTTGCTGTCGAAGTTCAAGAAGGAAGGGTTGGTGCGCGTGAGCAACCGGGAAATCGAGTTGCTCGACCCGCACAAGCTGAAAGCCATCACCGCCGGCACCGAGACCTGCGGCTAATGGTGGCTGATGGCGGCTAATCCGGCAGCAGCGTGATCTCGCGCTGCTTCGGCCAGATCCAGGCGCCGGCCAGGCGCCAGTCGCGTTTTTCCCCCTCCACCAGCACCACCCAGCGGCTGCGTTCGAGCAGCGGCAGGCGCGCGCTGAAGCTGCCGTCGGCGGCCGGCACCACGATCAGTTTCAGATCCTTCTCCGGCTGCGTCGCGTGCGACAGGCTGACCATCAGCGGGCCGGTGTCGGCGCGGTTGACGCGCCCGGTCAGCAGGCCGTTGGCGGCGTCATAGCCGAGCCCGACCGACAGGCCCAGCTGCGCCGCCACGTGGTCGCGCCGCAAGTCCTGGTTGATGGCCTTGCCCTGCTTGTAGTAGTCCCCGACCACCACCGCGTCCGGCGTCTTGATGGCCAGGTAGGTGGCGTAGCCGGTGGCGGCCATGATGATGGCCGGGCCGGCCATCAGCAGCCAGGGCCAGCGGTGCTTCCACCATGGGGCGACGGGGGCGGCGAGTATGCTGCTCATAACGTTTCTCCTTAACGCGGTACGATGAATACCGCCGATTCCTTGACCCGCAGCGACGGCTCGTCGATGGCGGTCAGCGTGACTTCAATCTTGTTCGAGCCCGGCAGGCCGGCGCCGTGTTCGGCGCGCAGGCGGATCGGGTGGGCCCGGGTTTCGGTCGCTTCCACCCGTACCAGGTCGGCGGCGGCCACGGCCAGCGTCGGCAGGCCGCCGACGGTGATCTTGTAGATGTGCGCCTGCTCGGAGGTGTTCATGATCTGCAGGCGGTAGACGTTTTCGATCTTGCCGTCCTCCACCTCGCGGCCCATCGAGCCGCGGTCGCGGATCACGTCCAGCTTCAGCGGCGTCCGCAGGTACAGCGAGGTACAGGCGGCGATCACGATCAGGCCCAGCACGGCGGTGTAGATGCGCACGCGCGGGCGCAGGGCGCGGCGCCGGATCTCGGTCGGCGTCAGGTGCTCGTCCAGCGCGCGCTCGGTGCTGTAGCGGATCAGGCCGCGCGCCTGGCCGGTTTTGTCCATGACGATGTTGCAGGCGTCGACGCAGGCGGCGCAGCCGATGCATTCATATTGCAGGCCGTTGCGGATGTCGATGCCGGTCGGGCAGACCTGCACGCACAGCGAGCAGTCGATGCACGAGCCGCCGTTGCCGTGCTGCTGCTTGGCCAGCGGGCCGCGCGGTTCGCCGCGTTCGGTGTCGTAGGTGATGATCAGGGTGTCGCGGTCGAACATCGAGCTCTGGAAGCGGGCATACGGGCACATGTATTTGCACACTTGCTCGCGCAGCCAGCCGGCGTTGCCGTAGGTGGCGAAGCTGTAGAACAGCACCCAGAACCATTCCCATGGGCCGAAGTTGAAGGTCCACACTTCGCTCATCAGGTGTTTGATCGGCGTGAAGTAACCAACGAAGGTGAAGCCGGTCCACAGCGCCACGGCCAGCCAGGCCAGGTGCTTGGCGGTTTTCTTGCCGGCTTTTTTCACCGACAGCGGCTGCCGGTCGAGCGCGATGCGGGCGCTGCGCGGGCCTTCGATCTTGCGTTCGATCCACAGGAAGATTTCGGTGTAGACCGTTTGCGGGCAGGTGAACCCGCACCACACCCGTCCCGCGATCGCCGTCGCCAGGAACAGCAAGTAGGCGCTGATGATCAGCAGGACGGCCAGGTAAATGAAGTCTTGCGGCCACAGGACCAAGCCAAAGATGTAGAACTTGCGCGTGCCCAGGTCAAACAGCAGGGCCTGGCGGTCGTTCCATTGCAACCACGGCGTACAGTAGAAGGCCAGCTGCGTCAGCCAGACAAACAACCAGCGCAGACGCGCGTATTTACCGTCGACCTCGCGAGGATAGATCTCCTCGCGCTTTGCGTACATCTTGATAACTTGTTCCTGTGGGGCGTTCATTTTGTTTCTGCTATCGGTGGATCAGTCGGCGTGGCAGCGCTGGCTGCCGGCGACACTTCTGGAACCGCCTTTGTATCATTCGACAAGCTCCATACATACGCGGCCAACACATGCACCTTGGCTTCGCCGAGGAAGTCGGCGAACGCCGGCATGGTGGCGGTGCGGCCCTTGTTGATGGTCTCCTTGATGGTGTCGACACTGCCGCCGAACAGCCAGATCTTGTCGGTCAGGTTGGGCGCGCCGAGCGCCTGGTTGCCCTTGGCGTCCGCGCCGTGACAAGCCATGCAGGCGGCGAACTTCTCTTTGCCGAACACCGCCTTGATCGGGTCGTGGGTGGATTTCGACAGGCTCAGCACATAGTGCGCGACCGCCTCCACTTCCTTGTCGCCGCCCACCGCCGCGCCCATCGGCGGCATCATGCCGCTACGGCCGTGCAGGATGGTTTCCTTGATGGTTTCCGGCGCGCCGCCGAACAGCCAGTCCTTGTCGGTCAGGTTGGGGAAGCCCTTGTTGCCGCGTGCGTCAGAGCCGTGGCACTGGGCGCAGTAGGTCAGGAACAGGCGCTCGCCGATGGCGTGCGCTTGCGGATCGGCGGCCACCGCCTTCAGGTCCTGCTGCTGGAACTGGGCGAACAGCGGACCGTATTCGGCATCGGCTTTTTGCAGCTCCTGCTCGTACTGGCCGCTGGATTTCCAGCCCAGCTTGCCGACGTAGGAACCCAGGCCCGGATACAGGAACAGGTAGGCCAGCGAGAAGATGATGGTGATGTAGAACAGCCACATCCACCAGCGCGGCATTGGCGTGTTCAGCTCGGTCAAGTCCTCGTCCCACACGTGGCCGGTGGTGCCGGTCTTGCCGTCGGCGGTCTTGGCCACTTTGACCTTGGACTGCGAGTACAGCAGGATGCCGCAGCCGATGATGCCCAGCAGGGTCAGCGCGGCGATGTAGATGTCCCAGAAGCCGTTGGTGAAATCAGCCATGATGGGCCTCCTTCTCGTCGTCGGCGAACGGCAGCGTGGCTGCCGGGGCGAAGTCGGCTTCCTTGTGGTGCACGAAGGTCCACCACAGGATGCCGGCGAAAGTGATGAACGACACGACCGTCATCACGCTGCTGGCGTTGTCAAGCAGGATATCCATGCTAGTTCCTCGTTTTGATCAGGGTGCCCAGGCCTTGCAGATAGGCGACCAGGGCGTCTTCTTCGGTCTTGTCCTTGAGCTCTTCCGGCGCGGCGGCGATCTCGGCGTCGGTGTACGGCACGCCGATGCGGCGCAGCGCGCGCATCTTCGGCTGCACCTCGGCCGGCGCCAGCGCGGTCTTGGCCAGCCATGGATAGTTCGGCATGTTCGATTCCGGCACCACGTCGCGTGGATTGTTCAGGTGGGTGCGGTGCCATTCATCGGAATAGCGGCCGCCCACGCGCGCCAGGTCGGGACCGGTGCGCTTGGAACCCCACTGGAACGGGTGGTCGTAGACGAACTCGCCGGCCACCGAGTAGTGGCCATAGCGCTCGGTCTCGGCGCGCAGCGGCCGCACCATCTGCGAGTGGCAGTTGTAGCAGCCTTCACGCACATAGATGTCGCGGCCGACCAGGCGCAGCGGGCTATACGGCTTGAGGCCCGCCACCGGTTCCGTGGTCGATTTCTGGAAGAACAGCGGCAAGATCTCGACGGCGCCGCCGACGCTGACCACCAGCGTCACCAGCGCGATCAGCAGCCAGGGATTTTTCTCGATCCATTCATGTGAAAATTTCATACTGTGCTCCGGTTTCAGGCGTGGGCCGCGTTCACCGCCGGGATCGGCGCGACCGCGGTTTTGGTGTTACGCAAGGTCATCCAGGTGTTGTAGGCCATCACGCACATGCCGCTCAGGTACAGCAGGCCGCCGGCGACCCGCACCACGTAGTACGGATAGGTGGCCTTGACGCTTTCGGCGAAGGTGAAGGTCAGCGTGCCGTCCGGATTGACCGCGCGCCACATCAGGCCCTGCATCACGCCGGCGATCCACATCGCGGCGATGTACAGCACCACGCCGATGGTGGCGACCCAGAAGTGCAGGTCGATCAGCTTGGTCGAGTGCATTTTCTGCTGGCCGGCCAGACGCGGGATGATGTAGTAGATCGAGCCCATGGTGATGAAGCCCACCCAGCCCAGCGCGCCGCCGTGGACGTGTGCCACGGTCCAGTCGGTGTAGTGCGACAGCGAGTTGATGGTCTTGATCGACATCATCGGACCTTCGAAGGTGGCGATGCCGTAGAACGACAGCGAGACGATCATGAATTTCAGGATCGGGTCGGTGCGCAGCTTGTGCCAGGCGCCCGACAGCGTCATCATGCCGTTGATCATGCCGCCCCAGCTTGGCGCCAGCAGCACCAGCGAGAACACCATGCCGACCGATTGCGTCCAGTCCGGCAGCGCGGTGTAGTGCAGATGGTGCGGACCGGCCCACATGTAGGTGAAGATCAGCGCCCAGAAGTGCACGATCGACAGGCGATACGAGTACACCGGACGTTCGGCCTGCTTCGGAATGAAGTAGTAGACCATGCCCAGATAGCCGGCGGTCAGGATGAAGCCCACCGCGTTGTGGCCGTACCACCATTGGATCATCGCGTCCTGTACGCCGGCGTAGACCGAGTACGATTTGAACAGCGAGGCCGGCATCGACATGCCGTTCACCACGTGCAGAATCGTCACGGCGATGATGTAGGCGGCGAAGAACCAGTTGGCGACGTAGATGTGTTTGACTTTACGCTTGATCAGCGTGCCGAAGAACACCACGGCGTAAGACACCCACACCAGCGCGATCAGGATGGCGATCGGCCATTCCAGTTCGGCGTATTCCTTGCCGCGGGTGAAACCCATCGGCAGCGTGACGACGGCGCTCAGAATCACCGCCTGCCAGCCCCAGAAGGTGAAGGCGGCCAATTTGTCCGAGAACAGGCGCACCTGGCAGGTGCGTTGCACCACGTAGTATGACGTGGCAAACAAACCGCAGATACCGAACGCGAAAATCACCGCGTTGGTATGTAGTGGACGCAAACGGCCATACGTCAGCCATGGGATGTCCAGATTAAGGGCGGGCCACGCCAGCTGGGCAGCGATGATGACGCCGACTAGCATGCCGATGACGCCCCAGACTACGGTCGCGATCGCGAACTGCTTAACGACCTTGTAGTTGTAGTGTTGTTCCAATTTGTTCTCCTCAGAACACTTTGATGATGTAGGTCAAAGGTTACTTAGGAGAGACTTAAAAAACCTTGATATAAGTCAAAATCTGCCGGATCACCGTCATTCCAGCCTGCGCCGGAATGACGGCGGGGCTATTGAGGGTCGGCGGGTGGACGGTCGTCGTCCTGCAGGATGCGCAGCGCCGGGCCGACCAGGTCGTCGAACTGGCCGTCGTCGGCGGCGCGGAAGAAGATCCACAGCGCCACAAACACCAGAATCACGCTGAGCGGAATGAGTAAATAGAGCGCTTCCATCAAGCTTTCCTTCGCAGCCGTAGCGCGTTCAGCACCACCACCGCCGAACTGGCCGCCATGCCGACGCCGGACAACCACGGATTGAGCAGGCCGATGGCGGCGGCCGGAATCGCCGTCACGTTGTACAGCATGGCCCAGCCCAGGTTCTGGCGGATGATCCGCATGGTGCGCTCGGCGGTGCGGGCGCTGTCCGCCACCGCGCCGAGGCGGCCGTTGAGCAGCACCGCGTCCGCGTGCGCCTGCGCCAGCGCGGCGCCGCTGCCCATGGCGAACGAGACATCGGCCGCGCCCAGCACGGCGGCGTCGTTGATGCCGTCGCCGATCATCGCCACCACGCAGCCACGACGTTGCAATTGTTGGACGAAATTGAGCTTGTCGGCCGGCAGATAGCCGCCGACCGTGGTCTCGATGCCCAGCTGGTCGCCGACGCGGCGCGCCAGCACGTCGTCGTCGCCGCTGACCAGCACCACCGTCTTGCCGGCCTGGCGGAAATAGTCGACCGTCTGCTGCGCATCCGGCCGCAGGCCATCGTGCAGATGGAAACAGGCCAGCCACTGTCCTTCGGCGCCGAGGTAGACCGGGGTGGCGCCGTCGGCGTGCTCGCGCGCCGGCGGCAGACCGGCGATGCCGGCCACGAACTGCGCACTGCCCAGACGGTAGCGGCGGTGGTGCACCGTGCCCTCCAGGCCGCAGCCGGCGGTTTCGGTCAGCGCCGCCGCGCTCCAATGCGCGCGCCCGGCCGCGTCGGCGGCGTTGACGATGGCGCGCGCCAGCGGGTGGGCGCTGCCGGCTTCCAGCGCGGCCGCCACCTGCAGACAGAAGTCGGCGCGCATCGCGCCCAGCGCCTGCGTGGTTTGTAAGACCGGCCGGCCCCAGGTCAGCGTGCCGGTTTTGTCCAGCACGACGTGGGTGGTGCGATGCAGCGTCTCCAGCGTTTGCGGACCGGTCACCAGCACGCCCTGGCGCAGCAGCTGGTCGGTGGCGGCGGCCAGCGCGGTCGGCGTGGCCAGCGACAGCGCGCACGGGCAGGACACCACCAGCACCGCGATCGCGATCGGCCAGGCGCGCACCGCGCTGCCGTCGAGCCAGAACCAGACGCCGAAGGCGGCCAGCGCAAACAGCAGCAGCCCGGCGACAAAATACGCCGCCACGCGGTCGGCCCACAGCGCGATGCGCGGCTTCTCGCCGCCGGCGCGGTTGATCAGCTTGATCAGATCGGACAAGGTGCTGTCCTGCGCCTTGCGCGTGACGCGGGCGATGATCATGCTGCCGGCGTTGATGGCGCCGCCGGCGATGGCGTCGCCGACGTTCTTCGGCACCGGCGCGCTCTCGCCACTCAGCAGCGACAGGTCGAGCGAGGTGCGGCCTTCGAGGATGACGCAGTCGGCGGCCACCGCCTCGCCTGGCTTGATAACAATGACGTTATCCACAGCCAGCGCGGCGGCGCGCACGACGGTGGCGGCGCTGCTGGCCGGGTAGTTTTCCAGCAGCGAGGCGGCGGCCGGCAGCGCGTGTTGCAGGCGTTCCAGCGCGGCGCCGGCCTTGCGGCGCGCGCGCAGTTCGAGGAAGCGGCTGCACAGCAGCAGGAAGATGAACATGGTCACCGAGTCGAACCACACCTCGCCCTCGCCGCGGAAGGTGGCGATGACGCTGGCGCCGAAGGCGGCGGCGATACCCAGCGCCACCGGCACGTCCATGCCCAGCGTGCGCGCGCGCAGGCCGGCCCAGGCACCGCGCCAGAACGGCAGTGCCGAGTACAGGATGGCCGGCAACGTCAGCAGCAAACTGGCCCAGCGCATCAGCGAGGCCATGTCGCTGTCCAGCGTGCCGTCTTCGGCGGCCAGGTAGGACGGCGCCACGTACATCATCACCTGCATCATCGACAGGCCGGCGACGAACAGCTGGCGGCCCAGCGTTTTGGCGGCCCGGCGCTGCTGGTCGGTATGGCGGTCGAGGTCATACGGGTAGGCCGCGTAGCCGATGGTGTGCAGCGCGCCGAGAATGTCGCCGGGCTGGCAGCGCTCTTTTTGCCAGCGCACGTACAGGCGTTCGGTGGCCACGTTCAGCTGGGCGCTGTCGACGCCGGGCAGGCGCGCCAGGCGCTGTTCGATCAGCCACACGCAGGCGGCGCAACGGATGCCCTCCACCGTGAAGGTCGATTCGCGGCTGTCCTCATCGAGCGCGAAGCGCGGGTCGGCGTTGTCGTACAGTTGCAGTTCGGGCGGCAGCTGCTGCGCGCCTTCAGCGCTGGCGGCGTAGGCGGTGCGGTCGCGGTAGTAGTTTTCCTGGCCGAGATCGACGATGGTCTGCGCCACCGCCGCACAGCCGGGGCAGCACATGGTGTGGGCGACGCCGGCGATCCGCACGGTCCACGCGGCGTCGACGGTGTCGATGGTGTGGGGAAGCGGCTGGCCGCAGTGGAAGCACGGCGCCGCTTCCGGTACGGCGTCGTTCAGTGGTTTGGTGTGAGGCATAGCATGTCCATCCATTCGGGCGTCACGCCACCCGCCGCGCGGGCAAGCCCGATGACGCCGAAGGCCAGCACCAGCAGGCCGCAGGCGAGGCGCACGCCGCGCCGCTGCATCGCCCGCTGCACGCGCGCGCCGAGCAGGCCCAGGCTGGTCAGCATCGGCAGCGTGCCCAGGCCGAAGGCCAGCATCATGGCGGCGCCGTCGGCGACGGAACTGCTCAGCATGGCGGTGGTCAGGGCGCTGTAGACCATGCCGCAGGGCAGCCAGCCCCACAGCGCGCCGAGGGCGAAGGATTTGGCGGCGGTGTCGGCCGGCATCAGGGTTTTCATCGCGGGGCCGATGACGGGCTGGGCGCGCTGCCACAGCACGCGGCCGCCTTGTTCGAGTGTGGCCAGGCCGCGCCAGGCGTTCATCAGGTACAGGCCGAGGGCGACCAGCATCAGGTTGGCCAACCAGTAGAAACCCATTTGCACGCCGGCCACGGCGGCCATGTTGCGGGCGCCGCCAGCGAGGCCGCCGGCCAAGGCGCCGGCGGTCATGTAGCTGGCGATGCGGCCGGCGTTATACGCCAACACATGTCCGACGTCGGCGTTCCGGCGAACGCCGGAACCCATAGAACGCCGGAGGGGATACTCAACTATTCTATGGGCCGCAGCGGCGGACCGTCCGGCCTGCGCCGGAACGCCGGCTGCCGACATCGCGGTGACGATGCCGCCGCACATGCCGGCGCAGTGGACGCTGCCGGCCAGGCCGACAACAAACACTGGCAATAGCTGTGCGGCGTTCATGGCATCCTCAGATGGTCTTCGAATAGCGCAGCGGTTGCGGCGCGACGTCCTGCGCCACGCCCAGATAGCGGTCGAACACCATGCAGATATTGCGGATCAGCAGACGGCCCTTGGCCGTCACCGCAATCCATTCGTCATCGGTGGTCAGCAGGCCATCGTCCTCGAATACCTTCAGCTTGTCCAGCTCCGCCGCGAAATACTGGCGGAACTTGATCGGAAAACCCTGCTCGATCGACGACATCGACAATTCGAAATTGCACATCAGCTTGGCGATCACGATCCGCCGCAGCAGATCGTCGTTATCGAGCTTGATGCCGCGCGTGATCGGCAGCACGCCGCCGTCGAGTTTTTCGTAATACGCGTCCAGTGTTTTCTCGTTCTGGCTATAGGTCGCGCCGACCGCGCTGATGGCCGACACGCCGCACGAAATCAGCTCCGACTCGGCGCGTGTGGAATAGCCCTGGAAGTTGCGCTGCAAACGTCCCTGGCGCTGCGCCACCGCCAGCTCGTCGTCCGGCTTGGCGAAATGGTCCATGCCGATGTAGATGTAGCCGGCCCCGCACAAACGCTGAATGCTCATCTTCAGCAGTTCCAGCTTGACCGCCGGCGACGGCATGTCGGCGTCGGCGATGCGGCGCTGCGGCTTGAAGATGTGCGGCAGGTGCGCGTAGTTGTACAGCGCGATGCGGTCGGGCGAGGCGTCGATCACCTTGTCCAGCGTTTGCGTCATGCTGGCGATGGTCTGCTTCGGCAGGCCGTAAATCAGGTCGATGCTGATTGAGCGGAAGCCGGCGGCGCGCGCGGCGTCCATCACGGCGCGCGTTGCGGCCTCGGGCTGGATGCGGTTGACCGCCTTTTGCACCGCCGGATCGAAGTCCTGCACACCAAGGCTGATGCGGTTGAAGCCTTGCTTGCGCAGGCTGTGCACGCGTTCCACGCTGACCGTGCGCGGATCGATCTCGATCGAGTACTCGCCATGCGCGTCATCGGCGAAGTCGAAATTGGCGTGCAGGTGCGCCATCAGATCGCCCATCTGCCTGTCGCTCAGGTAGGTCGGCGTGCCGCCGCCGAAGTGCAACTGCTCGATCTGTCCCATGCCGTCGAACAAACGCCCCTGCATATCGATTTCCTGCTTCAGGTAGCCGAGGTAGACGGCCGCCTTGCTGTGATCCTTGGTGACGATCTTGTTGCAGCCGCAGTAGTAGCAGACCGTATCGCAAAACGGCACATGAATGTAGAGCGATAAGGGGCGGCGGCTGCGGCGCATGCGCAGACCCGCCACCGCCTCCAGGAACTGGCCGTAGCCGAAGTCGTTCTGGAAGCGATCCGCGGTCGGATACGAGGTGTAGCGAGGGCCCGATTGACTCAGCTTGCCGATGATCTCGGCGTCGAATTCAACGGGTGGGAAAGGCGTAATCATAATTTATGCCGCGAGGCGTTTCACGGAGGTTGGAGATTGCTGGGACGCAACCGCGCGTGCTACGCGCGAGCTGCGGGCCGGGCCAAATTTGAACAGGCTGACCGCTTGCGTCAGGCCGCCCGCTTCCAGCGCCAGGCTGGCGGTGGCCGCCGCCGCCTCTTCGACCAGTTGCGCGTTCTGCTGCGTCACCTGGTCCATGTGGGCGATGGCCGAATTGACCTGATCGACGCCGATGCTTTGCTCGTGCGAGGCGACCGAGATTTCGCGCATGATGGCCGTGACCTGCTGCACCGAGGCCACCACTTCCTTCATGGTGGCGCCGGCGCGGTCGACCTGCACCATGCCGGCGCTGACCTTGCCGACCGAGACGTCGATCAGGTTCTTGATGTCCTTGGCGGCGGTGGCACTGCGTTGCGCCAGGTTGCGCACCTCGCCGGCCACCACCGCGAAGCCGCGGCCCTGTTCACCGGCGCGCGCCGCCTCGACGGCGGCGTTCAGCGCCAGGATGTTGGTCTGGAAGGCGATGCCCTCGATCAGGCCGATGATGTCGACGATCTGGCGCGAGGAGTTGTTGATTTCGTCCATGGTGGCGATGACGTCGGCCACGATCACGCCGCCCTGCACCGCCACGTCGGAGGCGTTTTGCGCCAGCTTGTTGGCTTGCTCGGAGTTGTCGGCGTTCTGCTTGACGGTCGACGAGAACTGCTCGACGCTGGACGCGGTTTCCTCCAGGCTGGCGGCCTGCGCCTCGGTGCGGCCGGACAGGTCGGCGTTGCCGGCGGCGATCTGGCGGGTGGCCACGGCCATGGTCTCGACGTTGACGCGGACGTCGCGGATGGTGGCGATCAGGTTGCTGTTCATCTGTTCCAGCGCGCGCAGCAGCTGGCCCACCTCGTCGGTGGCCTGGGTTTCAAAGGTGCCCGACAGGTCGCCGGCGGCGATCGCGCGCGCGCCGTGCAGCGCGCGGTCCAGCGGCTGCAGCACCGACACGCGCAGCGTGTACCACAGGAACACGTTGATCAGCAGGCCGACGAAGGTGGCGGCGAAGATGCCGTAGTTGTTGGCGCTGGTGCCGTTGAGCAGCGCGGCGGCGCAGACCAGCACCTGCAGCACGTTGACCAGGCTGGTGGCGGCCCAGATGCGGAAGCCGAGCGAGGTGTGGCTCAAGCGCGACAGCAGCGTGCCGACGCCCGGCTCGATCACCTGGCCGTTCTTGATGCGGATGCCGTGGTTGGCGTCGGTGCGCATGGTGCGGTAGACCTGGTCGGCCTTGGCGATCTGCTGGCGGTCGGCCTTGACCCGCACCGACATGTAGCCGATGGTCTGGCCTTGTTCGCGGATCGGCGTGATGTTGGCGCGCACCCAGTAGAAATCGCCGTTCTTGCAGCGGTTCTTGACCAGGCCGGTCCACGGCGTGCCGGACTTGATCGACGCCCACAGGTCGGCGAAGGCCTCGGCCGGCATGTCCGGATGGCGGACGAGGTTTTGCGGCGCGCCCAGCAGTTCTTGTTCGCTATAGCCGCTGACCTGGGTGAAGTACGGATTTACATACGTGATGTTGCCGTTCAGGTCAGTCTTCGACACGATGGCCTGGTCTTCCAGGACTTCTACTTCGCGATTGGTGACTGGTTGATTGTTGCGCATTTTCGTCTCTCCGGGCGGTATTATTGCTTTGTCGCAATAAGTATGTTCAGTTTACGTAGTCCCCCCGTCAAATTTATTGATTTAGATCAAATTTGACCGGAATGGAGGGTGTAGGCCCCCGATCCGGCCTGGCAGACAGGGCGGGCATTTGGGGCGTAACGCTGGGCGCAAGCTGGGCGTTCCGCAGAGTAATTAATAGCAGCAAAATGGGCTGTCGTACAGCCAATCCGGCCCCGGTATGAAACTGGGATAGCTGCACCGCGCCGCAGCGGGGCGGAAGGCTCAGTCTGGCTTCTTGAGCAGGCGCAGCAGCTTGGCGCCGAGGGTGACCACCAGCAGCGCCAGGGCGCCGGCGATGACGCCGGCCACGGCGTCCAGCAGGCTGGGGACGACCACGCCCAAGGCCGGGCCGACGGCCGGCGCCGTGGCGACCGCTTCGCTGGCGTGGTGGATCAGGTCATGGGCGAACGGCAGGCCGTGGGTCAGGATGCCGCCGCCGACCATGAACATGGCCAAGGTGCCGACCACGCCCAGCAGTTTCATCAGCAGCGGCGCCGCCGACAGCAGCAGCCGGCCCAGCGCCTTGAGCGCCGCGCCGCCGCGCTGGGTCAGGTACAGGCCGGCGTCGTCCATCTTGACGATGGCCGCCACCAGGCCGTACACGCCCAGCGTCATCAGCAGCGCGATGCCGACCACCACCGTCACCTGTTGCGCGAACGGCGCCGTCGCCACCGTGCCCAGCGCGATGACGATGATTTCCGCCGACAGGATGAAGTCGGTGCGCACCGCGCCCTTGATCTTTTCCTTTTCCAGCGCCACCAGGTCGACCTCCGGATTGGCCAGCGCCGCGTGCAGTTGCTGCTTGTGCTCGTCGTCCTGGCCCGCGTGCAGCAGGCTGTGGGCGATCTTCTCGAAGCCCTCGAAGCACAGGTACAGGCCGCCGAGCATCAGCAGCGGCGTGATCGCCCACGGCGCGAAGGCGCTGATCGCCAGCGCGGCCGGCACCAGGATCGCCTTGTTCTTCAGCGAACCGACTGCCACCGCCCACACCACCGGCAACTCGCGCTCGGCGCGCACGCCGGCCACCTGCTGGGCGTTGAGCGCGAGGTCGTCGCCGAGCACGCCGGCGGTTTTCTTGGCCGCCACCTTGCTCATCGCGGCGACGTCGTCGAGGATCGTGGCGATATCATCGATCAGCATTAACAGGCTGGAACCGGCCATCGTGTGCAACTCCTTCATGTGTCATGTGGTGAGTCGGGCAATATTAACCCAAGCCAGCCGGCGCGCGATACCGCTACAATGGTGATTGCCGTCAACTAATGGAACCGCCATGACTTTCGCCACCTGGATCACCTTCTTTGTCGCCGCCTGCATCATTGCCGTGTCGCCGGGATCGGGCGCGGTGTTGTCGATGTCGCACGGCCTGTCGTATGGGGTGCGGCGCGCCAGCGCCACCATCATCGGCCTGCAGACCGGCCTGTTGCTGGTGTTCTTCATCGCCGGCGCCGGCGTCGGCTCGCTGCTGCTGGCGTCCGAGGTGGCGTTCAACATCGTCAAGACGGTGGGCGCGCTGTACCTGATCTACCTCGGCCTGAGCCAGTGGCGCGCCAAGGTCAGCGTCGGCGCCGAGCGGCACGCCGAGGTGGTGGTGCCGCCGGCCGGCAAACGCTTTCTGACCGGTTTCCTGACCAACGCCACCAACCCGAAAGGGATTATCTTCATGGTGGCGGTGCTGCCGCAGTTCATCACCCAGGGCGCGCCGCTGCTGCCGCAACTGCTGATCCTGGCGGTGACCATGTGCTGCATCGACCTGGTGGTGATGCACAGCTACGCCTTGCTGGCCTCGTCGATGCAGCGTTTCTTCCGCGACGCCAGCGCCCTCAAGAAGCAGAACCGCGTGTTCGGCGGGCTGCTGATGGCGGTCGGCGCGGCGCTGTTCTTTGTCAAGCGTGGCGGTGCCACGGCTTAATTTGTCACCGCGGTCGGCGTCGCCCGGGTGTGCGGCGTTAAGTTAAGTCAAGCCCAGCAACACCACAGGAGACGCAGCCATGAGGCGCACCATCATTTCACTCTTTGCGCTGGCCGCTTTGGCCGGCCACGGCGGCCTGGCCCATGCCGAGGATCCGCCCGCCATGGTCGGACGCATCTCCAGTGTCCAGGGCCAGGTGACACTGGTGGGCGACGGCGATCCGACCGCGGCGTCGCTGAACTGGCCGGTCACCGCCGACAGCCACATCAACACCGCCGGCGGCGCCCGCGCCGAGTTTCGCGTCGGCTCGACCGCCGTGCGGCTGGACGGCGACTCCGACCTGGAAATCACCGGCATGGACGACGACCTGCTGCGCCTGCGCCTCAACTACGGCAGCGTCAGCATCCGCGTGCGCAGCCCGGAGCTGCTGCGCGACTTTGAACTGAGCACGCCGCAGGCGCGCATCACGCTGCTGGCGCCGGGTGTGGTGCGGGTCGATGTCGAGCGCCAGCCGGACACCAGCCAGATCAGCGTGCTGGCCGGCAGCGCGCGGGTGGACGGGGCCGGCTCGTCGGTGGTGGTCAACAACGGCCGCCACGTTGATCTCACGGCGGAAGACGTGCGCACCAGCGTGGCCCGCCGCGACGGCTTCGACGTCTGGGCCGAGGACCGCGACCGGCTCGACAGCGCGACCACCACCACCCGCTACGTTTCCAGCGGCGTCACCGGCTACGAGGAGCTGGACCGCAACGGCCTGTGGACCGACAGCGTCGACTACGGCCCGCTGTGGACGCCGCGTAACGTGGCGATCGACTGGGCGCCGTACCGCGACGGCCGCTGGATCTGGCTGGCGCCGTGGGGCTGGACCTGGGTCGACAACGCGCCGTGGGGTTACGCGCCCTCGCACTACGGCCGCTGGGTGCTGGTCGAGCGCCGCTGGCGCTGGGCGCCTGGTCGTCCCGCCGGCCGGCCGGTATGGGCGCCTGCGCTGGTCGGCTGGGTGGGCGGCAACGGCGGCCCGCAGCATGCGGGACCGGGACCGGGACCGGGGCTGGGCTGGTATCCGCTGTCGCCGCGCGACCGCTTCGTGCCGAACTACCGCGTCTCGTCCGACTACGAGCGCCGCGTGACGTGGACGCACAACGGCCAGCCCCTGGCGCCGCGTGGCGAGGTCCACGGCCACCGCGACGGCCTGACCATGCTGCCGCGCGAGCAATTTGAAGGACGCCGCAACGTCAACGTCGGACGCGGCACGGCATGGCAGCCGCCGGCCAATTTCGTCCGGCCAGTGACGCCGGTGGCGCCACCGCAGCCGCGCTTGCCGTATCGGCCGCTGAGCACTGACCAGGGCGACCGGGGTGACCGCGACCACGACGGCATCCCCGACCGTTTCGAGCGCGGCGAGCGGCGCCAGGACCGTCCGGGACCGGGCCGCACGATCACTGCGCCCGCGCAGCCGCAAGCGGTGCCGGCGCAGCCGCCGCCAGGCCGCATCAGCACGCTGGCGCCGAACCAGTTTGGCCGGCCGGATACGCCGACGCAGACCATCAACCCGAACGACATGCGGCTGGAACTGCGTCCACGCTTCAATCCGGGGCCGCCGGGGCCGCCGCGTCCGCAGGCACCGCAGCCGCAGCCGGTGATGCCGCAGCCGGTATTGCAAGTCTCGCCGCCGCCGCCGCCACCCCAACCGCCGCGCGCCGCCCCGGCCCAGCGCGAACAGCGTGAGCAGCGAGAACCACGGGAAAACCGCGACCACCGCCGCAACGACAACCCCCGCGCCGCAGAACGTTAACCCGGTGTCAGGTCTGACATTCGCACACGGCCTCAACTGCTCCGCAGTTGAGGCCGTGTGCGAATGTCAGACCTGACACCGGACCTCCCGCAGGCGCTTGCAAAGGACTGATACGGCTACAATATAGGCTAGTGCCTCCATCGTGGAGGGCACTAACTTATTAGATTGGAAAGAATATGCGCGCCATCCCCCCATCCGAGTCCCTCATCGAGTATCCGAGCGACTTCCCGATCAAGGTCATGGGGCCGACTCACATCGATTTCGCTCCGACCATTGTGGTGGTCGTGCAAAAGCATGACCAGGATTTCCATGAAGGCAAAATGGAAGTGCGTCCTTCGGCCAAGGGCAATTACACCGGCCTGACCTGCACCGTACGCGCCACCAGCCGCGCCCAGCTGGACGCGCTGTACACCGAGCTGTCCGCCCATCCGATGGTCAAGATTGTCATGTAATTAAGTCTTGTTGGCGCTGGAAGGCGGCGATCTCTTCCAGCAGCCAGTCGCGGAACGCCTGCACCTGCGGCTTGGCGGCCGCATGCGGCGGCGTGACGAAGTAGTACTCATCCGGGCTGGGCGTGGCGATGTCGAACAGCCGCAGCAGTTGTCCGGAAGCGATCTCCTGCATCGCCACCACATGCCGCACCAGCGCCACGCCGTTGCCGTCGGCGGCCGAGCGAATCAGCATCGACAAATCCTCGAACATCACCCCGCCGGACGGTTCCGCCAGCGCGACGCCGGCCGCCCGCAGCCACGGCGTCCAGCGTTCCAGCGAACGCAGCAGCGTATGCCGCGCCAGCTCGGCCGGCTCTACCGGTAGCGCCCCGTTACGATAGTGGGGACTCACTACCGGGTAATACACATCCCCCATCAGCGGCACCACCAGCATGCCCGGATAGTTGCCGCGCCCGAAGCGGATGCCGACGTCCACGCCGTCGCGCGTCAGATCCTGCAACGCGCCGCTCGACTGTAGCACCACTTCGATCTCCGGATAGCGCTCGATGAAACGCCCGAGGCGCGGCGCCAGCCAGCGCGCCGCGAACGATGGGATCGAGCTGATCGTCAGCCGCTGGTTGCCGCCGGCCGCGCGCATGGTGTCGGTGGCGGCGGCGATGTCGGCAAAGGCCTTGCCGAGCAACTGGGCGAACTTCAGCCCGTCGTGAGTTATTTTCACCTGGCGGCCATGACGTACAAACAACGGCCGTCCCAGCTCCTCCTCCAAGCCGCGCACCTGATGGCTGATGGCGCCGTGCGTCAGGCGCAACTCCTCCGCCGCGCGCGAGAAATTCTCGTGGCGGGCCGCCGCCTCGAAGGCGCGCAATGCGGAAAAATTGGGCAGGCGACGCGCCATCCTGTGGATAACTATGTGAATAAAACTAACAAGAATTGCGAAAATATACCGTTATACAGGCACTTACACAAGGTTTACCATGTGAATAAATATAGCGAAGACGGGACCGTCGCGAATGCAAGCCGAGGCCGTGGCACCGGGCCCCGCCGGGAACGACGTGGCGCGGTGCTTTATAATGGCGGCATGACGTCTCCAACCTTCCCCGAGATCAAGCATCTCGGCAAAGCCGACTACGACAGCACGTTCGCCGCCATGCGCGCCTTCACCGACGCCCGCACGCCGGACACGCGCGACGAGCTGTGGATCGTCGAACACCCGCCGGTCTACACGCTGGGCCTGGGCGCCGATCGCGGCCACCTGCTGGCCGGGGCGTCGGACATTCCCGTGGTGCAGACCGACCGCGGCGGCGAAGTCACCTACCATGGCCCCGGCCAGGTGGTGATTTACCTGCTGATGGACCTGCGCCGCAACAAGCCCGGCGGCAAGCTGTACGCGCGCCAGTTCGTGCATAAAATCGAGCAGGCGATCATCAATGTGCTGCAGGCGTATAATCTCGTCGGTGAGCGCGTCGAGGGCGCGCCGGGCATCTACATGGCCGGCGGCGAACACCAAGGCGCCAAGATCGCCGCGCTGGGCTTGAAGGTACGCGGCAATGGCTGCACCTACCACGGACTGTCGCTGAATGTGGCGATGGATCTGGCCCCGTTTTCCTGGATTAACCCTTGCGGCTATGCCGGACTGGAAACAGTCGATATGCGCACCGTTGGTGCGCAGGCAACGCTGTCTGATGTGCAACAGCAGCTGGCCGAGGAGTTAGTCCGCGTCCTGGCGGCAAACGAATGAACTGATTATGACCACTGAAATCAACGCAGCTTACAACCCGAGCGAAAAGCAAAAAGGCGCCAGCAAAACCGCGCGCATTCCGATCAAGATCGTGCCGGTCGAGCAGGTCGAGCGCCTGAAGAAGCCGGACTGGATTCGCGTCAAGGCCGGTTCGCCGAACACCCGTTTCTACGAAATCAAGGAAACGCTGCGCGAGAACAAGCTGGTCACCGTGTGCGAGGAGGCGAGCTGCCCCAACATCGGCGAATGCTTCGGCAAGGGCACGGCCACCTTCATGATCATGGGCGACAAGTGCACCCGCCGCTGCCCGTTCTGCGACGTCGGCCACGGCCGCCCGGACCCGCTGGACAAGGATGAGCCGACCAACCTGTCGCATACCATCGCCAAGCTGCGCCTGAGCTATGTGGTGATCACCTCGGTGGACCGCGACGACCTGCGCGACGGCGGCGCCGCCCACTTCGTCGAGTGCATCTCCAACACCCGCGCGCTGTCGCCGAAGACGCAGATCGAAGTGCTGGTGCCTGACTTCCGCGGCCGTCTGGAAAAAGCGCTGGCGATCTTCGCCGACGGCCTGCCGGACGTGATGAACCACAATCTGGAAACCGTGCCGCGTCTGTACAAGGAAGCGCGTCCGGGTTCGGATTATATGCACTCGCTGAAGCTGCTGAAGGATTTCAAGGCCATGTATCCGCAGGTGAAGACCAAGTCCGGCATCATGGTCGGCCTGGGCGAGACCGACGAGGAAATCCTGCAAGTGATGCGCGACATGCGCGAGCACGACATCGACATGCTGACCATCGGCCAGTATCTGGCGCCGTCGAACAGCCACCTGCCGGTGCGCCGCTATGTGCATCCGGATGTGTTCAAGATGTTTGAGGAAGAAGCCTACAAGATGGGCTTCAAGCACGCCGCCGTGGGCGCCATGGTGCGCTCCTCGTACCACGCGGACGAGCAGGCGCACAACGTGCTGGCCGCCGGCTGATCAAGGCACATGAGTGTACGCATAGAGGCGTCATGGAAGCAGCGGTTGCAGGGGGAGTTTGAGCAGCCGTACTGGGATTCCCTGACGACCTTTGTGCGCGCCGAGTATGCGGCCACGCAGTGCTGCCCGGCCGGCAAAAATATCTTCCGCGCGTTTGACCTGACGCCGTTTGATCAGGTGAAAGTGGTGATTCTCGGGCAGGACCCGTACCACACGCCCGGCGCCGCGATGGGCTTCTGCTTCTCGGTCCCGGACGGCAACCGCCCGCAGCCCAGCCTGCAAAACATCTTCCAGGAACTGCACAGCGACCTCGGCCTCGATCGCCGCCAGACCGATCTCACCGATTGGGCCGAGCAAGGCGTGTTCCTGCTCAACAGCGTGCTGACCGTGCGCGCGCGTGAAGCCGGCTCGCATGCCAACCACGGCTGGGAGACCTTCACCGACAGCGCCATCAAGGCGTTGTCGCAGCAGCGTGAAAACATCGTCTTCATTTTGTGGGGCAGCTATGCCATCGCCAAGCGCGCGCTGATCGACAGCCGCAAGCACCTGGTGCTGACTTCGCCTCACCCATCGCCGTTCTCCGCGCATAAAGGCTTCTTTGGCAGCCGGCCGTTCTCGCGCGCGAACGATTACTTGACCGCCAACGGCCACGCGCCGATTCAATGGGCCTGAACATGGACGCCAGCACTTTCAATCCAGAATACTTCAACACCTTCGGCAAGGGCACGTTGCCGGATTTCCTGGGCATCGTCATCACCTCGGTGAAGGAAGGCGAGATCGTTGCCGAGTTCAACGTCGCCAAACACCATCTGGCGCCGAATGGCTTCCTGCACGCCGGCAGCGTGGTCACGCTGGCCGATACCGCCTGCGGCTACGCCTGCTTCTCGCATCTGCCCGAGGGCGCGCAGAATTTCACCACGATCGAACTCAAATCGAATCATCTCGGCACCGCCCGCGATGGCACGGTGGTGGCCACCGCCACCGCCGTCCATCTGGGCCGCACCACGCAGGTGTGGGACGCCATCGTCGTCAACAAGGCCACCGGCAAAACAATAGCGTTGTTCCGTTGCACACAAATGGTTTTGTTCCCCAAATAGCTGATAAATTGCCGGGTAGACACAACCACTGATGAGTTCTTTGATGTTCAAATTGACCCGCATGGCCACCATCGGCCTGCTGCTGGCCTCCACACTGGCCGTGGCGCAGACTCCCTACACCGACGACGCCACCTATCAGGGGCTGGGTGGCAAGGAGGGCATCCACAAAATCGTCGATAGCTTCCTGACCATTGTGCTGGCCGACCCGCGCATCAAGGACAACTTCGCCGACTTCGATATTGCGCAGCTGAAGGTGCGTCTGGCGCAGCAGTTGTGCGAGTTCGCCGGCGGCCCGTGCAAGTACACCGGTCAATACCGCGACAAGACGATGGATGGCGTGGGCACCGTGCGCGATATGAAGACCGTGCACCAGGACCTGCAGATCACCAACGCCATGTTCAACGCGCTGACCGAGGATTTGCAGATCGCGATGGAACAGCACCAGGTGCCGAGCGGCGTCGCGCTCAAGCTGGTCGCCAGGCTGGCGCCGATGCAGCGCGATATCGTGACCAAATAAGCCGCCAGGAATAGAACCATGAAAAAAATCATCTCAGCCTGCTTGGCGGTGTGTGCGTGCGGCGGTGTGGCCGCGCAGGATATGGGCAAGCTGCTGGCCACCGGCGGCGTCGCGCAGGTGGAAGGTGCGGGTGGTGGTGGCATCACGCCGTGGGCGCTGATCTCCGGCTATGGCACGCGCGACTCGTGGGGCGCCAATGCGCACGCCACGTATCTCAAAACGCAGGACTATCAGCTCAACAGCTACGGTGTGGCGGTGGGCGTGGCGGACCGAGTTGAAGTCTCCTTCGCCAACCAGGAGTTCAAGGGCAGCCTGGCGCCGCTGGATAAGCTGAACATCAAGCAGGACATCTTCGGCCTCAAACTGAAGGTGCTGGGCGACGCCGTCTACGAGCAGGATACGTGGGTGCCGCAAGTGGCCGTCGGCGTGATGTACAAGAAGAACAAGGGCGTCGGCGGCCTCGGTGCGCTGGGCGTCACCAACGTCAAGCAGCTGGGCGCGAAGGACGACAGCGGTTATGACTATTACGTCTCCGCCACCAAGCTCTATCTGGAATATAGCCTGCTGCTGAATGCCACGCTGCGCGCCACGCGCGCCAATCAGATGGGCCTTCTGGGCTTCGGCGGCGACCGCAATGACGCGATGCGCGTGAAGCCGGAGTTCTCGGCCGCCTACCTGATCAACCGCCAGCTGGCGCTGGGCGCCGAGTATCGCCGCAAGCCGCACAATCTCGGCGTGGACAACGAGAAGGCGTACTACGACGCCTTCCTCGCCTGGTTCCCTTCGCGGAATGTGTCGCTGACGGTGGCCTACGCCAACCTGGGGGACATCACCATCTTCAATCCGAAGCAGCAGAAGGGGGTGTATCTGTCGCTGCAGGCGGGCTTTTAACCCTTCAGCGATGCATCCAGCAGCTTGTGCAGCGCCGGGAAATCCGGCTCGCCCAGGTAGCGCTTGAGGATCTTGCCATCCTTGCCGATGACGAAGGTGGTCGGCGTCATCGACACATTGCCGTAAGCCTTGGCGGCCGAGCCGTCGACATCCAGCGCCACCTTGAACGGCAGCTGGCGCGTTTCGGTGTAGTTGACCACGTAGTCCGGACGGTCGTAGCTCATCGCCACGGCCACGAACTCCAGGCCCTGCGGCTTGTATTTGTTGTAGGTGGCGACCATGTCCGGCATCTCCTTGATGCAGGTGGCGCAGTCGGTGGCCCAGAAATTCACCATCACCACCTTGCCCTTGAGGCTGTCCGGCGTGATCTTGTCGCCCTTGATGCTGAGGAAGGTCAGTTGTGGCGCCACCTCGCGCTTGGATACCGTGGCGTAGGCGCCGATGCCGATGGCGGCCACCGCCACGGCGGCGATCACCGGCTTGATCCAGGCGCGCGAGGCGGTGCTCATGGGTTGCCGCTACCGCTGGTGCTGGCCGGCGCCGGCGCTGGCGTGGCCTGGTAGGTCTTCAGCTCTTCGTCGCTGATGTATTCGAACACCTTGACCACCTTGGTCACGCCGCTGACGCCGCGCGCGATGTCGGCGCCGATCTGGCCTTCGCGCTGGGTCACGCGACCCTGCAGGTACACCACACCGCGCTCGGTGACCACCTGGTAGGAGTTGGCCGAGATATCCTTGGCGTCCACCAGGCTGGCCTTGACCTTGCCGGTGATGATGGTGTCGCTGGAGCGCGAGGTGTAGCTCGACGGGCCGGCGATTTCCAGCTCGTTGATGACGTCGATCACGCCTTCGATGCCGCGGATTTCGCGCTCGATCTGCGCCTTCATCGCCTCGTCGCGGACTTCGCCGGTCAGCAGCGCGCGACGGTTGAAGCTGTTGATGTTGACGTGCGCGGCGTCGCCGCCGATGTTGTTGACCTTGATGCCGGCCTTGACCTCGATCGCCTTGTCTTCGGTTTGCGCGCCGAAGGTGCGACGGTCGGAGGCCGCCAGCGTACCGGAAATCGCACCGCCCGCGACCAGCGCGACACAGCCCGACAGCGATGCCAGCATGGCGCCGCACAGCACGCTCAGGGCCAGCGGACGTTGTACCTTGTTCCAGATAGCGCTGGATTTACTCATTCACATCTCCTCCGAACAGCGCGACGTCGATGCCGTCGCAAATAGCATGGATGGTCACCAGGTGGACTTCCTGGATGCGGGCGGTGCGGTCGTGCGGCACGCAGATGTGGACATCGGCGTCGGTCAGCATCTTGCCGATGGCGCCGCCACCCTTGCCGGTCAGCGCCACCACGCGCATTTCACGCTCCAGCGCCGCTTCAATCGCCGCCACCACGTTGCCGGAATTGCCCGAGGTGGAAAACGCCAGCAGGATGTCGCCGGCCTGGCCGAACGCCTGCACCTGCTTCGAGAAAATCTCGCGGTAGCTGTAGTCGTTGGCCACCGCCGTCAGGATCGAGGTGTCGGTGGTCAGCGCGATGGCCGGCAGCGGGAAGCGCTCGCGTTCGAAGCGTCCCACCAGCTCGGCCGCGAAGTGCTGCGAGTCGGCGGCCGAACCGCCGTTGCCGCAGACCAGAATCTTGTTGCCGTTGGACAGTGCCGTGAACATCATCTCGATCGCTTGCGCGATATGCGGCGCGAGGACGGTGGCGGACTGGATTTTAGTTTCGGCACTTTCGTGGAAGTGCGCCAGGATGCGTTGATTAGTCATAGTGTGCTGATTATAGTGCAGTCGTCCCGCAGACTCGACAAGCGCTGTTAAAAATGCTTACATCTCCAGTGCGTTTTGTATCCACGACAACTTTTCATCATCGATGGCGACCAGGTCGAAGCGGCATGGCGGCGGCAGTTTGTGGCGTAACAGATAATATTGCGCGGCGCGAAACAGCCGTTGCTGCTTGGCCGGGGTGACGCTGTAGACGGCGCCGCCGTAGCGCGCGTTGGCGCGGCGGCGGACCTCGACAAACACCAGCATCGGCCCGTGTTGCATGACGAGGTCGATTTCGCCCGATTTACACAGGAAATTGCGCTCCAGCAGCGTCAGGCCCTGGGCTTCGAGGTGGGCCAGCGCCCGGTCCTCGCCCAGCCGGCCCAGCCGCTGTTGTGGCGTGCGCGGCATGGCGACCTCATGGATTGACCGGCTCCGGCGCGCCGTTCAGGTACACGGCCGCGGGTTCGATGCGCTCAAAACTGGCCGGGCCGCGACCGAAGTCGATGCTCAGCCTGCCGGTGACGCCGTCCAGCCGGAAATGGCCGACCGGATGACGGCCGATTTCGCGCGCCACGCGGAAGGCGTCGATGCCCAGCGCGTACAGGCGCGCCATGTCGGCGCCGCCGACGCCGGCCTGCAGTGGTCGCGGATAAACCATCACCGCCGGGTGGTCGCGCTGGACCTGCCACGGCAGGTCCAGCAGGCGCACGCCTTCCAGGTCCTGGGTGGGGAAGCCGGCCTCGCGGCCCGGATTGAGCGCCGAGGTGCCGTAGATCGGCAGGCCGCGGAAGGACTCGGCCGGCGTCGCTGGTGGCGGTGGCGGCAGCGCATCGGCGGTGCTGAAGGTCGGGTTGGTCGCTTCCGGCGAGACGTTGCCGCCGAGGGCGATGCGCAACTGGCGCGTCTGGTCGGCGCCCATGGCCGAGAACAGCAGCGCCGGCGGCGACTGGCGCAGGCTGGCGCGCAGCTGCACCAGGTCGGGATCGCTGAGATAGCTGTCCGGCGCGTTCAGCTCCATCACGCGCACCGGACGGCCCAGGCGTTGCCATTCGGCGGCGAAGGCGTTGGCGACGCGCCGCTGCCATGGCGAGCTGGTGGTGAGCACCACGGCGGCGCCGTCGGCCTGCTCGCGCGCGGCCCACTGCGCGGCCTGGCGCGCCTCTTCCTCGATCGACAGGCCGATGGCCAGCATGTGCGGCGGCAGCGGCGTGGCGCCGGCCTGGCCGTAGCCTTCCGGATAATTCAGGGCGATGGTCGGCTTGCTGACCAGCGCGCTGGTGGCGATGGTGGCCACGGCCGAGCGCGACAGCGGGCCGACCACCAGATCCTCGCTTTGCAGCGCGCGGGCGTAGACCGACAGGATGTCTTGCGGCACGTCGCCGGTTTCCAGCACGGTGACGGTGATGTTGCCGCGATCGCGCTCCCAGGCGGCCATGAAGCCGGCGCGCACCGAGTCGGCGGCGGCGCCCAGCGTTTCCGATTGCAGCGGCAGCAGCAGGCCGATGCGGATCGGCGCGGTCGATGGCTGGCCGGCATCGTTGTCGGTGCGGTCGATGGCCGGCGGTTCGGCTCGTGGTGGCAACTGGCCGCGGTCGTCATCGCTGATGCCGGTCGAGCCGGGCGCGTCTGGCAGGTTGATGGCGAAGGTCTGCGCCGCCGGCAGCGCTGGCTCGGGCGGCGGTTTCGGCAGCGGGGCCGGCTTGGGTGGCGGCGGTGGCGGTGGCAGGCTTGTATTTGCCGCCTGGGGCGAGCACAATCCCCCCGGCGCGTTGCAAAACGGCGTGCTGCACGCACTTAAAACTGCGGCAACCATGCACAGCAGCGTCAACCTCACACTTTTCATCCTACCCCCAATGAGCGATCTTGAATCCAGTTCCATAGCCACTTTGCCCGTCATGGGCGAAATGGCGCATCAGACCTATCCTAGCGCAACCTTATACGTCGTGGCGACCCCCATTGGCAATGTCACCGATATTAGTCTGCGCGCGCTGCACGTTTTGAGCTTGGTCAATGCTGTGGCATGCGAGGACACGCGCAACACCGCCACGCTGATGGGACGCTTCGGACTGCACAAGCCATTGATCGCCGCGCATCAGCACAATGAGCGGGAGGCGGCGGAAATGTTGATTTCTCGACTACAGGCTGGCGAGCGCATCGCGCTGGTGTCGGACGCCGGCACGCCGGCGGTGTCCGATCCGGGCGCGCGCATTGTCGACGCGGTGCGGGCGGCCGGTTTGCGCGTGCTGCCGCTGCCGGGAGCGTCGGCGGCGGTGACGGCGCTGTCGGCCAGTGGCCTGGTGAATGATCAGTTTTACTTTGTCGGCTTCCTGCCGGCCAAGGCCAAGCAGCGCGAGAATTTCCTCGGCACGCTGCGCGCGGTGACGGCCACCATGGTGTTTTATGAGGCGCCGCACCGCATTCTGGACTGCGCCAGCGCGCTGGCGGCGGCGTTCGAGCCGACGCGCCAGGTGGTGTTTGCGCGTGAGCTGACCAAGATGTTCGAGGAAATCCACCGCTGCCCGCTGTCCGAGGCGGTGGCGTGGATCAAGGCCGATGGCCATCGGGAAAAAGGCGAATTCGTCGTGCTGCTGGACGGCGCGCCACCGGCGGATGATGAAAATGACGCCGAGGCGGACCGGATTTTGCAGATTCTGCTGGCCGAACTGCCGGTCAAGCAGGCGGCCGGACTGGCTGCCCAGATCACCGGGCGCAAGAAAAACGCGCTGTACGACCGCGCGCTGGAACTCAAGAACGACGCTTAAAACTTGCAGTGCTTGTCCAGCGCCCAGAATAACGGCGCCAGCAGGCCGGCGCCGGAGGCCGATTTGAGGCAATCGGTTTTGCCGGCCTTCTCTATTTTCCTGCCCAGTTCGGTGCCGTTGGGCTCGGCGGCGATCGGATGGGCTTCCAGCTGGGCGGCCAGCGTGCCGGGCGCGGCTTTCTCGGAGGCGGCTTTGCGGGCGGCTTTTTTGGCGGCCTCGATATCAAAAGCTTTCGGCTGCTGGTCGGCGTACAGCGGATCTTGCTCGCGCGGCAGCGTGATGGTCTGGGATTCGGCCGGCGGCACTGGCTCCCGCGCCGCCTCCTCGGTGCGCGGGGGTGTGGCGGCCACGGTGGTGCGCTCGCGTGCCGGCGCTGGCTGGCGTTTGCGTTCCGGCTTAGGCTCCGGCTTGGGCGGCTCGACCCTGGCAAGTGGCTTCGGCGCTTGCAACCACACCGTCATCGACCGGGCCGGTTGTTTGGCCGCTGGCGGGCTGGATAGCCGGTAGCCAAAAATCAAGACCGCGTGCAGCGCCAGCGAGACGACAATGCCCGCAGCGATGCCTGGTCTGCGCGGGCTTCTGGCCTCATCGAATGAAATCGTAGCGCTCATAGTTTTCAGATATTAGCATTGAAGCGATGGTAGCACTTGACGAGTTACCGGCCAGGCTGTATTATCTTGCTTCTTCGGAGTGTAGCGCAGCCCGGTAGCGCACCTGGTTTGGGACCAGGGGGTCCAAGGTTCGAATCCTTGTACTCCGACCAAAATCTAAAAACCCTGTTTGACGGCAACGTCAAACAGGGTTTTTTCCATTTCACGCCCGATTTTGGCCCTTCCGTCGCACGCGCCGTTGCCACCTTCCGCAGCCGTTAGAATGGGCGTGATGAATACGACACCTTTCCACCTCAAACAAGCGGTCACGCATGATCCCAAGCTGGTGCGCCGCTACAAGCGGGAGTCGGCGCTGCGGCAGTGGGGGCTCATGGCGATTTTCCTCATCGTTTTTGTACCGCCGCTGGCTTTGCTGATCTTGTCCGTCGTGCCACCGGGCCCGGGCAAGTCTACCTGGGCATGGGGGCCGTTGAGCAATGTGATGTTGCTGGTCTTGCTTCCCATCGCCATCACGAATGCGAGGGTGAAGCAGCGGTTGGCAGAGCTGACCGAAGCCGGCACCGCGCTGACCGAAGAGATGCTGTCCGCGCGTCCCCGGCGGACGCTGGTGTCGCCGCTGGACCAACTGGTCACGCACAACATCTGCACCGAAACGCTGTCCGGCCTGGCGCTGGGCACGGCGCTGGGTTATGGCGGGCCGGCGGTGTTTCGCTACTCGCCTTATGAAGGTCGCATCTTGATTTCGCCGCGGTGGCCGGTCTGGTTCTCCCAGTGCACCGAGGTGCTGATCGTGGCCGAGCGCGGGGCGCCAGTGGAAGTGCGCATCCGCCGCCGCATCGGCTACGATTTCTTCACCGTGCAGGTTGGTGGCGCGCTGCATGCGGTGGAAACGGTGGCCGCCCATCTGCGGACGCAGTTCGAGCAGCGCGAGCGCATGCTGCGCGCCATCAAACGCGAACAGGAACTGGAGCGCGCCGCGCTACACGCCAAGCTGTCGGCGTTGCAGGCGCAGGTCGAGCCGCACTTTCTGTTCAATACCCTGGCCAACCTCAAATACCTGATCCGCACCGACGGCGACACCGCGCAGCAAATGCTCGACCATCTGGTCGGTTATTTGCAAAACGCCCTGCCTGATATGCGCTCCGTGTCCTCGACGGTGGAGCGTGAGCTGGCGCTGGTGCGCAACTACCTGTCCATCATGCAGATCCGCATGGGGCAACGCCTGCGCTTCCATATCGAGGCGGATACCGCTTCGCTGGGACTGCCCTTCCCGCCGGCGATGCTGATATCGCTGGTGGAAAACGCCATCAAGCACGGTCTGGAGCGCGCCAGCCGGCCGGGTGAAATCGTCATCACCACGCTGCGGCGCAAGCATGATCTCTGTGTGCACGTCAGTGATGATGGCGTTGGCCTGACCGAGCAAATGGGCCAGGGCTTCGGCCTGGCGAATATCCACGAGCGCCTGCAATTGCTGTATGGTGAAGGCGCGTCGCTGTCGGTGACGGCGGGAGAAAACGGCGGCGTGGTGGCCACGCTGATCATCAAGGAGTGAGCATGCCGATCGCGTTGATCGTGGAAGATGAACCGCTGCTGGCAGCGGAATTGCGTGACCAGCTGGCCGCGCTGTGGCCGGAACTGGAGATCGCCGGCCAGGCTGAAAACGGCGTCGAAGCCATATCGCTGCTGGATACCCTGAAGCCGGATGTGGTGTTCCTCGACATCCAGATTCCCGGCCTGACCGGTATGGAAGTGGCGGCGCATGTGGGCGAACATGCGCAGATCGTCTTCGTTACCGCCTACGCGGAACACGCGGTGCAGGCGTTTCAGGCGGGTGCGGTCGATTACATCGTCAAGCCGGTGACGGCGGCGCGGTTGCTGCAAACGGTGAAGCGGTTAAAGACGCGCAGCACCGCGGCGGTGCCGGCTGGCGTGTGGCGGCAGATCGCGCCGGCGCCGGTGCAGCATCTCAAATGGATCAAGGCGTCGGCCGGCAACACGGTGCGGCTGGTGATGGTGCGCGATGTGCAGTACTTCCAGTCGGACGGCAAATACACGCGCGTGGTCACGCATGATGGCGAAGCGCTGATTCGCCTGCCGCTGAAAGAGCTGATCGAGCAGCTCGACGCGGCGCAATTCACGCAGATTCATCGCGGCGCCATCGTCAATTTGGAAGCGGTCGACCGTATCGACCGCGATGGCAGCGCGATGGAAATTCGCCTCAAGGGCCGCACCGAAAAACTCACCGTCAGTGAAACCTACAGCCGCCAGTTCCGCCAGATGTAACCACCGTCATTCCCGCGAAAGCGGGAATGGCTAGGTGGTGCGCTTGGCGGCGATGGCGTTGCCGGCCCGGCTGGCGCCTTTGCGGCCCAGGTACTGCGAGATAAACTGCCCGGCATCGACCACCATGTCCAGATCGATGCCGGTCTCAATACCCAGGCCCTGCATCATATACAGCACGTCCTCGGTGGCGACGTTGCCAGTCGCCCCTTTCGCATACGGGCAGCCACCCAGCCCCGATACCGACGAGTGATAAATCGAGATGCCCAGCTCCAGGCTGGCGTAGATGTTGGCCAGCGCCTGACCATACGTGTCGTGAAAGTGCCCGGACAAGCCATCAACGCGGAAAGCGCGGATGGCGCGCTCCATCACCGCCTGCGTCTTGCGCGCGGTGGCGACGCCGATGGTGTCGGCGATGTCGATTTCATCGCAGCCCAGGTCGCGCATGCGGCCCACTACATCGGCCACCGCGTCCAGCGGCACCTCGCCCTGATAAGGGCAGCCGAAGGCGCAGCTGATGCTGCCGCGCAGGCGGATGCCGTTGTCTTTCGCCGCCTTGGCCACGCCTTCAAAGCGGGCGATCGATTCGGCGATCGAGCAGTTGATGTTTTTTTGCGAGAACGCTTCCGAGGCGGAGCCGAAGATCACCACCTCGTCCGCGCGCGCCGCCAGCGCCGCCTCGAAGCCCTGCATGTTCGGCGTCAGCGCGGAATAGATCACGCCCGGCTTGCGCTCGATGGCGGCCATGACGTCGGCGCTGGTGGCCATCTGCGGCACCCACTTCGGCGACACGAAGGCCGCCGCCTCAATGTTCTGGAAGCCGGCGGCGGTGAGGCGGTTCACCAGCGCGATCTTGATCTCGGCCGGGGCGTTTTCTTTTTCGTTCTGCAGGCCGTCGCGCGGACCCACTTCGACGATTTTGACTTGTTTCGGTAAGCTGCTCATTTCAGTATCCCAGTGTGCGGTCGACCGCGCCGGCGATGGCTTCGCCCGCCTCGGCCTTGCGAATGTTGGCGGCAATCTGCTGCACGCTCTCGCGGCGCAAGGTCAGCGCGGAGATGTGCGGCGTGATGGTGATGCGCGGCTCCTGCCAGAACGGATGCTGCGCCGGCAAGGGCTCGTTGCGCAACACGTCCAGCGTGGCGGCGGCGATGTGGCCGGATTTAATTAACGTCAGCAGATCCGGCTCGGCGATGTGCGCGCCGCGCGCGACGTTGACGATGTACGCGCCCTGCGGCAGCTTGCACATATTGGTGCGGTCGATGATGTTGCTGGTTTCCGGCGTCAGCGGCAGCATGCAGACCAGCACGCGGCTGCCGCGCAGGAAGGTGTCCAGGCCATCGGCGCCGGTGAAGGTCTGCACGCCGGGCATGCTTTTGTCGGTACGGCTCCAGCCGCGCAGCGGGAAGCCGAACGGCGCCAGCGCCTCCAGCACGCGGGTGCCCAGCACGCCCATGCCCAATACACCGACGGCGAAATCCTCCTTGTGATATTGCGGCAGCGGCGCCCACTTGCCGGCGCGCGCCTGCGCTTCGTATTCGTCGAAACGGCGGAAGTAGCGCAGCACCGCGTGCGTCACGTATTCGGCCATCTGCACGCCCATGCCGGCGTCTTCCAGCCGGATGATGGGGATGTGCGCCGGCAGCGCGTCGCCGAACTTGAGCAGCGCGTCCACGCCGGCGCCGGTGACGAAGATGGCTTTAACGGTGGCCAGTTCCGCCAGCATCGCTTCCGGCGGCGACCACACCACGGCGTAGTCGCAGGCCTGGCATTTCTCGCCGGCGTGCCAGATTTCGATTTCCGCTTCGGGCAGGAACTTGGCGAAGTCCTTGATCCACGGCTCGGTTTTGCCGTCGGCGCGATGGAGCAGTATGCGCATGGTGGTTCTCCTTTATGCCGCCTGGAAGTCCAGCAGCGGCGCGCCATCCGCTACCTGGTCGCCGACGTTGTACAGGATGTCGTTGACGGTGCCGTCGTGCGGGGCGGCGATGGTGTGTTCCATTTTCATGGCTTCCATGATGACCAGCGCCTCGCCCTTCTTCACCGTCTGGCCCTTGCTGGCGAGGACGGCGACGACCTTGCCCGGCATCGGCGCGGTGAGGCGGCCGCCTTCGGCTTCGGTTTCGCCGGCGTGCGCCATCGGGTCGTTCCAGACCAGTTGGTAGTGCGCGCCGTTGCTGAAGACGTGGAAGGTGTCACCATCGCGCAGCACCGTGCCGCGATTGGCCTGGTCGCCGAGTTGAAGGCTGTCGTCGGCGGTGCTGAACAGGCAGCCGTCCGGGCGATAGGTGATGCTGGTGTCGTAGCTCGTGTGCTCGTCGGCGAAGGCGATTTTGCGGACGTAGGACTGGTTCATGCGCCAGCCGGTCGTCCGCGCCCATGGATCGGCGGCGTGCGTGCGTTCGTCGGCCAGCAGCGCGTCGGCGGCCAGTGCCAGTGCGGCGGCGGGCGCTGGCTGCGCGGCGGGAAACAGCGTGGTGTGATGGCGATCGATCAGGCCCGTGTCCAGATCGGCGTTGGCGAAGGGCTGGCCTTCAACCAGGCGTTTGAGGAAGGCGATGTTGGTGTGCAGGCCAACGATGTGATACTGCGCCAGCGCCTGCGCCATGCGGGCCAGCGCCTGCTTGCGGTCCGCGCCCCAGACGATCAGCTTTGCGATCATCGGATCGTAGAACGGCGAGATGGCGTCGCCCGCGCGCACGCCCGAATCGATGCGCACCGCCGCTGGCGCCGATGCGGCGCCGCCCAGTTCAAAGGAAACCGCATCAGGCGTGCCGAGATGGCGCAGCGTGCCGATCGACGGCAGAAAGCCCTTCTCCGGATTCTCCGCGTAGATGCGGGCCTCGATGGCATGGCCGTTGATCGTCAGTTCGTGCTGCTGCTTCGGCAGCGGCTCGCCGGCCGCAACGCGCAGCTGCCATGCCACCAGATCGGTCCCGGTAATCATCTCGGTCACCGGGTGTTCGACTTGCAGGCGGGTGTTCATCTCCATGAAGTAGAACGTGCCGTCCTGGTTGGCGATGAACTCCACCGTGCCGGCGCCGACATAGCCAACGGCGCGCGCGGCGGCCACCGCCGCTTCGCCCATCGCGGCGCGGCGTTCGGCCGTCATGCCCGGCGCCGGCGCTTCCTCCAGCACCTTCTGGTGGCGGCGCTGCACCGAGCAATCGCGCTCGAACAGATAGATGCAATTGCCTCGCGTATCGGCAAACACCTGAATTTCAATGTGACGTGGGCGTTGCAGGTATTTCTCCGCCAGCACCTTGTCGTCGCCAAAAGAACTGATCGCCTCGCGCTTGCAGGACGCCAGCGCATCCTTGAACTGCGCCGAGTTCTCCACCACGCGCATGCCCTTGCCGCCGCCGCCGGCCGAAGCCTTCAGCAGCACCGGATAGCCGATGCGGTCCGCCTGCGCATGCAGGAAGTCGGCGTCCTGCTGCTCGCCGTGATAGCCCGGCACCAGCGGCACGTTGGCCTTCTCCATCAACTGCTTGGCGGCCGATTTTGAACCCATGGCGCGCATGGCCGACGCGGGTGGACCGATGAACACCAGGCCCGCTTCCGCGCAGGCGTCCGCAAAACCGGCGTTCTCCGACAGGAAGCCGTAGCCGGGATGGATGGCTTGCGCGCCGGTGGCCTTGGCGGCGGCGATGATCTTGTCGCCGCACAGGTAGCTTTCCTTGGCGGCGGCGGGGCCGATCAATACCGCTTCGTCGCACACGGCGACGTGCTTGGCGTTGGCATCCGCTGCCGAATACACGGCAACGGTCTTGATGCCCAGGCGACGCGCGGTCGCGGCCACACGGCAGGCAATTTCACCACGATTGGCGATCAGAATTTTGGTAAACATCGTCTCTCTCTTTACGGCTTATGGCCGGAAGTTTTTTTGTCATCGTGGGAGTGGGCCTTTTAGCAGCCGCAGCTCTCCTTTTGCACCGATTCCAGCACCGCGCCACGGGTAAGCAGGCCCAGTTTCTCCAGCAGCGCGCGGTCGTCGTTCGCTTCCGGGTTATCGGTGGTCAGCAGCTTGTCGCCGTAGAAGATCGAATTGGCGCCGGCCATGAAGCACATGGCTTGCACCGCCTCGCCCAATTCGCGGCGGCCCGCCGACAAACGCACACGCGCCTTCGGCATGGTGATGCGCGCCACCGCGATGGTGCGCACGAATTCAAACGGGTCCAGTGGATCGAGGCCGTGCAGCGGCGTACCTTCCACCTGCACCAGGTGGTTGATCGGCACCGATTCCGGATATGGATTCAGGTTGGCCAGTTGCGCGATCAGGCCGGCGCGCTGGTCGCGTGTTTCGCCCATGCCGACGATGCCGCCGCAGCAGATTTTCAGGCCGGCTTCGCGCACATGGCCCAGCGTGTCCAGACGGTCCTGATACTGGCGGGTCGAGATCACGTTGTCGTAGAACTCGGGCGCGGTGTCCAGATTGTGGTTGTAGTAGTCCAGGCCCGCGTCCTTAAGGCGCTGCGCCTGGTGCTCTTCCAGCATGCCCAGCGTGGCGCAGGTTTCCAGGCCCAGCGCCTTCACCGAGCGCACCATCTCTTCAACCTTGTCCATGTCGCGGTCTTTCGGGCTGCGCCACGCGGCGCCCATGCAGAAGCGGGTGGCGCCGTTGTCCTTGGCCTGCTTGGCCGCATCCAGCACGGTGTCGATGTCGAGCAGCTTCTTGGCTTCGACGCCGGTGTCGTAGCGCGCCGCTTGCGGGCAGTAGCCGCAATCCTCTTCGCAGCCGCCGGTTTTGATCGACAGCAGCGTCGCCAGTTCGACATCGCCGTCCGGGAAGTTGGCGCGGTGGATTTGCTGCGCCTTGAACATCAGGTCATTGAACGGCAGCTCGAACAGCGCCAGCACTTCTTCGCGCGGCCAGGTGGCGGCGGCTGGCTGGATGGGCGCCGTCGGGCGGTGCAGGGAAACGACTTTCGGTTGCTGGAGGGTAGTTTCAGACATCTGTTTTCCTTCTTCGTTCAAATGGCGTTTTGCAGCGGCCAGTTGGGCAGCTGCGTAAAATCGATATAGTCGGCGGCCGCTTCGGCGCTCGGCTGGTCCAGGCGCGGCACGCGGCCGAGGAATGGCGCCGGAATGCGCTGCTCCAGCGCCAGCACGTTTTCGTCGGCGAAGGCCATGTCGGCCTGGGTTTCATTGGCCACCCAGCCAACCAGCTTCAGGCCGCGCGACAGGATGGCTTCCACCGTCAGCAGCGCGTGGCTGATGCAGCCGAGGCGCAGGCCGACCACCAGCACCACCGGCAGCGCCAGTTGCTCGGCCAGGTCGGCGGTGTCGTATTCGTCGTTCAGCGGCACGCGGAATCCACCCACGCCTTCCACCACCACCGCGTCCGAGGCGGCGTTGATTTCGACATAGGCCGCGAGGATCGGCACCGGCGAAATGGTCACGCCTTCCAGCGCGGCGGCGATGTGCGGCGCCGCCGGCTCCTTCAGCAGGAACGGCGTGGTGATCGACGGCAGCAGGTGCACGTTGCCGGCGGCGGCCAGCCGGTCGCAGTCGTCGTTGTGCCATTTGCCGTCGTCGCCCAGTTCAGTGCCGGCGGCCACCGGCTTCATGCCGCAGGCGCGCACGCCGCATGCCACCAGCGCATGCAGCATGGCCGAGGAAATCAGCGTCTTGCCGATTTCCGTATCGGTGCCGGTGACGAAGCAGTTGAAGCGCGGCGGCATGCCGCTGGCCGCGACCGTGGGTTCTGTTTGTGGAGTGACTGATAACACGGGATCGTCCAAGCTCATCTCAAGTCCTTTCCAATGCTTTCCAATGTATTAAGCGCTGCGATCAAGGTTGCCACTTCCGCGCTGGTGTGCCCCGCCGACAGCGTGACGCGCAGGCGCGCGGTGCCCGGCGCCACGGTGGGCGGGCGGATTGCCCCTACCCACAGCCCCTGTTCGTACAGGGCGGCGCCAGCGCGCATGGTTTCAGCATTATCGCCGATCAGGATAGGCTGGATCGCCGTCTTCGACGGCAGACGTTGCCAGCGCCGCAGGCGCAGGCCGTCGTCCAATTGTGCCACCAATGCCTGCAATTGCGCGCGCCTTGTGGCGCCTTCGTCGCCTTCCAGCAGATCGAGGCTGGTCAGCAGGGCATGCGCCAGCGCCGGCGGGGTGGCGGTGGTGAAGATGTAGGGACGGGCTTTCTGGATCAGCGTTTCGATCACCGTCTCGTGCGCGGCGATGAAGGCGCCACCCACACCGGCCGCCTTGCCCAGGGTGCCCATGTAGACCAGATAAGGGGAACGCAAGTTGAAGTGTTCCAGTGCGCCGTGGCCCTTGTCGCCCAGCGTGCCGAAGCCGTGGGCGTCGTCCACCACCAGCCAGGCGTTGTGCTGTTCGCACAGTGCCAGCAGCCGCGGCAGCGGTGCCAGGTTGCCATCCATGCTGAAGACGCTGTCGGTGACAACGATTTTGGTGGTCGCCCTGCTGGCTTTCAACAGCGACTCCAGCGCCGCCAGGTCGGCGTGCGGGTAGACGTGGGCCTTGACGCGCGACAGGCGCGCGCCGTCGATCAGCGAGGCGTGGTTCAGCGCTTCCGAAAAAATCTCGGCTTCCTTGTCGCCGGCGGTCAGCCCGGTGATGACGGCGAGGTTGGCCATGTAGCCGGTGCAGAAGCTGAGCGCGCGCGGCGCTTCCAGATGTGCGCCGACGAATTGCGCCAGCCGTTCCTCCAGCATCGCGTGGGCGCGGCCATGGCCGCTGATCAGGTGCGAGGCGCCGCTGCCGGCGCCGTAGAGCGCCGCGCCTTCCCGCAGCGCGAGCTTGATCTGGCTGTGGTTGGCGAGGCCAAGGTAGTCGTTGCTGCAAAAAGCCAGCAGTTCGCGGCCATCGACGCTGACGCGCGGGCCGCACGGCGACTCCACCGTGCGGCGCTTGCGGATCAGCTGTTGTTCGTCCAGCGCCCGCAGTTGCTGGTTGAGTCGATTGAGCAGTTCCATCGTCAGCCCGCCATCACTTGGTTGAACACGGCCAGCGTGTTGGCGGCCAGGCCGTCGATTTCCTCGTCGCTGAGGAGATACGGCGGCATCATGTAGACGGTGGCGCCGATGGGGCGCATCAGCAGTTCATGCTCGGTCGCGGTGGCGAAGAAGCGGCGCGAGAAGTCTTGCGGCGCGTCGATGGCGTCGAAGGCCCAGATCATGCCGCGCTGGCGGAAGTTACGCACTTGTTCGTGTTGCGCCAGCGGTTGCAGCGCCTTGGTCAGGCGCGCGGCCTTGACGCGGTTGGCGTTGAGGATGCCGTCTTCCTCGAAGATTTGCAGCGTCGCCAGCGCGGCGCGGCAGGCCAGCGGGTTGCCGGTGTACGAGTGCGAGTGCAGGAAGCCGCGCGTGACGTCGTTGCTGTAGAAGGCCTGATAGATCGCGTCGCGCGTCATCACCAGCGACAGCGGCAGGTAGCCGCCGCTGATGCCTTTCGACAGGCACAGGAAGTCCGGCCACACGCCGGCCTGCTCGCAGGCGAAGAAGGTGCCGGTGCGGCCGCAGCCGACGGCGATTTCGTCGAGGATCAGGTGGACCTTGTGTTGGTCGCACAGCGCGCGCACCAGTTGCAGATACAGCGGGTCGTGCATCGCCATGCCGGTGGCGCATTGCACCAGCGGTTCGATGATGATGGCGGCGATCTTGTCGCCGCGTTCGAGGAACAGGCGTTCGACGTGGGCGGCGGCGCGGCGGGCCACGTCTTGCGGCGTTTCGCCATCGGCTGCGGCGCGCCAGTCCGGCGACATCACGGTTTGCGAGGCGCGCAGCAGCGGGCCGTAGGCGTCCTTGAACAGCGCGACGTCGGTGACGGCCAGCGCGCCGATGGTCTCGCCGTGGTAGCTGCCTTTGAGGCAGACGAATTCCTGCTTGTCGGCGTGGCCGTTGTTGCGCCACGAGTGGAAGCTCATCTTGAGCGCGATTTCAACCGCCGATGCGCCGTCGCTGGCGTAGAAGCTGTGGCCCAGCACATGGCCGGTGAGCGCCGACAGCTTTTCGGACAACTCGATCACCGGTTCGTGCGTGAAGCCGGCGAGCATGGCGTGTTCCAGCGTATCCAGCTGGTCTTTCAGGGCGGCGTTGATGCGCGGGTTGGCATGGCCGAACAGGTTCACCCACCAGGAGCTGATCGCGTCCAGGTAGCGGCGGCCTTCATGGTCGTACAGCCAAGCGCCCTTGCCCCGGCTGACCGGGATCAAGGGGATGGTTTCGTGATGCTGCATCTGGGTGCAGGGATGCCATACGCTGCGCAGGCTGCGTGCGACCCAGTCGCTTTGTGTATTCAATTCCAAAACTGCTCCATTAATTCAACCAGGCGGGCTTGCGCTTCTCAAGGAAGGAAGCCACGCCTTCGCGCCCCTGGTCTGAGGCGCGGATTTGCGCGATGCGTTCGGCCGTATCGGCCAGCAGCGCATCGCTCACCGCTTGCCCGCTCACGTCGCGCACCAGCATCTTGGCTTGCTGCACGGCGTGCGGGCTGTTGTTGACCAGTGCCTTGACCACCTCCGCCACCTTGGCGTCCAGCGCTTCGGCGCCGACCACTTCATGCGCGAAGCCGATCCGCAGCGCTTCCCGCGCGCCGAATCGCTCGGCGGTCAGGCAGTAGCGGCGTGCCGCCTGCTCGCCCATGGCCTTGATCACATACGGCGAAATCGTCGCCGGAATCAGGCCGAGTTTCACTTCACTCAGGCAGAAGTTGGCCTCCTCCACCGCAACGACGATGTCGCACGCGGCCACCAGGCCCATGCCGCCGGCGTAGCAATCGCCCTGCACCCTGGCCACGACTGGCTTCGGGCACAGATAAATCGTGCGCAGCATCTGCGCCAGTTGCAGCGCGTCGGCATGATTTTCGGCGTGCGTGTAGCCCGCCATTTTTTTCATCCAGTTCAGGTCCGCGCCGGCGCAGAAGGCCGGGCCGTTCGCCGCCAGCACAATCGCGCGCAGGCCGGCATCGTCGCCGAGTTCACTGAAGGCTCGCTGAATTTCGGCGATGGTGGTTTCGTTGAAGGCGTTGCGCACGTCCGGGCGGTTCAGCGTGACGGTGGCGGTATGGCTGTCGCGCGTGATGGTGAGTGTGGTGTAGGTCATCTGATCGCTCCTTACATGCGGAAGACGCCGAATTTGGTGTCTTCGATTTCCGCATTCAGCGCGGCGGACAGGCCGAGACCGAGCACCGTGCGCGTATCGGCCGGGTCGATCACGCCGTCGTCCCACAGGCGCGCGGTGGCGTAGTACGGGTGGCCCTGATGCTCGTACTGCTCCTTGATCGGCTGCTTGAACGCCGCCTCCTCGTCGGCGGACCAGGTACCGCCCTTGCCCTCGATGCCATCGCGCTTGACGGTCGCCAGCACCGACGCCGCCTGGTCGCCGCCCATGACCGAGATGCGCGCGTTGGGCCACATCCACATGAAGCGCGGCGAGAACGCGCGGCCGCACATGCCGTAGTTGCCGGCGCCGAAGCTGCCGCCGATGATGACGGTGAACTTGGGCACCTTGGCCGTCGCCACGGCGGTGACCATCTTGGCGCCGTTGCGGGCGATGCCCTCGTTCTCGTACTTGCGGCCGACCATGAAGCCGGTGATATTCTGCAGGAACACCAACGGGATCTTGCGCTGCGCGCACAGCTCGATGAAGTGCGCGCCCTTCAGCGCCGATTCCGAGAACAGGATGCCGTTGTTGGCGATGATGCCGACCTTCATGCCGAAGATGTGGGCGAAGCCGCACACCAGCGTGGTGCCGTAGCGCGCCTTGAATTCATCGAATTCGCTGCTGTCGACGATGCGGGCGATCACCTCGCGCACGTCAAAGGGCTTGCGGGTATCGGCCGGAATCACGCCATACAGCTCCGAGGCGGCGTAGGCCGGCTCCACGGGTTCGCGCAACGCGCCCTGCCGCAGCTTGGTGCGGTTCAGATTCGAGACGATGGTGCGCGCCAGCGATAGCGCGTGCAGATCGTTCTGCGCCAGATGGTCGGCCACGCCGGACAGGCGCGTATGCACATCGCCGCCGCCCAGGTCCTCCGCCGTCACCACCTCGCCGGTGGCCGCCTTCACCAGCGGCGGGCCGCCGAGGAAGATGGTGCCCTGCTCCTTGACGATGATCGACTCGTCGCTCATCGCCGGCACGTAGGCGCCGCCGGCGGTGCAGGAACCCATCACCACCGCGATCTGCGGGATGCCCTTGGCTGACAGGTTGGCCTGGTTGTAGAAGATGCGGCCGAAATGGTCGCGGTCCGGGAACACGTCGTCCTGATTCGGCAGGTTGGCGCCGCCGGAATCGACCAGATAAATGCAGGGCAGGTTGTTCTGATCGGCGATTTCCTGCGCGCGCAGGTGCTTCTTCACCGTCATCGGATAGTAGGTGCCGCCCTTGACGGTGGCGTCGTTGCAGACGATGACGCATTCCTGTCCGGCCACGCGGCCGATGCCGGTGATGATGCCGGCGGCCGGCGCCGCGTCGTCGTACATGCCGTAGGCGGCCATCTGCGACAGTTCAAGGAAGGCCGTGCCGGGGTCGAGCAGCATCTGCACGCGGTCGCGCGGCAGCAGTTTGCCACGCGCCACATGCCTGGCCGACGCCGTCTCGCCGCCGCCCTGGGCGATTTTCGCGATCTTGTCGCGCAAATCGTCGACCACGGCCTGCATGGCGGCCGCGTTGGCCTTGAAATCCTCGCTACGAGGGTTGAGCTTGCTTTCGATATGCGGCATGGTGTTTCCTTTGTCTGTCTATTCTGGAAAACGACCGTCAACGTAAAACCAGCGCAGGTCTCCTCCCTCTGCCGGTTCGCGGACAAACTTGCTGATCTCGTGCAGGCGCTGCGCCCGGCCATTGATCTTGAACCGGGCGACAAACTCCACCGTGTCCTCGGTCAGGTCGGCGTCACCTGCTTTACGTTGACGTAAACGTAAAGCAGATTTTACCTCAAGTCCCAGCCATTGCAGCTTTTCCTCGTCGCTCATGATGGGCTCGGTCGGACGGGTGCTGGGGTGCCAGGTGGCCAGCAGATAAGGCTCGTTGCGCTGGCCGTAGGCGGTGTAGCGCGAGCGCATCAGCGCCTCGGCGGTGGGCGCGATGGCGGCGCCGTCGAGATAGGGGCCGCAGCAGGTGGCGAGCGCGGGGCCGCCGCAGGGGCAGCCGGCGGGCGCGGTGGACTTCTTGGACATGGTCGGAAACAGCCGGGGCTGGTGGTGCAAACCCCGCATTATCCGCCAAATACGGGCGTTCCGCCGCGTTCGGCGTTATGCTAGGTGTACAAATAATGTCGGTTGGCACCGCGCCGCGCGCACATCGTTACCGCATCGCTATTACACTAGCGGCGTGAGGAGAATTGAATGAGCCAGACCAGTGTTGAATTCAAGGTGGATGCCAACGACAGTTCGCCGTTGTACATGCAAATTGCGCGCAAATTGAGCGATGATGTGCTCAATGGCCGCTATCAGGTGGATCAGGCGCTGCCGTCCGAGCGGACGCTGTCGGAGTTGCTGAACGTGTCGCGGGTCACCGCGCGCAAGGCCATCGATCAGCTGGTGGACCAGGGCCTGGTGGTGCGCCGTCGCGGCTCGGGCAACTATATTGCGCCGCGCATTGAGCAGCCGCTGTCCAACCTCACCAGTTTTTCGGAGCAGTTGCAGCTGCGCGGCCACATTCCCGGTTCGCGCTGGCTCAAGCGCGCCATCGTCGCGCCGACGCCGGACGAGCAGCTGAGCCTGGGCTTGTCGCCGTATTCCAAGGTGGCGCGGCTGGAACGGCTGCGTCTGGCGGATGAGGTGGTGATGGCGTATGAGGTGTCGGTTTTGCCGCAGACGGTGCTGAACGATCCGAAGGCGGTCGGCAACTCGCTGTATCAGTATCTGGACAGCATCAACAAGGCGCCGGCGCGGGCGCTGCAGCACATCCGCGCGATGAACGCGCCGGCCGAGCTGGCCCAGCGGCTGGGCGTGCCGGAGGGCCAGGCGCTGCTGTACATCACGCGGATTGCCTACCTGGACAGCGGCGAGGCGATGGAGCTGACCCATTCGTATTGCCATAGCGACCACTACGACTTTGTCGCGGAGATGCGCCGCGCCACCTGACCATCATGCTCAAGACCGAGACGCCGAGTACGCAGCATCCCCAGCTGGACCTCTACCCGGTGGAGGACTTGGTCGCCGCGTTGATTGACGATCAGGCGCAGGCGGCGCAGGCCGTCAAGGGGGCCTCGGCCAGCATCAACGCGGCGGTGCTGGCGATGGCGCCGCGCATCGCCGCCGGCGGGCGGCTGATTTACGTCGGCGCCGGCACCTCGGGGCGGCTGGGCCTTCTCGACAGTGTGGAACTCAGTCCCACCTTCTCCTGGCCGCGCGAACGCGCGCTGGCGCTGCAGGCTGGCGGCCTGGGCGCGATGTTCGAAGCGGTCGAAGGCGCGGAGGATGACCGCGACCAAGGCGCCGCCGATCTGCGGCTGCTCTATCCCGGTTACAACGACGTGATTGTGCTGGTGGCCGCCTCCGGCACCACGCCCTACGTGCTGGGCGCGCTGCAAGCGGCGCGGACGGTCGGCGCGCTGACGTTGGGCATCGCCAACAATGGCGGCACGCCGCTGCTGGCCGGTGCCGACATCGCCATCTGCCTGGACACCGGCGCGGAAGTCATCTCCGGCAGCACACGGCTGAAGGCCGGCACGGCGCAAAAAATCGTGCTGAACACGCTCTCCAGCGCCCTGATGGTGCGGCTCAACAAAGTGTACGGCAACCTGATGGTCGACCTGCAGGCCACCAACGCCAAGCTGGTCGACCGCGCTATCCGCCTCACCATGCACGCCACCGGCGCCGACGCTTCGAGCGCCCGCAGCGCGCTCGAAGCGTGCCAATACCAAGTCAAAATCGCGATTCTCATGCTGCTCAAAAAACACACAGCCAGCCAAGCCCAAGCCCTGCTCGACCGCCACACCGGCAACCTCCGCAGCGCCTTGGAGTAAACCCCGGTGTCAGGTCTGACATTCGCACACGGGCTCAACTGCGGAGCAGTTGAGCCCGTGTGCGAATGTCAGACCTGACACCGGGTTGCGTTCCGTGAAAGGTGTGCGTATGGTGACTACGGTGAGCTTATCAGCTGGTAACGAAAGGATGTATGGTGCAGCAACGTAATCCCTGGGCCTGGGTGCCGAGTGTGTCTTTCAGCCAGGGCGTGCCGTATGTGGCGGTGATGATGTTGTCCACCGTGATGTACAAGAACCTCGGCATCTCGAACGCCGATCTGGCGTTCTATACCGCGTGGCTGTATTTGCCGTGGGTGGTCAAGCCGCTGTGGTCGCCCATCGTGGAGTTGTTCGGCACCAAGCGCCGCTGGACGGTGCTGATGCAGCTGGTCAGCGGCGCCGGCCTGGCGGCGGTGGCGCTCACTTTGCACGCGCCGGATTTCTTCCGCTGGACCCTGGTCCTTTTCTGGCTGATGGCGTTCAGCTCGGCCACCCACGATATCGCGTCCGATGGTTTCTACATGCTGGGCTTGCCCATCCAGCGTCAGCAGGCCGCGTTCGTCGGCGTGCGCAGCGCGTTCTACAAGCTGGCGATGATCGGCGGCCAGGGCGGCCTGGTCTACCTTGCCGGCGAACTGATCAAGTCGAGCGGCGATCCCGCCCATGCCTGGTCGGTGGTGTTCGCGCTGATGGCGGCGGGTTTTCTGGCCTTGTGCGTCTGGCATCAGTTCGTCCTGCCGCGCCCGCCGGACGATCACGCCCACACCGCCGGCGGCGCGCTGTGGCGCGACTTTGTGCAGACGTTTGCCAGTTTTTTCCGCAAGAAAGATATCGTCACCACGCTGGCCTTTCTGCTGCTGTACCGCCTCGGCGAGGCGCAGTTGCTGAAAATGGCGGCGCCCTTCCTGCTCGATCCGCGTGCCAACGGCGGACTCGGCCTCAGCACCTCGGATTTCGGCCTGGTCTACGGCACCATCGGCGTGTGCGCGCTGGTGATCGGCGGCATCGCCGGCGGCGTGGTGGTGTCGCGCTTCGGCCTCAAGCGCGCGCTGATGCCGATGGTGGTCATCATGCATGTGCCGGATCTGGTGTTTGTCTACCTGGCAACGGCGCTGCCGGCGCATCTGCCGCTGATCGCGTTCTGCCTGGCGGTGGAGCAGTTCGGCTACGGTTTCGGCTTTGCCGCCTTCATGCTGTACATGGTGATGGTGGCCGATGGCGCGCATAAAACCGCCCATTACGCCATCTGCACCGGCTTCATGGCCCTCGGCATGATGCTGCCGGGAATGATCAGCGGTTGGCTACAGCAACGGCTTGGCTATCAGCACTTTTTCATCTGGGCATGCATTTCGACGCTGCCGGCGTTTTATATGGCGCTGAAGGTGCGGATTCCTGCTGAATTCGGACGGAAATAGCCATTACAATACGTGCTCTACTGATTCGGAGAGTGGTTTTGGTTTTCAATGCGAAGAAGCGGCTGACCTTGTCGGCTGGCGTGGCGGCCGGCGTGGCGGCGCTGCTTGAGGGATGTTCCAGTACGCCGACCGCGCCGGTGCCGGCAGCGGGCACGGCGTTGCCGTCGCCGCAGCCGCAGCCGCAGCCGATGCCGGGTGGCCCGGCCACGGCCAGCGCAGAGCCGCGCACGCCGCCGCCGGCGCCGCGCGAATTCCGCGCCGCCTGGGTGTCGACCGTGGCCAATATCGACTGGCCCAGCCGCAGCAATCTGAGCATGGCCAAGCAGCAGGCCGAGGCCCTCGCCATTCTCGACCGCGCCAAGGCGCTGAACCTGAACGCCATCGTGCTGCAGGTGCGGCCGAGCGCCGACGCGATTTATCCGTCGGCGCTGGAGCCTTGGTCGGAGTTCCTGACCGGCCAGCAGGGCCGGCCGCCGGCGCAGCCGTGGGACCCGCTGCGGTTCTGGATCGAGCAGGCGCATGCGCGCGGCCTGGAGCTGCACGCGTGGTTCAATCCCTATCGCGCGCGCCACGCCACCGCCAAGACGCCGCTGGCCGCCAACCATATCGGCCGCACGCGGCCTGAGCTGATCAAGTCCTACGGCCGCTATCTGTGGATGGACCCGGGCGAAGCGGCCGCCTCGCAGCACACGCTGAACGTGGTGCTGGATGTGGTGCGCCGCTACGACATCGACGGCGTGCATATTGACGACTACTTCTATCCGTATCCGATCGATACGCCGAATGGGGCTGGGCCGGAAGGTGTGGCACTGGACGGCGGCGTGGGCGGCGCGCGGCAGGAGCTGGAGTTTCCGGACCAGCCGTCGTGGCAGCGCTATCTGCTGGAGGGCGGCACGCTGGACCGCGCGCACTGGCGCCGCCAGAACGTCAACACGCTGATCGAGGCGATGTACCAGGGCATCCGCAAGGAGAAGGCGTGGGTGCGCTTCGGCATCAGCCCCTTCGGCATCGGCCGTCCGGATCGGCGGCCGGCCGGCATCATCGGTTTCAGCCAGTACGACAAGCTGTATGCCGACGCCGAACTGTGGCTGCAGAACGGCTGGCTGGATTATCTGGCGCCGCAGCTGTATTGGCCGGTGGCGCAGGCGCCGCAGGCGTTCGATGTGCTGCTCGATTACTGGCTGGCGCAGAACACGCGCGCGCGCCATGTGTGGCCCGGTTTGTACACCAGCCGCATCGACAACAGCGCCAAGGCGTTCGGGCCGGAGGAAATCGTCAAGCAGATCGGCGTGACGCGCAGTCGCGGCGGCGTGCGCGGCCACCTGCACTTCTCGATCGCGCCGCTGATGCAGAACCGCAAGGGCATCACCGACCAGCTAAAATCGCAGGCCTACCAGACCGCCGCGCTGACGCCGGCCACGCCATGGCTGGGTTCAGACGCGCCGCCGGCGCCGCAGGCGTCCGCACGGCGCGAGGGCAATGGCGTGGCGCTGAAGCTTTCCGCTGGCGCGGGCAAGGCGCCGTCGCATTATGCGATCTGGTCGCGTTATGGCAATGAGTGGCGCTTTGCCGTGGCGCCGGCCTCGCGCCCGGTGCTGCTGCTGGCCGACGACGCGGCGGGCGGCGCGGCGCAGGTGGTGGTGGTCAGCGCGGTCGACCGGCTTGGCAATGAGAGTGAACGCGTCAACGCCTACGCGCGCGGCTGACGATGCGTGATCTCGGTCTGGGCATCGATGCCGGCGGCACGCAAACCCGCTGGGCGCTGGCCGATGCCGCCGGCATTGTGGCCGAGGGCAGCGTGGGCGGCATGTCGGCCACGCAGATGAGCAGTGCCGCTGGCCGCGACGCGGTGCGCGGCGTGTTCGCCATGCTGGCGTCGCAGGTGCTGTCCGCTGGACGGCCGGTACGCGCGTGCGCGGGCCTTACCGGCTTCGATGGCGCCGGCACGCAGGCCACGCAGTTGCTGGCGGAGGCGCTGAAGATGGCGCCGGCCGCGATCAGCATGCGCAACGATGTGGAGATCGCCTATCTGGATAGCTTTCAGCCGGGTGAAGGCTACCTGGTGTATGCCGGCACCGGCTCGATCGCCGCGTGGATCGATGCGGACGGCGCGTTGCACCGCGCCGGTGGACGCGGCGTGACGCTGGATGACGGCGGCGGCGGTTTCTGGATCGCGCGTGAAGCGATGCGGCATATCTGGCGGCTGGAGGATGAGCAGCCGGGCGTGTGGCGGCAATCGGCCATGGCGCGCGCCGTGTTCGCGCACATCGGCGGCAGCGATTGGTCGCTGTCGCGCCAGTTCATCTACGGCCAGGATCGCGGCGCGATCGGCACGCTGGCGCTGGCCGTCGCGTCCAGCGCGGACGCCGATCCGGTCGCGCGGGATATCCTCGAACGCGCCGGCGCCGAGCTGGCGCGGGTTGCGCTGGCGCTGGTCGGCCGCTATGGCGCGCGTCCGGTTGTGCTGAGCGGACGGGCGGCGCAGCTGCATCCGCTGATCGCGCAGAGCATGCGCACGGCGCTGCCTGCCGCGTTGGCGCTGACGCAGCGGCAAACGCTGGCGCACCACGCGGCGGCGCGGATTGCTCTACACTCTCATCATTGAACCCACGCTGATACGCTTATGAAAATTGTCCCGCTACTCGCTTTGACCGCATTGCTGGCCGGCTGCGCCACGGTGCCCGACCAGCCTCGCTTCGATCACTCGCTGACCGCGCGCGCGCAGAGTGACCGCGTCAAGTATGTGATCCTGCATTACACGGTGAGCGATCTGCCGCGCTCCATCAACACGCTGGCGCATGGCTCGACGGTCAGCGCCCACTATCTGCTGACCGACACCAACCCGCCGTTCTTCTACACGCTGGTGGACGAGTCGCGCCAGTCGAACCACGCGGGCTACAGCAACTGGAAGATCTATAACCAGCTCAACGCCGCGTCGATCGGCATCGAGATCGTCAATCCCGGCTTCAAGGAGACGCCGCAGGGACGAGTCTACGCGCCGTTCCAGCCGGCTCAGATCGATCAGCTGATTTTGCTGTTGAAGGATATCGTCAAGCGCCACAACATCCCGATGGGGAATATCCTCGGCCATAACGATATCGCGCCGCAGCGCAAGCAGGACCCCGGCCCGGCGTTCCCGTGGAAGCGGCTGGCGGATGCTGGCCTGATTCCGTGGCCGGAGCCGAGCCGCGTGGCGGCGCGCATGGCCGGCTATCAGGAACAGCTGCCGGAGGTGATCTGGTTCCAGCACAAGCTGGCGGAAATCGGCTACGCCGTGCCGCAAACCGGTGAGCTGGATCAGGCGACGCGCAATGTGATTTCGGTGTTCCAGACCAAATACCGCCCGGCGCTGTTCGACGGCACGCCCGACGCGGAAACGGCGGCGCAGCTGGATGTGTTGACCGCTCCGGTGCCGGCGCTGCCGTCCGCGCCGGCGGCGCCGCCTGAAGAGAATTAATCCTGTAGCGACGACAGAATGGTATGGGCGGCCTTGATGCGTTCCTCGCCAGGATAGTTGCGGTTGGCCAGAATGACGATGCCGATTTTCTTTTGCGGCACAAAGGCCACGTAGGCATTGAAGCCGCGGGTGGCGCCGGTCTTGTTGTACCAGGTGGCGTCCGACGCTGGCTTCGGTGGCGACAGCAGCTTGGCCGGATTGGCGTCGCGGCTCATTTTGGCGGAGTTCCCGGCTTGCAGCGCCGCCAGCGAGACCGGATACGCATACTGTTCCCATCCCAGTCCCTGCACCATGCCGCCGATCTGGTAGTAGCCCACATGCGTGGCCTCGATCGCGCGGCGCAGCGTGGCGTCCAGATGGCTTGGATCGATATTCGCCTGCACGTAGCGGATCAGGTCCGCGCTGCTGGAGCGCACGCCATAGGTCTGCACCGAGAACAGTTCGGAGCCCATGCGCACCGGCTGGTTGGCGGCGTTGTAGCCCCACGCGTAACGCGAGGCCGCGCTGTCCGGCACGCGCACATAGGTGCTGCTCATGCCCAGTTTCGGCAGGATCTGCTGTTCCAGCACGTCGGCTTGATCGGCCTTCAGCGCCAGGCTGGCCAGATGGCCAAACATGCCCAGGCTCGGATTCGAATACACACGCACCTCGCCCGGCGCGGCCTTGGGCTTGAAGTGACCGAAGTAATCGAGCATGCCCTGTTCGTTGTTGGCCACATCGTCCGGGAATTGCTGCGGCAGGCCGCCGGCGGTGTAGGTGCCGAAGTTCAGCACCGTGGCCTGATCGAGCGCGCTGCCTTTCAGCTTGGGCACGTAGCGGCTCGGATGATCGTCCAGCGACAGCTTGCCCTGCACCAGCGCATACGCGGCCATGGTGGCGGTGAAGGTCTTGCTGACCGAGCCCAGTTCGAACAGCGTGTTCTCGGTGACCGGCGTGTGCTCCTGCCGCGACGCCACGCCGTAGCTGAAGTAGGACGCCTTGCCATCGACGGTGACGGCGACCGCGATGCCCGGCACATCGTATTCTTTCATGATCGGTTTGATGGCCTGATCGACCACGGATTGCAGGTCGGCGGCGCCGGCGACAGGCGTGCAGCAGCACGCAGCGATGGCCAATGCCATGCGGCTCAGAGTAGACAAGGTAGCTCCTTTGGTTGGGGGGGATTAAAGCGTATCCAGTTGGGTGGCGACTTCGCTCAGGAAGGCTTGCCGCGCGCGGGCGCCGGCGTAGGATTCCTGTCGGTGGTCCAGCATCATGCGGGCGAACACGATGGTGCGCGCACCCTTGGTGGCCCAGCCGACGTACCAGCCGTAAACGCGCTGTTTGTCGTCGCTGCCATCCGGCAGCACCAGCGACGCGGTGCCGGTCTTGCCGTGGATGGTCCAGCCGTTGGCCAGCGTTTGCGCCGGCAGGATGCGGCCGGTCATCTGATAGGCCCTGGCCGATAGCGGCAACTGGCGATTGACGATCTTGCGCAGGAAGTCCACCTGCTCGTCCGGCGAAATTTGCAGCGACGAGCCGATCCACGACATCGTCAGGCCATTGTGCTTGCCGGCGTCGCCGCTGATATCGCGGTTGCCGTAGCCGAAGCCGTCGATGTAACGCTGCACGCGCGCCTCGCCCAGCTGACGGGTGACGTTCTGCGCGAACCACACGTTGGAGGTGATGAGCCAGCTGGTGGGGTCGGTCTCGGTGCGCCAGCTTTCGTTCCAGTCGGTGTAGCCAGGTTTGTATGGCATGACCGGGGTGTGCTCGTCCACCAGGATGCCGCTGTCAAAGCCCATCAGGCTGACCACGATGTTGAAGGTGGAGGCCGGCGTGGCGCGGGCGTCGCACTGGCCGTCGTGCAGCAGGCGCTGGCCGGTGGCGGCGTCCATCAGCGTGGTGCACGACAGTTGGGCCATGCGTTGCGAGGCCAGCGACGGTTGCAGCGCCAGGCTCGCGGCCAGCACGCCGGCCAGGCCGGCCACGGTGGCGATGCGCGCCCAGCGGCTGTGCAGCGCGCCGCGTGGATCGCGTATCAGCGCGATGCGGCTGGCCAGCGTGTCATGCGTGACGTTGCCGAAGGCGAGCGCGGTGGCGATCGGCGCCTGCTGCAGCTTGAGCTGGGCGACCAGCGCGGCGGCATAGGCCTTGCGTTGCGCTGGCGGACGGCCTTGCAGCACATCGCGGTCGCAGCCCAGTTCCAGCGCCCACGCCAGACGGTTGCGCAGCAGCCGCATGAAGGGATTAAACCACAGCAGCGTTTGCAGCAGAATGCCGGCGCCGGCCCAGTGCAGATCGCGGCGGCGCCAGTGCGTGAGCTCGTGGTCGAGGATCAGCTGGCGCTGGCCGCTGTCAAAGCCGCGCAGGTGGCGCGGCAGCAGCAGGCGCGGACGGAACAGGCCAAACAGCATCGGCGAGATCGGCGCGTCGACTTCAAAGGTGTCCATCGGCTGCGCGCTGGTTTGGTGGCCGGCGGCGGCCAGCGCGTGCAGCGTGCGGCGGATGCGCAGCAGACGGACCAGCGCTTCGCCCAGGCCGGCGGCGTACAGTACTAGCCAGCCATAGGCGGCCCAGGTCAGATAGATGCGCGGGCTGGCCGTTTCGCTGGCGACCAGCGGCTGGCTGGCGGCGGCAACGTTGGTCGTGTTGGCGGCGGCCGGGGCGCGCGGCGCGGCGAATTCTTCGATATCAATCGGCGGCAGCAGACGCAGGCGCTCGCTTTGTGGCAGCAGAATCAGCAGGAATGCGGCAATGATGGTGCACTGGCCCAGCAGCCACACCGAACGCTGGGCGGCGATGCCGGGCAGCCAGCGGCGACACAGCGTCATTACCACCCACACGCCCAAGCCGGCGGCCACGCAGCCGCCGCTGGCCAGCAGGAACTGGAACGCCAGCAGGTCAATGCCGGTGAAAAGATGGGATAGGGCCATGGGATACTCCGCGTGCGACTGTTGCCACCATTATGCGACAGTTGTCGCAATCAGGTCAAGCGTCCCGCATATCGCTTAGCGGTCCACGGTGGCCATACGCTCCTGACTGTAGCGCGGGCCGGCGATGGTCTTGAGGGCGTCTTCCAGCGTGGCGATTTCCTGCGGGCTGAGCACGATATCCGTGGCGGCGGCGTTCTGCTCCAGATTGACGCGGCGGCGGGTGCCGGGAATCGGCACGATGTCGTCGCCTTGCCGCAGCACCCACGCCAGCGCGATCTGCCCAGGCGCGAGGCCGCGCGCGGCGGCCAGGTCGCGCACGGTTTGCGCGGCGGCCATATTGGCGTCGAAGTTGGCGCCCTGCATGCGCGGGTCCTGATGGCGGAAATCGGTCGGTGGATACGCTTCGGCGCGCTTGGCGGTGCCGGCCAGGAAGCCGCGTCCCAACGGGCTGAACGGCACCAGGCCGATGCCCAGCTCGCGCAGCACCGGAATGATCCCGGCTTCCAGATTGCGTTCCCACAGCGAGTATTCGCTTTGCAGCGCGCTGATCGGATGCACGGCGTGGGCGCGGCGGATATTGTTCACACCGGCTTCGGACAGACCGAGGTAGCGCACCTTGCCTTCCTTGACCAGTTCGCCCATGACGCCGACCACGTCCTCGATCGGCACGGCCGGATCGATACGGTGCTGGTACAGCAAGTCGATGTAATCGGTGCCGAGCCGGCGCAGCGAGCCTTCGACGGCCACGCGGATATGCGCCGGGTCGCTGGTGACGGCGTTGGCCACGCCGATATGGAAGCCGAATTTGGTCGCCAGCACCACTTCGTCGCGGCGGCCCTTGAAGGCGCGGCCCAGCAGCTCTTCGTTGGTGTAGGGGCCGTACACCTCGGCGGTGTCGAAGAAGTTGATGCCCAGCTCGATCGCGCGGTGCAGCGTGGCGATCGATTCCGCCTCGTCGGCGTTGCCGTAGGCGTGGCTCATGCCCATGCAGCCCAGTCCCTGGGCGGAAACGGTTAATCCTTGAGTGCCTAATGCGCGTTGCTTCATGTGGGGCTCCGGTTAGTTGCTGCGCGCCACCCAATCGACCAGCGTGTCCAGCACGGCGCGGCCGGCGCCGTTGGCGACATGTTCGTCGTTGAGGATGGCGACCACGATGCACGGCTGGTTGTTGGCGTCGGTCACATAACCGGCGATGGCGATAACGCCTTTCAGGCTACCAGTTTTCAGCCGCGCGCGCTGGGCGGCGGGACTGTCCTGGAGCCGGCGGCGCATGGTGCCGTCGGTGGCGGCGATCGGCAGGCTGGCGAGGAACTCGGGCATCCACAGGCTTTTCAGACCGGCTTGCAGCACGCCGGCCAACTGGGCCGGCGTGGCGCGTTCGCTGCGCGACAGGCCCGAGCCGTTGTCCAGCACCAGGCCGTTGCCGTCGATGTTGTGTTGCCGCAGCCAGGCGCGGATCGCGGTCTCGGCCCGCATCGGCGTGCTGGCGCCGCCGGCGTCGGGCGGCAGCGGTTTGCTGCCCAGCATGGGGTCGGCTTCCAGACTGCCCAGGCTGAGGAAGATGGTGCGGGCCAGCGTGTTGTCGGACAGCTTGTTGGTGTCGCGCAGGATCTCGGGCAGCGAGCGCGAGACGTGTTCGGCCAGCAGCCGTGTCGGCTGGGCCGCAGACGATGTGGCCTCGCGCACCTCGCCGTTCAGGCTGCCGCCGAGCTTGTGCCATGCGGCCAGCAGCAGGCGTGCCAGATAGTCCTGGCTGTCCAGCACGTTGATGCTGGTGGCCTTGGTGCAGTCTTTCGGGAAGGCGCCGTGCAGGATCACTTCAATCCGGTCGCCCTGGCGCGCGTAGCTCGGCGTGCGCCAGCCGTTTTCCCAGGTGGCGCAGGGGGTGTCGCTCAGCTGCATGTCCGAGCGGATGCTGACCTTGTCCAGCTCCGGCTGCATCACCAGCGAGACCTGATCGGCGGTGGAGCGCATTGTCACTTTCAGCAGGTTGGTGTTGACCAGCGCGGCGTCCGGGATGACGTTGTAATACGCCCATGGATACTCGTCAAACGGCGGCTGCCCCAGCGCCGGCCGCGACGGCGTAAACAGCAGCCGGTCGATGACGAGGTCGCCCTGGATGCGGCGGATGCCCTGGTTGCGCAGCGCTTCCAGCATGTGCGTCAGCGCGTCCGCGTTGAGGTCGGCGTCGGCGCCGCCGCGCAGGATCAGGTCGCCCATCAGGACGCCGTCGACCACCTCGGCGTCGCTGCGCAATTCGGTACGGCCGCGGAAGGCCGGCCCCAGCTGCTCCAGCGCCGTCAGCGTGGTGAACAGCTTCATGGTGGACGCCGGCGACATGCTCTGTCCGGCGTTGTGCGACACCAGCACCGCCTCGCCGCGCAGCACGATCACGCCGGCGGCCTCCTGCGGGATGCGCGCGGCCTGCATCAGTTGCGCCACCGGCTCCGGCAAGGCGGCCTGGGCAACGCCGGTGACGAGAAAGGCGGCCGCCACCAGGCGGCGCAACAGCTTAGTAGAAGAAGACATAGGAAATCGCAATCGCGGCAATCACGCCGGCCAGATCGGCGATCAGCCCGCACGAGATCGCATAGCGCGTCTTGCGGATGCCAACCGAGCCGAAGTACAGCGCGACAATGTAGAAAGTGGTGTCGGCCGAGCCCTGGAACACGCAGGCCAGGCGGCCGACAAAGGAATCGACGCCGTAGGTTTGCATAGTGTCGATCATCATGGCCTTGGCGGCGCTGCCGCTGAGCGGCTTCATCAGCGCGGTCGGCAGCGCCGGCACGAAGTCGGTGTTGAAGCCGAGGAAGCTGAACAGCCAGCTGAAGCCCTGCACGATAAAGCCCAGCAGGCCAGCGTTGCGGATCACGCTGATCGCCACCAGCATGCCGACCAGGTACGGAATGACGGTGATCGAGGTCTGGATGCCGCCCTTGGCGCCTTCGATAAACGCCTCGTAGACATTGACCTTCTTGCGCAAGGCGCCAATGATGAAGCCGCCGATGACGGCGATCAGCACAAAGTTGCTGAACACCTTGGAGACTACTTCAATCTCCGGCTTGGTCAGATAATGGGTGAAATAAAAAACGATGCCGATGATGAAGGCGGTGATGCCGCCCAGCCAGCCCACCACCACGCGGTTGAACAGGTTGATGCGCTGGCGGATCGCCACGGCGATGATGCCGGTCATGGTCGCCACATAGGTCGCCACCATGCAGGGGATGAAAATATCCGAGGGATCGGCCGCGCCCAGGATCGAGCGCTGCGCCATGATGGCCAGCGGAATCAAGGTCAGGCCCGAGGTGTGCAGCACCAGGAACATGATTTGCGCGTCGGTCGGCTCGTCCTTGTTGGGGTTGAGCGTTTGCAGGCTTTCCATCGCCTTCAGGCCGAACGGCGTGGCGGCGTTGTCCAGGCCCAGCAGGTTGGCCGAGAAGTTCATCACCATGTGGCCGGTGGCCGGGTGATTCGACGGCACGCCCGGGAAGATGCGCGAGAAGAACGGCGCGATCAGCTTGGCCAGCAGGTCGATGGCGCCGGCCTTCTCGCCGATGTTCATGATGCCCAGCCACAAGGTCATCACGCCGGCCAGCGGCAGGGCGATGTCCATCACGCCGGTGCGGGCCGAGTCGAAGGTGCCGTCGATGATGCGCTTGAAAATTTCGGTGTCGCCCAGAAAGATGAACTGGGCCAGCGCGGCCAGGAAGCCCACCAGGAAGAATCCAGACCAGATGTAATTGAGCGACATATTTCTTGAGTGCAGTAATGTAGACGCAAAGTATAAGCGCTATCTGGACGCCGCCGCACATACCGCGCGTCGGGCTGTGCCTAGAATTGTTCGTATGAACTTATTCAACCGCCGGGCGCTGGCCTATGTGGCCGGTCATCCCATGGATTTCACGGTGCAATGCCTGAAGGGCTTTCGCGCCAATCAAGGCCTGCTGCTGGCGGGCGCGGTGGCGTATTACTCGCTGCTGTCCATCCTGCCGCTGCTGATGCTGGTGGTGGTGGCCTTGTCGCACGTCATCGATCAGGCCGAATTGCTGTCGGCGGTCGGCCGCTATCTGAACTATGTGGTGCCGGGGCAATCCAGGCCGATCGTGGCGGAGGTGGCGCATTTCCTCGAACATCGCGACCTGGTCGGCGGCGTGCTGGTGGTGACCATGCTGTTCTTCAGCTCGCTGGCGTTCACCGTGCTGGAGAACGCCATGTGCGTGATCTTCAAGCACCGGGTGGCGATCCGGCGGCGGCATTTCATGATCTCGGCGGTCATGCCCTACTGCTACATCCTGTCGCTGGGGGCCGGCATGCTGCTGGTGACGCTGGTGGCCGGCAGCCTGCAGGTGATGGGCGAGGAGAGTGTGCGCCTGTTCGGTTACAACTGGTCGCTGAACGGCGTGTCGGGTGTGCTGCTGTACCTGCTCGGTTTTGCCGGCGAGGTGCTGGTGCTGTCGTCGATTTATCTGGTGATGCCGGTCGGACGGCTGTCGCCGTCGCACGCGCTGATCGGCGGCGTAACGGCGGCGCTGCTGTGGGAAATCGCCCGCCACATCCTGGTGTGGTACTTCTCCACGCTGTCGCAGGTGAACGTGGTGTACGGCTCGATGACCACCGCCATCATCGTCATGTTCAGCCTGGAGATCGGCGCCACGCTGCTGCTGTTCGGCGCGCAGGTTATTTCCGAGTTCGAGCGGGTGGGCCGCGAACGGCCGCGCCGCGCCGCCCGGCCGCTGACCACGGAAGCACCGGCACAATAAATTTGTGCGCCGCACAAAATGTGTGGTACACTACGTCCGTGGTTGAGGTTTGCCTGCAAACAGTCCCACATCCGGCCGATGCGCCGCGCCCAGAGTTGTGTAAGTTCGATGGCGCAGGTGACGCAGACGCTGGAGTTGTAATCCCGAAAACGTTAGTCGATTTACACGTCAGGGGCACCACGCAGATAGCATGGGCGCCTGAGACGCCGCCTCACTTGGCATATAGCCCTGGAGCCCGGTACGATTGAAGCATAGGTAATACATTGGAACGAAGCCTGCAGCGATGCGGGCTTTTTTTTCGTCCGCAGCTTGCGTTCGCCCAAAGGGGGCGGACGGTGTCAGCTTATTCTGAAGTGCTGATGGAGGTGCACGATGGAATTCGCTTTTACGCTCCGCTACCGGTTGCCGAGCCAGTGCCGCGACGACGATCAGCTGGCCGGACAACTGGCCGCCTGCGACTGCGCGGACGCGCGGGTGAGCGTCAACCGCGCCGGCTATCTGGTGCTGGAATTCCTGCGTGCCGCCGACAGTCCCGCCGCTGCCCTGTCCAGCGCCATCGCCGACGTGCAGCGCGCCCTCCCCAGCGCCGAGCTGATCGATATTCGTTCCGACTTCATGTCGAACTGAATTTCGCTAATATTTCAATATTATTTGAAATGTAGAAGTGTATGCGCTAGTATGCCAGCATGAATACCAAACAAACCCTGGCCGCGCTGGCGGCGCTGGCGCAGGAAAGCCGGCTTGCCGTGTTTCGCTTGCTGGTGCAGACCGGTCCGGAGGGGCTGGCCGCCAGTAAAATCGGCGAGCGGCTCGCTATTGCGCCGTCCTCGCTGTCGTTTCACCTGAAGGAACTGTCGCACGCCGGCCTGATCGCCTCGCGCCAGCAGGGACGGTTCGTCATTTACTCGGCCGACATCGCCGCGATGAATGGTCTGATCAACTTTTTAACTGAAAACTGCTGCGGCGGTGTCCCGTGCAAACCATGAATATTCTTTTTCTGTGTACCGGCAATTCCTGCCGCTCCATTTTGAGCGAGGCCATTTTCAATCATCTGGCGCCGCTGGCTTGGCGCGCGATCAGCGCCGGTAGCCGGCCGGCCGGCCAACTGCATCCGCGCGCGCTGGCGCTACTGGCGCGCAAAGGTATCTCCACCGAGGGCTGCTACAGCAAATCGTGGGATCACCTGCCGGTCACGCCGGATATTGTGATCACCGTCTGCGGCAGCGCGGCTGGCGAGACTTGTCCTGCTTATCTGGCGCCGGCGCTGCGCGCGCATTGGGGTGTCGATGACCCGAGTCATGTGGTGGGAACGGAAGAGGAAATCGAAGCTGCGTTTGAGCAGGCTTACCGCATCATCCGCGCGCGCATCGAAGCCTTTCTGGCGCTACCGGCGATTTCGCAACAAGCACTGGAGCGTATCGGATGCTGAACGCTTTGCTGATTTTTATCGCCACGCTGGTGCTGGTGATCTGGCAGCCGCGTGGCCTGGGTATCGGCTGGAGCGCCTCGCTGGGCGCGGCGGCGGCCTTGCTGGCGGGCGTGATCCATGTCGGCGATATTCCGGTGGTGTGGCACATCATCTGGAACGCGACGGCGACGTTCGTCGCCATCATCGTCACCAGCCTGCTGCTGGACAAGGCCGGCTTCTTCGAATGGGCGGCGCTGCATGTGGCGCGCTGGGGTGGCGGCAGCGGCAAGCGGTTGTTCGTGCTGCTGGTGTTGCTGGGGGCCGCGGTGTCCGGCCTGTTCGCCAACGATGGCGCGGCGCTGATCCTGACGCCGATCGTCATCGCCATCCTGCACGAGCTGCGGTTTTCCGCGCGCGCCACGCTGGCGTTTGTGATGGCGGCCGGCTTTATCGCCGATACGGCCAGCCTGCCGCTGGTGGTGTCGAACCTGGTGAACATCGTCTCGGCGGATTATTTCGGCATCAGCTTCGCGCGCTACGCGGCGGTGATGGTGCCGGTGAATGTTGTCGCCGTCGCGGCCACGCTGGCGGTGCTGCTGTGGTTCTTCCGCCGCGATATTCCGGCGGACTACGATGTGCGGCAGATCAAAGATCCGGCGCTGGCGATTCGTGACCGCGCCACCTTCATCGCCGGCTGGTGGGTACTGGGCCTGCTGCTGATCGGCTTCTTCGTCATCGAACCGATGGGCGTGCCGATCAGCGTGGTGGCGGCGGTGGGCTCGCTGGTGCTGCTGGTGGTGGCGTCGCGCGGACACCGCATCTCCACGCGCGAGGTGCTGCTGCACGCGCCTTGGCAGATCGTGATTTTTTCGCTGGGGATGTATCTGGTGGTGTACGGCTTGCGCAACGCGGGGCTGACGGCTTACCTTACAGCGGCGCTCAACTGGTGTGCGCAATATGGCGTATGGGGCGCGGCCATGGGCACCGGCTTCCTGACCGCGATTCTGTCGTCGATCATGAACAACCTGCCGACCGTGTTGATCGGCGCCTTGTCGGTGGATGCCACGTCGGCGCAGGGCGCGGTGCGCGAAGCGATGGTGTATGCGAACGTGATCGGCAGCGATCTCGGTCCGAAGATCACGCCGATCGGCAGCCTGGCGACGCTGCTATGGCTGCACGTGCTGGCCAACAAGGGCACGCGCATCTCGTGGGGTTACTACTTCCGCGTCGGCATCTGCTTGACGTTGCCGGTTTTGTTTGTCACATTGGCGGCATTAGCAGTGCGCCTGGGGATAACGTGAAACCGAAGAAGTGGATTGCCGTAGTACTGAGTATCTTTGCCACGCCGCTGGCGTTCTTGTATGTGGGCGCTCCGCGCTGGGCTGTGATCAGCTTCACCATATCGCTGGCATTGGGCCTCGCCGGTTTCCTGCTGCCAGGCCAATTGGCCGAGGGTGCCGCCGGAATCCTGTCGTTGGCGCTGATTGCATTGTGGATCTGGCTTGCCTACCGGTTGGCCGCGGCCGCGCCGGAACAGGCGATCCGCCCGTGGTACGCGCGCTGGTATGGCATGCTGGCGATGGTGGCCGGCGTTGGCATTTTCGTCGTGCTGTTGCGGGTGTTTGCTTATGAGCCGTTCAAGGTGCCATCTTCGGCGATGCTGCCGACGCTTCCGGTTCGCTCCAATGTGCTGGTGCAGAAATGGGGTTACGGTCATTACAGCACGATGGGTTTCAGCTTCGGCAATGGCGGCATCTCGCAGCCGTTGGAACGGGGAGACATGATCGTGTTCGACTGGCCGCGTGATCCGCGCCAGAGCTTTATAAAGCGCCTGGTCGGCCTGCCGGGCGACCATATTGAATACCGCGACGACAAGCGCCTGTATGTCAACGGCGTCGACGTTCGTGGCAAGGCGCTACCGGAGTATCTGGATGAAAATCAGCTGGTGCCCCTGCAGCGCTATCGTCAGCGGCTGGACCGGATCGAACATGACTACCTGGTCAAGGAGGCGGCGGCATGGTGGATGCAGCAAGACGCACAGCTGCCGCCGCAATGCCAGGTCGGCGCTACGGCCTTGAGCTGCACGGTGCCGGCGGCCAGCTATTTCGTCATGGGCGACAATCGCGACAACAGCCTGGATAGCCGCTACTGGGGCTTTGTGCCGGCCAAATCGGTGATTGGCAAGGTGGTGTACATTGTTCCGCCCCGAACTTGAGGAGCCAGGATTGGATCAGCATATCAAACCGGTAGCACTTGAAAAAGCTTATCGCCTATTGAATCATGGACCGACGGTGCTGGTGTCGGCCAGCCATGACGGCGTGGAGAATGTGATGTCGGCGGCGTGGTCGTGCGCGTTGGATTTTGCGCCGCCGAAGGTGACGCTGGTGCTGGACAAGGCGACGGCCACGCGTCCGCTGGTGGAAAAGAGCGGCTACTTCGCGCTGCAGGTGCCGAATATGGCGCAGCTGCGGCTGACCTATGATGTCGGTCACACCAGCGCCAACGATACCCCGGACAAGCTGACCAAGGCTGGCGTGCGGCTGTTCCGTGTTGACGGTTACGATGTGCCGCTGGTGGCCGGATCGTCGGCATGGTTGATCTGCAAAGTGCTGCCGGAGCCGCGCAATGAGCAGGTCTACGACTTGTTCATCGGCGAAGTGGTGGCCGCGTATGCGGATGACCGCGTATTCCAGAACGGCCACTGGGCTTTCGAGAAGGCTGACCCGCGGTGGCGCAGCCTGCACTACATCGCCGGCGGCAATTTCTACGCCATCGGCGAAGCGGTGGTGGCGGATACCAACAAAACCTGACAAACGGATTCACCAAGCAATACAACGTGAAGAAGTTGATGTGGTTTGAGCAGCACGCGGATATCTGTGCTTGATGCGTTCCATGGGTTCCCGCCTGCGCGGGAACGGCGGTTAGAGGGCGCGGGCGATGAGGATTTTTTGGATGTCGCTGGTGCCTTCGTAGATTTGGCATACGCGCGCGTCGCGGTAGATGCGTTCCACTGGAAAGTCACTGACGTAGCCGTAGCCGCCGTGGATCTGGATCGCATCCGAACAGACCTTTTCCGCCATCTCGGAGGCGAACAGTTTGGCCATCGCGGCTTCCTTCAGGCACGGCAGGCCGGCGTCCTTCATTGCTGCGGCGTGCAGGATCAGCTGGCGCGCGGCTTCGATCTGCATCGCCATCTCGGCCAATTTGAATTGCACCGACTGATGCTCGAAGATCGGCTTACCGAAGCTTTCCCGTTCTCGCGCATAGCTCAGCGCCGCTTCATACGCGGAGCGCGCCATGCCCACCGACTGCGAGGCGATGCCGATGCGGCCGCCCTCCAATCCGGATAAGGCGATCTTGTAACCCTGGCCTTCCGCGCCGATCAGATTCTCCGCCGGGATACGGCAGTTCTCGAACACGATCTGCGCGGTGTCCGATGAGTGCTGCCCCATCTTGTGTTCAATGCCGGCGACGATGTAACCCGGCGTCGCCGTTGGCACCCAGAAGGCGCTGATGCCTTTCTTGCCCGCCGCTTTGTCGGTGACCGCCATGACAATCGCCACGTCCGCATGCTTGCCGCTGGTGATGAACTGTTTGACGCCGTTCAGCACATAGTGATCGCCATCGCGCGTGGCGGTGGTGCGCAATGCGGCGGCGTCGCTGCCGGTGTGCGGTTCGGTGAGGCAGAACGCGCCCAGCATCGCGCCTTGTGCCAGTGGCCGCAGCCATTGTTCCTTCTGCTGCGCGTTCGCATACATCATGCCGATGCTGCACACCGGGCAGTTGTTGACTGAGATGATGGTGGACGTGCCGCCATCGCCCGCCGCAATCTCCTCCAGCACCAGGGCCAGCGACACGTAATCCATGCCAGCGCCGCCCAGCTCCTCGGGCACGGCGACACCGAAGGCGCCCAGCGCCGCCAGCTCCTTCAGCTCTTCCTTCGGGAAGTGGTGCTCCTTGTCCCAGCGGGCGGCGTTGGGGGCGAGACGCTCTTGCGCGAAAGTGCGCAGGGCGTCACGGATCATTTCGTGTTCCTGACTTAGTAGCATCGTGTCTCTTCCCTTTTACCAGCCAATGGTGGTGCCATCGTAGGCGCGGTACACCGCTTGCTCGGACGTAGGGAGCGCCGCCAGCGTCGCGCGGATGCCGCTGGCGCTTTGTTCCACCGTGATGTCGGCGCCGGCGCCGCCCATGTCGGTCTGCACCCAGCCCGGATGGAAGGCGACGCAGGTGACGCCCTGCTTGCCATGCACCAGCGCCGTGTCGATCAGCACCGAATTGAGCGCGGCCTTGCTGGCGCGGTACAGCGAGCCTTGCGGCGATTGGCGCTCGCTCAAGGACCCCATGCGCGACGACAGCACCGCCAGCTTGCCCTGCGCCGCGCCCACCAGCGGCGCGAGGATCGGCAGCAGGCGCATGGCCGCCAGCACATTGGTGTGCATGACCGAGTTGAAATCGGCCTCGGTCGGGAAGCCATCGTGACGCGGGCCATACACACCGGCGTTGAGGATGGCGACATCCAGCTCTTCGCCATCCATCTTCCAGCCGATGCCGGCCACCGCTTCGACGTTGTTCACATCCAGCTTGTGTGGCTCGGCGCCCAACGCCGCCAGCGCGTCGCAGTCTTCCTGCTTGCGCGCTGTGGCGATCACGCGCCAGCCGTCCTTGCGATACTGCTTGACCAGTTCAAGGCCGATGCCGCGCGATGCGCCGATCACCAATACCGTCGCCATTACACCAGCTCCACGGCCATCGCGGTCGCTTCGCCGCCGCCGATGCACAGCGCCGCCACGCCCTTCTTGCCGCCGGTGCGTTTCAGTGCGCCCAGCAGGGTGACGATGATACGCGCGCCGGAGGCGCCGATCGGGTGGCCCAGCGCGCAGGCGCCGCCGTGGATGTTGACCTTGTCGTGCGGGATATCCAGGTCGTGCATGGCGGCCATCGGCACGGCGGCGAAAGCTTCGTTAATCTCGAACAGGTCAACGTCCTTGGTGCTCCAGCCGATTTTTTTGTACAGCTTTTCGATGGCGCCGATTGGCGCGGTGGTGAACCAGTCCGGCTCCTGCGCGAAGGTGGCGTGGCCGTGGATGCGGGCGATTGGCGTCAGGCCGAGTTCCCTGGCCTTCGATTCGCGCATCATCACCAGCGCGGCGGCGCCGTCGTTGATCGACGACGACGAGGCGGCGGTGATGGTGCCGTCCTTCTTGAACGCGGCGCGCAGCGTCGGGATTTTGTCGACCTTCGCTTTCAGCGGGCCTTCATCCTTGTCGATGACGGTGTCGCCGGCGCGCGAGGTCACGGTGACCGGTGCGATCTCCCACTTGAAGTAGCCCTCATTGGTGGCGACCTGCGCGCGTTTCACCGAGGCGATGGCGAAGTTATCCTGCGCCTCGCGGGTGAGCGCGTACTTGGCCGAGCACTCTTCGGCGAAGGTACCCATCGAGCGGCCTTCGCCGGTCTTTTCGTTGCGCGAGTAGGCGTCTTCCAGACCGTCGTACATCATGTGATCGAACATCATGCCGTGGCCGATGCGGTAGCCGCCGCGCGCTTTTGGAATCAGGTAAGGCGCATTGGTCATGGACTCCATGCCGCCGGCGATCACCACGTCGGCGCTGCCGGCCACCAGCTGATCGTGCGCGAAGATGGCGGCCTGCATCGCCGAGCCGCACATCTTGGACAGCGTGACGGCGCCGGTGGACGTTGGCAAGCCGGCCTTCAACAGCGCCTGACGCGCCGGCGCCTGACCCTGGCCGGCCATCAGGCAGTTGCCGAAGTAGACATGTTCGACCAGCTTGGCGTCGATGCCGGCGCGTTCAACGGCGGCCTGGATCGCGACGGCGCCCAGGTCGTGCGCGGCCTTGCTGGAAAAGTCGCCCTGGAAGGCGCCCATGGGGGTGCGCGCGGCACCGACGATAACGATAGGATCGTTCATGCTCAAATCTCCCTTAACAAGTTTCTGCGAACAGCTCGCGGCCGATCAGCATGCGGCGGATTTCGCTGGTGCCGGCGCCGATTTCATACAGCTTGGCGTCGCGCCACAGGCGGCCCACAGGGTATTCGTTGATATAGCCGTTGCCGCCCAGCGTCTGGATCGCCTCGCCGGCCATCCAGGTCGCCTTTTCGGCGCTGTAGAGGATGGCGCCGGCGGCGTCCTTGCGCAGATTGCGCACCTGTTCCGGCGTGACGGCGCGGTCGCAGGCCTGGCCGACCGCATAGACGTAGGCCTTGGAGGCCATCATGGTCGAGTACATATCGGCGATTTTGCCTTGCATCAGCTGGAACTCGCCGATCGCCTGGCCGAACTGCTTGCGGTCGTGGATGTAAGGCACCACCACGTCCATGCAGGCCTGCATGATGCCCAGCGGTCCGCCGGACAGCACGGTGCGCTCGAAGTCGAGGCCGGACATCAGCACATTGACGCCCTTGCCGACGCCGCCCAGCACGTTTTCGACGGGCACTTCGCAATCCTCGAACACCAGTTCACCGGTGTGGGAGCCGCGCATGCCCAGCTTGTCCAGCTTCTGCGCGATCGAAAAGCCCTTGCTGCCCTTCTCGATCAGGAAGGCGGTCATGCCGCGCGGGCCGGCGTCGAGGTCGGTCTTGGCGTAGACCACCAGCACATCGGCGTCGGGGCCGTTGGTGATCCACATCTTGGTGCCGTTGAGGACGTAGTGATCGCCCTTGAGGTCGGCGCGCAGCTTCATGCTGACCACATCGGAGCCGGCGTTGGGTTCGGACATCGCCAGCGCGCCGATGTACTCGCCGGAAATGAGCTTCGGCAGGTATTGCTGTTTTTGCGCCACGTTGCCGTTGCGCTTGATCTGATTGACGCACAGATTGGAGTGCGCGCCATACGACAGGCCGACCGAGGCCGAGGCGCGCGAGATTTCCTCCATCGCCACGATATGGGCCAGATAGCCCATATTGGCGCCGCCATACTCTTCCGGCACGGTGATGCCGAGCACGCCCAGCTCGCCCATTTTGCGCCACAGGTCCATCGGGAACTGATCGCTGCGGTCGATCTCGGCCGCGCGCGGGGCGATCTCGGCGGCGGCGAACTGCTGCACGGCCTCGCGCAGCGCGGCGATATCCTCGCCATGGTCAAAGGTCAGGCCTGGGAGATGGAGCATGTCTTCCTCTATTGTGTATGAAATCCGGAACGGCCATCATACGCCGCTATGACGTTAACGTAAACGTCAACTACGGCGTCAACCCCGGTGTCAGACCTGACACCGGGGTTAGGTTTGTGCGGCCAGCAGGCGCTTGCATTCGTCTTCGTGGGCCTGAATTTCGGCCAGCGACATTTCGATGTCTTCGCGTTGCTGTTCCAGCGTTTCGCGGTGCTGGCCCAGCACATTCAGGAAGCGGTGCATCTGCGCCGCCGAGTCCTTGGGCGTCTCGTACATGTCGACCAGGCCTTTGATCTCGGCCAGCGATAGCCCCAGACGCTTGCCGCGCAGCGTCAGCTTCAGGCGGGTGCGGTCGCGCCCGGTATACACGCGGTTGCGGCCGCCCGCACCTTCGCGCGATGGGCTCAGCAGCCCCTGGTCTTCATAGAATCGGATGGCGCGCGCGGTCACGTCGAATTCGCGCGCCAGTTCGGTAATGGTGTAGGTGGACATGTTTTATATGGATTTCCGTTTACGTCAACGTCAACGTCAACGTCAACGTCAACGTCAACGTCAACGTCAACGTCAAACCATTGTAGCGCGAAACACACTGGTAGAACGTAGACTTGGTGGCGACCCGTGACCAACAAGATGCGCAATGGTATCGTGCGACGTGAAAGGCCACGCGGCAGGATCATAGCCATCCCGCGCTGGCTGGCCGAATAAAATTCACCCGCAAATTTGCCCGTCGTTGGCTCTGGCAGAAGCTAGAATGTTAATTATAATGCCGTAGGAAGTTACGATTGCCGCGCCCCTCGCATAGACTGACTTTCATGACGCAACGTGAAATAGTGCAATGATGAATTCTTCTAATGAACGCGAAAGCTTTAGCCAGCGGCTTCAACAGGCTCTCAAGAATGCCCATTATTCGCCCGACAGTCCCACCCGGCTGGCGCGCGAATTCAACATCCGTTTCGATGGCCGGCCGATTACCGTGCACGCCGCGCGGAAGTGGCTCGTCGGTGAGGCGATTCCGACGCAGGAAAAGCTGCGCATGATCGCTCAGTGGCTGGGCGTGCCGGCGGAATGGCTGCGCTTCGGCGGTCCGGAGGACGGCGCGCCGGCGGGCGACAACGGCGCGGCGGCCTCGCGGTTCGAGTCGGCCGACGTCAAGCTGATCGCGGATTTGCAGCGCCTGGACGAACACCATCGCCAGATCGCGCGCGAATTTATCCGCATGCTGGTGCGGGTGAATTACCAAAAGTAGTTATTTTTACGTAGTACTACGGAGCAATGTTGACCGACACGCGACCGCCGCATCATGCATGATGTGAAACAGGTTTCATCTTTTGCCGGTTTTTGTTCGGATCAGCGCGCACCACAGGCGGCGTCCTTTTTATTTTCGCCACGTTTGCGAATAGTCATGGTCCCGACACGGATTTCAGGCACAATAGGACAGAACCTACTTTTTGGGGAGTCACGCTTTGAGCCGTTTGATGAAAAGCAACTACAGCAATGCCGCGCAGCTGAAAGATTTGATGACCGCCCCGCCCATGAGCGCCGCTCAGCATGCTGAAGTCATGCGCAAACGTATCGCCCAGCGCCGGATGCTGGAAGAGGCGCAGGAATTGAAACGCGCCAGCAGTTCTTACTACGACAAGCGCTGAGCTTAGCCCGCGTCGCCGCCAGAGGCGCTCTTCAGGCCCGCCCAGCGCGGCGCCAGCGCGTGCTCGATACTGAACAGGTCGATCACGCGCGCGACCGTGTGGTCGACCATCTCGTCGATGCTTTGCGGGTTGTGATAGAAGCTCGGCAGCGGCGGGAAGATGATGCCGCCCATTTCCGTGACCGCCGTCATATTGCGCAGATGCGCCAGGTTGAACGGGGTTTCCCGCACCATCAGCACCAGCCGGCGGCGCTCCTTGAGCACCACGTCGGCCGCGCGCGCGATCAGGTTGTCGGACAGGCCATGGGCCACCGACGCCAGCGTTTTCATCGAGCAGGGGGCGATCACCATGCCGTCGCTCTGGAACGAGCCGCTGGCGATAGCGGCGCCGACATCGCGCACCTTGTGCACCACATCGGCCAACGATTCCACTGCGCGCCGCTGCAAGCCGGTTTCCTGGTGCAGCGTGAGGACGGCGGCGTCCGAAATCAGCAGATGGGTTTCGACGCCGTTAAGATCGCGTAAATGTTGCAGCAGACGCACGCCATACACCGCGCCGGTGGCGCCGGTGATGGCGATGATGATCCGCTGCGGGCGATCAGGCATCCAGCAGCGCTTTCAGTTCGCCCGACTCGAACATTTCATTCATGATGTCCGAACCGCCGATGAATTCACCCTTCACGTACAGCTGCGGAATGGTTGGCCAGTTCGAATAGTCCTTGATGCCCTGGCGAACTTCCGGATCTTCCAGCACGTTGACGGTGGCGATGTTTTCCACGCCGCACGCTTTCAGGATCTGGATGGCGCGGCCGGAGAAGCCGCATTGTGGGAACTGGGCGGTGCCCTTCATGAACAGCACCACCGGAGTGTTGGTCACGGTTTCTTTGATCCAGGTTTGTACGTCGCTCATAGCTGCCTCTAGGGGTAAAAGATGTGGAATATCGGCATTTTATAAGAAATGCGCGCGCGATGTATTTGACGCGGCAAAAAATCCGCGTATGATCGCTATATCGAGTTCCGATATAGCGACTAGCGACATATGACCCAGTTTGCCAAGTACCTGCCCCTGTCCGAAGCCACGTTCTACGTGATGCTGGCGCTGAGCCAGCGGCCGCTGCACGGCTACGCCATCATGCAGCAGGCGCAAGCGATGAGCGCCGGTAGCGTCGCGCTGGGGCCGGGCACGCTGTACGGCATTTTCGGCACGCTGGAGAAGCAGGCATTGATCGTCAAGGTGGCGGAAGAGGAGCGGCGCAAGATTTATGCGCTGACGGAACTGGGCCGGTCGGTGCTGGCGGAGCAGGTGCGCCGGCTGGAAATCATGGTGAACAGCGCGCGCGGGGTGACATGGAAATGATAAAAAAGTTCAAAATCTGGTGGGTCTGGCAGGATGAGGAGCAGCAGGCGTGGCTGCAAGGCATGGCCGCGCGGGGATGGCATCTGAGCGCGGTGAACTCGTTGTTGGGCTTGTACACATTCCAGCGCGGGGCGCCGGCGAATATGGCGTATCGCTGGGCTTCGGCCTGATCGCCGCCTACAGCGCGGTGCGGCTGGGGCGGCGCATTGCCGCCCTCAAGCGCGCCGCTTAACCGCGCAGCTTGGCGAAGGCGGCGGCCATGCTGCCGCCGATCGCCGGCTCGCGCGCGGTCTGTTTTTGCTGCTGGCCCATGGCGCGGCGGTCGTTGCGGTCGCCACGCTGCTGCGGCTGCGAACCGGCTTGCGGCGCGCTGTCGGTCAGGCGCATGGTCAGGGCGATGCGCTTGCGCTTCTCGTCCACCTCCAGCACTTTCACCTTCACCACCTGGCCGGCCTTGACCACCGTGTGCGGATCTTTGACGAAGGTGTTCGACAACGCCGAGATGTGCACCAGCCCGTCCTGATGCACGCCGATATCGACAAAGGCGCCGAAGGCGGCGACGTTGGTCACCACGCCTTCCAGAATCATGTCCGGACGCAGGTCCTTGATGTCCTCCACGCCTTCCTTGAAGGTGGCGGTGGTGAATTCCGGACGCGGGTCGCGGCCCGGCTTTTCCAGTTCCTTCAGGATGTCGGTCACGGTCGGCACGCCGAATTTGTCGTCGGCGTACTTGGCCGCTTGCAGCCGCTTGATCAGCGCGCTGTCGCCGATGACGCCCTGGATGTCTTTCTGGATGTCGGCCAGGATTTTCTGCACCACCGGGTAGGATTCCGGGTGGACCGCCGAGGCGTCCAGCGGATTGTCGCCGCCGATCACGCGCAGGAAGCCGGCCGCCTGTTCAAACGTCTTGTCGCCGAGGCGCGGCACGGCCTTCAGCCCGGCGCGCGAGGTGAACGCGCCCTTGACGTCGCGATACGCGACAATCGCCTGCGCCACCGACGACGACAGCCCGGACACGCGCGCCAGCAGCGGCGCCGACGCGGTGTTGACGTCGACCCCGACCGCGTTGACGCAATCCTCGACCACCGCGTCCAGCGTGCGCGCCAGCTGCGTCTGCGAGACGTCGTGCTGGTACTGGCCGACGCCGATCGATTTCGGGTCGATCTTCACCAGCTCGGCCAGCGGGTCCTGCAGGCGGCGGGCGATCGACACCGCGCCGCGCAGCGACACGTCCATGTCCGGCAGCTCTTTCGACGCATATTCGGAGGCCGAATACACCGACGCGCCGGCTTCGGAGACGACGATCTTGTTCATCTTCTGCTCCGGGAAGCGCTTGAGCAGGTCCTGCGCCAGCTTGTCGGTCTCGCGCGAGGCGGTGCCGTTGCCGATCGAAATCAGCGACACATTGTGCTTGGCGGCCAGCTTGCCCAGCGTGTGCAGCGCGCCTTCCCAGTCGTTTTTCGGCTGGTGCGGATAGATCACGGCGGTGTCGACCACCTTGCCGGTGGCGTCCACCACCGCCACTTTGACGCCGGTGCGCAGACCCGGGTCCAGGCCCATGGTGGCGCGCTGGCCGGCCGGGGCCGCCAGCAGCAAGGCTTTCAAGTTGGTCGCGAAGACGGTGATGGCGTCCGCTTCGGATTTTTCGCGCAGCGCGCCCATCAGCTCGCTTTCGAGATGCATGAAACTCTTCACGCGCCAGGTCCAGCGGGCCGTGTCGGACAGCCATTTGTCGGCCGGGCGGCCGCTGTTTTTGATGCCGAAACGGGCGGCGATGCGGCTTTCGCACGGATTGTGCGGCGCGTCCCATTTCGGCTTTTCCGGCTCGGAATCGAGGCGCAGCGTCACGTCCAGCACGCCTTCGCGGCGGCCGCGCATCAACGCCAGGGCGCGGTGTGACGGCACCGTGGCCAGGGTTTCCGAATAGTCGAAGTAATCGGCGAATTTTTCGCCTTCTTCTTGCTTACCTTCAATAACCTTCGATTCCACGATGCCATGCTCTTGCACATATTCGCGCAGCGATTGCAGCAGCGTGGCGTCTTCGGCGAAGCGTTCCATCAGGATCTGGCGCGCGCCGTCGAGGGCGGCCTTGGCGTCGGCCACGCCCGGATTGTTGCCGTCGGCGGTGGTGAACGCCGCGCGCAGGTAGGTGGCCGCCTCGGTCTCCGGCTGCAGGTCCGGGTTGGCCAGCAGGGCGTCGGCCAGCGGCGCCAGGCCGGCCTCGATGGCGATCTGGGCCTTGGTGCGGCGTTTTTGCTTGTACGGAAGATATAAGTCTTCCAGGCGGGTCTTGTCTTCCGCGTGCGTGACAGCATCTAACAACTCTGGTGTCATTTTGTTTTGCTCGGTGATCGAGGCGATGATGCTGGCGCGGCGGTCTTCCAGTTCGCGCAGGTAGCGCAGGCGCTCTTCGAGCAGGCGCAGCTGGACGTCATCCAGGCCGCCGGTCGCCTCTTTACGGTAGCGGGCGATGAAGGGGACGGTGGCGCCTTCGTCCAGCAGGGCGATGGCGGCGGCGACCTGGGCCGGCTTGGCGGACAGTTCCAGGGCGAGACGTTGTTCGATGGAAGGCAACATGGTGGTGGTTCCTAGACAGACAAGCCCGGAATAATACGACATCAGCACGAAGTTGCCATTCTTTTGCCAGTCTTGTCACAAATCGACGGTGGGCGTGTGCAAGCCCACTTTTAGTGCAGGTTTTTAAAGAAAGCATAAACACGAACGCTTCAATGGCGGATAATATTGCCTGTTGCCGTTTTTGAACCATCTTTGACCAACAATGCGCCCTATGGATTTTACCCGCGACGACGCCACTGATGCTCCAGCTGCTCCGGCACCGGCCGCTCCACGCCACGCGCCGCCCGCGAACCAACTGTCCTATGCCGTGGCCACCTGGCTGCAGCGTGTGGATGCCGCCGCGCATCCCAAGGCCAAGCTGAGCCCGCCGCCGGTCGACAACGATCCGAAACAAACCCAGTACAAGCTGATCTACGTGCTGGCGCCCACCAGCGGTGGCCGCCATGTGGCGCTGTGCCTGTACAAAGCCCGCTTGCGCCCGAACGGCGACGTGGCGGCGGCCAGTCCGGTCAGCGAGGTGTTTTCGCTGCTGTCGACGCCACCGACTTTCATGACGCCAGCCGATGAGGACCTGATCCGCTTCTTCGTCGCCATGCGCAGCGGCCAGAATTCCCAGACCGGCTCGGCGACCGAGCCGCGCGGCAAAATCGGCGCGGCGCTGCTGCAGATGCTGGCCGAGCAGGACAAATTATTGTGGGCCAACTCGTGGGCCGACGTCGGCAACGGCCTGGTCTATCCATTGAAAGGCGGCGTGCTACGCGAGGCCAACCTGGCCTGGCGCGAGGAAGGCAAGGGCTTGCGCCTCGGCTGGCAGGTGGCGCCGCCGCCGGGCGCCAAGCATGTCGGCGCCGACCAGGTCGACTACATGCTGCCGACCGATCCGCCGTGGTACATCGACAATCTGTCCTGCGGCGTGCTGCAACTGAACCAGGGGGGCACGCAAATTCCGCTGGCCGACCTGCAGGCGCTGGTGGCGCAGGCGCCGCTGCTGACCAATACCGACAAGATGCGCGTCTCCCAGCTGCTGCTGGCGCACGGCCTGCAGGGCCTGATGCCGCTGCCGCAGGCGCTGCCGCAGCGGCTGCGCGACGACGTCAAGCCGCGTCCGGTGCTGACGCTAGACGCCGCCATGCTGGCCGACGGCCCCGCCCAGCGCTGGCACGACTTCGCCGTGCTGTCCTACGACTACGACGGCGAGCGCGTGTCGTTCGACCCGTCGCAGCGCGTGGTGCGCCAGAAGGGCGATGTCACCGAGATCATCCAGCGCGATGAGGCCGCCGAGGCCGCCGCGCTGGCGCTGCTGAACGAACGCCATTTCGTGCCGCCGACGGCGCTGCCGCTGAGCAGCGTCAAGGGCGGCCTGTTGCTGCCGAGCCAGGCCGAATGGCTGCGCTTCGCCCGCGACGGCATCGCCGCGCTCAAGCAGGCCGGCTGGAAAATCGAAAAAACCGTCAAATACCGCTACGACACGGTCGAAGTCGGCGACTGGTACGCCGAGGTGGTGGAAGACGAGGCCGACGGTGGCCACGCCTGGTTCGATCTGGAACTGGGCATCATGGTCAACCAGGAGCGCGTGCCGCTGCTGCCGGTGCTGGTGCAGCTGATCCGCAACGCGCCGAACGATTTCAATCCGAAAGTCATCGCCAACCACGGCGAGGACGACCAGATGCTGGCCACGCTGGCCGACGGCAGCCGCGTCGCCCTGCCGTGGGCCCGCGTACGGCCGATACTGAGCACGCTGGGCGAGTTGTATTTCAGCGACAAAATCAAAAACGCGCTGCACATGGCCACGCTGGACGCCGCCCGCCTCGACGAGCTGGCCCGCAACGTGGAAATGGCGTGGACCGGCGGCGAAGCGCTGCGCGACATGGGCGCCCGCCTGAACCAGTTTGGTTCGGTCAAACGCGTCGCCACCCCGGCCGGCCTGCAAGCCACGCTGCGCGACTACCAGACCGACGGCCTGTCGTGGATGCAGTTCCTGCGCGAATACGGCTTCGCCGGCATCCTGGCCGACGATATGGGCCTGGGGAAAACCGTGCAGACGCTGGCGCACATCCTGGTGGAAAAGGAAGCCGGCCGCCTGACCGCGCCGGCGCTGGTCATCGCGCCCACCAGCCTGATGGGCAACTGGCAGGAAGAAGCCGCGCGTTTCGCGCCCGGCCTCAAGGTGCTGCTGCTGCAAGGCAAGGAGCGCATGGGCCAGTTCGACCAGATCGACGAAGCCGACCTGGTGCTGACCACCTACGCGCTGCTGCCGCGCGACGAGGAAAAACTGCGCGAGCACGATTTCCACCTGGTCATCCTGGACGAATCGCACTACATCAAGAACACCCGCTCGAAAGCGGCCCAGAGCGCCGGCCTGCTGCGCGCGCGGCATCGGCTGTGCCTGTCCGGCACGCCGCTGGAGAACCACCTGGGCGAGCTGTGGTCGCAATTCCACTTCCTGCTGCCCGGTCTGCTGGGCGACGAGAAGGGCTTCAACACCGTGTTCCGCCACCCGATCGAGCGCCAGGACGATCCGCTGCGCCGCGCGCTGCTGAACCGCCGCATCAAGCCGTTCCTGCTGCGCCGGACCAAGGACAGCGTGGCGAAAGAACTGCCGCCGAAGACCGAGATGGTGCGCAAGGTCGAACTGACCGGCGCCCAGCGCGACCTGTACGAAACCGTGCGCCTGGCCATGGATCAGAAAGTGCGCGAGGAAATCGACCGCAAGGGCGTGGCGCGCAGCCAGATCGTCATTCTGGAGGCGCTGCTGAAGCTGCGCCAGGTTTGCTGCGACCCGCGGCTGGTCAAGTCCACCACCAAGAAACAGCAGCAGGCCGGCTCGGCCAAGCTGCTCGACCTGATGCAGATGGTCGAGGACTTGCTGGAAGAGAAGCGCAAGATTCTGGTGTTTTCGCAGTTCACCAGCATGCTGGAGCTGATCCAGGAAGAACTGGAGACGCGCGACATTCCCTACGCCTTGCTCACCGGCGACACCAAGGATCGCAGCGCCCAGGTGGCGGCGTTCCAGCAGGGCGCCGTGCCGATCTTCCTGATATCGCTGAAAGCCGGCGGCGTCGGCCTCAACCTGACGGCCGCCGACACCGTGATCCACTACGATCCGTGGTGGAATCCGGCCGCAGAAAACCAGGCCACCGACCGCGCCTGGCGTATCGGACAGGACAAGCCGGTGTTCGTGTATAAACTGATCGCCAAGGGCACGCTGGAAGAGAAGATTCAGCTCTTGCAGCAGAAGAAGTCCGACCTGGCGCAATCGATCCTGGCGGAAGGCGAGTCGCAGAAAATGGCGCTCACCCAGGAAGACCTGCAACAAATCTTCGCACCTTTGGTGGAGTAATCAATGGGCCAGACGATAGCGGAACTCCAGGCAGCGTTAGAAACATCCCAAGCCAACGAAGCCCGCTATCGGTTGCTGTTGGAACACAGCGGTGAGATCAGCTGGATGGCCGACTGCGCCACGCGGCGGCTCACCTGGCTTAGTCCGGCGGCCGAACGCCAGTTCGGCTACACGCTGGACACCGCGCACAGTCTGGCGCAGCGCTTGCTGGCGGACTTGCCGGCGCGCCTGGCTAGCCAGGCCGATGGCGACGCCAGCAGCCGTCACGCGCTGCGTGAAACCGAACTGGCCCACGCCGACGGCCATCTGGTGCCGGTGGAAATCGAATCGACGCTGATCCTCGGCGCCGACGGCGCGCCGGCCACGGTGGTCGGCGTGGTGCGCGACCTGCGCGCGCGGCGCGAGCTGGCGGCGCAGCAGAAAAAGTTCGCCTCCATGCTGTCGCACGAATTCCGCACGCCCTTGTCGACCATCGACGGCGCCGTGCAGCGGCTGGAAATGACCGGCGCCCACCACGACGAGGCCACCCGCAAGCGCTACCGCAAGATTCAGACCGCGGTCGACCGCATGCTGGCGATGCTGGACGAATACCTGTCGCCCGAGCGCATGGCCAGCCTCGGCCGCGAGCGCCAACCCAACGAAATCAATCCCGCCCAGTTGCTGGAAACCGCCGCCGAGCAGGCGCGGCAGCGCCGTAAGCAGATCAGCGTCCACACCCAGGGCCTGCCGCAAGGCATACGTTGTGAACCCGCCGGCATGCGTTTGTGTTTTGAGATGTTGCTTGATAATGCAATTAAGTACACGCAAGATGATATTCCGATAGAATTGGTTGGCAAGATTGCAGCGGAAGGTGGCATCGAGTTCCTGGTGCGCGATCACGGCGACGGTATCGCCGAGACGGAGTTGCCACGGGTGTTCGAGAAATCTTTCCGTGGCAGTAACGCCGTCGGCGTGGCGGGATCGGGGCTGGGGCTGTATATGGCGCGGTCGATTGTTGATGTGCACGGCGGTACGGTGACGGCCAGGAATGTTTCTGAAAGCGGCACGGAATTTCGGATTTGGCTGCCGGTCGCGGCCGACGCCGGGAAAAACCTTGCGCGGGTCGATGCCAGCAGTGATAATTCCCTGGACGCAAGCTAGTAGCGTTCCCAGGTCTGGGCGCAGCTGTGGTCAATTATTGAACGAATGGCGCATCAATGACGCAAATACTGATCGTGGAAGACAATCTGGACTACGCCGAAGAGATGGCGGAATTCCTGACTGAGCTTGAACACGAAGTGCATATCACGAATAACGCCGGTGATATGTGGTCCGCCCTCAGCCAGGGCAATGTCGGCGTGGTGGTGTTGGACCTTGGTCTGCCGGATGAGGATGGCTTTAATGTCATCCCGCGCATGCGCCAGCTCTATCCGCAAATCGGGCTGCTGGTGCTGACCGGCCGCGTGGCTTTCGACAACCGCATCCTCGGCCTGCGCCTCGGCGCCGACCACTACCTGACCAAACCGATCAAATTCCCGGAACTGGCCGCGCACATCGAGGCGCTCGACCGCCGTGTGGGGCCGCAGGAAACGATTCCGCTGCCCAGCAAGTGGACGCTGAAGGTGAGCGCTCGCCAACTGGAGCTGCAAGGGTTGGCGATCACGCTGACCGAGAAAGAATGCAATTTCCTGCATCTGCTGACGATCAACACCCGGCCGGTGCCGCGCCAGGTGATCGTGGCCGGCATCGGCGGCGACGATCCGGACGCCGGGCGCCGCGTGGACATGCTGGTCTACCGGCTGCGCAAGAAGGCGCGGACCGGCCTCGGTCAGGATCTGCCGCTGCGCAGCGCCTACGGCGAGGGTTACAGCCTGTCGGCCAGCTTCAACTTGTCTTAATCAGGGACAGAGTCAAACAACAAGGGTAGAATCGGGCTCCGATCTGCCCTTTTTGTTATCCGTATGGCTCGCCTGCCCCGTTTAATCGTTCCGCATCAGCCGCACCACGTCATCCAGACCGGCGCCAACAACCAGGATGTGTTCCTCGATACGGAGGATTATCAAACCTTCCTCGGCTGGCTGCGCAACGCCGCCAAAACCTACAAAGTGGCGATTCACGCTTACTGCCTGATGCCGAATCACCTGCATCTGCTGGTCACGCCGTCCGATGACACCGGGCTGGGCCAGATGATGCAATGGATCGGCCGCTACTACGTGCCGTATTTCAACCAGAAATATGTTCGTAGCGGCACGTTGTGGAACGGACGCTACAAAACGTCGCTGATCGATGCTGACGAATACTTCATGTTGTGTAGTCGATACATCGAATTCAACCCGGTTCGCAACGGCATGGTGGCGCGCGCCGAGGATTATCCGTGGTCCAGCTATTGTCACCATGCCGGCATCCGCCCGGATGGGCTGATCACCGACCACGCCAAGGTTTGGGAATTGGGCAACACGCCGTTCCAGCGCGAGGCGGCCTACAGCGCGCTGTCCGAGCCGCCGCTGACGCCGGAGGAGCTGACGTTGATCGGCAAGGCGCTGCTCAAGGGCTGGCCGCTGGGCTCGCAGCAATTTCAGACGGCCTTGCAGCATAAGCTGAAACGGCAAGTATTGCCGGCCAAGCGGGGGCGGCCTTTCAAAGCCAAGCCCACCGATTCATAACCGCCGGAATGACAATCACTCTGTCCCCAATTAAAAAATTGAGCTTATTTGGAAAATTTAATTCGACTCCGACCCTAATTGTTATGCTTGAGGTTTACGCTGCGTTGCACTAACCTTGTCTTTCAAGCCAATCAGTTTTGGAGTTTAGCCATGGAAGCACAAGGTCTGTACGATCCGTCCAACGAACATGACGCCTGCGGCGTCGGTTTCGTCGCCCACATCAAGGGCAATAAGAGTCACTCGATTGTGGAACAGGGTCTGCTGATCTTGAAGAACCTCGATCACCGGGGCGCGGTGGGTGCCGATCCGCTGATGGGCGACGGCGCCGGTATCCTGATCCAGATCCCGGACCAGTACTACCGTGACGAAATGGCCAAGCAAGGGGTCGAACTGCCGCCGCCAGGCGAATACGGCGTCGGCATGGTGTTTCTGCCGAAGGAAAACGCTTCCCGCATCGCCTGCGAACAGGAAATCGAGCGCGCCGTGCGCGCCGAGGGCCAGGTGGTGCTGGGCTGGCGCAACGTGCCGGTCGATACCGACATGCCGATGTCGCCGACCGTGCGCGCCAAAGAACCGGTGATCCGCCAGATCTTCATCGGCCGCGGCGCCGACATCATGGTGACCGACGCGCTGGAACGCAAACTGTACGTGATCCGCAAATCGTCCGGCCACGCCATCCAGGCGCTGAACCTGATCCACGGCAAAGAATTCTTCGTCGCCTCGCTGTCGGCCCGTACCATCGTCTACAAAGGCCTGCTGCTGGCCGACCAGGTGGGCGTGTACTACAAAGATTTGCAAGACGCGCGCTGCATCTCGGCGCTGGCGCTGGTGCACCAACGCTTCTCGACCAATACCTTCCCTGAGTGGCCGCTGGCCCACCCGTACCGCCTGATCGCCCACAACGGCGAGATCAACACCGTCAAAGGCAACTTCAACTGGATGCGCGCCCGCGAAGGCGTGATGAAGTCGGCCGTGCTGGGCGACGACCTGCGCAAGCTGTTCCCGTTGATCTACGAAGGCCAGTCGGACACCGCCTGCTTCGACAACGCGCTGGAACTGCTGCTGATGGCGGGCTACCCGCTGGCCCAGGCGATGATGATGATGATCCCGGAAGCCTGGGAAAATCACGGCACGATGGACGACAATCGGCGCGCGTTCTACGAATATCACGCCGCCATGATGGAACCATGGGACGGCCCGGCCGCCATGGCCTTCACCGACGGCCGCTACATCGGCGGCACGCTGGACCGCAATGGCCTGCGTCCGGCCCGCTACATCGTCACCGACGACGACCTGGTGGTGATGGCCTCGGAATCCGGCGTGTTGCCGATTCCCGAGTCGAAAATCATCCAGAAATGGCGTCTGCAACCAGGCAAGATGTTCCTGATCGACCTGGAAGCCGGCCGCATCATCGACGACAAAGAGCTGAAAGACACCTACGCCAACGCCAAGCCGTACAAGGCGTGGATCAACGCGGTGCGCATCAAGCTCAACGAAATCAAGCTCAGCGAAAGCCAGCTGGCGCACCACCGCGCCAAGGACAAGCCGGCCGCCGGCGAAAAAGCCGTGCCGTCGCTGCTGGACCGCCAGCAAGCCTTCGGCTACACCCAGGAAGACCTGAAATTCCTGATGGCGCCGATGGCCGTCGCCGGCGAGGAAGCCACCGGCTCGATGGGCAATGACTCGCCGCTGGCCGTCATGTCCAACAAGCTGAAACCGCTGTATTCCTACTTCAAGCAGCTGTTCGCCCAGGTAACCAACCCGCCGATCGACCCGATCCGCGAAGCGATGGTGATGTCGCTGGTGTCGTTCATCGGTCCGAAACCGAACCTGCTGGACACCAACAACGTCAATCCGCCGATGCGGCTTGAAGTGTCGCAGCCTATCCTGGGCTTCGACGACATGGAACGCCTGCGCAACATCAGCCTGCATACCGGCGGCAAGTTCAAGTCGTATGAGCTGAGCATCTGCTACCCGCTGGCCTGGGGCAAGGAAGGCGTCGAAGCCTGCCTGGCGTCGCTGTGCGCGGAAGCGGTGGACGCGGTCAAATCCGGCCACAACATCCTGATCGTGTCCGACCGTTCGGTCGGCCCAGAGCGTGTGGCGATTCCCGCCCTGCTGGCGACCTCCACCGTTCACCAGCACCTGGTCAGCAAGGGCCTGCGCGCCTCGACCGGCCTGGTGGTGGAAACCGGCTCGGCCCGCGAGACCCACCACTTCGCCCTGCTGGCCGGCTACGGCGCCGAAGCGATCCACCCGTACCTGGCGATGGAAACCCTGGCCGACATGGCACAAGGCTTGCCGGGCGATATGTCGGCTGACAAAGCCATCTACAACTTCACCAAGGCGGTCGGCAAAGGCCTGATGAAGGTGATGTCGAAGATGGGCATCTCGACCTATATGTCGTACTGCGGCGCGCAGATCTTTGAAGCGGTCGGCCTGAACAAGTCGCTGGTCAACAAGTACTTCCGTGGCACCGCGTCCAATGTGGAAGGCATCGGCGTGTTTGAAGTGGCCGAGGAAGCGCTGCGCCTGCACAACCTGGCCTTCGGCGCAGATCCCGTGCTGGCCAACAATCTGGACGCCGGCGGCGAATACGCCTTCCGCGTGCGCGGCGAGGACCACCTGTGGACCCCGGACGCGATCGCCAAGCTGCAACACTCGACCCGCGCCAACAATTTCTCCAGCTATAAAGAGTACGCGCAGATCATCAACGACCAGAGCAAGCGTCACCTGACACTGCGCGGCCTGTTCGAGTTCAAGATCGATCCGGCCAAGGCGATTCCGCTGGATGAAGTGGAGCCGGCGAAAGAAATCGTCAAGCGCTTCGCCACCGGCGCCATGTCGATGGGCTCGATTTCGACCGAAGCTCACGCCACGCTGGCCGTCGCCATGAACCGCATCGGCGGCAAGTCCAACACCGGCGAGGGCGGCGAAGATCCATCGCGCTACACCATGGAGCTGAAAGGCATCAAGATCAAGCAGGGCGAGACCATGGCCTCGGTCATGGGCAAGGAACAGATGGTGGTCGATATTCCTCTGCAGGAAGGCGACTCGCTGCGTTCGCGCATCAAGCAGGTGGCGTCGGGCCGTTTCGGCGTGACTGCCGCTTACCTGAACTCGGCCGATCAGATCCAGATCAAGATGGCGCAGGGCGCCAAACCGGGCGAAGGCGGTCAGCTGCCGGGCCACAAGGTGTCGGAATACATCGCCACGCTGCGCTTCTCGGTACCTGGCGTGGGCCTGATTTCGCCGCCGCCGCACCACGACATCTACTCGATTGAAGATCTGGCGCAGCTGATTCACGATCTGAAAAACGCCAACCCGCGCGCTTCGATCTCGGTCAAGCTGGTGTCGGAAGTGGGTATCGGCACCGTCGCCGCCGGCGTCACCAAGGCCAAGGCCGACCACGTGGTGGTCGCCGGCCACGACGGCGGCACCGGCGCCTCGCCGCTGTCGTCGGTCAAGCACGCCGGCACCCCGTGGGAGCTGGGCCTGGCGGAAACCCAGCAGACGCTGGTGCTGAATGGCCTGCGCAGCCGGATTCGGGTGCAAGCAGATGGCCAGATGCGTACCGGCCGCGACGTGGTTATCGCCGCCATGCTGGGCGCCGACGAAATCGGCTTCGCCACCGCGCCGCTGGTGGTGGAAGGCTGCATCATGATGCGCAAGTGCCATCTGAACACCTGCCCGGTCGGCGTGGCGACGCAAGATCCGGTGCTGCGCGCCAAGTTCTCGGGCAAGCCCGAGTATGTGGTCAACTACTTCTTCTTCGTTGCCGAGGAAGCGCGTCAGTTGATGGCCCAGCTGGGCATCCGCACCTATGACGAGCTGATCGGTCGCGTCGATCTGCTGGACAAATCGAAAGCCATCTCGCACTGGAAAGCGCAAGGTCTGGACTTCAGCAATATCTTCTACCAGCCGCCAACGCAGGACGGTCACTCGATCTACCACACGCTGGAGCAGGATCACGGCCTCGACAAGGCGCTGGACCACAAGCTGATCGCCCAGGCCAAGGCGGCGCTGGAAAAAGGCGAGCGCGTGTCCTTCATCTCGCCGGTGAAGAACTTGAACCGCACCGTCGGCACCATGCTGTCGGGCGAAGTGGCCAAGCGCTACGGTCACGCCGGCCTGCCGGACGACACCATTCACATCCAGCTGCAAGGCACGGCCGGCCAGTCGGCCTGCGCCTTCCTGGCGCACGGCATCACCATCGACCTGGTCGGCGAGGGTAACGATTATGTCGGCAAGGGCCTGTCGGGCGGGCGCATCATCGTGCGTCCGAATACCGAGTTCCGCGGCTGGGCGGTCAACAACATCATCATCGGCAATACCGTGCTGTACGGCGCGATTGCCGGTGAAGCCTTCTTCAACGGCGTGGCCGGCGAGCGCTTCGCGGTGCGTAACTCGGGCGCCACCGCCATTGTCGAAGGCACCGGCGACCACGGTTGCGAATACATGACCGGCGGCACCGTGGTAGTGCTGGGCAACACCGGCCGTAACTTCGCGGCGGGCATGTCGGGCGGTATCGCTTATGTCTACGATCCGGAGGGCGATTTCGACACGCGCTGCAACACCTCGATGGTGACGCTGGAACGCGTGCTGTCGGCCAAGGAGCAGCAGAAAGACAGCGCCACCTTCCACGTGCAGCACAAAGACCATGGCCGCGAGGCCGACGAAGTGATCCTGAAGCGTTTGATCGAGCGTCACTTCAAGCACACCGGCAGCACGCGCGCGCGCCTGTTGCTGGACAACTGGGCCGACAGCCGCGGCAAGTTCGTCAAGGTATTCCCAAGCGAATACCAACGCGCGCTGGCCGAAATGGCCGAGGACGTGGCGAACGAAGCCGCTGTTGTGCAACCAGTCGCTGCCTAAATTAAACGCACGTCGTCCCGGCGCAGGCCGGGACCCATAGAACGTCTGATCCGAGTCAGCATGGGTTCCGGCCGCCGCCGGAACGACGGTTCAAAGATTACGAAGGAAAAATATCGTGGGTAAAATCACCGGCTTCATGGAATTCCAGCGTCAGGAAGAAGGCTATCTGCCGCCAGCGACGCGCCTGAAAAACTACGCGGAATTCGTCATTCCACTGACCAATGAGCAAGCCAAGATCCAGGGCGCGCGCTGCATGGACTGCGGCATCCCGTTCTGCAACAACGGCTGCCCGGTCAACAACATCATCCCCGACTGGAACGACCTGGTCTATCGCGGCAACTACCGCGAAGCGCTGGACACGCTGCACTCGACCAACAACTTCCCGGAATTCACCGGCCGCATCTGCCCGGCGCCGTGCGAGGCCGCCTGCACGCTGGGCATCAGCGAAGATCCGGTCGGCATCAAGTCGATCGAACACAAGATCATCGACGAAGGCTGGGAACGCGGCTGGGTCGTGCCGCAGCCGCCGAGCAAGCAGACCGGCAAGAAAGTCGCCGTGGTCGGCTCCGGTCCCGCCGGCCTGGCCGCCGCCCAGCAACTGGCGCGCGCCGGCCATGCGGTGACCGTGTTCGAGAAATCCGACCGCGTCGGCGGCCTGCTGCGCTACGGCATTCCCGACTTCAAGATGGAAAAGTCGCACATCGACCGTCGCGTCAAGCAGATGGAAGCCGAGGGCGTGACCTTCCGCACCAGCGTGCTGATTGGCAAGGACTTCCCGGCCAACGTCAACAACTGGGCCAAGGAAACCATCTTCCCTGAAGACCTGCAGAAAGACTTCGACGCCGTGGTGCTGGCCGGCGGCGCGGAAGCCCCGCGCGACTTGCCGGTGCCGGGCCGCGAGCTGAAAGGCGTGCACTTCGCCATGGACTTCCTGCCGCAGCAAAACAAGATCAACGCCGGCGACAAGCTGAAAGACCAGATCAAGGCCACCGGCAAGCATGTGGTGGTGATCGGCGGCGGCGACACCGGTTCCGACTGCGTCGGCACTTCGAACCGCCAGGGCGCCGCCTCGGTGACCCAGTTCGAACTGATGCCGATGCCGCCGGAGCAAGAGAACAAGCCGCTGGTGTGGCCATACTGGCCGACCAAGCTGCGCACCTCGTCGTCGCATGAAGAAGGTTGCGAGCGCGACTGGGCGGTGGCCACCAAGCGTCTGGAGGGCAAAGGCGGCAAGGTTGAAAAACTGATCGCCTGCCGCGTTGAATGGAAAGATGGCAAGATGACCGAAGTGCCGAATTCGGAATTCGACATGAAAGCCGATCTGGTCTTCCTGGCCATGGGCTTCGTCTCGCCGGTCGCCAACATCCTGGACGCGTTCGCGGTTGACAAAGATGCACGCGGCAACGCCAAGGCCAGCACCGATGGCGACGGCTGCTACAAAACTTCCGTATCGAAGGTATTTGCCGCCGGCGACATGCGCCGCGGCCAATCGCTGGTGGTATGGGCGATCCGCGAAGGCCGCCAGTGCGCGCGCGCGGTCGATGAGTTCCTGATGGGCAGTTCCGAGTTGCCGCGCTAAGCTCAAGCACGGTATCAGGCTCGGCCTGACTACCCTGCCGGATGCAGTTGGGCGATCCCCGACCGCATCCGGTTTTTTTATTCAGGCGGCGTTTGACTGTAACATCTGGTGCCCGGTGTAAATTGCTGACTTTGGGTTCAGTAGTGTTGTATTATCAGCTACCCAACGTCGGCTCTTAATGGCCTCTTCAGCAGAGATTGACCTTTCTGCACTACAATACGGCATTCTAAAAAATGAGTTCAGTCGTGCCTAATCTAGTCGAAATCCGTGACCTACACTTCTCCTATGGCAAGCGGGCGATCCTGTCGGGCTTGAACATGGACTTCCCACGCGGGAAGGTGATCGCGGTCATGGGGGGCTCGGGCAGCGGCAAAACCACCGTGCTGCGCCTGGTCGGCGGCCAGCTGCGTCCGCGCAAAGGCCAGGTCACGGTGCAGGGCGAGGTGGTGCACAAGCTGAAGACCGCCGGCCTGTACCTGCTGCGCCGCAAGATGGGCATGCTGTTCCAGCACGGCGCCTTGTTTACCGACCTGACCGTATTCGAGAACGTCGCCTTCCCGCTGCGCGAGCACACCGACCTGCCGGAAGAGCTGATCCGCAATCTGGTGCTGATGAAGTTGCAGGCCGTGGGCCTGCGCAACGCCGCCAAGCTGAAGCCGGGCGAGATCTCCGGCGGCATGGCGCGCCGCGTGGCGCTGGCGCGCTCGATCGCGCTGGACCCGGAACTGATTATGTATGACGAGCCGTTCGCCGGCCTGGACCCGATCTCGATGGGCGTCACCGCCAATCTGATCCGCAACCTGAACACGGCGCTGGGCTCGACCACGATTCTGGTGTCGCACGACGTCAAGGAAAGCTTTGCCATCGCCGACTATGTTTATTTCCTGTCGCAGGGCAAGATTGTCGCGCACGGCACGCCGGCCGACATGATGGTCTCCACCGACCCGTATGTGAAGCAGTTTGTCCACGCGGAAGCGGACGGCCCGGTGCCGTTCCATTATCCAGGCAAGTCCCTGGCTGACGATCTGGGCCTGGGAGTGCAAGTATGAGTGTGAAAACCTGGTTATCCAACCTCGGCGCGCCGCTGCGCGACTATGTCGAGAGCATCGGTTATGGCGCGCGCGCCTTCGCCAATCTGCTGAGCGTGTCGCCCGGTCTGCTGAAGCGGCCGCGCCTGGTGGTCGAGCAACTGCATTTCATCGGCAACTACTCGATGCTGATCATCACCCTGTCCGGCCTGTTCGTCGGCATGGTGCTGGGTTTGCAGGGCTATACCACGCTGAATAAATACGGCGCCGAGCAGTCGCTGGGCGTACTGGTGGCACTGGGCCTGACCCGCGAACTGGGCCCGGTGATCACCGCGCTGCTGTTCGCCGGCCGCGCCGGCACCTCGCTGACCGCCGAAATCGGCCTGATGAAGGCCGGCGAGCAGTTGTCCGCCATGGAAATGATGGCCGTCAACCCGATCCAGCGCGTGCTGGCGCCGCGCTTCTGGGCCGGCGTGCTGGCGGTGCCGCTGCTGGCGTCGGTGTTCAGCGCGGTGGGCGTGCTGGGCGGCTGGCTGGTCGGCGTGCAACTGATCGGCGTCGATGACGGCGCGTTCTGGTCGCAGATGCAGGCCAGTGTCGACATCTGGAACGATATTTACAACGGCTTCATCAAGAGTGTGGTGTTTGGCATCGCGATCACCTTCATCGCCCTGTATCAAGGCTACGAAGCACAGCCGACGCCGGAAGACGTGGCGCGCGCCACCACCCGCACGGTCGTGATTTCGTCGCTGACGATCTGGTGGCTGGATTTCATGATGACGGCGCTGATGTTTAGCAAGTAATAAGAAAACAAGGAAGAATACAATGCAACGCAAATCTTTGGATGTCTGGGTCGGCCTGTTTATCGTTATCGGCGTGTGCGCGCTGATGTTCCTGGCGCTGAAAGTCGGCAGCATGAACTCGATCTCGTTCGGCAAGTCCTACGCCATCACCGCCAAGTTCGACAACATCGGCAGCCTGCGCCCGCAAGCGGCGGTCAAGGCCTCCGGCGTGGTGGTCGGCCGTGTGGGAGAGATCAAGTTTGATGACAAGACTTACCAGGCGCTGGTAACCTTGAACATGGAAGATGGCTATAAATTCCCGAAGGACAGCTCGGCCAAGATTCTGACCGCCGGTCTGCTGGGCGAACAGTACGTCGGCATTGAGGCCGGCGGCGATACCAACAATCTGGTGGCCGGCGACAAGATCGCCCGCACCCAATCGGCGGCGGTGCTGGAAGACCTGATCAATCAGTTCATCTACAGCAAGGCCGCAGACGGAAAGGACGACAAATGATCTCCAAACAATTGCGCCACGCAGCATTGGCACTGGGCGTCACGGTGCTGCTGGCCGGTTGCGCCGGCCCCAACCCGCGCGACCCTTACGAGGGCTACAACCGCGCCATGTTCAACTTCAACGACAAGGTCGACACCTATGCGCTGAAACCGGTGGCCACTGGCTACAAGAACGTCACCCCGCAGTTCGTGCAGACCGGCGTGAGCAACTTCTTCGGCAATCTGGGCGACGCCTGGACCTCGATCAACCAGTTTTTGCAAGGCAAGGGCGAAGCCGGCATGTCCGACCTCAGCCGCTTTGCGCTGAACTCGACGCTGGGCGTGCTGGGCCTGTTCGACATCGCGTCGGAAGCCGGCTTGCCGAAACATAAAGAAGACTTCGGCCAGACGCTGGGCGTGTGGGGCGTGCAGTCCGGCCCATACCTGGTGCTGCCGCTGATGGGCCCGTCCACGGTGCGCGACACCGTGGCGCTGCCGGCCGACATCGCCGGCGACATCTGGCGCTATAAAGACCCGACCTATGTGCGCAACATCGGCACCGGCGTGCGCATCATCGACACGCGCGCCGGCCTGCTGGACGCCTCGTCGCTGCTGGAGGACGCCGCGCTGGACCGCTACGAGTTCCTGCGCGACGGTTATTTGCAGCGCCGCGAGAGCCAGATCCACCCGGACGGCGACGGTGCGCCACGAAAAGTGCAAAAAGATGATACTGACGAAACTTCTGCGCCCGTGTCATCCGAACCGGCCGCAAAACAGTTAAACTCCGGCACACCACCGGCTGCGAATTGAACACCAGCCTGTGACCCGAAGAACCATTGATAAGGCATAGACAAGATGAACTTCATTCAAAAATTTGTTGCTCTGGCAACCGTGTCGCTGGCTTTCACCGGCGTTGCCGCCGCCCAGGAGGCGCCGGACGCGCTGGTCAAGCGCATCAGCGAAGATGTGATCAACACCGCCAAGGCCGACAAGGCCATCCAGGCCGGCGACACCAAAAAGGTGATCGACCTGGTGGAAACCAAGATTCTGCCGCACGTCGATTTTCAGCGCATGACCTCGCTGGCGGCCGGCCGCTTCTGGCGCCAGGCCACCCCTGAGCAGCAACAACAGCTGACCACCGAGTTCCGCAAGCTGCTGGTGTTCACCTACTCGGGCGCGCTGTCGCAGGTTAAAGACCAGACCATCGACTTCAAGCCGCTGCGCGCCGATCCGACCGACACCGACGTCGAAGTGCGTTCGCAGGTCAACATGCCGCGCGGCGAGCCGATTCCGCTGAACTACCGCGTCGCCAAGGGCCCGCAAGGCTGGAAGATCTACGATATCAACGTGCTGGGCGCCTGGCTGGTGGAAACCTACAAGGGCACCTTCGCTTCCGAGATCAGCAAGGGCGGCATCGACGGCCTGATCAAGGCGCTGGCGGACAAGAACCAGAAGCTGGCCAACAAGCCGCTGGCCACCAACGCACCTAAGAAGTAAGCCGACCTCATGTCCAACGCCGTTACCGAACCCATCGACGATCTGCAGTCGCTCACGTCCCTGACTGTGCTCAACGCCACCGCGGCGCTGGAGCGCGGCTATGCCGCCCTCAAGGCCGGCCAGACCGTGTTCGACCTGCGCCATGTGTTGACGGTGGATTCAGTGGCGGTGTCGGTCATGCTGTCGTGGCAGCGCGCGGCGCAGGACGCCGGCGTCCAGCTGCGACTGCAAAACCTGCCGCCGGCGCTGCAAAGCCTGACCAAGCTGTATGGCGTGTGCTCGCTGCTGTTCCCGGACCCGGCCGTCGCCGACAAGGCCGCCTTGACCGGCGCCGGCGATACCGCCGTCCACCATCCCCATTGACCTCCGCCCCACCCCGCCGCCTGTCGTAATTCCCCCGGTCCGGCTCGGACCGATTGAAATTCCAATATAATTGAACGTTGCCACAAACGCAGTGCTGCGGACCCCGCGGGACCGCCGCGCGCGCTGGCCCGGCCGCTGCAACCTTATAGATAAGTCAAGCATGACAGCAATCCAAATTAGCAATGTCGAAAAGCGCTACAAGTCGTTGCAGGCGCTCGGCGGTGTGTCCCTGAACATCGAGGAAGGCGAGTTTTTCGGCCTGCTCGGCCCCAACGGCGCCGGCAAGACCACGCTGATCTCCATCATTGCCGGCCTGATCCGGCCGGACGCCGGCACGGTCAAGATCCACGGCCACGACGTGGTCAGCGATTTCCGCGCGGCGCGCAAGAAGCTCGGCGTGGTGCCGCAGGAACTGGTGTTCGACCCGTTCTTCACGGTGCGCGAGACGCTGCGTCTGCAATCGGGCTACTTCGGCCTGAAAAACAACGACGCCTGGATCGACGAGGTGATGCACAACCTCAACCTGACCGACAAGGCCGACACCAATATGCGCGCGCTGTCGGGCGGCATGAAGCGCCGCGTGCTGGTGGCGCAGGCGCTGGTGCACAAGCCGCCGGTGATCGTGCTCGACGAGCCGACCGCCGGCGTCGACGTCGAACTGCGCCAGACGCTGTGGCAGTTCATCACGCGCCTGAACCGCGAAGGCCACACCGTGGTGCTGACCACCCACTATCTGGAAGAAGCCCAGGCCATGTGCAAGCGCGTGGCCATGCTCAAGCTGGGCCAGGTGGTGACGCTCGACAGCATGGCCTCGCTGGTCCGCCGCATCTCCGGCTCGCAGCTGATCGTCAACCTGACGCACGGCGACCTGCCGGACGACTTGCGCCCGCTGGTCACGCATCCGGAAACGACCGAGCACGGCAAGAAGTACAGCCTGCGCATCAATGAATACGCCGAAGTCGAGCAGATCCTGAAACGCCTGCGCGAGTCGGGCGCGGTGATCGACGAAATGCAACTGCAACAAGCGGATCTGGAAGATATCTTCTTGCAGATCATGGATAAGGGTACCGTATGAATTTCATCTCCGCCGGATTCCGCACGCTGGTCTACAAGGAGACGCTGCGCTTCTGGAAAGTGGCCACGCAGACCATCGCCGCGCCTATCCTTACCGCCATGCTGTACCTGATGATCTTCGGCCATGTGCTGGAGGGCCGCGTCACGGTCTACCAGGACGTCAACTACACCGCCTTCCTGATCCCCGGCCTGGTGATGATGAGCGTGCTGCAGAACGCCTTCGCCAACGCGTCGTCGTCGCTGATCCAGTCCAAGATCACCGGCAACCTGGTGTTCGTGCTGCTGACGCCTTTGTCGCACTGGGAGATTTTCTCGGCCTACGTGCTGGCCGCCATGGCGCGCGGCATCGCCGTCGGCCTGGGCGTGTTCCTGGTCACCACCTGGTTTGCGCACCTGTCGTTCGCCGCGCCGCTGTGGATCATCGTGTTCGCGCTGCTGGGCGCGGCCATCCTCGGCACCGTGGGCCTGATCGCCGGCATCTGGGCCGAGAAGTTCGATCAGCTGGCGGCGTTCCAGAATTTCCTGATCGTGCCGCTGACCTTCCTGGCCGGCGTGTTCTACTCGATCCACTCGCTGCCGCCGCTGTGGCAGGCGATCTCGCATCTGAATCCGTTCTTCTACATGATCGACGGCTTCCGTTACGGCTTCTTCGGCCAGTCCGACGTCAACCCGCTGGTGAGCCTGGCCATTGTGTCGGCCTTCCTGGTGGTGCTGGCGTTCCTGGCGATTCGTTTGCTGCGCAGCGGTTACAGGTTACGCCATTAAAGCCTGCGTCATTAATATTCAAGGATTCATCATGCCTACCACTCCAGAACTCATCCACGGCTACATCTTGGCCGGTCTCGAATGCACCCACCTCGAAGTGGACGGCGACGGCCAGCACTTCCAGGCGGTGATTGTGTCGCCGGCGTTCGCCGGCAAGCGCCCGATCCAGCGCCACCAGCTGGTGTACGCCGCGCTGGGCGACCGCATGCGCGAAGAGATTCACGCGCTGTCGATGAAAACCCTCACCCCTGAAGAATATCAAGGATAAGCATGGACAAGCTTCTGATTCAAGGCGGTAACCGCCTGCAAGGCGACATCATCATCTCCGGCGCGAAGAACGCGGCCTTGCCTATCCTGTGCGCGGGCCTGCTGACGGCCGGCGACGTTGAACTGTCCAACGTGCCGCACCTGCACGACGTGTCCACCATCCTCAAGCTGCTGGGCCAGACCGGCCTGAAAGTGACGCAGGACGGCGACAAGGTCACGCTGAACGGCAGCGCCATCGACAAGACCGAAGCGCCGTATGAGCTGGTGAAAACCATGCGCGCCTCGATCCTGGTGCTCGGTCCCCTGCTGGCGCGCTTCGGCACCGCCAAGGTGTCGCTGCCGGGCGGCTGCGCCATCGGCTCGCGTCCGGTGGACCAGCACATCAAGGGCCTGCAGGCGATGGGCGCCGACATCACCATCGAGGGCGGCTACATCTACGCCAAGTGCGCCAAGCTGAAAGGCGCGCGCATCGTCACCGACATGATCACCGTGACCGGCACCGAGAACCTGCTGATGGCCGCCACCCTGGCCGAAGGCGAGACCGTGCTGGAAAACGCCGCCTGCGAACCGGAAGTGACCGACCTGGCCAACCTGCTGGTGGCCATGGGCGCGAAGATCGACGGCATCGGCACCAACCGTCTGGTGATTCAGGGCGTGAGCGAACTGCATGGCGCCAAACACGCGGTGATTTCGGACCGCGTCGAGGCGGTGACCTTCCTGTGCGCGGTGGCCGCCGCCGGTGGCGATATCACCATCCGCAACACCCGCGTCGACATCATGGACGCGGCGCTGGACAAGCTGCGTGAGATCGGTGTGCAGCTGACGGTGGGCGACACCTGGATCCGCGCGCAGATGGACAAGCGTCCGCGCGCCGTGACCTTCCGCACCACTGAATATCCGGGTTTCGCGACCGATATGCAGGCGCAGTTCATGGCGGTGAACACCATCGCCGATGGCGCTAGCCGCGTGACCGAAACCATTTTTGAAAACCGCTTCATGCACGTCCAGGAGATGAACCGTCTGGGCGCGCAAATTGAAACCGATGGCAACACCGCCTTTATCAAAGGCGTGGAACAGCTGGTCGGCGCGCCTGTGATGGCGACCGACCTGCGTGCATCCGCTTCGCTGGTGATCGCCGGCCTGGCCGCGCGCGGTGAAACGCTGGTCGACCGCATCTATCACCTGGACCGCGGCTATGATCAGATGGAAGTCAAACTCTCCGCCGTAGGCGCCAACATCCAGCGTATTAAATAAAGCCATGACCGCATTCCAAGCCGACTCCCAGCAGCTGATTCTGGCGCTGTCGAAGGGCCGCATTTTCGAGGACACCCTGCCGTTGCTGGAAGCAGCCGGCATCACCGTCACCGAGAATCCGGAAACCTCGCGCAAGCTGATCCTGCCGACCAACGATCCCAATGTGCGCGTGCTGATCGTGCGCGCCACCGACGTGCCGACCTATGTGCAGCATGGCGCGGCGGACTTCGGCGTGGCCGGCAAGGATGTGCTGCTGGAGCACGGCGGCGAAGGACTGTACCAGCCGATCGACCTGCATATCGCCGAGTGCCGCATGTCGGTCGCGGTGCGCAATGGCTTTGATTACGACACCGCCGTGCGTCAGGGCGCGCGTCTGCGCGTGGCCACCAAGTTCGTCGAAACCGCGCGCGCGCACTTCGCCAAGAAAGGCGTGCACGTCGATCTGATCAAGCTGTATGGCTCGATGGAGCTGGCACCGCTGGTCGGCCTGTCGGACGCCATCGTCGACGTGGTCAGCACCGGCAACACGCTGCGCGCCAACGATCTGAAAGAGGTCGAGGCGATCATGGATATTTCGTCGCGCCTGATCGTCAATCAGGCCGCGCTGAAGATGAAACGCGAGCGCCTGCAACCGATTATCGAAGCATTTGAACGCGCATCCAAAAAATGATTACCAAGCTCGATTCCAGCCAGGCCGACTTCAAACAGCGTCTGGACACCCTGCTGGCCTTTGAAGCCAGCACCGATGACGCCATCGAATCCGCCGTCGGCAAGATCCTCGCCGACGTCAAGGCGCGCGGCGATGCCGCCGTCCTTGAATACACCAACAAATTCGATCGCCTGCAAAATGGTCCGAATGGCGTCGCCACCAGCATGGCCGCGCTGGACGTCTCGCAGGAAGAACTGCACGCCGCGTTGGCCGCCATCCCTGCAGCCCAGCGCAAGGCGCTGGAAGTGGCGGCGGAACGCGTGCGCGTGTTCCACGAGCGCCAGAAGCAGGAACTGAACGGCTTCACCTACACCGAACCGGATGGCACGGTGCTGGGCCAGCGCGTGACGCCGCTGGACCGGGTGGGCATCTACGTCCCCGGCGGCAAGGCGGCCTACCCGTCGTCGGTGCTGATGAACGCGATTCCGGCGCACGTCGCCGGCGTCGAAGAAATCATCATGGTGGTGCCAACGCCGGATGGCGTGAAGAACCAGATGGTGCTGGCCGCCGCCGCCATCGCCGGCGTCACCCGCGTGATCACCATCGGCGGTGCGCAGGCGGTGGCCGCGCTGGCCTACGGCACCGAAACGATACAAGCGGTCGACAAGATCGTCGGCCCGGGCAACGCCTACGTGGCCTCGGCCAAGCGCCGCGTGTTCGGCGTGGTCGGCATCGACATGATCGCCGGCCCGTCGGAAATCCTGATCGTCGCCGACGGCACCACCGATCCGGACTGGATCGCCATGGACCTGTTCTCGCAAGCGGAGCACGACGAGCTGGCGCAAGCCATCCTGCTGTGCCCAGACGCCGGCTACATCGCCAAGGTCGAAGCCAGCATCGCCAAGCTGCTGCCGACGATGCCGCGCGCGGAAGTGATCCGCACCTCGCTGGGTGATCGCGGCGCGCTGGTCAAGGTGCGCGACATGGACGAAGCCTGCGCCATCGCCAACAGCATCGCCGCCGAGCACCTGGAAATCTCCGCCGTCGAGCCGCAGCAATGGGCCGACAAAATCCGCCACGCCGGCGCCATGTTCCTCGGCCGCTTCTCGTCCGAGTCGCTGGGCGACTACTGCTGCGGCCCGAACCACGTGTTGCCGACCTCGCGCACCGCGCGCTTCTCGTCGCCGCTGGGCGTGTACGATTTCCAGAAACGCTCGTCGATCATTCACGTCAGCGAAGCCGGCGCGCAAACGCTGGGCAAGGTCGCCGCCGAACTAGCGTATGGCGAAGGCTTGCAGGCGCACGCCCGCAGCGCGGAGCTGCGCCTGAAATGACGGAGACGTGGCTCAATCAGGTCTTTTGCGAGGATGCGCTGGCCGGTCTGGCGCGCATCCCGGATGGTTCCATCGATCTGATTCTGACCGATCCGCCGTATAACCTCGGCAAGGACTACGGCAATGCCTCGGACCAGCAGACGGTAGACGACTACCTGCTGTGGACCGAGCAATGGATAGACGCGGCCCTGCCCAAGCTGAAACCGAACGGCAGCTTATACATTTTCCTCACCTGGCGCTTTTCGCCGGAGATTTTCGTCATGCTGAAAAAGCGCATGACGATGATGAACGAGATTATCTGGGACCGCCGCGTGCCGTCGATGGGCGGCAGCGTGCGCAGTTTCTCGTCGGTGCACGACACCATCGGCTTCTTCGTGCGCCGCAAGGATTACTACTTCGATCTGGACGCGGTGCGCATTCCGTATGACGCCGAAACCAAGAAGGCCCGCTCGCGCGCCATCTTCATCGGCGCCAAGTGGCTGGAAGTGGGCTACAACCCCAAGGATTTGTGGAGCGTGTCGCGTCTGCACCGGGAGCATCCCGAACGCGCCGACCATCCGACGCAAAAGCCGCTGGAGATCATCGAGCGCATGGTCAAGGCCTCGTGCCCGCCGGATGGCGTGGTGCTGGACCTGTTCATGGGCAGCGGCACGACGGCGGTGGCGGCCAAGCGTTGCGGCCGCAATTATGTCGGCTTCGAGCTGAATCCCGAATACTGCGCCATCATCAATCAACGGCTGGCGGCGCCCGAGACCCCCATCAAGAAATCACGAAGTTTAGTCAACTCATAGGAGCCCAAGTAAGATGTCCCCCATCGACACGCTGGTCAACAGCACCATCCGTCCCGACGTCCGAGCCGTAGCAAGCTACCACGTCGCCGACGCGAGCGGTTTCATTAAACTGGATGCGATGGAGAACCCTTACCACCTGCCGCATCACTTGCGCGAGGACCTCGCCCAGCGGCTGGCCGATGTGGCGCTGAACCGCTATCCGGTGGCCTCTTACGCCAGCATCAAGCGGCGCATCAACGACAAGCTGGGTGTGCCGGCCGGGTATGACGTCATCCTCGGCAACGGCTCGGATGAACTGATCTCGATCCTGTGCATGGCCTGCGCCATGCAGGACCGCCGCGCCACCGTGGTGGCGCCGACGCCGTCGTTCGTCATGTACCAGCGTTCGGCGCAATTCGCCGGCATGGACTACGTCGGCGTGCCGCTCAAGGCCGACATGACGCTGGACCTGCCGGCCATGCTGGCGGCGATCCGCGAGCACAAGCCGGCGCTGGTGTTCCTGTCCTACCCGAACAACCCGACCGGCAACCTGTTCGCCGAAGACGACATCGTCGCCATCATCCAGGCGCTCGACGGTTTCGGCCTGGCCGTGGTGGACGAGGCCTATGAGCCGTTCGCGCAGCAAACCTTGATGCGCCGCCTGCCGGAATTCAATAATCTGGTGGTGATGCGCACCGTGTCGAAGCTCGGCCTGGCCGGTATTCGCCTCGGCTACATGGCGGCGGCGCCGCGATTGCTGATCGAATTCGATAAAGTGCGGCCTCCTTACAACATCAACGTACTGACGCAGGTTGCGGCCGAATTCGCGCTCGACCATGTGGAGGTGCTGAACCAGCAGGCGGCCGCGTTGCGCGCCGCACGCGCCGATCTGACGGCTGCATTGGCCCGTATCCCGGGTGTGGAAGTTTTTCCGTCGGCGGCAAATTTTATCTTGATTCGCGTGTCGAATTCCGACGATGTCCACGCGAAACTACTAGCCCACAAGGTTTTAATTAAAAATGTGAGTAAAATGCACAGTGTGCTGGCTAATTGCCTGCGCATTACTGTCAGTACTCCGGAAGAAAATTCCGCCTTCCTCGATGCGTTCACCGCATCGCTGGCAGCCTGAGACCATCGCGAGCTTTTCATGAACCGCACCGCAGAAATCATTCGTAATACCAACGAGACGCAAGTCCGCGTTTCCATCAACCTGGACGGCACCGGCAAGCAGAAGCTGAACACCGGTGTGCCTTTCCTCGACCATATGCTGGACCAGATCGCCCGTCACGGCCTGTTCGACCTCGAAGTCGAAGCCACCGGCGACATCCATATCGACAACCACCACACGGTGGAAGACGTCGGCATCACGCTGGGCATGGCGGTGGCCAAGGCCATCGGCGACCGCAAGGGCATCGTCCGCTACGGCCATTCGTATGTGCCGCTGGACGAGGCGCTGTCGCGCGTCGTGCTGGACTTCTCGGGCCGTCCCGGCATCGAGTACCACATCCCGTTCACGCGCGCGATGATCGGCACCTTCGACGTGGACCTGACGCTGGAATTCTTCCGCGGCTTCGTCAACCACGCGCTGGTGACGCTGCACATCGATAACCTGCGCGGCACCAACGCCCACCACCAGTGCGAGACCGTGTTCAAGGCCTTCGGCCGCGCGCTGCGCATGGCGTCGGAACTCGATCCGCGCGCCGCCGGCACCATCCCGTCGACCAAGGGCACCCTCTAAACCACATCATGAAAAAAATCGTAGTAGTTGATTACGGCATGGGTAATCTGCGTTCGGTCGCGCAAGCGCTGCGCGCCGTGGCGCCGGACGCCAATGTGCTGATCTCCGGCGAAGTGGCCGATATCGCAAGCGCCGACCGCATCGTGCTGCCCGGCCAGGGCGCCATGCCGGACTGCATGCGCAGCCTGCGCGAGTCCGGCGTGCAGGAGGCCTTGCTTGCGGCCTCCCGTAACAAGCCGCTGATGGGGGTGTGCATCGGCGAGCAAATGCTGTTTGATGTCAGCGAGGAAGGCAACGCCGCCGGCCTGGGTCTGCTGCCCGGCAAAGTGGTGCGCTTCCAGCTCGACGGCCAGCTGCAGGAAGACGGTTCGCGCTTCAAGGTGCCGCAAATGGGCTGGAACCAAGTGCGGCAAACGGCGTCTCATCCGATGTGGCAGGATATTCCGGACCATGCGTATTTCTACTTCGTGCACAGCTATTTCGCCCAGCCGGAGCAGGCCGCGCATACCGTCGGTCAAACTGTCTACGGTGCGCCGTTCAGTTGCGCCGTCGCGCGTGATAATATTTTTGCGACCCAGTTCCATCCGGAGAAAAGCGCCGCGGCCGGACTGCAGTTGTACAAAAATTTTGTTCACTGGAACCCTTGATTTCTTTTTATCTCTAACTTAAACCATCATGCTGCTCATTCCTGCCATCGACCTCAAAGACGGTCACTGCGTTCGCTTGAAACAAGGCGATATGGAACTCGCCACCGTATTCTCCGAAGATCCGGCCGAGATGGCCCTGCATTGGCTGAAGCAAGGCGCGCGTCGCCTGCACCTGGTCGATCTGAACGGCGCCTTCGCCGGCAAGCCGAAGAACGAAGGCGCGGTCAAGGCCATCCTGAAAGTGGTGCAGGAATACGCTGAAGAAAACGACCTCGACGAAATTCCGGTGCAACTGGGCGGCGGCATCCGCGACCTCGACACCATCGAGCGTTATCTGGACGCCGGCATCACCTACGTCATCATCGGCACCGCCGCCGTGAAAGAGCCGGGCTTCCTGCACGACGCCTGCGGCGCCTTCCCCGGCCACATCATCGTCGGCCTGGACGCCAAGGACGGCAAGGTCGCCACCGACGGCTGGAGCAAGATGTCCGGCCACGAAGTCATCGACCTGGCCAAGAAATTCGAGGCCTACGGCGTGGAATCGATCATCTACACCGACATCGGCCGCGACGGCATGATGGGCGGCGTGAATATCGACGCCACCGTCAAGCTGGCGCAAGCGGTGAAGATTCCGGTGATCGCCTCGGGCGGCCTGCACAACCTGGCCGACGTCGAAGCGCTGTGCGCGGTGCAGGACGAAGGCATCGAGGGCGTGATCTGCGGCCGTTCGATTTACGAAGGCACGATCGACCTGGCCTCGGCGCAACTGCGCGCCGATGAGCTCAGCGGTGACCTGATCGAAGAAGAAGACGAAGGTTAAGAGTACATTCCATGTTAGCTAAACGCATCATCCCTTGCCTGGACGTGACCGATGGCCGCGTCGTCAAAGGCGTCAACTTCACCGAGCTGCGCGACGCCGGCGACCCGGTGGAAATCGCCCGCCGCTACGACGAGCAGGGCGCCGATGAGCTGACCTTCCTCGACATCACCGCCACCAGCGACAATCGCGGTCTGATCCTCGACATCATCGAGGCCGTGGCCTCACAGGTGTTCATTCCGCTGACCGTGGGCGGCGGCGTGCGCGAGGTGGCCGATGTGCGCCGCCTGCTGAACGCCGGCGCCGACAAGGTCAGCATGAATTCGTCGGCGGTGTCGAATCCACAGCTGGTGTACGAAGCGTCGCAGAAACACGGCTCGCAGTGCATCGTGGTGGCGATCGACGCCAAGCAAACCTCGCCCGGCAAGTGGGAGGTGTTCACGCATGGCGGCCGCAAGGCCACCGGCATCGACGCCATCGAATGGGCGAAAAAAATGGAACAGCTGGGCGCCGGCGAAATCCTGCTGACCAGCATGGACAAGGACGGCACCAAGTCCGGCTTCGACCTGGGCCTGACGCGCGGCGTGTCCGACGCGGTCGGCATTCCGGTGATCGCCTCCGGCGGTGTTGGCGGGCTGCAGGACCTGGCCGACGGCGTCAAGCTGGGCAAGGCGGACGCGGTGCTGGCCGCCAGCATCTTCCACTTCGGCCAATATTCGGTGCAGCAGGCCAAGCGCTTCATGGCGCAGCAGGGCATCCCGATGCGTCTGGATGGGGTGGCGGCATGAACGCGCCGATCCAACCGAAAGCCGCCTGGCTGAAAAAAGTGAAATGGGACGAGCACGGCCTGGTGCCGGTGATCGCCCAGGAAGCCGTCACCAACGACGTGCTGATGTTCGCCTGGATGAACCGCGAGGCGCTGGCCAAGACGGTCGAACTGGGCGAGGCCGTCTACTGGAGCCGCTCGCGCAAGAAGCTGTGGCACAAGGGCGAGGAGTCCGGCCATGTGCAGAAGGTGCTGGAAGTGCGCCTGGACTGTGACGAGGATGTGGTGCTGCTGAAAATTGAGCAGGCCGGCGGCATTGCCTGCCACACCGGCCGTCACTCCTGCTTCTTCCAGAAGTTCGATGGCGACGCGCAGGAAGGCGACTGGCAGAACACCGAGCCGGTCCTGAAAGACCCCTCCGACATCTACAAAGGCAAGTAAGCATGAGCACCATCCTGGACCGTCTGGCGGACGTGATCGAATCGCGCAAGCCGGCCAACGGCGGCGACCCCGCCACCTCCTACACCGCCAAGCTGCTGGCCAAGGGCGACGACGCCATCCTCAAGAAAATCGGCGAGGAAGCCACCGAGACCGTGATGGCCGCCAAGGATGCCCGCGCCGGCGGCGACAGCGGCAAGGTGCTGTACGAAGTGGCCGACTTGTGGTTCCATACGCTGGTGCTGCTGGCCCAGTTCGACCTGAAGCCGCAGCAAGTGCTCGATGAGCTGGCGCGCCGCGAAGGCGTGTCCGGCATCGAGGAAAAAGCGTCCCGCAAAGAATAAACGGAGTCCTCAGTGGAAAACTGCATCTTTTGCAAAATAGCCGAAAAGAAAATTCCTTCGACCACCGTGTACGAGGATGATGAGCTGCTGGCGTTCAAGGACATCAATCCGCACGCGCCGGTGCACTTGCTGGTGATTCCTAAAAAACACTATTCGACGTTGCAGGATGCCGCCGCCGCGCCTGATCTGCTGGGCAAGATGCTGGCGCTGGCACCCCGTCTGGCAGAGGAATTCGGCTGCTCGGTCAGCTATGATGCGGACGGCGCGCCGACCCGCGGTTACAAGGCGCTGATTAACAGTGGGCCGGATGGCGGCCAAGAGGTGTACCATTTGCACCTGCATGTGGTCGGCGGTCCGCAGCCATGGCGCGGCAAGCGTTGAACTGACGCTGAACGGCCTTATTTACCGGAGACAGGGCGCTTCGCGTATACTACCGCTGCGGTTCTGAGCATCAACGAATTTAATCCAGGCGCAATGCGCTTCAAGGGGAATATGATGGGTTCTACTAGCTGGGTACACTGGGCAATTTTGCTGGTTGTCGTGATTTTGATCTTCGGCACGAAAAAACTGGGCAATATGGGTTCGGACATCGGCAAGGCGGTCAAAGGCTTCAAGGATGGCGTGAAGGGCGGCGAGGAAGACAAACCGGCCGCGCCGGCCGCACCGGGCACGATCGACGTCGACGCCAAAGAGAAGAAGTAAGCGCCGGCGCTTATGATCGATCTCGGTCTCACCAAACTGGCGGTCATCGGCGTGGTTGCGCTGGTCGTCATCGGCCCTGAAAAGCTGCCGAAAGTGGCGCGCATGGCCGGCACGCTGTATGGCCGCGCCCAGCGTTATCTGAACGACGTCAAGTCCGAGGTGACGCGCGAAATCGAGATGGAAGAACTGCGCAACCTGCAAAAGGAAGTGCAGGAAGCCGCGCAGAACGTCAAGTCCGAGGTGGAAAACTCGATTTCGCAGAACATGGCGGACTTGGAGAACAACTGGAGCGACAGCTCGTCCTCGTCCGATACGGCGGCCTCGTCCGGGTATTCCGGGTATTCCGCTTACAGCCATGTCACCACCGATGACCTGGCGCGCAAGGCGCGTGAATTCCGCCGCAAGAAACTGGTACGCAATTCCGCCATCCCCAATTGGTACAAGCAGCGTCATGGCGGCAAGATGCATGTGACGTCCGGCGCCGCCCGCGTGGCGCGCTTCCGTCCGCGTGGTCCGACCAACAGTTCTTTCTACTAAATGAGTACACCTAACCAGGGCGAAGAGACCTTTATCTCTCACCTGATCGAATTGCGTGACCGCTTGGTCAAGGCGACGATCGGCATTGCCATCATGTGCATCGGCCTGATGATCTGGCCGGGGCCGTCGCGCATCTACGACATCATTGCCGAGCCGATGATCGCCTCGCTGCCGGTCGGCTCGAAGATGATCGCCACCGGCGTGGTGTCGCCGTTTCTGGTGCCGATGAAAGTGACGCTGGTGATCGCCATCATCCTGGCCTTGCCGTGGGTGCTGTACCAGCTGTGGGCGTTCGTGGCGCCGGGCTTGTACGCGCATGAGAAGCGGCTGATCGCGCCGCTGGTGATCTCGTCGTCGGCCTTGTTCATGGCCGGCGTGGCGTTCTGCTATTTCCTGGTGTTTGGCCGGGTGTTCCATTTCATCGCCGAATTCTCGCCGCAGTCGATCGCGGTGACGCCGGATATCGAGAACTATCTGGACTTCGTCATGTCGATGTGCCTGGCGTTTGGCGCGGCATTCGAGGTGCCGGTGGTGGTGGTGATCCTGGTGCGCATGGGCCTGGTGAGTGTGGCCAAGCTGAAGGAGATTCGTCCTTACGCCGTCGTTGGCGCCTTTGTCATCGCGGCGATTGTGACGCCGCCGGATGCGGTGTCGATGTTCTCGCTGGCGATTCCGATGTGCCTGCTGTTCGAGCTGGGTCTGCTGGTGGCCCCGATGTTCGTCCGCATCTCGACCGCCCCGGAAGAAGAAGCCTGAGCGTCACAAGCACCAGCTCGCTCGGCGCAACGCTTGCCTCGGCCAGCGCGTAACTCAGCGCCGCTGCTTGTGCCTCCGCCTTGATCGGAGCAGAAAACAGCTGCGCCGCAGCCGTTCTCCATCGTATCGAACCACTTGCCCATCGGTTTGAGCGCGCGCAGGATTACTGTGTCATCAGCCCCTTGATCACCCGCACCGGCGCGCTGCCGTAGCTGAGGAATTGCTCGTGGAATTCCTTCAGGTTGAAGCGCGCGCCCAACTGCTGCTTGCGCTGCTCGCGCAATTCCATGATCTCGCTGTAGCCGCTGAAATAGCTGGTCAGCTGCACCGACGACACCTGCACCCGGTGCCATTTCTCCACCGCCTCGGTGCGCGTCTGGAACGCCTGGCGCGTCAGCAGATCGATCGCCTGCTCTTCGGTCATGCCCAGCACATGCACACTGTAATCAAGAATGGTGTTGGTCACGCTGCGCAGATTCCACTTGGAATACATCAGCCACATCTCCGGCGCGTTGTCGCCATAGCCGGACTCCAGCATCATGCGCTCGCCATACACCGCCCAGCCCTCCACCATCGCGCCATTGCCGAAGATCGACTTGACGATCGACGGCGAACGGTTGGCATACACCAGTTGCGCGTAGTGGCCCGGAATCGCCTCGTGGATATTCAGGATCTGCAAGATCCAGTGGTTGTACTCGCGCAGGCTGCTTTCGGCCTGCTCCGGCGTGGCGTTGTCCAGCGGCGTCACGTTGTAGTAAGTGCGGTCCTGCGGACGATACGGTCCCGGCGCATCGATGCTGGCGCCCGCCACACCGGCCGCGTAGGCCGGCGTCGCGCGCACTTCCAGCGGCTTGTTCGGGTCCAGCGTCAGCAGGTTCTTGCTGATCACCCAATCCTGCAGCACCGGAATCTGGCGCTTGATCTCGTTGACGAAATCCTCGCGCGCCACATGGCGCTCGGACAGCTTGTCGATCACCATGCCGATCTTGGCGTAACGGTCGGTCGGCTTGGCGACGGTCCCCATGGTCTTGTCCCACAGCTCATCGGACAGCTTGTCCATATTCGCCAGCAACTCCTCGCGCGCCACCAGCGCCTTTTGATAGGTCTGCTCGGCGGTGCTGGCCGACTGGATATCGTAGGCAAATTTCTGTTCATACAACTCCTTGCCGAGGCGGAAGGTGCGGCGGCCCCGGGTGTCCATCTGCTTGTCCATCTCGGTCAGGAAGGCAACATAGCTGTCCACTGCGGTCAGCGCCTCATTGATGCGCTGGGTGTACTGCTGCTTCTCCATCGGCGTCAGGATCGACGCCTGCGCCGCCTTGTCCACCTCGACCAGCAAGCTCTGCACGCCGGGCGCTTGCTTGATCGCCAGACGTGTGTGCTCGCGGGTTGGATTGACGATGTTGGCGCGCGCCGCCTCGTAGTACGCCGGAATGCTGGCGATGCGCTTGAGCAGCGTGCGCAGGCGCTGCGGCTGGGCCGCGTATTCGGTATGCAGGATCAGATCGATCGGGCCGGCCACGTTGTAGCTGGCCGGATTCCACTCCCACTCGCGCAGCGTGGTCAGGCGGAAGCGGTCGGCTTGCAGCTTGTTGACCAGCAGCGCCAGGTCGGTACGCTGCTTGGCGGCCAGGCCGTTGGTCTTGACCGCGCCAAAGCGCTGCAGCCATTCTTCGATGAAGGCCAGTTCCTTGGCCTGCTCTTCCTTGTTCGGTACGGTCAGCATGGCGGCGGTGTCGTACTTGCCGGCGTAGATGGCGGATTCCGAATCGATGCGCCACAGCGCGTTGAGAAATTGGTTGCTGAGATTGTCGAACTGGCGATCCTGCCAGCGTTCCGACGCCACCTTGAGCGCCGGAACGCTGGCCGCAGCGGCCACTGTCCGGCCCTTGCCGGTGGCCCGGACGACCGGCTTGCCCTTACTCTTGCCCTTGCCCCTGACGGCCCTGGCCGATTTGGTGGACTTGCTGGTGTTGGTGGCTTTCGCCTTGCCGCTGCTCTTCTTGGTGGGCGCGGCCTTGTGGTGGTGGGTGGCGGCATCGGCCGGCGCGGCGGCCAGCGCCGCCATCAGCGCAGCCAATGCAAATTTCGTCTTGATCATCATGTGCAGCCTTGTGTCTGAAGCGGGGAAGATTATCACTAATCTCGCCGCTTGAGAGCGCTCGATACAAGACAAAACATGCAGCAAAAGGAAGCTTATTTTCCTGATAATGAAATATAGATGGTCTCTCCCGGTGGAATGGCGCCGGCTGGCGCCTCTGCTTAAGACGGCCAACATGGGGTGAAGTTGCGTTACTTCTTCAAGCCCTCCTGCAGCATCGCCAGCATCTCGGCGGCCGACATGCGGCCGCTGACATCGCTGCCTTCGAGCAGGCTGTCGGCCAGGTCGCGCTTGTGCTGGTGAAGGTCAACGATGCCTTCCTCGATGGTGTGGCGCGCCACCAGCCGGTAGATGGTCACCGGCCGTAACTGGCCCATGCGGTGCGCGCGGTCGGAGGCCTGGTCTTCCACCGCCGGGTTCCACCACGGGTCCATGTGGATCACGTAGTCGGCGGCGGTCAGGTTGATGCCGACGCCGCCCGCCTTCAGCGAGATCAGGAACACATCGCCGTCACCGGCCTGGAAGGCGTCGACACGCTTCTTGCGGTCGGCCATCGCGGTCGAGCCGTCGAGGTATTGATAGCTGACGCCCTGTGCATCGAGGTGGGCGCGGATCAGCGCCAGATGGTCGACGAACTGGCTGAATACCAGCACCTTGTGCTTGTTCTCCAGCAGGCCTTCCAGCAGATGCGCGAAGGCCGCCAGCTTGCTGCTGGCCAGTTGCAGGTCCGGCGCGATCAGGTTGGGATTGCAGCAGGCGCGGCGCAGCTTCATGATCTCGGCCAGGATCTGGATCGATTTCTTCTCGGCCGGGCCTTCGACCTTCTGCAGGTTTTCCAGCGCCGCGCGGCGCAGCGATTCGTACAGCGCCGTTTCGTCGGCCGACAGATCGACTTCCAGCGTGATCTCGGTGCGCGACGGCAGCTCGGTCAGCACCTGCGACTTGGTGCGGCGCAGGATGAACGGCTGGATCAAACGGCGCAGGCGCTTGCGCGCACCGAGTTCGGCGCGGTGGTCCTGCGGCTTCTCGATCGGCGCGGCGAAGCGCAGGTTGAACTGCTCGATGCTGCCCAGCAGGCCCGGATTGATGAAGCGGAACAGGTTCCACAATTCGCCGAGGTGATTTTCCAGCGGCGTGCCGGTGACGGCCACGCGGAAGTCACCCTTCAGCGCCATCACGGCGGCCGAGCGCTTGGTGGCGGCGTTCTTGATGGCCTGCGCCTCATCCAGCACGATGCTGTGCCACTGGACCTTGGCGAACAGCGCGGCCTCCAGTTGCAGCAGGCCGTAGCTGGTCACCACCACATCATACGGTTGCAGGTTGTTCAGCAGTCCGGCGCGGTCGCCGGGACCGAACAAGTGCATGTTCAGCGTCGGCGCGAAGCGCGCGGCTTCGCTCATCCAGTTCATGCAGACGGAGGTCGGCGCGATCACCAGCGTCGGGCCTTGTGGCGCGCGTGACAGCATCAGCGCCAGCGCCTGCAGCGTTTTACCCAGGCCCATGTCGTCGGCCAGGCAGGCGCCCACGCCCCAATGCGCGAGGCGCGCCAGCCAGTTGTAGCCTTCCACCTGATAGTCGCGCAGCTCCGCCTGCAAGGTGCTCGGCAGTTGCGGCTCGAACGCGGTCTGCGCCTGCATGCGCGACAGATGCTCCTTCCACAGCTTGTCGGATTTGAGACCGCCGACATCGTCGGCCAGTTCCTCCAGCGCGAACGAGGCCAATGGATGCACGCGCACGCCGTCGGCGGTGATCTCGCCGTAGGCGCTGACCTCTTGCAGGCGGCGATACAATTCCTCGGTCAGCGCCATGTAGCGGTTTTCGCCCAGTTCGACGAAGCGGCCGTGGCTCTTTTCCATCATCTCCAGCAGCGTGCGCAGGTCGATGACCTTGCCTTCATCGACTTGCAGTTCGCCGCTGGCGGCAAACCAGTCCTTGTTGCTCTTGATGGCCAGGCGCAGCTGCTTGGTCTCGACCTTGTTGGTCACGCGGAAGCGCTCGCCCTCCGGCCAGGCGATGACGATGCTGGCCGGGTCCAGCGCCTGCAATTCCACCAGCAGTTGCAGGCAGAGCGCCGGTTGGCCCAGCAGCCATTCGCCATGTTCCTGCTCGGCCGCCTCCAGCACCGGGCAGTGGGCGATCAGGCCGCGCTCCGCATCGCGTTCGTCGATCAGCTTGCGGCGCGCCTGCACCGGCTTGCCGCCGATGTCGGCGATCACGCTGTCGGCGCCGTCGCCTGGCTTGTAGTAGGCGCCATTGACCAATGGCCGCACCAGGATCTGCATTTTCAGGCCGTGCTGGTAGGGCAGCAGATGCAGATGCAGGCGCATGTCGGCTTCCATCTGCTCCATGTCCGGCGCGGCGCCGCCGATATCCGACTGCACCGTCACCAGCGACGAGATGGCGCTGATGGCCGACAGCACCTGTTCTTCCGCATGCGCCGGCACGTTGAGGGCATCGCCGACGATGGCGGCGATCTTGCGGTGTTCTTCGAGGATGTTGACCACGCGCAGGCGGGTCGGTGTCTCCCTGGTGATGACCACCGAGGAGTTATCGTCGGGGATCGCCGGTTGCAGGCGCAGCTCCAGGTTGCCGGGGCTGCGCTTGACCAGCAGTTCCGGCTCGCCGGCGAGCATTTCCACGCGCATGTCCGGCAGGTCGGACCAGAACAGCAGCGGGTGGCCCACCAGCACCGGCGCGGCGCGCTGCGGATCGATTTCGTAGGTCAGGCCGGAGGACTGGTAGCCGCGATGCGCGACGCTGATCGCTTCCGCCGCGCGGATGTCCTGCGGCGTCAGGAAGTTGAACTGCTCGCCGTCAAAGCGCAGCCGCTTCAGGCCGACCGCACGGCCCTTGCTCCACAAGCCGCGTGCATCGCGCTTCTGCTCCACCGGCGTGATGTCGGTCAGGCCGTGGCGTGGATCGTAGGTCAGCAACCACACCAGGCGCGAGCTGCCCGCCGCCTCGGCGGCCGACGGCTGGTGCAGGTTGATCAGCGCGGTCAGCTGGCGCTGCCAGCCTTCCTGCCGCTCGAACCAGGTGGTGAGATCGGGGAAGCCGTAGCGCGAGCGCAGCGCCTGGGCGTGGGTCTGCATGGCCGCCTCGCCCATCTGGCCGAGCAGCGCGGCGGCCTGGCCGGCGATGAACAGGTAGCCGGCGCGTTCGGCGTTCTGCACCAGCTCCTGCAACTGCTCCTTGCGCTGTTGCAGTTCCGGCAGCGATAACCAGAAGTACAGCAGGTACTGGAACATCTGCGTTTGCAGCGCCGGTTCCCACGGCAGCTTCGACACCGCCTCGACCGGCATGATGCCGGCGCGGATCTGGCGCAGCATGTCGATCTGCTGATGCACCGAGCTGTCATGGTTCTTCGGCAGCTTGACAGCGATCTCCAGATAACTGTCGGCGGCCTTCAAATGGCGCGCGTCGCCGCTACGCAGCGCCGCCAGCAGGTACAGCTGCGCGCCCATGCCGGTGAACAGCTGCTTGCGTTTTCCGGTGTCGCGGCGCAGGGTTTTCAGCGCGACGTCAAAGCCGGTGATGGCGGCGCTGGCGGCGCCGCGCAGCAGCACGATCACGCTGGCGAGGTACTGGCTTTGCGCGCCGGCGGTACGTTCGAGGTAGCGCTTGGCGTCGTCCAGACGGCCGCACAGCAGCGCGTCTTCCGCCATCGCCAGGCGCAGTTCGGCGCTGACGTCGCCGTGGCGCCGCTGCAGGTGCATCTGGCAGTATTCGCGGATTGCCAGCACGCTGGCCGGTTCGTGCTGGGCGTGTTGCTGCAGGACCGCCAGGATATCGTCCTGCAGCAGGGGGCTGACCAGCAGGATCATGCCCGGCTCGAACGGGCGGCCGAAGATGTCGACGATGGGATGCAGCTGCGCCGCCTCGTAGCTGCCCAGGCAGAACGCCAGCATTGGCTGGATTTGCTGCGGGCCGTGGCCGCGCAGAAGGCCCATGCGCAGGCGCGCCATGCCGGCGCGGTAGCTGCGCGGCTCCATGCTGTTCCAGGTCTGGCGCATCGGCACCAGTTCGGCGTAGGCGGCGCACAGGTCTTCCATCGCGTGCGTGCCGATGGCGGAGCGGATCGCCGGCCAGCGCAGCTTGGGATTGCAGACAAAGCCGCGCCCCGTCACCGCGCTGATGAAGGCCAGCCGCTCCAGCCTGGACATGGCATCGTCCAGCGTGGCGACGGTGTACAGATTGCCGTCGTCGTCACGCTCGATGCGCGCGTGCTTCAGGTGATCGAGGATGGCGGTGCGGCCCATCGGTTCGCCCACCAGCGCGAGCAGGGCGAGGATGGCTTTTTCATTGGCGGGCAGCGCGTCGAATTCGGCGAGCAGCTTGGGGTCGGTCATGCGTGGTTCAGCTTAAAGATGGTTTGATAGAAGCGCAGTTCCGCCTCCAGCGTGCGGATGATGTTTTCGGCTTTACGGAAGCCGTGGCCCTCGCCTTCCAGCTCGACGTATTCGACCGGGATGCCGCGCTTGCTCAGCGCCTCGACCATCATTTGCGATTGCTGCGGCGGCACGACCTTGTCGTCCAGTCCCTGGAAGAAGATCATGGGGCGCGACAGCTTGTCGGTGTGGTTGATCGGCGAGCGCTGGGCGTAGATGGCGTCCGCCTGCGCCTTGGGCGCGATCAGGTATTCGTTGTAGTGCGACTCGAATTTGTGCGAATCCTGATCCAGGCCTTTCAGGTCGGACACGCCGTAGTAGCTGGCGCCGGCCTTGAACACGTTGTGGAAGGTCAGCGCGCACAGCGTGGTCAGGCCGCCGGCGCTGCCGCCGCGGATGATCAGGCGCTCGCCGTCGGCCAGGCCGCGCGCCACCAGCGCCTCGGCGCCGGCCACGCAGTCTTCGACATCGACGATGCCCCATTGGCCCTTGAGCAGGTCGCGGTAGGCGCGGCCAAAGCCGGTGCTGCCGCCGTAGTTCACATCCAGCACGCCGAAGCCGCGGCTGGTCCAGTACTGGATCTTCAGGTTCAGCGTGTTGACGGTCATGCCGGTCGGGCCGCCGTGGCCGATGGTGATGACCGGCGGCTTGCCGCCCTCGGGCGCCCGCACGTTCTGGTTGCGCGGCGGGTAGTAGAAGGCGTGCGCGGTGCGGCCGTTGGCGCTGGGGTAGCTGATGCTGGTCGGGATGGACAGGTCGGCTTGGTCCGGCAAGTCTTCGATCGACTGGGCGAGGATTTCGACGCCGTCCTCGGTGAAGTCAATGCGCGCCAGTTCCATTGGAATGGCCGGGCCGCCGGCCAGCATGGCGATGTAGCCGTTGCCGACGCGTAGTTCGCGGATTTCCTCGTAGGGATTGGCGATGGCTTCCAGCTTGCCGCTGCCCGGCAGCAGGCGCGCCAGGCGGCTGACGCCTTGGTCGATGTAGGTGCAGATAATTTCGCTGGCCGAGCGGAAGCCGTACATGCTGTTGCCGAAGGTCCAGTGCGGCGAGGCGAATTCGGCCGCCATCGGGCACAGGCCTTCGACGCGCTGGCGGTCGGCGCACAGGCGGTACAGATTCCACCAGCCGCTGCGATCGGAGACGAAGTGCAGCAGGTTGTCGGGCGACCATTCGGGCTGGCAGATCGATTCGTCGGCGCCGCCGGCGATGCGGACGGCGGTCGACAGCGTGCCGTCGTCGTTAAAATCGGCCAGCCAGAGCGTGGTGCCTTGCCACGGCATGCGCGGATGGTCCCAGCTGATCCAGGTCAGCGAGCGGCTATCGGGCGACACCCGCGGCGACGAGTAAAAATCGGCGCCCTGCGCCAGCACCGTCTCAACGCCGGTCATGCTGATGGCGCAGATGGTGTTGGCCGGCTGCGCGTGCTCGTCATCGCCATGCAGTTCGCGCACGGCGATCAGGCGCTGGCGCGCGCGGTCCACCGCGAAATCGGCGAAACGCTGCTTGCCCGGCCGCGTCACCGCCACCGGCGCTTCGCCCGCCACCATTTTGTGGACGACGTTGTCCTTGAAATGGCTGAAATACACCGTGTCGCCGTCCACCACATAGGCGCCGCCGCCATATTCATGCACGCGCGAACGCACATTGAAGGGAGCCGGCGTCAACTCTTCGGTGGTCGCGCCGTGATAACGCAGCAGCGTGTTGCGTCCCGCCTCCGCCGCGCGGCCGGCCAGCCAGAAGATATCGCTGCCATCGGCCCCGCCCAGCATCAGGGACGACATCGGCGTCGCGCCGGCGGCCACGCGCGCCGCGCTGATGGGCGACGGCCAGGTGCCGTAGGGGGCGATGGTGGCGGGTGCGGAAGAGGTCATAACGCGGCTCCAGAAAGGTCTATGCGCAGCATTGTACCGGGGAGCTCCGGCCCCCGGACATCGCTTAACAATGGAAAATCGGCATGGGATGCGATAATAGCGCCTTTGAATGTTCAGAATTGCCTTCCATGCCACAATTTGCTCCGCTCAAGAATGACACCTTCCTGCGCGCGTTGCTGCGCCAGCCCACCGACTACACTCCCGTGTGGCTGATGCGCCAGGCCGGAAGGTATTTGCCTGAATATCGCGCCACCCGCGCCAAGGCCGGTTCCTTCATGGGCCTGGCCACCAATCCGGACTACGCCACCGAAGTCACCATCCAGCCGCTGGACCGTTTTCCGCTGGACGCCGCCATCCTGTTCTCCGACATTCTGACGGTGCCGGACGCGATGGGCCTGGGCCTGCACTTTGTTGAAGGCGAAGGCCCGAAATTCGAGCGTCCGCTGAAAACCGAAGCCGACGTGATGGCGCTGCGCCAGCCGGAAGCCGGTTCGCTGGACTACGTGTTCAAGGCCGTGACCCAGATCCGCACCGAGCTCAATGGCCGGGTGCCGCTGATCGGTTTCTCCGGCAGCCCTTGGACGCTGGCCTGCTATATGGTCGAAGGCGAAGGCTCGCGCGAATTCCACACCATCAAAAAGATGCTGTACAACCGCCCGGACCTGATGCACCGCATCCTGGAGATCAATGCCCAGTCCGTGGCCGAATACCTGAACGCGCAGATCGACGCCGGCGCGCAAGCGGTGATGATCTTCGACTCGTGGGGCGGCGCGCTGGCCGATGGCGCTTATCAGGCGTTTTCGCTGAAATACATGCAGCAGGTGGTGTCGCTGCTGAAGCGTGAGAAGGACGGCGTGAAAATCCCGGCCATCGTCTTCACCAAGGGCGGCGGCCACTGGATCGAGCAGATCGCCGACATCGGCGCCGACGCGCTGGGCCTGGACTGGACCGCCAACCTGACCAAGGCGCGCCAGCTGGTCGGCCACAAGGTCGCGCTGCAGGGCAATCTGGACCCGGCGATCCTGTTCGCCAGCCCGGAACAGATCACCGCCGAAGTCCACAAGGTGCTGGACGCCTTCGGCAAGCCGGACGCCAATGGCGGTGGCCACGTGTTCAACCTGGGCCACGGCATTTCGCAATTCACGCCGCCGGAAAACGTGGCCGCCATGGTCGAAGCCGTGCACAGCTACAGCAAGGTGCTGCGCGCTTCCTGACCGCCGCCGCGAACGAGGGCACGTTTCCTTCGGGAGCGTGCCCTTTTTCATTGGTGCGAACGGAGGACGCGATCCGACTTATGCACAATTTTTTTTGCTGCGGAAATAATAGGCATAGTGTTTTCGCTAGCCCTTGGATATATTTTAAATCATTGATTTGTAAGGGAAATCTTATGGACTTACAAGGCGATATTTAGCCAGCCGTAAACTTGCCGGCATAGTATGAACAGGTTTATTTCTTCATTTTCCACAAAGTTATCCACAAAAACTGTGGACAAGAAATAAAATGACTTAGTAAACCGTGACTTAGCCTTAACATTGCTGTTTTGTCTTAAGATTATGTTGCGTCGCACGACACTCAGGCAAAAATAATACCTTTGCCAAGCCTGTTGCCAAACCGCAAAGCTGGATGCGCGCAGCAGTATAAAATTTGCTACCTTTGTGCCCTGCAATTTCCCCTGTTTGCGCGAAAAACTGCTTGATTTCGGGAAAAAAAACGGTCTAAATACTTCACTTATGCACAGCTGGCGGACCGCGATGACGAATTTTCCGCCTCTGGGAAGCGTTTTCCAAGTTACTGATTTTAAAGAGAAAAAATTTTGAATTTTTGCCCGGTTCTCGACGATGCCGACTTGGATGTCACTGCTTTCCGGGGAATAAGATTCCATTGTCCACAAAGTTATCCACAGAAACTGTGGATACATACAGCATCGATAAATTTGCAGGGTGCAGCATGAATAATCCACGCCCTTGCTACCTCCAAATCGCCATTGATACGCCGCTGAACGCGGTTTTTGATTACCGCTGGCAATGCGAGGACCATGACCGGCCAGCCGTCGGCCAACTGGCGCTGGTGTCGTTTGCGCGGCGCGAGGTGGTCGGCCTGATTGTCGGCGTGGCCGACGAGACCGATGTCCCGGTGGATAAGTTGAAAGACGCGCTGGCCGTGCGCAGCCAGTTATCCCCGCTGTCGCAGAAATGGCTGGCGCTGGCCGGCTTTGCCGCCGATTACTATCAGCGTCCGCTGGGCGAGGTGGCGCTGCCCGGCCTGCCCAAGAACCTGCGTGTGCTGACCACCGTGGCGCTGGACCGGGCGCTCAAGAAACTGGCCAAGCTGGACGCGCCGCACGACGCCACCCCGGCCGATATGCCGGTACTGAACCCGCGGCAGCAGGCGGCGGCGGACGTCATCGGCGGCGCGCAGGGCTTCACGCCGGCGCTGCTGTACGGCGTGACCGGCAGCGGCAAGACCGAGGTCTATCTGCAAGCCTGTGCACAAGTGCTGGCGCGCGAGCCGGATGGCCAGATCCTGATCCTGGTGCCCGAGATTAACCTGACGCCTCAGCTGGAAGGCAATATCCGCGCGCGCTTCCCCGGCGTGATGCTGGCGACCTTGCACAGCAGCCTGTCCGAGGGCGAGCGCATGCTGCACTGGCTGGCCGCGCATCAGGGTAAGGCACGCATCGTGCTGGGCACGCGGCTGGCGATTCTGTCGTCGCTGCCGCACCTGAAGCTGATCGTCATCGACGAGGAACACGATCCGTCGTACAAGCAGCAGGAAGGCCTGCGCTATTCGGCGCGCGACCTGGCCGTGTGGCGCGCCTGGCAGTTGCAGATTCCGATCGTGCTGGGTTCCGCCACGCCGTCATTGGAGACGTGGCATCACGCGCAGTCGGGCCGCTACCGCAAGCTGGAGCTGCGCGAGCGCGCGGTGAAAAACGCCGTGCTGCCGCAGGTGAAGCTGGTCGACATGGAGCGCGACAAACCAAAGGACGGCCTGACCTCGCAACTGGTGGCGGCGATCCGCCAGCGCATGGAGCGCGGCGAGCAGTCGCTGTTGTTCCTCAATCGTCGCGGCTATGCGCCGGTGATTTGCTGCGAGTCCTGCGGCTGGATCAGCGAATGTACGCGCTGCACCTCGTTCATGGTGCTGCATCGTCCCGAGCATCGTTTGCGCTGCCACCATTGCAGTCTGGAGATGCGGATTCCGCGTCATTGCCCGACCTGCGGCAATGTCGACCTGCAGCCGCTGGGACGCGGCACCCAGCGCGTGGAGGAAGGCTTGCAGGCGCTGTTCCCGGAGGCGCGCGTGCTGCGTATCGACGCCGACTCCACCCGCAAGAAAGGCAGCGCGCAGCAGGCCTTCGATACCGTGCACCGGGGCGAGGTGGATATCCTGGTCGGCACGCAGATGGTCGCCAAGGGGCACGACTTCAAGAAACTGACGCTGGTGGGCATCATGAATCCGGATACGGCGCTGTTTTCGCAGGACTACCGCGCCAGCGAGCGGCTGTTCGCGCAGCTGATGCAGGTGGCCGGCCGCGCCGGACGGGCGGGCATTCCCAGCGAGGTGCTGATTCAGACGCGTTATCCACAGCATCCGCTGTACGGCGCGGTGGTGCATCACGATTACGATCACTTTGCGTCGGCCTTGCTGGAGGAGCGCGAGCAGGCGGCGTTGCCGCCGTATCTGTTCCAGGCCTTGCTGCGGGCCGAGGCGCGTGAACTGGCGACGGCCATCGAGTTTCTCAGCATGGCGCGCGATTGTCTGGCGCAGCCGGGGATCACCATCAACGATCCGATACCGATGACGATGACGCGGGTGCATAACGTCGATCGCGCGCAGTTGCTGGTGGAGTCGCCGTCACGCCCGGCGCTGCAGGCCTTCCTCAAGGAGTGGATGCAGGTGCTACGCTCGATGAAGAGCCGCGTGAAGTGGTCGCTCGAAGTCGATCCGCTGGATATCTGACGTCGCACCCGCGGACGCTAGGGCAGCAGGTGGCGTTTGGCGGTCGCCACGATCTGCTCGGACAGCGCGCGCGTGAACGGCGTATCCAGATTCCACGCATGCCAGTTCAGTGGCACATCGACGAAATGGCCGGGCGCCAGATCGACCAGCCGGTCATCATTGAGCGCCGCCGACACCAGCTGCCACGGCAGCAAACCATACGCCATGCTGCCGAACACGCATTCGGTGGTGGCCGCCGACAGCGGCAGCGTGTGATGCGGGTAGGCGCCGCGCAGCTCCAGCACCTGGTGCAGGAAGCCCGCCATCATGTCACGGTCGCTGACCACGGCCGGCGCCAGCCGCGCCGCCTCGATCACAAAACCATCGCCGAACCAGTGATTGGCAAACGCCTTGGTCGCCACGCACACGTAGCGCATGCGGCCCAGCGGCGTCACCTGCGGGCCGTTGGCCTGCGTCTCGGACGGCCCGGCCGCCACGCAACCGAACACGCTGCCCTCGCGCACCAGGTGCAGCGCCATGTCGGTCGTCGCCTGTTGTACATGTAACTGGCAGCGCGGTGGCGACAGCAGCGGTCGGAGTCCCTGCGGGAACCACGTCGCCAGGCTGGCCGCGTCCACCGCCAGCGCGATTTCCGGCATGCTGACCTGATTGCCCAGGTCGATATCCAGCGCCGCCTCCATCAGCTTGACGTTGCGGTGATGGGACACCAGCCGCTGGCCCAGTCCGGTCGGCACGGCCGGCTGGCCGCGCACGATCAGCAGGCGGCCGGTCGCGTCCTCCAGCGCCTTGATGCGCTGGGACACGGCCGATTGGCTGATGCCCAGCGCCGTGGCGGCCTTTTCAAAGCTGCCCTGGCTGACCACCGCGTCCAGCACCAGCAGCGCCCGATAATCCAGACTATCCATAAGTCAAACTTATAAAAATTAAAAACGATAAGCAATACTAATACCGATTTGCTTGGAAGTAAAACATGATCGGCAATCAGGAGTAGACTTATTCCCCATGAAAATCATCCGCACTGAAGTCGCCGTCATCGGCGCAGGCACCGCCGGCATGACCGGCTATCGCGCCGCCAAGGCCGGCGGCAAGCGCACCCTGCTCATCGAGAGCAATGTCTACGGCACCACCTGCGCGCGGGTCGGCTGCATGCCGAGCAAGCTGCTCATTTCGGCGGCGGACGCGGCGCACATGCTGCAGGCGGCGTCCGGCTTCGGCGTTCACGCCGGGGAGGTGCGCATCGACGGCATGGCGGTGATGGCGCGCGTGCGCAGCGAGCGCGACCGCTTTGTCGGCTTCGTGGTCGAGAGCGTCGATGGCTATCCGGCCGAGGACAAGCTCCACGGCCACGCCCGCTTCCTGAGCCCAACCCAGTTGCAGATCGACGCGCACACGCTGGTGGAGGCGGAGCGCTTCGTCATCGCCACCGGCTCGACGCCGATCGTGCCGGACGAGTGGCGCGCGGCCGGTGAGCGCGTCATCAGCAGCGACGCGGTGTTTGACTGGGACGATCTGCCAGCGTCGGTGGCGGTGGCCGGCACCGGCGTGATCGGGCTGGAGCTGGGCCAGGCGCTGCACCGGCTGGGCGTGCGCGTGACCATTTTCGGCCGTGGCGGCAGCGTGGCGCAACTGAGCGACCCGGCCGTGCTGGACGTGGCCCGCAGCGCCCTGCTGGAAGAACTGGACGTGCGTTTCAAGACCAAGGTGGTCAACGTGGCGCCGCAGGGCGACGGCCTGGCCGTCACCAGCGAGGACGCCAACGGCGACCAGCACACCGAACATTTCAGCTATCTGCTTTCAGCCGTCGGCCGCCGCCCGAATGTGCACCAGCTGGGGCTGGAAAACACCGGCTTGAAGCGCGACCACCACGGCATTCCTGTCTATGACAAGCAGACCATGCAGTGCGGCGACTCCGCCATCTTCATCGCCGGTGACGCCAACGACGAGCGTCCGCAACTGCCGGAAGCGGCCGACCATGGCCGCATCGCCGGCGAGAACGCGGCGCGCTATCCGGACGTCAAGCCGGGCCTGCGTCGCACGCCGCTGGCCATCACCTTCAGCGAGCCGCAGATCGCCACCATGGGCAGTGGCTACAGCGCATTGTGCGTCACGCACGCCGGCCGCTTCGCGGTGGGCCAGGTGTCGTTCCACAACCAGGGCCGCAGCCGCGTGATGCTGCAAAACAAAGGCATGCTGCGCGTCTACGCCGAGTACCATACCGGCCGCTTCCTCGGCGCCGAGATGATCGGCCCGCGCGCGGAAAACATCGGCCATCTGCTGGCCTGGGCGGTGCAGGCCGGGCTGACGGTGGAGGCGATGCTGGACATGCCGTTCTACCATCCGGTGGTGGAGGAAGGCGTGCGCACCGCGCTGCGCGACCTGGCGCACCATCTGGAAAACGCGCCGGCGCACGACGGTCCTTGCGTCGATTGCACGCCCGCGCCATAGATTGTTATTGGCAAGTCAACGATACAAAAAAAGTCACGCGGCGCCGCGTCAAAAGCCGTATGCTTCGGCCCCATGAACATACGTAAAGTGACCGCGGCGGATTTAAAGTTGGGCATGCTGCTGCCGTGGGATGTGTACGGCGAGAATGGCGCTGTGCTGGTTCGCAAGGGACACATGATCGCCGGCGCCAACCAGATCGCCTATCTGATCGAGCGCGGCGTGGTGGAGGACGGCGCGCCGGCCGAAGCGGCGGCGGAACCGCCGTCGGCGCTGCGCAAGCTGAACGGCGCCAGTGTTGAACTGCACACGCTGCTGCAGGCGGTGTCGCAGGGCGTCGCGCCGGCCGATGTGGTCCGCAGACTGGACGACATCGCGCTGATGGTGCACGCCGCCATCGACATCAACCCCGACGTCGCCACCGCTAGCGTGCTGCACAACCAGCAGGCCGCGCCCTACGCGGCGCGCCACAGCGTCGATACGGCGGTGATCGCGGTGCTGCTGGCGCGCGCCCGCCAGCGTTCGCGCAACGACGTCATGACCGTCACGCTGGCCGCGCTGACGATGAATCTCGGCATGCTGGCGCATCACCAGCGCTGGCATGACAGCGCCGAGCCGCTGGAGCGGGACGACCGCGCCCGCATGCTGGCGCACCCGGAACGCAGCGTGCACCTGCTGCGCCAGGCCGGCGTCAACGACGAGGCCTGGCTGCAATGCGTGCTGCACCATCACGAAAACGAGGACGGCAGCGGCTACCCGCAGGGCAAGGTCGGCGCGCAGATTCCCTTGCTGTCCAAGCTGGTGGCGCTGGCCGACCGCTATTGCGCGCGGGTCGCCGCGCGCGGCTACCTGCCGGCCATGACACCCAACGGCGCCTTGCGCGACATGCTGCTCGAAGCGCGCACCACGCTCGACACCCATCTGGTGTCGCTGCTGATTCGGGAACTGGGGATTTATCCGGTCGGCGCCTGGGTGCGCCTGATCAACGGCGAGGTGGGCGTGGTGTCGCGCCGTGGCCTGCAATCGACCACGCCGCATGTGGAGGCGGTGCTCGGCCCGCGCGGCGCGCCGCTGGCGGTGTTCCAGCAACGCGATACCCGCAACGCGCTGTACGTCATCCGCGAGGTGCTGACCAATGCCCAGGTGGCCGCGCTGGACGTCCCGCCGCTGCGCATGGCGCAGGTGTGGGGGCGGGCCGCCGAGGCATAGCCTGGCTTAATTGAGCATCGCGTCGAGACGGCCCTGCTGGGCCAGCTCGCGCAGCATGCCGATGGTGTCGATGTCCGACTCGACGTAGGCGGAGCGGCGGAACTCGTCGTACATGGCGTTGGCCTGGTCGGTGGCGGTGTCGTGGCTGTCTTCGTACTGGAAGCGCACGAACAGCGTGTTCTCGCTCGGCTGCTCGATGGTCATGGTCAGGCTGGACTCGGCGATGTCCTGCTGCGCCGCCACGCGGTAGCGCACCTGGCGCAGCGGTTCCAGTTCCACCTGGTCCTCGACCACCAGCTCGCCGTAGCGCAGGCGGCGGCGGAAGCCGTTGCCGGTGCGCTGGTCGATGATGGCCTCGTCCAGATGCGGCACAAACAGCTTGGGCGATTCGGCGCGCAGCACCAGGCCGGCCCAGACTTGCTTGACGCTCAGCGCATCGATCAGCGGGTTCAGTGGGTCGTTGACTTCGATTAAGTGTTCAAATTTCATGATTGCAACCAGTGTAAGGTGGGGCGGCGGCCCCGGTTTGCGCATGTTAGCGTATTGTCAGCCACACACCATGCGACAGATCAGTGGCGGCCGCCGCGACTGATACAATGTGGGGCTGTTTGTCTGTTTTCCTAGCCCTCGCCCCATGTCCACCAACGTTCCCGTTTTCGGCCTTAATTTGCCTCAGAGCCAGGCTGTGACCTACCTGGACGGCCCGTGCCTGGTGCTGGCCGGCGCCGGCTCGGGCAAAACGCGCGTCATCACGCAGAAGATCGCCCACCTGATCGAGGACCGCGGCTACGATCCGCGCACCATCGCCGCGTTGACCTTCACCAACAAGGCGGCGCTGGAGATGCAGGAGCGGATCGCCAAACTGCTCAAGCAACCGAAACAAGCCAAGCAACTGACGGTGTCGACCTTCCACTCGCTGGGGGTGAAGATCCTGCGCCAGGAGGCGCACGGCGTCGGCCTCAAGGACCGCTTCTCGATCATGGACGCCGACGATTGCGGCTCGCTGGTCCAGGACATGGCGCTGACCACCGACAAGCAGGTGGTGCGGCGCATCCAGACCGCTATTTCGCTGTGGAAGAACGGCCTGGTCGATCCGCTGGCCGCGCTGAATCAGGCCAAGGACGAGGACGAGGCGCAGTCGGCGCGCGTCTACGCCAGCTATGTGGCGACGCTGTCGGCCTACCAGGCGGTGGATTTCGACGACCTGATCCGGCTGCCGGTGGAGCTGTTCCGCAACAACGATCCGATCCGCGACAAGTGGCAGCGCCGCCTGCGTTATCTGCTGATGGACGAGTACCAGGACACCAACACCTGCCAGTACGAGCTGGTCAAGCTGCTGGTGACCGGCGTCGGCAAGAAACCGATGTTCACCGCCGTGGGCGACGACGATCAGGCGATCTACGCCTGGCGCGGCGCCTCGGTGGAAAACCTGAAGACGCTGCAGACCGACTTTCCCGACCTGCAGGTGATCAAGCTGGAGCAGAACTACCGCTCCACCACCCGCATTCTGCAGGCGGCCAACGCGGTGATCGGCAACAATCCCAAGCTGTTCGAGAAATCGTTGTGGTCGGAGCACGGCCTGGGCGAGCCGATCCAGGTGACCTCGATGCCGACCGACGACGCCGAGGCCGACCAGGTGGCGATGCTGATTTCGGTCGACCATTTCACGCGCAAGAACAAGTGGTCCGATTACGCCATCCTGTATCGCGGCAACCACCAGGCGCGGATCATCGAGCAGGCCTTGCGCAAGGAGCGCATCCCGTACACCATTTCCGGCGGCCAGTCGTTCTTCGACAAGGCGGAGATCAAGGACATCATCAGCTATCTGCGCTTGCTGGCCAACACCGACGACGACCCGGCCTTCATCCGCGCGGTGACCACGCCGCGTCGCGGCGTCGGCCAGTCGACCATGGAAACGCTGGGCACCTTCTCCGGCCAGTGGCAATGCTCGCTGTTCGAGGCGGTGTTCAAGGGCGGTATCGAGGGCCTGCTGCCGGACCGCCAACTGAACCCGCTGCGCGACTTCTGCAATTTCATCAACAACCTGGAGGCGCGCGCCAGCCGTCCCGGCCCGTCCGGCAGCGGCGACAACGCCGCGCAGGTGCTCGATGACCTGCTGGAGGCGATTAATTATGAAAACTATTTATACGATATGTTCGACGAGCGCGCGGCCCAGAGCAAGTGGCAGAACGTGCTGGAATTCGTCAACTGGCTGAAGGATCGCGGCCGTGGCGGCAAGGACCGCGACGGCGAGGAAAAGAACGTGCTGGAGCTGACCCAGATGGTGGCGCTGATGTCAATGCTGGAGGGCCAGGACGAAGACCCGGACGCGGTGCGCATGTCGACGCTGCACGCGTCGAAGGGGCTGGAGTATCCGCATGTGTTCCTGGTCGGCTGCGAGGAGGGCATCCTGCCGCACAAGGGCGACGCCGACGCGCCGGCCGAGTCGATCGCCGCGCGGGTGCAGGAGGAGCGGCGCTTGATGTACGTCGGCATCACGCGCGCGCAGCGCACGCTGCACATCACCTGGTGCAAGAAGCGCAAGCGCGCGGGCGAGCAGGTGCATTGCGACCCGTCGCGCTTTATCAAGGAAATGAAGCTCGACGAGGGCACCGCGGTGCCGCTGGAGTCCGAGGTGCTGACGCCGAAGGAACGGCTGGCGCGCATGAAGGAGCTGCTGGCCACGCCCAAGCCCACCGCCTAGCAAGCTGCTAGTGTTGCGGAAAAGTAGCGCCGCCGGTTTTCCGTTGCCGTTCGAGATGCGTGTTGATTGCCGCCGGGATACTATAAGCCGACACGAACGTCCGAATGGAGAGAGACATGCACCAGACACGCGCCCTGTTTGCCGCCGCCGTTTTCGCCTGTGCGTTGCCGCTGCATGCGGCCAATGGCGGCGCCAGCCGCGCCGACGCCGAGGCCATGGTCAAGAAAGCCGTGACGCATATCAAGAGCGGCGGCGAGGCCAAGGCCTATGCCGATTTTACCGGCAAGGCGGCGCAATTCATCGACCGCGACCTGTACATCGTGGTGTACAAGCTGGACGGCACCGTGCTGGCGCATGGCAGCAATCCCAAAATGGTCGGCAAGAATCTGATCGAGCTGAAAGACATCGACGGCAAGGCCTTCGTCAAGGAGCGCATGGACATGGCCAAGTCGAAGAGCAGCTTCTGGCAGGACTATAAATTCACCAATCCCGAAAACAAGAAGATCGAGCCCAAGCAGATGTACTGCGAAAAGCTCAGCGATACCGTGGTGTGCGGCGGCATCTATCTGTAACCCCACGGCGACGCAGCGTGAAGATCGCGCATAAACTGCTGATCGTGCCGGCCGCCGCCCTGGCGGGCCTGCTGTGCCTGGGCGGCCTGTCGTATTTCTCCATGCACGCCAACGAGCGGCGCATCCAGGACCTCAAGGATGTCACCTTCGTGGCGCTGCAGCAGGCCAGCCAGCAGAGCATTTCGCTGGGCCAGGTGCACGCGGCCACCTACGCCCGCATCGCCATCGCCGGCAGCCTGAGTGAGGATGAGCTGAAAAAATACGGCGCGCAGGCGAATGACGGCCTGGCCGCCATCGCAAGCGAGCTGGACAAACTGAAGACGATGCCGGGCGCGGCCGAGGCGGCGCAGGCGCTGCCGCTGGTGCAGCAGTACCGCGGCAGCGTGGCGCAGGCGCTGGACCTGGCGTCGATGGACCCCAACACCGGCGTGGCGGCGATGCAGGCGGCCGATGGCCACTACCAGCAGATCCGCGCGTTGCTGGGCCAGGTGATGGACAGCCTCAACCGCCAGACCGATTTGTCGCTGCAGGAAAGCAAGCGCGCCGGCCAGCAGGCCAACTGGATCACGCTGGTCACCATGCTGGGCGGGTTCGCCGCCCTGCTGGCGCTGACCAGCTGGCTGACCCGCTCGGTGCTGCGGCCGATCGCCGCCACCTGCACGGCGGCGGAACGGCTGGCCGCCGGCGACCTGGTCACCAAGGTGGAGGTCGATTGCGACGATGAAATCGGCGTGCTGGCGCGCCGGCTGGAAACCGTGGTGGCCAACTGGACCACGCTGCTGGGCGACATTCGCCGCGCCGGCGGCACCATCACCGAGGAAGCCGGCGAGATCGCGCAGGGCAATATGGCGCTGTCGCAGCGCACCGAATCGCAGGCCCACTCGCTGCAGCAGACCGCCGCCTCGATGCAGACCCTGACCGGCGCCGTGCGCGAGAACGCCGGCCACGCGCAGCAGGCCAACACACTGGCGGCGTCGGCCTCCGAGGTGGCCTTGCAGGGCGGCCAGGTGGTGGGCCAGGTGGTGCAGACGATGGCCTCGATCAAGGCCAGCTCCAGCCGCGTGGTGGACATCATCGGTGTCATCGACGCGATCGCCTTCCAGACCAACATCCTGGCGCTGAACGCGGCGGTCGAGGCGGCCCGCGCCGGCGAACAGGGACGCGGCTTCGCGGTGGTGGCGACCGAGGTGCGCGGGCTGGCGCAGCGCTCGGCGCAGGCGGCGCGCGAAATCAAGGAGCTGATCGAGGATTCGGTGGCCAAGGTGGAGGATGGCAGCCGGCTGGTCGACACCGCCGGCCAGACCATGGACAACATCGTCGCCTCGGTGCGCCATGTGACCGAGATCATGAACGACATCAACCTGTCCAGCCAGCGCCAGAGCACCGGCATCGAGGGCGTCAACAACGCCATCGCCGAGATGGACGATCTGACCCAGCGCAACGCCGCGCTGGTGGAGGAGTCGGCGGCGGCGGCGCAGAGCATGCGCGATCAGGCGCTGGAGTTGCTGCAGGTGGTGGGGCGCTTCCAGCTGCCCGGCGGCGGCGCGGCGGCGCGGCCGTCCACGGCGCCGGCGTTGCGGCCATAAGACGGTACAATGCCCGCTTTCTCACCGGGAGCATGCCGTGGGCAACACCGAAGACCGCTTTATCAATATTGAAATCAAACTGGCCTACGCCGAGGACATGGTCGATGCGCTGAACCAGCGCATCCACGAGCAGCAGCTGCAGATCGACAAGCTGGAGCAGTTGTGCGCCTCACTGGCTCAGCATGTGCGCAACCTGGCGCAGAACAACGGCGGCAGCGCGCTGCCGCACGAGCGCCCGCCGCATTACTGAGGCGCCGTGGCCAGCAGCGCGCGCAGCGCTTCAACCGCCAGCGCGTGGTCTTCCGCCTGGCGCAGGCCGGAAACGCAGACGGTGCCGATGATGCCGGTGCCGCGCAGGGTGATCGGGAAGGCGCCGCCGTTGGCGGCGTAGTCTTGCGGCGGCAGGTAGGGAATCTGTTCAAACGCCACACCGCGTTGCTTGTGGTCGATGCCGACATAGAACGAGCAGCGGCCGAAGCGCGCCACCACATTGTTCTTGCGCCGTATCCAGTCGGCCTGCTCTGCCGCCGCGCCCTGCATGGCGTGATGGAACAGCACCTTGCCGTTGATGGTGATGTTGACCGTGATGGTTTTCTCGCGCGCGCGCGCCAGCTCCACCAGCTTCAGGCCCAGCGCCAGCGCCGTGTCGCTGCTGAAGGCGGTGAACTGCAAATCCTGCTCCTGCTGCGTCAGCGTTGCCAGTAACTCGGCGTAGTTTTCCATGTGGGCTTTCTGTTGTTAAGAGATGTAAGACCGGAGTGTAGCCCAGGCTGGCTTGTTATACTGAACGCTCTCCTCCTTTTTTCCCTCTCCATGCATCTCGACGTTGCTTCTTTGCTCATAGCCATGACGCTCAACCTGCTGGCGATCACCGCCGCGTTGTGGTCGGTGATGGGCAAGGTCAGCCTGGCCGCGCGGCGCGCCCAGATCGGCATCCTGCTGCAGACGGTGGGCTGGGTGCTGCTGATGGCCTCGGGCCTGGTGGCGCCGGGGTCGGGCCTGGACCGCGCGCTGTCGACGCTGGCGATCGGCGGCATCGGCGCCGGCGTCGCCTACAACGCCGCCGCTTTCGACCGCTGGTGCGGCCGCGAAACGGTGGCCAGGGCGCCGACCGTGGTCGCCATCGCCATGGTGGCCGGCTATGGCATCGGCTTCAATGACTACGCCTTCCGCGTCGGCTGGGCCAACGGTTTGCTGACGCTGCAAGTGGGGCTGGTGCTGGTGGCGCTGTGCCGCAACACCGACGTGCCGGTCGGCCGCTGGCGCTGGCTGCTGGTGGCGTCGCTGGTGGTGCAGATGGCGGTGACCGCCGCGCGCGGCGTGCTGGGCGCCTTCTACAGCGAACTGTTCCCGAATTTCTTCACGCCGCACCCGGCCAATGTGCTGTTTGCGCTGGCCACCAACGTGACGGCGGTGATGTCCATGGTGGCGATCCTGCTGGCGCATCGCGACGAGGCCGAGCGCGAACTGGAGCGGCTGGCCTGCATCGACGGTGTCACCGGCGCGCTGAACCGCCGCGCCTGGATGGAGCGGGCGGCCGTGCTGGTCGCCGACAGCCGCCGCCTGCGCCAGCCGCTGTGCGCGCTGCTGGTGGATCTGGATCACTTCAAGGATATCAACGACACCTACGGTCACGAGGCGGGCGACCGCGCGCTCAAGCTGTTTGTCGACGGCATGCACCTGGTCTGCGCCAAGGACAACCTGATCTGCCGCTATGGCGGCGAGGAATTCAGCATGCTCAAGCGTGGTGCCGGCCTGGACGCCATGCGCGCCTACGACCAGCGTCTGCGCGCCTGGCTGGCCGAGACCGCCCCGCGCGAGCTGGGCATGGCGCTGACCTACAGCGCCGGCATCACCGTGCTGCTGGACGAGCACGACACGGTGGACGCCATGCTGCGCCGCGCCGACGCCCTGTTGTACAGCGCCAAGATGCTGGGCCGTAACCGCACGCTCGACGAGCAGATGCTGGAATCGCAGCTGCAGTAGCGGCGCGGCGCCAGCGGTGGCTCAGATCGTGAAGGGCTCGACCGGCGGCCGGGCGCTGAGCTCGTGCGCCTTCTGCCGCCATTCCTCGGCCTTGGCGGGATCGGCTTCCAGGCCCAGTTCGCCCAAGTGGTAAGCCTGGGCCAGACGCCGCATCGCCGCCGGGAAATTCAGGGCGGCGGCGCGCTCGTACAGCGCGCGCGCGGCGCCGATATCCTGCGGCACGCCCTGGCCGCTTTCCTGCAACCGGGCCATGCGCGTCATGCCGTCGGCGTTGTTGTGGCCGATGGCCGACTGGTACAGCGTGATCGCCTTGTCCAGGTCCACCGCGCCGCCGCGTCCCTGCTCGTACAGCCCGCCCAGCGCCGCCTCGGCGTTGCCATTGTCCTTGGCCGCCGCCTGCAGATACAGGCCGCGCGCGGTGGCGTAGTTCTGCGGCACGCCGCGGCCGCTTTCGTAGGCGTAGCCGAGATTGTTCAGGCCGGCACCATTGCCGCGATTGGCGACCTGGCGCAACCACGCCACCGCCTCGCCATGGTTGACCGGTATGCGCACGCCGTAGTTCAGCGCGTTTGCCAGGCGCAGCTGCGCCGACTGGTTGCCGCCGGTGGCGGCGCGGCGCAGCAAGTTCATCCCGGTGACGTCGTTGACGCTGACACCGAGCCCGTTGAAATACATCAGCGCCAGGTCCAGCTCGGCGGAATGGTTATTCTTGTCGGCGGCCAGGTGCAGCAGGCGCAGCGCCTCGGCCGGATTGCGCTCGACGCCCTGGCCGCGCATGTACAGCCGGCCGAGATTGGCCTGGGCCCAGGTGTGGTCGCTGGTGACGGCTTTCTGATACCACTCGGCGGCCTTGGCGTAGTCGCGCGGACCGATGCGGCCGTTGTGGTAGACCACGCCGATAGCGTTCTCGGCGTTGTGGTCGCCCTGGGCGGCGGCTTTCAGATACCAGGCCATCGCGGCATTGCTGTCGCGCTGCAGGCCCATGGTGCCGTAGTCAAGGAAGGCGCCGATGCGCTCCTGCGCGGGCGCGTAGCCGGCGTTGGCGGACAACTGGTACCAGGTCAGCGCCTCGGCGCGGTTGAGGGGGGCGCCGCGGCCGTTATACAGCCGGGTGGCCAGTTCAAACTCGGCGGCGGCGGTGCTGACCGACAGCGCCTCCAGCATGCGCTTGACGTCGTCGACCTCGTTCGGCGTGCCCTTGCCGTACTCCTGAGACAAGGCGAACAGCGCGTCGCGGTCGCCGGTCAGCGCGACTGGCAGGTAGACGCTGGGCGCGCGTGGCTTTGGTTCCAGCGTCCACACGTATTGCATCGACTGCCAGTGTTGCTGCGGCACGCCGTCGACGGTGGCCGGTTTGAAGCGGCACTTGCGGATGCCGTCGGCGGCTGCCTCGTCCAGCAACTGGTAGCCACTGGAGGTGACCACCCGGGCGTCGGCGACGGTGCCGTCGACGCCGATCAGGAAGCTCAGCACCACCTTGCCGGACTGCTCCTTGCGCAGCGCCTCCTTCGGCCACTCGGGCTTGGCGCAACTGGAGAAATCGGCGATGGCCGGGGTTTGGTTCACCTCGGCGGCAGCGATGGCGGGCGACAAGGCGGCAACGATCAAAGGGGCGGCAACAAGTAGGCGCAGCATGATTTTCGGTGGCGGGTTGAAAACCCCAGAATATGGCGCATTTGGCAATTTGTCCAACCCAATAATGCAAGCTATCGAACATGTAATGTTGGCCTCGGGTGGCGCGACATCGCCAGGCGCCGGACAGCGTATTCGCCGCTGGTCTCCATTTAGTCATAGCGTCGGTTTATGACGCCACGGTCTATACTCCGTTGCTAAATAAAGACTGAATTGGAGCATTATGGGCAAGAACCGTCTGGAAGCGTTCAGCGATGGCGTCATCGCGATCATCATTACGATCATGGTGCTGGAATTGAAGGCGCCGCACGGGGCGGATCTGACGGCGCTGGCATCGGTGTTGCCGGTGTTCTGTAGCTATGTGCTGAGCTTTGTGTATGTCGGCATTTTCTGGAACAACCACCATCACCTGCTGACCGCGTCCACCGTCGTTGACGGCCGGGTATTGTGGGCCAATCTGCATTTGCTGTTCTGGTTGTCGCTGGTGCCGTTCACCACCGCCTGGATGGGCGAGAACGATTTCGCGCCGCTGACGGTGGCGATGTATGGCGTGATCCTGTTCATGTCGGCGATCGCCTACACTTTGCTGGAAAAAGCGTTGATCGTGTGCAATCCCCGGGATGCGGTCATTACCGTCGCGCTGGCCAAGGAGCGCAAAAGCTATGCCTCCGTCGCCCTGTATCTGCTGGCGATTTTCACCGCCTTCCAGCATGTGTGGATTTCCTTCATCATCTACAGCCTGGTCGCGGTGTTGTGGTTCCTGCCGGAACGCCGTATCGAGGCGCTGTTCAAGCGCTGAACTCCGAGTGCGGATAGCACGGGTGCATTCCGCATTTCCCCGTCTTTTTCAACGAAATTTTCCGAACAGGCAAAGTATTCTTCGGGAAATGGCCAGCGATTCCAAGAAAGTGCAGTGCAGCATTTTTTGCCAGTGACCCCGCCGTGTCACGCTGCTATGATCTGACGCTTCCGTGCTGAACTTTTGAGCATTTCAGCATTTTCCCTGCCCTCCATAAGAGAAAAGAGATCTTCATGACCCGACCTCATATGCTTGTCGTTGCCGCCGCCCTGAGCGTGGCATTTTCGCAAACCGTCCTGGCCGCTCCGGCCGCCAGTCTGGCCGGCAATCCGCTGGCCACCGAGAGCGCGCTGCCGTTCCATTATCCGGCGTTCGACAAGATCAAGGACCAGCATTTCGTCCCGGCGTTCAATGAGGGCATGCGCCAGCAACTGAAGGAAATCGACGCCATCGCCAACAGCAAGGCCGCGCCGACCTTCGACAACACCATCGTGGCGATGGAAAAATCCGGCGCGCTGCTGATCCGCGTGCAAACCATCTTCGCCAACCTGCAAGGCGCCAACACCAACGACAAGCTGGACGCCATCGACAGCGAAATGTCGCCAAAGCTGGCCGCCCATGCGGATACCATCTACCTGAATCCCAAACTGTGGGCGCGCGTCAAAGCGCTGTACGAGAAGCGCGACGCGCTGAATCTGGACGCTGAATCGAAGCACCTGCTGGAGCGTTACCACACCGACTTCGTGCGCGCCGGCGCCAACCTGTCGGCCGCCGACAAGACCAAGTTGAAAGCGCTTAACGGCGACATCGCCAAGCTGCAAACCGCCTTCACTCAGAACGTACTGAAGGAAACCAATGCCTCCGGCCTGGTGGTCGACAACCGCGCCGACCTGGCCGGCATGAGCGACGCCGCCATCGACGCCGCAGCTGCGGCAGCGAAGGCCAAGGGCATGGACGGCAAGTTCCTCGTCGCCGTGGTCAACACCTCGGGCCAGCCGCCGCTGGCGGAACTGACCAACCGCGCGGTGCGCGAGAAGCTGATGGCGCTGTCGCTGGCGCGCGGCAGCCATGGCGGGGAGTTCGACAACCGCGAACTGGTGCTGAAGATCGCCAAGGCGCGCGCCGAGAAAGCCACGCTGCTGGGCTACGCCAACTTCGCCGCCTACTCGCTGGAAGACCAGACCGCGCACGACACCGCGTCGGTCAACAAGCTGCTGAGCGAGCTGGCCAAGCCGGCCGTCAACAACGCCAGGAAGGAAGCGGCCGATCTGCAAGCGGTGGTCGATGCGGAGAAAGGCGGCTTCCAGATTGACGCCTCCGACTGGGCCTACTACACCGACAAGGTGCGCGCGCAGCGCTTCGCCTTCGACGAGAACCAGCTGAAGCCCTATTTTGAGCTGGACAATGTGCTGATCAACGGCGTCTTCTACGCCGCCAACAAGCTGTATGGCCTGAGCTTCAAGGAGCGCAAGGATCTGCCGGTGTACAACCCGGACGTGCGCGTGTTCGACGTGTTCGATGCCGACGGCAAGCAACTGGCCATCTTCCTGGCCGATATGTACGCCCGTTCCAACAAGCAGGGCGGCGCATGGATGAACGAGTACGTGTCGCAATCGTCGCTGCTGGGCACCCACTCGGTGGTGGCGAATCACCTCAACATTCCGAAGCCGCCAGCCGGCGAGCCGACGCTGCTGACCTACGATGAAGTGAAGACCGCCTTCCACGAATTCGGCCACGCGCTGCATGGCATGTTCTCCAACGTGAAGTACCCGCGCTTCTCCGGCACCAACGTGCCGCGCGACTTTGTCGAGTACCCGTCGCAGGTCAACGAGATGTGGGCGGTGTGGCCCGAAGTGCTGGCCAACTACGCCAAGCATTACAAGACCGGCGCGCCGATGCCGAAGGAACTGCTGGACAAGGTGATCGCGTCGAAGAAATTCAATCAGGGCTTCATGACCACCGAATACCTGGCCGCCTCGCTGCTGGATCAGCGCTGGCACCAGCTGACGCCGGCCCAGATCCCGACCGACGTACTGGCCTTTGAAGCCAAGTCGCTGAAGGACATGGGCGTGGACTTCGCGCCGGTGCCGCCGCGCTACCGCACCACCTACTTCTCGCACAGCTTCTCCGGCGGCTACTCGGCCGGCTACTACGCCTATCTGTGGTCCGAGAAGCTGGACGCCGACACCGTCGAATGGTTCAAGGAAAACGGCGGCCTGCAACGCAAGAACGGCGACTGGTTCCGCGCCAAGCTGCTGTCGCGCGGCGGCACCGATGACGCCATGAACCTGTTCCGCAACTTCCGTGGCCGCGATCCGGTGATCGAGCCGCTGCTGGAACGTCGCGGTCTGAACGGAAAATGATATAAATAGTTTATAAGGATAATTGCATGAACCACTCCAATATCATCATCGCCGCCAGCATCGCGGCGGTCTTCAGCGTCGCGCACGCGGCGCAACCCGCATCGCTGCTGCCGGCATCGAACCCGTTCGCCAAGGCCAGCACCCTGCCGTTCAACTACCCGGCCTTCGACAAGATCAAGAACCAAGACTACGCACCGGCGTTTGCAGAAGGCATGCGTCAGCAGAAGGCCGAAATCGAAGCCATCGCCAACAACAAGGCCGCGCCGACCTTCGACAACACCATCGTCGCGATGGAAAAATCGGGCCAGCTGCTGTCGCGCGTATCGAGCGTGTTCGGCAACCTGTCGGGTGCCAACACCAACGATACCTTCAAGGCGCTGGAACGCGACCTGTCGCCGAAACTGGCCGCGCACAGCGACGCCATCCGCCTGAACGGCAAACTGTATGCGCGCATCAAAGCGCTGTACGACAAGCGCGACAAGCTGCACCTGGACGCCGAATCCAAGTACCTGCTGGAGCGTTACAACACCGACTTTGTGCGCGCCGGCGCCCAACTGTCGGACGCCGACAAGGCCAAGCTGAAAGCGATGAACGGCGAACTGGCCAAACTGCAAACCACCTTCGCGCAGAACGTTCTGGAAGAAGCCAACGCCTCGGCGCTGGTGGTCGACACCCGCGAAGAACTGTCCGGCATGTCGGACAAGGCGATCGACGCCGCCGCCAAGGCCGCTGCGGCCAAGGACCAGCCAGGAAAATTCCTGATCCCGGTGGTTAACACCACCGGCCAGGCCAGCCTGTCGGTACTGACCAACCGCGCCGTGCGCGAAAAGCTGATGGCGCTGTCGTTGGCGCGCGGCAGCCATGGCGGCAAGTTCGATAACACACAAGTGGTGCTGGCCATCGTCAAGCTGCGCGCTGAAAAAGCCGCGTTGATGGGCTACCCGAACTTCGCCGCGTACTCGCTGGAAGACCAGACCGCGCACGACACCACCGCCGTCAACAATCTGCTGAGCGAACTGGCCAAGCCTGCCGTCAACAACGCCAGGAAAGAAGGCGCCGAGATCCAGCAGGCGATCGACAAGTCCAACGGCGGCTTCCAGCTGGCCGCGCACGACTGGGCCTTCTACAGCGACAAGGTCAAGGCCGAGCGCTTCAACTTCGACCAGAACGAACTGCGTCCGTACTTTGAGCTGAACAGCGTGCTGACCAACGGCGTCTTCTTCGCCGCCCACGAGGTCTACGGCCTGTCGTTCAAGGAACGCAAGGACCTGCCGGTGTACAACCCGGACGTGCGCGTGTTCGACGTGTTTGACGCCGACGGCAAGCAGCTGGCCATCTTCATCGCCGACTTCTACGCCCGCTCCAACAAGCGCGGCGGCGCCTGGATGAACGCCTACGTGTCGCAATCGTCGCTGATGGGCACCCATCCGGTGGTGGCGAATCACCTCAACATTCCGAAGCCGGCCGACGGCGAACCAACGCTGCTGACCTTCGACGAACTGCGCACGCTGTTCCACGAATTCGGCCACGCGCTGCACGGCATGTTCTCCAACGTGAAGTACCCGCGCTTCGCCGGCACCCGCGTGCCGCGCGACTACGTCGAGTTCCCGTCACAGGTGAATGAAATGTGGTCGGTCGATCCGGCGGTGCTGGCCAACTACGCCAAGCACTATCAGACCGGCGCGCCGATTCCGAAAGAGCTGCTGGACAAAGTGGTCGCGTCGAAGAAATTCAACGAAGGCTTCCGCACCACCGAGTATCTGGCGGCGTCGATCCTGGACCAGAAATGGCACCAGTTGAGCGTATCGCAGATCCCGACCGACGTATTGGGTTTTGAAGCGGCCGCGCTGAAGGAAGCCGGCGTTGACTACGCGCCGGTGCCGCCGCGCTACCGCACCACCTACTTCTCGCACACCTTCGCCGGCGGCTACTCGGCCGGTTACTACGGCTACCTGTGGGCCGAGAAGCTGGACGCCGACGCGGTTGAATGGTTCCACGAAAACGGCGGCATGACGCGCAAGAACGGCGACTACTTCCGCAAGATGCTGCTGTCGAAGGGCGGCACCATGGACGCGATGGAAATGTACCGCAACTTCCGCGGCCGCGACGCCAAAATCGAGCCGCTGCTGGAGCGCCGTGGTTTGACCGAGAAGTAATCGGCCGCTAGATACAGCCTTCAATATCGTCCTTGTAATCCCGGTTGGGATATTCGGGCTGATATTGGGGGCGGACGGGCATCGGATATAGGCAGATGATTAGCACGTAGCTTCTCGATAGGGCCTTTTTGCTTATTCTCCACTGACGGCGTTTTGTCATGCGTATTGATGTCCATGGATGTCCATGTACCATGGATCCAATATTTGTTGAACTAGCTGATTTGCGATGAGCTCCTTTCTTATGTCTTGCATCAGCTTGGGCTGGTTGGCGCCGACTGGTTTCTTAATCATGGATTTTTTTACGCCACCTCGATTGACACTCACGTTCTGTTCGATATTGGCGAGAAAGTTGATATCCAATCCCCAGCCAGCATGGTGAGGAATGGCGCCCAGTGATGGCCTCCAGCATGAGGTGATATGTATTGCTGTTACTCCCAGCTTGCGCGCTCCGCTGAAAAGGGGGGCAAAAGCGCAAGGATGGGGGCGTGGCAGTACGTCGGCAAGAAGAGAGCATTGCTTTCTCCCAGGAATGAAAGAGGCTAATGTAATGCCCGGCCTGCCGTGCGGTACTGATCTTGCTCAAGTCGCAAGCTTGCGTGAACCATCACACTGGTTTCCGGCGTGATGTGTGTAGAATGGCCCATGCGGCGCCAACCGGCCCGCCGATTTGATTTGAGTACGCTATGAACAACCAACTGCACGGCGTGACGCTGGAAGCGATTGTGGCCCGTCTGCAAGACTATTATGGCTGGGAGCAACTGGCCCAGCGGATCGATATCAACTGCTTCCGCAGCGATCCCAGCATCAAGTCCAGCCTGAAGTTTCTGCGCAAGACGCCGTGGGCCAGGGCACAGGTCGAAGCCTTGTACCTGGCCACCAAATTTTAAGATGGGGAGAAACTTATGGACAGCAATCTGAAAACCTCGCTCAAGAACCTGCATGTCCACCTGGCCGATGCCGGTCCGGTCGATGAGGAGTTGCTGGAGCTGCTGCAGCAGCTGAACGGCGATATCGCCGCGCTGATCGAGCGTGGCCGCGATCCCGCGCCGGGCGAGACCACCACCTACGGCCTGGCCGAGCGCAGCCAGGAGCTGTCGGCCAAGTTCGCGGTTAAGCATCCGAAGCTGGAGTCGGGGCTGCGCGAGCTGGGCACCATCCTGTCAAACATGGGAATTTGACATTGTTTCTAAGTGTTTGAAAAGTATAAGAAATTTTTCAAACACCCATGAGCGTAGCGGGGGCAATTCCGGTACAATACCGCCCCATGAACCCCCCAACCAATTTATTTGCGGCCGTCCCGAAGCGGTCTGCCCGCGCTCCCGTTGCGCCTTTCCTGCCGATGTCCCGTCAAGAGATGGATGTGCTCGGCTGGGACGAGTGCGACGTCATCCTGGTGACCGGCGACGCCTATATCGACCACCCCAGCTTCGGCATGGCGCTGGTCGGCCGTCTGCTGGAGGCGCAAGGCTACCGCGTCGGCATCATTGCCCAGCCGGACTGGCAGTCGGCCGACGCCTTCCGCGCGCTCGGCAAGCCGCGCCTATATTACGGCGTGACCGCCGGCAATATGGACTCGATGGTCAACCGCTACACGGCCGACCGCAAGCCGCGCTCGGACGACGCCTACACGCCGAACGGCGAGCCGAACAAGCGTCCCGACCGCGCCGTCACCGTCTACGCGCAGCGCTGCCGCGAAGCCTATCCGGGTATCCCGGTGGTGATCGGTTCGATCGAGGCGTCGCTGCGCCGCATCGCCCACTACGATTACTGGTCGGACAAGGTGCGTCGCTCGGTGCTGTTCGAGTCCAAGGCCGACATGCTGATCTTCGGCAACGCCGAGCGCGCGCTGGTCGACCTGACGCGCCGCATGGCCGACGGCGAAAACATCAAGACCATCCGCGACCTGCGCGGCACCGCTTTCCTGGTGCCGTCCGGCTGGATGCCGGGCGAGGAGTGGGGCGTGCACAACAGCACGCGCGTCGACACGCCGGGCAAGATCGACAAGCACATCGACCCGTATCTGATGGTCGAGCCGAATTCGCCGACCTGCGCCACCAACAGCGATCCGAACGCCAAGCCGGCCGAGGAAGCCAATCCCGCCATGGTCGAGCCGACCAAGGCTGCGATCGAAGCCGCGCCACCGGCGCCGGCGCCGTCCGAGTACAAGCCGATCCGCATCATGAGCCGCGAAGAACGCCGCGCGATGGAGCTGGAGAAACACCACAAGACCGTGGTGCGTCTGCCTTCCTACGAAACCGTGGCCAACGACCCGATCATGTACGCGCACGCCTCGCGCGTGTTCCACCTGGAATCGAACCCAGGCAACGCGCGCGCGCTGGTGCAGGGCCACGGCGACCGCGACGTGTGGATGAACCCGCCGCCGCTGCCGCTGCAGATGGACGAGATGGACAATGTCTACGACATGAACTATGCCCGCGGCCCGCACCCGAGCTACGGCGACGCCAACATTCCGGCGTGGGAAATGATCCGCTTCTCGGTCAACATCATGCGCGGCTGCTTCGGCGGCTGCACCTTCTGCTCGATCACCGAGCACGAGGGCCGCATCATCCAGAGCCGTTCGGAGCCGTCGATCCTGCGCGAGATCGAGCACATCCGCGACAAGACCAAGGGCTTCACCGGCATCATTTCCGACCTTGGCGGCCCGACCGCGAATATGTACCGGCTGTCGTGCAAGGACAAGGAAATCGAGACCACCTGCCGCCGCCTGTCGTGCGTGTATCCGTCGATCTGCGTCAACCTCGGCACCAACCACAATCCGCTGATCAAGCTGTATCGCCGCGCGCGTGAAATCCCGGGCATCAAGAAGATCCTGATCCAGTCCGGCCTGCGCTACGACCTGGCGGTGCGTTCGCCCGAGTACGTCAAGGAACTGGTGACCCACCACGTCGGCGGCCTGCTGAAGATCGCGCCGGAGCACACCGAATCGGCGGTGCTGAGCAAGATGATGAAGCCGGGCATCGGCGCCTACGACGAGTTCAAGGCGCTGTTCGAGAAGTATTCGCTGGAGGCCGGCAAGAAGCAGTACCTGATTCCGTACTTCATCGCCGCCCATCCGGGCGCGACCGACGAGGACATGCTGAACCTGGCGCTGTGGCTGAAGAAGAACAACTTCCGCCTCGACCAGGTGCAGACCTTCATGCCGACGCCGATGGCCATGGCCAGCGCCATGTACCACTCGCGCCGCAATCCGCTGCACAAGGTGACCGAGGATTCGGAGGAAGTGTTCACGCCGCGCAGCCTGAAGCAGCGTCAGGCGCAGAAGGCGTTCCTGCGCTACTACGATCCGAAGAACTGGCCGATCCTGCGCGACGCGCTGCGCCGCATGGGGCGCGCCGACCTGATCGGCACCGGCGAGCGTCACCTGATTCCGCCTTACGTGGTGGGCGAGGAAAACTTCAAGGCGTCGCAGGGCAAGCGCGCGATGCCGATGATGGCGCCCGGCTCGGACAAGCGCGGCGGCAAGGCGGCGCCGCTGGCCGGCCATCGCGGCCGGCCGAACGCGCTGACCGGTTCGATGACCGCGCGCCAGACGGTCGAGACCAAGGCCAAGCCGTCGATCCTGGACACCATCAAGGTCAAGAAGGCGGCGCCGGCGCCGGCCAAGGGTGGCAACCCCGGCCGCGTGGCGGGCGGCAGCGCGCCGCGCAGGAAGTAATCTTTGCTAAAAAGCCAGAAAGCACCCATCCGGGTGCTTTTTTTTCGTTGGTTCCCATGGGAAATGTTGTTAAATTGCCGTATCGGCTTAATAAGATGGATAATCCAGCCCTGCTCGCATGATGTGTAGCCGCCATCGCGGGCTACACTGCTTGCTCCGCAGGCCTTATTCTGTGAACTGGACGATCATGAAAAACTTTAAATTCTCTTCCCTGTTGCTGGTGCCGTTGTTGGCCGTGTTGGCCGCCTGCGGCGGTGGCGGCGGTGGCAATAGCAGCAGCGGCGGCTCGACCGCCACGCCCACGCTGAAAAGCATCGCCGTGACGGCGCCGGCGTCGCAATCGACCACCCTCATCATCAACACCACGCTGCAGCTGACGGCCACCGGCACCTATTCGGATGGCAGCACCAAGGCCATGACCGGCCTGACCTGGACCACCAAGTCGGGTACGGCCACCGTGGCGCAGGTGGCCAGCACCGGCATCGTCTCGGCCAAGGGCGCCGGCACGGAAACCATTACCGCAACCTCGACCGCCGACAATATCGCCGGCTCGATCAACCTCACCGTGGTGACGCCGTGGACCCAGTTTGCCGCCGGCGGCAACCAGACCATCGGCCTGAAGGCGGACGGCAAGCTGTATAGCTGGGGCTCGAATATCCGCGGCCAGCTCGGCGACGGCACCAGCACCGACCGCAATGCGCCGACCCTGGTATCCGGCAACAGCACGCTGTGGAAGCAGGTGGCGGTGGGCGACCGCTTCGCGGTGGCGATCCGCACCGACGGCACGCTGTGGGCCTGGGGTTATAACCTGTTCGGCCAGTTGGGCGACGGCACCCAGATCGACCGCTTGGTGCCGGTGCAGGTTGGCACCGCCAAGAACTGGAGCTATGTCGCGGCCGGCAAGGCGCACGTGGTGGCCCTGCAGTCCACCACCACCGGCACCACATCGGTTAATTCCTTGTGGGTCTGGGGCAGCAACGCCAATGGCCAGTTGGGCATCACCGGCTCGGCCACCGACGGCTTCAAACCACGTATGGTTGGCTTGGCCACCGACAACTGGCTGACCGTGGCCGCTGGTGATGCCCATACACTGGCCATCAAGAGCGACCAGACGCTGTGGGCCTGGGGCGACAACAGCAACGGCCAGCTGGGCATCAGCGGCACCGGGACGACGCCGGCGCAGGTCGGCACGGCGCTGTGGTCGTATGTGGCGGCCGGCAGCGGCCACTCGCTGGCGATCCGCAATGATGGCACGCTGTGGGGCTGGGGCAAGAACGACGCCGGTCAGGTCGGCAACGCCACCAACATCACGCAGACCGCGCCGGTGCAGATCGGCACCGCCGCCGATTGGGCCCGCGTGGCGGGCGGTGTGTCGCACAGCATCGGCGTGCGCAACAACGGCACGCTGTGGGTGTGGGGCGCCAACACCGAGGGGCAACTGGGTAACGGCACCAACGATACCAATTTGCCGGTCCAGGTCGGTAACCTGACGGTGTGGAAGTCGGTCGCGGCCGGCGCTTATCACAGCGCGGCGCAGCGCGCCGACAGTTCGCTGTGGACCTGGGGCCGCAACACCGAAGGCCAGCTGGGCAACGGCGGCAATACCACCTCGTCGGTGCCGCAGAATATTCCTTACTAAACGCTAGCGACACCCCGCACGGACGGCAGGCGCCAGCCTGGCCGTCCGTTGTTTTTTGGCGCTGGGGGAAGGCGGGCGCTTACGCTACACTAAGCACCGTGCTTATCATTCTGGAATCGCCGTGTTTTTTGTTCTCCGCGTCGTTGCCCGCTGCTGTCTTGTCGTCGCCTGCCTGCTGGCGGCGCCGGCCATGGCGCTGGACACGGTCACGCTGCAGCTCCGCCACGCGCACCAGTTCCAGTTTGCCGGCTACTACGCGGCGCAGGAGCTGGGCTACTACCAGGACGCCGGGCTGGCGGTGCGCATCGTCGAGGGCGCGAACGGCAACGAGCCGGAGCGCGAGGTCATCGCCGGCAAGGCCGAGTACGGCACCGGCAGCAGCAGCCTGCTGCTGACGCGCATGGCCGGCAAGCCGGTGGTGGTGCTGGGCGTGATCTTCCAGCATTCGCCGTATGCGCTGGCGATGCGCCAGACCGGCGGCGATCCCGACATCCGCCGCCTGATCGGCCGGCGCGCCATGATCGGCTCGCTGACCGACGATCTCGGCAACGCCGATGAGCTGCTGGCCTACCTGAGCAAGGAAGGGGTGCCGGCCAGCAGCTTCCAGCGCGTCGAACACAGCTTCAAGCCGGAAGACCTGATCAACGACAAGGTGGCGGCGATGGCGGTCTACACCACCAACGAGCCGGACACCTTCGACCGGCTGGGCTTTCCCTACGATATCTACAGCCCGCGCGCGGTCGGCATCGACTTTTACGGCGACAACCTGTTCACCAGCGAGCAGGAAATCGCCAACCATCCGGCGCGGGTGCGGGCCTTCCGCGCCGCCAGCATGCGCGGCTGGCAATGGGCGATGAGCCATCAGGAGGAGATGGCCGATCTCATCCTCAGCAAGTATTCGCGCCGCGCCGACCGCCAGCACCTGCTGTACGAGGCGCGGCAGATGGTGCCGCTGGTGCAGCCGGTGCTGGTGGAGGTCGGTTACATGAATCCGGAGCGCTGGCGCCACATCGCCGACGTGTATGCCAGCCAGGGCCTGATGCCGAAGAACGCCCGCTTCGACGGCTTCCTGTACCAGCGCGATCGCGGCGGCCCCGGCCTGCCGTGGCTGAACCGCGCGCTGGTCGGCGCGGCGCTGTTGCTGGTGCTGGGGCTGGCGATCCACTTCAGCCGGCTGGCGCGCGAGCGCAAGCGGGCGCTGGACACCATCCGCACCGGCGAGCAGCGCTTCCGCACCATGTTCGAGGCCTCGCCGCTGGGTATCGCGCTGATCGATTCGGTCACCTATGAATACCGCGACATCAACGCGCGCTACCAGGAAATCCTCGGGCGCTCGCAGCACGAGCTGCGGGCGCTGCGCTGGCTGGCGGTCGGCCATCCGGACGATATCGTGCAGGTCAAGGCGCAGATGGCCTTGCTGACGACGCGGCGGATCAGCAGTTTCAAGTCGGTTAGCCGGCTGTTCCGGCCGGATGGCAGCCTGGCGTGGGTCGAGGTCTCGGTCAACGCCATCGAGGCGGTGGCCGGCGGTCCGGCGCTGCATTTGTGCATGATCGAGGATGTCACCGACAAGAAACACAGCGAACAGCTGATCTGGCGCCAGGCCAATTTCGACACGCTGACCCAGCTGCCGAACCGCCGCATGTTCCTCGACCGGCTGGCGCACGACATGCTCAAGAGCCAGCGTGATCGCACGCGCCTGGCCGTGCTGTTCATCGACCTCGACCACTTCAAGGAAGTCAACGACACGCTCGGCCACCAGCAGGGCGACGTGTTGCTGGTCGAGGCGGCGCGCCGCATCGGCGCCTGCGTGCGCAAGTCGGACACGGTGGCGCGGCTGGGCGGCGACGAGTTCACCGTCATCCTCACCGCGCTGGAGACCCCGGACCATGTGGAGCGCATCGCCCAGGCCATTCTGCAGCGCCTGCTGCAGCCGTTCTCGCTGGATCACGAGCAGGCCTTCGTCTCGGCCAGCATCGGCATCACGCTGTACCCGGACGACGCGCTGGACATCGACGACCTGCTCAAGCACGCCGACCAGGCGATGTACGCCGCCAAGGGCGCCGGCCGCAACCGCTACAGCTATTTCACGCCGACGCTGCAGGTGGCGGCGCTGAACCGCATGCGCCTGACCAACGACCTGCGCGGCGCGCTCAAGGCCCGGCAGTTCGAGCTGTATTTCCAGCCCATCGTCCACCTGGCCAGCGGCGCCATCCACAAGGCCGAGGCGCTGATCCGCTGGAACCATCCGCAGCGCGGCGTGGTCAGCCCGCTGGAGTTCATTCCGCTGGCCGAGGCGAGCGGGCTGATCATCGATATCGGCGACTGGGTGTTCCACGAGTCGGTGCGCTGGGCCCGGCTTTGGCGGCAGGAATGCCATCCGGATTTCCAGGTCAGCCTGAACCAGTCGCCGCTGGAGTTCCAGCGCGAGGGCGGCGCCTACCAGGGCTGGCTGCGGCATCTGGAGGCGCTGGCGCTGCCCGGCCAGGCGCTGGTGGTGGAGATCACCGAGGGCTTGCTGCTGGACGCCAGCAGCGCCGTCAGCACCCGCCTGCTGCAGCTGCGCGACGCCGGCATCCAGGTCGCGCTGGACGACTTCGGCACCGGTTATTCCTCGCTGTCCTACCTGAAGAAATTCGACATCGACTACCTGAAGATCGACCGCTCCTTCACCTGCAACCTGGCGCCGGAGTCCAGCGACATGGCCTTGTCCGAGGCCATCATCGTCATGGCCCACAAGCTCGACCTGCACGTCATCGCCGAAGGCGTGGAAACGCCGGAACAGCGCGACCTGCTGGCGGCGGCCGGCTGCGACTATGGCCAGGGTTATCTGTTCGCCAAGCCGATGCCGGCGGCAGCGTTCGACGCGCTGCTGCGCGATAATGCTATGCCGTTTGCTGAGTCGATAGTCAAAGTCAATTGAAACTATTGGAACAATCAATTTTGCAAATAGGGTAAAAACCCTTAAACTGGCGTCTCAATGATTCACAACCCAACGAGGAAACCACAATGTCCCTGATCAATACTCAAGTCAAGCCATTCAACGCCACCGCCTACGTCGACGGCAAATTCATCGACGTCAGTGACGAGTCGTTGAAAGGCAAGTGGTCCGTTCTGATGTTCTACCCAGCCGACTTCACCTTCGTGTGCCCAACCGAACTGGAAGATCTGGCCGATTTCCAACCTGAATTCGCCAAACTGGGCGTGGACGTCTACGGCGTGTCGACCGACACCCACTTCGCGCACAAAGCATGGCACGACACCTCGGACGCGATCAAGAAAGTGAACTACCCGCTGATCGGCGACCCAACCGGCAAACTGTCGCGCAATTTCGAAGTGATGATCGAAGAAGAAGGCCTGGCACTGCGCGGCACCTTCGTCATCAATCCAGAAGGCTTCATCAAAGTGATGGAAGTGCATGACAACGGCATCGGCCGCGACGCTTCGGAACTGCTGCGCAAAGTGAAAGCAGCTAAATACGTCGCCGAGCACCCAGGCCAGGTATGCCCAGCCAAATGGACCGAAGGCGCCGCGACCCTGACCCCATCGCTGGACCTGGTTGGCAAGATCTAAAGCTTGATCCAGGTTTGAACGCGCAAGCAGCAAACAAGTAGTTACCGCGATGCCGGACCGGGCGTCCGGCCCGGCATCCGCCTAAATATTTGTAAAGGAAACACCATCATGTTGGACGCAACCCTCAAAACCCAGTTGAAAGCCTACCTGGAAAAAGTGGTCCACCCACTGGAGCTGGTCGCCTCTCTCGATGACAGCGCCAAAGCCCGCGAGATGAAAGAACTGCTCCTCGAAATCGCCGAGTTGAGCGACAAGATCTCGCTGGTCGAGCGCACCGAGGCGGGCGTGCGGACCCCGTCGTTCAGCATCAACCGTGCCGGTTCCGGGATCGGCGTGCGTTTCGCCGCCATTCCGATGGGCCACGAATTCACCTCGCTGGTGCTGGCGCTGCTGCAAGTGGGCGGCCACACCATCAAGTTTGACGAAGCCGTGATTGAGCAAATCCGCAACCTGGATGGCGATTACGAATTCGAAACCTTCATGTCGCTGACCTGCCATAACTGCCCGGACGTGGTGCAGGCGCTCAACGCCATGTCGGTGATTAACCCGCGCATCAAGGTCACCACCATCGACGGCGGCCTGTTCGTCAAGGAAGTCGAAGAGCGCCAGATCCTGGCCGTGCCGATGATGTTCCTGAACGGCCAGCACTTCGGCCAGGGCCGCACGTCGGTGGAGGAAATCCTCGCCAAGCTCGACACCAACGCCGGCGTGCGCCAGGCGGCCGAGATCAGCAAGAAAGACGTGTTCGATGTGCTGGTGGTGGGCGGTGGCCCGGCCGGCGCGGCGGCGGCGATCTACGCGGCCCGCAAAGGCATCCGTACCGGTGTGTTGGCCGAGCGTTTCGGCGGCCAGGTGCTCGACACGCTGTCGATCGAGAACTTCATTTCGGTGAAAGAAACCGAAGGACCGAAGTTTGCGCTGGCGCTGGAGCAGCACGTCAAGGAATACGACGTCGACGTCATGAACACCCAGCGCGCCAGCAAGCTGGCGCAGGTGGGCAAAGTAGTGGAGATCCACACAGCCTCCGGCGCGCTGCTGAAAGCCAAGTCGGTGATCCTGGCGACCGGCGCCCGCTGGCGCGAGATCAACGTGCCGGGCGAGAAGGAATACCGCAACCACGGCGTGGCCTACTGCCCGCACTGCGACGGCCCGCTGTTCAAGGGCAAGCGCGTGGCGGTGATCGGTGGCGGCAACTCGGGCGTGGAAGCGGCGATCGACCTGGCCGGCCTGGTCAAGCATGTGACGCTGATCGAGTTCGGCGCGGAACTGCGCGCCGACGCGGTGCTGCAACGCAAGCTGCGCAGCCTGCCGAATGTCACCGTGATCGCCTCGGCGCAGACCACCGAGATCCACGGCGACGGCAAGATCGTCAACGGCCTGAGCTACACGGACCGCAACACCAGCGTGTCGCACAAGGTGGAACTGGAAGGGGTGTTCGTGCAGATCGGTCTGGTGCCGAACACCGAGTGGCTGAAAGGCACGCTCGCCTTGTCGCGTCATGGCGAGATTGAAGTCGATGCCCGTGGCCAGACCTCGCTGCCGGGCGTGTTCGCCGCCGGCGACGTCACCACGGTGCCGTACAAGCAGATCATCATCGCCACCGGCGAGGGGGCCAAAGCCGCGCTGTCGGCCTTCGATCACCTGATCCGTTCGGATGACGCGGAAGTGGTGGAAGAGTCGGCTGAAAAGCACGCGCTGACCGCGTAATCCAAACCGAACGCAAAACATAACGGGAGCCTCGGCTCCCGTTACTTTTGCGGCAATGGGCAATCGTTTGAGGCGGGTCTAGGCGCTCAAGTCGTAGCTGGCCTGGCGCGTGCGCAGAGCGATGGCGTTGCGGTGGCGCGCGCGCAGGCGCGGGTCGGTGATCAGCCGGCCCAGCGTTTCGCCGATCACCATCACCACGCCCAGCAAGGGCAGCACCAGCATCAGCCCCGCCACGCCCGCCACCGAGCCGCCGATGAAAATCATCAGCACGGTAATCAAAGGATGGATGTGCAGGCTGCGGCCCAGGGTCAACGGCATGAAGACGAAGTCATCCAGCAGGCGTGCGCAGATGAACACGCCGATCGCCAGATAAGCCACCGACGGATTCACCGGCGCGTCGGTCGAGGCCACCATCACCACCAGCATGCAGCCGACTATCGAGCCCACATACGGCACCCACGCCAGCACCGCCGCGATCAAGCCCAGCACCAGCGGCGACGACACGCCGATCATCCACAAGCCCAACGCCAGCACCGCCGTATCGAGGAGGGTCAGGCGGATCAAGCCCTGGAAGTAGCGATGCGCCGTCTGGTCCACCTCATGCAGCAAGCACAGCGTGCGCTCGAAGAAGGCGTTCGGCACGGCGCGCGCCAGAAATTTTTTGAAGCGCAAGCCATCGCGCAAAAAGAAGAACGTCAGGAACGGCGCCAGTAGCAGCGACGGCAGCCATGCCGCCATCGACACCAGAATATCGGTCAGGTGCGCCTGGATGAAATCGCCGGTGAACTCGCTCATGCGCTGGTTGACGGTGTCGGCCAGCTGCACCTGGTGCAGGATCGGGAACTGCGCCTCCAGTGACACCAGCGTGTGCCGCACAAATTCCAGCCCGCCCGCCAGATAGATGCCCAGCTTGTCTTGCCATGAGGTGGTCGGTGTCGCATTCCACAGGATCGCCGCCAGTATCGCCAGCGACAGCAGCAACCCAAACACCGCGCCCACCAGCATGATCGCCGCATTCTGGCTGAAGCCCATGCGCGTCAGCCGCTGCATCGGCGGTTGCAGGATGTAGTACAGCACGATGCCCAGCAGGAACGGCACCGTCAGGAACAGCGTCTGCTGCAGCAGGAACAGCAGCAGGCAGGTGGCGGCGATGATGCCGCTCCACACCACCGGCCCGCCGCGTTGTTGCGCCGGCAGCAGATTCATAGCGCCTCGACTTGCGGCTTGCCGGTCATCCAGTCGCGCAGGCGTTGCGCGACGTGGCGCGCCAGGGCCAGCGAGATCTTGTAGCCGATGACCGGATCGGTTTCCATCAGGCCCATGAAGTCGTCGCGGAAGAACACCGCCAGTTCGCAGTTCTCCAGCGCCCGCGTTTGCGCGTTGCGCGGTGAGTTGTCCAGCAGGGCCAGGTCGCCAAAGAAGGCGCCGGCCGCCAGCTCGGCCACCAGCTCGCGCCCGCCATCGTGCGCGCGGCTGATGATCACGCGGCCCGACATCACCAGGTACAAGGCCTGGCCTTCCTCGCCCTCGTCAAAGACGATCTCGTCGGCCAGATAGCGGCGCTCGTGCATCAGACCGTCGACGATCTTCAACTCCAGCGGGGTCAGCGACGCAAACAGCGCCGAGTCCTTCAAGCGCAGCAAGCGCGGGGATAGGGCAGGTGACTTGAACAGGCCGAACATGCAACCGCGCTCCTGAAAAATATAAATAATACGACAACACGGATTGTCGCACATCGCCAGCCGGGAAGTCACTTGCAAAGTCACACCCTTGAAATACGCAGTCATTAAGCTACCGCTCGCCTCTTCCACAACCACTCACGAGTAGCGAAAATGAAACGTAGCCAAATTGCCAGCGCGGTCACGCTGTTGTGCGCCTGCCAGGTAATCAGCAGTGCCCATGCCCAGAACACCACTGCCACCGCCGCCGTGAGCGCCGAGGCGCAACCGTCGGTAATCGTCACCGGTACCCGCGCCAGCAACCGTACCCAGTTCGACACGCTGGCGCCAGTCGATGTCTTCACCCGCGAGGAAATCGGCGCGGTGGAATCGTCCGATCTGAACGATGTGCTGGCGCAGCTGGTGCCATCCTACGTGGTGCAGCGCCTGCCGATGGCGGACGGCCAGGTATTCGTCCGCCCGGCCACCTTGCGCGGCCTGTCGCCGGACCAGACGCTGGTGCTGGTCAATGGCCGCCGCTTCCACCGCAGCGCGCTGCTGGGCGCGCGCGGCGCCCAGGCGCCCGATCTGGCGCAGATCCCGACCAGCGCCATCAAGCGCATCGAAGTGCTGCGTGACGGCGCCTCGGCGCAATATGGCTCGGATGCGATTGCCGGCGTCATCAACATCATTCTCGACGACAGCCTGGGCGGTGAAATCAGCGCCCAGCATGGCCAGTACAGCGAAGGTGACGGCAAGGCCAACGAACTGCGCGCCAGGTATGGCTTCATGCTGGGCGAGAACGCCCGCGTGACGCTGTTCGCGGAAGCGTCACAATCGGATCCGACTTCGCGCACGCGCCAGCGTCCGGACGCCATCGCCTTCCAGGCCGCGCATCCGCAACTGACGGTGCCGAACCCGGTGCAGCGCTGGGGCCAGCCGGAGCTGGAAAGCCAGCGTGCCGGTTTCAACGCCAACTGGGATCTGGGCGGCGACACGGTGGCTTACAGCTACGGCTTGTTCGCCCACAGCGACGGCACTTCGGACTTCAACTGGCGTAACCCGGACACCAGCACCTCGGTCTACAAGCTGAGCACGGTGTTCCCCGGCTGGGACGTGCGCAGCATCTTCCCGCTCGGCTTCAGTCCGCAGTACACCAATAAGCAGAACGATCTGCAACTGCTGGCCGGCCTGCGCGGCCAGTTCAATGATGCGTTCGGCTGGGACGTCAGCGCCTCGTATGGCCGCAACGCCATCGACTATGGCCTGCATAATTCGATCAACGCTTCGCTGGGGCCGAACAGCCCGACCTCGTTCAAGCTTGGCCGCCTGACGCAGGAAGAAAAACTGGTCAACGCCAACTTCACCTACGAGTGGAAAGTGGCCGGACTGTCACAGCCGGTCAACGTCGCCTTCGGCGCCGAGTACCGCAACGAGAGCTATGCTGTGAAGGCAGGCGATCCGGCATCGTATGCGGTGGGGCCGGGCGCTTCGGTCGGGCTGGACGCCAACGCCAACGGCGCGCCCGGCTTTAGCGCCATTCAGGCCGGCAAGTGGGATCAGGACAGCTACGCGGCCTATGCCGACATTGAAGTCCCGCTGAGCAAGCAGGTGTCGATCGGCGCGGCGGTGCGCTATGAGGACTTCGCCGAATTCGGCAACACCGTCAACGGCAAGCTGTCTGGCCGCTTCGAGGTGACGCCGGACTTCGCACTGCGTGGTTCGTACTCGACCGGCTTCCGCGCGCCGACCCCGGGCCAGCTCAACACCAACAGCACCAGCCAGGGCCTGGATACCAAGACGCTGCTGGTGTTTACCACCGGCCGTCTGGCCAACAAGGACCCGCTGGCGGTGGCGCTCGGCGCCCAGCCGCTGCAGCCGGAAAAGTCGAAGAACCTGTCGCTGGGCCTGACCTGGAAGAGTCGCATGGGCCTGTCCGGTTCGGTGGATGCGTATCGCATCCGGCTGAGCGACCGTTTCAGCACCTCGGCCTCGTTCGCGGTCCCGGCTGGCATGCCTAACCCGCTGCGCTACACCTCGGTCAGCTACTTCACCAATGACTTCGACACCACCACCAAGGGCGTCGACGTGGTGGGCAATTATCTGAGCCGCCTGGGCGCCGGCAAGCTGAATCTGACGGCGGCGTATAACCACAACGCAACCAAGATCGATGGCGGCAAGTCCAGCATTGTCACCAACGAGAGCCAGCGGGTGGTGTTTGAAGAACGGCTGCCGCGCCAGAAGGCAACGTTCAGCGCCGCTTACGACCAGGGCGTGTGGAATGTGCTGGCGCGCTTACGCTACTACGGCGCCTGGACCGATAGCTCCGGCAATGCCACCGGCGACATCTTCCAGCGTTTCGGCGCGATGCGTTTCCTCGACCTGGCCGCCAGCGTCAAGCTGGGTGAGAAGCAGTCGCTGCGCTTTGGCATCGACAATGTGCTCAACAAGTATCCGGACGAGGCGCTATTCCAGGCCAGCCGTGGCTTGATTTACTCGCGCAACGCACCGTACGATACCGATGGCCGCAACCTGTACCTCGAATACACGGTGAAGTTTTGAGTACTGCCGATCAACAACGCCGCGCGTGGCTGAAAGCCGGCGCGCTGCTGCCGCTGGCGCCAGCCACTGCGCTGGCGTCGCCGGCATCGGCGATGCCGGCGCGCCCGGCCGGCACGCCGCAGCAGGTGGCGGCGGATCAAGCGTATTGGCGCAAAGTCGCGGCGCAGTACGACATCACCAACGAAGTCACCATGCTGGACAACGCTTTCTGGGGCGCGATGTCGCGCCCGGTGCTGGCGGCCTATCAACAGCATGTGGCGCAGGTGAATCGTGGTAACGCCTTCTATGGGCGCACGCAGTTTCCGCCGGCGTTCGGCGCGGTGCGGCGGCGCGCTGCCGAGGCGCTGGGCGTGTCGCCCGACGAGATCGTGTTCACGCGTGGCGCAACCGAGGCGCTGCAAATCCTGATCAGCGGCTACAACCAGCTGCGGCCGGGCGATGTGGTGCTGTGCGCCGACATCGATTACGACAATATGCGGACCGTCATGCACTGGCTGACGCAGCGGCGCGGTGTGGAGGTGGTGTCGATTGCGTTGCCGGAGCCGTTCACCTATCAGACGGTGATTGATACGTATGCGCAGGCCATGGCGCGCCATCCGAAGCTGAAGATGATGCTGCTGACGCACGTCAACCACCGCAACGGCATGGTGCTGCCGGTGGCGGAGATCAGCCGCATGGCGCGCGAGCGTGGCATCGACACCATTGTCGATACCGCGCATGGCTTCGGCCAGCTGGAGATGCGCATCCCCGATCTGCGGGCGGATTTTGTCGGCATCAACCTGCACAAGTGGATCGGCGCACCGATCGGCGTGGGCGCGGTCTACATTCGTCGCGGCCGGGTGCGGGATATCGATCCGTATCTGGGCGAGCAGGAGGGCGACGAGATCCGCACGCGCGTGCATACCGGCACCATCAACTTTGCCGCGTATCTGGCCTTGCCGCTGGCACTCGACCTGCATGAACAGGTAGGCGTCGCGTATAAACAGGCGCGGCTGGCGCGTTTGCGTCACCGTTGGCTGGATGCGGTGCGCGATGTGCCGGGACTTCAGTTGCTGGCGTCGGACGATCCGCGCCTGAGTAGCGCGATTGCTTCGTTCCGTTTGCGCGGCCGCACGTCGATGGCGGATAACGTGGCACTGGCGCGCCGCTTGGTGACCGAGCACGGCATCTTTACCGTGGAGCGTGACGGCCTGGCGGCTGGCGCTTGCGTGCGCGCGACGCCGTCGGTCTTCACCTCGGAGGCGGAGGTGGACCGATTGAGCGCGGCGCTGCGCAAGATTGCGGCTTAAAGCTGCACGGTTTGCGTCAGCGGCAGTTGCGGGTCGACGTGGCTGGTCAGCAGGATAGTCTGGCGCGCCAAACGCTCCGGCATGGAGAGCTGCTGGCGCAGGTAGGCTAGCGCATCGACATCGAGTCCGTTGAAGGGTTCGTCTATCAGCAGCAGGCGCACCGGCAGTGACAGGGCCAGTGCCAGTTGCATCTTCTTGTGCTGGCCCAGCGAGAGTGTGGTGATTGGCTGGTCCAGTGTCGGCAGCAGGTGGAAGGCTTGCAGCTGTGCGTTCAGCAGCGCGATATCGGTGCCGGCATAGAGGCCGACGTGCATGTCGAGAATTTCCTGCACCGTTAGCCACGGCAGTTGCGGCGTGTCGCCGCCGCAGTAATAGCAGTGCAGACGGTAGGCCAGCGGTTGGGCCTGAAGTTCGATGTCGTCCAGCCAGATCCGGCCGCCGTGCGGCGTCAGTGCGCCGCCGGCCAGTTTCAGCAGCGTGGTCTTGCCGGCGCCGTTTTCGCCGCGCAGCCAAGTGATGCCGGCGCTTAGTGTCAGGCCGAATTGCTGGAACAGCGGATGGCTGGCGTATTCAAAGGTCAGCTGTTCGATGCTTAATTCCATAGTTCGCTTCCAATGGCAGTCAGGATAATGATGGCGCCGATGACCAGGCCCACTCGGCCGCGCGTGCTCAGACGGCGCAGCGCCACCACGGCGATTTGCGCGAGCGCGGCGAAGCACAGCCAGACGATGGCGACGGTGTGGCTATAGCCGTTGGCATTGCGGCCCAGCGTCAGCGCGGCAAACCAGGCCAGCACGCAGCTGGCAGGCAACAGCGTGAACAGCATGGCCAGTCGGTACAGACGCTCCACGTTCAGTGGCCAGCCGGCGGTGACCGGGCGCAGTAGCGTGATTTGTTCGGCCACGGCTTTGTCGCCGCGATCGGTCAGCAGCATGGTGGTCAGCGCGCCGCAGGCGCCCCACAGCGCGGGCGGGACGATGGGCGGATGCCACAGCCACACGCCGATGCTGGCGAAGGCGCCGGCCAGCAGCAAGGTTTGCTGAATGCCGACCACGTTTTCAGCACGCCAGAAGGGCAGCCAGAATAGCTGCTTCCAGAAATACGGCAGGTGCGTGCCGGTGCCCGCTACAGTTGTCGGCCGCGATGCGCTGGCGGGCGGCGCGGGATGCGGCGGATCGACATAGGCGACGGTGCGCGATGGGGTATAGGCGGCTGGCGCTGGCCGGCGCCGGCGTGGCGGGCTGGCGTTGGGGAGGCGGGCGCGGTGGGCCAGCGCCAGCGTGGACAGCAGCCAGGCCAGCAGCAACGAGGCCAGCGTCAGCAACAGCGCTTGCGGCACGACGGGACTCAGCCAGTCCGGCCACTGAGACAGCCAGATGGCGCAGGAGACCAGGTACGCGATGCTCAAAGGACCGACGATCATGCCGGCCACCGCCGCATCGGCCAGCCAGCGCACGCGGGCCGGCACAGGCAAGGGCCTGCTCCACAACAGTACGGCTGCCGGAAGCAGGCGCTTGCGCAGCAGCCATACCGGCGCGCTGGCCAGCAAGACCTGGCCTGCCAACCATCCCAGCGCTTGCGGCCACGGCTGCGTGGCGGCAAACAAGCCCGGCAAGGCGACGCAGGCGAACAGGCCGAAGATCACCGGCGCAAAGCCCAGCAGAATATATTCGAGCGAACTACGCAGACTGACCGCAAACTGTAGCAGCGCATGGCGGGCCAGCCGGAGACGAAAGCGGAGGTAGGAGGTGTTCATTGCCAACCAGCATACATCGGAATACTGAGGCGGAAATGAAAAAAGCCCGATGCGAACATCGGGCCTTCTTCTGAATATTGGCGGAGTGGACGGGGCTCGAACCCGCGACCCCCGGCGTGACAGGCCGGTATTCTAACCAACTGAACTACCACTCCATTCGTTCTGCACAAGTTTTGCTGGTGGGTGCTGAGAGGCTCGAACTCCCGACCTACGCCTTGTAAGGGCGCCGCTCTACCAACTGAGCTAAGCACCCAGAAAACTTATCAGCGTTGCGTCACTTAACTGCTACAACTGCTGAACGAGGCCGTATTCTATAGGAGCCTGATTCAGTTCCGCAAGAGGTTTTGAAAATTATTTAGCAAATTGTTTGCGCGCCGCCTGGCGCGCGGCGCGGCAACTTGCGTGCGCACGGCTTTCGGTGGATACTGTGTTTATTTACAGTGTTCCGCATCATGGCTGAATCCGGTCGCCGCATTGCCCACATCGACATGGACGCGTTTTTCGCGTCGGTCGAGCTGTTGCGTTACCCGCAGCTGCGGGGTCAGCCGGTGGTGATCGGCGGCCGCGGCGACGCGCCCGCGCAGCGCGCCGACGGCTCTTACGCGTTCCGCCGGCTGCGCGAGTATGTCGGGCGCGGCGTGATCACTACCGCCACCTACGAGGCGCGCGCCTTCGGCGTCGGTTCGGCGATGGGCATGATGAAGGCGGCCAAACTGGCGCCGGACGCGATTTTGTTGCCTGCCAATTTCGACGCCTACCGCCATTACTCGCGGCTGTTCAAGGAAGCGGTGGCCAGCATCGCGCCGGCAATCGAAGACCGTGGCATCGATGAAATCTTCGTCGACCTGACCCGGGTCGAAGGCGAAACGCACGAGCTGGGCCTGCGCATCAAGCAGGCGGTGCGGGATGCCACCGGGCTGACCTGCTCGATCGGCGTCACGCCCAACAAGCTGCTGTCGAAAATCTGCTCCGACCTGGACAAGCCGAACGGCTTGACAGTGCTGGGCCTGGACGATATTCCGGCGCGTATCTGGCCGCTGAGTGTGCGCAAGGTCAACGGCATCGGCCCCAAGGCCACCGCCAAGCTGGCCGCGCTGGGTATCGAGACGGTCGGCCAGTTGGCGCAGGCCGATCAAGGGTTGCTGCAGGATTATTTCGGCGCGCATTACGCGGCGTGGCTGGCGCGGGTGGCGCAGGGCATCGACGAGCGCGAGATTTCCACCAGCCGCGAGAGCAAGTCGATGTCGCGCGAAACCACGTTTGAACGCGACCTGCACGCGCGCCAGGACCGCGAGACGCTGTCGGCCATTCTGGTGACCTTGTGCGCGCGGCTGGCGGAGGATCTGGAGCGCAAGGGCTACGTCAGCCGCACCATCAGCATCAAGCTGCGCTATGACGATTTCCAGATCGTCAGCCGCAACGTCACCCTGCCGCAACCGGTGGCGGACGCGGCGGCGATCCTGCAGGCGGCGCGCGAGTGTCTGAAGCGGGTGCCCTTGCAACGCAAGCTGCGCCTGCTCGGCGTGCGCGCCAGCACGCTGGAGCCGCCCGGCGCCATGGCGCGCGCGTCCCAGCCGGTGCAGGGCGACTTGTTCGCCTGAGCCCGCGCGCTGCGCCAGCGTGTAAAATGGCGCTCTTTTTGTCTAACTCCGAAACAAGGCCTGTCAACTTTATGTGGTTCAAGAATCTACAGATTTACCGTCTGCCGGCCCCTTGGGCCTACACCCCCGAACAACTGGAAGAAGCGCTGAGCTCGAACGCCTTCACGCCGGCCAGCAGCAATGAGTTGCTGCGCCAGGGCTGGGACAAGCCGCGCCCCAACGGCGGCCTGGTGCACGTGGTCAACAAGCAGATGCTGATCCTGCTGGGCACCGAGAAAAAACTGCTGCCGAATTCGGTCATCAACCAGGTCGCCAAGGCGCGCGCCGCCGAGATGGAAGAAGCCCAGGGCTTCGCTCCGGGCAAGAAGGCCATGAAAGAACTGAAGGAACGCGTGGCCGACGAACTGCTGCCGCGCGCCTTCTCGATTCGCGGCAATGTGTGGACCTGGATCGATCCGGTCAACGGCTGGCTGGTGGTTGACGCCGCGTCGCCGGCCAAGGCCGACGAAGTGATCAAGCTGCTGCTGAAAGCGGTGGACCGCATGCCGCTGGAAAGCCTGCGCGTGCAGCGCTCGCCGGTGGGCGTGATGACCGAGTGGCTGCAGACCGACGAGGCGCCGGCCGGCTTCACCGTTGATATGGACACCGAACTGCGCGCCACCGGCGAGAGCAAGGCGGCGGTACGTTACGTCAAGCACTCGCTGGACCCGGAAGAAGTGCGCCGCCACATCGCCGCCGGCAAGCAGTGCACCCGTCTGGCCATGACCTGGGACAGCAAAATCTCGTTCGTGCTGACCGAGTCGCTGGCGATCAAGGGCGTCAAGCCGCTGGACGTGCTGAGCGAAAAAGACGCCGGCGTGCGCAACGACGACGAACGCTTCGACGGCGACTTCATGCTGATGACCGGCGAGCTGTCCAAGCTGATGGCCGACGTGGTCGAAGCGCTGGGCGGCGAAGCCAAAGCCTAAGCCCGGCACGCGCATTTCCTGTTCCCCCGGCTAGCCGCGTGTGCGGCGGCCGGGTTCGTCCGCCGATCCACTTCAGCGTTCGATAAAAAGGAAAACAATGAGCTTACCCGCCAACTTGACGACCGCGCAGTTCGCGGCAGGCGGCACCCGCCTGATCGTCAGTCTCACCACGGCCGACCTGGCCGCCCTCTCCACCGACCACCTGGTCGCCCTGACCACCGCCCAGGCGCGCGCGCTGAGCCCCAAGCAGTTGCTGGCGCTATCCGCCGCCGGCGTCGCCGCGTTGGAGGACGCCGATGTCGCCGCCCTCAGCGGCTACGCGCTGACCGTCGCCAGCCAGGCGAGCGACTTCATGGCCGCGCTCACCGCCAGCCAGGTCGGCGCGCTGCTGACGACGCAGGTGCAGGTGCTCAAGCCGCAAGGCCTCGCCGCGCTGCGGCCCGAGGTGCTGGCCGCCATGCGGCCCGAAGGCGTGAAGACGCTGCGCGAGGCGCAATTGCGCGCGCTGAGCGCCGACCAGGTGCGGGCGCTGACCACCGACCAGATCGCCGCGCTGGCGGTGCTCCAGCTGCGCTACCTGCCGACCGCCCGCGTGGACGGCCACGATATGTTCCGTAGCGACCAGATCGCCGCCTTCAGCACGGCGCAGATCGGCGCGCTGGGCACGGCGCTGCTGAGCCAGTTCAGCGCCAGCGAACTGGCCGCCATCGAGACCCAGGATATCGCCGCGCTGAGCGCGCGCCAGCTGGGCGTGCTGAACGTTCAGCAGGTGCTGGCGCTGCGCACCGACCAGCTGGCGGCACTGCGCAGCCTGCAGATCGGCGCGCTGGGTGACGCCACGATGCAGGCGTTCGACGCCGGCCGGTTGCTGGCGCTGAGCACCGCCGCGCTGGGCGGGCTGGGCAGCCGTCAAGTGAACCAGTTGTCGGCCGACGCCTTTGCCGCGCTGGGCACGGCGCAACTGGCCGCGCTGGGCGTGGCCGCCATCAAGGGGCTGGACCTGCGCCTGCTGGCGCTGCTTGACGGCGAGCGCATCGCCGCCCTGACGCCGCGCCAGATCAACGCGCTGAGTTCGTCCAGCCTGAGCGCGCTTAGCAGCGACCAGTTCGTCGCGCTGAGCACCACGCAATTGGCCGCGCTGAGCGCCAGCCAACTGGGTGGCCTGAGCAGCGCCAACCTGGCCGCCCTGCAGCCACAATCGCTGAGCGCATTGCCGGCCACCATCCTCGGCGCGCTGACGTCGGCGCAGTTCGCCGCGCTGGGCGGCGCCGCGCACGACATCAGCTACCTCAGCGTCGCCCATATCAGCCAGTTGCGCACGGCGGCGCTGTCCGGTATGAGCGCCGGGCAGGCCGTGGCGTTGACCACCGCCCAGGCCGCGCGCCTCAGTGCGGCCCAGGTCGGCGCGCTGTCCACCAACGTCATCGCCGCGCTGGAAGCGCAGGATTTCGCCGCCTTGAGCGGTGGCGCCATTTCCGGGCTGACCGCCGGCCAGTTCGCCGTGCTGCGCAGCGACCAGATTTTGGGTCTGAGCACCGCGCAGGCCAGCGGCCTGGGCAGCCATCACATCGGCGCCCTGGGCACCGCCTTGCTGGCGCGGATGCAGCCGGAGGAAATCGCCGCGTTGAGACCGGCGGCCATGGCCGGCCTGCGTACCGATCAGATGGCGGCGCTCTCCAGCGATCAACTGCGCGCACTGACGGCGGCGCAAGCGGCCAGCCTGAGCAGCACACAATTCCGCGCCCTGGGCGACGCCGCCATCGCCCGCCTGGAAACGGCCGACGTGGCGGCGCTGAACAGCAGCGTGATCGCCACGCTGTCGACCGACGCCGTGGCCGCGCTGGGCACGGCACAAGTGGCCGCGTTGACCGCCCGCCAGATCAGCGCGATGAGCGCCGGCGCGTTTGACGCGCTGCGCGACGAACAGTTCGCCGCGCTCGGCTCACAGCAACTGGCCGGCCTCAGCTCGCGTCAGTACCAGGCGCTATCGACGCGCGACATGGTCGCGCTGAATGCCGCCCAGTTCGGTGGCTTGTCGACGCAAGTCATCGCCAGCCTGAGCACCGCCCAGGCCGTGATGCTGACGACAGAACAAATGGTGGCGCTGAGCGCCGCCCAAGTGGCCGCGCTCAGCAAGACAAGCGTCGCCGTGCTGGAGACGGAAGATCTGGCGGCGATGGAAACGGCGGACCTGCGCGCGCTGAGCAGCGCGCAACTGAACGTCCTGTCGACCACGCAGATCAGCGCCTTCAGCACCACCCAGGCGAACGTCTTCACCACCGCACAGATGGCAGGCCTCGGCAGCGCCCAACTGGCCGCGTTGACCGCCGCCAAAACCGCCACCGCCACGGCAGCCAGCGCGCTGAGCATGCGCGTACAGGACCTGGCGCAAGCACTGTCCGCCTACCAGGCCGACGTCGCCGCGCCCGGGCTGGACGGGCTGCGCGGATCAGCCGTCAGCCATGTCGAGCTGAACCTCTACGCACCGGAGATCCCACCGCCGCTGGCCACCCCGCGACGTTAAAACCGGTTCACAGCGGCTGGAAGACGCCGGCGGCCTTGTTTTTCTGGACGTTGTCCCAGGCGAAGATCTTGCCGTTCATGGCGACGTAGACGCCCGCCGGCAGCGTCTGCGCCACGCCGGCCGCGAAGCCGAGGTTGAACAGCGCGTCGGAGTTGGCGATTTCATACGGGATCATGGCGCCGGTCAGCACAATGGTCTTGCCCAGATTGGCCGGCCCCAGCACTTGCGCGGTCTGCGGCATCGTGTCGGTGCCGTGGATGATGACGATGGCTTGCTCCGCCGCGCCCTGGCACGCGCCCAGGATGCGCTGGCGGTCGGCGTCCGTCATGTCCAGCGAATCCATCAGCGGCAGCTGTTCCAGCGCCACGTCGATGGTCAGGCGGCAACGCTTGAGCAGGTCCGGCACGTGGCTGTCGGCGAAGCCCAGGGTACCGTTGAGTTCGTTGTAGTGTTTGTCGAAGGTGCCACCGGTGGCCAGGATGCGCAGGGTCATGATAAAAATCCAAGCTAACTGAAAGATCCGCATCATAACCCAAACGCCGCACTGGAAACTTCGGCGTACTATGTCTACACTGGTTTCTTTGTTCGCCCGCAGACTATGAAAGCGCTCGCTCCCGGCACCGTTATTTTCCACCGCCACCGTGGCTATGGCGTGATCACGACCGTCAATCTGCTGACCGGCTGGATCAGCGCCCGCTTCGGCAACGAGGCGCGCACGCTCGATCTGAACCTGTCCACCGACGAGGTCCAGTTCGCCGATGGCGAGGCCATCCTGTTCCGCCGCGCGCCGCCCGACCGCATGCCGCACGCGCGCCTGATGGCGGTGGTGCGTGCGCTGCACCAGGCCGGCTATCAGAAGTTGTATCTGTATGCGTGGCCCAAGCCGTCCGGCCTGCACTGGCGCTGGCATCTGTTCACAGGCCGGCGCGACTGGATGCAGCGCTCGTGGCGCGAGGGCTGGTATGGCTCCGGCGCCGACTACAACAGCAATCCGGTCATGGGCTGGGGCGACTCGCCCGGCGCCACCACCGAGGAACTGATCCATGCGCTGGCCAAATTCGACCCCCAGGGCCTGGCCCAGGCGCTGGGCCGCGACGAGGATCACACCGCCTGGTTCGCCAGCGTCTGCGACGCGCTGCTCCCCGGCTATATGTACAGCCTGGACATGCAGCGCCGCGACGGCGGCCCGCTGACCGAGATGCCGCCGGTGCCGGTGATCCCCGTGCGCGCCACGCTGCCGCCCTATGCCGGCCCGGTCATCACCTGGCCGCCTGGCTGGGCCGGCCTGTGGAGCAAGGTGCATGTGATGCCGGCGTCGCCGATCAATCTTACCGGCGAGCCTGACGCGCGTAGTCTGGATTATTGATGTTGGCCGGCGTGCCGTTCGCGAACTCCACCACGTTCTGGAAGGCGTGGCGGAAGTACAGCTCGTAGCTGTCCTGCTCGACGTAGCCGAGGTGCGGCGTCGCCAGCACGGTCGGCATGCGCAGCAACGGCGCATCGGCCGCCAGCGGCTCGGAGGTAAACACGTCGACTGCGGCGTAACCCGGCCGGCCTTTCTGCAGCGCCTGCTCCAGCGCCTCCGGCTCCACCAGCTCGGCCCGGCTGGTGTTGACCAGCAGCGCATCCGGCCGCATCTGCGCCAGGTCGGCGGCGGTGACGATGCCGCGGGTGGCGTCGTTCAGCCGCAGATGCAGGCTCAGCACATTGGCCTGCGCGAAGAACGCCTCGCGCGACGGCGCCGCCTCGTAGCCGTCGGCCACCGCCTTGTCGCGGCTGGCCTGGCTGCCCCACACCACTACCTGCATGCCGAAGGCGCGGCCATAGCCGGCCACCATCTGGCCGATCTTGCCGTAGCCCCAGATGCCCAGCGTGCGGCCCTTGAGCACAAAGCCCAGCCCGTTCAGCGCCGGGTTGATCGAGGCGGTCTGCCACAGCCCGTCCCGCAGGTTGTTCGCATACGGCACGATCTTGCGCGCCGCCGCCATGATCAGCGCCCAGGTCAGCTCGGCCGGCGCGGTCGGCGAGCCGACCCCTTCGGCGATGGCGATCCCCAGCTCGGTCGCGGCGGCCACATCGACGTGGCCGGCCAGCTTGCCGGTCTGCGAAATCAGCTTCAGGTTCGGCAGTTTCGACAGCAGCGCGCGGTTGAAGGCGGTGCGCTCGCGGATCAGCACCAGCGCCTCGTAGGGCTGTAGCCGGAGCGCCAGCTGGCCCAGTCCGCGGGTGCCGCTGTTGAACACTTTGACCTCGTGGCCGGCCAACAACGCCATGCAGTTCAAGCTGGCAGTTGCATTTTGGTAATCATCGAGAATGGCGATTTTCATGGGAGATGAACGATGTTTTAAGAAATTTCGTAGGGAAATAACAGCTTGCCGCAGCCGTCGAATAGCTTACTACGTTACTCAACAATTTCTCCTACATTTTTGTATGGAACCCCTATTGACGGGTGTACAATCGCCCGACAAACCAGAGCCCGACCACCAGATCCGGGCCCGCGCCACGACCGCCGTAACGACCGCCGACCCATTTCGAATGGACCTCTGAGCGCCTAGCCATAAGCTGACGACGATCTGCCGCCCCCTATTCTTTATTAGCATTGGAGGTACCATGAATCAGCCCTTGATGGGAGGCGTCGCGCCATTGAACGCCCCAGCTTACATCAAACAGCAAAAGCTTATCAATTGGGTCGCGGAAATCGCCGCCCTGACCAAGCCGGACCGCATCGTCTGGTGTGATGGCTCGCAGCAAGAGTACGACCGCCTGTGCGCCGAAATGGTGGCCGCCGGCACCATGAAAAAGCTGAACCAGGACAAGCGTCCGAACTCCTACCTGGCGTGTTCGGACCCGAGCGACGTCGCCCGTGTCGAAGACCGCACCTTCATCTGCTCGGCCACCAAGGAACAGGCCGGCCCGACCAACAACTGGATGGACCCGGCCGAGATGCGCGCCACGCTGCATCCGCTGTTCGACGGCTGCATGAGCGGCCGCACCATGTACGTGGTGCCGTTCTCGATGGGCCCGCTGGGTTCGCCGATCGCGCACATCGGCGTGGAACTGTCGGACTCGCCTTACGTGGCGGTCAATATGCGCACCATGACCCGCATGGGCAAGGCCGTCTATGACGTGCTGGGCACCGACGGCGAATTCGTGCCGTGCGTGCACACCGTCGGCGCGCCGCTGGCGGCCGGCCAGAAGGATGTGGCATGGCCGTGCAACCCGACCAAGTACATCGTGCACTATCCCGAGACGCGCGAAATCTGGTCCTTCGGTTCCGGCTACGGCGGCAACGCGCTGCTGGGCAAGAAATGCTTCGCGCTGCGCATCGCCTCCAATATGGGCTTCCAGGACGCCAAGGACGGCCATCCAGGCTGGCTGGCCGAGCACATGCTGATCCTCGGCGTGGAATCGCCGGAAGGCAAGAAGCACTATGTGGCGGCGGCATTCCCGTCGGCCTGCGGCAAGACCAACTTCGCCATGCTGATCCCGCCGGCAAGCTTCAAGGGCTGGAAGATCACCACCATCGGCGACGACATCGCCTGGATCAAGCCGGGCGCCGATGGCAAGCTGTACGCCATCAACCCGGAAGCCGGCTACTTCGGCGTGGCCCCTGGCACCAACGAAAAAACCAACTACAACTGCATGGCCTCGCTGCGCGAGAACACTATCTTCACCAACGTCGCGCTGACCGATGACGGCGACGTCTGGTGGGAAGGCCTGAGCAAGCCGGCGCCGCAGCACCTGATCGACTGGCAAGGCAAGGACTGGACGCCGGAATCGACCAGCAAGGCCGCCCACCCGAACGCCCGCTTCACCGTGCCGGCGACGCAAAATCCGGTGATCGACCCGGCCTGGGACGATCCGGCCGGCGTGCCGATCTCGGCCTTCATCTTCGGCGGCCGCCGTTCGACCACCGTGCCGCTGGTGACCGAGGCGCGCAACTGGGTGGAAGGCGTGTACATGGCCGCGACCATGGGCTCGGAAACCACCGCCGCCGCCGCCGGCCAGATGGGCGTCGTGCGCCGTGACCCGTTCGCGATGCTGCCGTTCATCGGCTACAACATGAGCGATTACTTCCAGCACTGGCTGAATCTGGGCGAGAAAGTCGGCAAGATCGACGGCGCCACGCTGCCGAAAATCTTCTGCGTCAACTGGTTCCGCACCGACGAGCAGGGCCACTTCGTGTGGCCTGGCTTCGGCGACAATATGCGTGTGCTGAAGTGGATGCTGGAACGCATCGAAGGCGAAGCCGGCGGCGTCGAAAACATTTTCGGCACCACCCCGCGCTTCGGCGACCTGAAGTGGGACGGCATCCCGTTCTCGCCGGAAGAGTTCGAAACGATCACCTCGATCGACAAGGACGCCTGGCGCGAAGAGCTGAAGCTGCACGACGAACTGTTCACCAAACTGGCTTACCACCTGCCGCAGGAACTGATCGCTGTGAAAGCAATGCTCGAACAGCGCCTGGCCTGACCGGCCGCGGCAAACGCATAAAAAAAACGGCGCGTAGTTTCTACGCGCCGTTTTTTTATCGCGGCGATGCCGCGATTGTTTTTACTGACCTGCGACCAACTGGGCGATGGTCGCGTCGACCGTCGCCTGGAAGGCGTTGACGTCGGTGCTGCCGTTCACCTGGGCCAGCATCGCCCGCACTTTCGTGACGGCGTTCAGACCGCTGTAGGCGGCGATTTCCGGCGCGAGATCGAGCGACTTGGTGAAGTTGACCGCGACCGTGCTTTTGTTGGTCACGCTGGCGCCGTCGCTGTTGTTGGGCGAGGCCGCCGCCAGGATGCTCAGCGCCGCTCTGCCGCGCGTCAGGCTACCGTTGTTGAGTGCGTTGACCCAAAACGCCAGCCCGGCCGCTTCCGGCGCCCGGTTGAACAGGTTTTTGTAGACCGCCGTCACAAAGGCGGTGTTGTCGCCGCCATACAAGGCGTTCGACTCGGCGCTGTTGCTGAAGTTGTCGAGCAGGGACTTCACGGTGGCATTGGTGGCGTACGCGTTCTCCAGGCCTACCGCGTCCTTGGGCGCGCCGGAGGATTTGAGGGCATCAGCGAACCAGTACAGTCCGCCTACGTCGGCGGCGCGTCCAAAGTAGGCCAGATAGATCTGTTGCGTCACGAAACGGTAGTCCGGATCGGGAATCAGGCCGCGCAGCGAGCCGGCCAGATCGAGCCGCGGCTTGCTCACGCCATTGCGCGGGTCGGTGATGGCGACGCCGCTGTTCAACAGGCGGGCAACGGTGTCGGACACGGTGTCGTTGGGCGCGGCATTGGCGCCGCGCAGCACGGCGATCGCCCCGGCCACATGCGGGGTCGCCTGCGACGTCCCGCTCATGCTCTGGCCGGCGGCCGTGACACTCACGCCCGGCGCCAGCAGCGTCACCAGATTGCTGCTGTTGGAGAAGCATGCGACGGTATTGGCGTTGGGCGCGGCGTCGTTGCAAACACCCCAATTGAGTGGTCCCTGGTAATTCACGTCGTAGTTCGCGCCGACCGCGACCGCGCCGGGCACGCACGCCGGGAAGGCGACGGCGTTGGTGTAACCGTTGTTGCCGGTGGCAACGACCGGCGAAATCCGCGCGGCGCGCAGACGCGCGAAGGCGTCGGCGAAGGCGGTACCGGTGACGGCGTCGCTGCAACTGGCCGTAAATTGCCCGATGCCGAAGCTCATGTTGGCGGCAACGATGTTGTACTGGTCGCGGTTGGCGATGGCCCAATCGATGCCGCGGCTGGCCGCCGCCAGATCGACCTGGGTGTCGTTGATCGAGATATCCAGCGAGGCGACCTTGGCGCCGCCGGCCACGGCCGCGACGATGCCCGCCACGTTGGTGCCGTGCGGCGTGACCTTGTAGGTGCCGGGGGTGCCGAATGGCACGGTGGCGACCACGCGGCAAGCGGCCGGCGCGCCGGCGCTGCTGCAGGAGCCAAAGGCCGGCTGCGCGATATTGGCGCCGCCGTCGAGCACGGCCACGGTGGTGCCGGCGCCACCGCGACCGGCCGTCACCGCGACCGGCTGGTGGATGCTAGGCAGGGTTTCCGCCGTGAACAAATTCATCTTGATGTTCTCGACCACCAGCTTGACGTCCGGGTGGTTCATCAGCGCCACCAGCGCGGCGCGGCTGTTGACCCGCGCCTGCGCCCAAGGCAGCGTGGTGTACTCATGGGTAAAAGCGACGTCGCTGGAGCTCAGATCGGCGCGGACCTTGGCGCGCGTGGCCTGATAGGCGGCTTTTTGCATGGACAGGCTTTCGGCCAGCGTACTGGCCACCGCGGCGCGGGCCGGGGCGCTATCTTTGAAGATGATGATGAAATCGTTGGTCTCGCTGTTAAGCAGGCGGTCCAGATGGTTGGTATCGGCTTTTTTCAAGGCGGCGCTCGACAGGCTGGCCTTGGCGGCGGCTTTGCTCAGCGTGGCGGCGGCGGTGCTGGGGCTGGTGCCAAATGGGCTGGTCAGCGGCGAACTCGATTGCGCATGGGCAAGGGAAGCCGCGACAAGGGAAAAGGCAAGGATAGACAGCGGATAGCTTGGTTTCATTGGTGATTCTTTCAAAAAAAATCGTAAATGTCCACGCCCGCACTAACCGGCCAACCGCAAAGCCGGCAATGCGACGAAGGGTATGACTTTTGTAATTGCAAAGCCGCAACAATTATATTGATATATTAGCAAAATGAGCAAGTTAACATTTTATTTTCGGTAATAATTTTTTTTTGATAATTGCCCAGTGGAGCGATGGCTAGCTGTTGCTTACATTGGAACAATGTCAACGCCCTGGCTGCCCGGCGTCTGCGGCTGAGGTACAGTGCAAGCTCGACATTTTTATGGATCGTCCGACATGACCCTGATCACCACCCGCCTTGGCGTCGCCAGCGCATTGCTGTTTTCGCTGCTGTTCGGTGCCGCCCTCGCCCAGACCACGGCCGCCGCTCCCGACCTGGAAGCACGCCGCGCGGCGCTCAACTCGCTGCTGAAGGAACAGTGGGACTACACCATGCGTACCAGCCCTGAATGGGCTTCGTTGATCGGCGACAAGCGCTTCAACGACCGCTTGTCGGACTTCTCGCAGGCCGGCATCGACGCCGACATCAAGGCCAGCGCGGAATTCCTCAAGCGCTTCGAGGCGGTGGACACCACCGGCTTCCCGCTGCAGGAACAGCTGAACCGCGAACTGATGCTGCGCCAGCTGCGCCAGAACCTCGACGGCGCCCGCTTCAAGGACTGGGAAATGCCGCTGGCGCAGAACTCCGGCGTGCATATCGACACGCCGATGATCGTCTCGGCGCTGTCGTTTGAAACGGTGAAGGATTACGACGACTACATCAAGCGCCTGCACGCGCTGCCCAAGCTGTTCGAGCAGACCCGCGTGCAGATGGAAAACGGCGTCAAGGACAAGCTGATGCCGCCGCGCTTCCTGATTCCGCAGATCGTCAAGCAGTGCGAGGACGTGGCGGCGATGAAGCCGGCCGATTCGCCTTACGCCGAGCCGCTGAAGAAATTCCCGAAAGCGTTTTCGGCCGCCGACAAGGCGCGCCTGAGCAAGGCGATTCTGGCGGCGGTGAAGAACGATGTGGCGCCGGCCTACAAGAAGCTGGCCGTCTACACCAAGACCAAATACCTGCCATATGGCCGCGCGGAAGTGGGCATGTGGTCGCTGCCGGATGGTGCGGCGCGCTACGCCTTCAAGGCCAAGGCTTCCACCACCACCGACATGACGCCGGAAGAGATCCATCAGCTTGGCCTGTCGGAAGTGGCGCGTATCGAAGGCCAGATGCTGGCGACGGCGCAAAAGCTGGGCTACAGCGATCTGAAAACCTTCAACCAGGCGCTGGCCGACAAACCCGAGCTGCATCCGACATCGCGCCAGCAGATCATCGACCTGTATCAGAAGTACACCGACCAGATGTACCTCCAACTGCCGGCGCAATTCGGCATCCTGCCCAAGGGGAAAGTGGAGATCAAGCCGGTGGAGGCGTTCCGCGAGAAGGGCGCGGCCGCCGCATCCTACATGCCGGGCTCCCCGGACGGCAAGCGCCCCGGCCGCGTGATGGTCAACACCGGCGATTTCGCCAAGCGTTCCACCATCAGCATTGAAACCACGGCGCTGCACGAGGGCGTACCGGGTCACCACATGCAACTGACCATTGCGCAGGAGATCAAGGGCCTGCCCGACTTCCGCCAGCAAGGCAACTACACCGCTTACGCCGAAGGCTGGGCGCTGTATTCCGAGCGGTTGGGCGAGGAGCTGGGCTTTTTCAAGGACCCGTACAACTACTACGGCCACCTGCAGGATGAAATGCTGCGCGCGATTCGCCTGGTGGTGGACACCGGCCTGCACGCCAAACAGTGGAAACGCCAGCAGGTGGTGGATTACTTCCACGACCATTCGGGCATCGAGGAAGTGGATGTGCAGAGCGAGACCGACCGCTACATCGTCTGGCCCGGCCAGGCGCTGGGCTACAAGATCGGCCAGCTGAAGATTCTCGAACTGCGCGACTACGCCCGCAAGGAACTGGGTGAGCGCTTCGACATCCGCGCCTTCCACGACCAGGTGCTGGGCGCCGGCGCGTTACCGATGGATGTGCTGGAGACCCACATCAAGCAGTGGGTGGCCGATCAGAAGAAGGCCTGACGCCCTTATCTCCGCAGGTCTATCTTCGTCACCCACCACGCGCGATTGCGGAAAGTGAAGTCCAGCGGCCCGATGCCAACCACCTTGCCATCGGCCGCCTGGATTTCACCGGACTTCGGCAGCGTGCCCAGGTCCGGATTGCGGTCGGCCAGCATGTCCAGCGCCTGCAACAAGCGCGGATCATCGCGCTTCAATGCGGCGCACACACCGTATTGATCGCATACCTGCAAAGGGAAATCGATGAAGCGCATGGCGCGGTCCAGCATATCCTCGCTGCCCAGATAGTTGAAGACCCAGCCCGCCGTATCGGCCAGGTCGCGCGCGCGGGCCAGTACCGCGTCGTTTTCCTGCTGCAGTTCCTCGCGCATCGAGCGGCCTTGCGAGAAGTGCATGTCGTCCACGCGCCAGCCCTTGTCCTCCTCAAACACCAGCGAATAGCGGATCTGGCGTTCGTAGGCCGGGCCCATGTCCGGATAGACGTTGAAGCTCGCCTCCACCGTGTTCTCGTCCATCCGCTCGACCTTGAAGCCGGAGCGCTCGAAGTCCAGGCTGGGCGGCACCTCCTGCGTATCGAGGAACACGTCGCCGTCGGCGCCATAGCCGCAGATATCGTCACCGCGCGACAGCGCGTAGCATAGCTGGCTGTTGGCGTCGACCAGTTCTTCCAGCCCTTTCGAGTAGAAGCTTCCCGCCGGCACCTGGCTGGCTTGCCGCTGGTCCGGCCGTGACAGATGGTCCTGATAGAACTCGGTGATCAAGTCGATCTGCTGCTGCTTTTGAGACCACTGCTTGTCCGCCATCAGCGCCACCATGGCGAAGGCTAATAAACAGACGCCCAATGGCAGCAAGCGTTTCTTGTTGAATTTCATGGCGAGTTCGCAGTTACTTCAACAGCGGCACCAGGTATTTGCCGGTGACGCTGGCGGTATTGGCCGCCACTTCCTCCGGCGAGCCGGTGGCGATGATCCGGCCGCCGCCGGCGCCGCCTTCCGGTCCCAGATCGACGATCCAGTCGGCGGTCTTGATCACATCCAGATTGTGCTCGATGATGACCAGGGTGTTGCCCTGGTCGCGCAGGCGGTGGATCACCTTCAGCAACAGGTCGATATCGTGGAAGTGCAGGCCGGTGGTCGGCTCGTCCAGGATGTACAGCGTGCGGCCGGTGTCGCGCTTGGACAGCTCCAGCGACAGCTTGACGCGCTGCGCCTCGCCGCCCGACAGCGTGGTCGCGCTCTGGCCCAGCTTGATGTAGCCAAGGCCCACGTCGAGCAGCGTATGCAGCTTGCGCGCGATCAGCGGTACCGGCTTGAAGAACTCGTGCGCGTCTTCGACCGTCATGTCGAGGATTTCGGTGATGTTCTTGCCCTTGTACTGCACTTCCAGCGTTTCGCGGTTATAGCGCTTGCCGTGGCAGACGTCGCACGGCACGTAGACGTCCGGCAGAAAGTGCATTTCCACTTTCAGCACGCCGTCGCCCTGGCAGGCTTCGCAGCGGCCGCCCTTGACGTTGAACGAGAATCGCCCGGCGCTGTAACCGCGTTCCTTCGCGGTCGGCACGGTGGCGAACAGTTCGCGGATCGGCGTGAACAAACCGGTGTAGGTCGCGGGATTGGAGCGCGGCGTGCGGCCGATCGGCGCCTGGTCGACCGAGATCACCTTGTCGAAGTGTTCCAGGCCGGAGATGGCGTCATGCGGCGCCGGCTCGGTCTGCGAACCGTACAGGTGGCGCGATAGCGCCGGGAACAGCGTGTCGTTGATCAGCGTCGATTTGCCGGACCCGGAAACGCCGGTCACGCAGGTCATCAGGCCGACTGGCAGTTGCAGGCTGACTTTTTTCAGGTTGTTGCCGGTGGCGCCGGTGATCACCAGCTGCTTGTCCGGATCGGCGACATGGCGCTGCTTCGGCACGTCGATCTTGCGCGCGCCGCTCAGGTACTGCGCGGTCAGCGACTTCTTGTTCTTCATGATGTCCTTCAGCGAGCCGGCGGCGATCACTTCGCCGCCATGCACGCCGGCGCCCGGTCCCATGTCGACCACATAGTCGGCGGTGCGGATCGCGTCTTCGTCGTGCTCCACCACCAGCACGCTGTTACCGATGTCGCGCAGGTGCTTCAGCGTGTCGATCAGGCGGTCGTTGTCGCGCTGGTGCAGGCCGATCGACGGTTCATCCAGCACGTACATCACGCCGGTCAGGCCGGAGCCGATCTGCGACGCCAGGCGGATACGCTGCGCCTCGCCGCCCGACAGCGTGTCGGCGCTGCGGTCCAGCGACAGGTAGTCCAGGCCCACGTTGTTGAGGAACTGCAGGCGCGAGATGATTTCCTTCACCACGCGGTCGGCGATTTCCTTCTTCGCGCCCTTCAGCTTCAGTTGCTCGAAGAAGGACAGCGTTTCGCGCAGCGGCTTTTCGGCGATCTCGTAGATCGCCCGTTCCTGCTTGCCGCTGCCGACCTTGACGTAGCGCGCCTCCACGCGCAGGCGCGCGCCCTCGCACGACGGGCACTTTTTCTCATTGATGAACTTCGCCAGTTCCTCTTTCACCGCCATCGAATCGGTTTCGCGGTAGCGGCGCGCCAGGTTGTTGACCACACCCTCAAAGGTATGTTCCTTGACCACGGTGCGGCCACGCTCATTGATGTAGGTGAACGGGATCGTGGTTTTGCCGGAGCCGTGCAGCACCGCGTCCTGCGCCGCCTTCGGCAGTTTTTCAAACGGCAGGTCCAGATCGAACTCGTAGAAGGCCGCCAGGTTGGACAGCATTGAGAAGTAGAACTGGTTGCGGCGATCCCACCCCTTCACCGCGCCGGAGGCCAAGGATAAATTCGGGAAGGCGACGATGCGCTTCGGATCGAAGAATTCGATATGGCCCAGGCCATCGCACTCCGGGCACGCGCCCATCGGGTTATTGAACGAGAACAGGCGCGGCTCCAGCTCCTGCAGCGAGTAGCCGCAGGTGTTGCAGGCGAACTTGTTGGAGTAGACGTGTTCCGTGCCGCTGTCCATTTCCAGCGCCACGGCGCGGCCATCGGCGAGGCGCAGCGCGGTCTCGAAGCTCTCGGCCAGGCGCTGCTTGATGTCGGCGCTGACCTTGATACGGTCGATCACCACATCGATGGTGTGCTTCTCGGTTTTCTTCAGCTTCGGCAGGTCATCCACTTCGTAGATTTTTGCCTCGTGCGTGCCGCTTTGCACGCGGAAGCGCACGAAGCCCTGCGCCTGCATCGCCTCGAACAGATCGACGTGCTCGCCCTTGCGGTTGGCCACCACCGGCGCCAGGATCATCAGCTTGGTGTCGGCCGGCAGGGCCAGCACCGCGTCCACCATCTGCGACACGGTCTGCGCGGCCAGCGCCTGGTCCGGGTGGTTGATGCAGTAGGGCGTGCCGACGCGCGCGTACAGCAGACGCAGATAGTCGTGAATCTCGGTCACGGTGCCGACCGTCGAACGCGGATTGTGCGAGGTGGCTTTCTGCTCGATCGAAATCGCCGGCGACAGGCCCTCGATCAGGTCCACATCCGGCTTTTCCATCAGCTGCAGGAACTGGCGGGCGTAGGCCGACAGCGATTCCACATAGCGGCGCTGGCCCTCGGCGTACAGCGTGTCGAACGCCAGCGACGACTTGCCGGAGCCGGACAGGCCGGTGATCACAATCAGCTTGTTGCGTGGCAGGTCAAGATTGATGTTTTTCAGGTTGTGCGTGCGTGCGCCGCGAATGCGGATCTGTTCCATGGGATTTTTTGGCCTTTAGAGTCAACCCGACACTATAGCCGGGTTTGAATTCCCGCGCCGGACGCTGGATGGATCGTGCAGACGGCGCGCTACACTGTATATAATACCAGTATTTTCTTGCGCCGCTTCAACTCGCCTGTTGCGGGCGTTGCTGCAATGCTTCACCGATCATCACCAGCACCGGGCCCTGGGCGTCATCCAGGCCGTTGGCCAGGCCGGTCAGTGTCAAACGCACAATGCGCTGGTCGGCGCGGCTGCAGTTTTCCACCACCACCACCGGCAAGTCCGGACGGCGGCCTTCGGCCAGCAGGCGCGCGGCGGTGGCGGCGGCTTCGCGCCCGCCCATGTACTGCACCAGGGTGTCGGTTGCCGGCAGCGCGGGATGATCCGGCTCGCCGGGCGCGGTGCTGGAGGTGAAAAAGGCAACGCTGCGCGCGATGCCGCGACGGGTCAGCGGCTGCTTGGTGGCCGCCGCCGCCGCCAGCGCGGTGGTGACGCCGGGGACGACTTCGACCTCGATGCCCTCCGCCTCCAGCGCGCGCAGCTCCTCGTCGGCGCGGCCGAACAGCATCGGGTCGCCCCCTTTGAGGCGCACCACCCGCTGATAGCGCCTGGCGCATTCGACCAGTTGCTGATTGATGACGGTTTGCGCGGTCGAGCGCTGGCCGGAGCGCTTGCCGACCGAAATCAGCGTCGCCTGCGCACACAGGGCCAGCATCTCCGGCGTGACCAGCGCGTCGTACAGCACCACTTCGGCCTCGCCCAGCAGACGCGCCCCGCGCATGGTGATCAGGTCCACTGCTCCCGGTCCCGCTCCGATCAAATACACTTTACCCAGCGCCGTCATACCTATCCTTTTTTACGTTACAAGACACATGATACCGGCTTGGCACGCATTTGGGGCTAGTGTAAGATGCGATCCTTGGGTGCGCCGAATCCTTCAGGGATGGCGTTAAACGGGAAACCGGTTCAATTCCGGTGCAGCCCCCGCTGCTGTAAGCCAGACAACTCCGTCATCACGTCACTGCGAAAAATCGCGGGAAGACACGGAGAAGGATGAAGGCGAGCCAGAATACCGGCCCAAAGAGTCAGCATCATTCCCGGGTTGGGGAAGCCGCTGTCGACCGGCTCTCTGCATCTTCTCCCGTCGACCGTCCTTCTTCTCGCCCGCCTGATGTCCGTATAGACCATTCGACGGGAGGTTTCGAATGCACATCATGGAAGGCTTTTTGCCGCCCGTGCATGCAATGGGGTGGGCCGCCGCTTCCTTGCCTTTTCTGGCCTGGGGCTTGCGCTCCATCGGTCGCGACCTGCGCGTCCATCCTGAACGGCGCATGCTGCTGGGCGTGGCGGCGGCGTTCGCGTTTCTGCTGTCCGCTTTAAAACTGCCGTCGGTGACGGGCAGTTGTTCGCATCCCACCGGGGTGGGCTTGGGCGCGGCCTTGTTCGGCCCCGCCGCCATGGTGCCGGTGGGCTTTGTGGTGCTGCTGTTCCAGGCGCTGTTGATGGCGCACGGCGGTTTGACCACGCTCGGCGCGAACGTGTTTTCGATGGCGATTGTCGGCCCCTTTGTATCGTATGGCGTGTTGCGCGCGGCTGCGGGCTTGGGCTTGTCGCGTTCCGTGTCGGTGTTTCTGGCGGCGAGCCTTGGGGATCTGGCGACGTATGTGACGACTTCCGTGCAGCTGGCGTTGGCGTTTCCGGCGGCGGTGGGCGGCTTTAGCGTGTCGTTTGCCAAGTTTGCCGGCATCTTCGCGTTGACGCAGGTGCCGATTGCGATCAGCGAAGGCTTGCTGACGGTGCTGGTGGTGAACGCCATGGTGCGTTTCAATGCGCACGAACTGCGTGCGTTGCCGGTGATGGCGATCGGCGCGCGCAAGGAGGCCGCATGAAAATACGTAACTGGATGCTGGCGCTTGCGGTGGTGTTGATCTCCGTGCTGCCGCTGCTGCTGGTTAGCGCGCCACCCGCCGCGCCGGGCGCCGAAGCGCCGGAAGCCTTCGGAGGCGCCGACGCGCGCGCGCAGCAGGCCATCGGCGACATCGCGCCCGGCTACCAGCCCTGGTTTAAGCCGGTGTTTGAGCCGGCCAGCGCAGAAATCGCCTCGCTGCTGTTCGCGCTGCAAGCCGCCATCGGCGCCGGCGTGATCGGCTTCTGGCTCGGCATCTCGGTCGCCCGCGAGCGAGCCCGCCGCGAAGTATTAGCCGCACAGGACCAACGTGCTGATTGAGACGGCGGCATATGCGAGCCGCTGGCGCGATGTCGCGCCGTCGGCTAAGGCGCTGTTCGCGGTCGCCGGCATCGTCGCGTCCTGGCTGGCCCAAAGCCCGGCCGCATTGGCCGCGCTGATCGCCATGCTGATGCTGACCGCCTTGCTGGCCGCCCGCGTCCCGCTGCGCAGCTACATCGCCATCGCCCTGCCGCCGCTTGGCTTCCTGCTGCTCTCCTGCCTGACCATGTTGTTCGGTCCCGACGAAAACGGCCATTGGCACTGGACCACCACCATGCTGCCGACCATCCAGCACACCGCCCTGCGTTCGCTGGCCATGCTGGCCGCGCTGCTGGGCCTCGTCCTCACCACGCCGCTGCCGCATCTTCTGGCCTTGCTGCGCCGTCTGCGCACGCCGGAACTCCTGCTGGACTTGATGGTGCTCTGCTACCGCATGCTGTTCGTGCTGCGTCAGGCCTGGGACGAAAGCATCACCGCCCAAACCGCGCGTCTCGGTTACCGCAACTGGCGCCAGGCATGGCGCTCCACCGGCCTGCTGGCCGGCCAGATGGCAGTCCAGGTCTGGCAACGCGCGGCCGCGCTGCAAACCGCCGCCGATGCCCGCGTCTACCAAGGCACGCTGCGCTTCCTGCCTGCCATTTACCCGCAAGCGCAGCGCCAGCAAGTCATCGCCGCGTTGGCCGGCTGCGTGATGCTGGCGATCGCGGTGGGAGACCGCCTGTGAGCGCGCTCCTCGAACTGCGCGCCGTCGGCCACACTTATCCCGACGGCAGCATCGGCCTGCAGGAGTGCAGCTTGGTGCTGCAACGCGGCCGTCGCTACGCTCTGCTGGGTGAGAACGGCGCCGGAAAAACCACCGTGCTGCAGCACCTCAACGGTTTGCTGCGCCCGGGTGCCGGCACACTGCACTACGATGGTCAGCCGTTTGACTACAGCCGCAAGGGCCTCACCACGCTGCGTAGCCGCGTCGGCCTCGTGTTCCAGAATCCGGACCGACAACTGTTCTCCGCGCTGGTCGAAGAAGACGTTTCCTTCGGTCCGCTCAACCTCGGGCTGCCCGACGACGAGGTGCGCCAGCGTGTTGCCACCGCACTGGATGCGGTAGGCTTGCGCGATCACGGCCGTCGCGCGGTCCACCAACTGAGCTTCGGCCAAAAGAAGCGCGTTTGCATCGCCGGCGTCCTCGCCATGGAGCCGGAGGTGCTGCTGCTGGACGAGCCCATGGCCGGGCTGGACGCACCGATGCAGGCAGAACTCACCGCACTGTTGGACCGCCTCGCCGCGCGCGGCGTCACGATCGTGTTGTCCACGCACGACATCGACTTCGCGCTGCGTTGGGCGGACGATATTCACATCATGTCCGCCGGCCGCTGCATCGCCTCCGGCCCCGCGCAGCAACTGGCCGCGCAAGCCGACACCCTGCGCGTCGCCGGCCAACGCCCGCCCGCCGCATTGGCGCTGCACGCGGAACTGGTCGCCCTCGGCGTGCTGCCAGCCGGCCATGCACCGCGCAGCATCGACGCGCTGCTCGACCAGCTGCGCGCACTCAAACAATCAGGAGTAAGCACCGTATGACCACCCTCGGAAAAATCTGGTTCGTCGGCGCCGGTCCCGGCGACCCGGAACTCATCACCGTCAAAGGGCAGAAGTTGCTGTCCCAGGCCGGCGCCGTGCTGTTCGCCGGTTCGCTGGTCGACCACGCCGTCACGCTGTACGCGCCGCCCGGCTGCGCCATCCGCGATTCCAAGGACATGACGCTGGAAGACATGACCGCCTGGCTGATCGATCAGGCCAGCCGTCACGCCACCGTGGTGCGCCTGCAAACCGGTGACCCATCGCTGTACGGCGCGCTGATTGAACTCGCGCGCCCGCTGACCGACGCCGGCATCGAATGGGCCGTGGTGCCGGGCGTTTCGTCCGCCATGGCCTCGATGGCCGCCGCCGGCGAATCCATGACGCTGCCGGAAGTGACGCAAACCGTGATCCTCACGCGCGTTGAAGGCCGCACGCCGATGCCGGAGGGCGAAGACCTCGCCAGCCTGGCCGCGCACCGCACCACGATTTGCATCTTCCTGTCGATTACCCTGATGCACAAGGTGGAAACCGCGTTGCGCACCGCCGGCTGGCCGGAAGACGCGCCGATGATGGTGGTGCACAAGGCCAGTTGGCCGGGGGAGCAGAAGATCGTTCGCGGCACGCTGGCCGACATCAAACAGCAATGCCGGGAGGCCGGCATCGCAAGCCAGGCGATGATTGTCGCCAGCCCCACGCTGGGCGCGCTGCACTGGGAAACCCTGGCGCGTTCCAAATTGTATGACCCAACATTTACCCATCGTTTCAGAAAGGCGACCGCATGAACCCAGCTAATTTCGACACCATCCTGATCGTCGGCCACGGTTCCCGCGAGGATTCCGGCAATCAGGAGATCCGCGAATTCACCGAGCAATGGCGTGCGCGTCGCCCTGACTGGCGCATTGAGTTGTGCTTTATCGAATTCGCGCCGCCGGAAATGAACGCCGCCTTGCTGAAAGCTGCGCAAACGTCCAGCCGCGTGCTGGTGGTGCCGCTGATTCTGAACGCGGCCGGCCACGTGAAGATGGAAATCCCCGAGGCGATCGAGCAGGCGCGCGCCGCATGTCCGCAAACGGAAATTCTGCTGGCGCCGCACCTGACGGCCTGCGATCCGATTCTGGCGATCCTCAAGCGTCGCCTGCGCAAGTTGATGAATACGTTGGACATGCCCGACCCAACCACCACCGGCGTGGTGGTGCTGGGCCGTGGCTCGTCGGATCGCGGCGCCAATGGCGAGATGGCCAAGATGGCGCGCTGGCTGATGGAGGAGGGCGATCATGAGCTGGTCGACCTGGCGTTCACCGGCATCACCTGGCCGCGTTTGGAGAAGGTCGTGCAGCGCCATGTTCTGCTGGGCATGCGCCAGATCGTCGTGCTGCCTTACTACCTGTACACCGGCACGCTGATGCAGCGCATTCACCGCCAGGTGGAGCATCTGCGCACCCAGTACCCGCAGATTCGCTTTGCCTGCGGCGATCATTTCGGCTTTGAGAAAGAAATCTTCGAGCTGATGGACCAGCGCGTGGAAGACCTGCGCGCCGGCGTGCAGGATAGCCGCCTGCCATGCGATGGTTGCAGCTACCGCGAAATCGCGCATGACATGGGGCATGGCCACTCGCACGCCCACACGCATGATCACGCACACGCCCCAGCCGAAGCCGCGCATGGCCATGATCATGCACATGACCACGCACACGGCCACGCACACGGCCACGATCATGCACACGACCATGATCACGACCACGCGAAAGGCCAGCCAGCATGAGCACCGTGAACACCGTCACCGAACAACTCACGCGTGCAGGCCAGGTCATTGAGCACGACAGCTTCGCCATCATCGACGCCGAAGTTGGCCCGCACGCCTACACGGAAGCCCAATGGCCCATCGTGCGTCGCATGATCCACGCCAACGCCGACTTCGACTTCAACGGCCTGACCGACTTCCATGCAGACGCGGTGGAAGCCGGCATCCAGGCAATGCTGAAAGGCGGCACACCCGTGGTGGCCGACGTCGAAATGATTTGCTCCGGGCTGTCGCAACCACGCCTGGGCCACTTCGGCATGAAGACCCACCAGTTCATCAGCGACGCCGACGTCATCGAAACCGCCAAAGTCGAAGACACCACCCGCGCCGTGCAAGCGATGCGCAAAGCCCACCGCAAAGGCCTGCTGAACGGCGCCATCGTCGGCATCGGCAACGCGCCCACCGCACTGATCGAGCTGGTACGCCTGATCCGCGAAGAGGGCGCCAAGCCGGCGCTGGTGGTCGGCATGCCGGTGGGCTTCGTCTCCGCCGCCGAATCCAAAGACCTGGTGGCCGAATTGAACGACGTGCCATGGATCGTCATCCGTGGCCGCAAAGGCGGCTCCACGCTGGTAGTCGCCACGGTGCACGCCTTGCTGTCGATGGCCGAAGCTCGTCAAAAGGCCCAGCCATGAAAGAAAAAACGGCTGCCGAAAAAGGCACCCGTACCGGTTTCACCACCGGCGCCTGTGCCGCCGCCGCCGCGCGCGCCGCGGTGCTGGGACTCGTCCATGGCCGCGTGCCGGAAGAAATCGAAAGCCTGCTGCCCAACGGCAGCCGGATCACGTTCGCCATCCATGACGGCCAATGCGACAAGGACCATGCCCACGCCATGGTCATCAAATTCGCCGGCGACGACCCTGACTGCACCGACGGCGCCCACATGACCGTGGATCTGCGCCTGCTGCCAGGCCAAGCCGGCGAAGTAGTGTACGTGGCGGGCGACGGTGTCGGCACCGTCACCATGAAAGGCCTTGGCCTGGAGGTCGGCGGGCCGGCCATCAATCCCGTCCCGCGCAAGAACATCGCCGACAACCTGCGCGAAGCCGCGCCGGAACTGCTGGCGCAGCACGGCATCGAAGTCACCATCAGCGTGCCGGATGGCCAGGTGATGGCGAAGAAGACCACCAACGCGCGCCTCGGCATCCTGGGCGGCATCAGCATCCTCGGCACCACCGGCATCGTCAAGCCGTATTCGACAGCCGCCTGGCGCGCCAGCGTGGTGCAGGGCATTCAGGTGGCGTCCACCTCGGGCCACAATCTGGTGGCGTTGACCACCGGCGGCCGCACCGAAACCTTCGCCATGACCACGCTGCGCGCCGAGCGCCCGGAGCTGCCTGCCGCCTGCTTCGTGCAGATGGGCGACTTCCTGCGCTACGCGCTGGATGAAGTGGTGGCGCAGGGCATCCAACTGGTGGTGATGGCGGTGATGGTCGGTAAGCTGACCAAGATCGCGCAAGGCGAAACCATCACCCACGCCAACCGCAGCGAAGTCGATACCGACCTGGTGGCGGAAATCGGCCGCCGCATTGGCGCCACCGAAGAGGACTGCGCCGCCATGGCCGCCGCCGAAACCGCGCGCTTTGGCGCTGAGCTGATGGTGGAGCGTGGCCTTGGCGACGCCTTCCACCACGCACTGGCGCAAGCCGCCATCGACACGCTGACCGCGCCGGACCGCTACGGCCGCAAGTTCCAACTGCGCGTGCTGGTGTGCGACTTCAGCGGCGTGCAGGTGGCCGACGTCTGGTCGGCTCCCGCCGAGCCGCACGAACGTCCCGCCAGCGCCGGCCGCATCGGCATCGATCATTTACCGGAAGCCTAGAATGGAAATCAAAGACCCCAATCCCTGTCGCGTGATCGGTGTGCTCGATGACGGCATCGCCAGCTTGAGCGGCACCGCGCTGGCGCTGCTGCGCAACGCGGACGTCATCATCGGCGGCGCACGCACGCTGGCGCTGCTGGAACGCGAGTTCAAAGCGGGCGCCGTGCGCCACGACCTGACCGGCAAGCTGAAAGAAGTGCCCGAGTGGGTACGCGCCGCGCGCGCCGACAACCTGGCTTGCGTGGTGCTGGCCACCGGCGACCCGCTCTGCCACGGCATCGCCCCGTATCTGGCGCAGCACCTGTGCGTGGAAGCGCTGGACATCTTGCCCAACCTGTCCACGTTGCAACTGGCGTGCGCGCGCATCGGCCTTGCATGGCAGGACGCACGCATCGTATCCGTGCATGCGAAGGATGCCGGCGAATGGCAACGCGGCGCCACGCCAACGCATGGCATGTACGCACTGGCGCAAGCCGCGCGCCAGCACGCACGCCTGCTGATCCTGACCAGCCCGGACAACTCGCCGGACCGCATCGCGCGCCTGCTGCTGGCCGAAGGTCTGGGTGACGATTTCCTGATGGCGGTGGCGGAAAACCTGCTGCAGCCGGAAGAGCGCGTGCTGGCCGAACTCACGTCACAAGAAGCGGCCGGGATGAAATTCGCCGCGCTGAACGTCGTGCTGCTGTGGCGCGTTACGCCAGCCACGCGCCCGGTGCGCTTTGGCTTGGCCGACGCCGAATTCGTGCAACGCCAGCCTGAGAAGGGCCTGATCACCAAACAGGAAGTACGCGCCGTCAGCCTGGCGCGCATGCAGCTGCGCGCGGACAGCGTGGTGTGGGACATCGGCGCCGGTTCCGGCTCGGTGGGCCTGGAGGCCGCGCGTCTTTGCCCGCAAGGCCACGTCTACGCCACCGAAAAGAACGAGGCCGACTACGCCATCGCCGGCCAGAATCACGCCGCCTTCGGCATCAGCAATTACAGCCTGTATCTCGGCAAAGCGCCGGAAGGGCTGGACGCGTGGCCCGATCCGGATGCGGTATTCATCGGCGGCTCCGGCGGCGAACTGGCGGGGCTCATCGACGGCATCATCAAGCGCCTGCGCCCGAACGGCACGCTGGTGATGAACTTCGTCACGCTGGAAAACCTGGCCACCGCCACGGCCACGCTGCAATCGATGGAAGGCGTCAGCTGGGACGTGCTGCAACTGCAAGCGGCGCGCAGCAAGCCGATACTGCATATGCATCGCATGGCCGCCGAGAATCCGGTATGGATCGTCTGCGCGCGCCGGGAGATCAACAATGACTAAGCCGGGCACCCTGTGGGGCATCTCGCTCGGCCCCGGCGACCCTGGCCTGATTACGCGCGCCGCATGGGAAGCGCTGCAACGCCGCGACACCATCTGGGTCTATCCGGCGCGCAGCGGCAAGACGCCAAGCTACGCCTTCGACATCGTGCAGCGCGCCGGCGTCACCCCGCCGGAGCATCACACGCAACTGCTGTTCCCCATGACGCATGACGGCGAGAAGCTGGGCCGCGCATGGCTGAAGGCGGCGGATACCGTGCTGCCATGGCTGCGCGAAGGCCGCGACGTGCTGTTCCTGGTGGAAGGCGACGCCAGCACCTACGCCACCTTCGGCCACCTCGCGCGCACCGTCAGCGCCATTGATGAACAGGTGCCGGTGCGGATCATCGCCGGCGTCAACTCATTCACGGCGGCGTGCGCGCAAGTGCCGGTGCCGTTTTCCGAACAGGACGACACGGTCGCCATCGTGCCCGCCGCTTATGGCGTCAGCGCGGTCGACCGCCTGCTGCCGGACTTCGACACGCTGGTGCTAATGAAAGTGAAGCCCATTCTCGATGACCTGATCAACTGGATGGAACGCCGTGACCTGCTGGCCGGCGCCCACTTCATTGAACGCGTCGGCGCGCCGGACGAACGCCGTTACAGCGGCGACGACATTCTGGCACTGCGCGGTACCAAGGTCAGTTACCTGTCGCTGCTGATCATCAAACACGCGCACCGCATTCGCGGTGAACGCATCAAGGGCTGCCTGCGCAAGGACGGCCCACAACCTCTCTCCCTGGAGACCGCATGAGCACCATCACCAATCAGCCGGCGCCGCGCGTATGCCTGGTCGCCATCACCAAGCACGGCGCAGCGCAGGCCGCGCGCCTGGCAGCCGATCTGCCGGAAGCGGACATCTGCACCTCGGCCAAATTCGCCGCCACCTTCGCGGAAGCCAGCAACACCGTGCGCGCCTATGACGGCGCGCTGCGCGACGAGATCGGGCCGCTGTTCGCTGGCTATGACCAGATCATCTTTTTCGTCTCGCTGGGCGCCGTGGTGCGCCTGATCGCGCCGCACCTGCGCAGCAAGGACGAAGACCCAGGCATCATCGTGGTCGATGACGCCGGCCAGTACGTGATTCCGGTGCTGTCCGGTCACGTTGGCGGCGCCAATGAATGGAGCGAACGCGTGGCAGACCTGCTGGGCGCCGCGCCGGTGCTGACCACCGCGTCGGACGTCGGCCGCACGATTCCGGTCGATATTCTGGGACGCCACCTCGGTTGGAAGGTAGAGGCGCCGAAGATCAACATCACGCGCGTGTCCGCGCATGTGGTCAACGGCGAACCGATCGCCTTCGTGCAGGAAGCCGGCAGCCCGGATTGGTGGACGCGTCCGACGCCGCTGCCGGAGAATATCCACCGCTTCACGCGCTTTGATGATGTGCCGCTGGACCGCTACGCCGCGCTGCTGTGGGTGACGCATGCCGACGTGCCGGCCGATCGCTGGGATACGCTCAAAGAGCGCCTGGTGGTCTATCGCCCGCCAGTGGAAGCATGAGCGATCAATTCACCGTGGGACTAGGCTGCGACCGCGGCGTGCTGCTGGAGACGGTGCGCGAAGCGCTGCAAGCCGCACTGACCTTGGCCGGCGCGCGCGCCGACCAGGTGATCGCCGCCGCCAGCATCACGTTGAAGAAGGACGAAGTGGCGCTGCTCGCGCTGGCCGAGGAAAACGGCTGGCCGCTGCACTTCTACGAAGCGGAGCAATTGGCCGCGGTCGAAGTACCGCATCCATCCGAGACCGTGCGCAAGTACACCGGCACGCCATCGGTGAGCGAAGCGGCGGCGCTGCTGGCAGCAGGACCGAATACGCCGATGACCGCGCTGGTCGTCGAAAAACATAAACTCAAAGGAGCCGATGGCCGCAACGCCACCGTCTCCATCGCAAGGAAAACACCATGAGTGGAGCAGGAAAAATCATGCTGGTCGGGATCGGCCCCGGCAGCGTTGAACACATGACGCAGCGCGCGCGCGACGCCATCGCCGAATCGGACGTGGTGATCGGCTACGTCACTTACATCAAGCTGGTGGCGGACCTCATCGAAGGCAAGGAGATCATCCGCAAATCGATGACCGAAGAACTGGACCGCGCCGTCAGCGCATTGGAGGCGGCGCGCGCCGGCAAGAAGGTGGCGCTGATCTCGTCGGGCGACGCCGGCGTCTACGGCATGGCCGGCCCGACCTACGAGGTGCTGTTCCAGGCCGGCTGGACGCCGGAGGACGCGGTGCAGGTTGAAATCGTCCCCGGCGCCTCGGCGCTGAACAGCTGCGCCGCGCTGGTCGGCGCGCCGCTGACGCACGACTTCTGCGCCATCTCGCTGTCCGACCTGCTGACGCCATGGCCGACCATCGCCCGCCGGCTGGACGCGGTGGCGATGGCCGATTTCGTCGTCGCGCTGTACAACCCGAAAAGCGGTCGCCGCACGCGCCAGATCGTTGAGGCGCAGCGTCTGTTCCTGCGTCACCGCCGTCCGGATACGCCGGTGGCCATCGTCAAGAGCGGCTATCGTCGTCGCCAGAACATCGTCTTCACCACGCTCGATTCGATGGCCGACGCCGACATCGGCATGCTCAGCACCGTCCTGATTGGCAACAGCAACACCTTCGTACGCCACGGCCTGATGGTCACGCCGCGCGGCTACGCCAACAAGTACGACATGGAAGAGGGCGGCGCCACGCGCGAGGGCGAGAAGGCCGGCCGTTCGCTGTCCACCGGCCTGCTGGGCTGGCTGGAGACGCTGCAGGCCGAACATGCGGCCGGCGACAGCGTCGAACTGCTGGCCGAGCGTCACCGCCTGCCGGCCGACTACATTCGCGCCACGCTGGAAGAACCGTGGGAAGCGACCGAGGCCGCCGCCACCGAGGAGGGCGAGGCATGACCGAACCTGTCGTCAAGCCGAAAATCGGCAACTACCACCGTCACATCCTGATCTGCACCGGCCCACGCTGCAGCCAGGACGGCGCCTCGCAGGCGCTGTTCGACAGCCTGGGCGACAAATTCAAGGCCGCCGGCCTGAACGAAGGCCCGTTGCGCGTCAAGCGCAGCCGCGTCAGCTGCTTCGCGGCCTGCAAGGGCGGCCCGGTCATGTGCGTGCAGCCGGATGGCACGTGGTATTACAACGTCACGCCGGAGAATATGGACCGCATCATCGAAGACCACCTGTGCAATGGCAAGAAGGTCGAGGATCTGGTGTTCCACCAGGCGGGCGAGGCCGACGCTTGAGCCGTCGCAAGACGCTGCGAACGAAATCCGGGGATATCAGGGCAAAAGTGAGCTAAACTTCTAGTTTGGCCGAACACATTGGAGTTTTAATAAAATGGCATCAGTTAATAAAGTCATCATCGTCGGCAACCTGGGTCGCGATCCGGAAATTCGCTACATGCCTAGCGGTGATGCGATCGCCAACATCGCGGTGGCGACGTCGTATAAATCGAAAGACCGCAACACCGGCGAGCAGAAAGAGCTGACCGAGTGGCACCGTATTTCGTTCTTCGGCCGTCTGGCGGAAATCGTCGGCCAGTACCTGAAAAAAGGCTCGTCGGTCTACGTCGAAGGCCGTCTACAGACCCGTAAATACACCGACAAGGACGGCGTGGAAAAATACGCCACCGACATCATCGCTGAAAACATGCAAATGCTGGGCGGTCGCGCCGGCATGGGCGGCGGCGACAACATGGACGATGGCGGCGGCTACGAAGCCCCGCCACAGCGTCAGGCTCCGGCCCCGCGTCCACAAATGGCGCCACCGGCCCCGGCACCACGCCCGGCCCCACGTCCAGCGCCGAACTTCTCGGATATGGATGACGATATTCCGTTCTGAGACCCAGTTAGATAGTAGATGTAAACTACGCCTTGCAAGTCATTGATTTGCAAGGCGTTTTTCATTGTTTACACTTTTATCTTGACACCGCCTTGAGCCAACATATAACCTAGTCGCCAATATTGTAAACAATGGCGAGATGATGTCACGGTATGAGGTTGGCCTGGTTGATATGGGGAATGGTGAAAAAATGCCATTGCTCATTGACTCTACAACGGGTGTCGGGCTGTACGAGCCTACAGCGTTCTCTCTCGCTCTACGCTCAACAGGAGCCAAACGCAACACTCTAACCATAGCGCTTAGAGCTGTTCAATTCCTCTATGAATCAATCAGCGATGCTGGTTTCGACTTAATGGAGCGGGCAAAAAATAATGATTTACTCACGCTCGGTGAGGTTGAAGCGCTCGTCGCTCAATGTAAATATTTTAAATCTGACTTGCCCGAATCGGATAATACAAAAACCTATAGCAATGTCTCAGCTATCGGTGGAAAATTGCGACGTAAAGTTTTATATGGCACTAAGCCGGTCAAAAATGGAACGACTGCAAGTCGGCTGATTTATATAACTGCTTATATCACTTGGTTTTCCGATTACGTATTTATGTTGAAAACTCCAGAGAATCGCATGGAATTCAAAACGGTTTCGGAGAAAGTGATCAAAGCACTCAAGGCGCGCACACCAAAGAAATCGAGCAAAAAGGTAAAAAAAGGAATAACTAAAAAACAAGAGTCTTTGTTGCTCGAAGTTGTCGGCCCCGCTGCACCTGGAAATCCTTGGAATGGTGAGTTCGTTAGAAAGAGAAATAACTTAATTATTAGGATCTTGCTTAGTTTTGGGATTCGAAAAGGCGAGCTTTTAGGGTTGAAAATAAAAGATATAAGTTTTAAAGATAATACGGTATTCGTTGCGCGTCGCCCAGATGACCCAGAAGACCCTAGAAAACGTCAGCCTGAAGCCAAAACGGCTGAGAGAATACTACCGATGGGGCCTAGCCTTGTTGAGCTGTTGAAGCAGTATTTGGTTGATCGAAATAATTTGGACGCCGCGAGGCGACATCCATTTGTTATCGTAAGCGACGATGGCGCACCATTAGCTTTAAACTCGGTAGATTATTTATTTTCAACATTGAGAAATGCTTTTCCAGCACTGGCTCCAATTAGTGCTCACATATTAAGACATACGTGGAATGACCGTTTCTCGGAGGTGGCTTCCAAGATGATGAATCCAGCGGAGGAGAAAAAGGCTCGGAACTATTTTATGGGTTGGAGCGAAGAGTCTGAAATGGCCGAGAATTACACAGTTCGATTTGTCCAAGAACTAGGTTATGAGGCAATGTCGAAAATGCAAGATGTAATGTATGCGATGGGAAATAAATGATTCAGAATAATTTGAAATTTGATGATGAGTTGCCACGAGTTTCTAGTTCTTCGCAGGAGAAAGATGAATGGAGAGATATAAGCGAAGAATTGCCTCCGATTCTTATTCTAAGAAGCGGCGGTCGTATCAATCCAAGAGATATCCATTGGTCGTTTATTGATGGGGTTACGCCAGTCTCTATTAATTTCGCCTCACTGCCATTTCAGGTCGAGCCTTTAATAATTAATTTAAAGAGAGTTCTAATTGACGCGCTCGAAAGAAATTCGCCGTCATATGCTATCAATCTATTTCGGTCTTTTGCGCGATTGGCAAGTTTGATCGCAGAGGTTACTAAAGATCCTATTCATGAAATTTCTCAGTGGCATATTTCGAACTTCATTGGAAAATATTCGCTCAATGATCCACTCGGCAGAGTTGGTCAACTATCCGCACTTATCACGCGTTGGTCAAAAATGGATTACCCTGGCGTGACAGAAGATGCAGTGAAGCTGTTATCCAAGGTGAAGAAAAAAGGGAATGTCAAAGGTGAAGCGGTCAGAACTCTTGATCCAGTCGATGGCCCATTTACTGAATACGAGCTTCAACAATTAATTAGCGAGCTGAACAATGCATATGCTACACGACAGTTGGAGGAGCAATTTTATTATCTAGTTTGGCTTGCAATTTTAACTGGCCAGCGAGTGTCCCAATACTGTGCGCTTAAGGTAAAAGATTTAATAAGAACTGTTGATGACCAAGGCGACGTTAGTTATGAAATTCTTATTCCGAAAGCCAAGCAGCGAGACGAATTGATTCGGGATTCGTTTTTATCTCGTCCTTTGACGATCCAGTTCGGTGAGAAATTATGGAGCTATAGCCAGCGTGTTATTAGCCAAAATCCAACCCTTAAAAGTGAGGCGGCGCTTTTTCCGTCCCCGGTTGAGTATAGAGTTCGTGAGCAGCTAAATCCACAGTTTAATGGCCATTGGAACTCTCCTGATTTATCTAGGGCGTTTCGAGAAGCTCTAGCCGATATTGCACCGATCAGCCCGCGTACTATGGAGCCAATGAATCTGGCAATTGGGCGGTTTAGGGATACGTTAGGCACACGTGCTGCTCAAGAGGGATTCGGGGAACTCGTTATCGCCGAGATTCTTGGTCACAGCGATACACAAAACGTTGGAGCCTACGTTGCTGTGATACCGGAAATTGCGAATCGGCTCGATGAGCAAATTGGTGGTGACCTCGCGCCGATCGCACGTGCTTTTTTAGGGGCGATTCTGATCCGTCCAGAGGACGCTACGCGAGCGGAAGACCCATCGAGCACAATTATCGACTATCGGCATTCCAGAGGTGGGGTAGGCAGTTGCGGAACGAAGTATGACTGCAAATTCCGTGCGCCTCTTGCTTGTTACACTTGTTTTAATTTTGAAGCTTGGTTGGATGGACCGCATGAACAATTGCTCGACCATCTGGTGCAGGAACGTGAGCGGCTATTGACGACTTCCGGCCCCAGGGTTGCTGCAATTAATGACTTGACTATATCTGCAATTCGAAGTGTTATTCGTGAATGCAATCTGATAAAAAGTGGCATTACCAAGAGTGATTCTGATGAGTAATGAAAACGTTTTTGTTTTTACTCGCCGCGCAGATCTGAGCGCCAAGCAAAATCTTGATTTATTTATTCAACGTTGCAGAGATGATTTAGTGACGTTTGGAAAAAATATATCGTTCGATAATACTGTATGGAATGTTAGTGATTCGATCCATCTGAAAGGACGCAAGAAGGACGTTCGCGTAATTTTCTCAAGTTATGCAGCTGCCAAAGCCGGAGCGGAAATCCCTGCGATGTCGGAAAATTACCGCTCCTTTGCAATGGCATATTTCAGGTATTCCTTCAGTCTACGCCCTACTACAGCATGGGCCAACCGCTTGACTGCTCTCCGTGCTATCGATGAGGTTTTAACTCGACGCGGGTTAAATGGGCAAGTTACACTTATTAGCCATGATTTGCTCGATGATGCACGCTCATTGATCATTGACGGATATTCACATGATGTTGCCGTGCACGTAGCAGCGGAACTCCAGGCTATTAGTGATTTTCTAATTGAAAATGAGTTTGTTTCGTACAGAGTACAGTGGCGGAAGGGCATAAGCCGTAATCGTGATTCAGGAACACGTGTTGGGGCTGAGGCCGAAAAAGCCCGACTTGAGAAAATGCCGAGTCCTCGCGCAATTGAGGCTATGGCCCATCTCTTTTGTCACGCGAATGAACCGGATGAATTATACGTCGGGGCCACGCTCGCACTTTTGCATTGTGCCCCACAACGCATCAATGAGACTGTTAGGCTGGCGGTGGGATGCGAAGTTGAGTCCCCAGATTTGAGCCAAGTATCTCATTATGGCCTGCGTTTACCTCCATCTAAAGGATATAGAGACGAGATCCGTTGGATCGTTCCGACGATGGTGGAAGTGGCGCAAAGAGCTATAGCGATGCTTTCGAAAGCCTCAGAAGAGGCTCGAAAGATCGCGTTGTGGTACGAAGACAATCCCAACGACGTGTATCTCCCGGATGCATTGGAATACCTACGCGGCAATGACCAAATTGACTTGTCCGAGATTAGTACAATCCTTTACGGAAAAGTGAACGAGCATAATGCCAAAGCTTGGTGCGGACGCGAAAAAGTTCGAGTAGTCAAGCCGGGTTCGGGCTTGTACTTATTCCGCGACGTTCAAGCGGCAATAATCAATAAGCTCCCAAAATCCTTCCCGTATGTGGAAGGCGACTTGCGATTCAGCCAATCGCTGTATACCTGCCGACGATTTGAGTTAGATGCGACCCTCGGAACTTACCAGTGTCTCATTGATTACGTTACCTCTGACCAAATCGCCTCCAGAATTGGTGGAAGTGGTAGCGTAGCTCAAACCATATTTGAGCGCTTTAACCTCACTGAGGATGATGGTAGTCCTGTTGTCATTAATTCGCATCAAGTGAGGCATTATCTGAACACGTTAGCGCAGTCGAACAACGTTTCACAGATTGACATCGCCATGTGGTCGGGACGTGCGGATGTTTTTCAGAATGCTGCTTATGATCACGTTTCTGGCGAAGAAATTGTGAGTCGAGTACGCGACGTTGTTGCTCAATCTAACTTGAATGTATTCGGCGGCGACTTAAATGTTCGAAAGATTCGCGTTATCTCACGGCGAGACGAGGCTACTGGGAACCTCCAGTACAAAAGCGCGCACATTACTGACTATGGCATGTGCATGCATGACTATGCCTCGTCGCCATGCCAGATTCATCTAGACTGTCTAAATTGCAATGAGCTTGTTTGTGTTAAGGGTGATCAAGTGAAGTTGGCAAATCTTATTCGTTTCAAGGATGAAACTGAGGTATTGCTGGCCAACGCCGAAGCCGCTGAGAGAGACTCCGCTTACGGTGCTTCTCGATGGGTAGCGCATCAGCGCCAAACCCTCAATCATGCCAAGAAGCTGATTGCCATTTTGACTGACTCAAGTATCCCGGACGGTTCAATGGTCAAGCTTACAGGTATCAAACCGGCATCCAGGCTAGACCAAGCGGAAGCTATGCGGGGCGAAGCAAAGGTAATCTCTATGCCTGCTCGCATGAACAAATTATTGGAAAAGGTAAAGAGCCGTGGCTAAATCGAGAGGCCGTATCATAGATGATCTCGTTATTGAGGTAATTGAACACCTTCTGGATACGTGGCAAGGGAAGTTGACTTGGGATTTGTTGATCGCGGCCATCAAGGCATCGATTGCAACGCAATACACGAGGCAAGCTCTCGCTAACCATGAGCGCATCGCGCACGCATTTTCAGATCGACAAAAGGCTCTGCGAAATCGCGAAGAGTCGCCTCTTCCTGGGAGTCCTCAAGTTGCGGCTTTGATGAAGAAAATCGAAACCCTTGAAGCGGAGAACGCACGTCTTCAGCTTGAGTGTCAGAGACATCGTGCAATGTTTATCCGCTGGGTTTCTAATGCCCAGAAAAAGAACTTAACAGCGGAGGAATTGAACGCAGAATTGCCTCCAGCGCAACGAAGGGCTACCAGCGAAGAAAACGTCGTTCCTCTTACGAAGGCTAGGAAGAAGACGCGCAAGTAGTTCGGTCAAAACTGAATGCCCGTCCACCGTCCTAAGCTAGAGATAGCGAAGCTTTCTGCACCAGTTCAGGAAGCCTTCGCTAGCTTCTTCTGAAATTCCTTAATAAATTTTGAGACGTCGATGCCCAGCACCGCAGCTATTTCCAGGAATTCGGGCAGGTCGATTCTTCGCTCTCCACGCTCGTACTTGCTTACGAATGCTTGGGCCTTGCCAAGCTGATCTGCCACCTCACTTTGAAGCATCCCTTTCGATGCACGCGCATTGGTGAGCATCTCGCGAAAGATCTGGTATTTCAAGTCATGTAGTGAGTTAGCCATGCCATAAGGCTAAAACCGGTTGTGGAATATACCAAAACCGGTTTTGGTATATAATCGCCAGGAATTTCCATTTGGCAATATCTATGACCCTCAGATTTATTTGAGGGGTGATATCAAATTGACGGGCAAGAAATCTGACTATGACGACGTTTATCGCACGTGGGAAGTTAGGCGGCATCCCTGCTGGGATCTGGGATAAGAGCGGCAGCACAGTGTTTGCTTATCTAGAGGTGGGTGATCAGAGGATTGATGGAGTCTCTGTAGGGGTATACCTCGATGGTGCCCTCCAAGACTGCGTGGGAGAACAAGTCGAGCTGTCGTTCTGTCGGATCGGTAAAGGTCGGATCTATCTATGCGCTATCAAAGCCGAGAGCGGCAAGGTTATTAGCTTGCCAGATCCAAGCGGTACGCTTGTCACCGAAACTATCGTGTCTACAGTTGTTTTTGGTGTACTGGCACTCATCACCACCTTCTTGGTCAGCCCCATCTTGTTCGGGATACCTTTGTACGTATTCCGATCCCTTCTGAACTACATAAGCGACGCGGCCTTTGAGCACATGATGTTCGTGGCCATCGTTGGACTATGGGGCGCGCAGCTTACGTGGATGCTCTTCTATTCCAAGAGGTTTTCGCCTCGATTACGCATCCGCACAATTAACAAAGCTCGTACGGCATTGGACTAATGCCGTTTGCTCGTTCTCTCAACCACCTTAAAGGAAACAATGCATAAGAAAGCATGTGTGTTCGCTGCAATCGCGATCTCGACCCTGGTAAGCGCTTGTGGAGGCGGCGGAGGCGCTAACACGGTGACTACTGCGCCAACTGGCCCAACCACGCCAAGTGCCCCTATCGTAACCCCAGGCGACACCCAGACGACTGTTCCAGCGCTAACTTATGCGGCCACTAGCCAGGAGTACGCGTTCGTGTCGGCGCTGAACGACTTCCGCAGTAAGGTAGGTCTGGGTCTGCTGGCGCAGAACACCAAGCTGGACACGGCCTCGGCCAACCACCTGAGTTACCTCCTGGCGAATGACGTGAACAACGGTGGCACCGTCAACTTCAACAGCTACGACCCGGCCACTGGACGCTCGATGCTGCACATAGAAAACGGCGCTCTGGCCAAATTCACTGGGGTGCAGGAACTGGACCGTGTCAAGTTCGCTGGCTATGATGGTTCTTACGCTGGCGAGGAAGTTACTTTCGGCGGCAACCAGGGCGGCGCTGCGGCATTCGGTACGCTGGCACAAACCGTCTACCACCGCGCCGGTCTAATGCTCCAAAACGTGCGTGAAATCGGCGTGGCAGTCGGCACAGACAAATCGCAAACCGTGGTCATGGAAATGGGCCTGAAAACCAATCAGTCGGTCGCGTCGGACTACGTTGGCGTTTATCCTGCGAATGGTCAGACGGGCGTAGCGCTGCATGCGTATGTGGAAGCGCCTAATCCGTTCCCGGACCTGTCTACGGCCAACGATGACTTCCCGACTAAAACCAGCTATCCAATCAGCGTATCGGTCGTGACCGGCAATACCATTGCCGTGACAACCTTTACTGTGACCGAAGCTGGCCAGGCCGCTCCGATGGATGTACGTCTGATGACCCGCTCCAACGATCCCAACTCCTACTTGACCAGCAACGTTGCCTTCCTGATCGCTAAGGTTCCGTTCAAGTCGGCTACCACCTACAACGTGAAGTTCGTCGGCACCAACAACGGCGCGGCCTTTACCAAAGAATGGTCGTTCAAAACGAAATAAACGATTTGCGGGCCTTGGCTTGGTTAGTCACGTTTAATCTTAGATGATTATTGACATGAGTGAAGAACTATTTGAAATTAGTGTCGATGACATGCTATTTCATGTGGATGTTGTGCTTCCAGCTCGCTATTCTCGCGATCAGAAGTTCTCCCGGTATATTTCCTCGGATTTGAGATCCGTGATCGATTTTTTGACCACTCGTCATCCCACTGAAACTCGGGTAACTATGCAGTCCAAGTTCCTGGACGGGGAGGCATATACTTTGAGACGTGTGGCACAGATCTATTCTGGCATCGATCAACATGGGCGTCAGCAGTTCATTTGCAGGTGCGATGACGACGATGTTGTAATTGGTTCGTGTGATGACACGATAGACTTAGAAAATACCAGGTTGCTTTGGCCACGAGCAAGTCATCTAAGCTGGAATTCTTTACCGGCTATGAAAGGTATGTTGGGGTCTGCGAGCTGAGAGAGGCACGAGCCGGTGGGCTGGCATGGGAGTGCGACTGGCGACAACTTCCAAAAAAACCAATTATCTGATATCCGGCTATCTTGGCATTATCCGATATGCAGATAAAGGAACGCTATCTACATATTAGATACTTAGAATATGCTCACCCCACCGATTTCTCAACGACTCATTACCGCACCACAGCTTGGTCAGCTTCTCGTATCCGCTCGCAAGCACATGAAGCTTACGCAGACCGCTGTAGCGATCCGCGTCGGATTGAGTCAAAACCGTATATCTCATTTAGAGAAGCACGCCGATGAAATCAGCTTCAAGCAGTTGCTCAGTTGGTGCGCTGTACTTGAGCTAGACCTACATTTGGCAGTAAGAGATACCGGCGGCGCAAGCAGTTTGGCGGAGTGGTAATCCGAGACGAAAATGGGCAGTGCTGCACCAGGGATAAGCTACTTCAGGAGCAAGGGAGGAATCTGAAGTACGTTTCAACTAATCGGGAAAACGCTCGACGTGTGTTTCGCTTTTCCGCCCGTAATAGGTGACGTGTCTGCAGGCTAGCCAGACCGTGTAGCCGACACAGCCTGCCGCCTGTGACAGAGAATGGTTTGGCAGTCGGCAGATGCATCAAATACTGGCGGCTTAGTCGAAGCCTAGTCAAGCTGGTGGCAATAAATTTACCAGTCAGGTCATGAAGCGTAAAGATGACGAAAATCGCTAAGTTTCTCGCCAGACCATGCTGCAAATGCCTTTCTGAAGCTGGAACTATCATAGTATCCAAGTTTCGCAGCTATTTCTTCAATTGTCATTACATTATTTTTTAGGTAGGCGATTGCTTTAGACATACGCTGTTCGCTGACGATCTCACTAAATGTCGTGCCCTCATCTTTGAGTCGCCTACGTAAAGTCCTTGCATTCATAAGCAGCATATTTGCAGCGTCTTCAATGCCTAATTGTTTATCCAAATGAATTTGGACTAATCTAGCAATCTCGCTAGATAAAGTAATTCTTCGGCGTATTCGCTGCGCTTCATTTTCACACAAATCTAGAATTAATTTATGTGTAATGTGATCCGGGTTAAATCTTGCTGTCGGAGTCAGTGCGATATTAGGGTAGATCATCTCATTTCGATCACATCCAAACTGAACTTCGCATCCTAGTATTGATAAATAATCTAATGCATTTTTCGGTTTGGGATATTTCACCCGCACAAGTTTTAGTTTAAAGTCACTCCCGTACAAATCTTTGCAGAATCGCACAGAACTAGCGAGCTTTATTTCAATGGAAAATTTATATAGTGGATTATTAGGGTCATCTGAAAAATATGGAACAATCTGCCACACAGACTCCTTACTGCTGCTTTTATACGATACTCTGGTAAACGGATCGATGAAGTGGGCATATTTCTCAACAGTATCGATTAAATGCTGGCGATCGGGGCTGCTGATCATTGCATATCCATAAATGCCGCAAGCGACTAAGCCCAGGTGTCCTCCCACACGTATGCCCACATCAGGCGAAACCTTCAAGCAGTTTAACGCTATGCGCAATAGCTGTACTGCTGATACGCGGCCACTTCCTTTCCCCAGTGAAGCATCGCTGATACCTGTATTTGCTAGCACGTCGGCACTGTTTGCGCCATGTTGAAGCATGTCAGAGTGCAAAAAACTGACCCAGTGAAGTGAATATTCTTCGGCTGTGTGGCAAAACGGGAGTGATGAATTGAAAAATCTACTATATTCCCGAATTAAAGATTGCATGATGCCTTGTGTCCTCTACTGCCCTAAATCGTTTCCTACAATCACCTGTTCATTCATCATTATTAAACTTAAACTGCAATTTGGCAACTTTCATGCGAAATCGGCTGCATTCGCCATCATGTACATAGTGGTGCGAGTGATCTCGCCTGTGCTTCCACCAGAAATCGTTTCGACTGTTAACTGGCCGCTAGTGGGGACGGCGCCACTTAAGTGGCGGGAACAATATTAAATATAATTCTAGGGATCAAAGAAAAAATGAAATTGACAATTGCTCGAAAGCTGTATCTTCTCATTATCTTGGTTGTTGCCGGACTACTATTTTTAATGTTCGCTGGCATCCAAAAGATGAAAAAAATTCACGTGGAGGCTAGTTACTCGGCTGTTAACGTAGTGCCAAGCTTACTTATAATTGCACAGAATAATCAAAGCATGAATTCTGTGCGAATATCAACATGGAAATATTTGGCACTGAGCGAGGCGGCCGATAAGAGCGCCCTGACCAACTCCATGGAAGACGCTAAGCAAAAGGTAAAGGATGGAGTTCAGAAATATAGGGACAGTTTTATCGCGGATGAAAAAGACAGGGAATTGCTTAATTCTGTAAATGACGCATTTTCCAATTTTTTAGAGCTACAAGCAAAGGTAATAACACTTGCAAATTCAGGTATGTGGGATGATGCAAGAAAATTAATGAACAGTAACCAGCCTCTCGTTGATAAGCTTAACGCAAGTCTGGAAGCACATAGAAGGTACAACGAAAAAATAGCGGACCAGGCGACTGAGAATGCCTTAAAGACTATCAATAGCGCCACTTGGTCTGCTGGAGCCGTGAGTATGAGTGTCATATTAGTTGTGGCTGTGATGGGCATTTTGATAGCACGTAAAATCGTTAGTTCAATTTCTGATGCTGTAGAGGTAGCAGAGGCGATCGCATCTGGTGATCTAACAAAAAAAATATCTGTTACGTCAACGGATGAGATTGGCCTATTGATGCTGGCGATGTCTAAAATGAATGCTGGGCTCATTGAGATTGTGGGCAATGTTCGTACTGGCGTTAGCACGATTGCCGCAGCATCTAGTCAAATTGCAATGGGAAACATCGACCTCTCAGCTCGTACTGAAGCACAAGCTAGCTCGTTAGAAGAGACTGCGTCTGCCACAGAGGAACTGACCTCCACTGTGAAGCAAAATGCTGAGAACGCTCGCCAGGCTAATCAATTGGCATCGTCGGCGTCTACCGTCGCGGTGCAAGGGGGGGAGGTAGTTGGGCAAGTAGTATCCACTATGAGCGACATTAACGCTTCATCAGCAAAAATTGTCGACATCATTAATGTCATTGATGGCATTGCATTCCAGACGAATATACTTGCGCTTAACGCGGCAGTAGAGGCGGCACGTGCAGGTGAGCAAGGTCGAGGATTTGCAGTCGTCGCATCAGAAGTACGTAATCTTGCTCAACGTAGTGCCAGCGCAGCAAAGGAAATCAAGCAGCTTATTGATGATTCAGTCACTAAAGTTGATGTTGGAAGCAAACTGGTTGAACAGGCGGGGGCGACAATTCAAGAGGTTGTCAACAGCGTTCATCGTGTTAGTGACATTGTTGGCGAAATTACTTTAGCGAGCAATGAGCAAAGCGTAGGCATCGAACAGGTTAATGAAGCCATCGGTCAAATGGATCAGACAACTCAAGAAAATGCTGCTCTTGTTGAAGAGGCTGCCGCAGCAGCTCAGTCCCTCCGGGAGCAGGCGCATCAGTTGGAACAGACTGTTAGTCTATTTAAACTCGAATCAGATCAACATGGTCTTTACAAAACGCAATCGGTGTCTAGTCCTGTTAAGTCGATTACAAAGCCTGTATCAATAAAACTGGTGCCGACGCGAAAGAAACATCTTAGTCTGATTTCTGATGGCTCGAATGCAGGCTCCTGGGAACAATTCTAAGAACCATTTATCACATTTTTTGTGGGGTTTGTTTACTCAAACTCCATACAATTTGTTTCATCTTCAGAATAAAGTATGAAGAAAATTTCATTGCCGACTATCAATGGTGAGGGGGAGTACATTGATGCTGAGAACTTTCAATGGGCTTACATCTTCAAAAAAGATAGCGTCAAGTTTGTTCATTGTTTCATAGGTAAAAAACTCCATTTTTTACACTATTCACTTCCGCTAGAGAATTGGTTCAAAGAATCAGGTGTCTATTTGATAGAGTTTGGTAATGTAGCCGATGGGGGGAAGCTAGTCTTGGTAAATAACATACCTGAAAAATATAAAATTCCACATATGTGATGGTTTATTAAAATTCCCTCTTAAAGATAAATATTTATTAAAGTGAAAAATAATTTTTATCTGTTTTTTTTGAGAAATATGTTTTATTAAATAATATGTAGTGATCGCGACTTGATCTGACAGTTACCCGGTTTGAAGCCTGCGACTGTCAGGTCAGATTCAGTCGTTCAATGTGGTGATTTTATCGCGCCACGCCTCCTTTCCGTCAATTAGGGTTTGCATCGGTGTCCGTCCGCAGCACATCTTGCCCTGATGCGTACGCTCGTTGTTGTAGTAGGCGATCCAGTCGTCAAGGTCACGCTGAAGCTCTTCGATGCTGCGGTAAATCTTACGGCGGAAAGCGACCTGGTAGAACTCTTGTAGGATCGTCTTGTGGAAGCGTTCGCAGATGCCGTTTGTCTGGGGATGCCGGACTTTGGTCTTTGTGTGCTCGATGTCATTGAGGGCCAGGTAGAGCTGGTAGTCGTGCGACTCAGGCTTGCCGCAAAACTCGGTGCCACGATCCGTCAATATGCGAATGACGCCCATGCCTTGCTCGTCCATGAATGGCAGCACCCGGTCGTTTAGCAGATCGGCGGCCGTGATCGGTGTCTTGGTGCTGTAAAGCTTGGCTGCAGCCCACTTCGAATAAGTGTCCACGTAGGTTTGCTGGTAGATGCGTCCGACGCCCTTGATCGTTCCGACGTAGAAGGTGTCCTTGCTACCGAGATAGCCAGGATGGGCGGTTTCGATTTCACCGCAGGCCACATCATCCTCCTGCTTGCGCTCCAGCGCGGCAACCTGGGCTTCAGTCAGCACATCACCCGTTTGCGCGACATGGCGCTCAAGCGCTGCCAGGCGCTTTTTGAATGATTCCAGATCCCGGCGCAGCCAAACAGAACGCACTCCAGACGGGGAAATGAAAACGCCACGCTTACGCAGCTCGTTGGAGGCTCTGGCCTTTTGAGTTCTCTGCGGTGTAAAACTCTGTTGCGCTTGTTAGCTCAAAGGATTTATCGATCTGCTTCAAGATGCTGAGCAGACCAGAAGATAGAAGGTCGCCTGGCGCTGACAAAGTAAGCTGCTTGCACTCATGCCACATGACGCTGGCCGGCTCCGAGGCGGGAGTCGTTTGCTCAATACGTACGCCCGCAGCTATCTCGTAAACGATCTTTTGAAGTCAATTGGGGCGAAGATTTGTTAGTCAAAGCCCCATTGCCCTCCAGGTCGACTATACCTCGGCAGGTGGCCCGCTTGAGTCAGCTCGCGTTGACGCAAGCATTAACGGACTGCTAGCGTTTTCCGTTGATCTTGTCGAACATTTCTTGATACGCCGTTTGTCCTTTTTCCAACGCAAAGCGCTGAGGCAATACCCGCTGCACAAGAACCTCCTGAATCTCCGGTTGCGTTTCCAGAACGCACAGAACCTCATCAATGAATGCGGCGAGCGGCATCGCATTAGGATCGCTAGCTTGACGCTTCCCCATCAATTCAGTTTGCAGATACGGGGGAGCTATCTCGATTACATTAACGCTAGTTCCTTTAAGTTGATGGCGCAATGATTCGCTGAACGAATGGATCGCGGCCTTTGTTGCAGAGTAAGTGGGGGTAGCCGCCAAGGGGAGAAATGCGAGCCCAGATGAGACTGTGACAACGGTTGACTCGCGCTGCATGCGGAGTAGGGGCATTAATCCAGCTGTGAGAAGGATAGGGCCGAGGAAGTTCGTCTCGATAATTGCCTTCGCTGTTCTCGTATCAACTACATCTGCGGTCCAATCCTCTGAGTGCATTATCCCCGCATTATTGATGACTACGTTGAGGTGCGGATAATCGTGAGCAGCCTGTAGCACAAACCGATCAATATCCTTTGAGTCCGTGACGTCTAGTATCGCCGTTTGCATGCCAGGGTTAACTTGAGTTACTTCATCAAGTAGGGCTTGGCGGCGGCCTGCGATGATTACCTGATTGTCACGTTCGTGGAAGGCTTCAGCTAGTGCCCGTCCAATGCCAGAGCCTCCGCCAGTAATAAGGATTGTGTTTCCTGAAGTTTTCATGCAAGTTATCCCTTTAGCTCAGGCTGGTTAGAAGTGGGCGGAGAGGTGATTGGCGAATCGCTCTAAGTCCTTCTCAATTTGAGCATTCTTCATAACATCATAGGCCCAGAATGCTGGAACCTTATCGAGGCCGATCCATTTGAAATTCAAGTCGATAGGCAGAGTCAAATCGTCTTCACTTCGCCCTGAAAAATATTCTTGAGATTGATCATTGAACGCTTCCTTCGGTGCGTTGGCGGTTACCGACAACATATAGCGACCGTTAAGTAGTCCACCCATGCCATAGTTTTCTGTTGGGGCCTCTGCACTGCGGCCATCACCGGCAGACATCTTGCCCATCATTCCTGCAGTCCACACTTCATCGGTATACTTTTTGAAGATCCATGGTGTTCCCATCCAATTCAGTGGCGTCTGGACAAGGATGATGTCTGATGAAGTAATTTTTGCAATTTCAGTTGTCACGTCATAGCCTTCCGCAACGACAGTTTTTTGCACTTCGTAGCCTTTGTTTTGGAAGTGCCTAACTGCCATTTCCGCCAATGTTGCATTGAGTCGTCCTGCCGCGAATGCATATGGCAGATGTGCGTTGATGATATGAACTTTCTTCATAGTTTTCTCCTTAAGTAATCGGCGTGAATATTCTGTAGTTTAAACTACAAAATTGGGAAAAAAAATTATTCGAATTGGTCTACATAGGAATTGACAGCCTCCATCAATGAATCGAACTCAATGCCACTAGCAGCTTGAGTAGCAATGCCAGTAAGGACCATCGTGGTTAGCCGGGCCATTGCGTCAGGTTCACCTGGCAATGTTTTGTCGCCGCGCTGTTCAGCTTCACGAAAGCGAGCTGCTAGTGCGGCAGTATTGGCTTCGCGCTCAAAACGTAAAGCATCTCGTATGCCCGAAGCACTGTCACTTGAAACAAGTGCACTTTGCACTAGGAGGCAACCACGTGCAGTCGGATGGCTGGTTGCCGCCTTTGCCATGCCAGTTAGCAAATACTTGACTACTTCGCGAGCGGTATCCTGCGCCAACGCCTCACGCGTTGCAGCCTTTGCCAATGTTACATAGCGTTCAAGTACACGACGGAATAGTTCCTCTTTACTACCGAAAGCTGCGTAAAAGCTCGGTGGACTTATTCCCATTGCCCTAATAAGCTCGCCAAATGACGCTCCTTCGTATCCTTTCTCCGTGAAGAGATTTAAGGCGGTATCAATAGCAATCTCGATATCAAACTGACGTGGGCGGCCTGCCATGTGAACTTCCAAACTTTTGAGTACCGCAATTCTATAGCTGCGACTATAAAAAAGCAACTGAGCTGTGGAATGGGAGGTTGCGAGTTGTGCTCGGCATAATAGATTTAGCAACGTCAGTAGACCAAAGTGGTGGTCCTCTGAAATCTCCGTCCCAAAATTATGAAAACTTAACAACCATTTAGTAGTTTGATCGCTACCTTATGATTACGGTCGACCAGTGGTCATTAAGACCAGTAGCACATGATCCACAATTCCTGCCAGTCGTTCAGCCGCAACCGGCAATGAGGTTGGGCCAGATATGTAGATGAGTAAGGCAACCGCTGTGTCAGATATGTGACTGATCTTGGTATTAGTCAGTGGAGCATAGCCATAGTTGACGGCACGCTCTGCTACCCAAGTGATCTCTTTATGTACATATTCTACAAACCGGCTACGCAAGCTTTTGCCAAGTTCAGGTGATGAGCGAGCCACCTCCATAGCTGCCGTAACAATCGTTTGCTGACTGGATGAGCCACAGGCTTGCTCTAGCAATGCTAGCAGGTCATTTCGCAGAGAAGTGCCTGGATAAACAGGGCGCTTCGCATAGCCTATGGTCGCGATTGAGTCTGCAACGAGATCTTCCTTGGTAGTCCAGCGCCGGTAAATCGTTGCCTTTGATACGCCAGCACGAGTAGCCACCGCTGCCATGTTTAGACGGTGATAGCCGCTTTCCACCAGTAGTTCAAGAGTTGCGTTGATGATTGAATTATCACGGCTGACGTCCTGTGTACGTCCGCGTGATGACGGCGGCAGCCGATGACGGTGTTGTGTAGTTTTGTCTGTCAATTCACATGCTCCAGCGGTCGCAACGTAAAGAAAAGATATATGATACCATTCGGTTTCGGTACTCTATGGTTTCGTATATAAGGGGATTTCATGAAGCAACGTATTCTAGTAACCGCTGGTGCAGGAGATCAAGGACGAGCTGCAACGCGGCATTTAATCGCAGCAGGGCATACAGTCGTGGCTATGGATCGATTGCCCGCCGATGATCACAGGCCCCAGGAGTTGGTTGCTCTCGGGGCAGAGTATGTCCAGGCAGATCTTGCAGATGAGGCGCTGGTAGCAAAAGCCCTAACGGATGTATCCGTAGTGTTTTCAGTGCCTGTCGGCCCATTAGACAATGAGATGGCAAAGGTCGACAACGTGGCAATGCTTGTCAAGGCAGCAGAAAAGGCGGGTGTGGAAATGTTCATTCAGACCTCGACAGCCGCTGCTGAATATCACATTGGAGTGAGCGATTACGGCACTGGCCATACCTCAGATTCTTACGGTACAGCAAGGTTGCGGCTAGAGGCGTTGGTGCGTCGTTCTAACATTCCACAGTGGGTAATTCTGCGCCCTGTTGCGTTAATGGAAAACTTCATCGCGCCGAAGGTGCGGGGAATGTTTCCATGGCTCAAAGACGGCCGCTTGGATTCGGTGCATGAGGACTATATGCCCGCCCAACTGGTATCTGTACAGGATGTAGCTAAATTTGCGGTTGCTATTATCGCGGATCCATCACGCTTCGATCACGAGACCATTGACCTCTGTGGCGACGAGTTGACTATGCCAGAGGCGGCGCTAATTTTCAGCACACTAACTGACAAGCACGTAACTCATGCCCACCTTTCCATCACCCAAGCAATCGCAGCAGGTTTACGACCAGGCGTTGCTCATAGCCAAGAATGGGCGAATCGCGTTGGCTATCATGCCCCGTCTGCCGCTGACACAAAGGCACGCTGGGGGGTGGAAATGACGTCGTTCGAGCAGTGGGCATTGGCGCATCAAAATCAGATAGAAGTGAACCAATAAGCCACAGTTGACCGTAGTACGCGCCATGCAAAGTTGATCTGGTGCTGGGTGTTACTTCGCGCTGTTGTCGAGGACAAGAACGTTAGGCAGGAATCGAACTAAATTGGTCGGGTGTTGACTAACGTTCAACTGAATATACCCAGTTAGTTGTGAGGCATGTGTACAACCTCATATAAACTTCCCTTCCCCTAATGCGTCCACAGTAAGGCGTACGGCATGTGGAGTTTTGCCGGTCCAGACTTGGAAAGCTCTGGCGAACGAGTTGGAGTCTTCAAAACCCAATAGAAAAGAAATTTCGGCGCTCGACATTTCTGTATTCCGCAGGTAGTGATGTGCAAGCGACTGCCGGAGTCCATCGAGCGTTTGCTGGAAACTCGTCCCTTCGTCCTGGAGTCGGCGCTGAAGCGTACGGACGCTCACGGCAAGTTTTCGGCTCACAGATTGCATCGACACATCCCCCGCTGGTATTGCCTCCAACAGGGTTCCACGAACCCGCTCTGCCATACTGGCAGTCTTGTCCAGATCCGCTAGTCTCTGGCGTAAAGAGGGTTCAAAAAACAACCACATCTTGTGATTTTCTGTCAGGAACGGCCGCTCCATATCTTCATTTGAAAATACCAACGTAGTGAGCGGAGCGTCGGTCACAGCGATACCAAAGTAATGCTGATAAGCCTGCGCATTGTGGTGTTCATCACCGATTGAGGGCAAGCTGACCCGCAGAGGCTGTACGGGACTCCGTGTAGCCAACCTTGCAAGTTGGACAAAAAATACCAGCTTGAATGCCAGAAATACTGCCGGTGGCGTCAGCGTATGGTCCATGAAATCAACAGTCACCGTTGTGTGAGCAACACTGCGATCGATCTTGATGATCATTGGCGCAATCAATTTGACGTATTTGGCGATGCGGTCGAGCGCCCCCGCCAAATTTGCGCTGCATAGCGCAGCAAATAGCTCGGGATCGAACCAGTCGGACGACATGACCTTCGCGATTTGGAGCGCAGTCGGCAGTCCAGGATTATTGGATTCTGCCTCTGCTTCGATAGCTATCCACAGCTTAAAGAAATTTACCGAGTCCAGGCGGACATTTTGGCGGGCGAACAGATCCCCCGGTAGCTGTGCGCGCCGCAAAACTGGCGACGATGCAATACCGGCGTCCTGCATCAAGAGACGCCAGCCTGGCCAGATTGCATAGTCAAGCGTCTTGGCTTGGCGAGTAGTTGAATTATTGATGGATACAGTGTTCACGAGCTGAGTGTATCTCGCCAAATATGCCATAGCAACAGCGGAACGCGCCAATTTAAGGCGTGCATTGATTGGCGTGTTCCGCGACGAATTGGCGTGTTGCGCTAGTGAGGCTGGCGTGAATTGCAGGCAAAGTGACGGTAATGGTGAGGGCACAGGAATGACTGCCCTACGAATACTGCTACTACCAGCCACTTAACCTAACCAGTACGAGATAACACAATGAAAAAAACAGTATTAATTACGGGCGCGTCTTCCGGCTTTGGCCTACTGCTGGCCAACAAACTTCACAACGAAGGTTACACTGTGATTGGCACCTCCCGTCAACCCGAAAAGTATGCGCGCAGCATGCCCTTTAAGCTGCTGGCCCTGGATCTCGACGACGAGCGCTCGATTGAGTCGTTCACTCAAGAACTCTTCACACATGTCCGCCACCTCGACGTCCTAATCAACAACGCCGGTTATATGGTGACGGGCATCGCTGAGGAAACGCCACTTGAAGTTGGCCGCCAACAGTTCGAGACTAATTTCTGGGGCACGGTGAAGCTCACAAACGCTTTATTGCCGCATTTCCGCAAGCAGAAAGGTGGTCAGATCGTCACGGTCAGTTCGATCGCAGGTCTCATGGGGCCTCCAAATCTGTCTTATTACTCCGCCTCAAAACACGCGCTGGAGGGTTACTTCAAATCGCTGCGTTTTGAACTACACGACTTTAACATCAAGGTGAGCATGGTAGAGCCAGTCTGGTTTAAAACCAATCTCGCAGAGAATTCCGTGGCATCCACTGGGGTCAATATTGCGGACTACGACACCTACCGCAAACAGGTACGCGCTGCAACCCAGAAAGGCATCGATGAGGCTGAATCGCCGGATGCGGTTGTCAACACCATCAGCAAGATCATCGACACGAAAGAGCCGAAGTTCAGCAACCCGGTGGGCAAGATGACTGGAATGATTCTGTTCTTGCAGAGCTATGCACCCAAAATGTTCGAAGGCGCGATTCTCAAAAGCGTCAAGACCGCTACGTAGATCGCGCTATTTGCGGGCATAAATCTCCAGGTCGCTCAGCCCCCCCGCCGAGATGATCAGTATCCAAACAAACTCAAGAACTTAACAGGAAGTGCTTATGAACCAGATCAAACTCATCGTAGCTGCGATTTTTTCCGGCGTCTTGTCTTTCAACGTGGCCTACGCTCAAGACACCAATGCTGCTACTAGCGCGGCATCGCCTCAGGCAAAAAGTACGATCCGCGTGGAACGGCTGTCCGCGTCGGTCGCAAAGGTACATTTTTACAATGCGCCCATCAATTTTATTGTGCCCGAAACCATCGCAGCGGTGAACGATGCCGTGAAGGCGCTAAGCAAGGACGATCAGATCAAAGTAGTGATTTTTGTCAGTGATATGAAGGGCTATTTTTTCAATCACTTCGACACCACTCAGTTTCCTGCCTTCCTCGGTCAGCGTGGCACCGATAATCGACCGCTATGGGTGGAGCTCATTACCAACCTGTCCAATGCACCATTTGTCACCATCGCTTCAATACGCGGACGGACGCAGGGCGGCGGTAACGAGCTGACGTTGGCTTTCGACTTGCGTTACGCCAGCAAGGAGAAAGCGATCTTCGATCAGCCTGAGGTCGGCATCGGTTTGTTCCCCGGTGGTGGTGGTACGGATATGCTGACTCGATTGGCCGGTCGTGATCGTGCCTTGGAAGCGTTCTTGAGCGGCGACGATTACAGCGCAGAGTTGGCGGAGAAGTACGGCTGGGTTACTCGTGCAATTCCTGATGCACAACTAGATGGCTTTGTGGAGCGAATGGCATATCGCCTCGCATCGTTCGACAAGACCGCCCTGGTGGCAACCAAGCAGCGTATTAACGAGACCGTGTTCCCCAACGAGACCGAGCGGATGACCTCGTACACTACTTTCACAAAATCCCTGGCCTGGCCTGGGCTTCAGCAACGACTGCCCGTGTTCGGCAAGATGTACCAGGAAGTCGGACTTGAAAAGGTCGAAGGCAATATGGGCTATTACGTTGGTGAAGGAAACAAGCAGTTGCAAGCAAATGGAAAGGCTAAAAAATGAAATACTACCTCTGCAAATTCGTGCCGCCGAGAGATAACTTTCTCGCTACTATGTCCGCCGACGAACTGACGTGGATGAAACAACACGGCGACTTTCTCAACGACCTGCTCGCTAAGAATGTGATCGTCGCTCACGGTCCGGTGATCGATGGCACCGGTGGCTACGGCGTCTCGCTCTACCAGATTGCCGATGATGAAGATATCGCTTCTCTCACCTCGCAAGACCCGATCGTGAAAAACGGTGTGGGTCACTATGAACACTATGTGATGCTGCATTTGGCGTCGCGTCATTAACCTAACTAAGGAGAGTCACTACCATGAAAATTGAAGGTGCGATCGCCCTCGTAACCGGCGCTAATCGCGGACTGGGTGCAGCATTTGTACGTGCGTTGCTGGCCGCTGGCGCAGCAAAAGTCTACGCCGCTGCACGCACCCCATCGGAAGTCACTGCACCGGGTGCAATTCCCGTGCTTCTAGATGTTATCCGCCCCGACCAGATTGATGCACTCGTCCGCGAACTGGGTGACGTTAATCTGCTGATCAACAACGCCGGGATCGGTGGGACTGGCCCGGTGCTGGACACCACGTCCATTGACGCGCTACGCCAGCAGTTTGAAGTTAATGCGGTAGGCCCGCTGCGTATGGCGCAGGCTTTCGCACCGACCCTGGCCACAAGCAGTCAAAGTGCAATCATTAATGTGATCTCGGCCCTCAGCTGGGCCACACTGCCGGGTGTGACGGGCACCTACAGCGCTTCCAAATCGGCAGCCTGGGCGCTAAGCAACGCGATGCGACAGGAATTGAAGGCACAGGGTACAGAAGTGCTTTCCCTGCACGTCGCTTTCATGGACACTGATATGGCACGTGGTGTTCCTGGAGACAAAGCTTCTCCCGACGATGTTGCACAGATGACGCTCGCCGCACTGGTTGCAGGCCAATCCGAAATCTTGGCCGATGACGTTACCCGCAGTGTACATGCCGGTCTGACGGCTACACCTCCACTCTATCTCGGCATGCTGGGTTAGTAGTACGAGGCAGCGGCATTGATGTTAGAAGGATGCCGCTGCATTTGGCATACGTTCACTTGAATGGTGCTACCTGGCATTGCTCTTTGTGCTAGCGTAACTGCACTAGCTAACGAAAAACGCTCGTTGACCCGGTATGATCAACAACGCCATCCTTGGCCCATAGCATTGAACTAAAATGGGGATGCCGTATGAGTTGCCGCGTGCTAATTGTGGACGATAATGAAGATGCGGCTGATATGCTTGCACTGCTTTTGCGGACTTTAGGATATATCACTGCGGTTGCATATAATGGAGTAGCGGCCTTAGCCGAATTAGACTCCTTCCAGCCGAACGTGATCTTATTGGACATGAACATGCCTGTCCTAAATGGCTATGACACTGCATTAGCGGTGAGGGCGCGACCGGATGGGAAATCATTCCATATCATCGCTTTAACAGCGTATGATGATCCCGCTGCCATAGAGAGAATGGTTAAGGCTGGCTGTGACGCAAGGATAACTAAGCCAGCGCCTACTGAAAAACTCCTGGCCTTGTTCCCGTGACTTCTCCACTACTCACTCTTCTTAAATATTACTCTCACAATTTGCCCATGCCATTCAGGATGGAGAATTCGCTGGCATTGGCTCATTAAGCGAAGTGGGTTCCCCTCTCATTTCTTGCTGCCGCTAGAACTGCCTCCCGATCTTCAAGTGCATGCATCGGTGCGACGGAAACGATTTTCCCATCAACTATTTTTTCTATCCAGCCGTTCTTAAAGATGAACCACGCCGCAATCGCAATCGAGTCGTCCTTCGCTAAAAGTGCGAGGATGTCTTTGATAACTAGCACAGGTTTCATCGTCTCATCGAACTGAAATCTTGGATAGAGTTTTCCGTCCTCACTAGGAATGCTAAAAATTCTTTGCTCGGTTTCCCACTGCACTATTGCTTCTTCCGCCCAAGGCTGACCGATGCGTTCAACCAGTGCATCATGCGTAAGCCATTCGCACATGTTCAGCATTTTCTTGATCGTACGCTCTCGCGCTGCGCGGTAGTCTTCATCGTTACACATAACTGAATTTAGTTTCGTTGATTGGGTTGGAAGATGACGCAAGCGACCGTATTCGTCAACGGAAGTTTGGTGCCGTCGTTAGAGCGATGTGTGCCACTGCTAGAGAAGGATGATGGCAAGACAGCATGAGGGTACGTGAGGGTCGGGTGTATAGTCGATGATGCTTAGTCTAAGCGGTATTGGGGCAGGTATTGAGCGATGAGGTCTGTGAGTAGGGCAGCTAGCACCGCATAGTGATGGCGATCTGATGTATCGAGGCCGTCGTGCTCCGACATCCATTTCCAATAAAGTGCAAAGGCGCGAGGATCCAGAGTGGTCATCTGGCTCATTGCCCCTTTTTTGTTAATCACGGTGGATTGAAAAATAGGGGCGCGGAGTAGCCAGCTTAAATTTTTGTCAGCGATGGCCCAAAAGTCGTTGTCATGTTCGCTTCGGGAGTGGCGATCGCTTGCTGAGCGTGTTTGTCGCAACAGCTTAACTTGGTAGCCATTAGAGTTCACCGCAGTATGGAACTCCGTTGAATTCCGCAATTTGAAGGACTTATCGATTTTCGTCAATATGCTTAGGAGACCAGACGGGAGAAGGTCGCGTGGTGCCGTTAGAGTGAGCTGGGTACAGTCATTCCATATAACGCCAGTCTGACGTGCAGGCGATGCGTACTCGATACGGACACCGGCACCGGTCTCGTAGCAGAACAGCGCATTGGGATCGACGACCACTATGTTGTCGCTGATTCCGGCTAGGTAGAAACCGTTGAGGACGTCAACAAGCATCGAATCCGCTCTGGCGATGTTCTGAGCGCGGTTAAGCCTAGCGTGGACTTGCATCTTCCGCCTGAGCGCTGCAAGACGTTCCAATACGATTGCCTTTCGGCGATGAAATTCCAGATGCACGGCCTCGGTCTTAGCAGATCTTGGACCGAGACTTGTCTGTGAACCACGGGTGGATACCTGGATCAGATACTCACGCTTATTTTGAACGCGCCAGGCTAAACTCCCGGTCAGCTTTAGAGCTTCTTGCTCAGCTGCGCGGGTCGCAGCCAGTGCATCTCGCGCATTGATGTACTGGCGGCGTGAGTCGCCATCGAGGGGCACAAATTCGTATGAGTTGGCCATACCGAATTTCCAAGGTAAGTGATTGATTTTATTTGATTTTCACAAAATTTCGCATTAGTTTAGATTTTTTTGTGAAAATCTTTAAAAATCATATACTTAATTGGATATTCCGACTCAAGTAACGTACGCATTTACCGCCGTGAACTAGTTCTACTCGTAAGCGGACTTGTGGCTCATGATAAAGGCCCAGCCAGCGGCGATTCCTGTAGTCTCACCGTAAGACATTGGATAGCCATCCAGGCTGACTAGCCAGCCCTCAGCCGCCCGCAAAAAAGTCAGGCGCTGCGCTTTGATTAACTGCTCGCACCACTCGACCATGTGAGCTTTTTCATGAGTATTCATCGCAGCGCTTTCCGTAAGATGACAGACTGTGTTTCTGGAATTTAGTACGGCTTATTCGGCAAGAACTTGCCGTCCAGGGTGATGACGGCGCGGGAGCCGCCTTCTGGATCATCGACCTTCTTGATGTCCAGTTTGAAGTTGATGGCACTAATGATGCCGTCGCCGAACTGCTCGTGAACTAGTGCCTTCAACGTGGTGCCATAGATTTGCACCATTTCGTAGAAGCGGTAAACGGTGGGGTCGGTTGGAACGCCGCCAGGGATGCTGCCGCGCAGAGGAATTGCTTGCAGCTGCTTTGCGTCTCCAGCGTCGAGGCCCAGCCGTTCAGCGACCAGTTCAGCCGCTTCCTTCGGCAAGGCGTGCTGTCCAAGCAGGGCTGCGGTGACATAGGCCACGCGCAGACCGGTGCCTTCCGCCAGTTGAGCGAAGCTCAGGTCCTTAATTGCCTTTGCGGCGATAGCGCGGGCAGTGAGTTCGATACGAGCGTCTTGAGTTACATTGCTTTGGATCATGATCGGTTTCCTTTCAGGGGGACGGGGGAGTTAAGCTGCTTGCTGCTGCGGGTATGATTCGACAGCCACAGCGTCAGGGTGCTTGGCCAGATTTACGAAAGTATTGCGCTTGCCGTCTAGCGCGTTGATTTCGCCGGTCTCGATGTCATACACCCAGCCGTGCAGGCTGACCTTGCCTTGTTCCAAGGCCAAAGCAACGGTCGGGTGGGTGCGGATGTTAGTCAATTGGGCCACCACATTGGCGTAGACCATTGAGCTGACCTTTGCTTCAGGCGTTTCATGCGTGTGCGCTTCGTTCACGACCTTTGCGGAGTCGGCATGACGCAGCCAGCTTGCCACTGCTGGCAAGTGGTCCAGGCATTTATGCTTGGCGATTGCCGTCATCGCACCGCAGTCGCTGTGTCCGCACACCACGATATCAGTCACATCGAGGACACCTACCGCGTATTCAACGCTGGCAGTCACGCCGCCTGGTTCCGAGCTGTACGACGGCACGATGTTGCCAGCGTTGCGGATCACGAATACGTCGCCTGGCTGCTGCTGCGTCATTAGTTCGGGGACGACCCGACTATCCGAGCAAGTGATGAACAGAGCGTTGGGATTTTGGCTGGTCGCCAGCTTTTTGAAGAGGTTCGACATTTCAGGGAAAACCTCTGCCTGGAACTTCATCGCGCCTTCGATAAACTGTTTCATTTAAGTCGCCTCACTGGTTTCGATGGAGTGATCTTCGGCTTTTTGGACTATTACGTCCAAGACCGGTTTCGGATAGACTCAATAGGATTTACCAATACCTGGCACGACAATCGAACCATCAAAATGCAACTTCGACATATCCGCTACCTACTTGCTGTCGCTGAACACGGCAACTTCACTCGTGCCGCCGAGGCTCTTCATGTTTCGCAGCCGACGCTGTCGCAACAAATCATCCAGCTTGAAGAATCACTCGGAGTAGCATTGCTTGATCGAAGTGGTCGTACAGTTAAAGTGACGGATGTAGGATGCGTGTACATTGAGCATGCACGAAAGGCACTCCTTGAACTGGCGTCAGGGCGACGAGCTATTTTGGATGTGCAAGACCTTGGGCGGGGCGAACTGCGGTTAGCGACGACGCCGACCTTCACCGCCTACTTGGTTGGCCCTCTGTTGGCTGCGTTTAATGCCAAGTATCCAGGTATCATAGTGCGGTTAAAGGAAATGTCCCTTGACACAATCGCTGCCGCCGTCGCAGCGGACGAAGTCGACTTGGGTATCGCATTCAGTATTTCGCGGTCAGCCGATGACATTGAGTGCGAGCCTCTGCTGGTAGAACGACTGAGCGTGGTGGTGGGCAGCAACCATCGCTTTGCTTCACGCAAGCGCAGTATCACGCCTCAAATGCTGGCCACAGAGAGGCTTGGTGTATTGAGTCCTGATTTTGCAACTCGCGACCACGTTGATGACTATTTGAGATTGCATGCGGTTGCTCCCGCCATCGCGATTGAAGCAAACACAATCAGCGCTTTAATCGAAGTGATCAAGCATAGTAGCTTGGTAACCATTCTTCCCGAAGCGATCGGAAGGCAGCATGCTGGCCTATGCAATATCTCGATATCGCCAGCACCAAAATCTCGAACGGCAGCATTGCTTCGCCGTCGAGATGCGTACCAGTCAGCTGCTGCAATGGCCTTTGCGAAATTGTGCAAAGAAACTTGTGAATGATTGTGTGTACTAGCTCAGACCAATTTTCAAGCTGTTGTTGAGCACCCGCTCCAAGTCATCCCGAAATTCTTCAGCGTTTGTGTACAGACCGGCATCTTGGAAGTGATGCTGACCGTCATAGCGAGGTCCTTTAATGATAGGTCCGCCTAAGCCACCAGATGCAAAACTTCTAATGAATATTTGGGAGTCCTTGCCTTCTACATGTTCGATGAGCTTGTTTCTGACGTCCCGAACTCCTTTACATTCGAACCCTGAAAGACCAAGAACTCCTGCCTTGGGGTTTTGCAGAATTTGGCGCGTACGAAAGGCAAAGTAGTAGAAGGTTTCTGTGAACAATTGCAGCTCGAAGGACGCCTTCGACATTTCCTGCTTTTCGTCCTCAGTAATATCTATGTTAATGGCGGCCATTGAAGGTTCTCGACATTGTTCGACCGCAGCCTTCTGCTCAGCTTCATAGGACTCCATGAATTTTCGGCGTGGTAAACCTACCAAGTGTTCCAGCTCTCGCGCTCGTTCTACGATGTAGTCCAACTGCTGCAAGCGTTCGCGAACCTCCATTGCGAGATCACGGTTAAAGCCGGGCTGCTCGGCATCCATTTTGCGGTAATACTCATCAAATAATGCAATTGTTCCTTTAAACATTGCGGATCACCATCTTTCATTATTGGGGCTTTAGTGAGCCAGGAAAGCATGTACCGTCCCTAGTCCACTGCTTTCCCTTGGAGGCTTGGTTCTTCTAACAGTTTCTAATAGATGAAGTTAGAGCTAGTGCAATATGGAAGGTGCGAGCGCGCCATCGGTTTTTCCTGCAACGGGTGATTCGATCATTTACTTCCATCCTTAATCTCCTGAACCACAGAGCAAATCCTTACTGCGTGGGCAATTTTACCTCCGTCGATTTCTAATTGGCATTTTCCCAGCTGACTGGCGCTAAATCGCCCTTTGTGTAGAGCTATTGCGTCGGCGAGCTGCTGAGCATCAATGTCGCATCGCTCACACTCCATCAAAAGTATCAAGGCCATCCTGTTCTGATGGCATAGATACCGTTCGTCCCGAAAAAAAGCTTGCAAAAGGAAATTAAGCGGCCTATAGTCTCTGTACTGATCGGTACATTGTGTTCCGATCAGTACAAAAAAGGAGAAATAACATGTCTATCCGTCCACCACTGCCACCTTTTACCCGTGAAACCGCAATCGAAAAAGTCCGCCTGGCCGAGAACGGCTGGAACACCCGTGACCCCGAAAAAGTCGCACTCGCTTATACCGAAAATAGCTGGTGGCGCAATCGTGCCGAGTTCGTTCAAGGCCGCGAAGCCCTCACCGCGCTGCTGAAGCGCAAGTGGACCCGTGAGTTGGACTACCGGCTGATTAAAGAGCTGTGGGCCTTTGACGGTGCGCGCATCGCCGTGCGCTTCGCTTACGAATATCATGACGACTCCGGCCAGTGGTATCGTGCGTACGGCAATGAAAACTGGGAATTCGACGAGAACGGCCTGATGCATCATCGCCACGCTTGCATCAACGAGCATCCGATCAAGCCTGAAGAGCGCAAGTTCCTGTGGGACAATAGCGGCCCACGCCCAGCCGATTATCCTGAGCTGAGCAGTTTCGGTTTTTAAGGAAAATGAATGGCTAGAGTAATTGCTGAACGGGAGGATGTGATCCCGATGCTAGGAGAAATATTCCGAACCTATGGTTTCGAGGGGGCGAGCTTGGCTCGCATCAGCGAAGGCACCAAATTAGGCAAGGGCAGCATCTATCACTTCTTCCCAGGCGGCAAAGAGGAAATGGCTGAGGCCGTGCTGGCCCAGGTAGATGAGTGGTTCAAACACCATGTTTTTGAACCGCTGGTTGAGCGTGCGGATGCCGTAGAAGGTATCAGAGCAATGTTCGACGACGTGGGCCGCTACTTCCTCTCGGGTCGTCGCGTCTGCTTGGTCGGCGTCTTCGCGCTTGGTAGCGAGCGTGACCGCTTTGCAGATCGCGTCCGTGATTACTTTGCGGCCTGGATTGAGGCACTTGCAGCCGCCTTGGTGCGGACTGGGCGCGGAGAGCAAGAAGCCAATGCACTTGCTAAGGAAGTTGTAGGTGGTATTCAAGGTGCCTTGGTTTTAGCCAGGGCGTTAGACCAAACAGAAGTTTTTACTGATACGTTGAGTAGCCTTCGAGATCGCCTGTTGGCTGTTTAGTCCAGCAGCAAATGCGTGACAGCAAACTAAGCATCAGCTGCCATTTTCTTTCGCTGACTACTCGATCTTTGAAAGGACTGAGATGACCAATAAGCCCAATACGCCGCCGCCGGACAAAAAGCCCGCCAACGCCGAACCTCCGCTCAAAGGCCAAGACCACGACGACATCGCACTCGACGAAGCGCTGAGAGAGAGCTTCCCGTCAAGCGATCCAATCGCCATCAGCATCGAACCGCTCGCCGATAAACCACATTAGTGTAGTGCCTCATCCCCTAGTAACACTCAAGCGCCTTTCGCAGTATAGCGAGAGAGTTCTTCCAAGCGGCCAAATCTCCATTTGCCTCCACTAGCTGTTGGAGGCTTTGATCGTTTGCCTTGACGATATCCGGGAATGATTGCAACTCGTCTGCGCTTATGGATGTTGAGAAGATCGTATACGAGTCCTTCTGCCTGTTCACTTGTGGTGCCTCGTCAGATCGGCCCGCAAGCTCGCGTTCTTCAGTCAAGTGGTTGGTCCTCTCTCAGTGTCTTTAATGAGATCAATCAATCCTCGGATTGCTCAAGTAGTCGTAGACGTTGATAGATGGCGATCTTCTGACCGTTAAGGGGCGCACGGCTGGCATCCTCGTGCCAATCCAACATTACGACCTCTGACACGGTCACCCCCTTACTCCATAGCAGGTCAGCTAGACAGACGGCGTCCTTATGCGACAGGCGCACATTGCCTGGAAGCTCGGCAACCAGTTCGTCATCATTAAGAAAAATTTTCGCATTCACAGGAAAATCCATTGAGCTTGGTGCCAAATAATACGTGGAAGTCATGGTCGGCTGGCCGTGATGGACAAGGAGCAGGTGTTGGTTACATCCAGCTTAGCGCATGCAGCTGGTCTGCGAATCGGTAGCCAATCTTCACACACCTCGATCGCAAGGGCGTAGCGTTCTCTCTGAACATCCATAGGCGCGTCAAATGAGCCTAAAGTCAGCTGCCGAACCCTCTTGATGACCTCTTGGATCGTCATTTCGTAGATCTGCGTGGGATCGCTCGGATCGGTCACTACGGGACGGCTGACCATCAAATGCTGGCGTTGGCAAATCTCCCAGCGCCCTTCATCATCTTCACGCCATATGCAATAAACGCCGTTTCTAACGCCTTCCCAGCAATGGTCTTCCCCTAATTCTGGCGTCGATACAAACATGACTTTCCCGCCAGAGTAAGTTTGGACTAAGTCCGCCCAGGCCAGCTTCGCTTCGTCCATTACGCAATCATCAGTGTCGATAAGAAAGTGTGCATTGAACTCATAGCCAGCGCAAGGCGAACTCATGGGAATGCTATTAGGAGTTGTTCAGGCGGAACACCCCACATTTTTCGCCCATTCGGTACGTACAGTTCGACCCATTGGAGCATTCATACTCGTGCTGGGTAAAAACTTGGTCGCTACCGATACCTGCGTCGATTCGGAACGTTTGACGGGTGACCGTGATGCGCTTCTGTGCCGTTGCGCAATGATGGTTCGAGGTCTTGAACTGATTCATACATGCTCCTTGATAAAACAAGAAGCATGGCGTCACGACTACGCCGTTAGCAAATGCTGTCGTCTGTATGACGCTGAGACTTCGTCATTGTATAGTTAATAATGTTTTGGCGACATTGTAAGGCTGGCCAAGTCTGACCCGTCGATACCCGAAGTCATTTTTCCAATGCTGGTGGCCGCAGGGCAGCTGGCCTCGAAATTCGCTATGAGATCTCCTATGCTGATCTCGCGGCCTGCTTCGATTACCTCGGCTTGGTCTCCCGCGAAAACGCTTAGCATTCGTTTTATGTTGCCGCAAAATTCATGCTACATTGCCACATGGCAACCCCCCTCCTGTGCTTACTTCAATAGGACTACGATGGACGCAAGCTCACCGGTCGTGATAACGACAGAGAAATTTACATTTGGAACTGCTGCTAAGGACTTGGTAGCGTTGAAAAATCAGTTGGATGGGTTGGATCGCAATCCATTGGGGGCAGTTCTGGCTCGCCACCTGTTCCCTGACTTCATGGGGAACTCCACAATTGCACCGTTCACCTTTGCGGATTTTGTGCTTCCATTTTTTAACTCTCAGCGTGCTTCTTTTGAGAGTAAAAAGGGCTACAAAGCATTGGTAGCAACTTCAATGGTGGTCGGTGAAAGTTGGAGGTGGCGACCAAGCAGCTTGGATGAAGATGAAAAAGAGCATGTCATAAAAAAGGCATTTGAAGACTTTGAAAAGTCAGATGCTTCACGCGCACAAGGCGAGTGTGCGAGTTACTCCTACATAAAACCATTAGGAATTGTGTTAGCCCACGAGGGGAAAAATAGGGTTGCACTATTCAGGGAAAAAGATCTTCCTTATATCCCTGCAATTGTTCATGATGAAGGCTATCCTGAGGCTGAGCGCATAAAGATCTTTGAGATTGGTAGTGAATGTTTTGCAGTTTTAGATGACTCGTTGGTCGAGAAAGTAAACGGTGCATATTTAGCTAAGCCGCTTCTGGCCAAATACGGAATAAAGTTTGAAAATAAATGGCCTAACAACTATCCAAAGTTAGAGCGGGTTAGAAAAGCATTTGCTGAAGATAGAGTGATTAAACCTTATGGCACGCCTGTGGTTGATTTTTCTCCTCTGCGATTAGATGAGGAGGTTGAAAACACATATGTTGATGTCTCCATTCTTGATATAAATGGAATTATTCTTCCGAGCTGGAAATTGTGGGCAGGAGGTTGCTGTTTATGGTTTGCACTACTAGCTAGCGCTAAATTTGCAGTTGTATTCCCAATTTTGGAGTACGTACTTACCTTTTCACTTGGCGCACTTAGCGTTGCACTTTTCGTTCCAATTATGCCTATACTGAAATGTAAGGTGAAGTTGCTGAAGGAGCGGCCATATTGGCATCACCGATTTGAAGTTCGAAGACAGATTGAGAGCAAGAAAGACGGGCAGGACCACTCGTAGTCCAACCCACTAAGAGTTTAGTGTTCCCTTGCTGCGAAACGAAGAGGATTAAAGTAGATTGAACGTAAAGTCGTTACCTGTACAATAGCTCTTTCCACATCCATAGGACTAGAAATGACCTCTTACGCAGATTTGAAAGCCCAGATCGCCGCCCTCGAAAAACAGGCAGCGCAAGTACGCGATACCGAAATTGCGGCTGCGAAGCAGCAGATCCGTGAAATCATGCAGACGTATGGTTTGACGGTCGCTGATCTGGGTAGCACCGCAAAGGTAGCGCAGGTTCGTAAGCCTGTTCCTGCGAAATATCGTGATACGGCAACCGGGGAAGAGTGGACTGGGCGTGGCCGTGCTCCCAAGTGGCTCGATGGCAAAAATAAAGACGATTATCTGATTAAATAACTGTACTTTTCGTAAACTTCAAATGGCGCGGAAGAAAAGAAAATTCAACCAGCGATTTCATCGGACGCCCCCGAGGTTACGGACTGCTGCTCAGGCATTCGACATGATCGAGCTGTCCGAGTCGGCGATGCGGAAGCTTGCGCTTGGAGAAGATTTGACTGATGCCGAGGTTACAGCATTATTTGAGTCGGACTACGTGAAGGAAGGCAGTCCTTATCCTGAGTTTCTCAGTGCTGGTACACCTTTGTACGAAGCTCCTGGCAGCTTGAGTTTAATTCAGTTGGTTGATGTTGAACGCGAGATGTTCGCATACCTTGCGCGCCATCCAGAGCAAATGCGGCTGATCACACCGCGTCGGTTTGAAGAACTAGTCGCCGCCATTTTCAGAAATAACGGTTTTGAAGTAACTTTGACGCCTGAAACTCGTGATGGCGGCATTGATATTTTCGCCGTGCAGAAAAATGTCTTTGGCGGCGACCTGCTGCATCTGATCGAATGTAAGCGATATGCAGCAAACAATAAGGTTGGGATTGGCGTGGTCCAGAGGATGGCCGGTGTTGTAGATCAACACCGGGCCAATCGGGGGATTATCGTAACAACCTCAAGTTTCACAGACGCTGCGGAAGATGTTCGACGCACAATGCCACATAAATTAGCGTTTGGTCCCTATATTGACCTAAGCCAATGGGTGGTCGAAATACACCAACGCAATCAGGCCAAGAAATCGAACACCTGATCGATCGGTGTTCGATATTCTTTAAGGTTTCAGAACCCTGTTATCAGGTTCCTGGCACTTCAATTTGGATTTGAGTTACCGTTGCCGTCGCCGTCGTTGAAATCACAGTAGTTGTAGGCGAGGTTGTTGTCGAAGTGCGTGCTGTCGGCGCAGGGAATGGATATTTCTGAGCAGCCAATGTTTGGAGCCGTTGTTCAGTCGCAGCGGTTATTCTAGGCATATAACCATTTGCACCCGCAAAACGACAGAAATAGGGCTCAATCATTTTGTACCCACGGTCATCACCCGATTGGAAATACCTGAATGTCCAATAAGCGATAAGATCTGCCAGCTGAATCAAACGCGACGCTTTTGAATCTAAAAATAGCGGAACCTCAGCAAAGTTCCGTACTTTTCCATTAGCATTTCCCTGATGTTTGAATACCTGAGAAAGAGCTTGAAGTTTTTGCTCGTAATTGCTTTTATCAAAAATAACTAACCCGCGCTGAGGATCGTTTTTTCTTCGATAAAGGCTCTGAAGGTATTGATCGAAGCAAGAGGCGATATCCTCAAAACTTTGCTGAAGGATCGCCTCGGGTGCGAAAAGGCTTTTTTCAATTACTGAAACATAAACTCTCAATTGCAGTTGGCGATCAGAGAGCAAATCCAGGATGTCAACCACTGCTTGGACTCGATCAGCGGGAGCAACTCCTTCCCACTCGTCCTTGCCAGACCTCATCGGAGCGCCGTGAAACTCTATCGCACTCGGATTGCTCTTGCTGAACCGCTCTGCAACAGGAGTAATCTGCGACTCCAGCCAATGAGTTTGTCGTTCGAAAACGCTAAAGCCAGCGAGCACAAAAAACTGAGAGTTGGGATCATGTGAATGCCCTGACTCATCTAAGTAAAGTAGATGCATGGAGACCCTAAACGAAAAACGGACCGCATTGCGGTCCGTTGGAATTTGGTAAGCCGAGTGGAACAATCGCCCAACGTACCGAAGCATCAGCACTCTCGACTAGAAGCCCATTTTATACGTACATCGCATAATTTGCAACCGCACTCGACAAATTGTCGATTTCTGAGGGATGCGAAGCCTCAAAACGTCGCATCCGAACAGATTTGCGTGTCATATCGTAACGTAAACCGTTGTTGTTATGCAATATGTTGAGTAAGTTGTACAGCCGAATGTACACTAAGAGTTTCCAATCGGAACTATTCTGGGAGCCTTAATGAAAAATCCGCTGTACATTCGCACAGACGCGCAGTCCACAAGCTCGTTTCTAGACACCACCCTCGCGTATGCAAAACTCTCCAACGTAAGTCAGATTCGCTTGATCGTTACAAAGCGCTACGTCGAAGGCAACATCCTTCCGGTTGAGGATTTTTCGCTCGTTCACAACACCCCACTGATGCTAGTGCTGATCGAGATCGCGTTACCAGGCATCGCAACACCCCTTCAAATCGTACATGACTATCCGGGACTCAACGTACAGCGGGATAGTCGCGAATCAGAGGTCCGCGACCTACTTACCGGTCTACTGAAAATTGATTCAGGCAAGGTCGTGTACGGAACCCAGCCCGTAGAACCAACCGCGCACCTCGACGTGGAGTCCGCTGCAAAGGTCTTACGGAGCAGTGACTACGTCCAGCTCACCAGCACGAACGAGCATGACTTATTGCGTCGCATGAAGGGTTAATGATGACCGGAGCATCATTCGACTCTACATGGGAGAATGGCGCTCCTGTCAGTCCAACACTCCAGGTGCTTGAAGTCCGAAATCGGAAAAATCCAGAACGACCGTCGATGGGCTTCTTTTTGGTCGAACGGATAGAGCAAACACGCGCCTGTGATCGCTATGCGACCGCCGACAACACAATCAACATCATTTATCGAGAAATCTCCGACGACGGATATCCACGTGACCCTGCCAGGGGCGAGTTCAGTGGCAGTTATCATGCTCATGTGAATACGGTGTCCATTACCGCTGGATCGTTGACTGGCGGCATGGTTGTTATCAATCCTCCGTCTCTCCAGGGACATGGGTTAGGGACCTACCTGATGAATGAGGTCGTCAGGTGGGCCAAGCGCTGGCCGGATGCCACGGTGCACACCATCAATCTACTGGAAGGGCAAGCACGCGAGGAGAACCGAGAGCGTAGAAATCGATTCTATGAGCAGTTCGGATTGAAGTTTGAATACGCTTCCGCTGAGCGCAAGTCTGGGATCTCGCTTCCCATTCCGGCGAAGGATCTGGTTCTCACCGATCGCTGGAAGCAAAACATTTCAGAGCACAATCTGATGGAGTTTTTAGCTAGTACCTTGTATCGCAAAAGAATGGCGGAAGACGAGTTAGTTCATCGAACCCGAGCAGTGAAAGAGCTGTTTGCTGAGCAAAGGCGGAGGGAGGCAAGGCCATTACGTTGGGCAATGATGCAGCATATGCACAATATATTGTGGGGGGCTGCAACGATCGTTGTCGCCACCCTCGTCTGGAGCAAGTATTTTAAGTAAGCTACAGGCGAGTGCATTCGCCTCTTCGACCATACAAATACCTAGAAATTCAATGAAAATTCTTAGCCTTTTGTTCGCGGCACTTTCCGTCCTCACCGGGCTCTGTTCTGCATATTATTGGTGGCGATCTAGCAGAATAGTTCCAACCTTGGAAACAGAGATGGAGCCGGTACTTCCTGATCTTAAGCAGTTGGCGTGGACTGCTGCGGTGTTGCGTGCGGTCCAGGAGTCAGGGGAGTTGAATAAGAAAGCGTCGGTCTACACAGCATTCTCCGTGTCGCTCAGTGGGCTTTCAGCTCTTTCTGGCAGCATGAGCTAATCGAAACCATCTCGCCCGTTGCCGCGTAAGAGTCAGTCGGGATTTTAGACCCGCCTATAGATCAGCGCTTAAGTGCCGAAAGTCATCGAAGTGTGACAATCGGATAGTATTTGTCGAACGGCAATACGTAGAATGCCTATACCTGTCGTGAACTACAGTCGCTGCAAGCGGCCATCAGTTCATAGACATTTGAAAATAGCATTGAGAACCTAAGATATGTTGCCTCCAGAGAAGGATCTCTCCGAGCCTCACTCACCAGAAGAAATGTTGACCGCTTTAGCGGTTGCAACGGGTTCCCCCATCAGTCCACTAATGCGGTTAAACACACTGGATGAGGATGCGTGGGAAGACTTTACAGTTGAATTTGTTTCTGGGATAAAAAATAAATACACAAAAGTTACCCGATGCGGTGGCGGTGGCGATATGGGGCGTGACGTAATTGCATATACAGCCACCGGATGGGTAAATTATCAATGCAAATATTACGGAACTAAGCTCAGCATAGCTGACGTCGTGCTCGAAATAGGAAAACTCGTCTACTATAGCTATATCGGCGAATATACCTTACCTTCCGAATATTATTTCGTATCCCCGAAGGGGAGTAGTACGAATTTAATCAAAGCAATTAACGATAAGACAGGAAATTCACTTAAGAAGGAAGTTCTAGATCGATGGGAAAAAACCATCAAAGCCGGAATTACTTCAAAGGTTGATGTGGAACTGACGTCGGAATTGAAAAAATATATCGACGAAAAAGTTGATTTTAGGATTTTTGATGACATTCCACCAATAAGAATAATAGAGCTTCACCGTGCTACTCCTTACCATGATATACGGTTTGGTCTTTACTCTAGAAAGCGACCGATGCCGCAGGCCGCCCCGGCGGACGTAGATTGGTCTGTTGAACAAATATACGTTCAAGCCTTGTTGGACGCGTTTAGTGATTTCACAAAAACTACCGTAAGCATGGCTACATTGCCCTCACGCGTCAAACTTCAGAATGAATTAATCAATGCTCGCAACAATTATTTTTGCGCAGCGTCTTTGGATCTGTTTTCAAGAGATTGGCTTCCTGCCTCGGCATTCCAAGAATTAAAAGCCGAATGCTATGAAGCCATCTCAGCAACAGTGAACTTACCTCATCCTGAAGGCTATACGCGTTACCTCAAGGTCTCTGAGATGGCCGTGCATACGTCTTACGAATCACATCCTTTAAAGTTTTATATGAAGGTTCAGGACAAAAAAGGACTGACGCATCACATCGTAAATGACAAGAAATTTAGGTGGAAGAGCGATGACTAATACATCTACAACGTCCTCGTTTTTCAATAATCGTATTGAGTTGGCGACGCGCTCCAGTTTTATCTTGGCATGTCTGGCTGACCGGGTATTGGACATCGATCGCCTAGTCTTTTTTGACTATGTGTTGCTTTACGCCAAAGAATTTGGTGGACCGATTAATGTCCACACAGATTTGCCGAACAAGATTGCTGAACTAATCTATCGCCGGGAGTCGCTGCCAGCTGCTTTGAAGTTGTTTCTGAGTCGCGGCATAATTTCTTCGGAGATAAATTCAACGGGAATTTATTTCAAAGCCAATGAGGAAACTGCCCAGTACATTGGCTGTTTGAAATCTGAATACTATAAGGATATTTGGACTAATTTGCTATGGCTTGAATCAAATTATGAAAGTTTGGACAACAAGCGTATAGGTTATGTACATGGATTCTCAGAGCGAAAATGATAATAAAATCGATTGAAGTTTGCGGTGAAAATGTAAGGTCAGCATTTCTCTATTTCTCCAGCGGCCTTAACGTTGTGGCTGGCCCATCAAATACAGGGAAATCATATGTTATTGAATGCATAAAATTTGCATTTGGCTCGACTTCTATTCCTAAGTCAATCAAGGAGTCAAGGGGTTACAACACCGTAATTTTGACTATTGAAGAGAATGAAAAGACTTTTGAGATTCGAAGAAAATTTGAGGCGAATGCTGCAACTGTGGTGACAGAGTTCGGCGAAAAACCCGTTGTGCTAAAAGGTAGTCATAAGGCGAATTTCAAAAATTTATCAAATTATTTTTTGAAGAAAATAGGCTTAAATAACAAATTGCTGCTAAAAAGCAAAGAAAATCACACTACTCAAGCATTGACGTTGCGAACACTAGAGTCGGTATTTTTAGTAGATGAGAAACGTATTGTCGCTGATTACTCACCTCTCGGAACTGGCCAGCGCACCGAAAGGACACTTGAAAAATCCCTGTTGAAGACGCTTCTAACAGGCATTGATGATAGTCGTGCGAAAGAAAATTACAAAGAGGAAGAGAGCGGCGAGGCAGTTAAAAAAAGAATTAGAAATCTTGAAGAACTAATGCTGAAGATTTTTCCAGATGTTCCGCTGACGGCTGGTTCGGATGACGAAATTAAAGACCAAATCATCAGGCTAAATAAATCAATCGTCGACATTGATGGGGCAATTCAGCAATTGATCTCTTCAAAATCTGAAATGCTTATGGAGCGCAAGAGCTACATAGACCAAGCTTTGCTCAAGGAAACAGAGGTCAACGAAGCAAAAGTTCTTGCTCAGCGGTTTGGCTTGCTCATGGAGAAATATAAGTCGGATTTATCGAGAGTTGGTGGTGTTTCAGAAGCGGCTCACCTCTTGGAAAATTATAGTGAAGTAACCTGTCCTACCTGTGGCGCAGACTTTTTAGAAACCGACGTCGACGCTGATATAGAACTTGTATTGCAGAGCGCTCACGCGGAGGCTCACAAAATCGAAGTTCAAATGGATGACCTAAGAGACACGATTGATCACCTTGATTCAAATATATCGCGGGTTGGCGATGAGCTGAATGAGATTAGGTCGCTGATCAGCGAGATAGATGGGAATATTAATGTCGATATCTTCGAAAAGTTAAATGAACTAGTAGCTGAGAAAAATAATTTCTTCAATAAGAAGGCCGAATTGACTGGAGCACTTGCCAGGCTTGAAGGACGCAACTCTGCTCAGGTTGAACTCGACAAGCTTCGAAGCTTCACAGCACCCGAAAAACTTTCTTATGTATTTGACGATTTTTCCAGTCAGACTGAGTTATTTATCGCGAACGTCGAGGAAATTCTGAAATGTTGGGGATTCCCCGATTATCATCCCTCTCGTTTTGTCGATGAGTCGCGTGATCTAGAAATAGGTGGAACACCAAGAAAGGACTTTGGAAAAGGATACCGAGCCGTAGCATGTTCTGCTTTTGTTATTGGCTTAATGAAGACATTGATGGAGTCAAAACGTCATCCAGGCTTTGTTATCCTGGATTCTCCATTGACAACATACAAGAAGGCGGATATTGACCAAGGGGAAGAGGACGAATCTATCGAAAGCGATATGGTGTATTCAGTTTATCGGGATTTATGCGATTCTTATAATGATAATCAGATCATAGTTTTTGATAATCAAGAGCCTGAATCAGACTTAATACCTATGATGCACTATCAACATTTTACAAAAAACAAAAATATTGGACGTTATGGTTTTTTTGCTATATCCGATTAGTTCTTGATGAAACTAGGTTGATTGAATTGTTTAAATAGATATTGCGACCATTAAGTATGCGCTGGCTGTTGAGGAGGATAATTTGGAGCTGACGTTTGATGCAGTAAGAAGTACAAAGCTTTACAGTAATTTGTGTGCAATTTCATCGGAGACTGGATTTCACATTGCTCACAATATAAAGCATCCTGCGGACATCTTGCGGTTGCAATTTGATAAGCTCAACGCTGCTTTGAATGAATTTTTGAAATCTATCGAAAAGAATCCTTTCGATAAGTCAAAAGATGCTGCGATTTGCAGTTACATTCTTTCTCTGGATACGTTTTACGACAATCTTTTGTTAATAATAAAGGCGATCTCCCCTGTTGCAGAGAACGATAATAGTGATGTAAATATATGGCTTAAATCTAATAAATCGGTGATTTATGGCGAGTTCTTAGACTCTACCTCTAAAGCACATGCATTTGTAAGAAAGTTGTCCAATAAGGTTAAGCATGATGCCGTGGACGTAAATTATATACAGCTCTCCGATCATCAGGGTGTTGCTGTTGAAGGTTTTTATCTATCAAATGCTGTCGGTGAACGTGATTTAACAGGACCAGATCCCGCTGTACATAAGTCATATAAAGGGTCGAGCACAGCGATATCATATAATTTTTTTACGTTGTATTCCTTTGGGTTTGTTGCTCTAACTTTATTTCATCTTAATAGATTAATTTTTTCGAAACAGAAAGCTCATAGCGTTGCTGCTCCTAATCTTCATTCGTACTTTGTGCGTGGCGCAAACGTTCATCATAGATTTTTCCCGAATGAATATGGTGAGGAATTTGGCATGATATCTGATAAGAAGAATGTGCTGTCTATCAAGTATCCGTTCAAAATTAAGGCCGATAAAGCGTATGACGCCATCAACGGAATTCGTCCTACGTTTAAAGCCAATCAGCGCACAAATTCGGCTCACGTAGAGTGGCCTTATTTTAAGCTCCTCGGAAGGATCACCGGCTGAAGCAGTCGGGGTTGTGCACTGGAAGCGACCCCTTGGATCCTCAACATACGACTGCAAAGAGCGAAGACGTTCAGCGGTAAGGCTGGGCTTCGAAAAGTGTAAACAACTGGGCACAAATCAGAGGTTTGTTGACGATTTTATGAATGGATTGGCTGGATGCGGCCTAATCAAACACATCCAAGACTGTTTACACTTTTCACTGCGCATAACCATTTTAACGGCGTACCGTAGGGAAATGAAAAACCCCATAACTCGCTGAAGTTATGGGGTTTTTTGTTGCCGCCTAGAGATTTTATTGTTAGCTGATATTGATGACAAACAGCGATTCCATCACTCAACACTGCCAGACGCCGAAGCCCAGACGACTTCCCGCGTATTTTGCTTGTCTGATGCTCTCGCTGTTTTGGCAGAGCCGCTTCGCCTATGCCGCCGACTTTTCAAGTAAGCGCGTTGGGGAGGTGCTGTACTTCACTGGCAAACTCACTGAAACATCGGTCACGGTTATTCGAAATTTTATTGCTGAAAAAGGCGCGTCAATTGTGATTGATTCGGAGGGTGGCGATGTGCTGGCTGGCCTCAGTGTCGGCAAAGATCTTACCGCCAGCGACGTCGAGGTGATTGTTCGGAATTACTGTATTTCGGCCTGCGCAAACTATATTTTTCTTGGCGCAAAAAGAAAACAACTCATGGAAGGCGCTGTTTTGGGGGTTCATGGCGCTCCAACGTATAGCGGGGTGCAATCGGACGTCGGCAGAGCGATTGATGGTGTCGCGAAGGAGAGCGTCGAATTTTTCAAATCTATAGGTGTTGATGAGGTGCTGCTGTCCAAATCCTATGCGCTGACGAAGCTGGAAACGCCCGAGATCACTTTTACGTTGTCGGTTAATGGCGTCACCAAAGAATACAAGAGCCAAGCCAGTGCCCTTGACGCACTCACCGCCTGCCTCCGTAAAAAGAAGCAATGCTCAATCGCGATGGCGAAAAGAGGTGTGTCTGACAGCAGGCTGTATTTCCCCAGCCTTCAGGCGATGACCGCTGCTGGCGTCAAAGGAATTGAAGCGTATCCATACCCTAAGAGCAGCTCGGAGATGAGTGCATGGGCTAAGAATTTAGGCGAGCATGTTGAATTAATCGGCGATTTCCCCATTTGAAAAGCCAAGTGTTATGACGAACGACTTGTTGACGTTCTGATTTTCGCTGGCGGAGCTAGAAGTTGTTGTGCAGGTGTGATGACTGCCCACAGACTTTCGACTGCCTGAAGAAATGGTTCCAATTGCGGATGCGCGCGTAGTTGTGCTTCTGATGTCTTGCCTATAGCCCGTTGCAATGCTGGCAGCTTGTCGCGTTTCAACCCTTTAATTTCTAATTGCGTAGCTTCGGCGATGACCGTATCAAGATCAGGCCAGAAAGCAAAAGCGTCGATCATATTCGACGGCAAGAGCGTTGACAGCGCCTTGATGTGATCGTTTCTGAAGTGCCGGGACTCGGCCTTGTCCAGTGAGTCTGTGTCGCCAATTATCATTACCGGACTGCGGAGATCCGCTGCTATATTGCGCGCGACCGAGGCGAGCATCATCTTGCCTTGCGCTGCAAAGAAGCGAGAAGACACGTGGGGCATGCATAACTGCAGTACTTCACGCAGTAATATGGCATCGTTTTTCCCTTCGACTACGAATATCAGAGAAATATTCACTTGAACACCTCCAGGTCACGCCAGTGAGACGAGCCGTCGATGAGCCCGTAGCGGCAGAGCTTACGATATTTATGCTGTAGCGCGCTGTGGAAATCTTTCGCCATCATGGCGGCCTCAATGTCCTGCTGTTGCCAGATCAGGATGCGATGTGGTGGGCTGAGTGATGTCAGTTCAAGAACTGGCATGGTGAGATTGCCCGTCAGGAAGATCATGCCGAAGACCGTTGGCGGTCGACGGTCCAATTGCATTTTCAACTTGGCAATAACGGCGATGTCCTCGCTGTTTGTGTCTTTGCTTTCCAGTAGAAAGACCAGTGAGTGGTATCAACGCTGGGGCGGCAAGATCTCTTTGCGGAACCACGCATCGAGCATTTGTTTTTCGTAAGCGTACAGCTCTTGGCTGTACATGTTGACGCCCATCTGGTAGTTCGGGTCGGCCAGCTTGCCCTCGCCGCTGCGCAGCACCTTGCCGTCCTGTTCGATGCTGTAGCGCAGATGGATGCGCGGCCAGTCGGCCTGGCCTTTGGTCACGCGGATGTCGCGCACGGGCACGCGCGGGAACACGTCGCCCGCCAGGTCGATATCGAGGAATTCCACTTTCAACACCTGGCCGGCGGGCAGCCGGTCGGAAAGCTGCTTGAGCTGCTCGGTGAAGGTGTACTCCATCGACGCCAGGTCTTTGGGGTGACGCGGTACGTCGGTCATTTCGGCGGTGTTGAGATAGCTAACGTTCGCCTCGGCGCCGGCGCTGGTGGCGGCGACGGTGAAAATGATCGCGGCGGCGGCTTTCCATGCAGACGTTTTCATGGCGGGTCTCCGGTGTCAGTATGATTCCGCGTGACTATACGCCTTTCGCCAGCCGCCGTCTTTACACAACTTTACACGACACGTGGTCGGCGTGAAAATCTTTCCATGTGGGAATTTTGATACCATGGACCGACCTTCTCTCATGCGACATTGCCATGTCAAAATTACCACGTCATCACGTTGTGCTCTGCATTGCCGCGCTGCTGAGCGCATGCGGTGGCGGCAGCGATACCGCTTCCGTCACCCCGCAGGCCGCGCCGCTGGCGACCGCCGCGACCATTCTGCAACTTGATGACGGCGCGTTGACGCCGGCCGATGCGACGCAGTTTGCCCAGCCGTCGTTCCACATGGCGCCGCTGTTGCTGGAGGCGCCGGCCGAGGCGCAAACGGCGGTGCACACGCAAACCGTGCCGGCGGCCTTCCGCCGTCTCAACACACGCCGGTTGACGCTGGAGTCGCTGCGCGTCGCGCAGGCCAACCGCTTGGCCAATGTGGACACCGATACGTCGTCGGCCACGCCGCTGGCGAGCAGCACCACCGTGGCCACCTACACGCCGGCGCAGATCCGCGCCGCGTATGGCTTGCCGGCGCTGCCGGGCAGTTATACCGGCCTGAGCGCGACGCAGGCGGCGCAACTGGGCGCCGGCCAGACGATCTATATCGTCGACGCCATGCACAATCCCAACGTGGCGGCTGAACTGTCGGCCTTCAACAGCAAGTTCGGCCTGCCGGCCTGCGCCACCAAAACCATCGCCACCACGGCCAGTCTGCCGCTGGCCGCCGCATCCGCCAGCGGCTGCGAATTATCGGTGGTCTACAGCACGGCCAGCGGCGGCATGAGCGCCACCGCGCCGGCCTACGATGCCGGCTGGGCCACCGAGATCGCGCTCGATGTGCAATGGGCGCACGCCACCGCGCCGCTGGCGCGCATCGTGCTGATCGAAGCGGCCAGCGCCAGTTACGACAATCTGCTGGGCGGCGTGCGGCTGGCCAACAGGCTGGGCGCGGGCGTGGTGTCGATGAGTTTTGGCGGCAGCGAAACCAGTACCACCAGCGCGGCCGACAGCGTGTTCTCCGGCGCCAACATGACCTACCTGGCCGCCACCGGCGACTCCGGCGCCGGCGTCGCCTGGCCGTCGGTCTCGCCCAAGGTGCTGGCGGTCGGCGGCACCACGCTGAGCTACAGCGGCGTGGGCGCGCGGTCCGAGGTGGTGTGGTCCAACACCGGTGGCGGCGTCAGCGCCTACGTGGCGACGCCGGCGTATCAAAGCGGCGCGGTGCCGGGCATGGGGACGGCCGCGCGCCGCACCGTGGCCGATGTCGCCTTCAATGCCGATCCGAGCAGCGGCCAGTACGTGGCCATCATCGCCGCCGGTAGCGGCACCGTGAAGTGGTCCAGCGTCGGCGGCACCAGCCTGGCGACGCCGCAATGGGCCGGCCTGATCGCCATCGCCAACGCGCTGCGCGTGGTCAACGGCAAGGCCGCGCTGGCCGCGCCGCACGCGGCGCTGTACACCAATATCTCGACCGTGGCGGGTACCTATGCCAGCGTGTTCAAGGACATCACCAGCGGTCGGCACGGTAGCTGCGCGGCTTGTGGCGGCGAGACCGGTTACGATCAGGCCACCGGCCTCGGCACGCCGAACGGCGGTGCGTTGCTGTCGGCCTTGTCCGGCCTGACGGTGCAGGCGGCGCCGGTGGTCACCGCCGCCACCATCAGTGGCAAGGCCGGCGCCGCGCTGAGCTTTACCGCGCCGGTCACGGCCAGTAACGCGGTAACGTATGCGTTGACCGGCGCGCCGTCGGGTATGAGCATCAGCGGCGCCGGCGTGGTGACGTGGGCGACGCCGGTGGCCGGCACGTATGGCGTGACCATCACCGCCAGGGACAGTGTGAATGGGCTCAGCGGCTCGGGCGTCCTCACTGTGGTGATTGCCGCCGCCGGCAGCACGTCGACCTCCAATACTCCCACTGCCCCCACCGCCAGCGGCGGTCCGATCATCAATGCCAGCGCCATGGTCGGTGTGGCCAACCGCGCGCTGAGCGGCACCATCGGCATTAGCGATGCGACCAGCAAATCGGTGGCCGTCAGCCTTTCCGGCGCGCCGCTGGGCATGACCTTTCAGGTCAGCGGCATGCAGATCACGGCCACCTGGGCGGCGCCGAAGGTCGGCAATTACACGCTGAAGGTGGTGGCCACCGACAGCAATGGCGCCAGCGCCACCGCCTCGATCCCGGTCACCGTGAGCGCGCGCTAAGCGTCGCTCCGCCTTTGGCATGAGGCCCTGGCCACCCCTGTGCGGGGTGGCCAGGCGTTTTTTTGGGGCTACATTGTGCGTATGGTGTCTGGTGATTGGTCAGGCCAATTGCCTTTTTGGTCAGGCCATATGTTTATCAATGAAATATTTTGACTGTGCAATAAAACTGTTTTAAACTGCCTTGAGCTTTTGCGCTATATCAAGTTTTACGCCCGTTGCAGCCGTCTGCCAACCGGTGTTTTCCTCCCCCAAACTTACCATTCGCTACCTATGTCCTCAGGCAAATTCAGTCCTTCGCGACGGACTATTCTCATGGCCACCGCGGCGGCCGTTCCTATCGCGTCCATTCCGCTGGTCCGTCAGGCACACGCCGACGGTCTGGAAAATGTTCAACTCAGCCAGTACCAGCCGGTGTTTTTCTCGGCGCCGGAATGGCAATTCATCCTGGCCGCCTGCGACCACCTGATCCCGGCCGAAGGCCGCGGCCCTGGCGCGCTGGAAACCAATGTGCCGGTGTTCATCGACCAGCAACTGCACAACGGCCTGGGCGATGACGTCTACATGGACGGCCCGCATCCGGAAAACCCGGCGCCGACGCTGGGCTTCCAGGGCACGCTGACGCCGCAGCAGAACTACCGCGCCGGCATCAAGCTGTCGCAGCAGCATGCCAGGCAGAAGTACGGCAAGCCGTTCGAGCAACTGGCGGACGCCGACAAGGACGCCCTCCTGACCGCGCTGCAAAAGAACGAGATCAGCTTCGCCGAGCTGGGCGAGCCGGCGCTGAAGGCTTCGTCCTTCTTCAACCAACTGCTGGGCGACGCCAAAAACGGTTACCTGGCCGACCCTATGTACGGCGGCAACAAGGACATGAAGGCATGGGTGGCGATCGGTTTCCCCGGCGCCCGCGCCGCCTACACCGAATGGGTGGACACGCACAACGTCAAGTATCCGTTGGGTCCGGTCAGCGTCAGCGGCAAGCGTGCTTAACCGCCGCGCTCAAGAACAGAAAGAACATCATGGCAAACATTAGCAACGACGAAGTCGACGTCGTCATCGTCGGCCTCGGCTGGGCCGGCTCGATCATGGCCATCGAACTGGCCAAGGAAGGTCTGAAAGTGCGCGCGCTGGAGCGCGGCCCGGACCGTCCGCCGGAAGATTTCGCTTACCCGAAACCTGCCGACCAATACGCTTACGCGATCCGCAACAAGGTCTTCGCCACCCCGCGCGACGCCGCGTTGACGGTGCGCTACAACGACAGCGAAACCGCGCTGCCGACCCGCAAGTGGGGCGCGTTCGCGCCCGGCACCGGCGTCGGCGGTTCCGGCCTGCACTGGACCGGCGTGCTGATCCGTCCGACCACCACCGACATCAAGCTCAAGACCTACGCCGACCACGCCTACAAGCGCGGCACGCTGGACCCGGACATGCGCATCAAGGACTTCCCGTTCAGTTGGGAGGAGATTGAGCCATGCTTCGACAAGTTCGACAAGATCTGCGGCCTGTCCGGCAACACCGGCAACCTGAACGGCGTGATCCAGCCGGGCGGCGATCCATTCGAGGGCCCGCGTTCCAGCCCGTATCCGCTGCCGGCGCTGCACGACACCTACAACAGCTCGCTGTTTGCCGCGACCGCGAAGAAGATGGGCTACCATCCATTCCCGAATCCATCGGCCAACGTGTCGCAGGCGTGGACCAATCCCTACGGCGCGCAACTGGCGCCCTGCAATTACTGCGGCTATTGCTCCAAGTACCCGTGCCTGAACTACTCCAAGGCCTCGCCGCAGACCACCATTCTGGACGTGGTCAAACGCATGCCGAATTTCAGCATGCGCACCAACGCCAACGTCATCAGGGTTGACCTGCACGCCGACAAGAAGACCGCCAAGGGCGTTACCTATGTCGACGAGCACAAGAACGAAGTGTTCCAGCCGGCCAAAATCGTCATCCTGTCCAGCTTCCAGTTCGCCAACGTGCGCCTGATGATGTTGTCGGGCATCGGCCAGATCTACAATCCGCTGACCGAGACCGGCACCATCGGCCGCAACTACGCCTTCCTGAGCAACGGCGACGCCACGCTGTTCTTCAAGGACAAGCACTTCAACCCGTTCGCCACCGCCGGCGCCACCGGCGAAATGTTCAACGACATCTCGCCAGGCAACTTCGAGGACGGCATCAAGCTGGGCTTCATCGGCGGCGCCAAGATCCACAGTTCGCAAGCGACCGGCGCGCCGATCGGCACCGCGCTGCCGAAGGGCACGCCGGGCTGGGGCAAGGGCTGGAAGGAAGGCATGGTCGACTGGTATGGCCGCTCGATGAAGATCGGCATCACCACCACCTGCATGTCGTATCGCGGCCACCACCTGGACCTGGACCCGAACTACAAAGACCCCTGGGGCCAGCCGCTGCTGCGCATGACCTTCGACTGGCGTCAGAACGAGCTGAAGCTGCAACGCTATCTGCGCGACATCGTGCTCGGCATCGCCAAGGAACTGGGGCCGGACCATATCAGCGAAAACTTCCTGGCGCTCGATTCGCACTGGGACATCACCAAGTACGTGTCGACCCACAACGTCGGCGGCGCCGTCATGGGTGATTCGCCGCGCGACTCGGCGCTGAACCGCTATCTGCAATCGTGGGACGTGCACAATGTGTTCGTACCGGGCGGCAACGCCTTCCCGCAGAACTTCCAGGCCAATCCGACCGCGACCATCGGCGCCATCACGCTGTTCGCCGCCGAAGCGATCAAGAAGCAATACCTGAAAAACCCTGGCCCGCTGGTGCAAGTATGAACAACAAACTGACGCAATTCCTCACCACGGCGGTGCTGGCGCTGGCCGGCGCCGCCGTTCACGCCGCCCCGGACCCGGCGCTGATCCAGCGCGGCGCGTATCTGGCGCGCGCTGGCGACTGCATCGCCTGCCACAGCGCGGCGGGCAAGCCGGCCTTTGCCGGCGGCCTGGCGATCGATAGCGGTCACGGCATCATCTACTCGACCAACATCACGCCGGACAAGCAGAAGGGCATCGGCGGCTACACCGAGCAGCAGTTCTCGGACGCCGTGCGCAAAGGCGTGAAGCCGGATGGCACACACCTGTATCCGGCCATGCCGTACACCAGCTACGCCAAGGTCAGCGACGCCGACATGAAGGCGCTGTACGCCTTCTTCCAGTCGGGCGTGACGGCCTCGAACTTCACGCCGCCGGCCACCAGGATGAGCTTCCCGTTCAATCTGCGCTGGGGCATGGGCCTGTGGAACTACTTCTTCGCCGACACCAAGCCGTTCGTGGCGCAAGCCGGCTGGAGCGACAAGGTCAAGCAGGGCGCGTATCTGGTGGAAGGCCTGGGCCACTGCTCCAGCTGCCACACGCCACGCGGCTTCGCGATGAACGAAAAGGCCAGCAACAGCGGCCAGGCCAGCTTCCTCGCCGGTGGCGAACTGAACGACTGGCCGGTGCCATCGCTGCGCGGCCTGCCGCGCTGGAGCGAGGCGCAGATCGTCGACTACCTGCAGACCGGCCGCAACCACGGTGCGGCGGTGGCGGGCGAGATGACCGCCGTGGTCGAGCACAGCACGTCGCACCTGCGTGAAGACGACCTGGGCGCCATCGCCGCCTACCTGAAGGCCTTGCCGCCGGTGCCGCCACGCGGTCCCGCCGTCAAGCCGCAGGGCCGGGACGAGACCGCGCGCAAGCTGACCGCCGCCGTCAACCTGAAGCTGGGTGAACGGCTGTACCTGGACAACTGTTCGGCGTGCCACTTCGTGAACGGCAAGGGTGCCTCGCGCGTGTTCCCGGAGCTCGATGGCGCCACCGTGATCAACGCCGATAATCCGACCGCGCTGGTCAACGTCATCCTGCACGGCGCGCGCACGCCGTCGACCGCGAAGGCGCCGTCGATCCTGGTGATGCCGGGCTTCTCGCGCCGCTTGAGTGACGCCGAAGTGGCGACGCTGGCGACCTTCCTGCGCCAGGGCTGGACCAACACCGGCGACAGCGTCGCCGAACGCGACGTCGCCAAGATCCGCGCCAAAGCAGTCCACTAAGCCTTCCCTGGGTCCCCGCGCAAGCGGCGACCCAGGTTGCGTTGGCGATTCGCCGGACGCGGCCCTCTCCTTATAACTTTTCCACCTTTGTGAAGTTGTTTTTATTCGTTTTGTTTGGTTTTAACGAATCGTATGCTGGTGTCTATCGCCACCAACGCACAAAGGTGTTCCATGTCAGAAGTCCTCGATCTGCCGCAGCAACTGGCAGCCATCAAATCCCACGCTGAAGCGTCGGGCCTGCCGTATGCTGGCGGCGTGCCGCCGGCCGTCGCCTGGCAGCTGTTCTCATCCGGTCAGGCGCTGCTGGTCGATGTGCGCACCGCCGAGGAGCGCAAGTTCGTCGGCCATGTGCCGGACAGTCTGCATGTGGCCTGGGCCACCGGCACGGCGCTGACCCGTAATCCCCGTTTCGCCCGCGAACTGGAAGCCCGCATCGGCGGCAAGGACGCCGTCGCGCTGCTGTTGTGCCGCAGCGGCAAGCGCTCGGTGCTGGCGGCGGAGGCCGCCGCCAAGGCCGGCCTGACCAATGTCTTCAATGTGCTGGAGGGCTTTGAGGGCGACCTCGACCCGCTGCAGCAGCGCGGCAAGGCCGACGGCTGGCGCTTCCATGGCCTGCCTTGGGTACAGGACTGATCCGCCATGGCCACCTTCGACATCACCGGCATCGTGCAGTCGCTGCACGCGGTGCGCCACAACTGGCGCCAGACGCAAAGCCGCAACAGCGAGGCCGGCAACCGTGCCTTTCCATCGCGCGACGCGCTGGCGTCGATCATCGATTCGCTCAAGGGCGTGCTGTTCCCCATGCGCCTCGGACCACCCGACCTGCGCCAGGAGAGCGAGGATTTCCACGTCGCCCACGCGCTGGACGCGGCGCTGCATGCGCTGCTGCATCAGGTCAAGCGCGAGCTGACCTATCACGCCAGTGTCGGCGACGGCGGCCGTCACGCGATCGACGAGCAGGCGCTGGCCGCCGTGCGCCGTTTCGCCGCCGCCTTGCCCGGCGTCCGCACGCTGCTCGATAGCGATGTGCTGGCCGCCTACCAGGGCGACCCGGCCGCCGGCAGTGTCGACGAGGTGCTGCTGTGCTATCCGGGCGTGCTGGCGATGATCCATTACCGTCTGGCGCACACGCTGTACACGCTGGGCCTGCCGCTGCTGGCGCGCATCGTGGCCGAACTGGCGCATGCCGCCACCGGCATCGACATCCACCCGGGCGCGCGCATCGGCGCCGGCTTCTTCATCGACCATGGCACCGGCGTGGTGATCGGCGAGACCGCCGTCATCGGCGAGCGCGTGCGCCTGTACCAGGCGGTGACGCTGGGCGCCAAGCGCTTCCCGACCGACGCCGAAGGCAATCTGCAGAAGGGCTTGCCGCGCCATCCGGTGGTCGAGGACGATGTGGTGATCTACGCCGGCGCCACGATACTCGGCCGCATCACGCTCGGCCGGGGCGCCGTCATCGGCGGCAATGTGTGGCTGACGCACGACGTGCCGGCCGGCGGCCGCGTGGCGCAGGCCGCCTCGCGCGAGGGCGCGCTGGCCAACGGCATCGGTGCCGCATGACGGCGCCGCTGGCGATCGCCCGCACGCTGGTGCAGGGCTTCGGCCTCGGCGTGCGTCAGCTGCGCGAGGCGCAGGGCTGGTCGCAGGAGCGGCTGGCCGAGTATTCCGACCTGAACCGCTCCTACATCGGCGAGATCGAGCGCGGCCTGGTGATCGCGTCGCTGGTGACGGTGGAGAAGCTGGCCACCGCGCTCCAGCTGACGCCCGCCGCGCTGCTGCTGCACGGCGAACGCCTGCGCCGGCCGCCGTCTTGATGGCGATAGCCTGTTGAGCCCGCGGGCGGCACGCCGCACACTGGCCGCGCCAGATTTTTTTAACCAATCCAGATGGGAGTCATGATGTCGGCAACAGTAGGTGGAACCACGGCGCTGGGCGATAACGCCGCGCGGCAATTAGCGAACGCAACCAAGACCGCGCCGCAGCTGGCGACCATCAGCCCGCGCTGGCTGACGCATCTGCTGCAATGGGTGCCGGTGGAGGCCGGCATCTATCGCCTGAACAAGGTGAAGAACCCGGAGGCGATCAAGGTCACCTGCACCGCGCGCGAGGCGGAGAACCAGTTGCCGCGCACCTATGTCGACTATGAGGAGCAGCCGCGCGAGTATTTCCTCAATGCCGTCTCGACCATTCTGGACGTGCACACCCGCGTGTCCGATCTGTACAGCAGCCCGCACGACCAGATCAAGGAACAGCTGCGCCTGACCATCGAGACCATCAAGGAAAACCAGGAATCCGAACTGATCAACAACCCCGACTACGGCCTGCTGGCGCAAGTGACCGAGGAGCAGCGCATCTTCCCGCTGACCGGCGCGCCGACCCCGGACGATCTGGACGAGCTGCTGACCAAGGTGTGGAAAGAGCCGGCCTTCTTCCTGACCCATCCGCTGGCGATCGCCGCCTTCGGTCGCGAGGCGACCCGCCGTGGCACGCCGCCGCCGACCATCAGCCCGTTCGGTTCGCAGTTCATCACCTGGCGCGGCATTCCGCTGATTCCGTCGGACAAGGTGCCTGTGGCCGATGGCAAATCGAAGATCATCCTGCTGCGCGTGGGCGACAAGCGCCAGGGGGTGGTCGGCCTGTTCCAGCCGGGGCTGCCGGGCGAGCAGAGTCCGGGGTTGTCGGTGCGCTTCATGGGCATCAACAACCACGCGATTTCGTCCTACCTGATTTCGCTGTATTGCTCGCTGGCGGTGCTGACGCCGGACGCGCTGGCCGTGCTTGACGATGTGGAAATCGGCAAGTACCACGACTATCCAGACACCTATAAATAAGGCGCGCCGTGAGCCATCCAACTTCTTACCAGCCGGACGGCGCGCCGTTCGATCCGGTGGCGCTGGCGCGGCTGGCCAACGCGCTGTTCCAGGCGGCGCCTGGTGTGCCCGACGTGCCGGGCACGCAGGCGCCGGTCAATATCGCGCCGCCGGGGTCGCCGCTGGTCAGTCCGGCCGGACTCGGCCCGAACGTGCCCGGCACGCCGATTCCGCAAGGCCAGCTGCCGGGCGCCAACCTGCTGCCGGCCTCGCCCACGCCGGTGCTGTCGCTCGGCAATCGGGTGCCGGCGCTGGCGCCGGTGGCGCCGGCCGGCAATGGCGTGCCGGACAAGGTCTACAGCACGCTGCCGGCGTATGAGCCGCGCATCGGCGGCGCGGTGCTGGGCCTGCCCGGTGTGCCAGTATTGCCGGTCGCCGATGCGCCCTCGCGCGACGGCGCATCGCCGTTTTACTTCCTCAACGAGCGCCACGGCTATGCTGGCGCCGGCTTGCCGGGGGCGGCGTCGGTCATCGACCGTCACCCGCCGTTCGACGTGCACGCGATACGCCGCGACTTCCCGATCCTGCAAGAGCGTGTCAACGGTCGCCAACTGGTGTGGTTCGACAACGCCGCCACCACGCACAAGCCGCAATCGGTGATCGACCGCATCAGCCACTTCTACACGCACGAAAACTCCAACATCCACCGCGCCGCGCACGAACTGGCGGCGCGCGCCACGGATGCCTACGAGGGCGCGCGTGAGCGGGTCCAGCGCTTCATCAACGCCCCTGATGTGAACGAAGTCATCTTCGTGCGCGGCACCACGGAGGCGATCAACCTGGTGGCGAAAAGCTGGGGCGCGCAACACATCGGCGAAGGGGATGAAATCATCGTCTCGCATCTGGAGCACCACGCCAACATCGTCCCGTGGCAGCAACTGGCCACCGCCAAGGGCGCCCTGCTGCGCGTGATTCCGGTCGATGACAGCGGCCAGATCCTGCTCGACGAATACCGCCAGCTGCTCAACGCGCGCACCAAGCTGGTGGCCGTGACGCAGGTGTCGAACGCGCTGGGCACGGTTACGCCGATCAAGGAAATCGTCGCCCTCGCGCGGCGTGCCGGGGTCAGGACGCTGGTCGACGGCGCGCAATCGATCTCGCACATGCGGGTGGACGTGCAAGAGCTGGGCGCCGACTTCTTCGTCTTCTCCGGCCACAAAGTGTTTGGCCCGACCGGCATCGGCGTGGTGTGGGGCAAGCGGGAAGTGCTGGAAGACATGCCGCCATGGCAGGGCGGCGGCAACATGATTGCCGACGTCACATTTGAAAAGACGGTATTCCAGCCGATTCCCAACAAATTCGAAGCCGGCACCGGCAACATCGCCGACGCCGTCGGCCTGGGCGCGGCCATCGACTACGTCAACCGCGTGGGCATCGACAACATCGCCCGCTACGAGCACCAACTGCTGGAGTACGGCACCGAACAGTTGAAGCGCATCAACGGCGTGCGGCTGATCGGCACGGCGGCCGACAAAGCCAGCGTGATGTCCTTCGTGCTGGCCGGCCACAGCACCGAAGAAGTGGGGCGCGCGCTGAACGACGAAGGCATCGCCGTGCGCACCGGCCACCACTGCGCGCAACCGATCCTGCGCCGCTTCGGCGTGGAAACCACGGTCCGCCCGTCGCTGGCGTTCTACAACACCCACGACGAGATCGACCGCCTTACCACCGTCATCCGCCGCCTGGCCGGCCAGCGTTAAACCCAGGGGTTTATTTTGGCGGGCGGGTGCGGATGGCGTTGATCTGTTTCAGTTCGCGCTCGCTGGCGTTGGCCAGCAGCGCTTGGTGCGCTTTGCCCAGCTCGATGTAGTGGGCTTGCTCCGGCGTCAGCGCCTTGCCACGCAGCGCCCAGCTGGTCAGCGCGCCGGTGGCCAGGCAGCACACCAGCACCAGGACGGTGTAGACGGCGATCCAGCCGCCGGTCTTGAATTGCAGGATGTTTAGCGACAGGCTGGTCTTGCGCGCCGCTTCGGTGGCTTGCTGCATCTGCTCCAGCATGCCGCTGACCGCCGCCTGCGTGGCGACGGTGGCGGCGGCGCTGGCTTGCGCGGCGGCGACGTCGGCGATCTGCCGCGCTTCGGCGCTGACCCGCACCGCTTCGGCGATCTTGCCGTCTATCTGGCTCAGACCGGCGTTGGCTAGCCGCACCAGCTTGTCACAGTTGGCGATCTGCCGCGTGACGTTGGCCACTTCGCCGTGGAAGCGCTCGACTTCCTTGGCGTGGGCGTCGAGCTTGTCGTTGAAGAGATCGAGTTCGGCTTGGTTCATGGCGCGGTCGGCGAGGGGAACGATGCCTCATCATACTGCGGAATGTTGCCGGTGGTACTGATATTGACCAGATTGACGCATCGTCCGGTTGCTAGCGGACGATGCGTCGGCCATGCCGCTTAGCCCAGCGTGAGGCTCAGCGCGTTGCCGCTATAGTTGGCGGTCACGGTGCCGAAGCCGTCCACGGTAATGGTGCCGAACCGGCCTTTCAGGCTGCCGGCCGTGATCACGTTCAGCACGTCGCCGGCCTTCGGCTTGTAGCCGTTGGCGAACTTGATGCGCAGCGTGCCACCGGCGATGGTGGCGGTGCCGCCCACCATCAGCGTGCCCTGGCTGCCGGCGGCGGCGCCGCCAACGTCCAGTTCCAGCGTGGTGTTGCCGCTCAGCTGGGTGTACTTGCCGCTCAGCTTCAGCGCCGCTGGCGCGTTGGCCACCAGTGTGCCGCCGCTGTTGTAGACATCGCCGGCGCCGAACGCCGCCACCGAGTCGCCCTGCAGCGTGCCGGCCGTCAGCTCGGTGCCGCCGGTCCAGGTGTTGGCGCCGGTCAGCTTCAGCGTGCCCGTGCCTTGCTTGATCAGCTTGCCCGAGCCGCTGATGTCGTTGCGCCAGCGGTCGGCCGCGTTGAAGCCGCCTTTGGCCGCGTCCATGACGATGGTGACGTTGCCACTGAACGAGGCGTAGCCGTCGGCGGCGGCGAACAGGTTCAGGCGGCCCCAGCCTTCAGCGTCGTCCATCACCGGGTAGCCCGACGGCAGCGCAGTGGTTTTCAGCACCACGCGGCGTTGCCCCTGGTCCAGGTACGGCAGACGGGTTTCCAGCAGCACCTCGGCGCCCTTCGGCACCACGGCCGGCGCGTTGGCGGCGGCGATCTGCGGGAAGCCGTAGGTGCTGCGGCGCAGGTAGTTGGCCTTGTTGGTGGCGTAGTCGGCGAAGCGGTCGTTGGCCGTGGTGCCGGACTGCGCGTAGCTGGCGAAGGTGGCGGCGGTGGTGTTGGTGGCGGCCATCAGCGTGGCGTGCGCCTGGGCCACGGCGGCGGCTTTCTTGGCCTGATTGGCCGGATCGGCGAGGTTGGCGGCGGCGCTGGCCTGGCCAAGAATGCGGCCGCTCAGCACGTCCAGCGGCGAGTGCATGCCGGCGATGATGCGCATTTCGCCCAGCTCCAGGCCACGGCTGAGCATTTCCTGGAAGCGTTCCGGCACGGCGTAGGCCATGGCCACCGCCACGCGGGTGGCTTCGGCCGAGTGGCCGCTGGTGAAGCCGCCGTCGGTGGGCGGGGTGCTGCTCTTGGCCGGCACCAGCGCCGGCAGCAGCTGCACGCTGGTGCTCCAGCGGAATGGCCGCGCGTACTTGAAGAAGCGCTTGGATGGCTCGGTCGAGGCGTTGTTGCCGATCAGGTTGGTCAGATCGACCACGTCGCCGAAGGTCGGGTTGGCGCTGCCGCTGATGCCGGTGTTGTTGCCGCCATCGTTGTAGACCTTGGTGGTGGCGTCGGCCGCCACGCTGGTGATGGTGGTGGTCTGCTGGGTGGACGCGCGCCAGGCGGCCGTCAGCGGACCCATGCCGTCGCTGATGCTGTAGGCCTTGCCGCGGCGGTCGTCCAGGTAGGCTTGCACCGCCTGCTCCGGCGTGCGGTTGGTGGTGGCCTTGATGACGTAGTCGATATTGGCCTGGTGGATGGCGGCGTTGACCACCTTGCCGTCCGGCGTGCCGTCGCCCGGTACGCCGCTCCAGGTCGAGGGCACCACGGCCGGGAAGCCGTCGATGGCCGGCGCGCTGACGCCGGCGTCGACGATTTCGGTCAGCGGTTTCCAGATGTTGAGGAAGCCGCCCAGCAAGCGCACGGCGGCGTTGGTGGACAGCGTGGCGAAGTGGGCATCGCCGCGCTGGTTGGTGGCGGCGGTGTCGACGAAGGCGGTGACCGTGGGCACGGGCGCCACTTCCGCCGCGCCCTGGTCGGCCGGCGCCGCTGGGATCAGCAGCGGTTGGTCACTGTCGGAACCGCCGCAAGCGCTCAGCGCGGCGGCGATGCTCAGGGCCAGAATCAGGGGGCGGGCGGGAAGGAGTTGCATGGTGTGGTCCGTGGGGAGTTGGAAAAAGGCCACAGGGTAACGACTGGATATGACAGGGGTGTTACTTGAGGTCGATCGGAGCGCTTTCCAGCAAATAATTTTCATGCGCAAGGGTAACGTCACCCCGCGCCCGGTGGCAAAAAGCACGGGCGGCGGCGGACTGCTACAATAGCCCGATGAAAAGGCTACTGCTCATCCTGCTGCTGACCATTTTGCCGATCCAGTATTCCTGGTCGATGGCGGCCGTGTATTGTCAGCATGAGTCGAGCAAGGTCACGCACTTCGGCCACCATGGTCACGCGCATCAGGCGCAAGCCGGGGATGACGACGCCGGCAAGAGCAAGCTGGCCAAGCATGGCGACTGCGAGGTATGCCATCACGCGGTGCAGGCTTCCGTGCCGGCCGCCGGGGCCTTGCTGACGGTGGCGCCGGCCGCCGCGTTTGCGCCACCCGGCGCGCTGCAATACCACTCCTATATCGCCGACGGGCCGCCACGGCCCAACTGGTTCCGCCGCGCCTGACGCGGCGAGGCCTGATTCTATTTCCCTTTCACGTCTCGTCGAATTCCCTTCCTGTTAATCGGAGTAATCGGAGAATTCGATGTACAAATTGTTATTGCCGCTATGGTTAGCGGCTTGGCCGGCGTGCGCGCTGGCCGAAGTTGAGCCGTCCGTGCCTTTGACGCTGCCCGCGGCGCTGACGCTGGCGGATCGTTCCCATCCCGAGCTGGCGGCGGCGCGCCATGATCTGCTGGCCGAGGACGGCATGGTGCGGCAGGCCGGCTTGCTGCCCAACCCCTCGCTCACCATGGAGCGCGTCGATACGCGGCGCGATACCAGGGAGACCACGATTCAATTGAGTCAGCCGCTGGAGCTGGGCGGCAAGCGCGCGGCGAGGGTGCAGGCGGCGCAGCGCGGGCGCGAGGGCGTGGCGGCGGCGCTGGTGCAGCGTCGGGCCGAGGTGCGGGCGGAGACCGCCGCCGCTTGGTTTGCGGTGCTGGCGGCGCAGGAGCAGTTGCGCTTGGCGCGGCAGGCGTCCGAGCTGGCGTTGCGCGCGGCCACGGCGACCGGGCGGCGCGTGGTGGCGGGCAAGGTGTCGCCGGTGGAGGAGACGCGTGCGCGGGTGGCGGCATCCACGGTGAAGCTGGAGCTGATCAAGGCGCACGGCACGCTGCTGACGACGCGCGCGAAGCTGGCGTCGTTGTGGGGCAATCCGTCGCCGCGCTTTGAGCAGGTGTCCGGCGAGATCGGCGTGCTGCCCGAGTTGCCGTCGCTGGCGGCGCAGCGCGCCTTGCTGGCGCAGGCGCCGGCGGTGCAGGTGGCGCGCGCGGAGCTGGAGCATCGTCAGGCGCTGGCCAAGGTGGAACTGTCGCGTCGCATGCCGGATGTGGCGCTCAATATCGGCAGCAAGCGCTCGGAGGAACTGGGACGGTCGCAGGCGGTGTTTGGGCTGTCGGTGCCGCTGCCGCTGTTTGACCGCAATCAAGGCGCGGTGCTGGCGACGGCGCGGCAGGTCGACAAGGCACGCGACGGGCTAACGGCGGCGTCGGCGCGGCTGGAGGCGGAACTGGTGACGGCGCGCGAGGAATACGCGGCGGCGCGGGCCCAGGCCCTGGCGTTGCAGGACGAGATTCTGCCGGGCGCGCAGAGCGCCTATGATGCGGCCAGCACCGGTTTCGAGTACGGCAAGTTCGGCTTCCTCGATGTGCTGGACGCGCAGCGCACGCTGTTGCAGGCACAGTCCCACTATCTCACCACGCTGGCCGATGCGCACCGCGCGCAGGCCGCCATCTCCCGCATTCTCGGAGCAGAACATGAATAACATGAATAAAAAACAGAAAATCACCATCGCCGTCATGGTGGGCATTGCGCTGCTGCTGGCGGCGCTCATCCTCAAGCCGCGTGGCGGCGACGCGCATGGCGACGACAGCCACGCGCCTGGCGACAGCGCTGCCGCCGTACCCCATGCCGCGGCGCCGGAGGCCATCACGCTGAGCGAGGCGCAGATCAAGGCCGCCGGCATCGCGCTGGCGAAGGCCGGTCCGGCGGACATCAGCACCATTCTCACGCTGCCGGGCGAAATCCGCTTCAATGAAGATCGCACCGCGCACGTCGTCCCCAAGCTGGCCGGCGTGGTGGTGGCCGTGCATGCGGACCTGGGCGAAACCGTCAAGCGCGGGCAACTGCTGGCGGTGCTGGCCAGCAGCGCGCTGTCCGAACAGCGCAGCGAGCTGCTGTCGGCGCACAGGCGGCTGGCGCTGGCCAGCACCACGCTGGAGCGCGAGCGCAAACTGTGGCAGGACAAAATCTCCGCCGAACAGGATTATCTGCAAGCCAGACAGGCCATGAACGAAGCCGAAATCGCCGTGCAAAACGCCAAGCAGAAACTCAGCGTGCTGGGTGCCGGCGCGGCGGCGGGCGCACAACTCAATCAGCTGGAACTGCGAGCGCCGTTCGACGGCGTGGTGATGGAAAAGCACCTCGCCCTCGGCGAAGCGATCAGGGAAGACGCCAACGTCTTCACCATCTCCGACCTGTCCACCGTGCTGGCCGAATTCGCCGTGCCGCCGCAAGACCTGAACCGCGTGCGCGTCGGCGAAACGGTCATCGTACGCGCCTCGGCGTTTGAGGCGCAGGCCAGCGGCAAGATCATCTACGTCGGCGCGCTGCTGGGTGAACAGACCCGCACCGCCAACGCCCGCGTGGCCTTGTCCAATCCGGCCCTCGCCTGGCGTCCCGGCCTGTTCGTCAACGTCGACGTGCAATCGGGCCTGAGCACCGCCGCCGTCACCGTGGCCGCCGGCGCGGTGCAGACGGTCGATGGCCAGTCCGCCGTCTTCGTGCGCAACGCCAACGGCTTCGCCATGCAGCCGGTCACGCTGGGCCGCAGCGACGGCAAGCTGACCGAAATTCTTCAAGGCCTGCCAGCCGGCGCCACCTATGCCGCCGCCAACAGCTTCGTGCTGAAGGCGGAACTGGGCAAGGGCAGCGCCGAACATGCGCATTAACGCGGGAGACGACCATGTTTGAACGTATCATCCGCTACGCCATCGACCAGCGCTGGCTGGTCCTGCTCATGGTGGCCGCGATGGCGGCGCTGGGCATCGTCAGCTACAACAAGCTGCCCATCGACGCCGTGCCGGACATCACCAACGTGCAGGTGCAGATCAATACCTCGGCGCCGGGTTACTCGCCGCTGGAGACCGAGCAGCGCGTCACCTTCCCGTTGGAGACGGTGCTGGCCGGCCTGCCGAAGCTGGAGCAAACGCGCTCGCTGTCGCGCTACGGCCTGTCGCAGATCACCGTCGTGTTCAAGGACGGCACCGATATCTACTTCGCCAGACAGATGGTCAGCGAGCGCTTGCAGGAGGCGCGCGGCCAGCTGCCGCAAGGCGTAACGCCGTCGATGGGGCCCGTCTCCACCGGCCTCGGTGAAATCTACCTGTGGACCGTGGAAGCGAAACCGGACGCCAGGAAGCCCGACGGCACGCCCTACACGCCGACCGACTTGCGCGAGATTCAGGACTGGATCGTCAAACCGCAGTTGCGCAACGTACCCGGTGTCACGGAAATCAACTCCATGGGCGGCTACGCCAAGGAGTATCAGGTGGCGCCGCAGCCGCAGCGGCTTGCCTCGTATGGCCTGACGCTGCAGGATGTGCTGACGGCGCTGGACCGCAACAACGGCAACGCCGGCGCCGGCTATATCGAAAAGCGCGGCGAGCAGCTGCTGGTGCGCGCGCCGGGACAAGTGCGTTCGCTGGAGGACATCCGCAACATCGTGCTGCGCACCGCGAACGGTGTGCCGGTGCGCGTGCGCGACGTGGCCGATGTTGATATCGGCCGCGAACTGCGCACCGGCGCCGCCACCGAGAACGGCCGCGAAGTGGTGCTGGGCACCGTCTTCATGCTGATCGGGCAGAATAGCCGCGCCGTCTCGCAGGCGGTGGACCAGCAGATGGCGGTGATCAACCGCAGCCTGCCGCCGGGCGTGGTGGCGATCACGGTGTACGACCGCACGGTGCTGGTGGATAAAGCCATCGCCACCGTCAGGAAAAACCTGCTGGAAGGCGCGGTGCTGGTGATCGCGGTACTGTTCATCTTCCTCGGTAATCTGCGCGCGGCACTGATCACCGCCATGGTGATACCGCTGTCGATGCTGTTCACCTTCAGCGGCATGGTCGCCTACAAAGTCAGCGCCAACCTGCTCAGTCTCGGCGCGCTGGACTTTGGCATCATTGTCGATGGCGCGGTGGTCATCGTCGAAAGCTGCGTGCGGCGGTTGGCCCATGCGCAGGCGGCGCTGGGCCGTCCGCTGACACGCGCCGAAAAGTTCGAGGAGGTCTTCGCGGCGGCCAAGGAGTCGCGCAGGCCGCTGCTGTTCGGGCAATTGATCATCATGGTGGTCTACCTGCCGATCTTCGCGCTGACCGGTGTCGAGGGCCGCATGTTCCACCCGATGGCGCTGACGGTGGTGATGGCGCTGGCCGGCGCCATGCTGCTGTCGATCACCTTCATCCCCGCCGCCGTGGCGCTGTTCATCGGCGACAACGTGGTGGAGAAGGAGACGCGCCGCATCAACGGCTGGTATGGCGCGCTGCTGGAGCGCGCGCTGGCCAACACGCCGGTGGTGCTGAGCTTTGCCGGCATCGCGGTGGCGCTGTCGCTGCTGCTGGCGACGCGCATGGGCAGCGAGTTCGTGCCGTCGCTGAACGAGGGCGACATCGCCATGCAGACCTTGCGCATTCCCGGCACCAGCCTGACGCAATCGGTGGAAATGCAGAAGCAGATCGAGACCACGCTGATGCGCCAGTTCCCCGAGATCGACCGCGTGTTCGCGCGCACCGGCACGGCGGAAATCGCTTCCGATCCGATGCCGCCGAATATCTCGGATGGCTACATCATGCTGAAGCCGGAGTCGCAGTGGCCGAAGCCGAAGAAGACGCGCGCGCAGCTGCTGGCGGCGATTCAGCAAACGGTGGAACAACTGCCGGGCAACGCCTACGAGTTCTCGCAGCCGATCCAGCTGCGCTTCAACGAGCTGATATCGGGCGTGCGCAGCGATGTCGCCGTCAAGCTGTTTGGCGACGACGACCAGGTGCTCAACGCCACCGCCGCGCGCATCGCCACCATGCTGGGCAAGGTGGCGGGCGCGCAGGAGGTGAAGGTCGAGCAGACCAGCGGCTTGCCGGTGCTGACCATCGACATCGACCGCGCCAGGACCGCGCGCTATGGCCTCAACGTCATCGACGTGCAGGACGTGGTGGCGACGGCGGTCGGTGGCAAGGAGGCGGGCACCATGTTCGAGGGCGACCGCCGCTTCGACATCGTGGTGCGGCTGCCGGAGTCGCTGCGCGGCGATCTGGAGGCGATGCGGCGCTTGCCCTTGCCGCTGCCGGCCGCCGCCAACGGTGCCACGCATTTCATCCCGCTGGGCGAGGTGGCGACCTTCAACGTGGCGCCGGGACCGAACCAGATCAGCCGCGAGAACGGCAAGCGGCGCGTGGTCATCAGCGCCAATGTGCGTGGACGCGATATCGGTTCCTTCGTCGCCGAGGCGGAGCGCAAGCTGCAAGAGGTGAGTATCCCGGCCGGCTACTGGACCGCGTGGGGTGGCCAGTTCGAGCAGCTGCAATCGGCCGCGCAGCGTTTGCGTATCGTCGTGCCGGCGGCGCTGGCGCTGGTGATGCTGCTGCTGTTCGCCATGTTCGGCAATCTGAAGGATGGTTTGCTGGTGTTCAGCGGTATTCCGTTCGCGCTGACCGGCGGCCTGGCGGCACTGGCGTTGCGCGGCATTCCGTTGTCGATCTCGGCGGCGGTGGGCTTTATCGCGCTGTCCGGGGTGGCGGTGCTGAATGGGCTGGTGCTGATTTCCGCGATTCGCAAATTACGGGATGAGGGGCGGACTGTTGAGCAGGCGATCCGTGAAGGCGCGCTATCGCGGCTGCGGCCGGTGCTGATGACGGCGCTGGTGGCGTCGCTGGGGTTCATTCCAATGGCGATCGCCACCGGCACCGGGGCGGAGGTGCAGCGGCCATTGGCGACGGTGGTGATTGGCGGCATTCTGTCGTCCACCGCGTTGACGCTGCTGGTGCTGCCGTTGCTGTACCGCCTGACCTACGCCGGGCGCACGCGGCAGCCGGATTAGGAAAGAAAGCGCCCGCCTACTCGCCTTTTGGATCGCGCGACAGCAGGCGGGCGACCATCGCTTGCGGCTGGTCGCCGTCGAACAGCACGCCGGCCACGGCGTTGGTGATCGGCATCTCGACGCCCAGCCTGGCGGCCAGCTCGCGCACGGCCTTGGCGCAAGGCACGCCCTCGGCCACATGGCCCAGCTCCTGCACGATGACATCCAGCGCCTTGCCCTGCGCCAGCCCGAGGCCGACGCGGCGGTTGCGCGACAGGTCGCCGGTGCAGGTCAGAATCAGGTCGCCCATGCCGGTCAGACCCATGAAGGTTTCGGTCTGGCCGCCCAGGGCCACGCCGAGGCGGGTGATTTCCGCCAGGCCGCGCGTGATCAGCGCGGCGCGCGCATTCAGACCCAGGCCCAGGCCGTCCGCCGCGCCGGTGGCGATGGCCAGCACGTTTTTCACCGCGCCGCCAACTTCCACCCCAGCCAGGTCTTCGCTCGAATACACGCGCATATTGCCGCCGTGCGCGGTTTCCACCACGCAGGCGCGCAGCGCCGCCGACGCCGAGGCGATGGTCAGCGCGCACGGCAGGCCCCTGGCCACTTCCTGCGCGAACGATGGGCCGGACAGCGCGCCGCCGGCGACGGTGTCGCCCAACACTTCGCGCACGATCTGGTGCGGCAGCAGGCCGGTGTCGTATTCAAAGCCCTTGCACAGCCAGACCAGATTCGGAATCGGCCGGCCTTTCAGCTGGCCCAGCAGCGGACGCAGACCGGCCACCGGGCAGGCGGCGATCAGCAGGCTGCCGGGTTCGGCCACATGGGCCAGCGCGGCGTCGAAATCGGCCGCCACTTGCAGACCGGCGGGGAAAATATAGCCGGGCAGATAGCTGCTCTCGCGCGTCGCGCGCATGGTTTCCAGCGCGGCGGCGTTACGGCCCCACAGCAGCACGTCGTGGCGTTGCGCCAGCGCCATGGCCACGGCGGTGCCCCAGGCGCCCGCGCCGAGCACGCTCACCTTGCGGGCGAGGCCCGCTTGTTTGCTAGTCTTTTCTTGCATGGAATCTCATTCGGCGCGCAGGGAGGGCGCCGCTACGGCAATTATATGCCCCAGACTTCGGATTGTTTGACGAAACCGATCAGGCCGTCGCGGTGACGCACCTTGATCCAGCCGCCGGCCACCGATTCGCTCAGTTCCAGCAGCACGCCCTTGTCGGCGGTAAAGACGGCGGCGGCGGCTTCTTCCGGCGCGGCGCGGACTTTCAGGTTGGGCGTCTTGACGATGACGGTGCGTTTGGCGCTCAGGCCCTTGGCCTCGGTCCAGGCCAGCTCGCCGTTGACATCGCGTACTTTGAGCCATTCGCCATAGGCCAGCACCACCTCCAGCGGGGCGCCGCGCGGCACGACGAACAGTTTGCCCCCTTTGGTGGACGGCGCGTCGTACAGGATGACGGGCGCGGCGCCGACCGATTTGAAGTCGTAGGCCTGGCTGGCGGTGGTGGCCAGCGTCATGGTCAGCGCAGCGATCAAACGGGGAAATGTCATGGCTTACCTTGAAAATAAAACTGCCGCCGGACGCGTTGCCCGGCGGCGGGGTGTTGCGGCGAACGCTTAGTGGGTCGCGTCGGCGGCTGGGGCCTGGGCCGCGGCTTCAACGATTGCTTGTTGACGCTGCTGGTAGAACACTTCGAAGTTGATTTCCGCCAGATGCACTGGTGGGAAGCCGGCGCGGGTGATCACGTCGGCGATGTTCGAGCGCAGGTAAGGGTAGACGATGTTCGGGCAACCGATGCCCAGCAGTGGGTCCAGCTGGTCTTCCGGAATGTTGCGCGCCTCGAAGATGCCGGCTTGCTTGCCTTCCACCAGGAACGCCACTTTGTCCTTGACCTTGGCGGTGACGGTGATGGTCACGGTCGATTCGAAGATGCCATCGGCCAGCGGTTCGGCGCCCACATCCAGCGCCACTTCGATGCTCGGGGCTTCCTGTTCCAGGAAGATCGCCGGCGAATTAGGTTGTTCCAGCGACAGATCTTTCAGGTAGACGCGTTGGATTTGGAATACTGGTTGCAGATTTTCTTCAGACATGGAACGCTTTCGTTGTGGTTTCGATGATGTTTGCTTGGTATGGCTAGAAGACAGCGCAAATCAAACGCGAAGGCAATTGTATCAAAACCATTATGGATTTAAAGCTTTTGCCGACCCGCGTAGTCATATGAGGTGCATTAGCCATTTAACAAGGGGGTCAAACCCCCGGCTTGGTCCAGCGCATACAAATCGTCAAAACCGCCGACATGGGTGTCGCCGATGTAAATCTGCGGCACGGTGCGGCGACCGGTCTTTTGCATCATGGTCATCCGTTGCTCCGGGTCGAGGTCGACGCGGATCTTCTTCAGCGCGGTCACGCCCTTGGCTTCCAGCAGCCGCTCGGCGCGGATGCAGTAGGGGCAGACGGCGGTGGTGTACATAATCACTTCGGCAGTCATGATGACCTCCTTATTTTTTGACCAGCGGCAGGCCGGCTTTTTGCCAAGCGGCAACGCCACCTTCCAGATTGACCACATCGGCGAAACCCGCCTTGCCCAGTTTGCCGGCGGCCGACGAGGCGCGCGCGTCGGTCTTGCCGACCACGATCAGGCTGCGGCTCTTGAATTTGTCCAGTTCGCCGATACGCTGGTCGAGGTCGGCCAGCGGGATATTCTTGGCGTCAGGCAAGTGACCGTCGGCATAGTCCTTGGCGTCGCGTACATCGACAATGGTGGCTTTACCGCGATTAATCAACATGGTGATGTCTTGCGGACTGCCGCGTTTGCCGCGCACCGTCAGCGACGGCCACAGCAGGGCGCCGGCGGAAACCAGTACGATGGCGATCAAAAAAATGTTATCAATGAAGAATTTCACAGGAATCCAATGGTTGAACTTAATCCGCGCATTATAAAATAGAAGCTGTTAGAAGTTCTTACTACCGGTTTTCCACCTTTTCTTGAAAAGATAGTCCTCATGTACAAAATCGTTTTCATGCGCCATGGCGAATCCACCTGGAACCTGTCGAACCGCTTCACCGGCTGGACCGACGTCGACCTGACCGACAAAGGCATCAATGAGGCCAAGCAGGCTGGCAAGCTGCTCAAGGAAGGTGGCTTCACCTTCGACCTGGCCTACACCTCGGTGCTCAAGCGCGCGGTGCGCACGCTGTGGCTGGCGCTGGACGAGATGGACATGATGTATCTGCCAATCAAGAACGACTGGCGCCTGAACGAGCGTCACTACGGCGCCCTGCAGGGCCTGGACAAGGGCGAGACCGCCGCCAAGTACGGCGACGAGCAGGTGCTGGTCTGGCGCCGCAGCTACGACACGCCGCCGCCGGCGCTGGAAGAGGGCGACGACCGCGCCTCGTTCAACGATCCGCGCTACGCCGGCCTGACCAAGGCGCAGATCCCGCTGACTGAGTGCCTGAAAGACACCGTGGCGCGCGTGGTGCCGGTGTGGGACGAGGACATCGCCCCGGCCATCAAGGCCGGCAAGAAGATCATCATTTCGGCCCACGGCAACAGCCTGCGCGCGCTGATCAAGATGCTCGACGGCATCAGCGACAGCGATATCGTCGGCCTCAACATCCCGAACGGCACGCCGCTGGTCTACGAGCTGGACGAGAACCTGAAACCGCTGCGTCACTACTACCTGGGCGACGCCGCCGCCATCGCCGCCGCCCAGGCGGCGGTCGCCAACCAGGGCAAGGCCAAGTAATTTGTCTTCCACTTCGTTCCGCCATGCGGCAGTCGCGCTGCTGCTGATGTTGTCGCTGGGGGCCGCTGGTGTCACCTCGGCCGCTCCCTTCGGCAAGACCACCAACCGCAGCAAGCAGAAAGCGGCGGCCGAGGCCGAGCGCGCCGGCCTGCAGCAAAAGTTGTCGTCGCTGAAGAAGGACATCAGCAAGACCGAAAACGCCAAGGACGAGGCGGCCGATACGCTGGCCGAGTCCGAAAAGGCGATTTCCGACGCCAACCGCGCGCTGCGCGACCTGCAGCAGGAGCAGCGCGACACCAACGTCAAGCTGAAGCAGCTGTCGGCCGAGCACGACCGGCTGGCGGCGACGGTCGAGCAGCAGAAGCAGCAGCTGGCCAAGCTGCTGCGCGACCAGTACGTGGCCGGCAACGAAGACCGCATCAAGCTGCTGCTGTCCGGCGACAACCCCAACCGCATCAACCGCGACCTGCAAATGCTGGCCTACGTGTCGCAGGCGCAGGCGCGGCTGCTGGAGTCGCTGCGCGCCAACCTCAAGGCCGTCGAGGTCAATCAGGAGGAGGCGCAGAACGCCAAGGACGAGCTGGAAGAAATCGCTCAGGAACAATTGCAACAAAAAGCCAGGCTGGAACAGGAAAAAGGCCGCCGCGCGGCCCTGCTGTCCACCTTGTCGAAGAAACTGGTGGCCCAGCGCAAGGAAGCGGGCAGCCTGGAAAAAGACGAGCAGCGCATGGCCGGCCTGGTCGACAAGCTGGGCAAACTGATCGCCGAACAGGCCGCCGCCGCGGCCGCCGAGAAGCGACGCCAGGAAGAGGTCGCCGCCGCCAGGGCCAAGGCCGCCGCCGAAGCGCGCGCGCTGGCCAAGGCCCGCGCCGCCGCCGAGGCAGAGCGCAAGCGGCTGGCGGCGAATCAGAACAAGTCCGGCACCATCAAGCCGGCCCAGCCGACCCAGCCGGCGCCGAATCCGGCCGACGCCATCGACAGCGACGAGCCGCCCAAGGTCGCGGTGATCAAGCCGGCGCCGGTCGAACCCGCCGCGCCGCCGGCCAGGGCGGCCGACATCGCGCTGGCGCCGGCCGCGCCGGCGGGCGCTTTCGCGGCGCTCAAGGGCCAACTGCGGCCGCCGGTCAGCGGCAAGATCGTCAACAAGTTCGGCGCCAAGCGCGGCGACGGCCCCAGCTGGAAAGGCGTGTTTATCCGCACCGGCGAGGGCGCCGACGTGCACGCCGTGGCTGGCGGCCGCGTGGTGTTCGCCGACTGGCTGCGCGGCTTCGGCAATCTGATCATCGTCGATCACGGCGGCCAGTACATGAGTATTTATGGCAATAACCAGTCGCTGCTGAAACGCGCCGGCGACATCGTCAAGGCCGGCGACGCCATCGCCAGCGCAGGTAACAGCGGCGGCAACGAGGAATCGGGGCTATACTTTGAACTTCGCCATCAGGGCGCGGCATTCGACCCGGCTGGCTGGGTCAAGTTTTAAGGTTTGCGGAAAAACATGGGCAACAAAGTCAAGAGCATCGGCCTGATCGGCCTCGGTATGGTGGCCGGCGTTGCCGCCTCTTTCCAGTTTTCCGCCATCGCGCAAAAGGTCAGCGGCTCGCCGCTGCCGCTGGAAGAGCTGCGCCAGCTGTCCGACGTGTTCGGCCTGATCAAGACCGACTATGTCGAAACCGTCGACGACAAGAAGCTGCTGACGGAAGCGATTTCCGGCATGGTGTCGTCGCTGGACCCGCACTCGGTCTACCTCGACAAAAAAGCCTTCCGCGAAATGCGCGAGACGGTGGCCGGCAAGTTTGTCGGCATCGGCGTCGAGGTCGGGCTGGAGGACGGCTACATCAAGGTCGTCTCGCCGATCGAGGACACGCCCGCCTTCAAGGCCGGCATCAAGGCCGGCGACCTGATTACCCGCATCGACGGCATGCTGATCAAGGGCATGTCGCTGGATGAATCGGTCAAGAAGATGCGCGGCGAACCGCACTCCAAGGTCAGCGTCACCATCAGCCGCAAGGACGAGGACAAGCCGCTGGTGTTCAACGTCACGCGCGAGGAAATCCGCGTCCAGAGCGTCAAGGCCAAAATCATCGAGCCGGGTTATGCGTGGGTGCGCATCTCGCAGTTCCAGGAACCCACCGTGGACGACATGGCGAAGAAGATCACCGCCCTGTACCAGCAGGACCCGCATATCAAGGGCCTGGTGCTGGACCTGCGCAACGATCCGGGCGGCGTGGTGCCGGGCGCGATCGGCGTTTCGGCCGCCTTCCTGCCGAAGGACCGGGTGATCGTCTCGACCAACGGCCAGCTGCAAAGCGCCAAGGAGACTTTCTACGGCCGCCAGGAATTCTATGCGCCGCGCGCCAAGCACGACCCGCTGGCCAAGCTGCCGGCGGCGTTGAAAGAGGTGCCGATGGTGGTGCTGGTGAACGCCGGTTCCGCCTCGGCCTCGGAGATCGTCGCCGGCGCGCTGCAGGATTACCAGCGCGCCATCGTCATGGGCCAGCAGACCTTCGGCAAAGGCTCGGTGCAGACCTTGCGCCAGCTTACCGCCGATACCGCCGTCAAGCTGACCACCGCCCGCTACTATACGCCGAAGAACCGGTCGATCCAGGCACGCGGCATCACGCCGGACATGCTGGTCGATGAAACCGCCGAAGGCGATGGCCTGAACGGCCTGCGCGTGCGCGAGGCCGATCTGCAAAAACACCTGGGCAACGACAAGGAGCCGGAAGGCGAGGCTAAACGCGATGTGCTGGAAGACGAGCAACGCATCGCCGCGCTGTCGAAGAAGTACAAGCCGGTGGAATTCGGTTCCAAGGACGACTTCCAGTTGGCGCAGGCGCTGAATCATTTCAAGGGCTTGCCGGTCAAGCTGTCGAAGGCGGAGGCCAAGCCGGCCAACGATGTCGGCGAAACCAAGCCGGATACGCCGGTCAAGACCGAGACGCCGCTCAAGCCCGACTCCAAGGCCAAATAACCCAACGCGCGACGCCGCACAGAGAAGATGGACGACTCACAACTGCTGCGCTACTCGCGCCACATCCTGCTGGACCAGATCGGCATCGAAGGCCAGCAAAAGCTGCTGGCCGCGCATGCGCTGGTGATCGGCGCCGGCGGCCTCGGTTCGCCGGCCGCGATGTACCTGGCCTCGGCCGGCGTCGGCCACCTCACGCTGGTCGACGACGATACGGTCGACCTGACCAACCTGCAGCGCCAGATTGCCCACACCACCGAACGCGTGGGCCAGCCCAAGGCGGCATCGGCGGCCGTCACGCTGCGGCAGATTAATCCCGACATCACCATCACCGCCTTGCAGGAGCGGGTCGATGACGCGCGCCTGGCGCAACTGGTGGTCGCCGCCGACGTGGTGCTGGACTGCACCGACAACTTCGCCACGCGCCACGCGGTCAACCGCGCCTGCGTGACCGCCGGCAAGCCGCTGGTGTCGGGCGCGGTGATCCGCTTCGATGGCCAGATCAGCGTGTTCGATCCGCGCGGCGGCGATCAGCCCTGCTATGCCTGCCTGTTCCCGCAGGACCAGCAATTTGAGGATGTGGCCTGTTCCACCATGGGCGTGTTCGCGCCGTTGGTGGGCGTGGTCGGCGCCATGCAGGCGGCCGAAGCGCTCAAGCTGTTGATGGGCGTGGGCGTTTCGCTGGCGGGGCGTTTGTTGATGCTTGATGGTTTGCATATGGAGTGGACCAGCATAGGCGTCGGCCGCAATGCCGCCTGCCCGGTCTGCGCGAATAAAAACTAGGGGAGAATGATCTTGCTGATGAAACGACTCGCGGTACTTCCACTGGCGCTGGCCGCCGCTTTCGGCGCGCACGCCACCACCACCACCCGCTACCTGATCATCTCGGAGAACCAGAAGCAGATCGGCGAGCAGGTTGTCGAGCGTCTGGACGATGGCCTGACCAAAGTGCGTTTCATCTTCAAGAACAATGGCCGCGGCCCGGAACTGACGGAGCAATTCCGCCTGGGCGCGGACGGCGTGATGACCGAGTATTCGGTCAAGGGCAACTCCACCTTCGGCGCCGTGGTCGATGAACAATTCAGCCGCAAGGGCGATCAGGCCGAGTGGAAGTCCACCAGCGAGCAGGGACGCAAGACCGTCACCGGTCCGGCGACCTATCTGCCGCTGAACAGTTCTTTCGAGGTGGTGTCGATGACGATTACCGCGCTGGCGAAGAACCCGGGTGGCAAGCTGGCGCTGCTGCCATCGGGCACGCTGTCGCAGCGGGAACTGGACCAGGTGGAAATCACCAGCGCCAGCGGTCAGAAACAGACGGTGCGCCTGCTGGCACAGACCGGCGTGGGCTTGTCGCCATCGTTCTTTTGGGCCACCGCCGGTGATCAACCGCGCCTGTTCGGCGTGATCATGCCCGGCTTCGCCAATATGCTGGAGGAGGGCTGGCAGGCCGCCGCCCCGGCGCTGGCCGCGCGCCAGAAACAGGCCGAGAACAAGATGCTGACCGAGGTCGCCGCCAAGTTGCAACACCCGCTGACCGGGCTGACCGTGGTGCGTAACGCGCGCATCTTCGACAGCGAAAAAGCCAGCGTTGGCCAAGCATCGGATATCTACCTGCTGCGCGGCCGCATCACCTCCGTGCAGCCGGCCGGCTCGCCGGTGCGCGAGGCGGACAACGTGATCGACGCCGCCGGCCGTGTCGTGCTGCCTGGCCTGTTCGATATGCACGGCCACGTCGACCGCTGGTCTGGCGCGCTGAATATGTCGACCGGCGTCACCAGCGTACGCGACATGGGCAACGACAACCAGCAGTTGCAGGCCATGCTGGACGAAACCGCCGCCGGCAAGCTGCTGGCGCCGCAGGTGGTGCCGGCCGGCTTCCTTGAAGGCGAAAGCCCGTTCAGCGCCAACAACGGTTTCGTCATCAAGGACCTGAAAGGGGCCAGGGACGCCGTCGACTGGTACGCGGAGCGCGGCTACCCGCAGCTGAAGATCTATAACTCCTTCCCGAAAGCCATCCTGAAGGACACCGTGGCCTATGCGCACAGCCGCGGCATGCGCGTTTCCGGCCACATCCCGGCCGGCCTGCGCGCGCAGGAGGCGCTGGACGCCGGCTATGACGAGATCCAGCACATCAACCAGGTGCTGCTGAATTTCCTGGTCAAGCCGGACACCGAAACCCGTAACCTCAACCGCTTCGTGCTGCCGGCCGAGAAAGTGGCGGACCTCGACTTCAATTCCAAACCGGTGAAGGACTTCGTGTCCTACCTGGCGAAGAAGCAGATTTCCATCGACCCGACGCTGTCTGCCTTCGCCTTCCTCAAGCAGCGCGACGGCGACATCAACGAGCCGTATGTGGCGGTGGAGGCGCATATGCCGCCGGATGTGGCGCGCGGCTTCCGGGTCGGCAGCATGAAGATCGACGGCGACGCGCAGCTCAAGCGCTACGAGAAGTCCTACGCCAAGATGGTGCGGTTCGTCGGCATTCTGTACCAGGCCGGCGTGCCGATCGTGGCCGGCACCGACGACATTCCCGGCTACACGCTGCACTCGGAGCTGGCGCTGCTGGTCAAGGCCGGCCTGACGCCGGCGCAGGCCTTGCAGGTGGCCACGCGCAACGGCGCACGCTACACCCGCACCAGCCATGACCGCGGCAGCATCACGCCGGGCAAGCTGGCCGACATCGTGCTGGTGGACGGTGATCCGACGAAAAATATCGAGGATGTGCGCAAGGTGGCGGCGGTGATCACGCGCGGCTTCCTGATCTACCCGCAGGAAATCGACGCGGCGCTGGGCATCGCGCCGTTCGTGACCGGGGCGCCGCAAGTGATCAAAGCGGCCACGCCGGTTGCCGCCGCGTATGGCGGCGGCAACGATGGCGCCCGCGCCCGCATCGAGGGCAGCGCCGGCAAACACGATTAGGGCGTAAGGTCTTGTAAAGAAACTGTCATATTGAGCATGGTTTAACCGTTATTTAAGCGCCAAAACGGATAAAACAGGGCCAGATGTCGCCATCGCCGTGATTCCGTCTTATACTCTGCACTCTTTAAATTTGTTATCAGATTATGAAAAAGCTGAACCTTCGCCGCCGCGCCGCTCAACACCTGCAACGCGGCTTTACGCTGATCGAAATCATGGTGGTGGTGGTGATCATGGGCGTGCTGGCCGCGCTGGTGGTGCCCAAGCTGCTGAACCGCGCCGGCGAGTCGAAGATCGCCGCCGCCAAGGTCGATATCGCCACCCTGATGCAGGCGCTGAAGCTGTACAAGCTGGATAACCAGCGCTACCCGAGCACCGAGCAAGGCCTGCAGGCGCTGATCGAAAAACCGGCCAGCGGCCCGGCCGCCAATGGCTGGAAAAGCGGCGGCTATGTCGAGAAAATGCCGAAAGACCCTTGGGGCAATCCGTACCAGTACCTGTATCCGGGCGCCAAGGGCGAGGTCGACGTGTTCTCCTATGGCGCCGACGGCCAGCCTGGCGGCACCGGCGACGACGCCGACATCGGCTCCTGGGATAACTGATCACTGAAGGGAGTCGGCATCATGGGCGCGGGCCAGCGTGGCTTCACGCTGATTGAACTGCTGGTGGTAATGGTCATTCTGGGCATTACCCTGGGCCTGGCCACGCTCAGCGCCGCGCCTAGCCAGAAACAATCGCTGGAGCAGGACGCCAAGCGCATCGCGCTGCTGCTGCAACTGGCGCGCGACGAGGCCATCGTGCGCAACCGGCTGATCGCCTTTGAAGCCGGCAGCGACACCTATCGCTTCATGGTCCGCAACGACAACCGCGAATGGGAACAGGTGACCCAGGACGACCTGCTGCGCCAGCGCGAATTCAAGCGCGCACCGGTGACGCTGATGCTGGAGCCGCAGCCGGCGGCGCAGGATGACACGCTGCGCATCGTCTTCGGCCGCGAGCCGGTCGACAAACCCTTTGTGCTGACCATGGCCGCCAATGACGGCAGCCGGGTCGCCATCCGCGCCGACGGCATCGGCCATTTCACGGTGGACTGACATGCGCCGCCGCTCCCAAGGTTTCACCATGCTGGAAGTGCTGGTCGCGCTGATGATCGTCGCCACCGCGCTGATCGCGTCGCTGCGCGCGGTCGGCAGCCTGACCGCCAACAGCGACGGTCTGCGCGCCCACATGATGGCCACCTGGTCGGCTGAGAACCGGCTGGTGCAACTGCGCCTGTCGCGCGTGTTCCCGGCGATCGGCAAGACCACCTACGAATGCCCGCAGGGCGACATGCCGCTGATGTGCGAGGAAGACGTTATCGCCAGTCCCAATCCGCGCTTCCGCCGCGTCGAAGTCAATGTCTACGACGCCCGCAATCCCGAACGCCGCATCATCAAGCTGGTGCAACTGGTGCTCAATTCATGATGGCGCGCGCGCGCGGCGGCTTTACGCTGATCGAACTGCTGCTGGCCATCTCCATCCTGGCGATGATGGCGGTGCTGGGCTGGCGCGGGCTCGATAGCATCGTCCGTTCGCGCGGCGCGCTGACCGATGAAATGGACCAGTCGCGCGGCCTGCAACTGGCGTTCGCGCAAATGCAGAGCGACTGCGCCCACCTGGCCGACAGCGCGCTGCTGAGCAACCGCGCCTACCTGCAGGCCGAAGACAACCGCATCACGCTGGTGCGGATGGTGATGAACGATAACCAGCCGACGCGCCTGCAGGTGGTGTCCTACCGCGTCAACGCCGACGGCGTGCTGACGCGGCGCGAGTCGAACGCCACGCGCGATCTGACGCAGCTGGACAACCTGTGGCAGGCCGCGCTCAGCGACGTCGACACCAGCGGTTCGGTGGCGTTGCAATCCCGGGTGCAGGGCATGGGCATGCGCCTGTGGGTGACTGGCGCGGCGACACAGCCGCAGGTGCCGGTCGCCGCCAGTGCCGGCAACTGGCAGCCGGCGGCCGGCGTCGGCACCAGCGGCGTTGCCAACCGCGTCACTGGGCTGGAAGTGTCGCTGTCGCTGCAAGGACAGACGGTGCCGATGGTCAAGGCTTTCCTGCTGGGGGCACTGTGAGGCTGCGGCGGCAGCAGGGCGTGGCCATCATCACGGCGCTGCTACTCAGCACGCTGGCAGTGACCATCGTCACCAGTCTGTTCTGGTTGCAGCAGGTGCAGGTGCGCTCGATGGAAAACCAGCGGCTGCAACTGCAAACGCGCTGGATACTGCGCGGCGCGCTCGACCTGAGCCGCCTGGTGCTCAACGAGGACCGCGCCCACACGCCGCTGTGGACGGAATTGAACGGCGTCTGGGCCACGCCGCTGGAGGAAACGCGGCTGGACGATTACGTCGAGCGCGAACGCTTGCAGGGCGAGCGTTATGATGCGACCTTATTAGGCCGCATGACCGACGCGCAGGCGCGTTACAATCTAGGCAATCTGGCGACCAACAAAGCGCTCAATCCGGCCGAGGTGGAGGTGTTCAAGAAGCTGTTGCGCAACCTGAACCTGGACGCCGGCCTGGCGCAAGGCGTGGCCAATCTGGTGGCGCAGTCGGGGGCGGCGCCGGCCGGCCAGCAAGGGCAGCCGGTGCAACAGTCATCCGTCGGCAATCAAACGATGGCGCTGGTGCGGGTAGAGGATTTGCTGGCGGTGAGCGGCTTCACGCCGACGGCCATCGACAAGCTGCGCGATTATGTGATCGTGCTGCCGGCCCTCGGCGTGGTGACGGTGAATGTGAACACGGCGCCGCCGGAGTTGCTGTCGGCGCTGGTGCCGGACCTGTCGCTGTCGGATGCGGCGGCCATGGTCAGCGCGCGCAAGACGGTGTATTACCGCGATGCGGCGGGCTTCACCAGCCTGCCGCAGATGAACGGCAAGAAGATTAACGCGGCATGGGGCGTGCGCAGCGATTACTTCCTGGCCTACAGCCGGGTAAAGCTGGACCGCGCCACGCTGGAAACGCAGTCCCTGCTGGACCGGACCGGGGGACTCACCAAGGTGGTATGGATACGGGAATACTAGAATAGCGATGAACGAAAGCGAGATCCTTTGACGACATTATTTATCCGCTATCCGGCCAAGGCCAGCATCGACAGCGGTGCAGCCCAGAGCTGCCCGTTCGCGCTGGTGGGCGACGGCGGCAATCTGCTGCAGCAGGGCACGGCCCCGCTGGGCAACCTGGGCGCCATGGTGGCCTCGGCGCGCCGCGTCACGCTGCTGCTGGCGGCGTCGGACGTGACGCTGCTGCGGGTGAAAACGCCGCCGCTGTCGGCCACCAAGCTGAAAGCGGCGCTGCCGGCGCTGGTGGAGGAGCATGTGCTGGGCGACCCGGCCGACTGCGCGCTGGCCGCCGGTCCCGCCGATGACGACGGCATGCGCACCGTGGCCGTGGTGCAGCGTGCCTGGCTGGAGGTGCTGGTCAAGGCGCTGGTGGCGCAGGGCGCGCACGCGGTGACGGCGGTGCCGTCGCAACTGTGCCTGCCGTTCCAGCCGGGCGCGGTGTCGGCCGCGCTGGTGCCGGGCGACGCCGGCTACGACCTGGCGCTGCGCCAGTCGCAATCCGAAGGCCTGGGCATGACGCTGCCGGCGCAGCCGCAGGCGGCGCTGCACACCGTGCGCGTGCTGGCCGGCGAGCAGCCGGTCACGCTGTACGTGTCGGCGGCGCAGAAGGCGCAATTCGCACCGCTGGCGGCGGAGATCGCGCACCTGACGCTGGAAGAGGATCACTGGGCGCACTGGATCGCCGCCGCGCGCGGCGCGGGCCTGAACCTGGCGCAGGGCGTCGGCGACAGCGGCGCGGCGGCGCGAGCGTGGCAGCGCTGGCGCTGGCCGTTGCGCATCGGCGTGCTGGCGCTGCTGGTCAATGTGGTGGGCGTGAATGTCGAATGGTTGCGCCTCAAGGCCGAGGCCAAGGCGGTCAATCGCGCGATGCTGCAGACCTTCAAGTCGGTCTATCCGAGCGAGCCGCTGGTGGTGGCGCCGCAAGACCAGATGAGCCGCAATATCCGCCTGGCCAAGGCCAACAGCGGTGAAGCCGGCGGCGACGAATTCGTCACGCTGAGCGCCGCCTTCGGCGAGGCGCTGGGCGTGCTGCCGCGCAAGGACATCATCGCCACGCTGGACTACAAGGACCACGCGCTGCTGGTCAAGCTCAAGCCGAACACGGTGGACGCGGCGGCGGCGCAGACGCTGCGCCAGTCGCTGGCCGGCCGCAAGCTGGAGATGCAGGAGCCGTCGCCGGGCACATGGCGGATCGCGCCGGTCGGCGCTGGAGCAAAATCATGAGCAAACAACCTTCCCTTCAAACGCTGCGTGCGCGCGCCGACGCCTTCTGGCAGGTGCGCAGCGAGCAGGAACGCAAGCTGCTGCGCATCGGCGGCGTGGTGGTCGGCCTGGGCCTGTTTTACAGCCTGCTGATCGACCCGGCGCTGAGCGGCCGCGCGCAATTGCAAAAAGAACTGCCGCGACTGCACCAGCAGGCCGCCGAAATGCAGGTGATGGCGCGCGAGGCGCAGGCGCTGAAGGGCCAGAACAGCATCGCCCCGACGCCGATGACGCGCGATGGCCTGAGCGCCGGCCTGACGGCGCGCGGCCTCACGCCGCAATCGCTCAACGTCACCGGTGACTACGCCAAGCTGGTCTTCACCGGCGTCCAGTACGCCGGCGTGGTGGCGTGGCTGGACGCGATCCGCAGCGAAAGCCGCATCAACGTCATGGACGCCAGCTTTACCGCGCAGGACGCGCCGGGCGTGGTCAACGCCTCGCTGACGCTGCGCCAGGGAGCGCGATGAAACGCGCCGTGCTTTGGCTGCTGACCATCGCGCTGACGATGGCGCTGACGCTGCTGGGTTGCTTTCCGGCCGCGTGGCTGGGCGCCATCGTCGAACAGCGCACCGGCGGGCGTTTGACGCTGGGCGACGCGCAGGGTACGCTGTGGCGCGGTTCGGCCTTCATCGGCGGCGCGGCGGGCAATAACGGCCCGGTCACGCCGCTGCTGCCGGGGCGCTTCAGCTGGAAGATTTCGCCGCTGGCGCTGATCGGCATGGTCGAGCTGCAACTGGAGAATCCGGCGGCGCTGGCGCAGCCGGTGACCTTCCGCGGCGACTGGTCGCAATGGCAGTTGAGTCCTTCGGCGCTGCTGCTGCCGGCCGAGAGCTTGTCCGGCCTGGGCGCGCCGCTGAACACGCTGGCGCCTAGCGGCAACATGCGGCTGTCGTGGACCAGCCTGGCGCTGGCGCTGGCCAACCGCCAGCTCAGCGTCCATGGTCGCACCACGCTGGATATGACCGACATGGCGTCGCGCCTGTCGCCGATCCGCCCGCTGGGCAGCTACGCGCTGGCGCTGGACTGGCAGGGGCAGCAGGCGCGGTTGGCGCTCAGCTCCGTCAAAGGGCCGCTGCTGTTAAGCGGCAAAGGTCAGTTGGCCAATGGCCGGCTGCAGTTTTCCGGCCAGGCCGAGGCCGCACAAGGATACGACGACACGCTGGCCAACCTGCTGAGTTTGCTGGGGCAGCGCAAGCCGGGCAACGACCGTAACGTGATCGCTTTAGAGTTCCATTAAAGATAAAGTTCAGACTATGAAAAACCCGTCCGTTAGCAAAACCACCCTCCCTGCGCTGCGCCGCCTGAGCGCGGGTGCGATGCTGTGCTGCGCGATCAGCGCCGCGCCGACCGCCGCGCTGCTGATGCCGGTGCCGGCGCAGGCCGCGGCCGACGACGCCGCGCTGAACTTTGTCGGCGCCGACATCGAATCGGTGATCAAGGCCATCGGCCATTACACCAACATCACCTTCGTCATCGACCCGCGCGTCAAAGGCACGCTGACGGTGGTGTCGGAAAAACCGGTGACCAAGTCGCAGGCCTTCGGCCTGCTGACCTCCGCGCTGCGCCTGCAGGGCTTCGCGGTGGTCAGTGGCGACGGCTTCGCCAAGGTGGTGCCGGAAGCGGACGCCAAGCTGCAGGCGGCGCCGACCCAGGTGGGCGCGGCGCAGGCCTCGGCCAAGGGCGACCAGATCGTCAGCCAGGTGTTCCACCTGAATTACGAGTCGGCCAACAACGTGGTGACGGTGCTGCGGCCGCTGATCTCGCCGAACAACACGATCAACGCCAATCCCGGCAACAACAGCGTGGTGGTCACCGACTACGCCGACAACGTCAAGCGGCTGGCCAAGATCGTCGCCGCGCTGGACGCGCCGGCGGTCACCGACCTCGATGTGATCCCGGTGCGCTACGCTATCGCCAGCGACCTGGCCACCATGATCAACAAGCTGATGGACGCCGGTGGCGGCGCCGCCGATGCCGGCAAGGTCACCGTGCTGGCCGATCCGCGCACCAATGCGCTGATTTTGCGCGCGCCGTCGGCGGCGCGTTCCAACCTGGCCAAGTCGCTGATCGCCAAGCTGGATCAGCCGACCCAGGAGCTGGGCAATGTGCACGTGGTGTACCTGAAGAACGCCGAGGCGACCAAGCTGGCGCAGACGCTGCGCGCGGTGGTGTCGGGCGAAAACACGACCCAGGGTGGCGGCAATAACAATACCGGCACCGGCGGCCTGAATGCGCAGAACAACAGCGGCTCGAACAACAACAGCTTTGGCAGCAATAGCGGCAGCGCCGGTAGCGGCAGTTCGGGCGGCAACAACTCCGGGCCGACCAACCCGCTGCTGAGCAACTCGGGCAGCACGCAGAACAGCGGCAGCGGCGGCGCCGGCGGCTTCATCCAGGCCGACGCCACCACCAACACGCTGATCATCACCGCGCCGGAAGCGATGTACCGCAACCTGCGCGCCGTCATCGACCAGCTGGACGTGCGCCGCGCCCAGGTCTACATCGAGTCGCTGATCGTCGAGGTGACGTCGGACAAGGCGTCGGAATTTGGCGTGCAGTGGCTGGGCGCGACCGGCAGCGACACCAGCAAGTACCGCCTGGGCGCGCTGCAGTCGTTCACCACCGGTGGCACCGACAACCCGTCGCTGACGTCGATCTACGCCAACAAGGGCGCCAACCTGCCGAGCAACGGCTTCACGGTCGGCCTGTTCAAGCAGGTCGGCGGCGCGCTCGGTCTCGGTGCGGTGGCGTCCGCGCTGGAATCGGACGGCAACGCCAACATCCTGTCGACGCCGAACATGGTCACGCTGGACAACGAGCTGGCCACCATCCGCGTGGGCCAGAACGTGCCGATTCTGACCGGCCAGTTCACCACCACGTCCGGCACCAACAGCAATCCGTTCCAGACCATCGACCGCAAGGACGTCGGCCTGACGCTGAAAGTGCGGCCGCAGATTTCCGAGGGCGGTACCATCAAGCTGGCGATTTATCACGAGACTTCCAGCGTTGACAAGTCGACGCTGACCGCCGCTTCCGGCATCACGCTGAACAACCGCGTGATCGAGAATAACGTCATCGCTGACGACGGCCAGATCGTGGTGCTGGGTGGTCTGATCGAGGACACCGAAGGCGATGGCACCGACAAGGTGCCGGGCCTGGGCAGCATCCCGGTGCTGGGCAACCTGTTCAAGTCGCAATCGCGCACCCGCAAGAAGACCAACCTGATGGTGTTCCTGCGTCCGGTGGTGATCCGCAGCAAAGAGCAGAGCACCAGCCTGGCCACCGACCGCTACGACTACATGCGCAGCCAGCAGCAGGCCATCCTGCCGCCGGACAGCGCGCTGGTGAAGGATCTGGGCCAGCCGATCCTGCCGCAATTGCAGAACGGCGCGCCGGTCAGCGGTGGCGCGGTGGCCGCGCCGGTGCCGCCGGCGCCGCTGCCAACGCGTCTGCCGGGCGGCGCCTCGAATATCCAGCCCGCCCAGCCAGTGCAGCAGTGATATGAGTAACCTGCTACCCTACGCCTTCGCCCGCGATTTCGTGGTGCTGGCCCAGTACAGCGAGGATGCCGAAAGCACCGTCGATGTACTGGTGTGCGGCGCCACCGCGCCGGCCGCCATCGCCGAAGTGTCGCGCCGTTTCGGCCGCATCCAGCTGAAGAACCTGACGCGCGCCGATCTGGAAAGCGCGATCGCCGCCGCCTACGCCAGCTCCGGCGGCAACGCCTCGATGGTGGCGGAGGAATTCGACGCCGACCTCGATCTGACCAAACTGCTGCAGGACGTGCCGGCGATCGAGGATCTGCTGGAATCGTCCGACGACGCGCCGGTGATCCGCATGATCAACGCGCTGCTGACGCAAGCGCTGCGCGACGGCGCCTCCGATATCCATATCGAACCGTTCGAGCAAACCTCGGTGGTGCGCTTCCGCGTCGACGGCACGCTGCGTGACATCGTCCGTCCGCGCAAGGCGATCCACGGCTCGCTGATTTCGCGGATCAAGATCATGGCGCAGCTGGACATCGCCGAAAAGCGCCTGCCGCAGGACGGTCGCATCACGCTGCGCATCGGCGGCAAGCCGGTGGACGTGCGGGTGTCGACGCTGCCGACCGGCCATGGCGAGCGCGCGGTACTGCGTCTGCTGGACAAGGAAGCCAACCGCCTCGATCTGAACCACCTGGGCATGAGCGACAGCATGCTGCCGAAGTTCGGCGCCATGATCAACCAGCCGCACGGCATCGTGCTGGTGACCGGCCCCACCGGTTCCGGTAAAACCACCACGCTGTACGCCGCGCTGTCGCTGCTGAACGCCAGCACCACCAACATCATGACAGTGGAAGACCCGATCGAGTACGACCTGGCCGGCGTTGGCCAGACCCAGGTCAACACCCGCATCGACATGACCTTCGCCAAGGCGCTGCGCGCGATTTTGCGCCAGGACCCGGACGTGATCATGATCGGCGAGATCCGCGACCTGGAAACCGCGCAGATCGCGGTGCAGGCCTCGCTGACGGGCCACCTGGTGCTGGCGACGCTACACACCAACGACGCCGCCGCCGCCGTCACCCGCCTGCTGGACATGGGCATCGAGCCGTTCCTGCTGTCGTCCACGCTGCTCGGCGTGCTGGCGCAGCGTCTGGTGCGCAAGCTGTGCCCGAGCTGCAAGACCTTCGACGGCACACTGTGGCACGCGGCCGGCTGCGAGCATTGCGGCCACACCGGCTATCAGGGCCGGGTGGGCGTCTACGAATTTCTGGAGACCACGGAGCAGATCCGCGCGCAGATCCACAACCGCGCCTCCGAAGCCGAGATCAAGGCGGCGGCGATCGCCGACGGCATGCAGACCATGCGCGACGACGGCGACCGTTGGCTGGAGCAGGGTGTCACCACCCAGGCCGAGTTGATGCGCGTGACCAAGGACTAGGCCAGAGACCATGCCCGCATTCCGTTATGAAGCCGCCGATGCCGGCGGCGCCACCAAAAAAGGCGTGCTCAATGCCGACAGCGCGCGTTCGGCGCGCGCCGAGTTGCGTTCGCAGGGACTGGTGCCGCTCAAGGTCGACGCCATCGCCGCCCAGGTGGACGCCGCCGGCGTCACCCGCGGCCGCGGCTTTGGCGAACGCCTGACGACGACCGAGCTGGCGCTGTTCACGCGCCAGCTGGCCAGTCTGCTGGAAGCGGGGCTGCCGCTGGAGCAGGCCTTCACCGCCTTGCTGGAGCAGGCCGAGCGCCCTTATGTGCGCGACCTGATCGCCTCGGTGCGTTCGGAGGTGATCGGCGGCGCTTCGCTGTCCGCCGTGCTGGCGCGCCATCCGCGCGACTTCGCCGAGATTTACCGCGCGCTGGTGGCCTCCGGTGAACAGATCGGCCAGTTGTCGCGCGTGCTGTCGCGCCTTGCCGACTACATCGAGCGGCGCAATGCGCTGATGCAGAAGGTCAAGCTGGCGTTCACCTATCCGGCCATCGTCACGGTGGTGGCGTTCGCCATCGTGATTTTCCTGCTGACCTATGTGGTGCCGCAGATCGTCTCGGTGTTTGCCAACACCAAGCAGAAGCTGCCGTTCCTGACCATCGTCATGCTGGCGGTGTCGGATTTTGTGCGCCATTACGGTATCGTGGTGGCGATCGCGCTGGCGGGCGCCTGGGTGGGCTGGCGGCGCGCGTTGCAGAATCCGGCGTTGAAGCGGCGCTGGCACACCTGGCTGCTGACCGCGCCGCTGTACGGAAAATTCGAGCGCAGCCTGAACACCGCGCGCTTCGCCAGCACGCTGGCCATCACCACCGGTTCCGGCGTGCCGATACTGCGCGCGCTGGAGACCAGCCGCGATACGCTCAACAACGTCGCCATGCAGGAGCTGGTGGAGGAGGCCAGCGACGGCGTGCGCGAGGGCGTCAGCCTGGCGCGCGCGCTGTCGGCGCAGAAGCACTTCCCGCCGATGCTGATCCACATGATCCGCGCCGGCGAAATCACCGGCGAGCTGCCGGCCATGCTGGACCGCGCCGCCGCCGCGCAGGAAGCCGATCTGGAACGGCGCACGCTGACCATCGCCGGCCTGCTGGAACCGGCGCTGATCCTGGCCATGGGCGTGGTGGTGCTGCTGATCGTGCTGGCGGTGCTGATGCCTATTATCGAAATCAATCAGCTGGTACGCTGATCGTCAGGAATACAACAAGGACACCATGAAGCGTTTGCCCTTACTCGTTACTGTTCTCGCCGTGGTGCTGCTGTCGGCATCGCTGGCCTATTGGGGACTGCAGTTGTTCAAGCCCGAGCAGCGCGCGATCGCCGCGCCGCCGGCGCCGGCGCCGATGGGGCTCAACCTGGACGCGGCCAAGGGCCTGTTCGGCGGCCAGGTGACGGTGGCGGCGGTCAGCAACTACCAGCTCAAGGGCGTGGTGGCCGCGCGCGGCGACGACAGCGCCGCCATCATCTCGGTCGACGCGCAGCCGGCGTTGGCGGTCGCCGTCGGCAAGGAAGTGGTGCCGGGTGTGACGGTCAAGGAAGTCCACGCCAGGCATGTGATCCTGTCCGAGGGTGGCGTCAACAAGCGCCTTGAACTGCCCAGCGACGCCGGCGTGAGCAGCGTGCCGGCGGTGATGCCGCCGCCACCGCAGCCAACCCCGGCGGCGCCGCCGACGGTGATGCCGGCGCCGCCGCAACCGGTGGCGTCGCCGCAGCCGCAACAACAGCAAGCGCCGATTGCGCCGATGGGCATTCCGCCCATTCCGTCCAATCATCCCGCTAACAATCAGTAGGCGAGTCCATGGCTTATTTGCGCAGGCTGGCCGCGGCGTTATGCTGCGGCCTTTTCATTTTGGTGGCACACGCGGCGGAGCCGCCGGCCGCCGGCGCCGTGACGTCGGACGCCACGCCCAAGCGGCCCAAGGTGGCGCTGGTGCTGTCCGGCGGCGGCGCGCGCGGCTTCGCCCACATCGGCGTGTTGCGCGCGTTGCAGGAGTTGCGCGTGCCGGTCGATATGGTGGTTGGCACCAGCATGGGCAGCGTGGTCGGCGGCGCCTACGCCGCCGGCAGCTCGGTCGAACAGCTGGAGCAGCTGGTGCGCCGCACCGACTGGAACGCCGTGGTGGCGGACCGCGCGCCGCGCGATGAACTGGTCTACCGGCGCCGCGAGGAGGACTTGTTGCTGCCGTCGCGGATTGAATTCGGCGCGCACCTGGACGGCGTCTCGCTGCCGCCTGCGGCGGCCGGCAACGAGGCGCTGGAGCTGGCGCTGACCCGCGTGCTGCCGCCGGGCGCGCGCGACAAACCGGCCAATCTGCTGCAACTGCCGTTCCGCTCGGTCGCCTCGGACCTGGTGACGGGCGAGCTGGTGGAGCTGAACGACACGCCGCTGTTCCTGGCCATGCGCGCCTCGCTGGCGGTGCCGGGCGTGTTCGCGCCGGTGCGCGTCAATCAGCGCCTGCTGGTCGACGGCGGCCTGGTGCGCAACCTGCCGGTGGACGTGGCGCGCGAAATGGGCGCCGACATCATCATCGCGGTCAACGTCGGCACGCCGCTGGCGCAGGAGAAGGAGCTGGTCAGCGCGGTCAGCGTGGCGCAGCAGATGCTGCAGATCCTGACCGAACAGAACGTACAGCGCTCGCTGAAGGAGCTGCGCGCCGATGACGTGCTGCTGCAACCGAACCTGGGCGGCATCGGCTTCCTCGATTTCGCCCGCCATGACCGCGCCATGCGCGAGGGCGAGGCGGCGGTGCGGGCGATGAGCGCCAAGCTGGTCAAGCTGGCCTTGCCGGAGGCGCAGTACGCGGCGTATGAGGTCAAGCGGCTGTCGGCGCCGCTGGCGATCGACCAGCCGGTGCGGCTGGTCAAGCTGGAGGTGGCGCCGAGCGGGCGCATCAATCCGAAGGAGCTGGAGGTGCAGTCCGGCCTCAAGCTCGGCGAGCCGGTCACCAGCGAACAGGCGGCCGCGGCCGGCAATCATCTGTTCGGCCGCGGCGACCTGGCACGGGTGGAAACCGAGGTGCGCGACGATGAAAACGGCCGCAGCGTGCTGATCAAGCCGACCGAGGCCGACTGGGCGCACAGCCGCCTGCGCATCGGCATCGAACTCAATAGCGATTTCAGCGACAACAGCGCGTTCCAGCTGAAGGCCATGCATGTGCTGTCGTCGCTCAACGACTGGGGCGGCGAACTGCGCAGCCTGGCCAGCGTCGGCACCGACCGCGCGCTGGGCACGCAGTTCTTCCAGCCGCTGGGGGTGGGCTCGCCGTGGTATGTGGCGCCGGCGCTGGAGTTCGGCGCCGGCGCGAGCGACCTGTTCAGCGCGAGCGGCTTTCGCCAGGCGCGCTACGCGTATGACTACAGCGTCGCCAGCATGGCGCTGGGGCGGCAGCTCGGCCGCTGGGGCGACCTGCGCTACACGGTCGCGCGCCAGCTCAGCAACCGTCGCCAGACGATCCCGGAGGACGAGCGCCGCGACAGCGCGTTCCAGACCATCCAGCAGCTCAGCTTCAACGTCGATACGCTCGACACCATCGCCTTCCCGACGCGCGGCTCGCTGGTCAGCCTGGAGTGGCAGCGCGCGGTGCGGCGCGCCGGCAACAGCGGCAGCGAGCCGGTGCCGGCGCTGCAGGAGCTCAAGGGCCTGGAGGCGTTCCACGTCGGCCGCTGGGCCGGACATGTGTACGGCGAATGGTCGCGCAGCCTGGGCGGCGCCAGCGGCAACAACCTGGGGGGCTTCCTGCGGCTGTCGGGCACCGAGCCGAACTCGGTGGTGGGCAGCCGCACGGTGCTGGGGCGGGTGGTGGTGGCGCGCAGCATCGGCGCCATGCCGGCCGCGCTGGGCGGCGATGTGCGGCTGGGCTTTTCACTGGAGGCGGGCGGCGCCTACAGCCCGGACGACCCGCTGCGCTGGGGCAAGCTCAAACAGGCGGCCAGCGCCTTCATCGCGGTCGACACGCGTTTTGGCCCGCTGTACTTCGGCACCGGCACCACCAAGGAAGGCAAGAGCAGCGGCTACCTGTTCCTCGGTCCTATCTGGTAAGTGTAATGCGGTCCAGACGGCGCTGCACTTCAATCACCGCGGTTCGGTTGCTGCGCACACTGGCGGCCCGTTCATCCATGGTCTCCAGCACGGTTTCGAACTGGTTCAGCTGCGGTGCAAAGAAGGCGAACATCTTTTCATCGTCGGCCAGCAGCAGGTAGATGTCCTTGAACGCATCCTTGATCAGGTTGCCAATCTGTTCGCGCGACTCCGCCAACTGCTGTTCCAGTTCGTGTGATTTGTACATGCCGTAGATATCGCTGCCGAGCGAGAACACCGCACCGGCTGGTCCCGCCCATTTGGAAACCGCGCCCGCGAGTTTGGTGGCTTCCCAAGGCTTGAATTTGATGGCGATGCCGGTCACCTGCTTTAGCACGTCGCGCGCCATGACGATGGTCGCTTTGATGGCGGCCGGGCTGATTGTTGATACGCTTTTCAGCACATTGCCCATCGACGACGCGGCTTTCTGGCCCAGCGCCTCCGCAAAGCTTTCACTGGAATCGAGCTGGCGTGAGATGTCCAGCGAAATCCGGTTGACCACGGCCGACGACTGCTCGAAGAAGCGGTCCACCGTGGTCTTGATCAACAGGTGCAGCTTGTAGCCGGCGCCGTCGGCCGTGTAGCCGATTTCATCTTCGAGGAAGGGACGGATGCCTTCCAGCGACAGCGGTCGCAGCTTGCCCATCAGGCGCGCTTCCATGGCTTGCAGTTCACGGAACAATTCCGCCGACAGTTGCTTGACTTCGCGTCGACCGGCGCGGATATCCTGCTCAATGCGCTCGCGCTCCTGGGCGGCTTGCGTTTCAAAGACATCCATCGCCTCCAGTTGCGCATGCACCGCGCGCAGCTTCTGCTGCACCAGGTCGCGCACCACATCGAGGCCGGTCTTGGCGATCAGCACTTCCGCCACATTCGATTGCAGGATGCGGCTGGTCGATTCCTTCAGCGTGTTGATGCGCGAACGGCTTTCATAGTGCTCCGGTTTTCCGAACCAGAATTCCAGCCCGCGGCCATTCGGGTCGGCCGACATGCAGACCAGGTTCAGGCGCGCCTCTTCTTCCGCCGTCAGGTTGGCGACGCGCTTCAGCTTGGACTTGAGCGCTTCCTTCTTGATGGCGGCCTGGTCGTCGAACATGGCTTGGTCAGTCAGGTCGCTCACCTCGTCCATCTTGTTGATCACGAACAGCGTCGACGACAGCTTGTTCAGGTCGCGCAGCAGCCACTTGGCGATGTCGCCATGGCTATCCTTGAGCGGATTGGTGGCGTCCACCACGTACAGGATCAGATGTGCTTCCGAGATGTAGCGCTTGGTGATGTCCTGATACATGACCTGCGTGCCGGCCACGGTTTTTTCCTTGTCGCCGAACAGGCCGGGCGTATCGACAATCTCGCACTTGCCCGGTAAGCCTTCCGGATGGTAGATGGCAAGGCGGTCGGACGATTCATCCATGTCGATTTTCATGTCGCTCATGACGCGCCCCAGCCAGCCGGCGATCACGCTGGTTTTGCCGTCCGAGAAAGCGCCGAGCAGAGCGATGCGCAGCACGTCGGCTTCGATGCCGGTGAGCGCATCCTCGATCTTGCGCATATCCGCCTCGGTATCGACGCCCAGCTTGCCCAGTGCCGCCAGCGCGTCGCGCAGCTCTTGCAGGGCGCCGATGGCCGCCTGTTTATCGAGGTCGAATTGCTTGAATTGTTCCATGTGGCATTTGCTCCAGAAGTTGCTTGATACGCGCCATTAGCGCCAGTTGTTTTTTTATGATCGCCAGCGGCTCGGTGATATGGGCGAGCTGCTGGTCGACCGCCGCGACGCAGTCTTCGTCCACCGCCTTGCGTATGGTGCCGACCAGGATGTCGGCATCTTTTTCGATCCGGCCCATCACCTCGTGGCGCAGGTCATCAATCTTGTCCTGTACCTGTGCTTGCGCTTTGCGGATGCGCGACTCGCGGCTGGTGAAGAATTTTGCCAGCGACACCAGCGCACCCACCACCGCGCCGGCGATGGCGCCAATCGCGTTGCCGATGCCGGGGAAGGCCGAACCGATGGCAAAGCCGGTGGCGGCGTAAGAGCCGATGTCGAATGCGATCCAGCCCCAGTCCTTGAGGTCCAGATCCATGTCGATGCCGGTGTCGGCAAACCGGAACGCGGCACCTTGCGCCTGGCTGGCGGCGCGGTGTTCGAAGTCGACTCGCTGCACATCCTCCATCAAGCGGTTCAGGGCCTGCTCCAGGTTTTCCTGCAGCACCGCCTGTTGTTCGTCCAGCTGCGTCGTCAGCTGTTCCTCGGTGACCTCCCGGCGGTTGCGGAAGCTGCGCTTGATCAGGCGGTCGATTTCGTCGTTGTCGCCAAAGTTATCGGCCACGATGTCATGGGCATCGTCCGACAGACGATTGAAAAAACCGCTCCAGGCATTGCTGCGCCCGGCCCTGAGCACGCGCTCGAATGAATCCAACGCCCCATCAATGGCCTCTTTGCATTTCTTGAATTCAGGCTTTAGCCGTTTGACGAAAGCGCTATGGTGGTCGTGCCGCGCCTGCAGCAGCTGAATATTCTCAGCCAGCAGCTCGCGCACCTTGACCTTATTGCTCTCAACGATGTCTTCGCGGAAGGTGCGCGCCTTGGCACGCAGCACGGCCGCTACTTTGTCGATGCGGCTCAGCTGCTCTAGTTCCCCGGGCGAGTCGAAGCAGGCCAGCAGCCCGCGCTGGCGTGCCAGTAAGTCATCGCGCGAAGGATGGATGGTGGTGGCGCCATCCAGCATGGCCAGGCCGGAGAAGGCCATCATGCCCTGGATGGTCAGGCCGGGCAGCAGCACTTCGTCGCCCAGTGCGTCGCGCAGGACTTCCATGGTCTGTTTCATCGCCGTGCCTGGCAGGCCGCGGGTGCGCAGCGCCTCGCGGTCTTCGTCGAATTCATACGCATCGGCCAGGCCGCGCACATTGACCACCGGGCATACCTGGCTGCCGCGGCGCAGATAGCGGCCGATTTTCTGCGCCGTTTCCTTCTCGGGCTTTTTGTTGGTGCCGTTGACGTAGAACACCAGATGCGCCTTGGCGACTGCCGCTTCCACCAGCGGCGCATATTGCCGCTCGTCGCCTTCGATGCCAGGCACGTCGATCAACTGGAATTCTTCGTTAGCGTGGCGCAGCGTGTAGCTGACATTGTCCTTTGTGAAGTCGCGCTGGCCAGTGCCGACGATCAGGCCGTCCACCCGGCAGGCGTCGCGCCGCTGCCGTTCCAGCGTCACTGACGCTTGCACAAAGCCGGACAGTTGCTGGTCCAACTGTGCCGCTGCCTGGGCCAAGCCGCCGCTGCGCAGAATCGCTTCGTCATAGGCGCCCATTTACGCACCCACCAGCAGCCATGCGCCAGCGGCCGCAGCTGCGCCCAGCAGCGCGCCGCCGACCGCCGACAGCCAGGCACGGCGGCGGATGCGGGCCGACGATTCCTGTTCGGCTATCTGACGCAGGCTGGCAATCGATTGCTGCAGGCCAGCGATTTCGCTGGCGTAGGCGGTGTATACGGCGCCCATGCCGGCGCGGATTTCGTCGGCCTGTGCCGACAGCGCTTGTTCTGCCTGCTGCAGATTCCGCGCGTTTTGCTCCAGTTGCTGGCGGCGCAGGTCTTCGTTGAACAGGATGCGCAACGACTCGATCACGGTGCTCTTGCCGGCGTTGGTTTCGCCGAAGAAGGCCATGGTGAACTTGTCCCACTCGGCATGCTTTTCGAGGAAGTTCAACTCGTCGTTAAAGCGGTCCTGGATCTGTGACAGTTGTTGGCGGATTTTGCCAATTTCCTGTTTGCCGTCCTCGTGGTCGACGTTCAGCGCTTCCATCTCGCGCATGGCGCTGGCAAGACTGGACGACACATCGGAATATAACTGGTTGAAATGCTGTTTTGAGCTAGCGGTCATAGGCAGTCTGTCAGGAAAGAGTCTTCAATTATCGATGAACGCTATCATCAAAACTCTCACCAAAAGTAACACATCGTAATATTTATTTCCTTGTGGAAGTAGTCGCGTTGCGGCGCAGCGCGGTGAAGGCGGCGAATTCCCACGAGCGGAAGCCGACCAGCAGCGTGAAGCCGTCGCGCTCGTGCGGCGCCAGCCGGCGGTCGCTCTGGTGCAGCCGCGCCAGCTCGCCGGCCAGTTGCTGGATGCGGCCGGCCAGCTCCTGGGCGCTGGCTTGCGACAGCCGCGCCGGCAGGCATAGCAGCGTTTCGCCGGCGCCGTTGAAGCTGCCGCTGAAGTAGTCGTCCACCGCGTGTTCGCGGAAGAACTGCTGCACCGGGCCGTCCGGCAGCCAGCGGAAGGCGTTCGAGACGCGCAGCCGATAGCGGTTCAGCGGCTTCAGTTCGATCAGGCCCAACCGGTCCAGCTCGGCCAGCAGGACGATGCATTCCGGCGCGGTCAGGTCGTAGGTTTCCAGCACCTGTTCCAGCGTCCAGTGGCCCAGGCAGCAGATCGCCATCAGCAGCAGGTGCGGATTGGCCAGCAGCGATTTTTCCTGTTGCAGCGTGAGGCAGTCGGCCTGCGGCGTGGCGTCGGCGGCGCCGCGCAGCACGTCCTCCATCGGCACCCCGGCGGCCTTGCAGATCTGCGCCAGCCGCGTCAGCGACATGTCCTGTTGCCCGAACATGCGCTTGACGCTCGATTCGCTCATGGCGATCCGCTCGGCCAGCATTTTGTAGGTGACGCCGGCGGCCCGCATCTGGGTCCGCAGCACTTGCAGCAGTAATTCCGGTGAGCTCATAGGTTGCCTTGTTGAAGATGCAAGGTATCGTAACATGATACCCGCCGGCGTGAAAACCGCGCCTTGGAATATATAATTAGTACATTCCGGCCTTGTGCCGCAAACTTGAGCTGTATCACCCCGTGGAGCGTAATATGAAAGTCGTACCAGCAGTCCTGATCACCCTGTCCGCCCTGAGCCTGAGCGGCCTCGCCGCCGCCGCCGAGCAATCGCCGTGGTATGTGGGCGGCGAGGTCGGCGCGCAAACCAGCCGCGTCCATGGCCCGAGCGGCCGCGCCTATGTCGGTTATGAACTGGGCAGCGGCCTGCGCGATCCGGAGGAGCGTCATGCGGTGGAGGTGGCGGTGTTCACGCGCGGTCTGGCCGACAACGGCCACGAGGCGCGCGCCAACAGCATCGCCATCAACTGGGCGACGTTGCTCAAGGTGACGGACAACGTCTCGGTCAGCGGTCGCCTGGGCGCGCACTACACCACCAGCACGCTGCGCCATAGCCCGCAGTGGAGCGAAACGGAAAACCGGCCGGGCGTGTTCGCCGGCGTCGGCCTGGCCTACCGGCTGACGCCGCAGGTGGCGATCACCACCGAGGTGACCTATATGCCACTCCATGTCACCGAACGCATCAAGTCGAAGACGCCGGTCGTGACCATCGGCCTGCGTTACGGCTTCTAGCGAATAACCTGAGAGCGGGCGCCATGCCCGGCGCCCGCTGACGGTTACCCTTCCGGGTTACAACACCCGCTTACAGCACGTAGCGCGACAGGTCCTCGTTGACCGCCAGCGCGTCCAGACGCGCATTCACATACGCCGCATCGACCACGATGGTCTTGCCGCTGTCTTCGCTGGCCTTGAAGGACAGCTCTTCCAGCAGTTTTTCCATGACCGTGTACAGCCGGCGGGCGCCGATGTTTTCGGTGCGCTCGTTGACCGAATAGGCGATCTCGGCCAGGCGGGTGATGCCCTCCGGCGCGAATTCCAGCCGCACGTCCTCGGTGGCCAGCAGCGCCTCGTACTGTTTGGTCAGGCAGGCGTCGGTGCTGGTCAGGATGCGTTCGAAGTCGGCGATCGACAGCGATTCCAGTTCCACCCGGATCGGGAAGCGGCCCTGCAACTCGGGAATCAGGTCCGATGGCTTGGCCAGATGGAAGGCGCCCGAGGCGATGAACAGGATGTGGTCGGTCTTGATCATGCCGTACTTGGTGTTGACGGTGGTGCCCTCGACCAGCGGCAGCAGGTCGCGCTGCACGCCGGCGCGCGAGACGTCGGCGCCGCCCACTTCCGAACGCGAGGCGATCTTGTCGATCTCGTCGAGGAACACAATGCCGTTCTGCTCAACGTTCTGGATGGCTTTCTGCTTCATCTCGTCTTCGTTGACCAGCTTGGCGGCCTCCTCGTCGATCAGGAACTTCATCGCCTCCTTGATCTTGACCTTGCGCGCCTTCTTGCGCTGGGCGCCGATGCCGGAGAACATCGACTTGATCTGCTCGGTCATTTCCTCCATGCCCGGCGGCGCCATGATTTCCATCTGCGGGCCGGCCTCGGCCAGTTCGAGCTCGATTTCTTTATCGTCCAGTTCGCCCTGACGCAGGCGCTTGCGGAAGGTCTGGCGGGTAGCGTCGTCCTTCGGCGGCTCGGCGCCGGTCGGCGCGAAGCCGAAATCGCGCGCCGGCGGCAGCAGGATGTCGAGCACACGGTCCTCGGCCGCGTCCTCGGCGCGGGCGCGCACCTTGGCCATCTCGCCCTGGCGGGTCTGCTTGACGCCGATGTCGACCAGGTCGCGGATGATGGTGTCGACATCGCGGCCGACATAGCCGACCTCGGTGAACTTGGTGGCCTCGATCTTGATGAACGGCGCGTCGGCCAGCTTGGCCAGGCGGCGCGCGATCTCGGTCTTGCCGACGCCGGTGGGGCCGATCATCAGAATGTTCTTCGGCGTGATTTCATGGCGCAGCGGCTCCTCCACCTGCTGGCGGCGCCAGCGGTTGCGCAGCGCGATGGCGACCGCCTTCTTGGCATTGCCCTGGCCCACCACGTGCTTGTCGAGTTCGCCGACGATTTCCTGCGGAGTCATGTTCATGCTGGGTCCAGTGTCTCGATGATGTGGTTCAGATTGGTGTAGATGCACAGTTCCCCTGCGATGGTCAGTGACTTTTTGACCACGTCCGCCGGCGATAGTTCCGTGTTCTCGACCAGCGCCTTGGCCGCCGATTGCGCATAGGTGCCGCCGGAGCCAATGGCGCCGATGCCGTCCTCCGGTTCCAGCACGTCGCCATTGCCGGTGATCACCAGCGTCGATTCGCTGTCGGCCACCAGCAGCATCGCCTCCAGGCGGCGCAGCACGCGGTCGGTGCGCCAGTCCTTGGCCAGCTCGACCGAGGCGCGCAGCAGATTGCCCTGGTGTTTTTCCAGCTTGCCCTCGAAGCGGTCGAGCAGCGTGAAGGCGTCGGCGGTGCCGCCGGCGAAGCCGACCAGCACCTTGCCCTGGTAGACCTTGCGCACCTTGCGGGCCGTGCCCTTCATGATGATATTGCCCAGCGTGACCTGACCATCGCCGCCCAGCGCGACCTGCTTGCCGCGGCGCACGCACAGGATGGTGGTGCCGTGAAATTGTTCCATAGTTACCTCAAAGTAATGACGCGAACTGCCTCAAGACCGAAAAGTGGGGCTGGAAATGGCAATTGCAAGTTGCACAGCAAGCGCCACGCGCGTAAAAAAAGCACGCGGTGTCGGGCGCGTGCTTTTTTAGCGGGGTGGGGCGGGATTAATCGCCGTACAGTTTTTGTTTCAGCTCACGCCGCTGCTGGGCTTCCAGCGACAGGGTGGCGGTCGGACGGGCGATCAGGCGCGGAATGCCGATCGGCTCGCCGGTTTCCTCGCACCAGCCGTAGTCGTTGTTGTCGATCGCAGCGATCGATTGCTGCACTTTTTTCAGCAGCTTGCGTTCGCGGTCGCGGGTGCGCAGCTCCAGCGCGTGCTCTTCTTCGATGGTGGCGCGGTCGGCCGGGTCCGGGACCAGCACGGTTTCGCGCAGGTGTTCGGTGGTTTCGCCGGCGTTTTTCAGCAGCTCTTTTTCCAGGGCTTGCAGCTTGGCCTTGAAGAACGCCATTTGCGCTGGATTCATGTAGTCCTTGTCATCCATCTTCAGAATTTCTTCTTCGGTCAGGATGCGCTCGGCGGCTGCGGGGGTCGATTTATTAGTTTTGGTCATAACTTCGCTTACCTTCGATACGACAGAGTTTTCAAATTAATCAGCCCAGATTTTGTGGCTGTTTAGCCATCCCCACAAAACCGGGATAGTTTATACCAGACATTGTTCTAAACCGCTAATAAAGATGTCTTTGGGCAGATTTTTACCAATAAATACCATTTTGCTGCCACGAACGTCGTTTTCTGCCCATTTGGCGCCCAGGTCGCTGCCCATGATCTGGTGCACGCCCTGGAACACCACTTTGCGATCAGCGTCCTGCATGAACAATACGCCTTTGTAGCGCAGCATGCGAGGACCGTACACATCGATCAGGCCGCCGAGAAACTCATCGAGCTTGGCGGTATTGAACGGACGGTTGCTCTTGAACACGAAAGCGGCGATATCGTCGGTGTGGTGGCTGTGGTGATGGTCGTGCGCATGCTCATCATGATGGTGATGGCCGCAGTGCTCGTCGTGGACATGGCCTTCCTCGTGGGTCTGCTCGGTCAGCAGGAAGTCGGGGTCGAGTTCCAGCTTGTCGTTCAGGTTGAAGCCTTTCAGGTCCAGCACGTCCGCGATCGGCGCCCGGCCAAAGTCGGACGTGCCGATCGGCGCGCGCGGGTTGATGCGGCGCAGGCGCGCGGTCAGCTCGGCCGCCTGCGCTTCGCTGACCAGGTCGGTCTTGGACAGCAGGAGCTTGTCGGCGAAGCCAACCTGGCGCTGGGCTTCCTCGTGCTGGTCCAGCTGCGCCATGGCGTGGCGGGCGTCGACCACGGTGACCACGGCGTCGAGCATGTAGTTGGCGCCCACTTCGTCGTCCACGAAGAAGGTTTGCGCCACCGGGCCCGGATTGGCCAGGCCGGTGGTTTCGATCACCACGCGGTCGAACTGGATCTCGCCGGCCTCGCGCTTGCGCGCCAGATTGCTCAGGGCGACGATCAGGTCGCCGCGCACGGTGCAGCAGATGCAGCCATTATTCATTTCCACAATCTGCTCGCTGCTGTCCTGGACCAGGATTTCATTGTCGATGTTTTCCTGGCCGAACTCGTTTTCGATGACGGCGATCTTCATGCCATGCTCTTCCTGCAGGATGCGGTTGAGCAGGGTGGTTTTGCCGGCGCCAAGGAAGCCGGTGAGGATGGTGGTGGGAATCATAGCCATAGTGCATCTGCCGTTCAGTTGTGGGGGATCACCATATGGGGATCCCATGCGAAAATGCAATCGGCTGATTATGCCGGAATTTTTGTGACGCTAGTATTTCGTCCAATTGAGCAATATCAGCACCTGTGCGTTACTTCACTTTTGCGCGCGGGTGGGCTTCGTCATACACCTCGGCCAGGTGCTGGAAGTCCAGCGCGGTGTAGACCTGGGTCGAGCTGATGCTGGCATGGCCCAGCATTTCCTGCACCGCCCGCAAATCGCCCGACGATTGCAGTACGTGCGAGGCGAACGAGTGGCGCAGCATGTGCGGATGGACGTGCACCGGCGCGCCGTGGGCAATGCCGTGCTGCTGTAGCCGCTGCTGGATCACGCGCGGCGAGACGCGGGTGCCGCGCGTGCTGACGAATAGCGCGTCGCTGCCGTCGGTGGGTGCCGGGCGCACCGCCAGCCAGGCGTGCAGCGCCGCCAGCGCGGCGGCGCCGACCGGGACCACGCGCCGCTTGTTGCCCTTGCCGGTGACGATGACCTCGCGGTTGCCTTGGTCGATCCAGCCCAGGCTGCTCTTGCCGGGCGTCAGGTCGAGGCCGGCCAGTTCGGACACGCGCAGGCCGCTGGAATACAGCAGCTCGAACATGGCGCGGTTGCACAGGTCGGCCGGCTCGCCGCCGGTGCCGGCCGCCGGCCGCGCCGGCGCCACCAGTTGCACGGCGTCGTCCACTGACAGCGCGCGCGGCAGGGTTTTGGCTTGCTTGGGGGCGCGCACGCCTTGCACCGGGTTGGTGGCCAACGGTAGTTGCTCGCCCAGCCAGTTGAAAAAGCCGCGCCAGCTGGACAGCTTGCGGGCGATCGAGCGCGGATCGAGCTGTTGTGCGTGCAGTTTGGCGGTCAGGCGGCGCACGGCGTGGTGGTCGAGCGCGGTCCAGGGCTGCTCCGCCACCAGCCCGGCCAATGCGTGCAGATCGCGGGCGTAGGCGGCGACAGTGTGTCGGGACAACTGACGCACGCCCGTCAAATGGGCCAGATAGGCGTCGATCCAGTCCAGCTTGCTGTCCGGCGCGCCGCTCATGGCATCCCGCTTAATCCAGCAGCCAGGCCATCGCGGTGCTGGCCGTTTCGCCGATGTGGACCAGGAAGTCGGTCGCCATCAGCGAGGTGAAGCGGTTGGCGTCTTGCGACCCCAGGATCAGCAGGCCGAAGGCTTGCTTGTCGCCCGGCTTGCGCAGCGGGATGATGACGGTCGATACCACTTCCGCCGGCTGGTCCAGCCAGCGCACCGCTTCGAAGTCCTTGTTGGCGCCGCAGTACGGGGCGTGCAGGCTGTTGGCGAACAGGCGCGCGTCTTCCGACACGCCCTTGACGAACCATTCGTCGGCGTAGTCCGGCGCGGCGCCCCACAGGCGCAGCGTGACCTGCGGCACCTCGAAAGCGGTCTTGAGGCCGCTGGTGACGGCGTGCGGCATCGAGCCGACGTCTTCCGATTGCAGCAGTATCTGGGTCCAGCGGTGGAAACGGTTGGCGATGGCTTCGTTTTCCGACGCCAGGCGCATCAGGTTGCCCATGCGCAGTTCCAGGGTTTTGTATTTGTCGCGCAACACTTCCATTTGGCGTTCCTGCAGCGACACGGCGCGGCCCGTCAGCGGGCTGGCCAGTTTGATTTCACCCAGCAAGTCAGCATGTTCTTCGAAGAACTGTGGGTTGTCGGTCAGGAATTGTGCGACGAGTGTGGAATCCAGTGGGGCGGTCATGAGGTACTTTGGTGGCAAGGTTAGTGTGTAATTTTAAACGAAAAAAAACGGGCATGGGGTCAGCCATGCCCGTCCCGCGGCAAGTGAGGTAGCAAGTGAGGTAGCAAGTGAGGTAGCAAGTGAGGTAGCAAGTGAGGTAGCAAGTGAGGTGGCAAGTTGCACCGGCGGTTTTGCCGCCGGCGCCACGTTAAAAGTTGTGATGGATGCCGAGGCTGTAGAAATTGAAGGTGGCCGCCGTGGTGGCCTTGCGCCGGGTGCCATCGACATACAGGTAGGTGCGCGGCGACAGGTTGTAGTCGTAACCGAGCGAAAACTGCCTGGTCTTGGCGATGGTGGGCACGTTGAGCGCATTGTCCGGCGTCTTGTGGCCGAAGCCGGCGCGCACCAGGCCGGCGCCGATGGTGTAGTTGGCACCGATCAGCCAGGCCTTGGTGATCGGATTGATCGGCACGCTGAAGTCCTGATCCTGGCGCTGGTAGGAGCCCATCAGCTTGAGGTCGGGGATCGGCTTGAACGAGGCGCCGACCGACCACAGCTTGGTGTCGACACCGTTGCGCTCGGCCGCCGCGTAGGCCGCGAACGGGCCCTGGGTGACCGTGGCGCTGACCGAGTACGGATACACGGCGGCGCTGCTGTTGGCCGGGAACTGCGGCGCCGCCGCCGTGCCGCGGCCGATGATCAGCGGATTGTTGTTGGCTTCGCGCGTGGCCACCGTCACGTTCAGCTGGAAGATGCCGCCGATCATCGGGCTGTTGTAGAACACCGCGTTGGAGAAGCGGTTCAGCGAGTTGCCGGCCACGCTCAGCGGGTCGCTGGTGTAGCCCGCCACCTGCAGGTCGGTCTGATAGCCGGCCACGGCGGGCATGCCGGACCACGGTTCGAACGCGGTGCTGGTTTCCTGGAAGGCGGTCAGGCCGCGCCCGAGGCGTAGCGTGCCGAAGTCGCCCTGCAGGCCGACCCGGCTCTGGCCCTGGAACAGCGGACGCACCGTGCTTTCGACCACGCCGGTGTCCGGTTCGTAGCGTATCTCCAGCTGGAACAGCGCTTTCAGGCCGTTGCCCAGGTCTTCGACGCCACGAAAGCCCAGCTTGTTGTTGTCGCGCTTGCCGACGGCGGTGACGTCGGTATCGGTGCGCCGCGACATGCCGGCGTCCAGCGTGCCATAGATGCTGACGGACGATTGCGCCAGCGCGCCGGAGAACACGCCCGTGAGCGCCAGAGCCACCAAAGTTTTTTTCATTGGTTCTTCCTTTAAGTGTGATTCGCATCCCCTCACTCAACCTTAACGGGCTGGTGTCGCAATTGTGCTGGAATGGTCGTTTGTGACGGCTTGTTGTGGTCGAAAGCCGCGGAACCCCGGCATCTTGTTGTATTTCTGTAACGCTTGTCAGCCGCGCCATTGAGGCCTGTTTTGCTTTCATTGAGGCATCAAAACAGCTCTAGCGTACAAGCTGGAGAGGGGGGCGGTGCTTGTGGAAGATCAAGCCCCCAAGCATATATTGACTAGGGTGTGGCGCGGATCGCACGCTACACTGGGGACAGAGGGCACCGCGGACAACACAGCGGGCCACCCCGCTTCGACGACATGCAGACAGAGACCATGGCCAATCGAGAAGAGTTAGGGATTATCAGGGGCGCCCGCGCCGGCGACGCTGACTGCCAACTGGCGCTGGGCAAGCTGTACTTGTACGGCGGCGCCGGCCTGCCGCTGAATCTGCCGACCGCGCTGTACTGGCTGGACCGCGCGGCGCGCCAGCAGCGCGATGAGGCATGGCGCCTGATCGGCGGCCACATTCCATTTGACGTTGCACGGCAGGCTATGCCGGAGGCGCTGCGCTGGTATCAGCTGGCCTGCGCGGCCGGCATTGCGCCTGCCGCGCGGGTGCTGGCGCAACTGACGCGGCAGCAGGCCGCGCCGGCGTCGCCGCCGCAACCACAACCGCAATCGCCGCCGCGCCGGCCGTCACCGGTCGCGCGGACGTCGCGCGGCGACAACAATCTGATCGTGGGCCACTATGCCGCGCTGGCGCAATTGTGGCAGCGCGACCACGACGCCTTCGTGCACCAGGCGCGCACGCGCTTGCGCCTGCAGCCGCACGACCCCGATCCGGACTTGCCGCAATGCCGGGACCGCGCGGCGCAAGGCGGCGACCGTGACGCCCAGCTGGCGCTGGGGCTATGGTGCGCGCGCATGGATGGCAGCGGGCGACGTCTGTGCCACGGCATCGCCGCCGTCAACTTCAAGCAAGCCATCCGATGGTTGACGCTGGCCGGCGAGCAGGGCTTGGCGGCGGCGTGGTTCGCGTTGTCGCGCATCTATCTGAAACCGGAGTTTTCGCAGCGCTGCGTGGCCGAGGCGCAACGCTATCTGGAGCGGGCGGCTGCGCTGGGTCATGTGGGCGCGCAACTGGAATGCGGCATGTACGCGTGGCGCAACCGCCGCGCCGACGAACACGGCGACGTGCGCGCCGCCTACTGGTTGCAGAAGGCCGCCGCGCAGGGCTGCGCCGAGGCCGAGGCGGCGCTGGCCAGAATTGTCGCCACGCCGCCCGAGGCGCGCTGGACGGACAGCCTGGTGCTGTGCCTGACACGCGAGTTATTGGAAAGCCAGCCCTTGCTGGCGGCGCGGCTGGAACTGGCCGCGCTGTTCGGGCTGCGCCGGGCGGAAGCGCTGCTGCTGGACGTCAAGCGGGCCGACCACGGGCACTGCCTGGTGATCGACATCCGTGCCAGTTACGGCCGGGGCAAGCGCCGTCTGGTGCTGCTGCGCACGGCGCGCGAACGGCAGGCGCTGGACCGCATCGTGCGGCGGTTCGAGTCGATCGACAGCGGCCCGGATGGCTGGGAGGGCAACTATCGGCAGCGCCTGTACCGGCTCAAGACCTGGCTGGCGGCCGGCGTTGCCCATCCGTTGCTGGCGGCTTAAATCTCGATTTCGCCGTCGAACACCGTAACCGCCGGGCCGGTCAGGAACACCGGCTGGCCTGCGCCGGCCCAGGTGATCGACAAGCGGCCGCCGCGCGCGTCGACCCGCACCGGGCTGTCCAGCAGGCCGCGGCGGATGCCGGCCACCACCGCCGCGCAGGCGCCGGTGCCGCACGCCAGCGTCTCGCCGACGCCGCGCTCGAACACGCGCAGTTTCACCTGCTGGCGGTTGACGATCTGCATGAAGCCGGCGTTGACGCGGTTCGGGAAACGCGTGTGATGTTCGATCAGCGGGCCGGTCAGTTCCACCGGCGCGGCGTCGACGTCCTCGACCACCTGCACCGCGTGCGGATTGCCCATCGAGACCGCCGAAATCAGCACGCTCTCGCGCGCGCCGCCCAGTTCCAGCACCAGCGGCCACAGCGTGTCGTCGCCCTGCCGCTCGCCGCGCAGACCGTCGGTGTCGAACGGCACGCGGCCCGGTTCCAGGATCGGTGCCCCCATGTCGACCGTGATGCTGCCGTTGGCTTCCAGGCGCGGGGCGATGACGCCGGCCTTGGTTTGCACGGTGATCGACTGCTTGTCGGTCAGGCCTTTTTCCGACACGAATTTGACGAAGGCGCGCGAGCCATTGCCGCACTGTTCCACCTCGCCGCCGTCGGCGTTGAAGATGCGGTAGCGGAAATCGCAGCCGGCCGCGGTCGGCTTTTCCACCAGCAGGATCTGGTCGGCGCCGACGCCGAAGCGGCGGTCGCCCAGCAGCTTCCACTGCGCGGGCGTGAAGTCGATGTGCTGGTTGACGCCGTCGATCACGACGAAGTCGTTGCCGGCGCCGTGCATTTTGGTGAATTTCAGTTTCATGGGCAGTTAAGGTTGGCGGTACAGCGAAGGCTCGCCCTCGGGGCGCGTCTTGAAGCGTTTGTGGGTCCAGAAATATTCGGCCGGCGCCTCGCGCACGCGTTCCTCGATGAACGCGTTCATGCGGCGGGTGGCGGCCACCATGTCGTCGCCCGGATAATTGTCCCACACCGGATAGAATTTCACACGGTATCCCTGGTAATCGGGCAGGAAGGTGGCGATCACCGGCATCACCTGGGCGCCGGTGGCGGCGGCGATGCGGCCGGTGGCGGTCAGCGTGGCGGCCGGGACGCCGAAGAACGGCACGAACTCGGCGTCCTTCTCGCCGAAGTCCATGTCCGGCAGCATGAAGTAGGGCAGCTTGTCGCGCAGCGCGCGCAGGATGGGCTTGATGCCGTCCTGGCGGGTGAACAGCTTGACCGGCTTGAAACGGGCGCGGCCGGCGCGCAGCACCTGGTCGAAGGCGGCGTTCTTCTGCGTCACGTACATCGACGAGGCGCTGGCTTGCATGGCGATGGCGGCGCCGGCCACGTCCAGGCAGACAAAGTGCGGGCACAGCAGAATGGTCGGCTTGGTGGTCATGTCCGCCACCGGAATTTCGCCGCCCGGCTCGATCTGGATCAGGCGCCGCAGCCGCGACTCGGGCGCCCACCACAGGATGGCACGTTCCCACACGCTGCGCGAGTAGGCCTGGAAGTGGCGGCGCGCCAGGTCGACCCGCTCGGCCTCGCTCAGCTCGGGCATGGTCAGGCGCAGGTTGGTCAGCGCGATATGGCGGCGCGCGCGCAGCGTGGCGAACAACAGGCTGCCGACGGCGTCGCCGAAGCGGCCCAGCAGCGGCAGTGGCAGCCAGTGCAGCAGCCACATCAATCCTAATAACAATTTCATGCGTTTTCTCCCGCCTTGGTGGCAGACGGTGCGTCGATACCGTTCGGCACTTTGTAGCGGTTATAGCTCCAGTAATATTGCGACGGGTTGCGGGCGATCAGGCGCTCCATGGCGTGGTTGATCGCTTGCGCCTGGGCGGCGCTGTCGCCGTCCAGCGAGCCGTCGAAGGGCACGAAGCGTACCACATAGCCCTTGCCGCCCGGCAGTCGCTCGGCGTAGGTGATGATGACGGTGGCGTCGCCCAGCAGGGCCAGCTTGGCCGGCAGGGTCATGGTGTAGGCGTCGCGGCCGAAGAACGTGGCCCACACGCCCTCGCCCTCCTGCGGCACCTGGTCGGGCAGCACGCCGACCGGCTGGCCCTTCTTGAGGAACTTGGCCAGCATGCGCACGCCGGACATATTGGCTGGCGCCAGCAGCAGGTTGTGGCGCGCGCGCGCGCCTTCGATCAGCGGCTTGAGGGCGGCTTTTTTCGGCGGGCGGTACATCACCATCAGCTCGTTGCGCAGCGCGATTTCCTGCGCGACGATCTCAAAGCAGCCCAGGTGTGGCGTCATGAACACAATGCCGCGACCGGCGTCCAGCTCGGTTTGCACCAGCGCCCAGTTCTCCAGCGTGGCGTGGCGCGACACGCGCGCCGGGTCGGCGCACCAGATGAACGGCAGCTCGAACATGCTCTTGCCGGCCTCGCCGATGGCGGCGTTCAGGTAGTCGCCATAGCCGGCCTGGCGCAGATTGTCGCGCATGCGGCGGCGGTAGGAGGGCGAGGCGGCGTACACCAGCCAACCCAACGCGGCGCCGGCCGCGTGCAGCACGGACAGCGGAAAGATCGATAAGAAACGGAAAAGTGGAACCAGCATGAATAAATCTGCCCTGTATTGAAAGCAAGTTTTTTTAAAAAAGCGTAAAATACCACGTTAAGTAGTAACCGCTGAGTTAATGACAACTTGCGATGCGGAATATAAATCTCGCTAAAGCGTCGCAAGCCGTGTTGGTATGCGACAGTAACATTCACACCATCTCAGGAGCTTGCGATGTCTAATGATTACCTCTTCACCTCGGAATCCGTTTCGGAAGGTCACCCGGACAAGGTCGCCGACCAGATTTCCGACGCCATTCTCGACGCGATTCTTGCCCAGGACCCGAAAGCCCGTGTTGCCGCTGAAACGCTGTGCAACACCGGTCTGGTCGTGCTGGCCGGTGAAATCACCACCCACGCCAACGTTGATTATATTCAAGTCGCGCGTGAAACCATCAAGCGCATCGGTTACGACAACACCGACTACGGTATCGACTACCGTGGTTGCGCGGTGCTGGTGGCTTACGACAAGCAATCGCCGGACATCGCCCAGGGCGTGGACGAGGGCGCGGGCCTGGATCTGGACCAGGGCGCCGGCGACCAGGGCCTGATGTTCGGCTACGCCTGCGACGAAACCAATGAACTGATGCCGGCCGCGATCCATTACGCGCACCGCCTGGTCGAGCGTCAGTCGCAGCTGCGCAAGGACGGCCGCCTGCCATGGCTGCGTCCGGATGCCAAGTCGCAAGTCACGCTGCGTTATGTGAACGGCCGTCCGGTGGCGGTGGACACCGTGGTGCTGTCGACCCAGCACGCGCCGGAAATGCAGCACAAGCAGATCGAAGAGGCGGTGATCGAAGAGATCATCAAGCCGGTGCTGCCGAAGGAATGGCTGCAGGACACCAAATACCTGGTCAACCCGACCGGTCGTTTCGTCATCGGCGGCCCGCAGGGCGACTGCGGCCTGACCGGCCGCAAGATCATCGTCGACACCTATGGCGGCGCCTCGCCGCACGGCGGCGGCGCGTTCTCCGGCAAGGACCCGTCCAAGGTCGACCGCTCGGCCGCCTACGCCGCCCGTTACGTGGCCAAGAACGTGGTGGCCGCCGGCCTGGCGCGCCAGTGCCAGGTGCAGGTGTCCTACGCCATCGGCGTGGCGCGCCCGATCAACATCACGGTCTACACCGAAGGCACCGGCGTCATCCCGGACGAGAAAATCGCCCAGCTGGTGATGGAGCATTTCGACCTGCGTCCGAAAGGCATCGTGCTGATGCTGGACCTGCTGCGCCCGATCTACGCCAAGACCGCCGCCTACGGCCACTTCGGCCGCGAAGAGCCGGAATTCTCGTGGGAACGCACCGACAAGGCCGCCATCCTGCGCGCCGCCGCCGGCCTGAAGTAACTCCGCCGCCCGGCCACGGAACCGGCGCCCGCCTCGCGGCGGCGCCGGTTTTATTTTGTCCGCGTCAAATGGTAGACATGCCGCAGCAACCAGGGCTGGCCGGGCAGGCGCGTGGCGCGGCTGATGGTCAGCGTGTCGCCGCGCCGTAACACCACCGCGCGCACCGCGACCTCGGCGCCGTTGTCACGTCCCGTGCCGAGCGCGACCAGCGTGAGGTCGTCGCCGTCGCCGCTGCGATAGGCGCTGACCGACAGCGGCGCGCCGGCCTGCTCCATCTGTAGCGTGTCGCCCGCCAGCGCCCAGCGGTCGCTGGAGCGCACGATCTTGCCGGGCCCGTCGTCGTAGACGAAATCGATGACGAGCGCGGCGCTGGGACCGGTGATGCCGGCGCTGGTGGGCAGTACCACGCGGGCGTCGCTGCGGTAGTCGCGGTAGGTGAGCGTGCCGCGCCACTGGCCGGCCAGCGCCTCGCCCAGCCGCGGCGCGGAGGCCGGTTGACCGGCGGTCAGATCGGGCAGTACGCTGGCGGCCTCAGCCCACTGGGGCGGCGCCGTGTCGGCGGCTTGAACAGGGATGTTGAACAGGCAGAGCAGCAGCGCGGCCGCGCCCAAGACAGAAATATGCATAGGTGTTCCCGGTGATGCGGCGAGACCATCCCGCCGCGTCAGCCCAGCTTAGGCGCGACCGGCGGGCGGCGTCGCCTCAGTTCCGGGCGGGCGCGCGGTTTTCGTGATCTGAGCCGTGCGCCACGCCGACGGACTCATGCCCGTGCGCTCATGGAACACGCGGTTGAAGCTGGCCTTGGAGGCGAAGCCGCATGCCAGCGCCATTGTCAACAGATCGGTGGCATCGTCCCGCATCATCCTGCTTTGGATGGCTTCCACCCGCATCGCATTGATGGCGGCATTGAAATTCTGTCCCAGCCCAAGGTTGAAGGCGCGCGACACATAGCTCTCGTTCGTGCCCAGCCTGTGCGCCACGTCGGCCAGTGTCAGGCCCGGTTGCTGCCACCAGCCGCCAAGACGGATCTGCTCGCGCCAGGCGGTCCCGGCCGCTTGCCAGTCGCGGCCAACGGGCTGGGGCAGCGTATCCAGCCTACCCAGGCTATCCTGCTGGGGCGCGCGCATTTGAGGAAAGCGGTGCCCGGTGTAGCGCCAGCCTTCCAGACCCAGCCACAGGATAATCGCCGAGAACGCCAGATATTGCGGAAACCGATCGTAATACGTCAGGGGCGCCAGCCAGCGGCTGTAGAGATCGAATCCGGCGGAGAGCGCCAGCCACAGGCCCAGCGCCAGCAGCACGCTGGCGATCCACGGCTGCCGGTGCTCCTCGGCGTCGCTGACATGTTCGCGCAGCCATGCCAGGTAGCGTTGCCGCCAGCGCAGCGACAGCAGCAGATAAACGGCCAGCGACAACCCGCCGGCGGCGTCCTGCAGCGGCGAAATCCACGGCCGCTGCACGGCCGCATCCCACGCGTTCTTTTGCTCCAGCGGCAGCGCGAACGCCCACAGCATGTAGACGAGATCGATGGCGGCCGGCAGCAGATGCCAGCCCCAGCGCGGCGGCAGCGCCGGCGTGACCAGTCGTCGCAGGTATAAATATAGCAATGGCCCCACCGCCAGACGCAGGTCAAACGGCGCAAACGACAGCCAGGGCCAGGCGTCGTAGGCGCCGGCGAAACCCAGCACATACGGCATCAGTCGCAGCACGGCGACCAGCAGCAACAGGGCCACCAGCGCGCCGAAGCCGGCGGCCAGGCCCAGTGTGGTGCTCCAGGGGCCGAAACGGATCACGCGTCCTCCCGCAAAATTGGTGTGGTGTGCCGGCCAGTATAGCGAGGCGCACACGCCCGCCTGCGCTTTATTTGCTGATTTCCGTCCAAGGTGATGCTAGAATGCACCTTCCGAGGAGCGCTGCGACGAACTAGCTTTCGCCAGGCTCGGAGATCCCCAACCGCGCTCACGTTACTTTTTTCTAACATGAAAGGAGGGCGTGATGAACGCCGTACTCAAATCCACGCAAGACTACCTGGTTGCCGATATCTCCCTGGCGCCATGGGGCGACAAAGAAATCAAGATCGCTGAAACCGAAATGCCTGGCCTGATGGCCATCCGCGAGGAATTCGCCGCCGCCCAGCCGCTGAAGGGCGCGCGCATCACCGGTTCGCTGCACATGACCATCCAGACCGCCGTGCTGATCCAGACGCTGGAAGCGCTGGGCGCGCAAGTGCGCTGGGCCTCGTGCAACATCTACTCGACCCAGGACCACGCCGCCGCCGCCATCGCCGCCGCCGGCACCCCGGTGTTCGCCATCAAAGGTGAAACCCTGGACGAATATTGGGACTACACCCATCGCATCTTCGAGTGGCCTGCCGACGCCTCGGGCGCGCCGGTCTACTCCAACATGATCCTGGACGACGGCGGCGACGCCACCCTGCTGCTGCACCTGGGCGCGCGCGCCGAGAAAGACATCTCGGTGCTGGCCGCGCCAGGCTCGGAAGAGGAAATCTGCCTGTTCAACGCCATCAAGGCCCACCTGGCCATCGATCCGGCCTGGTACTCCAAGCGTCTGCCGCACATCCTCGGTGTGACCGAAGAGACCACCACCGGCGTGCACCGCCTGTATCAGATGCACAAGGAAGGCAAGCTGGCCTTCCCGGCGATCAACGTCAACGACTCGGTCACCAAGTCGAAGTTCGACAACCTGTACGGCTGCCGCGAATCGCTGGTGGACGGCATCAAGCGCGCCACCGACGTCATGATCGCCGGCAAGGTCGCCGTCATCGCCGGTTACGGTGATGTCGGCAAGGGCTCGGCGCAAGCGATGCGCGCGCTGTCGGCGCAAGTGTGGGTCACCGAGATCGATCCGATCTGCGCGCTGCAAGCGGCGATGGAAGGCTACCGCGTGGTCACCATGGACTACGCCGCCGAACACGGCGACATCTTCGTCACCTGCACCGGCAACTACCACATCCTGACCGAAGCGCACATGCTGAAGATGAAGGACCAGGCCATTGTCTGCAACATCGGTCACTTCGATAACGAGATCGACGTCGCCGCGCTGAAGAAGTACACCTGGGAAAACATCAAGCCGCAAGTCGATCACGTGATCTTCCCATCGGGCAAGCGCATCATCCTGCTGGCCGAAGGCCGTCTGGTCAACCTGGGTTGCGGCACCGGTCACCCGTCGTATGTGATGTCGTCGTCGTTCGCCAATCAGACCATCGCCCAGATCGAGCTGTACGCCAACACCGACAAGTATCCGGTCGGCGTGTACGTGCTGCCGAAGCATCTGGACGAGAAAGTCGCGCGCCTGCAGCTGAAAAAACTGAACGCGCAACTGACTGTGCTGACCCAGGAGCAGGCCGACTACATCGGCGTGACGCAAGAGGGTCCGTACAAGCCAGATCATTACCGTTACTAATCCCAAGGCGGGGCCTCCGGGCCCCGTTTTTTTGCAGCGAGAACTATCACCATGCGTTTGCTCCTTACCTGGTTAATCAATGCGGTTGCCCTGCTGGCAGTGCCTTACCTGATGCATTCCGTCGATGTCACAAGCATCGGCGCAGCCCTCGTCGCGGCTCTTGTACTGGGCCTGGTAAATACGCTGATACGCCCTGTGCTGCTGTTGCTGACCTTGCCCGTGACCTTGTTGTCGCTGGGCCTGTTCATCTTCCTGGTCAACGGCTTCATGTTCTGGCTGGTGGCGCAGTGGGTCGATGGCTTCCGCGTGGACAGCTACCTGTCCGCCGTTGGTGGCGCCGTGTTGTACAGCATTATTTCCTGGGCTCTGTCGACTTTACTTTTGAAGAACTCAGATGACTAACCCGAATTTCAGTATCGAATTCTTTCCGCCAAAAACGGCGGAAGGCGCGGAAAAGCTGCGCGCCACGCGCACCAAGCTGTCCGAGCTGAAACCTAAATATTTTTCGGTCACCTTCGGCGCCGGCGGCACCACGCAGCAAGGCACGCTGGACACCGTGGTCGAGATCATGGCCGCCGGCCAGGATGCCGCGCCGCACCTGTCCTGCGTCGGCGGTACGCGCGAGTCGATCCGCCAGATCCTGACCGAATACAAATCGCACAACATCAAGCGCATCGTCGCGTTGCGCGGCGACCTGCCGAGCGGCTACGGCGCCGGCGGCGAATTCCGTTATGCGAATGAGCTGGTGGAATTCATCCGCCAGGAAACCGGCGATCACTTCCACATCGAAGTGGCGGCCTATCCGGAAGTGCACCCGCAGGCGCGTTCGCCGCAGGATGACCTGCTGGCCTTCGAGCGCAAGATCAAGGCCGGCGCCAATTCCGCCATCACCCAGTACTTCTACAATGCCGATGCCTACTTCCAGTTCGTCGAGCAGGCGCAGAAATTGGGCATCGACGCGCCCATCGTGCCGGGCATCATGCCGATCCTGAACTACACGCAGCTGATGCGCTTCTCTGACATGTGCGGCGCCGAGATTCCACGCTGGGTGCGACTCAAGCTGGCCAGCTTCGGCGACGACAGCGCCTCGATCAAGGCCTTTGGCCTGGATGTGGTGTCGGCGCTGGGCGAGCGGCTGCTGCAAGGCGGCGCTCCGGGCCTGCACTTCTACAGCATGAACCAGGCCGCGGCCACCACCGCGCTGTGGCAACGGCTGGTGTAATCACTCGGTGATGATGCGGTCCAGCGCCACATCATGACTGTCGCCGGCGAACAGCACCCGCAGGCACTGGTAGGCGATGCCCAGTGTCCGCGGGGGCGGCGTGTGGCGCGCCAGCGTGCGGTCATAAAAACCGCCGCCGTAGCCTAATCGATAACCTTGTTGATTAAATCCCAGACAAGGCACCAGCAGCGCCGGCGGATACGCCGCCGCCAGACGCAAATCTGCCGGCACGGCCACTCCCATCTTGTCCTTTACCATCGTCTCGCCGATGCGCCATTCGGCAAACTCCAGCGCCGCGTCCTTTTGCACCACCACCGGCAGCAGCAGCCGCGCGCCCAGGCGCGCCAGCTCCACGTAGGCCGGATGCAGCTCCGGCTCGTCGCGCAGCGGCCAGTAGACGCCCAACGCCGCCGGCCGCGCCGCCCGCCACCATGCGACGACTTGATCGCCGATGGCGCGGTCCCAGGCCGCGCGCGTGGCCGGATCGAGCGCGCGCCGTGCCGCCAGCAACCGCTGGCGCAATTCCGCCTTCTCTACTGGTGATACGGACGCGCTGCGTGGTATTCTAGGGTCGCTGGTCATATTTGGTTCAAGACTTTAGAGAGTTGCACATTGATTTCTGCTTCGAAATGGATTGCCGGCGCTGTCGTCGTTGCCTTTACCTCGCTTGCCCACGCCGACGACATCAGCGCGGATAACCGCAGGGACGACGATGCCTTCCTGCTGCTGCGCGACGCCGTGCGCCAGGACGACGCCAGCAAGGCCGATTTCTACGCCGCGCGCCTGAGCAGCTACTCGATTCCATCCTACGTTGATTATTATCGGCTGAAATCGCGCCTGAAGGATGCCTCCGAGGCCGATATCCGCGGTTTCTTCCAGCGTTACCAGGGCCAGGCCATCGTCGACCGCCTGCGCAACGACTGGCTGCTGGAGCTGGGCCGCAAACGCGACTGGGCCACCTTCGACGAACAGTATCCGCTGTTTGTGCTCAACGACGACACCCAGGTCAAATGCTACGCGCTGATCTCGCGCGCGCTCAAGGGCCAGAAAGTGGCCGACGAGGCGCGCGCCTTGCTGACTTCTCCGTCGGTGTACGGCCAGCCGTGCGCGGACCTGATCGCCACGCTGTACCAGGCCGGCCAGTTCAACACCGAGGACCTGTACGCGCAACTGCGCCTGGCCGGTGAATTCAACGCCACCGGCCAGGCGCGCCGCATCGTCGCCCTGCTCAATGGCCCGGAAAAGAAAGCCGTGCAAGCGGTCGATTTGCCGACGCTGGTGGTGGCCAAGGGCATAGACGCCGGCAAGGTGGAACACCAGATCTTCATCGTCGCCCTCGGCCGGCTGGCCAAGACCAGCAGCAAGCTGGCGGTGCTCGGCTTGAACAAGGCGATGCCGAAGATGTCGTCGCAGGAGCAGCAGCAGGCATGGGCGGCGATCGCGCTGCAGACCTCCTATTCGCTGTCGCCGGAGACCACCGATTACTGGAAACGCGCCAACGGCGCGCAGCTGTCGATCGATCAGATTCAATGGAAAACCCGCATCGCCATGCGTAACGGCGACTGGCGCCAGGTGGAGAACAATATCCGCGCCATGCCGCAATCGCTGCGCAACGATCCGACCTGGATCTACTGGCTGGGCCGCGCGCTGATGGCGCGCGACGGCGTCACCAGCCAGCCGACCGGCGAGGCGCTGCAACTGTTCCGCGGCATCTCCGACCAGTCCAACTACTACGGTCAGCTGGCGCTGGAGGAAACCGGCAAGCTGATTACCATTCCGGCACCGGGCGCGCCGATCTCGCAGGCCGAGATCGCGCCGATCGCCGCCAACCCGAACATCCAGCGCGCGCTGAAGTTCTTCGGCATGCGCCTGCGCTTCGAGGGCACGCGCGAATGGAACTGGGCGCTGCGCGGCATGAACGAACGCGAACACCTGGCCGCCGCCGAATACGCGCGCCAGAACAATATCCTCGACCGCATGGTCAACACCTCGGAACGCACCCGCATCCAGGTCGATTATTCGCAGCGCTTCCCGTCGCCGCACAACGATGTGATGCATCCGGCCACGCAGACGCTGGGTCTCGACAAGGCCTGGGTGTATGGCCTGATCCGGCAAGAGTCGCGCTTCATCATGGACGCGCAGTCGCACGTCGGCGCCTCGGGCCTGATGCAGGTGATGCCGTCCACCGGCCGCTGGGTCGCCAAGAAACTGGGCCTGACCGACTTCGCGCAGGAGATGCTGAGCGATGTGCGCTACAACATCATGCTGGGCACGAACTACCTGAATATGGTGCTGGGGAATATGGACGGCAACGAGGTGCTGGCCACCGCCGCCTACAACGCCGGGCCGGGACGGTTGCGCTCCTGGCGCGCCACGCTGACCAAGCCGATGGACGCCACCGTGTTCATCGAGTCGATTCCGTATTACGAGACGCGCACCTACGTCAAGAACGTGATGTCGAACGCCACCTACTACGCGGCGCTGTTTGAAGGGCGGCCGCAATCGCTGAAGGCGCGCCTGGCCACCGTCGGCCCGAAAGGCTACACCCAGGCCGAGGAACAGGAAACCAGTTTCGCTCCGCGCTGATTCAATCCCTACAGGACGTAACACCATGCAGACTACCCAACTCGATCCCAGCCTGTCGCAGACGCTTGCGGCGGCGCGCTCGCCGGGCCTTACGCTCGTCATCGGTAACAAGAACTATTCGTCATGGTCCATGCGGCCATGGGTGGCGATGACCGCCTTCGGCATTCCGTTCCAGGAAGTGCGCGTGCTGCTCGACCAGGAAGACACCGCCAACCGCATCTGCGGCTATTCTGCCTCCGGCCGCGTGCCGGTGCTGCTGGCCGGCGAAGAGATGACGATCTGGGACAGCCTGGCCATCTGCGAATATCTGGCCGAGCAGTTCCCCGAGCTGCATCTGTGGCCACAAGACGTGGCGGCGCGCGCCATGGCGCGCTCGGTGTGCGCCGAGATGCACGCCGGCTTCAGCGACCTGCGCACCTCGATGTCGATGAACATCCGCGCCAGCTATCCCGGCAAGGGCCGCACGCCGGGCACCCAGGCCGACATCGGCCGCATCAGCGAAATCTGGGAAGAGTGCCTGTCGCGCTTCGGCCATCACCAGTTCCTGTTCGGTGACTTCTCGATCGCCGACGCCTATTACGCGCCGGTGGTGATGCGCTTCCGCACTTACGGCGTGACGCTGGCGCCGGCGCTGGACGCCTACTGCCAGCGCGTGCTGGCGCATCCCGCCGTGGCGCGCTGGGTCAGCGAGGCGCTGGCCGAAACCGAAACGGCGCCCCGGCACGACGCCGACATGCCGGACTAAGCTATGCAAACCTATGTTGTCGGCGGCGCGGTACGCGATGCGCTGCTTGGCCTGGCGGTCAAGGACCATGACCACGTGGTGGTGGGCGCCACGCCGGAGCAGATGATCGCCAAGGGCTTCCGCCCGGTGGGCAAGGACTTCCCGGTGTTCCTGCATCCGCAAACGCAGGAGGAATACGCGCTGGCGCGCACCGAGCGCAAGACCGCGCCCGGCTACAAAGGCTTCGTGTTCCACACCTCGGCCGACGTCACGCTGGAAGAAGACCTGGTGCGGCGCGACCTCACCATCAACGCCATGGCGCGCGCCGACGACGGCGCCATCACCGATCCTTACGGCGGCCGGCGCGATATCGAGCAGCGCGTGTTCCGCCACGTCTCGGACGCCTTTGCCGAAGACCCGGTACGCATCCTGCGCGTGGCGCGCTTCGCCGCCCGCTTCAGCGACTTCACCGTGGCGCCGGAAACCAACGCGCTGATGAAGCGGATGGTGGACGAAGGCGAAGTCGATGCGCTGGTGGCCGAACGCGTGTGGCAGGAACTGGCGCGCGGCCTGATGGAGCACAAGCCGTCGCGCATGTTCGATGTGCTGCGCGACTGCGGCGCGTTGACGCGCATCCTGCCGGAGCTGGACGCGCTGTGGGGCGTGCCGCAACCGGCGCAATGGCATCCCGAGATCGACACCGGTGTCCACGTGATGCAGGTGATCGACTGCGCGGCGCGGCTGGAGCGCGACCTGCCGGTGCGCTTCGCCTGCCTGACGCACGATCTCGGCAAGGCCGTGACGCCAGCCGACAACTGGCCCGCGCACCATGGTCACGAAGGCCTTGGCGTCAAGCTGGTGGAGCAGGTGTGCAAGCGCCTGCGCGTGCCGACCGAATGCCGCGACCTGGCGGTGATGACCACGCGCGAGCATGGCAACGTCGGCCGCGCGCTGCAACTGCGGGCCAACACCATCGTCACCTTGTTCGAGCGTTGCGACGCCTTCCGCAAGCCGGCGCGCTTCACGCAGATGCTGCTGGCGACCGAATGCGATTCGCGCGGCCGCATCGGCGCCAACGCCAGCTTTGCCGAGGCGCCGTTCCCGCAACTGGCGCATCTGGAAACGGCGCTGGCGGCGGCGCGCGGCGTCAACGCCGGCGAAATCGCGCAAGCCTGTGCCGACAGTCCGCAACGCATCCCTGAGCGGGTGCACGCGGCGCGCGTTGGCGCCGTCAAGGCGGCGCTGAAGGAAGAAGACGTGGAATGAACGCGGACCTGTTCCAGAACCCGCTGCGCCGTTTGAGAAACCGGGACGGCAAACGTCCCACGGTGCCGGTCAAGGAACTGCGCGAGCGTGACCGCCGCCGCATGCTGCGGCATTTTCTGGAGCTGGAAGACGCCGACCGTCTGCTGCGCTTCGGCTCCGTGCTGCCGGACGAGCAGGTGAGCAACTACGTCAACCGCATCGACTTCTCGCGCGACATGGTGTTCGGCGTGTACAACCGCGTGTTCCGGCTGGTGGCGGTGGGGCATCTGGCGTTCGCGCCGCGCGACGAATCGAGCACCGTCACGGACAAGGAACGGGTGGCGGAATTCGGCGTCTCGGTCAGCCGCTCGGCGCGCGGCATGGGCGTTGGTTCGCGGCTGTTCGAGCGCGCCGCCATCCACTGCCGCAACAACGACGTCGACACGCTGTACATGCACTGCCTGTCATCCAACAAGACCATGATGCACATCGCCAAAAAGGCCGGCATGGAAATCCACCGCGACTACGGCGAGGCCGACGCCTATCTCAAGCTGCTGCCGGCCGATCCGTCCAGCGTGCTGCAAGAGGCGTTGCACGAACAGCTCGCGGTGCTGGACTACACCTACAAGGCCAACAAGCGCATCGCCGCCAAATGGCTGGGGCGTCTGTTGGGCCGTAAAACGCCTTAGCCGGAAAGCGGCAACGCCGTGGTGTCCTTGATGCGCTGCAGGGCGAACGAGGATTTGACGTCCAGCACCGCCGGGTGGCGCAGCAGCGTGGCCATCATGAAGCGCGAGAAGTGGTCCATGTCTTCCACATGCACGCGCAGCAGGTAGTCCATTTCGCCGGTCATGGCGTAGCAGGCCACCACCTCCGGCCATTGCGCCACCGATTCGGCGAAGTCGGCGCGCGGCGATGGCGGCGCGTTGGCGGCGCCGAGCGCGCGGGCGTTGCTGTGCGCCGCCGCGTCGCTGTGCTTTTCCAGCCGCACATTCACATACGCCAGCAAGCCGAGGCCGATCTTGTCCGGGTCCAGCAGCGCCACGTACTGGCGGATCACGCCGGCCTCTTCCAGGCGCTTGATGCGGCGCAGGCACGGCGACGGCGACAGCGCCACCAGTTCGGCCACGTCCTGGTTCGACAGGCGGCCGTCGGATTGCAGGATGGAAAGAATCTTGCGGTCGGTTTTGTCTAGCGTAATTTTGGTCATAAATACCTCAAAAATTCAATATCAAGGCAATATTATTGCTCAAATTCGCCAGACGTGCGAATCGTTTGCAATTTACTGCCGGCGGACCGGATCTATACTGTGCCTTATTCAAATAAGGAGAGACGCATGCAATTCCAGCCATGGGACAACCCGATGGGCACCGACGGTTTCGAGTTCGTCGAGTACGCCGCGCCCGATCCGCAAGCCCTCGGCGCGCTGTTCGAGCGCATGGGCTTCAGCGCCATCGCCCGCCACCGCCATAAAGATGTGACTTTGTACCGCCAGGGCGAGATCAACTTCATCATCAACGCCGAGAAGGATTCCTTCGCCCAGCGCTTCGCCCGCCAGCACGGCCCGTCGGTGTGCGCGATCGGCATCCGCGTGCAGGATTCGGCGTTCGCCTACAAGTCCATGCTGGAGAAGGGCGCCTGGGGCTTTGACAACAAGACCGGCCCGATGGAACTGAATATCCCGGCCATCAAGGGCGTCGGCGATTCGCTGATTTATCTGGTCGACCGCTGGCGCGGCAAGAACGGCGATGCACAGCAGGGCGCCATCGGCGACATCAGCATCTATGATGTCGACTTCGTGGCGATTCCCGGCGCGAATCCGAACCCGGTCGGCCATGGCCTGACCTACATCGACCACCTGACCAACAACGTCCATCGCGGCCGCATGAAGGAGTGGGCCGACTTCTACGAGAAGATGTTCAACTTCCGCGAGGTGCGCTACTTCGACATCGAGGGCAAGCTGACCGGCCTGAAGTCGAAAGCCATGACGTCCCCATGCGGCAAGGTGCGCATTCCGATCAACGAATCGTCGGATGACAAATCGCAGATCGCTGAATATCTGGACGAGTACCATGGCGAGGGCATCCAGCACATCGCGCTGGGCACCGATGATATCTACACCTCGATCGAGGGCATGAAGAAAGAGGACATCGCCTTCCAGGACACCATCGAGACTTACTACGAACTGGTGAACCGCCGCCTGCCGAATCACGGCGAACGTCTGGAAGACCTGCGCCGCCTGCGCATCCTGATCGATGGCCAGAGCAATGAGCAGGAGCGCGAGCTGTTGCTGCAGATCTTCACGCAGAACGTGATCGGTCCGATCTTCTTCGAGATCATCCAGCGCAAGGGCGACCAGGGTTTTGGCGAAGGTAACTTCCGCGCGCTGTTCGAGTCGATCGAGCTGGATCAGATCAAGCGCGGCGTGCTGCAGGACCCAAGCAAAGCCACCGCATAAGGTGTAGAGTGATACCAGGCCGGTAGCAACGCATATAGACGGAGCACCGGCGCCACGCGGCAGAGCCTACCCGGCTCTGCCGCGCGCGTACCTAAAAATTTGGAGACAAAACAATGAATGCACCTCAAAAGGGTTTGCTATTGAATCCGTCCGCCGATGCGGCCGACATCACGCTGGACGATAAATGGACGCTGGAGCGCGGCCGCGCTTTCATGACCGGCACACAAGCGCTGATCCGCCTGCCGATGATGCAGCGCGAACGCGATCTGAAGGCAGGCCTGAACACGGCGGGCTATATCACCGGCTACCGCGGCTCGCCCGTCACCAGCGTCGACATGACGGCGATGAAGGCCAAGAAGTACCTCGACGAACATCACGTTAAATTCCATCCAGGGATGAACGAAGACCTCGCGGCGACCGCCGTCTGGGGCACCCAGCAAACCAATCTGTTCAAAGACGCCAAGTACGACGGCGTGTTCGCCATGTGGTATGGCAAAGGCCCCGGCGTGGACCGCTGCGGCGACGTCTTCAAGCACGCCAACAACGCCGGCTCGGCCAAACATGGCGGCGTGCTGGTGCTGGCCGGCGACGACCACGCCGCCAAGTCCTCTTCGACCGCGCACCAGTCGGATCATATTCTGAACGCCTGCGGCATTCCGGTGCTGTATCCATCGTCGGTGCAGGAGTACATCGACTACGGCCTGCACGCCTGGGCGATGAGCCGCTACACCGGCCTGTGGGTGTCGATGAAGTGCGTCACCGACATCATCGAATCCGGCGCCGTGGTGGACTTCGATCCGGACCGCGTGCAGATCCAGCTGCCGACCGACTTTGATCTGCCGGAAGGCGGCCTGAATATCCGCTGGCCGGACACCGTGCTGGATATGGAAGTCCGCATGAACAGCTACAAGTGGTACGCCGCGCTGGCCTACTGCCGCGCCAATAAGCTGAACAAGATTATCTGGGATTCGCCCAAGCCCAAGATCGGCATCATCACCGCCGGCAAATCGTATCTGGACACGCGCCAGGCGCTGGCCGACCTGGGCATCGACGAGCAGGCCGCCGCCGATATCGGCATCCGCCTGTACAAGATCGGCATGACCTGGCCGCTGGAGGCGGAGGGCGTGCAGGAATTCGCCAAAGGCCTCGATGAGATTCTGGTGGTGGAAGAGAAGCGCCAGATCCTCGAATACGCGCTGAAGGAAGAGCTGTACAACCTGCCGGACGGCCAGCGTCCGCGCGTGGTCGGCAAGTTCGACGACACCGGCGAATGGAGCAACCACGGCAAGACCGGCCACGGCGACTGGCTGCTGCCGGCCACCTATGAACTGAATCCGGCGCAGATCGCGCGCGCCATCGCCTCGCGCATCGCGCACTATTGCAAGGACCATCCGGTGGCCCAGCGCGTGCGGCAGCGGGTGGCGTATCTGGAAGCGAAAGAGCTGGCGCTTAAAACGCTGCCGGCCAAGGCCAATCCGCAGACCGACCGCACGCCGTACTTCTGCTCCGGTTGCCCGCACAACTCCTCGACCAAGGTGCCGGAAGGCTCGCGCGCGCTGGCGGGCATCGGCTGCCATTACATGGTGCTGTGGATGGACCGCGAGACCTCGACTTTTACCCACATGGGCGCGGAAGGCGTGACGTGGGTGGGGCAGGCGCCGTTCACCAACGAGAAGCACGTCTTCACCAATCTGGGCGACGGCACCTACTTCCACTCGGGGATACTGGCGATCCGCGCGGCGGTGGCGGCCAGGGTCAACATCACCTACAAGATTCTGTTCAACGACGCGGTGGCCATGACCGGCGGCCAGCAGTTCGACGGTCCGCTCGATCCGGGCATGATCTCGCGCCAGATCGCGGCGGAAGGCGTGTCGCCGATTATCGTGGTGACCGACGAACCGGAAAAATATCCATCCGATTACAACTGGGCGCCGGGCGTCACCGTGCGCCATCGCAGCGAATTGATGGAGGTGCAGCGCGAACTGCGCGACAAGCCGGGCGTGTCGGCGATGATCTACGACCAGACCTGCGCGTCCGAAAAGCGCCGTCGCCGCAAACGCAACGAGTATCCTGATCCGGCCAAGCGCGCGGTGATCAACGAGGCGGTGTGCGAAGGCTGCGGCGATTGCTCGGTGCAGTCCAATTGCCTTTCGGTGGAGCCGCTGGAGACGGAGCTGGGCCGCAAGCGCCAGATCAACCAGTCTTCGTGCAACAAGGACTTCTCCTGCACCACCGGTTTCTGCCCGAGTTTTGTGACGGTGGAAGGCGGCGCGCTGAAGAAGCCGAAGAAGGCCGCTGTCGGCGAAGGCCCGCAGGCCGTGCTGCCGATGCCTGTGCTGCCATCGACCGAGACCCCGTTCGGCATCCTGATCACCGGCATCGGCGGCACCGGCGTGGTGACGGTCGGCCAGATTCTGGCCATGGCGGCGCACGTCGAAAACAAGGGCGCGATTGTGCTGGACATGAGCGGCCTGGCGCAGAAGGGCGGCCCGGTGATGTCGCACGTGCGGCTGGCCGATCATCAAAGCGATCTGCACTCGACCCGCGTTGGCACCGGCAGCGCCGATCTGGTGATCGGCTGTGACCTGATCGTCACCGCCTCGCGCGACGCCTTGTCGCGCATGGGCGAGGGCCGCACGCACGCGATGATCAACTCGACCGGTTCCTCGACCGCCGCGTTTGTGAAGAATCCGGACTGGCAATTCCCGGACGCCGGTTCGCGCGGCGAAATCATGCGCGCCTGCGGCAACGGGAACGTCGACTTTGTCGACGCCGGCCAGATCGCCACCGCATTGATGGGCGACTCGATCGCCACCAATATGTTCATGCTGGGCTACGCCTTCCAGAAAGGCCACGTGCCGCTGAGCGAGGCGGCGTTGATCAAGGCGATTGAGTTGAACGGCGTGTCGGTCGCCTTCAACCAGGCCGCCTTCCACTGGGGCCGCACCGCCGCGCACGATCTGGCGTCGGTCACCAGGCTGACCACACCGGCCAAGGTGATCGAGTTCAAACGCACCCAGACGCTGGATGACATCATCGGCAAGCGTGTCGAGCTGCTGACCGCGTACCAGAACAGTGATTATGCTAAACAGTATAAATCGTTTGTCGATCAGGTCCGCGCGCAAGAGGTAAAGCTGGGTAACAGCACCCGCCTGACGGAAGCCGTGGCGCGCTACTACTACAAGCTGATGGCCTACAAGGACGAATACGAAGTCGCCCGCCTGTACACCGACGGCGCCTTCCAGCAAAAGATCGCCGGCATGTTCGAAGGCGACACCACGCTGAAATTCCACCTGGCACCACCGATCTTCGCCAAGACCGACGCCCAGGGCCACCTGGTCAAAAAGGAATACGGCCCATGGATGATGAAAGCCTTCGGCGTGCTGGCCAAGCTAAAAGGCCTGCGTGGCACGGCGCTGGACCCGTTCGGCCGCACAGCGGAGCGCAAGATGGAGCGCGCGCTGATTGCAGAGTATCGCAATACCGTCTCCGGCCTGCTGCTTAAATTAAGCGCAGAGAATCTGGCGCAAGCCGTCGTGATCGCCAGTATTCCGGAGGACATCCGCGGCTACGGTCATGTGAAAGAGCGGCATTTGCTGGCGGCCAAGCAGAAAGAGCTTGCTTTGTTGGCGCAGTTTTACAGTCCGCATGTCACCACAGACAGCGAAAAGGCCAGGGGCGTCGCGTAGTTTGCCTTCCAACCTAAACAGGCGGCGCATGTGATCGTTCAGCCGCCTGTTTATTTTGAGAACTCTGCAAAGCTCAGGAACGGCATCGCATACCTTTTTGTCGCGAGCACTATAGTGGACCCCGAATTTGAGACGGTGGTTTAAGCTGTTGTCCGTGAAAGGATGATAGCGCATGAGTGAAGGCAAAAAACGCAGGGTGCATACGGCGGAGTTCAAGGCCAAGGTCGGCCTGGAGGC
>NZ_WWCP01000020.1 GCF_009857505.1 Duganella lactea
GTGATCAGTGCTGTCGTTCACAAACTGACGCATCTGATTTACGGTGTCATCCGTACTGGCAAGCCTTTCGACCCCAAATACTTATCGAAAAAGCTTGCCATTCAAGACGGTATCTGACACCCGTTTTGACTGCGTAGGACTAAGATGACATTTTGCAATGTTCGCAGCCTACATAGGACTACAAAATGGTCCTATACCGGCGGATTAGCCCGCTGGGTATAGTGTCTACATAGTCAGACACGCTTACAGAGGCTAACCATGAACGCACTCCATACCGCATCCGCCGCCGCTCCACAATCCATCAGCCTGATCGGCGCGCAACAGAATGATTTGCTTCGCGCACTGTCGCGCGAGGATCTGCTCGCCTTGTTTGGCGATCTGGAATTGGTGACGTTGCCGGAAGGTAAGCATTTGTTCGATTTTGGCGATGCCGTCGAGTACACCTATTTCCCAACCAACGCCATCATTTCCCTGCAGTACGTGATGGAGGATGGGGCGACCACCGAAATCGCGGTCGTCGGCCGTGAAGGCGTGGTCGGCGTGGCGCTGCATCCGACCGAACGCGCCAGCTATGCCGCCGTGGTGCAAACCGCAGGTTATGGTTATCGTCTGAAAACCTCGGTGCTGCGCGAGGTGTTTTACACCGGCGGCCCGCTGGCCCAGCAATTGATGCGCTACACCAGCATGATGTTTGCCCAGTTGGCGCAGAACGTCGCCGGCAGCCGTCACACCAGCATCGAGCAGAAACTGTGCCGCTGGCTGCTGGAACGCCTGGACCGTTCGCTGTCCAATGAACTGAAGGTGACCCAGGAGATGATCGCCAATATGCTCGGCGTGCGCCGCGAAAGCATCACCGGCGCCGCCGGCAAGCTGGCCCAGGAAGGCTTGATCACCTATCGCCGCGGCCTGGTGACTGTATTGGATCGGGAAGGCATGGAACGTCGCGCGGGCAGCTGCTATCAGGCCCGTGCCAACAACATGGCCTCGGATCAGCAGCGTTACGCGGCGTAAGAGGTTAATGCAGGACGCGCGATAGCGGATTGATCAGGAAACCACCGAAATCCGCCCGCGCCGGCAAGCGCGATGCCAGGTCCTGATCCAGCTTGCGTTGCACAAGTTTATGCCAGGCGCTGGCCCAGCGGGCCGCCAGTTGCGATTCTTCAGCCGAGCGCGCATACAGCGTTCTTTCCACGGCGAGTTTCTGGCGTTGCAGGGCGTAGCGGGCGGATATCAAAGTAGTCATGGCGTGAAGTGACTGTGAGTTGATCGGAATGCGTTGCCATTGTGCTCCCGTCCGCCCGGTTCTGAATGTGCGCCAGTTCACCCATAGCGATGAGTAAACTCTGCAATACGTGTAAAATGTGCACCTGTTGCTCTTCCGCATCGTCTCTTTTCCGCTTTTCCCCTGATGAATTTTTCTAAAAACGCGCTGGCGGGCTTGACCACGTCCTTTGCGCTGGTGCCCGAGTGCATCGCTTTTGCGCTGGTGGCGCATCTCAATCCATTGACCGGGCTGTACGGTGCTTTCTTTATTTGCACGATGACGGCGATCCTCGGTGGCCGTCCGGGCATGATTTCCGGCGCCGCCGGCTCGATGGCGGTGGTGATCGTGGCCTTGGTGGCGCAACACGGCTTGCAGTATTTCCTCGCCACCGTGGTGTTGAGCGGCCTGATCATGCTGTTGTTTGGCGTGCTGCGGCTGGGCAAATTGGTGACGATGGTGCCGCATCCGGTGATGCTGGGCTTCGTCAACGGCCTGGCGATCGTCATCGCCTGGTCGCAATTGCAACATTTCAAGGATGGCGCGGGCTGGCTGCACGGCGCGGCGCTGCTGTGGATGTGCGGCCTGGTGCTGCTGACCATGCTGATTGTCTATCTGCTGCCGCGTCTGACCAAGGCGCTGCCGCCGGCGCTGGTGGCCATCGTCGGCGTCGGCGTGTTGTCGGCAACGCTGCATCTGCCGGTGCGCACGCTGGGCGACATGGCGCATATCGCCGGTGGCTTGCCGTCGTTCGCGCTGCCGGACGTGCCGATGAATATGGACACGCTGCGGATTGTCTTGCCATACGCGCTGCTGATGGCGATGGTGGGCCTGCTGGAAACGCTGCTGACGTTTAATCTGACCGATGAAATCACCGAAACGCGCGGTCTGCCGAACCGCGAATGCGTGGCGCTGGGCGCGGCGAATGTGGCCTCCGGCCTGTTCGGCGGCATGGGCGGCTGCGCGATGATCGGTCAGACCATGATCAACCTGAGTTCGGGCGGCCGCACGCGCGTGTCGGGCGCGGTGGCCGGCATGATGATTTTGCTGTTTATCCTGTTCCTGTCGCCGCTGATTGAGCGGATTCCGCTGGCGGCGCTGGTCGGGGTGATGTTGGTGGTGGCGCAAGAGACCTTCGCCTGGGGCTCGTTGCGCGTGCTGGGCAAGGTGCCGCGCCACGATGCCTTGCTGATTGTCGCGGTGACGGCGATTACCGTGGCGACCGATCTGGCGATGGCGGTGATGTCCGGCATCGTCATCGCGGCGCTGAGTTTCGCCTGGCGCCATGCGCGCGATATCCGCGCCGATGTGGTCAGCGCCGATGGTGTGAAAACCTACACGCCGCACGGCACGCTGTTCTTCGCGTCGGTCGCGCATTTCAATGACCTGTTCGATCCGCACGGCGATCCGCGGCAGGTGCTGCTCGATTGTCGCCATCTGCGCCTGGCCGATCACTCGGCCGTGGTGGCGGTGGCCGCGTTGAGGGAGCGTTACGCCAAGGCCGGCAATGCGCTGCAAGTGCTGCACCTGTCGCCGCGCTGCGAAACCTTGCTGCGGCGCGCGGGCGGGATGGCTACGGCATGAAGTCGTGATCGAGTATCTGGTCGATTGAGTAGGGATTATCGAGCGGGAAGGTGGCCAGCGGCAGTTGGGTTACCAGCGCCGCCATCTTGCGCGCATACGGCTAGTTGACCTGCACATACTCCACCAGTTTGCGTCGCAGGCTGGGACTATCGTCAAGCAAGGCCTTGATGCGCTCGCGTTGTCCCACCAGCGTGGCATGCCATTTGTTTTGCGGATGGGATTTCTGAAATTCGCATTTCAACAGGTGCATGATGAGGACTCTCAACCTGTTTTTTAGCGTGCGCAGTTCCTTGGTTTTCATGCTGTCGAGCTCCTCGACCAGGTTCTCCAGATCCAGCTCGGAGAACCTTTTTTCCGACAGTAGGCGGATCTGCGCGTCGATCCACCGTAGCCAATCTTCGTCGTAGCATGAGATGGTGCGGGGCTGGGCCAGTGTTTGCATGATGCGCCTCCAAAAGCTTCAGCTTAGGCTGGCGCCGCTCCCCGCGTTTGAGACAGATCAATAGTAATACGGCGTCTTGGCGGCCCAGCCGCTGTTGCCGTAACGCTTGTGCAGCAGCGTGAAGGCGCTCTTCGAGAGTGTCTTCGCGTCCTCGTCCAGGCAGCCGCCGCGCGTCGACTGCACGGTGACGTACAGCAGCCATGGCAGGTCAGGATCGGCGGGCTGCGCCTTCGCGCGCGCCATCACCGCATCGCCGATGTAACCGGTGGCGGTCTTCAACGCGCTCAGTTGCGCCAGTTCCTTGTCGCGCGTGGCGGTGTCGCCCAGCGACGGCGTCGGCAGCGATGCTTCGGCCTCGGTGTTTTCCATGTAATCCGCGCCGGCCTTGGATGGCATCTTGCACCACATATCGGCGAGCGTTTCCTCCGGCTGGCGCGGTTTGTTCTCCATCGCATAGCCCTGGAACATCGGCGACAAGCCGTAATGCAGGGCGCCCAGCAGCAGCGTGTGATGGCGTTCCGCTTCGCCTGGCAGCTTGCGGTACGTGGCCGCGACGCTGGCCAGCGCCGGCGACAGCTGCTCAACTTTGCCTGCCGCCGACAGCGCCGCGTCCTGCTGGCGCAGCAGGTCGTAACGCATCCATGCCGCTGTGGCGATGCGCGCCCTCCACGCGGCCGGCAGCGAGGTTTGCGCGGCCACCGTCAGCAGATCGGCGGCGGACAGGCCGCTGTTCAGCCAGCGCTGACCATCCGCCGCGATATCCGCGCGGGCCTGTCGATTCTTCGCCACTTCGCCCGTATCCGAATCGAGATCGAGGGCCTGCGCGCGCATCAGGTATTTGGCCGCATCGGCAGGCGAAACGGCGACCGCGAAGCGCTCTTGCAGGAACAGGTTGCGGGCGCTGTTCGATTGCGCGGCTGCCAGCGCAGGGCCGGCGATTACCGCGTCACCCAGCGCACGCGCCTTGTCGGCCTGACCGGTCAGGCGGTAATGGCGAGCCAGCGCGTATCGCAGTGTCAGATACTCCGGTGCTTTGGCGGATACTTGTAGCGCCGCCTGTTCCTGCTGGGGCGTCAGCTTGGGCGACAGCAGGGCGCTCGCCAGCAACCACACGCGGGCCTGCGGCTGGTTGCCGTCCTTGACGTAGCGCTGCCATTGCGCCGGCGCATGCGCCGGCTGGTTTTGTTGAATCGTCAGTATCCAGTCGACGAAACCGGCGCTGCCGCGCAACGCTTCGTGCGACGGTGATCGCAGCAAGTCGTCCGCCAGCACGCGCCAGTCGCCCAGATGATCATCCTTGTATGGATTGGCGCGCGGATCATCCAGCAGCTTGCTCAGTTCCGCGAAGCGCAGAGTCGGCGTCAGATACACTTGCATCGAGCGGCCGATGGCGCGCGAGGCCTCATGCAGTTGCGCCAGTTCGGGATTGCCGAGGATATGCGTGACACCGGCCTGGATCACCGCCAGTTTCCTTTGCTGTGCCGCCAGTCGCGCGGCTGCCGCTTCGGGGCCTTCGTTGCGGATAGCCTGTGCTTCCTTCCAGCGCTGATCCTCCGCCACATAGACGGCGGCGCGGGCTTGCGCGCGCAGGCTCAGATACTCGCCCCAGCCGCGCAGTGGATGCTTGTCGGTGGCGCCGATGGCGGCAAACAGTTTGGCGGCGCGCGCATAGTCTTCGCTGTAGAAGGCGGCCGCCGCGATCTGGTATTGCTGCATCTGGCGCCAGTACAGCCCCTCCGATGCCGGCAGTTCCACCGGCGGTGGAATGACAGGTTTAGGTTGTCCGAAGGCGCTGCGCGTGGCATTCAGATCATCGCCGCATGTCTTGAACACCTGCCGCTGCGAGGACACCCAGGCGGCCAGCCGTTCAGGCGTGGCGTCGCTGCGCTTGGCCAGCCCATTGAGCGTGGTGATGGCGAAGCTGTAGCTGGTCAGCGGGCAGTTGACATAGCCATACGTCAGGCTATTTCCCGGCGGGAGCTCCGGCACCGGCTTGTGGAGCGCGGCGCTGACCGCCTGCTCCCATCCCTTGTATCCGCCGGCGCCATCCGACGCATCGACCCAACCGCCACGGCGATTGCCGATGGCGCGCAGCAGGCCCGTTTCCTCGATCGGCGCTTGCTTGATGCCGTCCGCGCCCAGCATCACGCCGCGCCAGGCGGCGTACAGATACAAGCGGTTATAGCTGTTCATCACCACGCCCAGTTCCCCGGTCTCGTAGCGAGACAGCGCGATGTCCGGCGCGCTGCGGTTGACATAGGGATCGTATGCTTCGCCCGAGCTGGCATGCGCCGCGCCGGCGCAGACCAGTGTTGTGATAACGGCGAAGAGGCGGGGGAAGCGCTTCATTCTGGACTCCTTGAAGTTGGCGGCAAGTCCGCGCCATCACGCTTCCATGCGTAACGGTCGAACCAGTAGTTTTTTGCATAGCGCTCGCTGACGGCGCTGGCGAACGGTTCTTGCGGCGAGAAGCCGGCGCTGCGCGCGCGGCAGCTGGCGTGCAGCGTCGTTGGCGACTGTTCGAGAATGGCGCGCATGGCCGCGCTGTCCTTCCCCATGCGGAAGAACATCGGCACCACTTCGTCGGCGGCCAGGTCGTCCAGCCATGCCGGCGCGCGGCACCACCACGCCAGCGCGGTGACGCTGAGTTTTATCCGGGACGGCAAGGCGGCGCGGATATCCCGTACCAGCGATCGATAGAACACACGTTGCGAGGGCTTGGCCTCCATGTCCAGCTGCACCCAACCGGAGCTGCCGCGGGCGGCGGCATCAAGCAGCGCGCTGATGATGATGGCGCGGCTTTTTTCAATATCGACCGGCGGATTGACTGTGCTGACTTCCACGTGCAGCACGGGCGTGACCAGCGTTGACGGTGGCAGGGCGGGCCAGCGTTTGCGTGGCCGCAGCAGGATGTCGTCGCCGGTGAGGAGAATGTGGCGTTGCAGGACCGCCGCTTCGTGCACCGACCATGTGGGCAGGCGGGCTTCATCCCATAGCCATGCTGTCTGCTGCGCGAAGGCGGCGGGGCAAAGCAGCGCGAGGATCAGTAAGACTGCGGGCATCGGTCAATGGGACGGAATGGACCGTCCCATTGTACCGATTTATTTCCCTTCAAGCGCGGCGATTGCCGCCGCCACGCCGGCGCCGTAGGCCGGATCGGCCTGGGTGCAGTGGTCGATGTGACGCTGCTGCACCGGCTTCGACACGCCGTGGATAGCGCGCGCCGTGTTCTCGAACAGCAGCTGCTTCTTCTCGTCGGTCAGCAGGCGGAACAGATTGCCCGGCTGCGAGAAGTAGTCGGTGTCCACGCGGTGGTTCCAGTGATCGGCCGCGCCTTCCAGCGACAGCGGCGGCTCCTTGAACTGCGGGCTTTCCTGCCATTCGCCACGGCTGTTCGGCTCATACGGCGTTTCGCCGCCGCCGTTCGGCGTGATGCGCATGGCGCCGTCGCGGTGGTAGCTGTGGAACGGGCACTTGGGCGCGTTCACCGGAATCTGATGGTGGTTCACGCCCAGACGATAACGCGCCGCGTCGCCGTAGGAGAACAGGCGCGATTGCAGCATCTTGTCCGGCGAGAAGCTCACGCCCGGCACCACGTTGGCCGGCGAGAAGGCCGACTGCTCGACTTCCGCGAAGTAGTTTTCCGCGTTGCGGTTCAGTTCCAGCACGCCGACGTCGATCAGCGGATAGTCGCCCTTCGGCCAGATCTTGGTCAGGTCGAACGGATGGTAGGGCACTTTGGAGGCATCGGCTTCCGGCATGATCTGCACCGCCAGTTTCCAGCGCGGGAATTCCTTGCGCTCGATGGCGTCGAACAGGTCGCGCTGCGAGCTTTCGCGGTCCACACCGACCAGCGCCGCGGCTTCGGCGTCGCTCAGGTTCTCGATGCCCTGCTGCGAGATGAAGTGGAACTTGACCCAGTAGCGCTCATTGGCGGCGTTGATGAAGGAAAAGGTATGGCTGCCGAAACCGTGCATGTGGCGATAGCCCTTCGGAATGCCGCGGTCGCTCATGACGATGGTGACCTGGTGCAGCGCTTCCGGCAGCAGGGTCCAGAAGTCCCAGTTGTTCTCGGCGTTGCGCAGATTGGTCTTCGGATCGCGCTTGACCACGTGGTTCAGGTCCGGGAACTTGAGCGGATCGCGGAAGAAGAACACCGGCGTGTTGTTGCCGACGATGTCCCAGTTGCCTTGCTCGGTGTAGAACTTGACGGCGAAGCCGCGGATATCGCGCTCCGCGTCGGCCGCGCCGCGCTCACCCGCGACGGTGGAGAAGCGCATGAACATGTCGGTCTTCTTGCCCACTTCCGAGAACAGCGCGGCCTTGGTGTACTTGCTGATGTCGTGGGTGACGGTGAAGGTGCCGTAGGCGCCCGAACCCTTGGCGTGCATGCGGCGCTCGGGAATGACTTCGCGCGCGAAGTGGGCCAGCTTTTCCAGATGCCAGACATCCTGCAGCAGTACCGGGCCGCGCGGACCGGCGGTCTGGGTGTTTTGGTTGTCCGCGACCGGCGCGCCGGCTGCAGTGGTGAGATTTTTCATGAAACTTCCTTCGCCTGTTTGGGATGAACGGAAACTTCCAGCATACCGACTACAACTTGTTCGCGCCGCTCTCTTTCGGGAGAGGCGCTTGAGGTAGGCGCATCAATTGCGTCTGCGCCAGCTGCGCATACAACGGTGGACTCAATACGCGCGAGACGGTGCGCGCCACCATCGCGCAGGCCATCAGGCTCAGCACCATGGCGTGGCCGTCGACCATCTCCATCACGATGATAAACGAAGTCAGCGGTGCCTGGGTGGCCGCCGCCAGGAAGCCAACCATGCCCAGCGCCATCAGCGCGCTGGCGTGCGGATAGTTCAACAGCAGCGCCAGGTCGTTGCCCAGCGCGGCGCCGATGGCCAGCGATGGCGCGAAGATCCCGGCCGGCACGCCGGCCCACGCGGTCAGCCAGGTGGCGAGGAATTTCAGCAAGAAGAAGATGCCCGGCGTGTGTTCGGCGCCGGCCAGCATGGCGCGCGTATGCTCCGAGCTGCTGCCGAAAACCGCGCCGCCCGAATAGATGCCGATGGCCGCCACCGCCAGCCCGCAGCCAGCGGCGAACAGCACCGGCGCGCGCAGCCGCGCGCGGCTGAACCAGTCACGCGGCGGACCGATCAGCGAGGCCAGCAGCAGGCGCGAGAACAGCCCGCCCGCCAGGCCGCTGGCCAGCGCCACGATCAGGCCGGGCACGATCAGCCCGGTGTCGATGCCGGTGGCGCGGATCAGGCCGAAGTAAGTACCGTTGCCGTTGATCGACACGCCGATCAGCCCGGCCAGCACAATGGCCGCCATCAGCAGGCCGCTGCGGCGCTGCTCCGGCGTGCGCGATAATTCCTCGATGGCGAACATGATGCCGCCCAGCGGCGTGTTGAAGGCGGCCGCGATGCCGGCCGCGCCGCCGGCCACCAGCAGGCCGTGCGCGCTGATGCTGCCGCGCTCGGGCAGCCAGCGCCGCGCCGCCAGCATGACGCCGGCCGCCACCTGCACCGACGGCCCTTCGCGCCCGAGCGACAGGCCGGCCGCCAGGCCCCACGTGGTCAGCAGCACCTTGGCGGCGCTGAGTTTGAGGGAAACGAACAGGCCTTGCTGGGCCGGCGCGGTGACCGGTTCCAGCGCGGCCATCACTTGCGGGATGCCCGAGCCGGCGGCGCCGGGCGCGTAGCGGCGCGTCAGCCAGACAATGGCGGCGGTGCACAGCGGCGTCCACAGCAGCGGCGACCACCACCAGCGCGCGTACAGGCCGGCGAAACGGTCGAAGGCGTATTCGGAGACGGCGGTAAAGCCGACCACGGCCAGTCCGGCCAGCGCGGCGAACGCCACCACCACGCTGCGCGCCCGCCACACGCGCCAGTCGCTGAACTCGTTGCGAAAGGCGTGGCGGATGTCGTGACTGCTCTTCATGGATGGGGGCGTAAGGTTAAAAAAAACGCCCGGCGGTGAGGCCGGGCGTTCTATGTTACATCAATTTACCTGAGCGATTACTTGCTTGGGTAGACGATGTCGTCACGACGGTCGTGCGCGCGGGCCGCGTCGTCGGTGCCGGAGGTTTTCTCTTTGCCGTAGGAAACAGCTTCCATTTGGCTATCTTTCACGCCTTGTGCTTTCAGGGCGGTGATCAGGGCTTGCGCGCGTTTCTGACCCAGGGCCAGATTGTATTCGGCGGTGCCGCGGTCATCGGTGTTGCCTTCGACTTTGATCGCGACGTTCGAGTTAGCCGACAGGAATTTGCCGTGGTCGGCGACCAGCGCGTCGAATTCAGGCTTGACGGTGTACTTGTCGAAGTCGAAGTAGACGCTACGGTTTTTGTAGATCGAGCTGTTTGGGTCCAGGTACGCTGGCAGCGGTGCTGGCGCAGGAGCCGGTGCTGGCGCTGCCGCAACCGGCGCTGGTGCTGGTGCCGGGGTTGGCGCTGGTGCCGGGGTTGGCGCTGGAGCAGGGGTCGAGCAGGCGCTCAGCAGGGCGATGGTGCAGGCTGCCAGCAGAATGTTGGTTTTTGCTTTCATGGAAATAACTCCCAATTTGATTTTGTTTGTGGGGGACACGCTAGGTGTGAGGCTGATCGCAGCCCGCGACCGATATTATATAAGGGAATCCCGGAGAAATATTGGCATCTTGCATTATTTTTTCAGCCAAGTTAAAAAAGGCGCTAAATCGGTATCGCTTTCGACATACCAGGCACGCCGGGCGATGTCGAATTTGGCGCCCAGCGCCTTGACCTGGTCCTTTTCCTGGAAACTGGCGTTCAGATAGTGGCGGCTCGGCGGCGCGGCCGGCGGCGTCTGCTGGTTGCGCGTCAACGCGGCGTCAGCGGCTGCTGAAGATTTAGGCAGACGCATCTGGGCGATGAAGCCGCTACGGCGGGCCGCGTCGGTGGGCGAGAGCAGCGTCAGGCGCGCGCGGGCGCGGGTTGCCGCCACATAGAACAAATTTTCTTCTTCGCGGCGCGGCTGCGCCGGGTGGGGGAATTCGCCATCCTCCAGAAACGCCAGGATGACGTGCTCGAATTCTTTGCCCTTGGCGTTGGCGGCGCATTCGATCAGCACCGACTTGCGGTCGCGCTTGCGGCGGATGAAGGCCTCGCGCGCGTTGATCGCGTTCCAGAATTCGCCCAGGCTTTGGCCGGACGCGGCGGCCGCCTGCAGCAGGCTGGCGATGGATTTGTTGATGACGTCGGCGTCATAGGCGCGCACAAAGATGCGCCGCGCGGTGGCGGCCAGTTGCACGCGCTCGCACAGTTCGCTCAACACGGCGGCCGCCGGCGTGGCCGGATCGACGCCGGACAGCCAGCCCAGCGCCGCGATTACCGCGCGCTTGGTGCCGGCGCTAGCGACGTCGCGGTAGCCCGGCTCGATGCCGTCGCGGCGCTCGTCCTCGATCAGGAACAGTTCGCCCAGCAGGTCGGGGCTTTTCTGGATTTGCTGCTTGAAGTTGTCCATGCTGCGCGCCGCGAAGCGCATTTCGCTGAACGCGACTAGCGCCTCGACGACGGCCACCCGCACCTGTTCCGACTTCACGGCCGCAAAATCCCGCAGGGCGATCGCCAGCAGGCCGCGCAGGAACAGGATCTCGTCGCGCTGCAGGTAGCCCGCCATGGGCGGCGTGCGGTAGTCGATGTCGGCCTCGATCAGCGCGTTTTCGATGGCCATCGACTGGTGGCGGTCGCGGATCAGGATGGCGCAGCCGTCGTAGTGGTGGCCGTCCGCCTTCCACTGGCGCACGGCGGCCACCACGCGCTGCGCGCAGCCGGCGGCATCGTCGTAGTGGGCGTGAACGATCTCGGTGCGCAGCGGCAGCGCGGATTCGATGCGCTTTTGCTTGAACTCGGCCATGGCGTTGGCCAGGTGCGGGCCGTGGCGCCAGGTCTGGGTCAGCGGGTAGCGCACCAGCTTGGGGAAACGCTCGCCGAAGCGGCGGTTCAGGAACGCGTCGCTGGCGCCCAGCTTGGCATGGATGACCTGGTCCTTGTCGCCGGCGCCGACGAAGAAGCACTGCGGCCGCTCGATCAGCGCCGCCAGGATGCGGAAGGCGGCCTCGTTCAGGTCGTGCAACTCGTCGCACAGCACCAGCCGGTAGTCCGGGAACTGCTCGGCCAGGCGCGCGCCGCCGTGCAGATTGCAGGCCAGATCGTAGGTGGCGTCGAACGGCCCGCGAAACACCGCGCCGGCACCGCCGTCCAGGCGCATGGTTTCGTACTCGATGGTGGTCAGGTAATCGGTCAGCGTCACGCCCAGCAACTCGGCGGCTTCCTCGCGGTCCATGAATTCCACGTCGCTGTCCAGCGCCATCGTCGCTTTCAGATGCTGCTGTACGTCGAGAAACTGCGCCAGCGCCACGCTGTGGGTGTGCAGCTCCAGGCCGTCGACACTGCCGGCGTAGCGCTCGCCGGTGCGGTCGATCGCCTGCAAGGCGTAGTCCTTCAGCGCGCGCGGATCGCCGCACTGGCGCACGTCGTCGCCGTCGGCCAGGTCCATCATCCAGGCGGAAAAATCGTCGAAACTGAGAACGACGACCCGTTGCGCCAGCGCCGCCGGCACGCCCACTTCCAGCAAGCGCCGGCGCAGCACCTCGCGCGCCTCCGGCGTGAAGGTCAGCGCCAGGATCTGTTCCGGCGCCAGCTTGCGCGCCAGCGCCTCGCCGATGCGCAGCGCCAGCGTGGTGGTCTTGGCCGCGCCGGCGTTGGCGTCGACCAGCACGACCTTGTTTTGCGCCAGCTGGATGGCGCTCTGTTCGGCGGTCGGGAGCAGGCCGTGTGGGGTGAAACGGGGGGGATTGGTGGGGGGCGGCTGGTTCATCCGCTACATTATAGCGACCGGCAGCCGCAAGCCGGTCGCCGTCAGGCCGGGCGTGCGCGCGCCGGCCGGCGTCAGGCGCGCGGTGGCGCCTTCAATGAACTGGGCGCTGAAGACGCGCTTTTCGGTGTCGGTTTCATGCTGGTCGATGCGCGCGCACAGCAGATCGGCGGCGGCGGCGGCCATTTTCGGCAGCGGCTGGCGCAGCGTGGTCAGGTTGTAGCTGATCCAGTTGGACGGCTCGACCGCGTCGAAACCGGCCACCGACAACTGCTGCGGCACTTCCAGCCCCAGCTCGTGGCGGGCGCAGTCCAGGCAGCCGATGGCCATGACGTCGCTGCCGCAGATGATGGCGTCCGGTACCCCGCCCAGTTCGGCGATGATGGCCTTCAGGCCCAGCGCGCCGCTGCGGTAATCATAGTCGCCCGGCACCACCACCGGCGCCGGCAGGCCCAGTTCGGCGATGCGCTCGACCGCGCCACGGCGGCGTTCGCTGGCCACGCTGGAATCCATGCTGCCGCCGATAATGCCGAATTGGCGATGACCGGCCGCCGCCAGCCGCGAGGCCAGCATGCGGCCCGCTTCGACGTGGTCGCAAGTGACGGTGTTGACCGAATGATCACGCAGCGTGCGGTTGAACAGCACCACCGGCATGCGGCGGCGGTCGAATTCGGCGATGTGCGCCTCGGACAGGCGGGCGGCGGCGATCACGCCGTCGACCTGGAATTGCCAGACATCGGCCAGCACGCGGTCGACATCGGCCTCGCGGTGCAGCGTGAACAGCAGCACGCGCTTGCCGCGCGCGGCGAACTGCTGGCTCACTTCGGCCAACAATTCGGGATAATACAGATTGGCCTGGTTGGTGACGATCAGCGCCACCATGTTGGAGCGGCGCGTGATCAGGCTGCGCGCGGCGGCGTTGGGGATGTAGTCGAGCAGGGCGGCGGCCTTCATCACCAGCGCATAGGTGGTCTTCGACACGCTGGCGCCCGGCTTGAAGCAGCGCGACACCGCCGATTGCGACACCCCGGCCACCTGCGCCACATCATAGGAGGTTACTCGGCGATTCTCGCTGGCGATCACGGCGCGCAGCGCGGTCGCGCAATGCTCAACTGTCAGCTTGGATTTGCTCATCGTGTGGAACGCGGGCCCGCTTGTCATTTTGTTGTTAAACGATCATATAAAAGAAATTGCCCTGTGACAATATATATCGCATTTCTGCGCGGAAATATATTCTTTGCTGTGGCTATGGCGCAATGGTTGCCGGAAAGTGGCTTCGTCTGATAAAATCCCGCCCCTTTACCTGAATGGAAGGGGCGAGATGTCTATCGCTTGCGGCGTTGATTTCGGCACATCCAATTCCACCGTGGGCTGGGTGCGTCCCGGCCATCCGGTGATGCTGGGACTGGAGGACGGCAAGACCACTTTGCCATCGGTCATTTTCTTCAATGCGGATGACGATCAGGTCACCTACGGCCGCGCGGCGCTGACCGACTACCTGGCCGGCTACGAAGGGCGCTTGATGCGCTCGATGAAAAGTCTGCTCGGCACCAGCCTGATCGACGGCCAGACCGAGGTCGGCGGCCGGGCACTGCCATTCCGCATGCTGCTGGCCCAGTTCATCGGCGAGCTCAAGCACCGCGCCGAACGCTCGGCCGGGCGCGAATTCACCTCGGCCGTGTTTGGCCGCCCGGTGCATTTTATTGACGACAGCAAGGAAAACGACCAACTGGCGGAGGACACGCTGGCCGAAGTGGCCCGCTCGGTTGGCTTCAAGGACATCGCCTTCCAGTTCGAGCCGATCGCCGCCGCCTTCGACTACGAGTCGCAGATCGAGCGCGAAGAGCTGGTGCTGATCGCCGACATCGGCGGCGGTACGTCGGACTTCTCGCTGGTGCGGCTGTCGCCGGCACGCGCGAAGCAGGCCGAGCGGCGCGACGATATCCTGGCCAATGGCGGCGTGCACATCGGCGGCACCGACTTCGATAAGTACCTGAGCCTGTCGTCCATCATGCCGCTGCTGGGCTACGGCAGCCGGCTGCGCAACAACAGCGAAGTACCGTCCAGCTACTTCTTCAACCTGGCCACCTGGCACACCATCAACCAGGTCTACACCAAGAAGATGTGGACCCAGCTGTCCGACCTGCTGCGCGACGCCGCCGAGCAGGAAAAGTTGCAGCGGCTGCAGCGCCTGATCGACGAGCGCGCCGGCCACTGGCTGGCGATGAAGGCTGAAGAGGGCAAGATCGCGCTGTCCGGCGCCGAGCAGGTGCAACTGGACCTGGACCGGCTGGCGCCGCCGGTGCTGCTGGACCTGCAACGGGCGCAATTCGACGGCGCCATCGATCATCTGGTCGGTTCGGTGGAAACCACGGTGCTGAGCCTGATGCGCGACGCCGGCGTCAAACCGGCGGATGTGGATACGGTATTCTTCACCGGCGGTTCGAGCGGCGTGCGCAAATTGCGCGAACGCATCGGCGCCCTGGTGCCTGCCGCGCGCAAGGTGGAAGGCGATCTGTTTGGCAGCATCGGCGCCGGTCTGGCGCTCGATGCGGTGCGTAAGTTCGGGTAATGGCGCATGCTCGACCAACCGATCATCATGCTGGACTTTGAAACCACCGGACTGACGCCGGTGCAGGGCGACCGCATCACCGAGGTGGCGGCGCTGCGCATCGTCGGTGGCGAGGTGGTCGAGCGTTATGTGTCGCTGGTCAATTGCGGCGTGCGCATTCCGTCGTTTATCACCGGCCTGACCGGCATCACCCAGGCGATGGTCGACAGCGCGCCGCCGGTCGCACAGGTGGTGCCGGCCCTGCTCGACTTCATCGGTGACGATCCGCTGTCGGCCCACAACGCCAGTTTCGACGAGAAATTCCTGTGCGCCGAGGCCGCGCGGCTGGGCCTGGCGCCGCGTCATGCCGCGCTGGTGTGCTCGCTCAAGCTGTCGCGCCGCGTGTTCCCGCAGCTGCGCAGCTACAAGCTGGGCGACCTGTCCGGCGCGCTGGGCATCAAGTTCGGCAGCGCCGCCCACCGGGCCGAGGCCGACGCCGAGGTCGCCGCGCAGGTGCTGATCCACATTGGCCGGCATTTGCGCGCCAGCCATGGTATCGGGCGGGTTGATACGGACCTGCTGGTCTCCCTGAACAAGCTCGCGGCCGCCAAAGTACCGCAATTCCTGCAAAAACGCGGCCAGCCCGTTTGAGCGTCGTCAAATCCCGTCCCAGACTGCGTTTTACACTTCCATCAACAATGTTGTCATGTTGGTCAGAGGTGTATCGTGAAAAAACAGTGCACGGCCAAAGAAGGTCATGACGTCTACCTGTGGTTCCAGGAGGCTGCGGAGCGTGGCAACGCCTATGCGCAATTCAATCTCGGCCGCATGTTCAAAAGCGGCGACGGCGTGGCGCGCGATGCGTCGCAGGCCTTTCACTGGATGAACAAGGCGGCCTGCCAGGGCCTTGCCTATGCGCAGAACCAGCTGGGCGCCATGTATTACTACGGTCGCGGAGTCGACAATAACGACCATCACGCGCTGCATTGGTTCCGCTGTGCGGCGCTGCAGGGCGATGCCTCGGCCCAGCAAAATCTCGGACTGATGTTTAAAAAGGGGCGCGGCGTCGCGCAAAGCGACGATCTGGCGCTGGCATGGTTTTGCCGCGCCGCCGAGCAGGGACTGGCCAGCGCCCAGACCTTGCTCGGCGAAGCCTATGCCAACGGCCGTGGCGCCGCGCGCAATTATCCGATGGCGCTGGCGTGGTTCCGCAAGGCGGCGCTGCAAAACGACGCCAGCGCCCAGCTGCATCTGGGCCTGATGTACAAGCACGGGCACGGTGTGGCACGCAACGAATCGCAGGCGGTGGCCTGGTTCAAGCAGGCGGCGGCGCAGGATGACGCGGTGGCGCAGCGGCTGGTCGGCGTCGCCTACGCCGAGGGCATGGGCGTGCCGGTGGACGGGCAGCGCGCCTTCGTCTGGCTGTTGCGGGCGGCCGAGCAGGAAGACGTGGACGCCCAGTTCAATCTCGGCGTCATGCTGGCCAACGGCAAAGGCGTGGAGCAGGATGATGAGCTGGCGTTCACCTGGTATCGCCGCGCGGCGGAGGTTGGCCACGCGCTGGCTCAGTATAACCTGGGCGGCATGTATGCGCGCGGGCGCGGTGTCGAGCGCGACGAGCGTCAGGCGCTGGAATGGTACCGGCTGGCGGCGGAGCAGGGCACGCCGCACGCCCAGTTCAATGTCGCCGTCATGTACGCCAACGGCCACGGCGTGAGCAAAGACGATGTGCTCGCCGCCGTCTGGTACCGCAGCGCCGCCGAGCAGGGCGACGCCAGCGCCCAGAACAACCTCGGCGTCATGTACGCCAACGGCCTCGGCGTTGAGCGCGACGACGCGCGGGCGGTGGACTGGTACGGCCGAGCGGCCGAGCAGGGCCATGCGCTGGCCCAGTTCAACCTCGGCGGCATGTACAGCAGCGGACGCGGCGTCGTGCGCGACCCGGCGCTGTCCTTCATGTGGCTGACGCTGGCCGCGCAGGGCGGCGACGTTGCCGCCGTCAGCAACCGGCGCAGGATGTCACTGGTGATGACGCCCCAAGCCATCGCCGCCGCCCAGGAGCTCGCCCGCCGCTGGCGCGACGCCCACCCGGTGCGCGTCAGCGCCCGCAGCTGACACCCTGCCGCAGGGTGAGACTTCACGTACTTTTCAAGCTGGCAAGCTGGTATGCTTGCTACTCTTCAATAATTTATAAACTAGATGAGACGACAATTTCTTCGACTCGCGCACCAATTGTGCGCGTTAAGCTTTTTTACGGTTTCTCTCGGCGCCCATGCCGCCGCCGAGGATCCAGTGAGAAGTTTCGCGGACGCGATGGCGCAGCAAATTGTCGACGCCAGGGACGCCGTAGTCTACGAGGCAATTTCTCCCAAGGTTCGCCAAGCCTACACGCGTGAACAACTGATCGCGCCACTGAAGCTGATCCGTGAAACCAATGGCGCCTTGCAGGCATATGAATACAAACGGACGTCGCAAGGCAAGCGCGGCGTGGGTGCGGAGTGGATCAGGCAGGTGCGATTCACCTACGCGGTTCAAACCGCCCGCTACCCCAAAGGCCGGTATTTGAATGTGGATGTCACCCAGGAAAACGGGCGCTACTGGCTGGCCGGCTATTCGGTCGAATACCTGCTTGGTGTGTACTGACATTTTCGATTGGTAAATATGACCTTAGCTGAATCCATCACTTTTCGTCAGGCAAATCATCTCGACATTCCCGCAATGTCGACAATCCGGCTTGCGGTCCGCGAGAATGCACTGTCCGATCCGAATAGAATAACGCGGAAAATGTATGAGGATTATCTTGAGTTACTCGGACGTGGCTGGGTTGCGGAGATCAACGGAGAAGTCGTTGGTTTTTCTTATGCGGACAAGTCCGACGCGTCGATTTGGGCGCTGTTCATTTCGCCACCTCACGAAGGCAAAGGTCTGGCAAAACAGCTACTGAAGCTGGCTGCAGACTGGCTCTTTGAGCAAGGCAACGCCTGCATCCGGTTGAGCACGGGCGCCGAAACCAGGGCTGACCGGTTCTACCTCGCCCAAGGATGGCGAAGAGAGCGGGTTGAAGCGAACGATGCGTTTTACGTCTTGAACTCACGTGCGCGAAGTCCTGCGGGCGACTACGGTGATCCCGCATCCTGCCTGCCGTTACCCGCCGATTCATAACCCAGAGCGCGCGCTGTCAGGATAGTATTCACAAATGAAATTGACGAAAGCCGTGACCTTCGGGCTGACCAGGCGGCGCGAGGCGTGTAGCACCCAGACTTCGATCACCGGCTGGGTTGACAGGCCCCAGCTGACCAGCCGGCCCGCCGCCAGGTCGTCGGCGACGACCGTGCGCGGCACCAGCGCCGCCCCGGCGCCGGCCAGTACAGCGTCGCGGATCGACAGCGGCGATGAAAGCCGCAACACGGCTTGCGGATAATACAAGCGCACCTGGCCGTCCTCGGGATCGGCGACGGACCACACTTCGCCATCGTGCGTGCCGGTACGCATCACGGCTGGAAAGGGCGGCGAGGCCGCCAGATCGCCACCTGCCGGTGGTTGCGCCAGAGCGGGCGGTGCCACCAGCACCAGCCGGTTGCGCAGGAAACAGCGACCAACTAAATTGTCGTCCGGGCGCGGATTGGCGCGGATGACGATATCGAAATCGTCGGCGACGAGATCGACGAATTTGTCATCGGTGGTGACTTCCAGTATCACGTCGGGATAAGCGCTGATAAACGCGGCCGCGAGTGGCCCCAGTGTGACGTTGGCGAACAGTAGCGGCGCACTCATGCGCAAGCGGCCGCTCGGCCGTCCCAATCCTGCTTTGACGTCCTGCAGCGCGTCCGTGATGGCGCCGAAGGGCAGATCGGTGCGCGCGTGCAGCACTGCCCCCTCATCGGTCAGGCGTAAGGGCCGCGCGCCGCGCTCGATCAGGCGCACGCCGAGATGCTCCTCCAGTTCCCGCACCCGGCGCGACAGCGTTGCCTTGGCTTTGCCGCTCACACGGCTAGCTGCGCCGAAGCCGCCATGTTTAACGACCAGATTGAAGTCAGCGACGGCCAGAAGATCCATGCATGTTCCAATATTGAGACGACATGTCCCGATTTTACCATCTATGCATCAAAAACCGGATCACCTAACATGCAATCTCACCTATCCACTAAGGAGCGCATCATGACCATCCTCGTTACCGGCAGCACCGGCCGCATCGGCACCCAAATCCTCCACGCGTTGGCACGCAGCGGCGCTGCCGTCCGCGCGCTGACCCGTTCGCCAGAAAAGGCCCGTTTCCCCGAAGGCGTCACCGCGGTCAAGGGCGATCTGCTCGACGCCGACGCCATGCGGCAAGCGCTGGCCGGCGTTAAAACGCTGTTCCTGCTGGTGAGTAATGCGCCAGACGAACTGACGCAAGCGATCAATACGCTGGGCCTGGCCCGCGAGGCGGGGGTACAGGGCATCGTCTATCTGTCGGTCACACGCAGCGCTGAGTTCACCGACGTCGCGCACTTCATTGGCAAATACGCGGTCGAACGGATGATCGAACAGCTCGATCTGCCGGCCACCATTCTGCGGCCCTCCTACTTTTTCCAGAATGACGCTATGCTCAAGGAGCCACTGACAAAAGCCGGGCTCTACGTTTCACCGGTCGGCAACCAGGGCGTGTCGATGGTCGACGTGCGCGACATCGCCGACGCCGCTGTGATCGAACTGCTGCGCCGCCACGGTGCTGCGACCGCCTTGCCGCGCACGACCTATGAACTTGCCGGTCCCGATGCATTGACCGGCCCGCTACTGGCCGGTATCTGGGCCGATGTGCTGAACCGCGACGTCCGTTATGCGGGCAACGATCTTGACGTGTTCGAGCAAAACATCAAGGCAAACGCACCGGCTTGGAAAGCCTATGACCTGCGCGCCATGATGCGGCGCTACCAGATCGATGGCGCTGTTGCGACCGGCCCCGAGATCGCGCGCCTGACAGATCTGTTGGGCCGGCCGCCGCGCAATTACCGCGACTTCGCGCAAGAAACCTTGAAACAATGGCAATAACGCCCACACCACACAAGGAGCAGAGCATGAACGCATCCCACAGCACCAAGAAGGTCCTATTTATTGGCCAGCAACCGGAGACGGTCGATTTTTCCGATCCTGCGCTGCCGCCCGGATTCGATGCGGCCAAGATCCACGCCGGCATCGCCAGCGGCATGGCGCAGATGGCCGAACGCGGCTGGCAAGCCGACCTGTGCCTGGTTCGGCCCGACGCCAGCGCCGTCATCGCAATCCAACAGCAACTGGGCAGCGTTGATTATGACGCCGTGGTGATCGGTGGAGGCATCCGCATTCCACCGAAAAGCCTGATGCTGTTTGAGCAGATCGTCAATGCCGTCCACCGCGCCGCGCCCGCCGTCGCCATCGCGTTCAATACGACACCGCAAGATACCGCTGAAGCAGCGGCGCGCTGGTTTCAGTAGGCCAAGGCGGCGCGCTAAGCGCCGGTTGTCAGCCCTTGCCCGGCTGACGCCGGTCGAGGAACAGGCTGTTGCCGTGGATTTTCTTGGCTTGTTTCTTGGACTCCGCCGCCGCCATGGCGATCTGGTGGTGGCTGTGGTACAGATGCGGTTCGACGCGGATCGCGCCAATCGATAAACTCATCAACGAGTAAAACACTTTCTTGCCCTGGCGGTCTTCGCTGAGGTAGCCGCCGCGTTCGCGGTCCTCGGTGCTGTAAAAATCCGGCACGTTGCGGCTGAACTCGGCCAGCACCCGCTGGCAGCGCTGCTCCCAGTCCTCGCTCTGGAACAGCACCATGAAGTCGTCGCCGCCGATATGGCCGACAAAGTCGCGGTCGGGATCGACGCAGCCGCTGAGGATGTCGCCGGTCAGCTGGATCACGTCATCGCCGCGACGGTAACCGTAGACGTCGTTGAACGGCTTGAAGTGGTCGAGGTCGAAATAGCAGACCCAGAAGCGCGCGCCGCTTTCCAGCAGCCGGTCGATATGTTCGTTGATCGGCACATTGCCCGGCAACTGTGTCAGCGGATTGGCGTAGCGCGCGGCGTGGATCTGCATCTGCGTGATCTCGCGCATCAGGTCGTGGCCGGTGCCCATGCCGAGATAGCGTCCCTGCTCGGTGATGATGAAGCCGTTGAACAGATGGTGGGCATCGGCCTCGGCCATGCGGTAGCTCAGTTGCTGCAGGCTGGTGTTACGGTCGGCGATCAGCGGATTGCGGTCCATGAACTGGGTGCAGGATTTTTTGCCATACAGCTCGCGCTCGTAGGGCCGCGCGAAGTGCTCGATCATGTCGAAGCGGCTGATCAGCCCTTGCGGCTGTCCGTCATCGACCACCGGCAGAATCTGCAGCTTGGGCTGGCGCTGGAAAATTTCGTAGACGTCGTTATTGCTTGTGCCGCTCGACACCGCCTGAACCGGGTGCAGCAGCTTGTGGATCGTGGCGGCGTGCTTGTCGCTCAGGCGCTGCGGATACACCGCCACACCGTTGCGCGCTAACGATTTGACCACTTCGGCCGGGGCCGCGCGCGCCGGCAGCGGATGAGGGCGGCCCAGATGGTAGCCCTGGCCGAGCGCGACCCCGACGTCGCGCAGCACCAGCAACTCCGCCTGCGTCTCGATGCCCTCGGCGATGACGCGCGTATTGGATTTCTCGGCGATCTCCTGGATCGAGCGCACAAACTGCAATTTGACCGGGTCGTGATTGATGCCCTGGATGAAGTGCATATCGATCTTGACGAACTCCGGCCGCAGCTCCGACCACAGCCTGAGGCTGGAAAAACCCTCGCCCAGGTCGTCAATGGCGATGCGGAAGCCCATTTGGCGGTAATGCAACACCGCTTCGCGCATCAGTTTGTAGTCATAGGTCGGCTGGTTTTCGGTCAGCTCGATGATCACCCGGTCCGGGTTGATGCCGATCTGGTGAATGACTTCCAGCGTCTCGCCATGGCGCGCGTCGCGCTGCAGCAGCGAGTCCGGGCTGACGTTCAGGAACAACTGTCCCGGCAGTTTCAGCTCGGCGAAGCGCTCCAGCACCACCTTGCGGCACAGGTGTTCAACCTGCACCGTCAGGCCGTTGGCGCGCGCCGCCGCGAACAAATTTATCGGGGAATGCAACGGACTGTCGGACGGTCCGCGGATCAATCCTTCATAGGCGATGATTTCGCCCGTTTGCATGTGTACAATTGGTTGAAATAGTGCACTCAGTTGCTTGCGCGCCAGGATGTCGTATAAATGGGCGCGCAGCATGCCATCCTCATCGTCTTGGCGAGGTTTGAGATAAGTAACGCTTGCGTGAGAGGCCGGGTGCACAATGAATCATTTGCCAAATGTCGATTTCAATGTACGATCATAGTTTCTTTTTGTGACCGGATGATGAATTTAGGAAATCTTATGTCAGGCTGCATCCGCGTTCTCTTTTTGTTGTCCGTCGTTTCCGCCCCCGTCATGGCCGCCACCGGCATCGCAGTGCAAATACAGGATGCCACTGGCAAGGTGCTGCCGGATACCGTGGTGTATGTCGAGTCCGACGCCATCGCCCAGCAGGCCGGCCGGCCGGGCACCGCCTCCATCGAGCAGAAGGGCCTGAAGTTCCTGCCGCTGGTGACTGTGGTGCAGACTGGCGCCACCATCAATTTCCCGAACAATGACAAGGTGCGCCACCACATCTACTCGTTCTCGCCGGCGCACAAGTTCGACCAGAAGCTGTATTCCGGCCAGGCCGCCTCGCCGCAAGTGTTCGACAAGGCGGGCACCGTGGTCCTCGGTTGTAATATTCATGACAATATGATCGCCTATATCAAAGTGGTGGACACGCCGCACTTCGCCAAGACCGACGGCGCCGGCGCCGCCCGCATCGAGCTGCCGGCGGCCGGCAAATACGTGGTCAAGGCCTGGCACTACAATGCGGTGGGCGGCGCCACGGCCGAGCAGACGCTGACCGTGAAGGCCGGCGAACTGGCCACCGCCGTCTTGAAGCTGTCGCTCAAGCCTGCCGTGGTGGGAGACACCCCGCCATGACACGGAACCTGCGCTTCCGCAGTATCGAAAGCCGCATTGTTACGCTGTTCCTGGTACTGGTCGTGGCGTTGCAACTGATCGGCCTATTGGTGATCCAGCGCGGCATCGACAATAACGCGCGCCTGGCCATCGGCGCCGAGCTGAATAACGGCACCAAGGTATTCCACCGCCTGCTGGAACAGAATGCGCAAAGCCTGCGTTTCGGCGCGCGGCTGCTGGCGCGCGACACCGCCTTTGTCGCCGCCATCGGCAACAACGACGAGGGCGACCGCGCCACTATCGAGTCGGCGCTGGAAAATAGCGGCCGGCGTATCCAAGCCTCGCTGTCGATGCTGATCAGTGACCAGCGCAAGATCACCGCCACCACCAACCGGGCGCAATCGGCGGCGCTGGAGAAGATGGCGTTATCGATGCTCGATGCCGCCGAAGCCACCGATGGCGCCATCGGCATCGCCATCGTCGAGCACCGGCCATTCCAGATTGTCGCCATGCCGGTCAAGGCGCCGATCACCATCGGCTGGATCGTCATGACCTTCCCGATCGACCGCCAACTGGCCAGCGACATGCGCGAAATCAGCGCGCTGCACACCACCGTGCTGACGCGCGATCAGCAGGGCCGTTGGCTGCAAGCCGGTTCCACTTTCGCCGCGCCGTCGGCGCAGGAACTGCTCGAAGAGTTGCAGGCGCTCGGGCCGACCGCCTCGGCGCTGCCGTTCGATGTGACGGTCGAATCGGACCAGTACAGCGCGCGCCTGATGCCGATCGGCGTTGACGATGGCCAGACCGCCAGCGTGCTGCTGGCCCGCTCCATCGACGAGGCCACGGCCGAATACCGTCGTCTGGAGCGCTGGCTGGTGGGTCTGGCGCTGGCCGGCATTGCGATCTCGGTGCTGGTGATCGTGTTCACCGCCAAGCGCATCGCCCATCCGATCGGTGAATTGGTCACCACCGCCAAGCGCCTCGAAGGCGGCGATTACAACACGCCCATCGACAGCACCCGCGAAGATGAAATCGGCCAGCTGGCAAACGCCTTCGACGCCATGCGCGAAGGGATCTCCAAGCGCGAACAGGAAATCCGCCGCCTGGCGTACTGGGACACGCTGACCAACCTGCCGAACCGCGCGCAGTTCGTGCTGCTGCTGAACGATGCGCTGCTGGAGGCGCGCCGGCGCGGTGAGGCGCTGTTTGTGCTGATCATGGACCTGGACCGCTTCAAGCACGTCAACGACGTCATGGGCCACAGCTTCGGCGACGCGCTGCTGCGCCAGGTCGCGGGCCGCCTGCAACTGCTGCTGGCCAACCGCCGTCAGTCGTCGGCGCAGGTGGCGCGCCTTGGCGGCGACGAATTCGCGGTGCTGCTGCCGGCCGCCAGCACGGCGGCGGCGCTGGCCATGGCCGCCGAAATTCTGCAGGCGCTGGAAACCCCGCTGTCGCTGGAGGAGCAGACGGTCGATCTCGGCGCCGGCCTGGGCATCGCCGGCTATCCCGATCACGCCGACGTCGGCGAAACCCTGCTAAGCATGGCCGAGGTGGCGATGTACGCCGCCAAGCAACGTAACGATGGCGCCGTGATCTACGACGCGGCGATGGACAAGAGCAGCGCCCAGAGCCTGTCGCTGCTTACGGAACTGCGCAACGCGGTCGAGCGCAACGAGTTGCGCCTGCACGTGCAGCCCAAGATATCGCTGGCAACCGGCATGGTTGTGGGCATGGAGTCGCTGGTGCGCTGGATGCATCCGGAACGCGGCAATGTGTTCCCCGACGAGTTTATTCCGTTCGCCGAGCAGACCGGCTTTATCCGCGTGCTGACGCGCTGGGTGATGGAGAAGTCGGCCGAATTGTGCGGCGAGCTGGCCGCCCAAGGGCATCATCTGAAAGTCTCGGTCAACCTGTCAACGCGCGACCTGATGGACCAGGACCTGCCGGTCATGTTTGCCGACCTGCTGGCGCGCCACAAGCTCATGCCTGGTTCGTTCTGCCTGGAGATTACCGAGAGCGCCATCATGGACGATCCGGTGCGCGCGCAGCACACGCTGGAGCGCCTGAGCGCCATGGGGCTGGATTTGTCGATCGACGATTTCGGCACCGGTTATTCCTCGCTGGCCTATTTGAAGCGCCTGCCGGTGAATGAACTGAAGATCGACAAGTCCTTCGTGCTGAATATGGAAAAGGACGAAGGCGACACCAAGATCGTGCGCTCGACCATCGACCTTGGTCACAACATGGGCTTGCGCGTGGTGGCGGAGGGGATCGAGAGCGAGGCCGTATGGCGGTTGTTGGCGGAATTGGGCTGTGACCAGGGACAGGGCTACTTCATGAGCCGTCCTATTGCTGGCGACCAGATGATCGCCTGGCTGGAAAAATGGCAGGCGCCGGCCAATCTGGTCGCCACCGCGGCGGGCAGCGAGGCAGCCATCGATAGCTGAAAGTGCAATTCAGCTATCGGAAAATGCATTACGTCGCATTTTTCCGTTGAGGTCAGCGATGTCACCTTAATCTGGAGACATCGCAACCATCCAGGAAAAATCCATGAATCGTCTCTTCACCGCTTTGATTGTGGCTGGCGCTTTGCACGGCCAGGCCGCCACCGCCACCGCCGCCACCGATTTCTCGCCCGCCGCGTTCAAGCTGAAAAACGGCCAACCCGACCAGTTGCTGGTGCTGGGCACGACGCACCTTTCGAATCTGCCGAAGACATTCAACCCAGCCAATCTGAGTGGACTGATGGACCGGCTGGTGGCGTGGCATCCCAACGCCATCACAGTTGAAACCTTGTCCGGCCCCCAATGCGCTTACCTGCGCAGCTATCCGGCGCGCTATGCGGACACGGTCAAGACCTACTGCGAAGACACTACCTTGGGGCACGAGGCCACCGGGCTGGAAGTACCTGCCGCCACCGAGCAGGCGGAAAGCATGCTGGCTACGTGGCCCGAGGCGCCGTCGGCGTCGCAGCGGCGCCGGCTGGCATCGCTGTTCCTGGCGGGAGGCGAGCCGGCATCGGCCACGGTGCAGTGGCTGCGTCTTCCTGCGGCCGAGCGCCACGCCGGCGATGGCTTGAACCAGAAGTTGGTCGAGATGCTGGAGGCGCTGCGCCAGAAACGTAGTGAGGAATACCTGATCGCCGCGCCGCTGGCCGCGCGGCTCGGGCACGAGCGGCTGTATTCGATGGACGACCATACCGCCGATGCGCCATCAACGGATGAAAAAGCCTACGGCGAAGCAGTCATGAAAGCCTGGGACAACCCCCATTCCGCCGCGCGCCGCAAGACCTCGGCGGCGCTGGAGGCGCGGCTCGACACGCCGGACGGCGTGCTGGCCATGTACCGCGCCTACAATGCCGCCGGCCAATCGGAGCTGACCTTCCGCAGCGACTTCGGCGCGGCGCTTGAGGAGCCGTCGCCGCAGCGCTTCGGGCGCGAGTACGTTGCCGGGTGGGAGACGCGCAACCTGCGCATGGCAGCCAACATCCGCGAGGTGATGGCAGCGCGGCCCGGTTCGCGCATGCTGGTGATCGTCGGCGCCTCGCACAAAGGCTATCTGGACGCCTATCTGGACCAGATGCACGATGTGCGCGTCGACGATGCCGAAGCGGTTTTGCGCACCAAATAAAACACGCCGATCGACCTTGCATGGCGTTGCTTATTTATTACAAAGCGCGCTATTATCGATAGACATTCTTTGACTACATGGACCCTTGGATGAAGCAACTGAAACACGCAGCTCTCGCTGCCGCGGTACTGATGGCGCAAGGCGCCATGGCGCAAACCTGCAACGTTGCCGGCGGTGGGCTGACCTACCCGGTCACCCGCACGGTGGACCAGCAGGATAATTATCACGGCACCGTCATCACCGATCCATACCGCTGGCTGGAAGACGCCAACAGCGACGAGACCAAGCAGTGGGTGGACGCGCAGAACAAACTGACGCAAGGCTACCTGTCGCAGATTCCGAACCGCGAAGCGATCAAGGAGCGGCTGACCAAGTTGTGGAACTACGAGCGTTTCAGTGTGCCGTTCAAGGAAGGTGGTCGCTATTTCTACAGCCGTAACGATGGCCTGCAAAATCAGGCGGTCCTGTACACCATGAAGACGCTGGCCGACGTGCCACGTTTGCTGCTCGACCCGAATACGCTGGCCGCCGACGGCACCGTGGCGCTGGCCGGACTGGCCGTCAGCCCGAACGGCAAGTACCTGGCCTACAGCACCGCCGCCTCCGGCTCGGACTGGAACGAGATCAAGGTGCGCGACATTGACAGCGGCAAGGACGTCGAAGACCATATCAAGTGGGTCAAGTTCTCCAGCACCGCGTGGCTGCACGACGGCTCCGGTTTCTTCTACAGCCGCTACGACGAACCGAAGGAAGCGACCAAGCTGGCCGACGTGAACTACTTCCAGAAGCTGTACTTCCACAAACTGGGCACGCCGCAGAGTGCGGACGTGCTGGTGTACGAGCGACCGGACCACAAGGACTGGGGCTTTGGCGGCGAGGTGACCGAAGATGGCCACTATCTGGTGATCCAAGCCTCGCAGGGCACGGAGAACAAGAACCGTGTCTTCTACAAGGACTTGACCAAGAAGGACGCGAAAGTGATCGGCCTGCTGGAAGAATTCGACGCCGCCTATAACTTCATCGGCAACGACGGTCCGGTGTTCCTGTTCCGCACCGAGCGTAACGCGCCGCGCGGGCGCATCGTCAGCATCGATACGCGCAAGCCGGGTGTGCTGAACTGGAAGCAGATCGTCCCGGAAAGCAGCAATACCCTGGTGTCGGCGTCACTGGTCAACAACCAGCTGCTGGTCGATTACCTGAGCGACGCGCATAGCCTGGTCAAGGTCTACGACCTGAAAGGCAAGGCGCTGCATGATATCGAATTGCCCGGCATGGGCAGCGCCGGTGGCTTCAGCGGCAAGCGCTCGGACACCGAAACCTTTTACTCGTACACCAGCTTCAATACGCCAGCGACCATCTACCGCTACGACCTGAAGACCAACAAGAGCAGCGTGTACCGCCAGCCGAAAGTGGACTTCGACCCGAACGCGTTTGAAACCCGCCAGGAATTCTTCACCTCGCGCGACGGCACCAAGGTGCCGATGTTCATCGTCTCGAAAAAGGGCCTGAAGCTCGACGGCAGTAACCCGACCTACCTGTATGGCTACGGCGGCTTCAATATCTCGCTGACGCCGGCCTTCTCGGTGACCAATCTGGCGTGGCTGGAAATGGGCGGCGTCTATGTGGTGGCCAACCTGCGCGGTGGCGGCGAATACGGCGAATCGTGGCACGCGGCCGGTACCAAGCTGCAAAAGCAGAACGTGTTCGATGACTTCATCGGCGCGGCGGAATGGCTGGTACAGCACAAGGTGACGTCGCCGTCGAAACTGGCGATCGGCGGCGGCAGCAATGGCGGTCTGCTGGTCGGCGCCGCGATGACCCAGCGTCCGGACCTGTTTGCGGCGGCGATTCCGCAAGTGGGCGTGCTGGATATGCTGCGCTTCCACAAGTTCACCATCGGCTGGGCGTGGACGTCGGACTATGGCTCGTCCGACAATCCGGAAGAGTTCAAGGCGCTGGTCAAATACTCCCCGCTGCACAACCTGAAGAAGGGCGTCTGCTACCCGGCGACCATGATCACCACCGCCGACCATGACGACCGCGTGGTGCCCGCCCACAGCTTCAAGTTTGCGGCGACAGCGCAGGCCGACCAGGCACCGGGCGGCGCGCCGATCCTGATCCGGATCGACAGCAAAGCGGGCCACGGCGCCGGCAAGCCAACCTCGAAGCTGATCGAGGAAGTGGCCGACCGCTGGAGCTTCCTGAGCCGCGCGCTGAACATGGCCGGCGGCCAGCCGGCCTCCGCCTCCGCCTCCGCTTCCGCTTCCGCTAACGCGGCGGGTCATTAATGCGGCCCGCTTCGGCTGTGGCGCCGCTGCTGTTGGCGGCGGCAATGGTCGCCGCATTCCCGCGCGGCGCAAGTGCAGCCGAGGCGTCGCCCGGTCCGGCGACGGCCCGGCAGGTTGCCGACGTCACGCGCGGCCTGCAGTCGCAGCCGGGCTTTATCGACGTCTGGCGCGATACGACCAAGGGCAGGGTGCTGCTGTCGGTCGGGGTGTTGGAACAACCCTTCCTGCTCGTTAGCTCTCTGCCTTACGCGCTGGGCTCCAACGATGTGGGCCTGGACCGCGCGCAGTCCGGCGAAATGCGCATGGTCCATTTTGAAAAACATGGCGGCAAATTATTTCTGGTCCAGGAAAACACCGCCTATGTCGCCAACAGCGCGGATCGCGATGAACGCGCCGCCGTGCGTGAATCCTTCTCCAACTCCGTGCTGTGGTCGGGCGACATACTCGCCAGTGACAACCAGCGGCACGTGGTCGATTTTTCCAGCTTCCTGCTGGCCGACCGCCACGGCATTGCCGCGCGGCTGGCCGGCGCCAACCAAGGCGGCTACGCGGTTGACCTGTCGCGCAGCGCGGTGCTGGCCGCCGAAGCCAAGGCCTTCCCGGACAATGTGGAACTGGAATCGCTGCTGACCTTTGCCGGCCCCGGACAAGGCGACTTTGTGCGTCAGGTCGGCGCCGATCCGGCCAGCCTGTCGATGCGCCAGCGTATCAGCATGGTGCGCCTGCCCAAGCTGGAAAGCGCCGGCGGCTGGCAGCCGCGCGTCTATCATCCGTATTCAGGTGGGTTCGATACCAGCTACTTCGACTTCGCCACGCCGCTCGCCAGCAGTATTGACGTGCACTGGCAAGTGCGACACAAGCTGGAAAAGACCGACCCCGCCGCTGCCGTCAGCACGGTCAGGAAGCCGATCGTGTACTACGTCGACCGCGGCGCGCCGGAGCCGGTGCGTTCGGCGCTGATCGAAGGCGCATCGTGGTGGGCCAGCGCGTTTGAAAAAGCCGGCTTCAAGGACGCCTATCGGGTCGAACTGTTGCCGGAAGGCGTGGACGCGCAGGACATCCGCTACAACGTCATCACCTGGGTGCACCGCGCCACGCGCGGCTGGTCTTACGGTAACGCGCTGACCGATCCGCGCACCGGCCAGATTCTGCGCGGCGCCGTCACGCTCGGATCGCAGCGCGTGCGTCAGGACATCCTGATCGCCGAGGCGCTGCTGGCGCCCTACGGCAGGAACGCGCCGGCCGACCGTGCAAAACTGGCCGAGCAAATGGCGCTGGCCCGGTTGCGCCAGCTGGCCGCGCACGAAGTCGGGCACACGCTGGGCTTCGCCCACAACTTTGCCGCCAGCCGCATGGGCAATGGTTCGGTGATGGATTATCCACATCCGATCCTCAAGCTCAATGCGCAGGGCGAGGTCGATTTGTCGAATGCCTACGGCGTTGGCTTCGGCCCTTGGGACGACTACATCGTCAACTACATCTACGGTGATTTTGGCCATGGCGCGCAAGAAGCTGCCGCGTTGGCGACGCTGCGCGCCGGGGCGCGCGCCGCCGGACTGCTGTATTCCAGCGACCAGGATGCCCGCGCGCCGGGCGCCAGCCATCCGGACGGTGTGCTGTGGGACTTCGGCCCGGACACGCTCAAGACCTGGGATCAACTGGGCGCGGTGCGTCAGCGTGCGCTGCAAACCTTCTCGGCGGACGTGCTACCGGACGCGCGGCAGATCGGCGAACTGGAAGCGCGTCTGGTGCCGGTCTACCTGTTGCAGCGCTACCAGGGTGAAGCCGTGGCGCGCCTGATCGGCGGCGGCGAGTTCGATTACACCAGCGCCGGCGACGTCAAGGCGGGCATCGCCAAGGCCGGGGTTCGCGTCACGCCGGCCGCCGTGCAACGTCAGGCCATCAGTCGGCTGACCGACGCGCTGCGCGCCGAGTACCTGGCACTGCCGCCGAATGTGCTGGACGTGCTGACGCCGCCCGGGGTCGGCTATGAACGTAACCGCGAGTACTTCCTGACCCGCATGGATTCGGTGGCCGACGCCTTGTCGATCACCGAAGCCGGCGCCGCGCAGACCCTTGGTTTCCTGCTGGACGCTGGGCGCCTGAATCGTCTGGCCTGGCAGCACGCGCGCGACGCGCAGCAACCCGGCGTGCCGGAACTGCTGTCGCAACTGCTGGACAAGACCTGGAGGCGCGCCGCCATACCGGCCAGTGTGACCGGTGGCGAAGCGGTGCAGTTGTCCGCCAACTGGGTGGTGCTGGACAGTGTTCTGGGCTTGCTGGGGACAGGCAAGTTGCATCCGCAAGTGGCTGCCGAAGTGCGGCAATCGGCGGTCGAACTGGCGCAATGGCTGCAGAAAAATCCCGGCAAGGGCACCACGGCCGCCAGCCGTCAGCAAGCGGCCTCGCACATCGTCGCCTACCTGAAAGACCCGCAAAGCGTTAAATTGCGTAGCGGCTGGCCCGTCCCACCCGGTGCGCCAATTTGATTCACCTTGCACCAAAACAATGCCTATATTTAGTGCGCACCGGGGAGGTGCGCCATTTTTGCACTATTTGAAAATCTATTGAAATCAACCACTTAAAATTTGCACCAAATTGGAACGATTATTGCTTCTCATATGAAACGTTCTTAATTTTTGCATTGTTTTGGGGAGTGATTTTTGATGGATGCACACAAAGACGGCGCCAACGCGTTATTTATTCTGCTTGGCGCCATCATGATTCTGGCCATGCACGCTGGCTTCGCTTTCCTTGAGCTGGGCACTGTGCGCAAGAAAAACCAGGTCAACGCGCTGGTCAAGATTCTGGTCGACTTCGCGGTATCGACCATCGCGTATTTCTTTATTGGCTACAGCATTGCCTACGGCATCAATTTCTTTTCCTCGGCCGATGTGCTGGCTGACAAGAACGGTTACGAGCTGGTCAAGTTCTTCTTCCTGCTGACCTTTGCCGCCGCGATTCCGGCGATTATCTCCGGCGGCATCGCCGAGCGTGCGCGGTTTCACCCGCAGACCATTGCCACCGCCTTGCTGGTCGGTCTGGTGTATCCGTTTTTTGAAGGCATCGCCTGGAACGGCCGCTTTGGCATTCAGGACTGGCTGGCGCATACTTTCGGCGCCGCCTTCCATGACTTTGCCGGTTCGGTGGTGGTGCACGCGGTGGGCGGCTGGATCGCCTTGCCGGCGGTGCTGCTGCTGGGCGCGCGCCGTGGCCGCTACATGAAGAACGGTGGCGTCGCCGCCCATCCGCCATCGTCGATTCCTTTCCTGGCGCTGGGCGCATGGATTCTGACGGTCGGCTGGTTCGGCTTCAACGTCATGAGCGCGCAGTCGCTGGACAAGATGAACGGCCTGGTGGCCGTCAACTCGCTGATGGCCATGGTCGGCGGCACGCTGGTGGCGATCATGATGGGCAAGAACGACCCCGGCTTCGCCTACAACGGCCCGCTGGCCGGCCTGGTGGCGGTCTGCGCCGGCTCGGACCTGATGCACCCGCTGGGCGCGCTGGTCACCGGCGGCATCGCCGGCGCGGTGTTCGTCTGGATGTTCACGCTGGCGCAGAACAAATGGAAGATTGACGACGTGCTGGGCGTGTGGCCGCTACACGGTCTGTGTGGCGCCTGGGGCGGCATCGCCGCCGGCATCTTCGGTCACACGGAACTGGGCGGTGTTGGCGGCGTTTCGTTGCTGTCGCAGTTGGTCGGCACCGTGATGGGTGTGGCGACCGCGCTGATCGGCGGCTATGCGGTGTATGGCCTGTTGAAAGCCACCATGGGCCTGCGTCTCGACCCGGAAGAAGAATTCCAGGGTGCCGACTTGTCGATCCACCGCATCAGCTCGACCCCGGAACGCGAGTCGAACTGGTAAAGCCTACCGGTGTATCACCACCATCAGCGCCTTCGCTTCTGCTTTGCCAAGATTGCGGATGATGTGCTGCTGGTCAGCTGGGTAGCGCGCGGTCGCGCCCAGCTTCACTTTCTTCTTGCTGCTGCCGACCTCCAGCTCGACCGAGCCGTGTAGCAGCGTCAAGTGCTCCTGCGCGCCGGGATCGTGGCCTTGCGAGGCCAGTTCGCCGCCCGGCGACAGCGTCAATTCATACCATTCATATTTGCTGGCCAGTTCCAGCGGCCCGAGGATGCGCAGCACGTAGCCGGCGTGCAGACCGGGCAGGGTGGGCGTTTCGTGCGCCTCCACCACGCGGATGGTTTCCGTTTCGCGCTCGGCCGTCGCCAGCAGTTCGCCGATTTGCACGCCCAGCGCGTTGGCCAGTCGCCAGGTGATGGCGATGGTCGGATTGGCCTTTTCGCGCTCTATTTGGGATAACATGGATTTGGAGACGCCGGCGATGCGCGACAGGTCTTCCAGCGTCAGGCCGCGAGCCAGACGCAGTCGTTGCAGGGCGGCGCCGACTTCCGGCGGGGCATTGTTTGGAGCGGGTGTTGTCATTGTTTTTCGGTTGCGGAGTTCATTGGATCGCTATAAAATTCAATATATCGAATTTAAATTCGACATAACGAATTTCGCATAAGATAGTGAAATCGTATCACACACAAGGACCATCATGAGCAATCATCAAGCACAAAGCACCTTCTACAGCGGTCTCCAGCAAACCCTGGAGCAACTGCGCGAACAAGGCTTGTACAAGCCGGAGCGCGTACTGGCGTCGCGTCAGGGCGCGGAAGTGGTGAGCGCGGATGGCCGCACGCTGATTAATATGTGCGCCAACAACTACCTCGGCCTGTCGGGCCAGGAGTGGGTGGCGCAGGCGTCGATCGACGCTACCGAAAAGTACGGCTACGGCCTGTCGTCGGTGCGCTTCATCTGCGGCACGCAGACCGTGCACAAACAGCTGGAGCAGGCGATTTCGCGTTTCCTCGGCACCGAGGATACCATTTTGTACGCGGCCGCCTTCGACGCCAACGGCGGCGTGTTCGAGCCGCTGTTCGACGAGAACGACGCCATCATCTCCGACGCCCTGAACCACGCGTCGATCATCGACGGCATCCGCCTGTGCAAGGCGGCGCGCTTCCGCTACGCCCACAATGACATGGCGGACCTGGAGAAACAGCTGCAAGCCGCCGCCGACAAGCGCCACAAGATCATCGTCACGGATGGCGTGTTCTCGATGGATGGCACCATCGCGCAACTGGACAAGATCGTGGAACTGGCTGAGAAGTACGGCGCGCTGGTGATGATCGACGAGTGCCACGCCTCCGGCTTCATGGGCAAGACCGGGCGCGGCACGCACGAGCACCACAACGTGGTCGGCAAGATCGACATCATCACCGGCACGCTGGGCAAGGCGCTGGGCGGCGCCATGGGCGGCTTCACCTCCGGCCGCAAGGAGGTGATCGAGATGCTGCGCCAGAAATCGCGCCCCTATCTGTTCTCAAACACGTTGGCGCCGTCGATTGCCGGCGCCTCGCTGGCGGTGCTGGAGCGGCTGTCGTCGTCGACCGAGCTGCGCGACCGCCTGCACGAAAACACCGCCTACTTCCGCAAGGAGATCGAGCGGCTCGGCTTCACCATCAAGCCGGGTACGCACCCGGTGGTTCCTGTCATGTTGTTCGACGCGCCCGTGGCGCAGAAATTCGCCGCCCGCATGTATGAGCTGGGCGTGCTGCTGAGCGGCTTTTTCTACCCGGTGGTCCCGATGGGGCAGGCGCGCGTGCGGGTGCAATTGTCGGCGGCGCATACCCGCGAGCAGCTGGACACCGTATTGAAGGCCTTCGGGCAGGCCGGTCACGAGCTGGGCCTGCTCAAGTAATCATCGTCAGGACACAATCAAATGACTCAGCAAAAAATTCTCGTCATCGGCGCCAATGGCCAGATCGGCAGCGAACTGGTGGAAGCCTTGGCGGCGCAGCATGGCGCGCAGAACGTCATCGCCAGCGATGTCAGCCCGACCAATCTGTACAACGCGGCGCGCTACACCACGCTGAACGTGCTCGATAAGCAAACTCTGTCCGAGTTGGTCGCATCGGAAGGCGTGACCCAGATCTACCAGCTGGCGGCGATGTTGTCGGCCACCGGCGAGGCGGCGCCGCTGAAGGCGTGGACGCTGAATATGGACGGCCTGCTGAACATTCTGGAGGTGGCGCGCGAGCGCGGCGTGATCGGCAAACCGCTGAAAGTCTTCTGGCCGTCGTCGATCGCCGCCTTCGGCCCGAACACGCCGCAAGCCGATACGCCGCAGCTCACCGTGATGGACCCGACCACCATCTACGGCATCAGCAAACTGGCCGGCGAGCGGCTTTGCGAGTATTACTTCCTGAAGTACGGCGTCGACGTGCGGTCGATCCGCTATCCGGGCATCATCAGCTTCAAGTCGCCACCTGGCGGCGGCACCACCGACTACGCCATCGCCATCTTCCATTCGGCGCTGCGCGGCGAGCGTTATGAATGCTTCCTTGGCCCGCAAACCACGCTGCCGATGATCTACATGCCGGATGCGATACGCGCCACCATCGAATTGATGGACGCGCCGGCGGAGCTGGTGAAAGTGCGCTCCTCCTACAACGTGGCTGGCGTGTCGTTCAATCCGGAGCAACTGGCGGCGGCCATCACCCGCAAACTGCCGGACTTCAAAATCGCCTACAAGCCCGATAGCCGCCAGGCCATCGCCGACTCCTGGCCGCAAAGCCTGGACGACAGCACCGCCAGCGCCGACTGGGGCTGGAAAGCGCGCATCGGCATCGATGAAATGGTCGACAGCATGCTGGCAAATATCAACGTCAACCTGGGGAAAGCCGCCTGATGGACATGAGCGTTTTCGATCTGTTCAAGATCGGCATCGGGCCATCGAGCTCGCACACGGTGGGCCCGATGGTGGCGGCGCGCCGCTTCCTGCTGGATAACGCGCCGCTGGACAATGTCGCCGAGGTCAAGGCCGAGCTGTATGGCTCGCTGGCGCTGACCGGCATCGGCCACGCCACCGACAAAGCGGTGCTGCTTGGCCTGATGGGCGAAACGCCGCAAGACGTCAGCCCCACGCAGGTCGATGCGCAACTGGCGGCCGCCGAAGCCGCCGGCCAGCTCGCGCTGCTCGGCAAGCATGCGGTGCCGTTCAAGCGCGCCACGCATCTTATCTTCCACATGGCCGAGTCGTTGCCCGATCACCCGAACGGCATGCGCTTCACGCTGACCCGCAAGGATGGCGGCAGCGTCTCCAAGGTCTACTACTCGGTGGGCGGCGGCTTTATCCGCGAAGAGGGCGAGGCCGCCGCCGCCGTGGCGTCGGTGGCCGTGCCGTACCCGTTCGGCACCATGGACGAACTGTTGGCGCACGGCGTGCGCAGCGGCCTGACCATCCCGCAGATGTTGCGCGCGAACGAATGCGCGCGCATCGGCGACGAAGAGCTGAACGCCGGTCTGGATAAAATCTGGCGCGTCATGCGTGACTGCATCGCTCACGGCCTTGAAACGCCGGGCCAACTGCCGGGTGGTTTGAACGTCAAGCGCCGCGCCGCCAGGCTGTGGACGCAGGCGCAAGGCAGCGCCGGCAGTCCCAATAGCCTGCCGCATGACGCACTGCATCAGGTCAGCCTGTATGCGATGGCGGTCAACGAGGAAAACGCCGCCGGCGGCCGCGTGGTGACAGCGCCGACCAACGGCGCGGCCGGCATCATCCCCGCCGTGCTGCGCTACTACGCCGAGGACTGCAAGCCTAGCGATCCGGCCACCGGCGTGCGCAACTTCATGCTGACCGCCGCCGCGATCGGCATGCTGTGCAAGCGGAATGCGTCGATTTCCGGCGCAGAAATCGGTTGCCAGGGCGAAGTGGGCGTGGCCTGTGCCATGGCGGCGGCCGGCCTGGTGGCGGCGCTGGGAGGCAGCAATGGCCAGATCGAGAACGCCGCCGAAATCGGCATCGAGCACCATCTGGGCATGACCTGTGATCCCATCGGAGGGCTGGTGCAGATTCCCTGCATTGAGCGTAACGGCATGGGCGCGGTCAAGGCCATCACGGCCGCCTCGCTTGCGCTAAAGGGCGATGGCACGCACTTCGTCAGCCTTGATGAAGTGATTGAAACCATGCGCCAGACCGGCGCCGACATGCAGGCCAAGTACAAAGAGACCTCGCTCGGCGGCCTGGCGATTCACGTCATCACCGTCAATCACGCGGCTTGCTGACGGCAATCGATCGCGTCAACGGCTTTCGTTTTCGAGCAGGGCGCGGAAGTTGTCGGCGGGGAGCGGCTTGCTGAAGTGGTAGCCCTGCATTTCGTCGCAATGCTGCTCGCGCAGGAATTCCAGCTGCTCGATCGTCTCCACCCCTTCGGCAATGGTGGTCAGCCCCAGGCTGCGCGCCATGTTGATGATGGCGCTGACGATGGCCTTGTCCTCGGCGTCGGTGCTGATGTCGCGCACGAACGACTGATCGATCTTCAGTTTGTAGACCTTGAATTTCTTCAGCTGGCTCAACGACGAGAAGCCGGTGCCGAAATCGTCGATCGACATGCGGATGCCGCGATCGTGCAACTGGTTCATGGTGGTGATGGCGCCTTGCGGGTCCTGTAGCGCCACGCCTTCCGTCAGTTCCAGTTCCAGATATTCCGGCGGCAGGCCTTCTTCGTACAGAATCTGCGCGACATGCGAGGGCAGGTCGGCGGTGCGGAACTGGATCGCCGACAGGTTCACCGCCATCACCAGCGGCGGCAGGCCGGCGTCCAGCCAAGCGCGCGCCTGACGCACCGCCTGGCGCAGCACCCAGTCGCCGATCTGGATAATCAAGCCGCTTTCCTCGGCGGCCGGGATAAACTCGGTCGGCGACACCGCGCCCAGCTCCGGCGTGCTCCAGCGCAGTAGCGCCTCGGCGCCGATGATGCGGCCCGTCGTCAGCGATACCTGCGGCTGATACATCACATGCATCTGCTCGCGCTCCAGCGCGTAGCGCAGTGCATTGACCACCCGCAGGTGACGCGCCGCGCGCTGCTGCATGGCGGCGGTGAAGAAGCGGAAGTCGTGCCGGCCGGCGCGTTTCACCTGGTACATGGCCGCATCCGCGCGTTGCAGCAGCGTTTCGATATCGTGACCGTCGTCCGGATACATGGCGATGCCGATCGAGGCGGTGACCTTCAGATCGTGTTTGCCGACGGTGTAGGCGCGGCCGGTCATGTCCAGCAGCTTGCGGGCGACGTCGCTCGCTTCGCCGCTGCCGACATTGCGCAGCACGAAGATGAATTCGTCGCCGCCGAGACGGGCCACCACGTCGCCTTCGCGGATGCAGCTGGCCAGGCGCAGCGCCAGTTCGGACAGCAGCGCGTCGCCGACCGTGTGGCCGAGCGAGTCGTTGATGTCCTTGAAGTGGTCGAGGTCCAGCATCATCAGCGCCATCGGCATGCGGTGGATGCGCGCTTGTTCCAGCAACTGGCGCGTGCGCTCATGCAGCTGCGAGCGGTTCGGCAGACCGGTCAGCACATCGTAGTGCGCCAGGTATTGCACCCGCTGGTCGGCCTGCAGACGCACCGCCTCGCGGTCGAAATTCTTCAGCGCGAATTCGATATCGAGCGTCATCTCCAGCAGCAGCTCGCGTACTTCGTGGTCGAAGGCGTTGAGGGTGCCGGAGTAGGGCGCGAAGAAGCCGATGATTTCGCCGTCGCGTCGCAGTGGTATCGCCGCCGACGACGCCCAGCCATAGCGCACGCCGTGCGCGTGCCAGTGGGCCGTCTCCGGCGCGTGCTGGTAATCCTGGCACCAGTAAGGCTGGCCGCCGCGGTAGGACAGGCCGATCGGCCCACGTCCTTCCGGCGTGTCCGGGTCGAGCGACACCTCCAGCTGTTCCAGATATTCGACGCCGGCACCGAACGAGGCGGCGACGTCGATCCGGCCTTGTTCCTTGTCGATCAGGCCGATCCACGCCATCGCCATGCCGCCGTGGCTGACCACATCGCGGCAGATGCGCTCAAACAGTTCGGACTCGCTGCGACTGCGCACGATCGCCTGGTTGCACTGACTGAGCGCCGAATACAGCCGGCTGACGCGCTGGATGCGCTCCAAAGCCTCGCTCCGCTCGCCGTCCAGCCGCATCAGGCTTTGCTGGGTGTGCGCCAGCCAGCCCCACACGCTGTCGCGCGCCTCGTCCGACACGGCCAGCGGCGTGGTGAAGTCGCCGCGCCCGAGTTTCTCCATGCCGGCGCGCAGCTGGGCGACCGAGCAGCCCAGCGCCGCGTCCAGCCGGCGCTTGGCGCGCCACACCAGCAGCACCAGCCCGATGGCGCTGAACATGAAGGCAAAGCGCGCCAGGTTGGCGTCCAGCGCCGTGGCTTCCACCAGCAGGCGTGTGCGGTGATCGACGCTGTCGCTGACGGCGCCGATCGGCCGCATGATGTCGGCCTTGACGCGGTGATAGGCGGCGTCGTGCAGCATTGCGGTGGCGGCGCCGACGTCGCCTTGCGCGCGCAGGTCCATGGCGCTGTTATCCAGCCCCACCAGCTTGTCCGATTCGTTCTTGGCGGCCGCCAGCAGCGCCAGTTCCTCCGGCGTGAAATGGGCTTCGCGGATCAGTTCCATCAGCGGCGCCGCGCGTTGGACGCCGCGCGGGCGTTGTCCGTTGGCCAGCACCACGTCCCAGTAGACGTTTTCATAATTCAGCGGGCGCGGGGCCTGGCCGTCGCGGATGGCGACGATTTCCTGATAGTGCTTGCGGTATTGCGCGTCACCGGTGGCCACGTAGGTGCGGGCCATGCGGGTCAGGTCATCCGAGGACTGGCGCAGTTCGTCGACCAGGTTGTGCGAGTTGAAACGCAGCTGATTGGCATGGTCGATACGTTTTTCGGTCCAGACATAGAACATGAAGGTTGCCCCCACCAGTAGCAATGTGCCAAAGCAGGCCCACAGATAACTGACGAATTGAGGCGGGGACGACGTGACGGACGACTTCATGTTGATAGACGGCGATACTGTGAAGTTTGACAGTATAGGGCATCATAAGGCATGACCTTAAAACAACGTACATTTCACGGGAACGCCCGAGGCGCACTATAATAACCCCTCGCCTTTGAACCGTCCTGCAGCTCAACTGGAATTTTCTCATTTATGCAATACGTGTCTACCCGTGCCGCGTCGTCGGCCGCCGCCTCGTCTTCCCAACAATTTTCTGACATTCTGCTGGGCGGCCTCGCCGCCGACGGCGGTCTGTTTCTGCCGACCGCGTATCCACAGGTGACCGGCGCGGAGCTGGACGCATGGCGCCAGCTCTCCTACGCCGACCTGGCATTTGAGATTCTGAAGAAGTTCGCGACCGATATTCCGGAAGCGGACCTGCGCGCGCTGACCGCCAAGACCTACACCAAGGAAGTGTATAAAAACGTCCGCCAGGGCGAGAAAGCCAGCCAGATCACGCCGCTGCGCGTGCTGGAAGAGCGTGAAGACGGCTCGAAACTGGTGCTGCAGGCGCTGTCCAACGGTCCGACGCTGGCCTTCAAGGACATGGCCATGCAACTGCTGGGCAATCTGTTCGAATACGCGCTGGCCAAGCAGGGCGCGGAGCTGAACATTTTTGGCGCCACCTCCGGTGACACTGGCAGCGCCGCCGAATACGCCATGCGTGGCAAGCGGGGCATCCGCGTCTTCATGCTGTCGCCGCACAAGAAAATGAGCGCCTTCCAGACCGCGCAGATGTTCAGCCTTCAGGACCCGAACATCTTCAACATCGCCATCGAAGGCGTGTTCGACGACGCCCAGGACATGGTCAAAGCCGTCTCGAACGACCTGGAATTCAAGGCCCGCCACAAGATCGGCACCGTCAATTCGATCAACTGGGCGCGCGTGGTGGCGCAGGTGGTGTACTACTTCCGCGGCTACCTGAGCGCGACCACCGCCAACGACCAGAAAGTATCGTTCACCGTCCCTTCGGGTAACTTCGGCAATATCTGCGCCGGCCATATCGCCCGCATGATGGGCCTGCCGATCGACAAACTGGTGGCCGCCACCAACGAAAACGACGTGCTGGATGAATTCTTCCGCACCGGCGTGTACCGCGTGCGCAAATCGGCCGAGACCTATCACACCAGCAGCCCGTCGATGGACATCTCCAAGGCTTCCAACTTCGAGCGCTTCGTCTACGAGCTGGTGGGCCGCGACGGCGACCGCACCCGCGCGCTGTTCCAGAAAGTCGACACCCACGGCGGCTTCGACCTGTCTGGCAAGCCGGGCAGCGATGGCGACGAGTTCAAGCTGGTGGCGCAATATGGCTTCAAGTCCGGCAAATCGACCCACGACGACCGCGTCGACACCATCCGCGAGGTGGCCGATGATTACGACATTGTCATCGACACCCATACCGCCGACGGCATCAAGGTGGCGAAAGAGAATATGGAACCCGGCGTGACGATGATCGTGCTGGAGACCGCGCTGGCGGCCAAATTCAACGAAACCATCCTGGAAGCGCTTGGCATGGATGCCGAGCGCCCGGCCGGTTTCGAAAACATCGAAGACCTGCCGCAGAAGTTTGTGGTCATGAAGGCCGATGTCGCCGCCATGAAGGCCTACATTGCCGCCAACACGGGTCTGTGATGAGCGAGCCGCGCAAGCCGATGCTGTCGGTCAGCGAGGCGCTGGCGCAGATGCTGGGCGCCGCGCGCCCGGTGGCGGACACCGAGGTGATCGCCACGCTGGCGGCCAATGGCCGCGTGCTGGCGGTGGCGCAGGTGTCGGGCATGAATGTGCCGGGCGCCGACAACACGCAGATGGATGGCTACGCGGTGCGCGCCGCCGATTGTGTCAGCGGCGACGCGGCGCTCAAGGTGTCGCAGCGGATTCCTGCCGGCCATGTCGGTCAGCCGTTGCAGCCGGGGACCGCCGCCCGCATCTTCACCGGTGCGATGATTCCAGACGGCGCGGACGCTGTCGTCATGCAGGAGCAGTGCGAGCTGAATGGCGACGTGCTCACCATCCGGCACGCGCCCAAGTCCGGCGAGTGGATCCGCCGCGCCGGCGAGGACATCGCCACCGGCAGCGTGGTGCTGAAGGCCGGGACCCGCCTGCGCAGCCAGGAGCTGGGTCTGGCCGCCTCCATCGGCCTGGCGGAACTGCCGGTCAAGCGCAAGTTGCGCGTGGCCGTGTTCTTCACCGGCGACGAGCTGACCATGCCGGGCGAGCCGTTGGCGCCTGGCGCGATCTACAATTCCAACCGCTTCACCTTGCGCGCGCTGCTGGAAAACCTGGGCTGCGAGATCACCGACTTTGGCATCGTGCCGGATTCGCTGGAGGCGACGCGCTCGGTGCTGCGCGAGGCGGCGCAGGGCAATGACCTGATTGTCACCTCGGGCGGCGTGTCGGTTGGCGAGGAAGATCACATCAAGCCGGCGGTGGAAGCCGAGGGCAAATTGAATATGTGGCAGATCGCCGTCAAGCCGGGCAAGCCGCTGGCCTTCGGCGAGGTGCGGCAGGCCTTCTTTATCGGCCTGCCGGGTAATCCGGTGTCCAGCTTCATCACCTTCCTGATGTTCGTGCGGCCGTTCCTGCTGCGCTTGCAGGGCGTGGAGGACGCGCTGGCGCCGCGCGCGTTCCAGATGCGCGCCGATTTCGATTGGCCCAAGGCCGATAAGCGCAACGAGTTCCTGCGCGCGCGCATCAACGAGGCGGGCGGCGTGGAGCTGTTCCGCAACCAGAGTTCGGGCGTGCTGACGTCGACGGTGTGGGGCGATGGTGTGATCGATAACCCGCCCAACAACCCGATCGCCGCCGGTGACGTGGTTCGATTTATACCGTTTAATGAGTTATTGTACTGATGGTTATTACCGTAAAATTTTTTGCCAGCGTGCGTGAAGCCGTTGGCGCTTCTTCGGAGTCGCTGCCCGTGCCGGAAGGCGTGACCACGGTGGGGGCGCTGCGCGAACATCTGGCCGCGCGCGGCGAACAGTGGCACCAGGCGCTGGGCCATCCGGCGCTGCGCATGGCGTACAATCAGGTGATGTGCGGCGCTGATACGGCGATTGCCGACGGCGCCGAAGTGGCTTTCTTCCCGCCGGTCACCGGGGGCTGAGTTACTTTTTCGCGTGCTTGTCCTTGTAGCTTGTGGCGACACTCTCGCAGGCGGCGCACGACATTGCGTTGCGGAAGCGGCGCCACGCGGTGTAGGTGAAGATGCCCGCCGCGATCAGCGCCCACACGGCGGCGCTGATGTAATCTTCCTTCCTGGTTGAGCCTTTGAACCATTCCACGGCGGCAAGTATCGCAAACAGCGGCACGCCGGCCTGCAGGAAGCGTTTAATCCAGAATATCGCGCCCATCGTATCTCCCTTATTGATTTAACTATCGGACCGAATGCATGCAGTCTAGTTTGACACCTTTTCGCGTCGCCGTCATCGGTGGCGGCCCGGCCGGACTGATGGCCGCGCAAACGCTGGCGCAGGGCGGCGCACGGGTGGATCTCTACGACGCCATGGCCTCGGTCGGCCGCAAGTTTCTGCTGGCGGGGCGCAGTGGCATGAACATCACGCATGCTGAGCCGTATCCGGATTTTGTGACGCGTTACGGTAATTCAACCGAAGCGCTGCGGCCGATGCTGGACGCCTTCGGGCCGTCGCATGTGCGCGGCTTCGTCCACGCTCTGGGGCTGGAGACCTTTGTCGGCACGTCGGGACGGGTGTTCCCGACCGAGATGAAGGCGGCGCCGTTGCTGCGTGCCTGGGTGCACGCGGTGCGCGAGGCGGGCGTGCAGTTCCACATGCGCCACCGCTGGCTGGGCTGGCGGGATGGCGCGCTGCGTTTCTCGGCCCCGGCCGAAGATGGCGCGCCGGCCGCGCGCGAGGTGCTGGCGCGGCCGGACGCGGTTGTTCTGGCGCTTGGCGGAGGCAGCTGGGCACGCCTCGGCTCGGACGGCAGCTGGATGCCGGTGCTGGCCGAACGGGGCGTGGCATTGTCGCCGCTGGCGCCGTCCAACTGCGGTTTCGATGTGGCGTGGAGCGAGCATTTCAGCAGCCGTTACGCCGGCCAGCCGCTGATGACGGTGGCCGTCATCGCGCGCGACGCACAGGCACAGGAGATGCGCAAGCAGGGCCAGTTCGTGGTCACCCAGGGCGGCGTTGAGGGCAGCCTGATTTACGCGCTGTCCGCCCCATTGCGCGACCAGATCGCGGCGCAGGGCGCGACCACCATCTGGCTCGACCTGATGCCCGACTGGAGCGCCGAGCGGGTGGCGGACGAATTGTCGCGGCCACGTGGCGCGCGTTCGCTGTCCAGCCATTTGCAGAGCCGGTTGGGTATCAAGGGCGTCAAGGCGGGGCTGTTGCGCGAGTGCCTGAGCAAGGAGCAGTTTGGCGACGCGGCGCAACTGGCGCGCGCGATCAAGCGCTTGCCGCTGCGGCTGGAGCGCCCGCGTCCCATCGATGAAGTGATCAGCACCGCCGGCGGCGTGCGCTGGGATGCCTTGCAGGGCACCATGCTGAAGGCCGCGCCGGGCGTGTTCGTCGCCGGCGAGATGATCGACTGGGAGGCGCCGACCGGCGGCTACCTGCTCACCGCCTGCTTTGCCAGCGGCATTGCCGCCGCGCGCGATGCGCTGGCCTGGCGCCAGCACACGCTCACTCCCAGCTGACTTCGCCGGAGCCGGTGCGGTCGACGTTGCGCCGGTTCGGGTTGCCGAGCACGCGGATGTCGCCGCTGCCGCGCAGCGTCAGTTCCGCCGACTGCTTGGCGAAGACATGGCTGGTGCCGGAGCCGCGCAGGTTCACGGTCACTGAATCCGCCGCCAGGTGGCGCGCGTTCAGGTCGCCGGAGCCGGTCAGTTCCGCCTCCAGCGCCTTGCAGCTGCCCGACGCCGTGATCTGGCCCGAACCCACCATCGCCAGTTCCACCCGCTCGGTGCTGCCGGCGTTCAGATTCAGGTTGCCGCTGCCGTGGGCGCTGGCGCTCATGTCCCGATAGCGCCCGCTGAAGTTCACATTGCCCGAGCCACGCAGTTGCAATTCCAGATGCTCGCCGTTGAAGCCGGACACCTTGGTGTCGCCGCTGCCGGTGACGATCAGCTCTTCCAGCGACGGCAGCACCAGTTCCACCTGCAGCCGATGGCGCGGATTGAGCAGCATGCCCTTGGTGCCGATGTGCAGATCACGGCCATCCTGTATCGTCTCCACATTGCCCAGCGAACGCTGCTCGCCGCGCACCTTCAGCGACGCCGTTTGGCCCTGGGTCAGGATCAGGTCGATCGGGCCGTTCAGCTCCACCGAGGTCGCCATGGCGTCGATCTTGCGCGTATCGCTGCTGAGCGTGCGGCCGGCGGTGCTGGTCGGGCTGCTGCTGCCGTAAGCCTTCAGCATGCTGTAGGTGACGCCGATCAGCGCGAACGCCAACAGCAGCAGGCCGGCGCCGATTTTCATTAATGCTCGCATAGTCGCCTCCTCACCGTCCGCGCAGCAGCGATATATTCATCGCCGCGTAGCGCCGCAGGCCGATCACCGTGTAGCGGGTCAGCACAATGCTGAGCAGACACAGGCCGATGCCGCCGAAAATCAGTCCGAAGCCGATCAGCGATTGCATGGTGCGGGCGCCGCTATCGAAGTCGGTGGTGATGAAGACGTCGCCGGCGGCCACCGCCTCGGCGCGGCTCAGCAGGCGTCCGCTGCGGCTCTGGCTGTCGTCGGCGGCCGGCGCATTGTCCGGCTCGTCCTTGTGGACTTGCACGCCCATGCTGTCGATCGATACGCGCCAGCCCTGGGCTTGTTCTTCCTCGGCCTGGGTGTCGAAGTGGGTATTGGTGAATTCCATGACGTGGCGCAGCGGGCCTTCCAGCGCCAGTTCGTTCTGGCCCGACAGGCCGCTGGCGGTCAGCGCCACGCCGCCGATATAAAACCCAAAGGCCGAAAGGTAGACCGCCATCAGCAGGCAGGCATAGACCATGGCCGGAATCACCATGAACAGGTTGAACACCGCCAGGCCGATCAGCGACACGCCGGCGCGCACCAGGTTGACCGGGGTTTTCTTTTGCTCGAAAGCATGCAGGTGGACGTTGGCACGCAAGGTCATGGCGATCTTGCGCGGCTCGTCCAGTGCCTGGTAGACCTCGGCCTCGCTCCGCCCGGCCGCCATGCCGTCGATGAAGCGCTGCTCGTAATAGGCCAGGGTCTTGGCCACCGTTTCCGGCGGCAAGCCCTGCATGGCCTGCTTGAGCGCGTCGAGATATTGCTGTTTAGTCATGATAGTGGATCCACAATATTGCTTGCCTTTTTGCCGATGATGCCACTGTACGCATCCGGACACCCGGACGCCACCGACGTGTGACAGGCTGCATAAAGGGCGGAACAGGCGACCAAAACGGGCTACTGGGCGGCGCCGCGCTGTAGCAGGGCGGCGGCGGCCACGCCGCTGCGCACCGCCGCCTCCAGCGTGGCGGGGTAGTCGCCGGCGGTGTAGTCGCCGGCCAGCATCAGGCCGGGCAGGCCGGTGGCGTTGCCTGGGCGTACCAAGCCGGGCGAGCAGGCATAGGTGGCGCGCTTTTCGGTGATGACCTTGAACCAGGCCGGCCGGCCCAATTCCGGTCGCAGGAAATCGGCCGCCAACTGCACCGCCACCGCCTCGGCCAGCAATTCCTGCGGCTGGGCGGCCACCGTGCCGGCGGCGCTGATGACCACCGCCAGCAGGCCGGCCTGCGCCGCGTCCAACTGGCCGCGGTCGAACACGAACTGGCCGTAGTGGTGATTGAACGGATCGTCGCGCAACGCGTAAAACGGCAGGTCCAGCCGGACCGAGGCGTCATATTGCAGGTAGATGGTGGTGATGGCTTCCGGCTCGAAGGCGGTCAGTTGGCTGCATACGTGGCTGGTGTCGTGGCCCGGCAGCTCGTGCAGCAAGGCGGCCGCCTGGGCGGCGCCGGTGGCGATCACCACGCCGCTAAAGTAGGTGCTCCAGGTACCGCCGACGGCCGCGCCACTGATGTCCAGCTGCCACAGCCGGCCCTCGATGGAGCGGATGCCTTGCACCTTGGCGCCGCTGCGCACCGCGCCGCCGCGCGCTTCGACGTAGGCGGCGGCGGCCTCGGGGAGCAGCCGGCTCAGGTCGGCGCGCGGCAGCAGCATGTCGGAGGCGCGCCGGCGCCTGGCGCCCAGGCTGTCGCGCAGCACGTTGAGGAAGATCTGCGCCGAGGCGCGTTCCGGCGGCGTGTTCAGCGCGGCCAGGCACAACGGGCGCCACATCAGGCGGATCAGGCGCTCGGTCTGGTCGAAGCGCTGCAGCAGTTCGCTGACGCTGCAATCGGCGTGCAGTGTCCAGCCCATCCAGCGGGCGGCGGTGGCGAAACGGGCCAGGCTGAGCTTGTCTTCGCGCAGCAAGCCCTTGGCCTTGATCAGCGCCGCCAGCAGGTGCAGCGGCGCCGGCAGCGGCAGCGACGGCGCGACAAAGTCCATGCCGTTGGTGTTGGCCGGGTAGCGCATCTGTAGTGGCAGCGTCAGCAGTGCTTGTTCGCGGTCGACACTGGTGAGTTGCATCAGTCGCAGCGATTCGCTGTAGGCGCCCAGCAGGATGTGCTGGCCGTTGTCCAGCCGGGCACGGTCGGTTTCCACGCGGCGCGCGCGGCCGCCCAGCGTGCGCGCGGCTTCCAGCAGCGTGACCTTGTGGCCGGCACGCGCCAGTTCGACCGCCGCGGCACAGCCGGCCCAGCCGGCGCCGATGACGGCGATGGCGCGTGCGTTCGCGCCGGTGCCCGTGTCGGCGTGGCCGCGCTTGTCAGCCGGCGTGCCGGCGATGGTGCTGTCAGCCACGGATATAGGTCTTCCATGCCAGCCACAGTTTGCGGATCGGCGTCAGCGAAATGCGCTGTTGCAGCACATGGTAGCCGTCGGCCTCGACTTCGGTCAGCAGCGTGCGGTAGATGGCGGCCATCATCAGGCCTGGGCGCTGGGCGCGACGATCTTCCTTCGGCAACAGCGCGAAGGCGTCGTCGTAGGCTTGTTGGGCGCGCGCGATCTGGAACGCCATCAGCTTTTCGAACTTGTCGGTATGCTTGGCGTTGAGGATGTCGGCGGCGGTCACGTTGAATTGCTGCAGCTCGTTGATCGGCAGGTAAATGCGGCCTTTGCGGGCGTCTTCGCCGACATCGCGGATAATGTTGGTCAGCTGGAAAGCCAGGCCCAGCTTCTCCGCGAACTGCAAGGTTTGCGGATTGCTCACGCCAAAGATGCTGGCCGACAGGATGCCGACCACGCTGGCCACATGCCAGCAGTATTTGTTGAGCGCGGCGTAATCGAGGTAGCGGGTCTGGTTCAAGTCCATTTCCATGCCGTCGATGATGGCCTGCAGATGTTCTTCCTTCAGATTGTAGGGCTGGATGTGCGGCTGCAGCGCCAGCGTGACCGGGTGGGTCTGGGCGCCGGCATACATGTTGTTGATTTCCTTGCGCCACCAGGCCAGCTTGATGCGGGCGACCGACTCGTCGGTGCAGTCATCGACGGTGTCGTCGACTTCGCGGCAAAAGGCATACAGGGCGGTGATGGCACGGCGACGCTCCGGCGGCAGGAATAGAAAGCTGTAGTAAAAACTGGAGCCGCTTTGCGCGGTCTTTTGCTGGCAGTAGTCGTCGGGAGACATGTATAAATAGCAATGAGCTGTTCGAAGCCGCTATTCTATAGGAAGGGGCACGGATGTGGTCTGCAAACTGTATCGATTGCGGATACAATATGTTACCTTCGACCGGAATCGTGCACATATGAATGTTCAGATTGTTACCGCCATGATTTTCCTGCCAGTGCTTGCCGGGTGTGAAGGCTCGTCTGCGGATGACACGGCGCCGATGAAGACGGTCACGTATTACACGCAGCATCTGGACGAGGCCAAGGCGGTCGCCAGCCGGTGCAAGCTGATGGTGGATCAGAAGCTGCGCACGCTGGACACGGGGGATTTCCAGGAATGGCAGATTTCCAACGAGGGCGTGAATTGCCAGACGGCGCGCTCGGTGACGGAGGCGGCGCTGGTGCGTGAGCTGGTGCTGAAACAGTCCAGACCGGTGGTGCCGGTATCGACGCCCAAGACCTCGCCGCCGCCATCCTCGGCCGCGCCCGCCATGCGCTACCGCAGCGACAACCACAAGCTCAACGTTGGTGAGACACTCGCCCCTGTGTGAGTTCGGCCAGCATCTGCCCGGTCCGTTCGTATTGCTTGCCCACCTTTTCCATCAGTAGGCGGTTTTCCGCCAGCATTTTGCGACTTTCATCCGTCATTTGACGGTTTTCCGCGAGCATTTTACGATTCGCTTCGTTTTGCTGCTCCATGTCGCGCCGCCACTGCATGGCGAGCGTGTCGCGAAATGACGCCATCAGCGCCTCGCAGCGCGCGTCGCTGGTGGCGATCTTTGCGTCAACTTCCTCTCTGCTCATGTCGGCCATGGCGCTGCTCCCACGCTGGATTCCCAGTATAGGCTTCTCAGCGATGACGTCAACTGAGATGGGTCAGGCGGCGCGCAGCGCGGCTTTCAAGCGGCTTTTCATGCGGACGGACGCCCAGAGTATGCCCAGCCAGTCTCGCTTGTTCAGCTTGGGACGGTGCAGGAACACGTCATACTCGACCGCCTCGATCGCCTCCAGAATCCGCAAGCCGCCTTGCACCACCATGCGCAACTCGAAGCCGATGCGGCCCGGCAGCCGCAACGCCAGCGGCGCGCCGCTTAGCATCAGGCGGCGCGCGCGATCGACTTCAAAGCGCATCAGCGCGCGCCAGCGTGGGCGGGCGCTCGGATCGGTCAAGGCCGCCGGCGACACCGCAAACCGGTTCAGGTCCTCCAGCGGAATATAAATCCGTTCCTTGTGCAGGTCGATCGCCACATCCTGCAGGAAGTTGATGATTTGCAGCGCCGAGCAGATGGCGTCCGAATCGCGCACATTGTCGGCGTCGGCCGCGCCGTACAGATGCAGCATCATGAAGCCGACCGGATTGGCCGAGCGCGCGCAATAATCCAGCAGCGCGTCGAAGGTCTGGTAGCGCGACACCGCCACGTCCTGCTTGAAGGCGGACAGCAGGTCGTAAAGCGGCCTGAGCGGCATGTCATACTGTCGCACCACCTGCGCCAAGTGTTCAAACATCGGCTCGTGATCGGATGCGCCCTGCGCGATGCGGTCCAGCGCCGCCTCATACGCGGTCAGCGCGGCCAGCCGCTGCTCGGGAGCGGCGTCGCCCTCGTCGGCCAGATCGTCGGCGCTGCGGGCGAAAGCGTAAATGGCTTCCACCGCCGGGCGCAAGCGCTTGGGCAGCAAAATCGACGCGACAGGGAAGTTTTCGTAGTGATCGACCGGCATGGAGCAGGGAAGCGGCGGGGGCCGGTTTTGAGGTTTTTCCAGCGCGTAATAGTAGTTGGATCTTGAAACAAGAGCAAGGCCAAGTTAATGACGCTAAAGTCATTTGCAAAGAGGGTTGTTCGGCTTATAATCAATAAATAACCTGTCAGTCATTAAAAGGATGCCGTCGTGTCTACTTTGAAAAACGTGCTGGTCGCCGCCTCGGCGCTGGCGTTGCTGGGGGCCTGTTCCAAACAGGTTGAGAAAACCGAAGATATCCGCCCGGTGCGGGCCATCCAGCTAGCCGCCAGCGATGTAGACGTGAACGCCGAGTTTTCCGGGGACGTACGGGCGCGTGTGGAGTCGCAACTGGGCTTTCGCGTCGGCGGCAAGATCGTCAGCCGCAAGGTGGACGTCGGTACGCTGGTCAAGAAGGGCCAGTTGCTGATGCAGCTTGATCCGCAGGATTTGCAACTGTCGCAGGCCCAGGCGCTGGCCAGCTTGCGCGCCGCCGAAACCAATCGCGACCTCGCCAAGGCTGAGTTGCAGCGCTATCAGGAGTTGCGCCGGCAGAGCTTCGTCAGCCAGGCGGTGCTGGATGCCAAGGAGTCGACCTATAAATCGGCGCAGGCCCAGGTCGACGCCTCCCAGGCGGCCTACCGCGGCCAGTCCAACCAGGCGGCCTACGCCGCGCTGCTGTCCGATGTCGATGGCGTGGTGACGGCGGTCAACGCCGAAATCGGCCAGGTGGTCGCGGCCGGTACGCCGGTGGTCAAGGTGGCCAAGTCGGGCGAGAAGGAAATCGTCATCGGCATTCCGGAAGACAAGGTCGACACACTGCGCCGCGTGGCGGACGTGCAGGTGCGCCTGTGGGCCGATCCGAAGCATAGCGTGCCGGGCAAGATCCGCGAAATGTCGCCGGTGGCCGATCCATCGACCCGCACCTACACCGCCAAGGTGTCGATTCCGGACTCGCTGTCCGAAGCCAAGCTCGGCATGACTGCCGTGGTGCAATTCGCGTCCAAGCGGCCGACGCCGCAAATCAAGGTGCCGCTGACCGCATTGTTCTATGAGAAAAAAGCCAGCTCGGTGTGGATCGTCGAGCAGGGCGCCGTCAAGCTGGTGCCGGTGACCATCGGCGGCGTGGACGGCAACGATATCGTGCTGGCCGGCGGCGTCAAGCCGGGCCAGACCGTGGTGACGGCGGGCGTCAATCTGCTGAAGCCGGGTCAGAAGGTGACGATTCTGGGCAACGACCTGCCGCAAACGGCCGGGGTCGCCAAATGAAGGAAGGATTCAACCTCTCGCGCTGGGCGCTGGAACACATTCCGCTGACCCGCTACCTGATCGCGGTGCTGCTGATCGGCGGCTTCCTCAGTTACACCAACCTCGGCCAGGATGAAGATCCGCCGTTCACCTTCCGCGCGATGGTGGTGCAGGCGCAATGGCCGGGCGCGACCGCGCTGCAAATGGCCGAACAAGTCACCGACAAGCTGGAGAAAAAGCTGCAGGAAACGCCCGGCATCGACGAGATTTCCAGCTATTCCAAGCCGGGCGAGACGCTGATCATCCTCAAGCTGCGCGAATCGACGCCGCCGAAGAACGTCGCCGAAGCCTGGTATCAGGTGCGCAAGAAGATCGGCGACATCAAGCTGACGCTGCCGTCCGGTGTGCAGGGGCCATTCTTTAACGACGAGTTCGGCGACACCTACGGCTCGATCTTCGCGCTGTCCGGCGACGGCTTCACCTATGCCGAAATGAAGGACTACGCCGACTTCGTGCGGCAGCGGCTGCTGAGTGTGCCACTGGTGTCCAAGGTGGAGCTGTTCGGCGTGCAGGACGAGAAAATCAATATCGAGTTCTCGCACAAGAAGTTCGCGCAGCTGGGCATTTCGTTTGACGCCATCGTCAACCAGATCGCCACGCAGAACGGTGTCGAATCCACCGGCGTGCTGGTCACGCCGACCGACAACCTGCAGGTGCGCGTGACCGGGGCGCTGAAGACCGTCAAGGATCTGGAAGAGCTGGAACTGCGCGCCAACGGCACCACCTTCCGCCTCGGCGACTTCGCCACCGTCAAGCGTGAATACCAGGACCCGCCGGGCAACAAGATGCGCTTCAACGGCAAGGAGGTGATCGGCCTCGGCGTGTCGATGGAGAAGGGCGGCAACATCATTCAGCTCGGCAAGAACATGGACAAGACCGTGGCCGAGATGAAGGCCAAGCTGCCGGTCGGTATCGAGCTGGAGCGCGTGTCCGACCAGCCGCAGGCGGTTAAAGCCTCGGTGGGCGAGTTCGTGCACACGTTGATCGAGGCGGTGCTGATCGTGCTGGGCGTCAGCTTTGTCGCGCTGGGACTGCACAGCAAGCCGAAGCTGCGACTGGACGTGCGTCCGGGCCTGGTGGTGGCGCTGAGCATCCCGCTGGTGCTGTCGGTCACCTTCCTGTTCATGCGCATGCTGGACATCGACCTGCACAAGATTTCGCTCGGCGCGCTGATCATCGCGCTGGGCCTGCTGGTGGACGACGCCATCATCGCCGTCGAAATGATGGTGCGCAAGATGGAGGAGGGCATGTCGCGCTTCGACGCCGCCACCTTCGCCTACAAGTCCACCGCGATCCCCATGCTGACCGGCACGCTGATCACGGTGGCGGGTTTCCTGCCGATCGGTCTGGCCAAGTCGGCGGCGGGCGAGTACACCTTCTCGCTGTTCTCGGTCAACGCGCTGGCGCTGGTGATTTCGTGGGTGGTGGCGGTGACCTTCACGCCTTACCTCGGCTACGTGCTGCTGAAGGTCAAGCCGCACGCCGATGGCGGCAGCGAGCACGACTTGTTCGATACGCCCGGCTTCCGCAAGTTCCGCGCGCTGGTCAACTGGTGCGTCGAATACCGCTGGATCACCATCGGCGCCACGCTGGCGGTGTTTGCGCTGGGCGTGTACGGCTTCAAATTCATCGAGAAGCAATTCTTCCCGGATTCCAGTCGCCCTGAACTGATGGTGGAAATGTGGACGCCGGAAGGCACGACCTTCGCCGCCAACGAGGCGCAGGTGAAGAAGTTCGAGGCCTTCATTCGCCAGCAGGAGGGCGTGCTGAGCGTGACCAGCTACGTCGGCACCGGCTCGCCGCGCTTCTATCTGCCGCTCGACCAGATTTTCCCGCAGACCAATGTGTCGCAGATCGTCGTGCTGCCGAAGGACCTGCAGGCCCGCGGCGCGCTGCGCGACAAAATCGTCGATGTCTTCAAGCATGACTTCCCGGAAGTGCGCGGCCGCGTCAAGCTGCTGCCGAACGGGCCGCCAGTGCCGTATCCGGTGCAGTTCCGTGTGACCGGCACCGAGGTCGAGAAGGTGCGCGCCATCGCCGACCAGGTCAAGGCGATCATGCGCGCCAATCCGAACACCGTTGGCGTCAACGACAACTGGAATGAGTCGGTCAAGGTGCTGCGCCTCGATCTGGATCAGGACAAGATGCGGGCGCTGGGCGTGACCTCGCAAACGGTGATGCGCACGGCCAACACGATTCTTTCCGGCACCACGGTCGGCCAGTTCCGCGAGGGCATCAAGCTGATCGACATCCGCATCCGGCAGCCGCTGGATGAGCGCGCGACGATTTCGGTACTGAACGATACCAACATCCCCACCGCCAGCGGCAAGTCGGTGCCGATCAGCCAACTGGCGCGCGCGCACTTCGTGTGGGAACCGGGCGTGGTGTGGCGGGAAGGGCGCGACTGGGCGATCACCGTGCAATCGGACGTGGGCGATCACATCCAGGGGCCGACCGTCTCCGGCCAGATCGAGCCGCAACTGAACAAGCTGCGCGATGCGCTGCCGGCCGGCTATGCCATCCGGGTGAAGGGCGCGGCGTCGGACAGCGGCGCGGCGGAAGCGTCGATCGCCGCCAATCTGCCGCTGGCGATCTTCCTGATCTTCACGCTGCTGATGTTGCAGTTGCATAGCTTCTCGCGGGCGCTGCTGGTGTTCCTGACCGGCCCGCTTGGCGTGGCGGGCGCGGCGATGGCGCTGCTGTTGCTGGGCCGTCCGCTCGGCTTTGTGGCCAACCTCGGCATCATCGCGCTGTTCGGTATGATCATCCGTAACTCGGTGATTCTGGTCGACCAGATCGAGCAGGACATCCAGGCCGGCCACGATCCGTGGACCGCGATCGTCGAGTCTGCGGTGCGCCGCTGCCGGCCAATCATCCTGACGGCCGCCGCCGCCGCGCTGGCGATGATTCCGCTGTCGCGTTCGGTATTCTGGGGGCCGATGGCGGTGGCGATTATGGGCGGGCTGATCTTGGCCACGGCGCTGACCTTGTTATTCCTGCCGGCGCTTTACGCGGCCTGGTTCCGGGTCAAAAAGCCCACGAATCAAGCAAAATAATAGTTTTTTTAGCGGAATGTTAGCGACATGGTAAAAATCGTCACCATTCCGCGAAAAACCCGTTAGAATATCGCGTTGAAGTTGAAAGCTCCTGCATAAGAGCAGGAATAGGGCGACCGTTTTCACTTACGGGTCGCCCTTTGCTTTTGTGCAAACATGCCGCGAGGATGGCGAAATTGGTAGACGCACCAGGTTTAGGTCCTGACGCCAGCAATGGTGTGGGGGTTCGAGTCCCCCTCCTCGCACCAACTGTACTTTTTATTTTTTGGACGATTTTTTAACATGGCAACTGCAGTCGAAACCTTGGGCAAACTCGAACGTCGTATCACGATCTCCTTCCCGCTGACCGAAGTCCGCGCTGAAGTTGAGAAGCGCCTGAAAGTGCAAGCCAAAACGGCTAAGGCACCAGGCTTCCGTCCGGGCAAAGTTCCTCTGAAAATGGTCGCAGCACAATACGGTTATCAGATCGAGACCGAAGTGCTGAATGATAAAGTTGGCCGCGCTTTCAACGACGCCGCAAACGAAGCCCAACTGCGCGTTGCCGGCTACCCGAACATCGAGCCGAAGCAGGAATCGCCCGCCGGCGTGCTGACCTTCGACGCCACCTTCGAAGTGTATCCGGAAGTCGTCATCGGCGACCTGACCACCGTCGAAATCGAAACCGTCAAAGCCGATGTCAGCGACGCTGAAATCGACAAGACCATCGAAATCCTGCGCAAACAGCGCGTGCACTTCCACACCAAAGGTGAAGCCGGCGAACACGGCGACGGTGGCGAAGCCATCGCCGCCAACGGCGACCGCGCGACCGTCGACTTCGTCGGCTCGATCGACGGCGTGGAATTCCCAGGCGGTAAAGCCGAAGACTACCCGTTCGTGCTGGGCGAAGGCCGCATGCTGCCAGAATTCGAAGCCGCGACCGTCGGCCTGAAAGTGGGCGAGTCCAAGACCTTCCCACTGGCCTTCCCGGAGGACTACCATGGTAAAGACGTGGCCGGTAAAACCGCCTCGTTCACCATCACGCTGAAAAAACTGGAATGGGCGCACCTGCCGGAAGTGGACGCCGAGTTCGCCAAATCGCTGGGCGTGGCCGATGGCGACGTCGCCAAAATGCGCGATGACATCAAGGTCAACCTGGAGCGTGAAGTCGCCGGCCGCGTGAAAGCACGCAACAAAGAAGCCGTGATGGAAACCCTGGTCAAGACCGCGACCCTGGACGTGCCGAAATCGCTGATCGCCCAGGACACCGAGCGTCTGGCCGAGATGACCCGCCAGGACATGGCGCAGCGCGGCATGAACGTCAAGGACGTGCCATTCCCACCAGAACTGTTCGCGGAAAAAGCCGAGCGTCGCGTACGCCTGGGCCTGATCCTGTCGCAACTGGTTGGTGAAAACAACCTGCAAGCGCAGCCAGAGCAAGTGAAAGCCCAGATCGAAGACTTCGCACAAAGCTACGAAGACCCACGTGAAGTGCTGAAGTACTACTACAGCGACCGTCGTCGTCTGGCCGAGATCGAGGCCCTTGTTTTGGAAGAAAACGTCGTCAACTACGTCCTGGGCCTGTCGAAAACCTCGTCCAAGGCGATCGCCTTTGATGAGCTGATGGGAAGCAACGCACAAGCGTAATTCAGTTAGGTTAGAATAAAGACAGCGTCACCGCCGTCGTTCCGGCCTGCGCCGGAACGACGCGGTGGTAATGTTTCTGAACCTGGCTGCTTCACAAGGAAATAGAATGACTGGTATGAACCGTAATCCGGCACTGGACACTCAAATGTTGGGCCTGGTCCCGATGGTGGTGGAACAAAGCGGTCGCGGCGAGCGCTCCTACGACATCTACTCGCGCCTGCTCAAAGAACGCATTATCTTCATGGTCGGCCCGGTCAACGACCAGATGGCCAACCTGGTGGTGGCCCAGTTGCTGTTCCTGGAAAGCGAAAATCCGGACAAGGATATCTCGCTGTACATCAACTCGCCTGGCGGTTCGGTATCGGCCGGCCTGGCCATCTTCGATACGATGCAGTTCATCAAACCGGACGTGTCGACGCTGTGCACCGGCATCGCCGCCTCGATGGGTGCGTTCCTGCTGGCCGCCGGCGCCAAAGGCAAGCGTTTCTCGCTGCCGAACTCGCGCGTGATGATTCACCAGCCTTCGGGCGGCTCGCAAGGCATGGCGTCGGACATCGAGATCCAGGCCAAAGAGATCCTCTACCTGCGCCACCGTCTGAATTCGATCATGGCCGAGCGCACCGGCCAAAGTATCGAACAGGTCGCCAAAGACACCGACCGTGATCGCTTCATGTCGGCGGAAGAAGCGGTAGAGTACGGTTTGATCGACAAAGTGTTGACCAACCGGGCTTGATGCTTCCGACGCAGCATTGCTAAAAAGACGCCCGGACGATTAATCGTTCGGGCGTTTCGTTTTTATTTCGGGTAGCATGTGATTGTAGGCGGATTTTTCCGGACTGCATTTATGAGTCGCGTGCTAGCCGATCACGGCTAAGCCATTCTGTAACCAAAGAAAACTGCCCATGTCAGACAAAAAATCCTCCAGCGGCGAAAAACTGCTGTACTGCTCGTTCTGCGGCAAAAGCCAGCACGAGGTGAAAAAGCTCATCGCCGGCCCCTCGGTGTTCATTTGCGACGAGTGTATCGATCTGTGCAATGACATCATCCGCGATGAGACCTCGGCCATCGAGTCGGTCGCGGGCGCCAAGTCGGACCTGCCGACTCCGCATGAAATCAAGGACTTGCTGGACCAGTACGTGATCGGCCAGCAAACAGCCAAGCGTATCCTGTCGGTGGCGGTGTACAACCACTACAAGCGCCTCAAGCACCTGGGTAAAAAAGACGAGGTCGAGCTGGCCAAGTCCAACATCCTGCTGGTCGGTCCGACCGGTTCCGGCAAAACGCTGCTGGCGCAGACGCTGGCTCGCATGCTCAACGTGCCGTTCGTGATCGCCGACGCCACCACGCTGACCGAAGCCGGCTACGTGGGCGAGGACGTCGAGAATATCATTCAGAAACTGTTGCAGAGTTGCAACTATGATGTGGACAAGGCGCAACGCGGCATCGTCTACATCGACGAGATCGACAAGATCTCGCGCAAGTCGGACAATCCGTCGATCACCCGCGACGTCTCGGGCGAGGGTGTGCAGCAGGCGCTGCTGAAACTGATCGAGGGCACCATGGCCTCGGTGCCGCCACAGGGCGGCCGCAAGCATCCGAACCAGGACTTCGTGCAGATCGACACCACCAACATCATGTTCATCTGCGGCGGCGCCTTCGATGGTCTGGCCAAGGTGATCGAGAACCGTTCGGAAAAATCCGGCATCGGCTTCGGCGCGTCGGTCAAGAGCAAGTCCGAGCGCGCCGTCAGCGAAGTGCTGATGGAAGCGGAACCGGAAGATCTGATCAAGTTCGGCCTGATCCCTGAACTGGTGGGCCGTCTGCCGGTGGTGGCGACGCTGGCGGAACTGACCGAGGAAGCGCTGATCCAGATTCTGGTCGAGCCGAAGAATGCGCTGATCAAGCAATACTCGAAGCTGCTGGAAATGGAAGGCGCCGAACTGGAAATCCGTCCGGCCGCGCTGCACGCGATCGCCAAGAAAGCGCTGGCGCGTAAAACCGGCGCCCGCGGTCTGCGTTCGATCCTGGAACACGCGCTGCTTGATACCATGTATGAATTGCCCAATGAAACCAATGTGACTAAAGTGGTTATTGATGAGAATACCATCACCAGTGGCGCAAAACCTTTGTTGATTTATCAGGAGCAAGCAAAGGCGTCTGGTGAGAATTAAATAACTTGTGCACACTTGCCCCGCTCAGCAGCAAAATTCATTTCGCATCCGTGGGGCAAGGCGGTACAATCAAAATCAATAAAAGCATACAGGCTTCATTCGGAAAGCCACTCGTGACGCCCGTCGCGCGTGGCTTTTTTATTTAGTCTTTCTTTTAGAGTAAAGAAAACATTCTTTAATATGAGAATTATTTTCTTGCAGCTCGGTCTTGTGATTCGGCGAAACAGTGCCCACATCATCAACACGCTTTCACATAAGGTACGCCATGACAACTTCCAAATTAACTGAGCAAACTCAACTGCCGTTATTGCCGCTGCGGGACGTCGTCGTATTTCCGCATATGGTGATACCGCTGTTCGTAGGGCGCCCAAAATCGATCAAGGCGCTGGAAGCCGCTATGGAGCAGGGCAAGAGCATCATGCTTGCCGCGCAAAAAGCCGCTGCCAAGGACGAACCTTCGGCTTCCGATATCTACGAGATCGGCTGCGTGGCCAACATTCTGCAAATGCTGAAGCTGCCGGACGGCACCGTCAAGGTGCTGGTCGAAGGCGCCCAGCGCGCCCGCATCAATAAAATCACTGACGCGCCGACGCACTTCGTGGCCGATCTGACGCCGCTCGATTCCGAGCTGGGCGACGATTCGGAAATCGAAGCGATGCGCCGCGCCATCGTTCAACAGTTCGACCAGTACGTCAAACTGAACAAAAAGATTCCACCGGAGATTCTGGCCTCGCTGTCGGGCATCGACGACGCCGGCCGCCTGGCCGACACCGTGGCCGCCCATCTGCCGCTGAAGCTGGAGCAGAAACAGGTGATCCTGGAGATCTTCAGCGTCGCCAAGCGCCTGGAGCATCTGCTGGGCCAGCTGGAGGGCGAGCTGGACATCCTGCAGGTCGAGAAGCGCATCCGTGGCCGCGTCAAGCGCCAGATGGAGAAGTCGCAGCGCGAGTACTATCTGAACGAGCAGGTCAAGGCCATCCAGAAAGAACTGGGCGAGGGCGAGGACGGCGCCGACCTGGACGAGCTGGAGAAGAAGGTCGCGCTGGCCAAGATGCCGAAAGAGGCGCTGGACAAGGCCACCGCCGAGCTGAAAAAACTCAAGCTGATGTCGCCGATGTCGGCCGAAGCCACCGTGGTGCGCAACTACATCGACACGCTGGTCAGCCTGCCATGGAAGAAAAAGTCCAAGGTCAACAACGATCTGACCAACGCTGAAAAAGTGCTGGAAGGCGAACACTATGGCCTGGAGAAGGTCAAGGAACGCATTCTGGAATACCTCGCGGTGCAACAGCGCGTCGACAAGCTGAAAGCGCCGATCCTGTGCTTCGTCGGTCCGCCGGGCGTCGGTAAGACCTCGCTGGGGCAGTCGATCGCCCGCGCCACCAACCGCAAGTTCGTGCGCATGGCGCTCGGCGGCGTGCGCGACGAGGCCGAGATCCGCGGCCACCGTCGTACCTACATCGGCTCGATGCCGGGCAAGGTACTGCAATCGCTGGCCAAGGTCGGCGTGCGCAATCCGCTGTTCCTGCTGGACGAGATCGACAAGATGGGCGCGGACTTCCGCGGCGATCCATCGTCGGCGCTGCTGGAGGTGCTGGACCCGGAACAGAACCACACCTTCGCCGACCACTACATCGAAGTCGACTTCGACCTGTCGGATGTGATGTTCGTGGCGACCTCGAACTCGTTCAACATCCCGCCGGCGTTGCTGGACCGGATGGAAGTGATCCGCCTGTCGGGTTACACCGAGGATGAAAAAACCAGTATCGCCCAGCGCTACCTGCTGCAGAAGCAGATCAAGAACAACGGCCTCAAAGAAGAAGAGATCTCGGTCAGCGAAGCGGCGCTGCGCGACATCATCCGCTATTACACCCGAGAAGCCGGTGTGCGCTCGCTGGAACGTGAAGTGTCGAAGATCTGCCGCAAGGTGGTCAAGATGCTGCTGCTGAAGAAGACGGAGAAGAAAGTGATCGTCACGCCGAAAAACCTGGACAAGTTCCTGGGCGTGCGCCGCTACGACTTCGGCGTGGCCGAGAAAGAGAACCAGGTTGGCCAGGTGGTCGGTCTGGCATGGACCGAGGTGGGTGGCGATCTGCTGACCATCGAGGCCGTGTCGATGCCGGGCAAGGGCAACGTGATCCGCACCGGCACGCTGGGCGACGTGATGAAGGAGTCGATCGAAGCCGCCCGCACCGTGGTGCGCAGCCGCGCGCAGCGGCTGGGCATCAAGAATGAGGTGTTCGAGAAATCGGACATGCACATTCACGTGCCGGAAGGCGCGACGCCGAAGGACGGTCCGTCCGCCGGTATCGCCATGACCACGGCCATGGTGTCGGTCGTCACCGGTATTCCGGTCCGTGCGGACGTGGCCATGACGGGCGAGATCACGCTGCGCGGCGAAGTCTTGCCGATCGGCGGCCTGAAGGAAAAACTGCTGGCGGCGCAGCGCGGCGGCATCAAGACCGTGCTGATCCCTGAGCAAAACGTCAAGGATCTGGCCGAGATTCCGGACAATGTCAAAAACAAACTGGAGATCGTGCCGGTGCGTTGGATCGACAAAGTGCTGGAAATCGCGCTGGAACGCCAGCCTGAACCGCTGGTGGAAACCGCGCCGGTGGAGGCGGTGGCCGCCGCCGCCGCCAAACCGGACGGGCAGGGCGACGTGGTAAAACACTAACTTTCCGCTGTAATATCCTCAAAACAGGCGCTTATATAGCGCCTGTTTTTTATTTTTACTGGTTTTTCTATTGTGCAGCCTTGACACGGCAGTAGGCGGCCTTGTTTAATACGGCCTGAATTTTTCGTGTTACCGTATTTTAAGCGGCAACAGATATAACCTTTGTGGGGAATTGCTTTGAATAAGACTGAATTGATCGACCATATCGCCACCACCGCTGATATTTCGAAAGCGGCTGCTGCACGCGCGCTGGACGCCGTGATTGACGGTGTTACCACCACCCTGCAAAAGAACGACAGCGTGACCCTGGTTGGCTTCGGCACCTTCTCCGTGAGCGAACGCGCCGCCCGTACCGGCCGCAATCCGCGCACCAAGGAAGAGATCACCATCGAAGCGGCAAAAGTTCCTAAATTTAAAGCTGGCAAAGCTTTGAAAGATGCTGTAAACTAACGGACTTCGGTGAGCAGCGGTGGCAACAAAGCTGTTCACTTCGGCAAATGGGCGGTTAGCTCAGTTGGTAGAGCGGAGCCCTTACAAGGCTTAGGTCGGGAGTTCGAGCCTCTCACCGCCCACCAAAAAAACATTTGCCGGAAATTAAGTTTTACTGTAGTATGTAGCACCTTGATATTCAGCTGGAGTGGTAGTTCAGTTGGTTAGAATACCGGCCTGTCACGCCGGGGGTCGCGGGTTCGAGCCCCGTCCACTCCGCCAACCAATATCGAGATTGTAGTGCCTACCAGGAGTGGTAGTTCAGTTGGTTAGAATACCGGCCTGTCACGCCGGGGGTCGCGGGTTCGAGCCCCGTCCACTCCGCCAGAACAAGATACCCCGCAGCTTCTACGAGCTGCGGGGTTTTTCTTTTTCCGCGACCGTTAATTCAACATTGAATATCCGATATATTCCTTGTAAAATCCGGCAACCGGAATAGGCGAACGTGGGTTCGCCTTTTTTGTATGTGCAAGTCCTTCTAATCCGAATTGGCAGACCATGTTTGAATTTATTCGTACCCATCAACGCTTGATGCAAATCCTGCTGGCGATCGTCATCGTGCCATCGTTTGCATTTGTCGGCATTGGCAGTTACCAGAGCTTTGGCGACGACGCCAACACCATCGCCAAAATCGATGGCAAGCCACTGACCCAACAGGAATTCGACAACGCCGTGCGCACGCAGCTGGATACCTATCGCCAGCGTCTCGGCGCGCAGTTCGACCAGAAAATGTTCGACACGCCCGAGTTCAAGCAGAACATCCTCGACCAGCTGATCGCGCAACGCGCGATCGCCGCCGAAGTCCTGCACCGCAACCTGAGCGTGACCGACAGCCAACTGCAGAAAGTCATCATTGACCAGTTCGGCGGTCCGGGCGCGTTCGACATGGACCGCTACAAGGCCATCCTGGCCCAGCAAGGCATGCGTCCGGAAGACTACGATGCGCGCCTGCGCCGCGACCTGGCGCTGCAACAGCTGGCCACCGCCGTCGAAGGCACCGGCTTTGCACCGCGCAGCGTCGCCAAGAACCTGTCGGACATCGTCGCGCAAGAGCGCGAAGTGCAGGAACTGCTGCTGCCGGTGGCCGACTTCGTGCCACAGGTCAAGGTGACCGACGAGATGGTCAAGGCCTACTACCAGAAGAACAGCAAGTTCTTCGAAGTGCCTGAGCAAGCGAAGATCGAATACGTGGTGCTGAACAACGACGCCGTGGCCAGCCAGATCAAGGTCAGCGACGCCGAGGTGGCGGATTACTACGCCAAGAATTCGGCGCAGTTCACCACGCCGGAAACCCGCCGTGCCAGCCACATCCTGATCGCCGTGAAGAAGGGCGCCAGCGCCGCCGACATCGCGGCCGCCAAGGCCAAGGCGGAAGCCATCGTCGCCGAACTGCGCAAGAATCCGGGCGAGTTCGCCAAACTGGCGAAAGCCAAATCGGAAGATCCGGGCTCGGCCGAGCAGGGCGGTGACCTGGGCGTGATCGAAAAAGGCTCGCTGGTGGCGTCGGTTGAAAACGCGATCGGCAAGCTGAAGCAGGGCGAGATCAGCGACGCGGTGCAGTCGGAATTCGGCTGGCACGTGCTGACCGTGACCGAACTGAAGCCTGCCGTGGTCAAGCCGCTGGACGTGGTGAAGGCCGACGTCGCCGATCTGCTGAAAAAACAGAAAGCCGCCAAGAAATACTCGGAAATGGCCGAGACCTTCAACAACACCGTCTACGAGCAAGCTGACAGCCTGAAGCCGGCTGCCGACAAGCTGGGCCTGAAGGTCGAGACCGCTGATGGCGTATCGCGCAAGCCGTCGCCACTGGCCGGCGCCGCGCTGTACAACAATCCCAAGTTCCTGACCGCACTGTTCTCGAACGATTCGATCGGCAGCAAGCGCAACACCGAAGCGGTTGAGATCGCGCCGAACACCTTGATCTCGGGCCGCATCGTCGATTTCAAGCCAGCAAGCAAGCGTCCATTGGCGGAAGTCGATGCGCAGATCCGTCAGCGTGTGACCATTGAAGAAGCCGCCAAGCTGGCGACCAAGGCCGGTGAAGAGAAACTGGCCGCCTTCAAGAGATCTGGCGACGCGACCGGTTTCGGCGCGGGCAAGCTGGTATCGCGCGGCAAGCCAGAAGGCATCAACGGCCTGGCGCTGCAATCGGTGATGACGGTCGACACCAGCAAGCTGCCGGCTTATGTTGGCGTGGACTTGCCAGGCACTGGCTACGGCGTGTATCGCATCAGCAAGGTGCAGCAGCCAGCCGCCGCGGACGAAGCGCAGCGCAAGCAGGAAGCCGAACAGATCGGCAACCTGATCGCGCAGCAGGAGATGGCGCAGTATGTTGAACTGCTCAAATCCAAGGCCAAGGTGAAAATCCTGAAACCGATCGCCTCGGCGACCACTGTCACCGAAGTGAAGTAATTGCTCCGATCATTCCCGCTTAGGCGGGAATGACGTTTCTAGAGCAGGCGGCGGGCGGCGGCGATGAACGCCTCATCGCTGATATCGGCCAGCTCCAGCGGCTGCGCGCTCGCGTAGCGGATAAAGTTGCGGTCGATCGAACGCAGGTAAGCGGGATCGTAATGCTGGGCCAGCAATTCATCGACCAGCGCGGCCATCTGGCCTGATTGCGATAGCGATTGCCAGTGCGCGATCCTCTCCTTGCCATGCAACTGGGTCAGATGCTCCAGTTGCACATTCAGCGATGCCGGATTCAGCAGAAAGTGCGCGTAATCGGCCATCAGCAGATTGACGCGCTCGGCGCGCGGTAGCGTCAGCGCGATGCAATCGGCGGCGCGCATGCTGTCCATCAGTGCCGCCGGCACGCGCAGGTTGCCGACCTTCTTGCTCTCCGCCTCGACAAATACCGGCCGCGACGCGTTAAAACGGCGCAGCACGTCCCAGATACGGGTCTCAAACGCCTTCTGGCTCGGCTGTTGCTGGCTCGGCAAATGACCCAGCACCGAACCGCGATGCGCGGCCAGTTGCTCCAGGTCGAGCACTTGAGCACCTTGCGCGGCCAGCGTCTCCAGCAAACGGCTCTTGCCGCTGCCGGTGGTGCCGCACACCACTTTCAAGGTCAAGGCCGGCGCCTGTTCCAGCGCCGCGTTCACTTCCTGCCGGAAAGCCTTGTAGCCGCCCTCCAGCTGCACCACCGGCCAGCCGACCTTGGCCAGAATATGCGCCATGGCGCCGCTGCGGTTGCCGCCACGCCAGCAATAGACCAAGGGCCGCCACTCGCGCGGCTTATCCATCCATAACTCTTCGATGTGCCGGGCAATATTCTTGGCGACCAGCGCCGCCCCGAGCTTTTTTGCCTCGAACGAGCCCACCTGTTTGTACATGGTGCCGACGCGGATACGTTGCTCGTCATCGAGCACCGGCGCGTTGATCGCACCGGGCAGATGGTCCTGCTCGAATTCGACTGGGCTACGGGCGTCGATGATGGCATCGAATGCATCAAGTTGGGCCAGCACCTGATCGATGCTCAATACTTCGGGATACCTCATTTTGCCTTGATGGCTTTCTGTAATGTCGGCCAGATATTGGCCAGGATAATCGGATGGGCTTCGGCCAACGGATGCAGGCGGTCCGGCTGGAACAGTTGCGGCTTCTCGGCCACGCCGTCCAGCATGAAAGGCACCAGCGGCGCCTTGATCTCTTTGCTCAAGGCGCCATACATGGCGAAGAATTTCTCGGCGTAATCGCGACCATAATTGGGCGGCATGCGCATGCCGATCAGCATCACCTTGGCATTGGCCTTCGTGACCGCCTCGTTCATCGCCAGCAGATTGGCTTTGGCGGCGACGACCGGCAGGCCGCGCAGGCCATCGTTTGCGCCCAGCTCGATCACCACCAGATCCGGCTTGTGCTTGGTCAGCAGCGCCGGCAGACGCGAGCGACCGCCGCTGGTGGTTTCACCGGAGACGCTGGCGTTGACAATCACCGCATCGATGTTATTCTCCTTGAGTTTGCGCTCGGCCAGCGCGACCCAGCCGGTGCCGCGCGACAAGCCATATTCGGCCGACAGGCTATCTCCGAGCACCAGCACGGTTTTTGGTGCAGAATAGGCGCTCGTCGCCGCTGCCATCAAGAGCAGGGCGGCCAGTGCGCGCAGTATTTTTCCAGATAAACAATTAACCACATTCAGCATGCCCGATTTCCCTAAAGCGTCTACCCAATTCATGCCGGACGGACCGGCCCTGGCGCCGTCGCCGGTGACGACGGCTGCTGTACAGCCGGCCATAGCCGTGCAAGGCCTGGCCAAGCGCGTCGCCGATGCCGCCGGCGAACTGACGATACTGCACGAGGTGGATTTTACCGTGCAAAAGGCCGAGACGCTGGCGATTGTCGGCGCCTCGGGTTCGGGCAAATCGACCTTGCTCGGTTTGCTGGCCGGCCTGGACACGCCGAGCGCCGGCAAAGTGGTGCTGGACGGCGTCGACATCTACGCGCTGGACGAGGACGGCCGCGCCGCGCTGCGCAAGGAAAAGCTGGGCTTCGTGTTCCAATCCTTCCAGCTGCTGGCGCATTTGACGGCGGTGGAAAACGTCATGCTGCCGATGGAGCTGGCGGGCATTGCCGGTGCGCGTGAAAAAGCCGAAGCCATGCTGGCCCGCGTCGGCCTGTCGAGTCGCCTGAAGCACTATCCAAAATACCTGTCCGGCGGCGAGCAGCAGCGCGTCGCCCTGGCGCGCGCCTTCGTCACCGAACCACCGCTGCTGTTCGCCGACGAGCCGACGGGCAGCCTCGACGCCGCCACCGGCGAAGCCGTGATCCAGCTGATGTTCGAACTCAACCGCCAACACGGCTCGACGCTGGTCCTGGTCACGCACGACCAGGCCATGGCCGCCCGCTGCGGCCGCACCATCACCATCGCCGCCGGCCGCCTCGTATGAAGGTCCGGTGTCAGACCTGACACCGGGGTTTAGCGGGCGTGGTGTTGGACCATGCGGTTGAGGGCGGTGCGGATCGCGGGGATCAGCTCGCCGGCGGTGAGGCCGATCGGGCCGCTGCCTTCGGTCACCAGCACGTCCGCCGCCATGCCGTGCAGCCAGACTGCGGCCAGCGCCGCTTCCCAGCGTGGCCAGTCTTGCGCCAGCAGCGCGCCGCACAGACCGGCCAGCACGTCGCCGGTGCCGGCCGTCGCCAGCGCGGGATTGCCGGTGGTGTTGATGACGGCGTCGCCATCCGGCGCGGCGATGACGGTGCCGGAACCTTTCAATACGACTACCGCGTGCAGCCGCGCGGCCAGTGCGCGCGCGGCCGACAGGCGGTCGGCTTGCACAGCGCTGATGCCGGTGCCGAGCAGGCGCGCGGCTTCCAGTGGATGCGGCGTCAGCACCGTCGGCGCTTGACGTCGTGCCAGCGCGTCTTGCAACGCGGCGTCGCCGGCCAGCAGGTTGAGGGCATCGGCGTCGGCCAGCAGCGCGCTGTCGGCGGCGATGGCCTGGGTTAGTAACGCGTGTGAGGCTGCCGAGGCGCCCATGCCGGGGCCGATGACCAGCGTGGCCTGGCCGAGGTCGAAGTCGTGCGCGGCGCGACACATCAGTTCCGGCTGGCCGGGATCGGCGGGCAACGCATCTTCAACAAATAGCGCGTAGACCCGGCCCGCGCCGCTGTGGATGGCGGTGCGCGCCGCCAGTATCGGCGCGCCGCTCATGCCGCGCGCGCCGCCGATCACAGCCACGCTGCCGTAGCTGCCCTTGTGCGAGTTGTGGCGCCGCGTCCGCAAATGGTGGGCGAAGAACTTGACGTCGTTCAAATGCAGCCTGGCCGGCGCGAAATGGCCGGCGCCGATCTCCAGCCGGGCGATGTCGACCAGCCCGGCATAGTCCCGGCCATCGCACGTGTGCAGCCCCGGCTTGTTGCCGATGAAGGTGATGGTGTGCGTGGCGCGGATGGCGACGCCGTCCGGACCGATCACGCCGCCGGTGTCGGCATCCAGTCCGCTCGGCACGTCCAGCGCCAGCACGCTGCAACGCAGCCGGTTGATGGTTTCCACCAGCGATCGCAGCGCGCCGCCGATCGGGCGCGTCAGGCCAATGCCGAACAGCCCGTCGATCACCAGGTTCCATTCGGTGCCGGCGATATTCGCGTCCTCCGCCGCGCGGAAGCGGGCGTCGCTCGATTGCGCCCTTGCGAGCGCTGCCTGGCGCTCGGTCGACGCGGCGCTCGGGTCGGCCGGCGGGTAATGGATCAGCGTGACCTGCGCGCCGGTGAAGGACAGATGGGCGGCCGCTTCCAGCGCGTCGCCGCCATTGTCGCCGGGGCCGGCCAGCACCAGCACCCGCGCCTGCGCGGTGGACATCGGCAGCAGGTCCAGCGCGGCATTGGCGCCGGACTGGCCGGCGCGCTGCATCAGCGCGCCCGGCGGTAGTGTGGCGGCGGCCGCGCGTTCGATGGCGCGGAGTTCTGCAACGGTATAGAGTGGATTCATCGTGCCATTCTAGCATCTAAAAAATGTGGCCTGTCCGCTGGTGTGCGCTGCGTCGGCGGCACTACAATACGAGCTTCACAGCTCAGCGAGGCAGGCATGGATTGGCAATTCTGGATAGACCGGGGCGGCACGTTTACCGATATCGTGGCGCGCGCGCCGGATGGCCGGCTACGCACACTCAAGCTGTTGTCCGAGAATCCCGAGCATTACCGCGACGCTGCCATCGCCGGCATCCGCCAGTTGATGGGCATCGCCAGCGGCAATCCGATTCCCGTCGCGCAGATCGGCGCGGTGAAGATGGGGACCACGGTGGCCACCAACGCGCTACTGGAACGCAAGGGAGAGCCGACCGCGCTGGCGATCACGCGCGGCTTCCGCGACGCGCTGCGCATCGCTTATCAGAACCGTCCGCGCCTGTTCGACCGCCGCATCGTGCTGCCGGAGCTGCTGTACAACCATGTGATCGAAATCGATGAGCGCGTCGGCGCGCATGGCGAAGTCGTCGCCGAACTGGATCTGGCGGCCGCGCGCGCCGGGCTGCAACAGGCTTACGACCAGGGATTGCGCTCGCTGGCGGTGGTGTTCATGCACGGCTATCGCTACCACGACCACGAAGCCCAGGTCGCCGCGCTGGCGCGGCAGATCGGCTTTACGCAGGTGTCGGCCTCGCACGCCATCAGCCCGATGATGAAACTGGTGGCGCGCGGCGACACGACGGTGGTGGATGCCTACCTGTCGCCCATTTTGCGGCGCTACGTCGATCAGGTGGCCAGCGAGCTGCCGGGCGTCAATCTGCAATTCATGCAGTCCAACGGCGGCCTGACCGACGCCCGCGCCTTCCAGGGCAAGGATTCGATCCTCAGCGGGCCGGCCGGCGGCATCGTCGGCATGGTGCGCGCTTCGCGGCTGGCCGGCTTCGACAAGGTGATCGGCTTCGACATGGGCGGCACCTCGACCGATGTGTCGCACTATTCGGGCGAGTTCGAGCGCGTGTTCGAGACCCAGGTCGCCGGTGTGCGCATGCGCGCGCCGATGATGAGCATCCATACGGTGGCCGCCGGCGGCGGCTCGGTGCTGCATTTCGACGGCAGCCGCTATCGCGTCGGCCCGGACAGCGCCGGCGCCCATCCCGGACCGGCCAGCTATCGCCGTGGCGGTCCGCTGGCGGTCACGGACTGCAACGTCATGCTGGGCAAAATCCAGCCGCAGCACTTTCCGCAACTGTTCGGCGCCGATGGCAAGCAGCCGCTCGACGCCGCCGCCGTGCGCGAGCGTTTCCGCGCCATGGCCGCCGACATCGCCGCCGCCACCGGCAACGAGACCACGCCGGAGCAGGTGGCCGAGGGCTTCCTCGACATCGCGGTCGGCAACATGGCCAACGCCATCAAACAGATTTCCGTGCAGCGTGGCCATGACGTCACCGAGTACGCGCTGACCAGTTTCGGTGGCGCCGGCGGCCAGCACGCCTGTCTGGTGGCCGACGCGCTCGGCATGAAAACGGTCTTCGTCCATTCGCTGGCGGGCGTGATGTCGGCCTACGGCATGGGCCTGGCCGACCAGACGGCGATGCGCGAAGCGGCGGTCGAGGCGCGCCTGAGCGCCGACGGTCACGCCGATCTGGCCGAGCGGCTCGACGCGCTGGGCCGCCAGGCGCGGGACGACTTGCGGGCGCAGCACGTCGAGGACGCGCGCATCGTGCTGATCCGCCGCGTGCATCTGCGCTACGAGGGCACGGACACCGCGCTGATCGTGTTGTTCGATCAGGTCGAATCGATGCGGCAACAGTTCGAGGCGGCCTACCGCAAGCGCTATTCCTTCCTGATGCAGTCGCGCGCGCTGATCGTCGAGGCGGTGTCGGTGGAGGCCGTTGGCAAGTCCGAGGCGCCGGCCGAGACGGTGGAACCGGCCGCGCGCCGCGTCTCCGGCCTGACGCCGCGTGCGGTGGTGCCGATGTACAGCGGCGGCGCATGGCGCCAGACCAATCTTTATCAGCGCGCCGGCACGCGCATCGGCGACATCATCAAAGGCCCGGCGATCATCGCCGAGGCCAACGCCACCACCATCGTCGAAGCCGGCTGGCAGGCGGAGGTGACGCCGCAGGACCATCTGGTGCTGACGCGCGTGGCCGCCTTGCCGGAGCGGCGCGCCATCGGCACCAGCGCCGATCCGGTGATGCTGGAGATCTTCAACAACCTGTTCATGTCGATCGCCGAGCAAATGGGGCTGCGGCTGCAAAACACCGCGTACTCGGTCAACATCAAGGAGCGGCTCGACTTCAGTTGCGCCATCTTCGACGCCGACGGCAACCTGATCGCCAACGCGCCGCACATGCCGGTGCACCTCGGCTCGATGGGCGAGAGCATCAAGACCGTGATGCGCGAGAACGCCGGCCGCATGCGTGCCGGCGATGTCTTCATGCTCAACGATCCGTACAACGGCGGCACCCATCTGCCGGACGTCACGGTGATCACGCCGGTGTTTGACGAAGCGGGCAGGCAGATCCTGTTCTACGTCGGCTCGCGCGGCCACCACGCCGATATCGGCGGCACCACGCCGGGCTCGATGCCGCCGGATTCGGGCGTCATCGAGGAAGAGGGTGTGTTGATCAATAACTTCAAGCTGGTCGATGGCGGCCAGCTGCGCGAGGCCGAAACGCGCGCCTTGCTGGCCAGCGCCCAGTACCCGGCCCGCAATCCGGACCAGAACCTGGCCGATCTGCGGGCGCAGATCGCCGCCAACCAGAAGGGTGTCGACGAGCTGCACAGGATGGTGGCGCATTTCGGCCTGGCGGTGGTGCAGGCCTATATGGGCCATGTGCAGGATAACGCCGAGGAGGCGGTGCGCCGCGTCATCAGCGCCCTGCAGGACGGTTCGTTCACGCTGCCGCTGGATAACGGCGCGCGGATTCAGGTGGCGGTACGCGTGGACCAGGCGGCGCGCAGCGCGGAAATTGATTTCACCGGCACCTCGGCACAGCTGGAAAACAATTTCAACGCGCCGGCGGCGGTCTGCATGGCGGCGGTGCTGTACGTGTTCCGCACGCTGGTGGACGACGAGATTCCACTCAACGCCGGCTGCCTCAAGCCGCTCAAGGTGCTAATTCCAGAGGGTTCGATGCTGAATCCGCGCTATCCGGCCTCGGTCGTGTCGGGCAATGTCGAAACGTCGACCTGCATCACCAACGCGCTCTACGGCGCGCTCGGCGTGATGGCGGCGGCCCAGGGCACGATGAACAACTTCACCTTCGGCAATGCGCAGTACCAGTATTACGAGACCATCAGCGGCGGTTCGGGCGCCGGCGATGGCTTCGACGGCACCTCGGTGGTGCAGACCAATATGACCAACTCGCGCCTGACCGACCCGGAAATCCTGGAGTTCCGCTTCCCGGTGCGGCTGGACAGCTACGAGATCCGCGCCGGCAGCGGCGGGGCGGGGCGCTGGCATGGCGGCAACGGCGGCGTGCGCAAGGTACGTTTCCTGCAAGCGATGACGGCCGCCATCCTGTCCAACAACCGCATCCATGCGCCGTTCGGCATGGCCGGCGGCGCGCCGGGCGCGCTGGGCCGCAACAGCGTACAGCGCGCCGACGGCACGGTCGAGGTGTTGGGCCACATCGGCAAGACCGCTATGCAGCCGGGCGATGTGTTCATCATCGAGACGCCGGGCGGCGGCGGCTTCGGCCAGTCAACGTAAGTCGGCCGGCGCCAGGGCCAGCGATCCGATACCCCCGGTATCGGATCGCGCCACCTCTCATTCGTGTCTTGTGCGTCGCGCGCGCCGCGACGTACAGTTGAATTTTAGACAGGAATGAGGACTACGTCATGCGCACATTACTGAGGCTGTTCCAGACCCGCAGCTCGCCGCGTGCCGCCATCTTGTCGGCTTTCCTGCTGTGCGGTCTGTATTTCGCTTGCTGGTACTTCATCAGCCACTGCTTCGCCAGCGGCGTCATCGCTTTCTGAATCCAAGGACCCCATGTTCAAACGCTTGTTGCCCACTTTGTGCCTGCTTCTGCCACTGACCGCCGCGCTGGCGCAAGAGGAGCCGGCGCCGGCCGCCGAAACGGCAACCGTGCTGCTGGTCGGCCAGCGTCCCGGCCCCGGCCTGTGGAAGGTGAGCAAGGGCGATCACACGCTGTGGGTATTCGGCACCTATTCGCCGTTGCCGGACAAGCTGGAATGGCGCTCGCAAGAGGTTGAGAAGGTGCTCGCGCAATCGCAGGAATATCTGGCGCCGCCGCGCGCGCAGTTCAAAATCGGTTTCTTCAAAAGCTTGACGATGCTGCCGACGCTGATCGGCCTGGAGAAGAATCCGGACGGCGCCACCTTGAAGGACGTGTTGCCGGCCGAGGTCTACGCCCGCTGGCAGCCGCTGAAGGACAAATACCTGGGCAAAAACAGCGGTGTCGAGCGCGAGCGGCCGATCTTCGTGGCGCAGAAACTGTACGAGGCCGCACTCAAGCAATCCGGCCTGACGCGCGGTGCGGCGGTCGATAAGAAAATCGACGGCATCGTCAAACAGCACGATATCAAGGTCACCGAGACCGGTATCAAGCTCGACACCAGCAACGCCTCCGAAGCCCTGAGCGATTTCAAAAAATCGCAACTGGCCGACACCGCCTGCTTCACCAAGACGCTGGACCGATTAGAGTCCGACCTGGACGCGATGCGCGTGCGCGCCAACGCCTGGGCCAAGGGCGATATTGACGCGATCCAGAAACTCAGTTTCCCCGATCAGAAAGCCGCCTGCGACGATGCCATGTTGAACGCGGAGTTCGTCAAGAAACAACCGGCGCTGCAGAACGTCAAGGAGCGTGTGCAAACGGCATGGGTGGCGGCGGCTGAAAAGGCGCTGGGGCACAACACCAGCAGCTTCGCCATGCTGAGCATGACCGATATCCTCGGCGGCAACAGCTACCTGAACGCGCTCAAGGCCAAGGGGTACGAAGTGACCAGCCCGGACTAAGCGACGGCCGAAATGCCGTACTTGCGCTGGGTGTGATGATACTGCGCCGTCAGCGTTTCCAGTGACGGATGGGCTGGATCGAGACGGCGTATGCGTTCCAGCAGGAAGGTACATTGCTCGCCCAGCGGCGCCTCCCAGCCCAGATCGTCCAGTTGCTTGAGCATGGTGGCGGCGGCCGCCGACAGCAGCGGCAAATTGCCCGGCGCCCGGCGCAGCGCCGTCGTGAGGGTGTCGACCGCCGCGCGCAGCTCGCCTTGCGAACGCTGGCGCGACGCCTGCGCGATAAGCTCGTCGACCTGAATCTTGATCTGCTCGCCCATGCCCTGCGCCAGATCGTGGCGGCCGGCTTTTTCGAACACCTGCACCGCGTCCTCCATCGAGACGCCGCTTTCGTTGTCGTTCATCAGGTTCAGCATCAGGTCCGAGGCTTGCTGGTCCAGCTTCATGTTCAGGCAGCTATGGACCAGGCCGACCTTCAGGCCGGCCGACAGCCCACGGGTGCCGGCCACGCCATTGATCGCGTTCATCAGCTCGGCCGCCGCGGCGCTCATATTGCCGCTCATCTGCTGCACCATGCCGGAGGCGATGGCGCGGCACACATCGACGTTCGGGCTGCTGCGCAGCGACCGCTCCATGTCGCGGATGACGCTGCCCGCCTGGTGGGCATCCCCTTTCTTGACCAGCGTTTTGACCAGCTTGACATGGTCCTCCGGGTCGCGGAATTCGGAATACTTGGCCTTGGCCACCACCTGCTTGAAGGCTCTCTCGGCCACGCCCACATCGCCGGTCTCGAACGCCACTTCGCCCAGATGGCGCAGCCGGCGGACCATGTGCGGCGAAATCTGCACCGCGTCTTCGAGGATTTTCTTGGCCGCCTCGTGCTGGCCGAGCGCCTCGTGGGTGCGCGCCAGCAAATCGTAGGCCGCCATGTAGCGCGGATTCTGTTCCAGCAACTGCTGCAGCGTTTCCTGCGCCTCGGCGTATTTGGCCAGGCCATAGCGGCAGCGCGCCAGGCCCAGATGCGCCCAGGCGACCGGGCGCGTCATCAGTATCCACTGGTAGACCATTTCGGCGTCGCCCAGCTCGTTGATGGAGAACAGCAGCTCGGCGCGCAGCCGGGCGAAGTCGATGGCGTAGCGCGGATTGCGGTCCTGCGAGGCCAGGCAGTCGGTGATGGCCTTGCGCACATTGCCCAGGTCGATCTGCTGATAAATCGGCAGAAACTGCTGGCGCCGATCCACCGCACGGCCGATGCGCTGCAGCAGCGAATCCACCGTGAAGGGTTTGAGCAGGTAGTCGGTCGGCGTCAGTTCGGCCGCGCCGATCACCTTGCCGTACTCGCCCTCCGAGGTCAGCATGATGAAGATGCTCCACGGCGAAATCAGCTTGTGGTGGCGCAGGTCCTCCAGCAACTGCTGGCCGTCCTGGCCGTTGGCCTCGCCACTGCCGTTGCCCAGGTCGTACTCGCACAAGATAATGTCAAACGGCTTCTTGGCGAGCTGACGGATCGCCGTGCCTGAGCTGACCGCGTATTCGATCTTGGTGATCGACGACTGGCTCAGCATATTGTGCAGGTTGCCGCGCATGCCCGGATTCGGGTCGACGATCAGCACCGACAAGTCGCTATATTCTGCCATTGTTCACCATCCCCGCTAATATCTGATCAGCATACTCCAAGGCAAATGAAAATACCCGAATTTTGGCGCTGAATGTTGCTTCTGAGCCAGCTTTTGCCCGGTTCAGACACTATATGGCCTCGCTGATAGCGGGTATAATGTCGGCAAAGGAAAATCTGCAAGACCAGTATCTCGTGCCTCATTCCCCTTTAAACCGCAGCCTAGCTGCATCAACTATCTTCCAACCATGCTGATTCTGCCGGGCTCTAACGCCCTGTCCGCATTCCGTAGCCAACGCCTGTTGAATCAATTGCAAGCGGTGCTGCCGTCCGTTGCCGCCGTCCAGGCGCATTATGTCCACTTCGTCGATGCCGCCGCGCCGCTGTCGGCCGACGACACGCAGCGCCTGCAAGGCTTGCTGACCTACGGCGAGCCGGCCCAAGCCGACAACACTGAAGGCCATGCCGAGGCGTTCTTCGTCATCCCGCGCTTCGGCACGATTTCGCCATGGGCCTCGAAGGCCACCGACATCGTCCACAACTGCGGCATGGTACACATCAAGCGCGTCGAACGCGGCGTGGCCTACCGCATCAACCTGAAGACCGGCATCCTGGGTAGCGCGATCGGCGCGCCGAAAAAGCTCAGCGACGAGGAAGTGCAGGCGGTGATCGCGCTGCTGCACGACCGCATGACCGAGTCCGTGCTGCGCTCGCCGGACGACGCGGCCGGTCTGTTCCGCGAACTGCAGGCTCGTCCGCTGGAAACGGTGGACGTGATCGGCAGCGGCAAGGCCGCGCTGGACAAGGCCAACACCGACCTCGGCCTGGCCATGTCGGAAGACGAGGTGGAATACCTGGACGCCGCCTTTACCAAGGCCGGCCGCAATCCAACCGACGTGGAACTGATGATGTTCGCGCAGGCCAACTCCGAGCACTGCCGCCACAAGATCTTCAACGCCGACTGGACCATCGACGGCGTCGCCCAGCCGAAATCGCTGTTCGGCATGATCAAGAACACCCACCAGTTGCAGCCGAAGGGCACCGTGGTCGCCTACAGCGACAATTCGTCGATCATGGAAGGCGCCGAAGTGATGCGCTTCTTCCCGCAGACCGGCAGCAACGAATACGCGCCGCTCAGCGAGCTGACCCACACGCTGATGAAGGTGGAAACCCACAACCACCCGACCGCGATCTCGCCGTTCCCGGGCGCCTCGACCGGCGCCGGCGGTGAAATCCGCGACGAGGGCGCCACCGGCCGCGGCGCCAAGCCGAAGGCGGGCCTGTGCGGCTTCACCGTCTCCAACCTGCTGCTGCCGGGTGCCGTGCGGCCGTGGGAAAGCGACGCCGTCGTCACCGCGCCGGTCAGCGGCGCCGACTACCGCGACAGCGGCAAGCCATACGGCAAGCCGGAGCGCATCGCCTCGCCGCTGCAGATTATGATTGACGGCCCGCTGGGCGGCGCCGCCTTCAGCAACGAATTCGGCCGTCCTGTGCTGGGCGGTTACTTCCGTACCTACGAACAGAACATCGGCAAGCAGTTTGCCGGCGCGCACGACACCGTGTTCGGCTACCACAAGCCGATCATGATCGCCGGCGGCATCGGCAACATCTCGTCGCAGCACACGCACAAGAACGACATTCCGGTCGGCAGCCTGCTGGTGCAGCTGGGCGGCCCCGGCATGCGCATCGGCATGGGCGGTTCGGCCGCCTCGTCGATGGCGACCGGCACCAACACCGCCGACCTGGACTTCGATTCGGTCCAGCGCGGCAACCCGGAAATGGAACGCCGCGCGCAGGAAGTCATCAACGCCTGCTGGCAGCTGGGTGCGAAGAATCCGATCATCTCGATCCACGACGTCGGCGCCGGCGGTCTGTCGAACGCCTTCCCGGAAATCACCAACGACGCCAAGCGTGGCGCGATCTTCGATCTGCGCAAGATTCCGCTGGAAGAAAGCGGCATGGCGCCGAAAGAAATCTGGTCCAACGAATCGCAGGAACGCTATGTGCTGGCGATTTCGCCGGACGACCTGCCGCTGTTCAAGTCGATTTGCGAGCGCGAGCGCAGCCTGTTCGCCGTGGTCGGTGTGGCCACCGAAGAGCGTCAACTGAAGCTGGTTGACCCCGAACTGGGCAACGAACCGGTCGACATGCCGATGGATGTGTTGCTGGGCAAGCCGCCCAAAATGCAGCGCGATGTGCACCATGTACAGAACGATTTCCCGGCCATCGACCTGACCGGCATGGACTTGGAAGAAGCCGCCAAGCGCGTGCTGCTGCTGCCGACCGTCGGCGACAAATCCTTCCTGATCACCATCGGCGACCGTACCGTGGGCGGCATGTCCGTGCGCGACCAGATGGTCGGTCCATGGCAGGTGCCGGTGGGCGATTGTGCCGTCACCGCGATGAGCTTCGAAGGCTATCTCGGCGAAGCGATGGCCATGGGCGAACGCACGCCGCTGGCCGTGATCGACGCCGCCGCCTCGGGCCGCATGGCCGTGGCCGAAGCGGTGCTGAACCTCGCCGCCGCGCCGATCCGTTCGATCGAGGACATCAAGCTGTCGGCCAACTGGATGGCGGCCTGCGGCCAGCCCGGCCAGGACGCCGCGCTGTACGACACCGTCAAGGCGGTCGGCATGGAACTGTGCCCGGCGCTGGGGATCTCGATCCCGGTCGGCAAGGATTCACTGTCGATGCGCACTACTTGGAAAGAAAGCGGGAAAGACGGCGATGAGGCAAAAGCCGTGCTGTCGCCGGTCTCGCTGATCGTGTCGTCGTTCGCGCCGGTGTACGACGTGCGCAAGTCGCTGACGCCGCAACTGCGCACCGACGTCGGCGACACCGCCATCATTCTGATCGACCTGGGCCGTGGCAAGAACCGTCTGGGCGCCTCGGCGCTGGCGCAAGTCATGGGCCAGCTGGGCAATTCGGTGCCGGACGTCGATAATCCGGAAGACATCAAAGCCTTCTTCGCCGCCATCCAGCAACTGAACGCGGACGGCAAGCTGCTGGCTTACCACGACCGTTCGGATGGCGGCCTGTACGGCACGCTGACTGAAATGGCCTTTGCCGGCCGCACCGGCCTGTCGATCAATCTCGACATTCTGACGCTGGAAGAGGGGCACGGCGCCGATCAGGGCGACGCCAAGAACTGGGCCACGCAGATCGCCGAACGCCGCAACGAGCAGACGCTGCGCGCTCTGTTCTCGGAGGAGCTGGGCGCCGTGGTTCAGGTGCGCGCCGAAGAGAAATCGGTGGTCATGGACGTGCTGCGCTCGTTCAACCTGGGTGCTTGCAGCCACATCATCGGCAAGACCAATGACCGTGGCGTGATCGAATTCACCCGCGACGCCAAGGTCATCTACAACAAGCCGCGTGTCGAACTGCACCGTCTGTGGAGCGAGACCAGCTGGCGCATCGCCCGCCTGCGCGACAATCCGGCCTGCGCCGACGCCGAATATGACCGTCTGCTGGACGAACAAGACCCAGGCATCACGCCGAAAGTCACCTTCGATCTGAGCGACAATGTGGCCGCGCCATTCCTGGCCACCGGCGTGCGTCCGCGGGTGGCGATTCTGCGCGAGCAGGGCGTCAACTCGCACATCGAGACCGCCTACGTCATGCACCAGGCCGGCTTTGCGGCGATCGACGTCCACATGAGCGACCTGATCTCGGGCCGCGCCAGGCTGGACGACTTCCAGGGCGTGATCGCGGTGGGCGGTTTCTCCTACGGTGACGTGCTGGGCGCGGGCGAGGGCTGGGCCAAGACCATCCTGTTCAACAACGCGCTGTCCGATCAGTTCGCCAAGTTCTTCGCCCGTGCCGACACGTTCGGCCTGGGCGTGTGCAATGGCTGCCAGATGCTGAGCAACCTGAAACCGCTGATTCCCGGCGCGCATGCGTGGCCGAAGTTCACCTCCAACAAGTCGGAGAAGTTTGAAGCCCGCTTCGCCATGGTGGAAGTGCTGGATTCGCCGTCGATCTTCTTCCAGGGCATGGCCGGCACGCAGACGCCGATCGCCATCGCCCACGGCGAAGGTTACGCGGACTTCTCGCAGACCGGTAACATCGTCGAGGCGGTGCACGCCATGCGCTTTGTTGATAATCGTGGCGAGGCGACCGAAGCCTATCCGTACAACCCGAACGGCTCGCCGCAAGGCTTGACTTCGGTCACCACGCCGGATGGCCGCTTCACGGTGATGATGCCACACGCCGAGCGCGTCTTCCGTACCGTCCAGCACTCGTGGGCGCCGGAGTCGTGGGGTGAGGAATCACCGTGGATGCGGATGTTCCGGAATGCGCGCCGCTTCGTTGGCTGATTGATAAATTAATCAGGGGCCAGATGTTTATTGGCCTCGCGGAAAGAGAGCGGCGCGAGCCGCTCTTTTTGTTCGCGGGTGAATATCCGAACGGCGTCCGGCGCATATCGGGCATAATCCCTTAATGCCCAGCCTATCGCTTTTTGGATGAAGAATTCCTTTTCTCCGGCCAGCGTCAGGCAGTAATTTAATAAACGCTGCTCATCGGTTTTATCGCACCAGCCCAACTGGTGCAGCAAGGCGATACGGCGTACCCACATATTATTATCGCGTAACGCGTTATCCATATAATGGTGCTGATAGCGCAATATGTCGCCGATGATGCCGGACAGTCCATCCACGGTATCCCACCAGGATTTAATCTGTGCCAATTCCAGCAGCGCCGGTATATGCGCGCTGTTTAGTTTTTCCCAGTACATAGCCAGCATGTCCAGCGCGACATGTTGATATTCGCGTTCTGGCAATCGCCACAGCGCGTGGGCGTGTTCGATTAACTTCTCGGCACCCGCGTCTTTTAATTCGCTCAGCAGCGGTCTGCCTGCGGCGCGGCGTTCCGGGGTGGCGACGCCCAGACAGTCGAACTGCTCGCGCAGGTAAGCGCGCATGGCTGGCGCTCGCTCGGCATTGGCGGCAGCGGCGAGAGCGCTCGTCAGCCGGGACAGGAAGGCGGTATCGGTGCTGCTTACGGGCATGATCGTACTGATTGCAGATTTGTGATGACGTAAAAAAAGCGCCTGCATGCAGGCGCTTTGTTCGAGCCAGTCCAGCTTACTGGATCTTGGCTTTCTTCAGCAGCTCTTCGCGGTAGGCCGCGATCTTGCGCTGTTGCAGAGCTTCAGCGACCTGGCCTTTGACTTCCGCCAGCGGCGGCATCTGGGTCGGGCGCGATTCATCCAGCTTGATCACGTGGTAGCCGAATTCGGTTTTCACCGGGGTCTGGGTGATTTCACCGTTTTTCAGTGCGACCATGGCGTCGGCAAAGGGTTTCACCAGTTTGCCTGGCGTCATCCAGCCCAGATCGCCGCCATTATTGGCGGAACCGTCTTTCGATACCTTGGCCAGTTCTTCGAACTTACCGCCAGCTTTCAGCTTGGCGATAATATCCTTGGCTTCCTGTTCGGTGGCGACCAGAATATGACGCGAGTGATATTCGGTTGGGCCGACAGCGGCTTTATACTTGTCGTATTCAGCTTGAATTTCGGCGTCTTTAACCGGGTTTTTCTTAACATAATCCGCCAGCATCGCATTGATAATAATGCTTTGACGGGCGTTGTCGATAGCGGCCGTGACTTCCGGCTTTTTGCCATAACCCTGTTTATCGGCTTCCTGCAGCATGACTTCGCGGCTGATCAGTTCTTTTTTCACCATCTCGCGCAGTTGCGGCGAATCTGGCTGCTGGCCCTGGGCGACAACTTGTTTGACCATTTGATCAACCTTGGCAGCTGGAATGGCCTTGCCGTTGACGGTGGCGGCATTCTGGGCGAAAGCTGGTGCTGCCACGACAGCGATCAGGGCTAACATCAGGCGGGCTGGCTTCAACATCATTATTTAAATCCTTAAAAAATTACACTCTGAAGGTGCATCATACCAACGCAGAATCAAAAACGGCGCCCCGCAGGGCGCCGCCTTTTATAACATTACTGCACTTTTGCTTTCTTTACCAGTTCTTCTTGGTAAGCTTGCACTTTCTTCTGAACCAGTGCTTCCGCCACTTGCGGCTTCACTTCTTCCAGGGTCGGCAGTTTGGCCTGACGGATGTCGTCCACTTTGATGACGTGGAAGCCGTTCGGGGTTTGTACCGGTTTCTCGGTCACTTGACCTTTTTGCAGGCCGACGAAGGCTTGCGCGAAGACTGGCGGGAAGGACGAAGGCGATGCCCAGTCCAGGTCGCCGCCGTTGGCTGCCGAGCCTGTGTCTTTCGACTGCTTGGCCAGGTCTTCAAACTTGGCGCCGCCCTTGATTTTGGCGATCACGTCGTTGGCTTCGGCTTCGGTGCCCAGCAGGATGTGGCGCACGTGGTATTCCTTGTCGCCGGCCTGGGCGACGAATTTGTCGTATTCAGCCTTGATGTCGGCGTCCGACACCGGGTTTTTCTTCACGTACTCGGCCAGCAGGGCGTTGACCATGATGGCTTGGCGGGCGTTTTCGATCGCAGCCTTGACGTCGGCGTTCTTGGCATAACCTTGTTTGTCCGCTTCCTGCACCAGCACTTCGCGGCTGATCAGGTCTTTCTTGATCAGTTCACGCAGTTGCGGCGAGTCAGGTTGCTGGCCTTGGGCCACAACTTGCTTGACGACGGCGTCGACGCGCGAGGTTGGGATCGCCTTGCCGTTAACCACGGCAACGTTTTGCGCAAAAGCTGGTACGGCGACAACGAGAAGTGCAATCAGCAACTTGGCTGGCTTGAAAGTCATTATTAATTCCTGTAAGGGGAAAGATTTAGCGAATTTAGCTTGGACGGCTATGTCTTCAATTATTTTTAATAAAAGCCGATAGCGGCCACGCCTGCATCAGACTTCCGATGGCGCCAATGCAGTAATGGCCAATGCATGAATTTCTTTATGCATCATATCGTGCACAGAATCATACACGAGTCGATGTCTTGTGACGAGTTTAAGACCTTCGAATTGTAACGAAACAATTCTGACGTTGTAGTGCCCGCCGCCAGAGGCCGCGCCGGCATGGCCGGCATGGGCGGCGGAGTCGTCATCCAGCACCAGTTCGGTTGGCGCCAGCTTGGCTTCGAAGGCCGCGCGCATGCGGGCCAGACGGGTATCTTGAATCTGGTTCATGCCTGGTCCTTGATGTGGCGTGATAAATAAACGGTTTGGCCGACGATGAATACAAACATGATGCCGGTGATGCCGAAGGTTTTGAAATTGACCCAGGCGTCGGTGTCGCCTTTAAACAGCACGAAGGCCAGATACCAGTTCAGCACGCCCATGACGAGGAAGAACACCACCCACGCCAGATTCAGGCGGGTCCAGATCTGGTCCGGCAGCTGAAAAATTTCCTGCATCGACTGGCGCATCAGGTTCTTTTTAAACAGCATGTCGCTGGCCAGCAGGCCCAGCGCGAACAGCCAGTACAGAATGCTCAGCTTCCATTTGATGAACACTTCATCGTGCAGATAGATGGTCAGCCCGCCGAACACGACAAACAACACCAGCGTCACCCACAGGGTGCCGGTGACGGTCTGCTTGCGCAGCTTGAGCCAGGTGATCTGCCCGATGGTGGCCAGGATGCCGATCAGCGTCGCCAGGACGATGGGCGACTGTTCCGCCGCCACCGAGCCGCCCGAGACCACGCTGCTCATATAGGTGTTGATGAAGTGCTGGGCCGTGTCGGGATTCATGCCGGCCAGTTTGTAGGCGACAAAGAAACAGATGACTGGCAGCCAATCGAACAGGAATTTCATGGTGTCTCTAATAGTGTTGTGGATCAGTCTTCAGGATCAAAGCGCAGGGACGCCGAGTTAATGCAGTAACGCAGTCCGGTCGGCGGCGAGCCGTCCGGGAATACATGGCCCAGATGGGCGTCGCACACGCCGCAGATCGTTTCGGTGCGCAGCATACCATGGGAGCGGTCGACTTTCTCCACCACATTGGCCGGATCGATCGGTTCAAAGTAGCTCGGCCAGCCGCAGCCGGAATCAAACTTGGTATCGGAACGGAACAGCGGCGTGTTGCAGCATACGCAGGTGTAGATCCCGGGCTGGTGATGATCCCAGAATTTGCCGGTGAAGGCGCGTTCGGTGGCGGCGTGGCGCGTGACTTGATACGCCATCGGATCGAGTTGGGCACGCCATTCGGCGTCGGTTTTGACAACTTTATTGCTCATGGCTTATTTCTCGCTTAAGAAGAACAGCTAACTTCCAGGTGGCTCGCCCAGTCCGGGGGCAAGGCCGCGTAGTGCTCGTGCTCGGGCTGTTCGTCGTAGGGGCGGCGCAGTACCGCCAGCAGCCGCTCCACTTCGGAAAAGTCCTTATTTTGCGCTTTTTCAATGGCCACCTGGGCCAGATAGTTTCGCAGCACGTATTTGGGGTTGGTTTGATTCATCGCAACCGTGCGCTGGGCATCGTCGCTTTCTTCGGCGCGCAGGCGGGCACGGTAGCGCTCGGCCCAGGCGTCGAAGACCGGACGCTCGATGAACAGGTCGCGCAGTGGTTCGTCGCCGCTGGCATCGGCCGCGCGCACGCCGCTCAGGCGGCGGAAAAACAGTGTGAAATCAACGCCTTGCAGCATGGCGAACAGATCGTCGCACAGCGCGCGGTCGTCCTCGGCGTGCTGCGCCAGCACCGTCAGGCCCAGCTTGGCGTGCAGCAGTTCGTCCATCTTGCGCGCGAATTCTGGCTGGTAGACGTCCAGCGCCGCTTGGGTGGCATCGACGTCACCGATCAGCGGCAGCAGCGCCTGCGCCAGCGCGTAGCAGTTCCAGTGGCCGATCTGCGGCTGGTTGGCGTAGGAATAACGGCCCTGCTGGTCGGTGTGATTGCAGATGTGGTTGGCATCGAAGGCTTCCATGAAGCCGAAGGGGCCGTAATCCAGCGTCAGGCCGACAATCGACATGTTGTCGGTGTTCATCACGCCGTGCATGAAGCCGACCGCTTGCCATTGCGCGATCAGGTGCGCGGTGCGGCGCGTGACTTCTTCCAGCAGCGCGGCGTAGGGATTGTCGGCCGCGCGCAGCGATGGATAAAAGCGGTCGATGACGTAATCGGCCAGCACCTTCAGCTCGTCGTTTTTCTTGCGGTAGTACCAGTGCTCGAACGAGCCGAAGCGCACGAAGCTCGGCGCCATGCGCACCACCACGGCGGCGGTCTCGACGGTTTCACGCATCACGCCCTGGTCCGAACCGGCCACCGACAGCGCGCGCGAGGTTGGAATGCCCAGCGCGTGCATCGCTTCCGAGCACAGGAATTCACGGATCGACGAGCGCAGCACGGCGCGGCCGTCGCCCATGCGCGAGTAGGGCGTCAGGCCGGCGCCTTTCCATTGCAGCTCCATCGGCCCTTCGGCGGTAGCGACGTCGCCGAACAGGATGGCGCGGCCGTCGCCCAACTGGCCGGCCCACACGCCGAACTGGTGGCCGGAATACACGGCGGCCAGCGGCTGCGCGCGCTCGGGCACGGCGTTGCCGATCAGCGTATCGAGGCTGGCGGCCAGCTCGTCCGGCGTCAGTCCGATCAGCCTCGCGGCCGGCGCGCTGAGCGCCACCAGATAAGGCGAAGGCAGCGGTGTCGGCATCAGGCGGGTGTAGAACGCGGGCGGCAGGGACGCGAAGGAATTGTCCAGCGGCAGTTTAGCGGCAGTAATGATGTACTCCAGGTTAGCGTAGTCCGGGATTTTACCGCAGGCCGCGATTGCGGCAATGCAGCATCGAAAAGCATTGACGCTGCGTACAGCGAGCCACCACACTCCGCCCACAGTACAACCTGGGAGACCGTTATGCTCATGGGCCAGATGATGCATCAGCCGCTGCTGATTTCAGGCATCCTCGAATTTGCGGCCCGCCATTACGCCGCCAGCGAGATCGTCTCGCAGCGCGTCGAGGGCGATCTGCACCGCTACACCTTCCGCGACTGCCATCGCCGCGCCAAGCAGCTGGCGCAGGCATTGCAGGCGCTGGGCGTGCAGTCCGGCGACCGCGTTGGCACGCTGGCGTGGAATGGCTACCGTCACCTGGAAGCATATTACGCCGTCTCCGGCAGCGGCGCCGTGCTGCACACGATTAATCCGCGCCTGCATCCGGAGCAACTGGCCTACATCTGCAACCACGCGGAAGACCAGTACCTGCTGTTCGACGCCTGCTTCCTGCCGCTGGTCGAGGCGATCGCGCCGCATTGCAAGACCGTCAAGGGCTGGATACTGCTGGGTAGCGCCAAGCGCATGCCGGCCGCCAGCAAGATTGCCAACCTGCTGTGCTACGAGGATTTGCTGGACGCCCAGTTGGGCGACTACGCCTGGCCCGACTTCGACGAAAACGCCGCCGCCACGCTGTGCTACACCTCCGGCACCACCGGCAACCCGAAAGGCGTGCTGTATTCGCATCGTTCAACGGTGTTGCACGCCTACGCGTCGGCCTTGCCGAACGTGCTGAATGTCGGCTCGCGCGACGTCGTGATGCCGGTGGTGCCGATGTTCCACGTTAACGCCTGGGGGCTGCCGTATTCGGTGCCGTTGTCGGGTGCGAAAATGGTGTTTCCCGGCCCCGCGCTGGACGGCAAATCCGTCTACGAGTTGATGGAAAGGGAAAAAGTCACGTTCTCGGCGGGCGTGCCCACGGTCTGGCTTGGCTTAATAAGTTATTGCGAGCAGAACCAGGTGACATTCTCCACTTTCCGCCGCACGGTGATCGGCGGCTCGGCCTGCCCGCCGGCGATGATGAACACGCTGATCGACGACTTCGGCGTCGAAGTCATCCATGGCTGGGGCATGACCGAAATGTCGCCGCTGGGCACCACCGGCGGCCTGCTGAGCAAGCATCTCGACCTGCCGAAGGCGTCGCAGCGCCAGATCCTGCAAAAGCAAGGACACGCCATCTACGGCGTCGACCTGAAGATCGTCGACGAACTGGGCGCGGAACTGCCATGGGATGGCGTGACCTCGGGCAGCCTGCTGGTCAAGGGGCCGTGGATCGCCGCGCGCTATTTCAAGGACGAGGGCGGCGACGTGCTGGAGGACGGCTGGTTCCCCACCGGCGACGTCGCCAGCATCGATCCGGATGGCTTCATGCAGATCACCGATCGCGCCAAGGACGTCATCAAATCCGGCGGCGAGTGGATCGGCACCATCGATCTGGAGAACATCGCCATGTCGCACCCGGCGGTGATGCAGGCCGCCTGCATCGGCGTGTTCCACCCAAAATGGGATGAGCGGCCCTTGCTGGTGGTGGTGCGCAAGCCCGGACAGGACGTCAGCCGCGCGCAATTGCTGGCGCACTTCGACGGCAAGATCGCCAAATGGTGGTTGCCGGACGATGTGGTGTTTGCCGACGCCTTGCCGGTCGGCGGCACCGGCAAGATTCAGAAGAACAAGCTGCGCGAGCAGTACCGCAACTACCCGCTGCCCACCATCTGACGGCGTGTGCCTACTTGATGGCGCCGAACACTTTGCCGATCAGTTTGCTGCCGGTGCCGAGCGGATCGGCACGGATGGCTTTTTCTTCCTCGGCGATCATGGTGTACAGGCCGTCCAGCGCGCGCTGGGTGACGTAGCCTTCAACCGTGGCCTGGTCCTTGGCCAGCGCGCCGAGCTTGGGCGCCAGCCCCATCGCGGTGTTGTACTTGGTGGCCAGGCCGGACTTGTCGGTGACTTGCTTGACCACCGGCTGGAATTGCAGCGCCAGCTTGTCCTGGGTTTTGGCGCGGAAGAAATCGGTCACCGAGGTGTCGCCGCCGGTGAGGATTTGCTTGGCGTCGGTGATGGTCATCGACTTGACGGCGTCGAGCAGCAGCGGCTTGGCCATCGGCACGGCGGCTTCGGCGGCGTGGTTCATCTGCACCACCAGATCATCCAATTGTTGGCTTTTGCCGGTCAGCTTGAGCAGCGGGCGGACCTGTTCCAGCATTTTGGGCAGCGCAATCCGCACCTTGTCATTGTTGAGGAAGCCGCCGTCGACGCCGAGCTTGCTGACCGCCGCGTTGGCGCCGGTCTCCAGCGCCGCCTTCAGGCCGCCGGAAGCGTCCTTGCTGCTCAGGTCGTCAAGTGAGATGGCGCCGGCGCCGGCCGCCAGCAAGCTCAGTGGAATCAGCAAGGCCATGGCGCGGCGGGAAATCGGCATGATGGTCACTCCGTGGTGGGCAATGACGCTACTGTACTCCAGTCGCCATCATGCCGCCAGCGCCGGCATCTCCTGGCTCAGACGTTCCAGCAGACGGTCGCACTGGAACACGCTCAGCGTGCGGCGCGCGTCGCCTTCGCCGATGTCGATCACCTCGTCCATCTCGCTGCGCGGATCGCCTTGCGCGCTGGCGTTGCGCATCATTTTCGGCGCGCCGTAGCGCTTGCTGTCCTCGATGGTCATGATGTTTTCCACCGCATCGACCATCAGGCCGTAGCATTCGCCGTCGCGTTCGACCACCAGCATCTTGGCCTGGCTGCTGTCGGCCAGTGGCGCCATGCCGTACAGGCCGCGCAGGTCGATCACGGTAACCATCTGCTGGCGCAGGTTCAGCATGCCGCGCATGAAGCCGGGCAGGCCGGGCGGACGGGTGAGGTCACCAGCGCTGAAGTCGATGATCTCGCGCACCTGCGTAATGCCCACCGCGTAACTGTGCTCCAGCGTGAAGCTGATGTAGACCTGACGCTGGCTGCGGCGCGCCTCGCGCCGTTCGTTGCTGGCGATTAGCTCGGCGTCCTTCGGATACAGCGCGGCGTGGCCGTTGCGCATTTCCTTGATTTCGGCGCTGGAGAAGATCTGCTGGTGATCGAGGAGGAAAATATCGCCCAGCTCCGGCTTCGACAGGCAGCCGCCGAACATGCCGGCGCGCGCCTTGCTGAGCATGGGAATCGGCATCACTTCCTCACCGTAGAAATTAACGATGTTGTCGACCGAGTCGACCAGGAAGCCAATGGTGGCGTCGTCGATGCGGGCGACGATGATCCGCTGTTCCGGCCCGGCCACGCGCTCGCCGCTGCCGGCGTTCAGCAAGGTGGCGAAGTCGACCACCGCGACCGGCGCGCCGCGGAAGTTGATGCGTCCCAGGCACAGCGCGCTGTTCAGCACCGACGTCTGTAATTCCGGCACCCGGATAATCTCTTGAATCGCCCCCATCTCGAACGCCAGCGACGCGGTGCCGACGCGGAAGCTGACGCACTGGCGGCGTTCGCCATGGCGGCGCCGGGTCTGCTGATCGACGCACTGTACCGCCAGCACCTGCGGCACGTTTTCGATATGGATCAGCGCCTCGGGATCGAGCACCTGCACCAGCCGCGCGCCCTGGTCGAGCAGGATGGTGCCGGCCACCACGCCGCGCTGGGCGCCCTCGGCATAGCCCAGCTTGCTGCGCTGCTCGGGCCGCACGCGCAGGATCTCGCCGGTGGCGTCGAACAGCATGCCGACCAGCACGCCCTGATAGTCCAGAATCGCGATCTTGTCGGTCGGCAGCGCGCCGCGCGCGCCGGCGTCGAACACGCGGCTAAGGTTGACCACCGGAATCACGCTGCCGCGCAACGTGAACACGCCCTCCAGAAACTTGGGCGACAACGGCAGCGCCGTCACCTTGTCGGGATAATTGACCACCTCGCGGAAGCAGCTGGCGGGCAGGGCGTATTCATTGTCGCCCAACACGAACGAGCCAAACAGCACGGTGCAGGAGTCGGCGGTGGCATCAGGCATAAGTGGTTCCCGCGTAAGATGTGGCGATTTCATGCACCGCAAAGGTGCCGGTGGCGCAATCGATGGTCATGGTGCGACCGCATTTGCCGCCGACGCGGCAATACGTCACGTTCAGGCCGAACTTGCGCAGATGCTTGCGCGCCGCCTCGGTATTCAGTTGGCCGATCTTCAGCCGGCTGGAGCAGCCGTTCAGCATGGTGGCGCCGCCGGCGATGATGACCTCGATCTCGCCGCGGTCTTCCTCGTTGGCGCCGATCAGGCGCAGCAGCGATGGCACGGCCTGGCTGACATAGCGCGCGCCGAAATTGTCCGCCAGTTGCGCGCATTCCGGCAGCAAGCAGTGGGCCAGCGCGTAACGGCCGCGTTTTTTCCAGATCAGGCCGATGCCGACGCAAGAGCCGAGCAGGGCGCACAACTGGTCGGTGCGGGCGCCGGCTTTCAGCTCGCCCATGGCCACCTGCAGCGGCGCGCGCGGGCCGTCCGCTGGCGCGGCGTGCGCCGTCCGCGGCACCGACAGTGCCGGGGGAATGTCGAAGAGTACTTGCATGGTGACCGCCTATTTCAATCGATATATCATCGGCCGGTCGAACTGATAGGCGGTGTTGAGGCCAGAGATCGATTCGGATTCCCCCACGATCATGACAGCGCGGGGTGCCATGCTCGGGCACGCTTGATGCAGTATCGTCTGCTGCTGCTCCTGATCGAAATAGATCAGCACATTGCGCAGGAATACCAGATCAAACTGCCGGGCTGGGCTTAACGGAGTCAGCAGGTTATGTTGGGCCAACTCCACGTTTTTCTTCAATGCATCGACGACCCGCAGGCCGTTGCCGCTGGCGCGGAAATACTTTTTCACCCAGTCAGGATGGCTGCTCTGGATGCGTTCAACCGAACGGCCGGTGTACTGGCCGTCGCGCGCCAGCGCCAGAATCTGCCGGGAAATATCGGTCGCGTGGATCTGGTAGCTGAAGCCGGGATGGGCCGCCGCAAATTCCTCGCACAGCACCGCCATCGAATACAGTTCCTCGCCGCTGGAGGCCGCCGCTGACCAGACCTTCAGGCGCTGGCCCGGATGCGCCTGCCACCATTGCGGCAGGAATTCCTGTTCCACGTAGTCCCATACCTGCGGCGTGCGGAAAAACAGCGTGTCGTTGGTGGTGACCAGATCGATAAAGTGCGGAATTTCCGCGCGGTCCTGTTCCACCTTGTCGAGGTAGGCCTGGTAGCCGCTCAGGTTGAGCGCCTGCACGCGCGGGCGCAGGCGCCGCTCCAGCAGCACACTCTTGCGTTCGGTCATGGCGATGCCGGTGTGCTTGCGCACCAGCGCGATCAGGGCCGATAACGTCGCGGGAGTAAAACCGCCGGTTTCCATGGTCAGACCGTGAAGCCGGAGACCGTTTTGTTCAAGTCGCCCGCACGCTGGTTCAAGCCTTCCGTCGAGCGGGCGATACTGTCGCAGGCGGCGGCCGATTTCTCGGCCTCCTCGGCGATATACTGCACGGCGGTACTGACTTCGCGCGCGGTCAGCAGTTGCTCGTTGGTGGCCTTGGAAATATCCGAAATGGCCTCGGTGGTGCGGACCACGCCGGCCAGGATCTTGTCGAACGCATCGCTGGCCTGGCGGGAAATCTCACTGCCGGCGGACACCCGCTTGACCGATTCGTTAATCAGCTTGGAAATCTCCTTGGTGGCCTGCGACGAGCGTTCGGCCAGCTTGCGCACCTCGTCGGCGACGACCGAGAAGCCCAGACCGTGCTCGCCGGCACGGGCCGCCTCGATGGCGGCATTGAACGCCAGCATATTGGTCTGGTTGGCGATATCGCTGATGACCTTGACGATTTCGCCGATGTCCTCCGACGAGCGGTTGATCAGGTCCATCGCCTCGATCGACTTGGCCACCGCCTTGGCGCCCACTTCGGCCTCGTGCTGGGCCGACTTGGCCATGGCGTCGGCGTCCGAGGTGTTGCCGGCGATGGTGTTGATCGAGCTGGTCAGGCCGTCGATCGAAGCGTTCATCTGCTCCACGGTGGCGCCCAGCGCCTGTGTGCCGACCGCCACGCCGTTGCTCCGTTCGGCGATGGTGGTGGAGGCGTCGGCCAGGCCGCTGGCGGACATCACCACATCGCTGATCACCTTGCGCAGGTCGGCGATCATCTTGCGGATGCCATCGGCCAGCTTGTCCAGCGGCTCGTCGCCGTCGACGATGACCTTGCTGGTCAGATCGCCATTGGCGGCGTGCTCGACCGAATCCAGCAGGCGGGCGATTTTTTCACCGTCGGCCTGGGCCTTGGCGGCCACCGATTCCTCCAACTGCACCTGTGCGGTAATGTCGCTTGCGTATTTTACTATCTTATACGGATTGCCATTTAAATCCAGAATCGGATTATAAGTGGCCTGAATCCATACCGTTTTTTTATTATTGCCAACTCGCTTATAACGGCCACCGTCAAATTCGCCGCGATTCAATTTTTGCCAGAAGCGTTTATAGTCCGCGCTGGACGCGTAATCCGGCTCGCAGAACATGCGATGATGTTCCCCCTTGATATCATCAAGATAATAACCCATGACTTCAAGGAAATTCTCATTAGCATCCAGCACATGGCCTTGCATGTCGAACTCGATCACCGCCTGCGCCTTGCCAATGGCGCTGACCTTGCCTTCGTACTCGGCATTGCGCATGCGGTTGGCGGTGATGTCGGTGGCGAACTTGATCACCTTGTACGGCTTGCCGGTGGCGTCCATGATCGGATTGTAGGAGGCATTAATCCAGATTTCGCGGCCCCCCTTGGCCAGACGCTTGTATTCACCCTGGTCATATTCGCCGGCGGCCAGTCGCGCCCAAAAATGCCGGTAGGCGGGAGAGGCGCTGAATTCGGGTTCGCAGAACATGGCGTGATGCTGGCCCTGGACTTCCGCCAGCGTGTAGCCGACCGCGCGCAGGAAATTTTCGTTAGCGTGCAAAATCTTGCCGTCCAGGTCAAATTCGATGACAGCCTGAACACGGTTCAGCGCCGCATTGATGGCTTGCAATTCGAAATCTTGAGTCTGGATAACCTGGCTCGGTGCGTTCATGGAAGTCCCTGTCAAAACATTAATTAAGTAATGGCTAAATATCAGGTGTGATATTTAGTGAGAATTAAGGGATATTCGGGGGCGGGGAATATAGGCGCTGCTTTATTTAATTATTTCTGCTATTTAATTTCGAAGCAAGCTGCGCTTCGTATGCTTTGGCCGATTGTACGTTTGAAACAACATGCATTTCGACGTATTCTCGGCATTACAAAGCGCCACCGCCGCCAGCAAAAGCCGCGCTATCGTCCTGGACAATCAAATAAAAAAAGACGGTCGTTCTTTTGTGCGGTATAGTAAAGCGCTGGCCACCAACCAAAAAATGATAAGGAAGAGACATGACCGCTGAATACCAAGTGCACGGCGCGGTAGCCGTCATCACGCTGAACAATCCGCCGGTGAACGGCATGGGACTGGCGACCCGCACCGCCGCGGTGCAAGGTCTGCAACGCGCCGCCGCTGACGACGCGGTCAAGGCCATCGTCATCACCGGCGCCGGCAAGGCCTTTTCCGGCGGCGCCGACATCAAGGAATTCAACACCCCGCAAGCGCTGGCCGAGCCGAGCCTGCACACCTTCATCGCCACGGCGGAAGGATCGAGCAAGCCGGTGGTGGCCGCGATCCACACGGTGTGCATGGGCGGCGGCCTGGAACTGTCACTGGGCTGTCACTACCGGGTGGCGCTGCCGGGCGCACAGATCGCCTTGCCTGAAGTAAAACTTGGCCTGCTGCCGGGCGCGGGTGGCACGCAGCGTCTGCCGCGTGTGCTGGGCCTGGAGCCGGCGCTGAACATGATCGTCTCCGGCAACCCGGTGTCGTCGGCAAAGCTGCCGGCGCTGTTTGACGAAATCTTCGCCGCCGACGCCGAGCTGCTGCCATCGGCCATCGCCTTTGCCGCAAAAATCGCCGACGTGCGGCCGCTGCCGAAAGTGCGCGACCGCCAGGTGAACTACCCGAACCACGAAGCCTTCCTGCAATTCTCGCGCAACACCGTCAAGGCCATGGCCGGCCCGTTCCCGGCGCCGCTGGAGTGCGTGGAAACGGTCGCCGCCTCGGTGACGATGAAATTCGACGACGGCATGCAATTCGAGCGCGAACGCTTCCTGCACCTGATTCAGACCACCGAATCGAAAGCGCTGCGGCACGCCTTCTTCGCCGAGCGCCTGGCCAGCAAGGTGCCGGACGTGCCAGCGGGCACGCCGGTGCGTCCGATCAAATCGGCCGCCATCATCGGCGCCGGCACCATGGGCGGCGGCATCGCCATGAACTTCCTCAACGCCGGCATTCCTGTCAAGCTGCTGGAGCAGCGACAGGAAGCGCTGGACAAAGGCATCGCCACCATCCGCAAGCACTACGAAAGCTCGCTCAAGAAAGGCAAGCTGACGCAGGAGAAACTGGATCAGCGCATGCGCCTGCTGACCAGCACGCTGTCCTACGATGACATCGGCCAGGCCGACATCGTGGTCGAGGCCGTTTTTGAAGAGCTGGGCGTCAAGGAAGCCGTGTTCCGCCAACTGGACGCTGTGATGAAGCCGGGCGCCATTCTGGCCACCAACACCTCGACGCTGGATGTCGACAAGATCGCCACCTTCACCGCGCGTCCGCGGGACGTGATCGGCACGCACTTCTTTTCGCCGGCCAACGTCATGAAGCTGCTGGAAATCGTGCGAGGCAAAGAAACCGCCAAGGACGTGCTGGCCACAGCGCTGGCGCTGTCCAAGAAGCTGAAGAAAACCGGCGTGGTGTCGGGTGTGTGCGACGGCTTCATCGGCAACCGCATGATCGAGCAGTACAGTCGCCAGGCCGGCTTCCTGCTGGAAGAGGGCGCGTTGCCGGAGCAGGTCGACCAGGCCGCCGAAAAATTCGGTTTCGCGATGGGGCCGTTCCGCATGGGCGACCTGGCCGGCAACGACATCGGCTGGGCCATCCGCAAGCGCCGCTACGTGGAAAAGCCGGAGATCAGCTACTCCAAAACCGCCGACCTGCTGTGTGAAATGGGGCGCTACGGCCAGAAAACCGGCGCTGGCTGGTACGACTACAAGGCCGGCGACCGCAAGGCTTATCCGAACGACGCGGTCAACGCCATGATCGTCCAGCACTCGGCGGATTTCGGCATCGCCCGCCGCCGGATCAGCGACACGGAAATCGTCGAACGGCTGGTGTACGCGCTGGTCAACGAAGGCGCGCTGATTGTGGAAGAAGGCATCGCGACGCGCGCCTCGGACATCGACATGGTCTACCTGACCGGCTACGGCTTCCCGCCGTACCGAGGCGGCCCGATGTTCTACGCCGACACGGTCGGTCTGCCGAACGTGCTGGCCGCGATCCACCGCTACGCCCAGGGCCACCAGGGCGAAGCATGGAAAGCCGCGCCGCTGCTGCAAAAACTGGCCGCCGAAGGCCGCACCTTCAACGGCTGAAACCGGTGTTAAAACCCCGGTGTCAGGTCTGACATTCGCACACGGCCTCTTCAGTAAGTCGTTGATTGTGCTGATGTCGATCAACACCGGTGCCCGTCGTTGGCGTAGGGTCGGTTGTTATGAATCGACCTCTACGACTTCAGTTCGCCGGCGCCGTGTATCACGTGACCTCGCGCGGCGACCGGCAACAGCTCATTTTCCACGATGACAAAGACCGTTATGCGTGGCTGGATATGCTCGCCCAGGTGTGCGCTCGCTTTAATTTCACGGTGCACAGTTTTTGCCTGATGGGCAATCACTATCACTTGCTGATCGAAACCGGCGATGCGAATTTGGCGACCGGGATGCGGCAGTTGAATGGTCAATATTCGCGCTATTTCAACCGGCGTCACCAGCGTGCGGGCCACGTCTTCCAGGGACGCTATGTCGCCATTCTGGTGCAGAAGGAAAGTCATCTGCGCGAGCTGGCGCGCTATGTCGTGCTGAATCCGCTACGCGCCAACATGGTGAGCAGGCTGGAGGCCTGGCCATGGAGCAGCTATGCTTTGATGATACAGCCTGTTGCGCCGCCATCCTGGCTGCGGATCGACTGGATACTGGGCCAGTTCGGCACCAATCGCGCCAATGCCATTGCCGCCTACCTGCAATTCGTCGCTGCGGGTCGTGGACTGGCCAGTCCGATCGAAAGCGTGCGGCATCAGTTATTGCTGGGGGACGACGACTTTGTCGCGCGCCATCGCACCGCCTTGCCTTCAGCGCTTCCCGGCGAAGTGAAACGCGAACAGCGCCGCTCAATGGCGCTGTCGCTCGCCGAATACCAGGCAAAATTCGCCGATCGCGACCAGGCAATCGCCGCCGCCTATTTCTCAACCGCCTACACCATGGCGGCGATCGCACAGCATTTCCAGGTGCATTATCGCACCGTCAGCCGGATCGTCCAGCGGATGGCGCCCCAACAGTCGGGTTCGTGTGCGATTGTCAGACCTCGTATATTGAATCTACCGCGCCATCGCCGGATAATGTGGAGGTGGCAACGGTCAGGCAGGGTGACGCCGACCAGACTTTGGGTAGTTGAACCCGTGTGTCAGATAGGCGCCCTTGT
>NZ_WWCP01000021.1 GCF_009857505.1 Duganella lactea
CGCCCAGCTTCGTCAGCTTGGCTTCGCGCTCCTGCGCAGCAAAAAGGTTGGGTTTCATCATGGCAGAGTCGTCAAGGTTGATGCGCTGACATCATGCCACGGCCGGGCCGGTTTTTCGAGGCCCCCTCTTGTAGAAAATGCTGTGCGCTACACGCCAGCACCTGGCATCGTCATTGTCAGTTGTGGACGGCAAGATGGCCGTAGTTTCCTGCGCGTTGCCGATTCAGGCCCTGGCATCCCGCAGGAAATGCAGGAACGTGTCTTCGAGCGCTTTTTCCGCTTGGCCAGTGCTTCACAGCCAGGTAGCGGGCTGGGACTGTCGATCGTTGCCCGTATTGCGGATCGCCATCGCGCACAAATCCAACTAGGCCAAGGCATTGGTGGGCGAGGACTATCCGTTACCCTGACCTTGCCATGAACAATAGTCACCTGTGCAGGGACTCTATTGCAATGGACCTACTTTGCACTATCTGGGCGAGCTGCCGCGTCAACGCGTGCCCTTGCGTAGCTATTAGGTCACCTCATCCTACGCGATGTAGGTTCCCTGGCGTTCTTTGCGCGCCGCGTTTTTAACCGCGTCTTCATCGTCAAGCGCATGTGCTGGTGCCATTGGCGTTTCGACGCCATTGCGCAATTGCGTAATCCATCCATTAGGAAATAGAAACCAACTCGCGACGGCCCATCCATCCTCTTTATCCAATATGGATAGAATTTCCGAGATAATCCCGCGAGGGCGATGCGCCTCGTCAAATTGAAATGCGGCGAGGAGCTGATTCCCAGATTGATCGACAGCGAAAATTTTTCGCTCACTCATCGATCCTTTTTCTGTCGACGAAATAGCCGCGATTCTAAATGCAGGCAGGCAGGAGGAACGTAATATGATCCAATTCGCGTTTGGAACTGGGCTCCGCATATGCGAGTACATACACGCAAAATGGGTATGGTACTTGCCGGGAGAGAAAAGGATCGCCGTCTCTGGGAACGACGTCGAGGGCGTGGAACAGAAGAAAGGAAAAACCTCGAAGAGCAATCGGAAAGTGGACCTGCGATTTATAGCGCACGATGCACTTCAAAATCAACGGGATTACACTTCCGATGACCTAATTTTCCTGGATGCCCGTTACAACAAGCGATGGACGGGTGACAAGGCCATTAGGGTACGATGGAAGCGGATTTTGAAGGTTGCTGGTGTGAGGTATCGAAACCCCTACCAAACACGCCATACATTCGCTAGCAATCTTCTGATGTTAGGAGCAAATCCACTGTATGTAGCATCCCAGCTTGGGCATGAGAACACAGCGATGATCGAAAGGCACTACAGCAGGAGGATTACGGGTGGACTTGATGGGAATAAGCGAACACAGCTTTTAGCGCTATATTCCAAAATTGATCCAAAACACCGAAATGAATTTCCGATATTTTTGCTAAGTGATTGATATCACTAGAAGAATTCTGGTGGGAAGTGCAAGTTTCGAACTTGCGACCCCTGCAGTGTGAATGCAGTGCTCTACCCCTGAGCTAACCTCCCGTTGAGTGCGAGCATTATAGAGCCCGCCGGCCAAAAGCGCAAGGGCCGATTATGCCGCTTCCGCCGGCGCCGGCGGATTCAGTGACGCGGTCCAGATGCACTGGCCCTTCACCGCCTTGTCCAGCCCGGCCAACGTCTCGGCGTGCGCCGTCAATTCCGCCTCCGTGGCCGGCAGGAAGATGATGTCCGCCATGGCGACCGGCTCCAGCGTCGCGCTCAAGTCGACCTTTTCCTCTTCGACATCCATGCCCAGACTGTTCTGACCACGGGTCATGGCCAGGTAGACGTCGGCCAGCAGCTCGGCATCCAGCAGCGCGCCGTGCAGCTTGCGGTGCGAGTTGGAGATGCCGTAGCGGTCGCACAGCGCGTCCAGCGAGTTGCGCTTGCCCGGATGCAGTTCCTTGGCCTGCACCAGCGTGTCGATCACGCCGCCGATATGGTCGCTGAAGTCCGGCAGGTTCAGCAGCTTGAATTCGTGATTCAAAAAACCCAGATCGAACGGCGCGTTATGAATAATCACTTCGGCGCCCTGAATGTACTCGCGCAGCTGATCGACGATCTCGCGGAACTTCGGCTTATCGCTCAGAAACTCGGTGGTCAGGCCGTGGACGTTCAGCGCGCCCTCTTCCGATTCGCGCTCCGGATTGATGTAGAAATGCAGATTATTCCCCGTCAGCATGCGGTTGTGCAGCTCGACGCAGCCGATTTCCAGGATGCGGTTGCCCAGCTTGGGGTTGATACCGGTAGTTTCAGTATCGAGTACGATTTGGCGCATAGTAGTCCGAAATTAGTTGCAGAGCGCAGTATATCAGCGGCCGCGCGCCACTTCCACGCCACGGTTGGCCAGCAGGTCGGCGCGTTCATTGCCCGGATGGCCGTTGTGGCCGCGCACCCAGCGCCATTCGACGGTATGCATTTGCTGCGCCGCGTCGAGCGCCTTCCACAGGTCTTCGTTCTTGACCGGTTCCTTGGTCGAGGTTTTCCAGCCGCGCGCCTTCCAGCCGTGGATCCATTCGCTGATACCCTTCTGCACGTACTGGCTGTCGGTGTGCAGCACCACCGTGCACGGCCGTTTCAACGCGGTCAGCGCTTCGATCACCGCCTGCAATTCCATGCGGTTATTGGTGGTGTCGCGGGCGCCGCCGAAGATTTCCTTCTCGGCCGTGCCGGCCACCAGCAACGCGCCCCACCCGCCCAGGCCCGGATTGCCCTTGCATGCGCCGTCGGTAAAAATTTCAACCTTATCTTCCATCCTGCTGTTCCCGTCGTTTATTTGTGACCGGCACGCCGACTGCGGCGGCGGCCGTTTTCCTGGTCCATGCCGGACCGATCAAGCGCATGCCTTTGACGCGCTTGACGGCTTGTATGATGTAGACGCCGCCCAAGTACGGCCACCAGCGTGAGCCGGCATTATCCATGAAGGCGTAGCGGTTGAGCCATTTTTCTGTGCGGCAGGCCGGCGCGTAGCAGCCGAAGTGGCTCTGGCTGGCGCTCATGTTCAACAATTTTAACCAGTCTTTCATGCGCGGCATGGATATCAGTTCCTCGGTGCGCGGCAGGAAGAAGGTGCCGCCGACGCGCCGCAGCACATGCCGCGCGCCCCACAGGCTGGCCGGGTTGAAGCCGCAGATGATGACCTGCCCTTCCGGAATCAGCACGCGCTCGACCTCGCGCAGCACCTGGTGTGGATCGGGTGAAAACTCCAGCACATGCGGCAGCACCACCAGGTCGATGCTTTGCGAGGCGAACGGCAATTCGGTGTAGTCGAGCGTGATGTCGACCGTGCGCAGCGGTGGCTGCACCGGGCGCGCCTTGCGGTCGGCCAGCAGCTTGTAGGGCATGCGGCTGGCGGCCAGCGCGTCGATTTGCGGCATGCCGATCTGCACCGCGTTGAAGCCGAAAATGTCCGCTGTTAAATTATCGAGACAGCGTTGTTCCCACGCGCGCATGTACACGCCGGCCGGCGTTTGCAGCCAGCCTTCCAGCGCTATAATGGACTTCTCCGCTCCCGCCTTATCCATGCTTAGCCTTTTGCAATCCAATGACCATATCTTCTACTCACGCTCTCAGTATTCTTACGGTTCCTGCATTCCGCGACAATTACCTGTGGTTGATCCATGATGGCGTACACGCCGCGGTGGTCGACCCCGGCGACGCCAAACCGATACTGGCGGCCTTGAAAGCAAACGGACTCAAGCTCACCGCCATTCTACTCACCCATCACCACGCTGACCATATCGGCGGCGTTCCTGAATTATTACAGCATTATCAGGTTCCCGTTTTCGGTCCGCGCAACGAGACGATAGCCGCGGTCACTTTACCGGTCGGCGAAGGCAAGACCATCGAGGTGCCGGGTCTGGCGCTCAAACTGAATGTGCTGGATGTGCCTGGCCACACCATGGGCCATATCGCCTATGCGCGCGCGGCGTCCGGCGATGAGCCGGCCTGGCTGTTCTGCGGCGACACGCTGTTTGCCGGCGGTTGCGGCCGTCTGTTTGAAGGCACGCCGGCGCAGATGATCAGCTCACTGGGCAAGCTGGCGGCGCTGCCGGATGATACGCTGGTGTACTGCGCGCACGAGTACACGCTGTCCAACCTGCGCTTCGCGCGCGTGGTCGAGCCGGACAATGTGGCCTTGCAGCAGCGGGTGAAGGTGGAGACGGACAAGCGCGAACGCGATGAGCCGACCGTGCCGAGCACCATTGGCATCGAGAAGGCGACCAATCCCTTCCTGCGCTATCGCGAGCCGGCGATTGCGGAGCAACTGGTGAAGGCCGGACGTCTCGATCGCATCGATACGCCGCTGGCCACCTTCACCGCGCTGCGTTTGTGGAAGAACGACTTTTAACGGCCGTTCTGGCCGCACCGGCGGCATGCTCCGCCGGCGCGAGCGACATCAGATTTCCTCGTACAGCGGCAGCGTCAGGAATTCCTCGAACGCTTCCGAGGTCGACATCTGCTCGAAGATCTGCGCCGCGCGCGGATAGGTCGGACCGTCGCCACCCGGCGCTGCGGCCTGCACCTTGGCCAGCTCTTCCGGAATCATCGCCCGCACCATCTCGGCCGTGACCTTGCGGCCATCGTCCAGCACGCCCTTGTCCGACCGTATCCATTGCCACACTTGCGAACGGCTGATCTCTGCCGTGGCCGCGTCCTCCATCAGATTATGAATCGGCACGCAGCCATTGCCGGTCAGCCAGGCGCCCAGATAGTGGATGCCGACGTTGATGTTGTAGCGCAGGCCGGCTTCGGTGATCGGCGCCTCCGGCTTGAAGTCCAGCAGTTGCTCGGCGTTGACCTCCACATCCAGGCGCTGCTTGTCGATCTGATTTGGTTTGTCGCCCAGCACTTTCTTGAACTCGGTCATGGCCAGCTCCACCAGACCAGGGTGCGCCACCCAGCCGCCGTCGTAGCCGTCGGTCGCGTCGCGCGCCTTGTCGTTGCGCACGCCGGCCATGGCGATGTCGTTCTTCTCCGGATCGTTCTTGATCGGGATCAGCGCGGCCATGCCGCCGATGGCCGGTGCGTTGCGCTTGTGGCAGGTGCGCAGCAGCAGCAAGGCATAGGCGCGCATGAACGGCGCGGTCATCGTCACCTTGGCGCGGTCGGCCAGGCAGAAGTCCTTGTCCAGCTTGAATTTCTTGATGCACGAGAAGATATAGTCCCAGCGGCCGGCGTTCAGGCCGGCGCTGTGTTCGCGCAGTTCGTACAGAATCTCGTCCATCTCGAACGCCGCCAGCACGGTCTCGATCAGCACGGTGGCCTTGATGGTGCCCTGTGGCAGGCCCAGTGCATTTTGCGTCATCACGAAAATATCGTTCCACAGGCGCGCTTCCAGGTGCGATTCCATTTTGGGCAGATAGAAGTATGGACCAGCGCCGCGCGCCAGCTGCTCCTTGGCGTTGTGAACCATGAACAGTGCGAAGTCGAAGATGCCGCCCGAGATGCGCTTGCCGTCGACCAAAACGTGCTTCTCATCCAGATGCCAGCCGCGCGGCCGCACCACCAGCGTGGCGACCTTGTCGTTGAGCTTGTAGGACTTGCCGTTCTGCTCCAGCGCAATGGTGCCGCGCACCGCGTCCTTCATATTGATCTGGCCGGTGATCTGGTTGTGCCAGTTCGGCGTGTTGGAGTCCTCGAAGTCGGTCATATAGCTGTCCGCGCCGGAGTTCAGCGCGTTGATGACCATCTTGCGCTCGACCGGGCCGGTGATTTCCACGCGGCGGCATTCCAGCGCCTTCGGAATCGGCGCGATCTTCCAGTCACCGCTGCGGATGTGCGCGGTCTGCGGCAGGAAGTCCGGACGCTCGCCGGCATCCAGGCGCTTGGCGCGCTCAACGCGCACGGCCAGCAGCTCCTGGCGGCGCGCCTCGAATTCACGGCTCAGCTTGGCGACCAGCGCCAGCGCGTCCGGGGTGAGGATGTCTTCGTAACCGGCTTGGATCTCGCCGGTAATTTCCATGCCTGGCGGCAGCGTGATGGTCGTCATGAGGTAGTCTCCGTGGAAAAAGATTAACGAATCGGTCTAATTATATGCTTGTTGCATTGCGGTGTTTTTATAAAGTATATTCACTCGATAGTTATGCAAACAAGACTAAAAATCACTTCATCTATGTGTTTTAGTAAAAAGTGACGGAGACAGGACGGTATGGGGCAATTCAGACAGATTTCCACCTTTGTCGAGGTGGTCGCCAGAGGCAGCTTGTCGGCCGCCGCCCGCGCCGAGGGTATCGCGCCGGCGATGATCGGCCGCCGCCTCGATGCGCTGGAGGCAAGGTTGGGCGTCAAGCTACTGCAACGCACCACGCGCAAGCTGGCGCTGACCGACGAGGGCGCCGCCTTCCTCGAAGACTGCCAGCGCATCCTGGCCGAACTGGAGGAGGCGGAATCGGCGGTGTCGGAGCGTAGCGCCCATGCCACAGGCCATCTGATGATCTCGGCGCCGGCCGGTTTCGGCCGCCAGCACGTCGCCCCGCTGCTGCCCTCGTTCCTGAGCGAGCACCGCGACGTCAGCGCCACGCTGAACATGAGCGATCGGGTGGTGGACATCGTCGGCGAAGGCATCGATGTGGCGATCCGCATCGCCAGCCTGGCGGATTCGAACCTGGTCAGCGTCAAGCTGGCCGACAACGAACGGGTGGTGGTGGGCGCGCCGGCCTATCTGAAACGCCACGGCGAGCCGAAAACACTGGCCGAGCTGGGCAAGCATAACTGCCTGGCGATCAGCAGCGAAGGCAGCCAGCGCGGCTGGACCTTCCGCGAGGACGGCAAGAACGTGGTGCTGAAGGTGAACGGCAACATGGCCAGCAACGACGGCCAGGTGCTGCACGAGTGGGCATTGGCCGGCAAAGGCCTGGCGTGGCGGTCGATGTGGGAAGTGGGCAGCGCGATCGAGGCGGGCCGGCTGCAAACCGTGCTAGACGGCTACGCGGCGCCAGGCAACGACATTTACGCGGTCTTCGCGCAGCGCCGCCATTTGCCATTGCGGATACGGGCGTTCGTGGATTTCCTGCGGCACAGCTACGCGCAGCCGGACTATTGGCGCAAGGCCAGGTGAACAGGCAAAAAAAAATCCTCGGGTACCGAGGATTTCTTGATCGTTAGATCCAGCGTATTACAGAGGCTGAATGTTCGAAGCTTGCTTGCCTTTAGGGCCGGCGGTTACTTCGAAAGAAACGCGTTGGTTCTCTTGCAGCGACTTGAAGCCAGCCGACTGAATCGCCGAGAAGTGAGCGAACAGATCTTCGCCGCCTTCGTCAGGGGTGATAAAGCCGAAACCCTTCGAGTCATTGAACCATTTTACGATACCAGTTGCCATTACAATTCCTATTTCAGTTAATTTGGGCTTGCGCCCGTGATATCGTTTTTGAGGCAAGAAATACAAACCGTACTACTCTTGAATCTAAACGATGCCGCATTATACCCATTTACGAGAGAAAAGCACGTTTTCACGAAAATAAATGCAGAACGTCGCATTTTTTGGTAGAAACATCTCGCGTGGGCCCGTGAATCTCACTATAGACAAGCGAATCATCAGTGGTTTGAGATAGATCAAGCGCACGCTCAATCGTATTGCGCCGCCTTCGCGTCGCGCAGCGCCCACGCCAGCAGTTTTTCCACCTCCGGCACCACCGGCGGCCAGCCGCTGTCGGTGGCCAGCACGGCCCGCACCATCTGTTCGACGCGGCGCGCTTCCTGGCCAAACACGGTAAAGCCGAACGTGCCCGCCGAGCCGGCAACACCATGCAACACCTCATGCAACTGGTGCAGCGCCGCGTGCGACGGCTGCGCGCCGTCGGCCTTGCAGGCGTCCAGCGCGGCGCGGATTTTATCCAGGGTGGCCGGCACCGTGGCGGCGAACTTGTCGTTCAGGGCCGCCAGGCGGGCGCGAAAATCGGGATCGACGGGGGTGGCCATGATTATTTGGTTCCAAAGATGCGGTCGCCGGCGTCGCCCAGGCCAGGCACGATGTACGCGTGGTCGTTCAGGTGCGAGTCCAGCGCCGCGCAGTAAAGCTTGACGTCCGGATGGGCTTTCTGGAATACCGCCACACCCTCGGGCGCGGCCACCAGCGCCAGGAAGATGATCTGGTCGTCGGTGACGCCACGTTTTTTCAGCACGTCGACCGCGTGCACCGCCGAATTGCCGGTCGCCACCATCGGGTCGCACAGGATGAAGGTGCGCTCGACGGTGTCTGGCAGCCGCACCAGGTATTCCACCGGTTGATGGGTTTCCGGATCGCGGAACACGCCGATATGGCCGACGCGGGCCGATGGCACCAGGTCCAGCAGGCCATCGCTCATGCCGATGCCGGCGCGCAGAATCGGCACGATGGCCAGCTTGCGACCGGCGATGACCGGCGCGTCGATGGTCATCAGCGGGGTTTCAATGGTGCGGGTGGTCAACGGCAGGTCGCGGGTGATCTCGTAGCCCATCAGCAAGGTGATTTCCTTGAGCAGATCGCGGAAGGTACGGGTCGACGTGTCCTTGGCGCGCATGTGGCTCAGCTTGTGCTGGATCAGCGGATGATCGGTAATGAACAGCTTGGGAAAACGCGGGTCTTGTTTCATTGGTGGCTCGGCTTCAAATAGTTAGCGCATTATACTAGTCCGGCCGCTTATTCGACCAACGCCCGGGCCAGGATGGCATCACACGCCACGCCCGACGGCAGGCGGCCGTAGGCGCCGCCCGGCTCACGCTTCAGGCGCGAGGCAATGAAGGCCGACGACACATAATCCGGCGCGTGCCGCAACAGCAGCGCCGCCTGCACCGCCAGCACCACCCGCTCGGCGCGCACGCGGGCGCCGAACGGGTCCGGCTGCTGCTGTTGCGCCAGGTCGGCCAGCAGCGTGCTGCGGTAGGCGACGAAGAAAGTGTCACTGTTGCCGGCTTGCGCCAGCTCTTCCGCCAGCGCGTCCAGCGCGTCCGGCGACTTGCTCAGCGCCCGCAGCAGGTCCAGGCACATCACATTACCCGATCCTTCCCAGATAGAATTGACCGGCAGTTCGCGGTACAGCCGCGCCAGCGGACTTTCCTCGACGTAGCCGTTGCCACCAATCACCTCCATCGCCTCGGCGCCGAAGCCGGGGCCGCGCTTGCAGATCCAGTATTTGCCGGCCGGCGTCAGCACCCTCGCCAGCATGGCTTGCGCCGGATCGGACGACGCATCGAAACAGCGCGCCAGCCGCATCGCAAACGCGGTGGCGGCCTCGGACTCCAGCGCCAGGTCGGCCAGCACGTTCTGCATCAGCGGCTGCCCGGCCAGCGGGCGACCGAACGCGACGCGGTGGCGCGCATGATGCAGCGCCTGCGTCAGCGACGCGCGCATCGCGCCGGCGCTGCCGAGCACGCAGTCCAGCCGCGTGTGGCTGCCCATCTCCAGTATCGTGGGAATGCCACGCCCAGGATTGCCGATCAGCCAGCCATAGGCGCCGGTGAACTCCACTTCCGACGAGGCATTCGAGCGATTGCCGACCTTGTCCTTCAGCCGCTGCACGCGGATCGCGTTGCGTTCGCCATTCGGCAAGTAACGCGGCAGGAAGAAACACGACAAGCCGGCGTCGCCGGTCTGCGCCAGAATCAGGTGGGCATCGCTTTGCGGCGCGGAAAAGAACCACTTGTGCCCGACAATGCGGAACACGTCCTCGCCCTCCTCGCCGAACAAGGCGCGCGCCTCGGATGGCGGCACCGGCGCGGCGCGGGTGGTATTGCCGCGCACATCGGAACCGCCCTGCTTCTCGGTCATGCCCATGCCGATCAGCGCGCCGTGCTTCTGGTCGATCGGCAGCGAGCGCGGGTCATATTGGGTGGACAGTATTTTTGGCAGCCACTTCATCGCCAGGTGCGGCGACTGTTTCAAAGCCGGCACCGACGCATACGTCATCGTCACCGGGCACTGCGAACCGTTCTCGACCTGGCCGAACAGCAGATAGCGGGCCGCCCGCGCCACCTGCGCGCCGGCGCCGCCCTGCCATGGCGAGGCATGCGTGCCGTGGCCGATCAGCAGCGCCATCAGGCTATGCCAGGCGGGATGGAATTCGACCTCGTCGATGCGCCGCCCCTGGCGGTCGAAACAATGCAGTTGGGGACCGTGGAGATTGGCCAGCCGCGCCAGCTCCAGCGTTTCCGCGCGGCCCAATGCGGCGCCCAGCGCGTGCAGCGACGCGGCGGCATCACCCGCGCCCTCGCGCGCCAGCGCTTCCCGCAAGGCCGGATCGGCCGCAAACAGGTTGATGTTCTCAAACGGCGCAACCGTATTGTGCACTTCATGCGTATCGAAAGACTGCATTTTGTCTCCGTTCAAATCGCTGTGAGGTGTTTTCCTGAACAATGACCAGACTAGCATACCTCGCACAGAAAACAGGAGCCAACATGAACGACGCCTACATTTATGAGGTCCTGCGCACGCCGCGCGGCCTGGGCCGCCACGACGGCGCGCTGCACAGCGTCAAGCCGGTCTCGCTGGTCACCGGCCTGATGCGTGAACTGCAACAACACCACCAGCTCGACACCGCGTTGATCGACGACGTGCTACTCGGCTGCATGACGCCGGTTGGCGACCAGGGCGCCAATCTGGCGCGCATCGCCGTGCTGGCCGCCGGCTGGGACGGCAAGGCGGCCGGCATGCAGCTCAACCGCTTCGGCGCCTCCGGGCTGGAGGCGGTCAATCTGGCCGCCCACAAAGTGCGCTCCGGCTGGCAAGACCTGATCCTGGCCGGCGGCGTCGAGTCCATGTCGCGTGTGCCGGCCGGCAAAGATGGCGGCGCCTGGTCGCTGGACCCGGCCACCCGTCTCCACACCGGTTATGTGCCGCCCGTCACCAGCGCCGACCTGGTCGCCACGCTGGAAGGCCATCATCGCGAGCAACTCGACGCGTGGGCGCTGCGCTCGCAGCACCTGGCGGCAGCGGCGCAAGAGGCAGCCCGCCTGCACTGCCTGGTGGCGGTACGTGACCAGAACGGCGTGCTGATCCTGGCCACCGACCAAGGCCCCAGGCCCACCAGCAGGGAGGCGCTGGCGTCGCAAACGCCGCTGGCCGACACCCTGTTCGACCCGGTGGCGCTGCGCCGTCATCCGCAATTGCCGCGCATCGCCCACCCGCACACCGCCGGCAACACGGCGCGCCCGGCGGACGGTGCTGCGCTGGCGCTGGTGGGCAGCAAGGCGGCCGGCGCCCGCCTTGGCGTCGAGCCGCGCGCGCGCATTCTGGCCGGCGCCGTCATCGGCGGCGAACCGGCGGCGGCGGCGCGCCGGGCGCTGAAGATCGCCGGCCTGTCGGTCAATGAGATCGACCTGTTCGAAGTCAACGAATGTCACGCCGTCGTGGTGCTGCGCTTCCTGCGCGAAATGGGCATCCACGCCGACAAGGTCAACGTCAACGGCGGCGCCATCGCTTACGGCGATCCGCTGGGCGCCGGCGGCTGCATGCTGCTCGGCACGCTGCTGGACGAACTGGAGCTGCGCCGCGCGCGACGCGGCCTGGTCGCCGTCAGCGCCGGCGCCGGCGCCGGCGCCGGCATGGGCCTCGCCAGCGTCATCGAGCGGCTATGAACATGATCACCACCCACCAAAACGGCGTCGCCATCACCGTGCTGCTGGCGACGCGCGCGATCAACCCGCTAAGCCGCCTGTTCCAGCGCGAACTGGCGGCGCTGCTGGACAAGCTGGAACTGCGGCGCGACAAGCTGAGCGCCGCCATCATCGGCTTCGACGCCGAACCCAACGCCACCCGCCATGAACAGCAACACCTGATGGCGCTGACACCGGCCCAGGCCGCCGACTGCATGCACATGCTGGCCGCCTACAATGCGCTACTGCAGCGCATCGAACACCTCGGCCTGCCGGTGGTCGCCACGCTTGGCGGCGATATCAGTGGCCACGCGTTCGGCCTGGCACTAGCCTGCCATCACCGCTTCAGTCTGCGCGACGCCCGCTTCAGCCTGCCGCAAGTGCGGCAGGGGCTGACGCCGGTGGCCGGCGAGATCGCGCGCACCGTCCGCCTCGCCGGGCTGCAGACGGCGGCGCCGTTGTTGCTCGACGGCGCGGTGCTCCGCGCGGCGCAAGCGCTGCAAGCTGGCCTGGTGCATGCGCTGGCCGACGACGAAGCGGAACTGGTCAAGCTGGCCAATGCCGCCGGCCAATGCCGCCAGCGCCCGCCGCCCGCCGCACCAGCGCTGACGCCGGCTGCGCTGCGCGCGCTGTTGCGCGAACGGCTGGCCGACAGCACGCCGGCAGCCGAAGCCATCCTGTGCGCAATGGTCGAAGGCGCACAGGTCGACTTCGACAGTGCGCTGCTGATTGAAAGCCGCTATTTTTGTCAAACCGCCATCAATCTGGCGCCAAAGAAAGCCAGTGCCCTGCTATAGAAAGCGCTTTTTAGAGCCATCTCAACAGAATTCCAGAAAAGACGTTGAAATGTTGCCTTTTTTCATGCATTTTGACTGGCAAGGATGATACATTGCGTTCTGGTTTAGCAAGAAGGTGTGCAAGATTCAAGCCATCACCCAGTAATATGCATAATTTGAAAGAAACGATTCTCGCGATGCCAACCAGCGGACTGCCCCAGCAGCGTCAGGAATTGGACCACCTCATGGAAGAGGCTGGCGATGTCGTATTCCGCCTGAATCAACAAGGCCAGTTGCTGTTTGCCAGTCAGCGTGCCAGCGCCCGCCTGGGCGGCGGCACACCGCTGACCGGCCAGACGCTGGGCAAGCTGATCGCCGACGCCGACCAGGCCCAGTGGCCGCCGGCGCTGGCGGCGGTGCTCGACACGCGCGCCCCGCGCCTGCTGCAAGTGCGCCTCAAAACCCCCGACATCGAAATCTGGCACGAGCTGCGCGTGTCCTGCTACAACAACGCCGACGGCGCGCCGGAACTGCTGGTGGTCGGGCGCGACATGACGGCGCAGCACGCCACCGAGGAACGCCTGCGCCACATGGCCACGCACGACGCACTGACCGAACTGCCCAACCGCCTGCTGCTGTCCGACCGCATGCGCATGGTGATCGCCAACGCCCGCCGCTCCGGCATCGGCTTCGCGGTCGCCACCATCGGCATCGACGGTTTCAAAAAGGTCAACGACGGCCTCGGCCATCCGATCGGCGACGCCATGCTGCGCATGGCCGCCCAGCGCCTGCGCAAAACCCTGCGCGACAGCGACACACTGGCCCGCGTCGGCGGCGACGAGTTTGTCGCCGTGCTGCCAGGCACCATCAGCGAAGCGCAGATCAAGCTGGTCACCGGCCGCCTGATCGCCACCTTGCAGTCGCCGTTCGACATCGAGGGCCACACGATTTACATGGGCGCCTCGGTCGGCGTCGCGGTCTACCCGGAGCACGCAGAGGACGAGGTCCGCCTGCTGGCACTGGCCGACGCCGCCATGTCGCGCGCCAAGGAAACCGGCAAGGCGCGCGCCGTCATCCACAGCCCCAGCCACATCGGCCCGCCGCAGCACGACATCTCGCTCGAAGCGGCGATGTTCCAAGCGGTGCGCGAAGGCGAGTTCCTGCTGTATTACCAGCCGATCGTCGATGCCCGCACGCGCGCCATCCAGGGCTTTGAAACACTGATGCGCTGGAAACATCCGACACTGGGCATGGTGCCGCCGGCACGCTTCATCCCGATCGCCGAGACCAATGGCCTGATCAATCTGCTGGGCGCCTGGGCCTTGAAAGCCGCCTGCGTGCAACTGAAGCAGTTTGAGGACGTCGCCAGGCGCAATCTCTACATCTCGGTCAATATCAGCCCCCGGCAATTCCGCAACGACAAATTTTTAGAGGTGCTGGATGACGCGCTGGCGTTCTCCAGCATGCGTGGCGAGCAATTGGTGCTGGAAATCACGGAAGGCACGCTGATGATCGACCCGGTGCACGCCGAGTCCATCCTGTCCAAAATGGCCGAGCGCAAGGCGCGCATCGCCATTGACGACTTCGGCACCGGCTACTCCTCGCTCGCCTACCTGAAGCGCTTCCCGATCTCGGTACTGAAGATCGACCGCACCTTCATCCGCGACCTGCCCGCCGCGCAGAAGGACGGCGCCATTTGCAACGCCGTGCTCGATCTGGCCAAACACCTCGACCTGTCGGTGGTGGCGGAAGGCGTCGAAACCGAGGAGCAACTGCACTACCTTGCTGCGCGCGGCTGCCAGTACATCCAGGGCTACCTGACCGGCAAACCGATGGCCGCCACCGTCGCGCTGGCGGCGCTCGAGGACAGCATCCACGCCAACGTGGTGCCGGCCGAACTGCGGCAGGTGCATCCATGATCCTCAGCTACAAAGCCGCCACGCCGCTGGGCAACAAAACCCTGAGCGAGCTGGGCGACTGCACACGTCGCTGCGGCGACATGCCCGGCTTCGCCAAGGCCATCACCGCCATTCTGGGCGCCATGCGCGGCGAGGACGAGCAGGAATTCAACATCACCCGCACGGTGTTGTCCGATCCGGTGCTGACCCAGAAAGTGCTGCGGCTGGCCAACAGCGGCATGTACTCGGCCTTCGGCCAGCGGGTGAACACGGTGTCGAAGGCGGTGCTGGTGCTGGGCACCGAAGCCATCGGCCACCTGGCGCTGGGCCTGAAGCTGATCGAGGAATTGGCGGCCAGCTCCACCGACACCAGCATCGCCCACATCGAAATGGAAAAAGCCGTGCTGGCTGGCATCGTCGCGCGGCAGATCGCCTACACCGCCGACAGCCGTCACGGCGAGGAAGCCGTGGTATGCGCGATGCTGCACACGCTCGGCCGCATGATGCTGACCTTCTACATGCCGGACCGCTGGCACGCGCTGGAGCGCCTGGCCCAGCAGACCCAGCGCACGGTGGAGGACGCCGCGCCGGAATTGCTGGGCCTGAGCCTGGAAGAAATCGGCCACGCCGCCGCGCTGCACTGGGGCCTGCCGCAAGCGCTGCTGAACGGCATGCGCACGCTGGCGCCGGCGGAACCGGGCGCCGAGATCCCGCCGGCCGACTGGGTGGCCGGCCTGTCCACGTTGGCCGCGCGCTGTGCCGAATTTCTGTGGCACGACGATCCCGGCGCCGCCGAAAAGGTCCAACATCTGACCGACAGCTACGCCGCCATGCTGGGCGTGGACGCGCCGGCCCTGGTGCATGCCATCGAACAGGCCAAGGCGATCGCGGTCAACGATTTGACCATCGCACCGCTGTCGCGCCCGGCCGAACGGCGGGCCAAGGCGCTGGCCAAGACGCGCCAGCGCGCCGCCGGCAACAAGATCCTGCTCAGCGGCCTGGCCGACATGCGCGACCTGCTCGACAGCGCCAGCCCCGGCCAAATGGTGCAGATCGCCCTGGAGACCATCTACCAGGGGCTGGAGTTCTCGCGCGCGGTGGCATTCGTGCGCAACCGCAAGGACAACCAGTACGCCGCCAAGATCTGCTTTGGCGAAGGCACACCCGAGCTGTTGCCGGCGATGGTGTTCAGCGACCGCTACGAGGCGAACGTCTTCCACGCCGCGCTCACCAGCGACCGCGTGATCTTCATCGAGAACGCGCGCGACGCCAAGTTCGCCGCCAAGCTGCCGCAGTGGTGGCGCGGTTCGCTGGCCGAGGCGCGCAGCTTCGTCATCCTGCCGCTGTCGGCCAACGGCCAGCCGGCCGGCTTCCTGTACGGCGACTGGGACGACTCCTTCCCGCCGATCTCGCTGAGCCAGAACGAGTTCTCGCTGCTCAACGACATGCGCGCCATGGTGGTGCGCGCCGTCGAGCGCCGCCACGGCGTGGTGGCGTGACGGCGGAAGCCGTTACACGCTAGCGCCCGTCGTTCCGCTGCCAGCGGAACGACAGCGTCGCCGCCATGGCCGACAGCGCACACAGCGCCGCCGCCACGTAATAGACCGACTCGGCACCCGCCCGCTCCCACCATTGCGCCAGGAACAGCCCACCCAGCGAGCCGCCGGCGCCGTAGGAAATACTCATGTACAAGGCCTGGCCGCGCGCCTGCAACGGCCCGGAGAACCAGCGCTGCAGCGACATCACCGACGCTGAATGGTGCAGCGCGAAGGTGGCGGCGTGCATCAGCTGCGCCGCGATCAGCAGCCCCAGCATGTGCGAGCCAGCGCCGATCATCAGGAAGCGCAGCACGGCGACGCCCAGCGCCAGATACATCAGGCGCCGCGCGCCCCAGCGCTTGAACAGCGGCGCCTGGTGGTAGAACAGCATCACCTCGGCGACCACGCCCAGCGACCACATGGCGCCGATCACGGTCTTGCTGTAGCCGTTGCGCTCCAGATACAGCGAATAAAAGGTGTACAGCGCGGTGTGCGCCGCCACCATCAGCGCGGTGGACAGGAAGAAGGCCATCACCTCGCGCCGGCGCAGCAGCGACAGCAACGGTGGCGGCGGCGTGCGGTGGGTGCGGCGCGGCACGTCGCGCAGGCGGAACGCTGCGGCGATGGTCGCCACCAGCAGGCCGGCCGCCACCCACGGCAGCGTGACGATGCCGTAATGCTCCAGCGCCAGCGAGGCCAGCGTCACCGACACGATGAAGCCGATCGAGCCCCACATGCGGATGCGGCCGTAATAAGTCAGGTCGCCCTTCATCTCCGACAGCATCAGCGCCTCGCAGATCGGCGCCTGGCCGCTGGTGAACAGGTTGAGGATCACCATGGCCAGCATGAAGTGACCGAAGCTGTTACCGAAGAAGAAGCCCGAGAAGCCCGCCAGCGCGGCGAAGCCGGCTAGCCGCAGCACCAGCACGCGGCGGTCGTAGTGGTCGGCGGCGTAGCCCCACAGATTCGGGCCGACGATGCGCAACACCTGGATCATCGACATCAGCACGCCGATCTGCGCCACCGTCATGCCCTTGTTGGCAAAGAACAGCGTCGCGTAGGTCGACCAGGTGCCCGCGTGGGCGTAATAACAGAAGAGGAATAAGGCGAAGCCGAACGCCTGTGCCGGCACCGCTTAGCGGGCGATGTCCGGCGTCGCCACGCGCACGTCGCCGCATTGCGCGCGGTGCATCAGCGCGTGATCGATCAGCACCAACGCCAGCATCGCCTCGGCGATCGGCGTGGCGCGGATGCCGACGCAGGGATCGTGACGGCCGAAGGTTTCCACCATCACCGGATTGCCATCCTTGTCGATCGACGGGCGCGGCGTGCGGATCGACGAGGTCGGCTTGATGGCGATCGACACCGTGATGTCCTGGCCGGTCGACAGGCCGCCCAGCACGCCGCCGGCGTTGTTGCCGACAAAGCCTTGCGGCGTCAGCGGATCGCCGTGCTCGCTACCCTTCTGCACCACCGACTGGAAGCCGGCGCCGATCTCCACACCCTTGACGGCGTTGATGCCCATCATGGCGTAGGCGATGTCAGCGTCGAGCTTGTCGTAGATCGGCTGACCCAGCCCGACCGGGATGTTCTGGGCGATCACGTCGATGCGCGCGCCGATCGAGTCGCCGGCCTTGCGCAGCTCGTCCATATAAGCTTCCATGCGTTCGATGACGGCGGCGTCGCCGGTGGCGGCAAAGAACGGATTGTCCGGCACATGGCGCCAGTCCTGGAAAGGCACGGCGATCTCGCCGAGCTGGCTCATGCAGCCCTTGAACACGGTGCCATATTGCTGGTGCAGCCACTTCTTGGCGATGGCGGCGGCGCCGACCACCGGCGCCGTCAGCCGTGCCGACGAGCGGCCGCCGCCGCGCGGATCGCGCACGCCATACTTGTGCCAGTAGGTGTAATCCGCGTGGCCGGGACGGAAGGTGTCGGCGATGTTGCCGTAATCCTTGCTGCGCTGGTCTTCGTTGCGGATCAGCAAAGCGATCGGCGTGCCGGTGGTGACGCCCTGATACACGCCCGACAGAATCTCCACGGTATCGGACTCCTGACGCTGCGTAACGTGGCGCGAAGTACCCGGCTTGCGGCGATCCAGTTCCGGCTGGATGTCGGCCTCAGACAACGGCAAGCCCGGTGGGCAGCCATCGATCACACAACCGATCGCGGGACCGTGCGACTCACCAAAAGTGCTTACTGAGAACAATTTGCCAAAAGTATTGCCGGACATAGGAAAAGAATCTTCGGAAAAAAGGGGAAAGTTCCACATTCTACCAGTCAGCGCCCGGTGGCGGCATAGCCGCACAATAATTTCCACATTGCAAGCTTATATTGGTAATATATCTTTCTCTTGATACATGTATGGCGCCCGTTGCACCGCACCGAGCAAAGCCGTGGAAAAGCGGGTTCTTTTTGACAATTCGCTATATACTTGAATAGAACACCGAGTAATCCTGGAGAAGCGACACATGCCCCCACCGGTCACCCACCTTGAGCAATCCAAGGATGATCAAGACGATCTGGTTTTCTTAGACGAGCATCCGGGCGCGCCTGCCGCAAGCACCGGGGCCCGCAGCGTGTGGCGTGTGATGATTATCGACGACGACGAAGACGTCCACTCGACCACCACCTTCGCCCTCGGCAACCTCGACATGCAGCACCGTCCGTTGGAGTTCGTGCACGCCTACTCGGCCAGCCAGGCGCGCGAACTGCTCAAGCACGAACAGGAAATCGCCGTCATCCTGCTGGACGTGGTGATGGAACAGGACGACGCCGGCCTGCACCTGGTGCGCCACATCCGTGAAACGCTGCAGCTGCACGACGTGCGCATCATCCTGCGCACCGGCCAGCCCGGCTATGCCCCGGAAATCGACGCCATCCGCGATTTCGACATCAACGATTACAAGACCAAATCCGAGCTGACCCGCATCAAGCTGTTCACCACGGTGACGGCGGCCATCCGCTCCTACGAGCAGATCCGCAAGATCAACCAGAGCCGCCGCGGCCTGAACCAGATCGTCACCGCCAGCACCGAGCTGATGTCGCTGCATGGGGTGAAGAACTTCGCCGCCGGTGTGCTGGCGCAGATCGGCGACCTGCTGGGCATCGAGCCGCACGGCGTGCTGTGCGTGCAGGAGTTTCCGGACGGCGGCTGCCACGAGCTGGTGGTGATGGCCAGCGCCGGCACCTTCCGCCACCTCAACAACATCGCCCTGACCGTGTGCCAGGACCAGCGCATCCACGAGGCGCTGGACATGGCGCTGACGCAGCGCCGCAACCTCTACGGCGCGGATTACATTACGCTGTACTTCGCCGGCAAGGCCAGCCGTGATTTCGTCGCCTTCCTGGAAGTCAAACGGGCGCCGAGCGACATCGACGAGCGGCTGCTGGAGGTCTTCTGCAGCAACGTCGCGGTCGGCCTGGATAATGTCGAGCTGGTCTCGCACCTGCACACCGCCGCCTTCTACGACCAGCTGTGCAAGCTGCCCAACCGCACCCGCCTGGTGGAAATTCTCGATGCCGCCATGGCCGGCCCGGCGCGCGAGGACGCCACGCTGTCGCTGGTCGACCTCGACCACTTTGCCGAAACCAACGACGCGCTCGGCCACCAGTTCGGCGACATGCTGCTGATCGGCGTGGCCAACCGCCTACAAACCGAGCTGGGCGAACACGTTACCGTGGCACGCATCGGCGGCGACATCTTCTGCGTGCTGGGTGATTCGACGCAGGTTAATCCGGGCAACATCCTGGCGCTGTTCCAGCGCCCGTACAGCATCGACGGTCAGGACGTGCAGCTGTCGGCCACGCTGGGCCTGGTGCGCCTGGGCGAACACGAAGGCAGCGGCGCCGATGCGCTGAAGGACGCCGACATCGCGCTCAAGCGCGCCAAGTCGCAACAGCGCGCAGGTCACTTCTACTTCTCGCGCTCGATGGGCGTGGAAATACGCGAGCGGGTGCGCATGATGCACGCGCTGCGCACCGGCTTCGGCCAGAATCAGTTGTTCGTGGTGTACCAGCCGCAGATCGATCTGGTCACGCGGCGCCCGGTCGGCGCCGAGGCGCTGCTGCGCTGGCAGACGCCGGATGGCAAGTTCATCTCGCCGGACCGCTTCATCCCGATCGCCGAGTATTCCGGCCTGATCATCGACCTCGGTGAATGGGTGATGCGCACCGCCTGCCGCGAACTGGTCGACCTGCGCAAGGCCGGCCACCATGATTTCATGATGTCGATTAACGTCTCGCAGGTGCAGTTCCGCCATCCGCACTTCCTGGACATGCTCAAGCGGGCGCTGGAAGACACCGGCGCGCCGCCGCAGAATATCGAGCTGGAAATCACCGAATCGATGGCGATGGAAGAGCCGGACCTGCTGATCAAGATGCTGGCGCAGATCAAGCAGACCGGGGTCAGCATCGCGATCGACGACTTCGGCACCGGTTTTTCGTCGCTGTCCTATTTGCAGCGGCTGCAAGTTGACCGATTGAAGATCGACCGCGCCTTCGTCACCGAAATCACCGGCTCGGCGCGCGGCAGCAGCATTGCGGAAATGGTGATTCAGCTGGGCCGCAATCTCGGCCTGGCGGTGATCGCCGAAGGGGTGGAGGACGAGCGCCAGGCGCAGATTTTACAGGCGCTGGGCTGCCCGCTGGCGCAAGGCTTCCTGTTCGCCCGGCCGATGAACGCCAGCGCGCTGAGCAACTGGCTCAGCAACGACGCGCTGGAAGGCGTGGCCTAATTGACCGGGGCTGGCGTTTAATCAGTCGCCTGCTCAGCCTCAGCCGGCCAGTCGCGGATATACGCTTTCAGCATGCGGTTCTCGAAGCTTTGCGCCTCCAGCACCGCGCGCGCCACATCATAGAACGAAATCACGCCAAGAATGGTCTTGGCATTCATCACCGGCAGATAGCGCGCATGCTTCTCCAGCATGATGCGGCGCACCTCGTTGACATCGGTATCCGGCGTCACGGTAATCGGGTGGTCTTCCATGTGCTTGCGGACCGTGCCGCCGCCCACAGTGCCCTGGTTCTCATGCAGCGCGCGCAATACCTCGCGGAAAGTCAACATGCCCACCAGATCGCCAAATTCCATGACGACCAGCGAACCGATGTCTTTCTCGGCCATGGTATTGGCGGCGTCCGCCAGGGGTTGATCGGGGGAGATGGTGTAAAGGATAGAACCTTTAACCTGAAGAATTTCCGAGACTTTCATTTTGGGCCGTCCTGTCCGCTGATATCTGCTCTGTGAATGGGAGTTCTAGTTATTGTTAGCCTTGCAGCGACTGTAGCCTATGCCCGGCAAAAAAGCCAGCGCTTCCCATAAGCAAAACATAACATTGTTGTGCTGCGGTTGCCACGCCGCATTTCAGGTTAGGATGCGCAGCATACCGACAAATATCGCGAGCCACCATGAGCAGCCTCAAACCGCCCGGTTTCCACACCTTGTCGCTGCACGCCGGCGCCACCCTGCCCGACGCCGGCGCCACCGCCATGCTGGAAGAACGCATCGCCGCGCTGGAGGGCGGCGTGGGCGCGGTCGCCACCGCCAGCGGCGAACTGGCGCTGCATCTGGCGATCAGCAGCATCGCCAGCGCCGGTGCGCACATCGTCGCCTCGCGCGCGCTGCATGCCGGCACCTGCCGGCTGCTGGCTTCATCAATGAAGCGCTTCGGCATCCAGACCACCTTTGTCGATCCGCGCAATCCGGACGCCTGGCGCGCCGCCATTCAGCCGGAAACGCGACTGCTGTTCGCCGAAACGCTGAGCGGCGGTGGGCTGGAAGTGCTGGACATTCCGGCCGTCGCCGCCATCGCGCACGAACATCGCCTGCCGCTGATGGTGGACGCCACATTGACCACGCCGTGGCTGCTGCAGCCCATCGCCCATGGCGCCGACCTGGTGCTGCATGCCGCCGCCATGGGCGGCCTGCTGGTGGACGGCGGCACGTTCGACTGGCAGGCCGCCCATGAGCATACGGGCCGCTATGCCGAGCTATGCGAACCGTGCGACTTCCTGCCCGGTGTGGTGTTTGCCGAAGAATCGACCGTCGGCGCCTTCACGCTGCGTGCCCGGCACGAGAACCTGGCGCCAATCAGTCCCCATCACGCGGCGGCCATACTGCACGGACTGGAAACGCTGCCGCTGCGCATGGAGCGCCACGTCGCCAACACGCGCAAGATTGTGGCGCTGCTGGCCACCCATCCGGCGGTAACGGCGCTGCACTATCCCGAACTGCCGTCCCATCCGGACCATGAAGTGGCGCGGCGCCTGCTGCCAAAAGGCTGCGGCCCGACCTTGTCCTTCCACCTGAAAGGCGCGCTGCAAGTATTCTCGGCCGCCGAGGATCTCGGCGGCGCCAGATCGCAGATCATCCCGCCCGCGTCGGACAACGACCGGCTGCACCTGTCGATCGGCCTGGAAGAGGCGGACGACCTGCTGGAAGACCTGTCGCGCGCCCTCAAACTGTCGCAGAAAGGAGCCTGACATGCTGCTGATCGTACAAGGCATACCAAGCTACTGCTACACCGGCGGCGCCCACTTCGATCCGGCGCGTCCGGCGGTGGTCTTCATACACGGCGCGCAGAACGACCATTCCGTGTGGACCGCGCAGGCCCGCTATTTCGCACATCTCGGCTACGGCGTGCTGGCGGTCGACCTGCCCGGCAATATGCGCAGCCAGGGCGCGCCCAAGACCAGCGTGGCGGACATGGCCGACTGGTTGCTGGCCTTGCTGGACGCGGCAAACGTGCGCCAGGCCGCGCTGATCGGCCACAGCATGGGTTCACTGATTGCGCTGGAAACGGTGTTCAAGGCGCCGCAGCGCGTAACCCATCTGGCGCTGGTGGGCAGCACCTATCCGATGAAAGTGGCCGACGCGCTGCTGACGACCGCGCGCGACAACGAGCTGGCGGCCATCGATATGGTCACCGCCTGGTCGCACTCGCCACTGGCCAGCCACACCGTGCGCAACACCGCGCGGCGCCTGATGCAGCGCATGCCGGGCCGTCTGCACACCGACCTTGCGGCCTGCAACAGCTACGCCAACGGCGAACTGGCGGCGGCCTCGGTGCGCTGCCCTACCCTGCTGCTGCGCGGCGCCAGCGACGCCATGACGCCGCCAAAATCCGCCAAAGCGCTGGCAGCCGCGATCCCGCACGCGCAAACCGTTACGCTGGACAGCGGCCACTCGCTGATGAGCGAACAGCCGCAAGCCGTGCTGGCGGCGCTGCTGGCATTTATCGGCAGTCGATAGGACCGAAGTGCGCGGCCATGGTCTTGCCCAGGCCCGCCTCGACGGCGTTTTCCACCTCGCGCGCCAGCAGCGCGGCCTCGTGGGCGGCGCGCTGATCGCGCTCATCGTCGCCCACCGCCAGCACGCCGGCGTTGACCGGCATGCCGGCGAAGACGAACAGGCGGTAGACATCGGCCAGCGTCAGCTTGTCCATATTCGCCAGGATCACCCAGTGATCCGAGCCATCGCTGACGCGCTTGCCCCACTGGACCCGCTTCGGCGCCGGTACCGGCACCCGGCCAACCCAGCCTTCGGCCATCATGCGCTCCAGCAGATTGTCCATCTCGTCGAAGCCGAGCCGCGTGCGCTCGCGGATATGGCCGGCGCTGACCAGCGCCGTGTCGCCGCATTTACAGGCCACGTGCAGCACTTTCAGAATCGCCATGGCGTCGACAAACTCGCCGCCCGGCTGCGCCTCATGCCACCAGCGCTCATACTTCACCACCGGCAGCGCGGCCACCAGCAGAGCGCCGACCAGCGTAATCAGCCACGACACATACACCCACAGCAGGAACAGCGGCACGGCGGCCAGCGCGCCGTAAATCTTGGAGTACGTCGGGAATTGCGTAATGAAGATGGCGAAACCGCGCTTGGCCACCTCGAACGCCACGCCGGCCACCAGACCGCCCCAGGCGGCGTCATGCCAGTCGACGTCGCGGTTCGGCACCACCACATACAGCAGCGTGAACGCGGCCATGGTCAGCGCCAGCGACAAGGCGGTGTAGATCACCTCCCCCACCACCGGCACATGGCCCACCAGATCGCTGGTGGCCATGAACACCTGCGACGACAGCGTCAGCGACACGCCGATCATCAGCGGGCCGAGCGAGATCAACGCCCAGTAGACCAGAATGCGCTTGGTCCAGCTGCGCTGACCGCGCACGCGCCAGATGCGGTTGAACACCCGCTCGATCAGGTTCATCATCGCGATCGACGTGAAGATCAGCGTCACCGCGCCCACCGCCGAAAGGCGGGTGGCCTTGGAGGCAAACATCGTCAGGTAGCTGAGGATGTTGTTGGAAATCGTCTTCGGCATCACGCTCTGCACGAAGTACGCCTCCAGCGAGCTGCGGAAGGCGTTGAACATCGGGAAGGTGGTAAAAATCGCCAGCGCGATGGTCAGCAGCGGCACCAGCGCGAACACCGTGGTGAAGGTCAGACTGCCCGCGACCTGCGGCAGACTCTCTTCACGCAAGCGACGGCGAGCGAACAAGATCAGATCGCGCACCTCGGGCCAGGACAGCGAGCGCACAAGCTGAATCCCGCTGCGACAGCTGCGGAACAGGTACTGCAGGGTAGGACGGACGTATTTTTCGTACATAAGCATCAATCGTGACAACAGTGGCAATGATACCATCGGCCAAAGCGCCCTATAATACCGCTGATGAACCATCCTAACCTGACCATCCTTGTCCTGTTTTACTCCCGCCACGGCGCCACCCGCAAACTGGCGGAACTGATCGCCCAGGGCATCGAAAGCGTGCCTGGCTGCGACGCGCGGCTGCGCACCGTGCCGGCCGTGTCCACCGTGGCGGAGGCCACCGCGCCGGACGTGCCGGCCGACGGCGCGCCGTATGTGGAACTGGACGACCTGACCGACTGCGCCGGCATCGCCGTCGGCTCGCCCACGCGCTTCGGCAACATGGCATCGGCCATGAAGTATTTCTGGGATGGCACCGCCAGCCAGTGGTTGTCCGGCGCGCTGGCCGGCAAGCCGGCGTGCGTATTCACCTCCACCGGCAGCCTGCACGGCGGCCAGGAATCGACGCTGCTGTCGATGATGATCCCGTTGTTCCATCACGGCCTGATGGTGCTTGGCCTACCCTACACGCATCCCGAACTGATGACCACCGCCAGCGGCGGCACGCCGTATGGCGCCAGCCACTGGTCTGGCCTGGATGGCAAGAAAGTCATCACCGACGATGAAAAACGCCTCGCCATCGCCCTCGGCAAGCGGCTGGCCGAAACAGCAGTCAAACTACAAGGATAGGCGCCATGGAAACCACGATGCAGAAGTACTTTCACTGGGGTGCTATCGGCAGCCTGGTGGCGCTGATTGTCTTGTGTGTGTTGTGGGAGATGGTGCTGGCGCCGTTGAAACCGGGTGGTTCGTGGCTGGTGCTGAAGGCCGCGCCGCTGCTGCTGCCGCTGTACGGCGTCTACAAGCGTGACATCTACACACTGCAATGGACCTCCATGATGATCCTGGTGTATTTCGCCGAGGGCGTGGTGCGCGGCTGGAGCGACACCGGCGACCTGTCGGCCTGGCTGGGCTGGGGCGAGGCGGTGGTGGTGTGCATCTACTTCGTGTGCGCGGTGCTGTACCTGCGCCCCTACAAGCGCGCCGCCAAAAAAATGGCCAGGGAACTGCTGGATAAAGTAAAGATCAACACCGTTAAATGATGGACTTTCTCTCGCAATGTCGTGGCATCGTCGGCGATGCGTATGTGCTGGAGACGCCATCCGACATGGCGCCCTTCCTCACCGATCAGCGCGGACGTTTTACCGGTAAGGCGCTGGCGGTGCTGCGTCCCGGCTCGGTGGATCAGGTGGCGGCGCTGGTGCGGGCTTGCGCCGCGCATCGCGTGGCGATGGTGCCGCAAGGCGGGAACACCGGTCTGGTGTTGGGCAGCGTGCCGGATATCAGCGGCGCGCAGGTGCTGCTGTCGCTGGCGCGGCTGAACAGCGTGCGCCAGGTCGATGCGGTCAACCGCACCATGACGGTGGACGCGGGCTGCATACTTCAACATATACAGGAAGCTGCGGCGGCCGAGGGCTGTCTGTTCCCGCTGTCGCTGGCGGCCGAAGGCAGTTGCACCATCGGCGGCAATCTGGCCACCAACGCGGGCGGCACGGCGGTTCTGCGCTACGGGAATACGCGCGAGCTGTGTCTCGGGCTGGAGGTGGTCATGCCGCAGGGCGAGGTCTGGAGCGGCTTGCGCGGCCTGCGCAAGGACAACACCGGTTACGATTTACGCGACCTGTTCATCGGTGCCGAGGGCACGCTGGGCATCATCACCGGCGCGGTGCTCAAGCTGTATCCACAGCCGAAAGCCAGCATCACCGCGCTGGCGGCGCTGCCCTCGCCCGCCCACGCGCTGCAACTGCTGGTGCTGATGCAGGATTATTGCGGCGCCAGCCTGACCGGCTTCGAGCTGATGTCGCGCTACTGCCTGGAGCTGGTGGCCGAACAATTCCCGTCGTTGCCCAAACCCTTTGCCGCACCCCATCCACAGTACGTGCTGCTGGAATTATCCAGCAGCGAATCGGAGCAGCACGCGGTTGGCCTGCTTGAACGGGCCATCGGCGCTGCGCTGGCGCGTGATGTGATTCAGGATGCGGTGGTGGCGTCCTCGGTGGCGCAATCAGCCGGCTTGTGGCAGCTGCGCGAGCATATTCCACTGGCGCAGGCCAAGGCGGGCAAGAATATCAAGCACGATATTTCATTGCCGGTGTCGCGCATCGCGGACTTCGTCAGCGCCACCGGGCCGCTGCTGGATGCCGCCTTCCCCGGATGCCAGCTGGTGTGCTTCGGCCATCTGGGCGACGGCAACCTGCATTACAACGTCGCGCCGCCGCCCGGCATCTCGAACGAGGACTTTCTGCTCCAGCAGGATAAGGTTAACCGTGTGGTGTACGACAGCGTGGAGTCGTTCGGTGGCTCGATTTCGGCCGAACATGGTATCGGCGCGCTGAAGCGCGACGAATTGGCCCGCTACAAGTCGCCGGTAGAACTCAACATGATGCGAGCCATCAAAGCGGCATTGGATCCACTGGGTATCATGAATCCCGGGAAAATCCTTTGAGCGAGGCGGAGATGAAATTGCTGATCGTTGTTCTGCTGTGGGCCGCCGCGATGGCGGCGCACGCACAAAGCGTCTACAAATGTTCGGTGAATGGCAAGGTCAGTTACAGCGATACGCCATGTCCGGCCGGGGCGCAGGCGGCCACGCTGGACATGCCGGCCGCGCCGAAAGCCGATCCCGCCGCCGCGCGCGATCTCAAACGCCAGCAGAAGCAAGCCAGCTCACTGGAAAAAGCGCGCCTCAAGCAGCAGGAGCGCGACGAGCGCGACGCCAACCGCGCCGCGCAAACCGCCGCCGTGCAGCGCAAGAAATGCGACAAGCTGAAACTCAACAAACGCTGGGCCGATGAAGACGCCCGCCGCGCCACCGGCCAGGCCTCCGAAGCCGCTCGTCTGCGCGCCCACCGGGCCGGCGAAGCCATGGCGCTGGAGTGTCCCCGCTGATGACTGATCGCCCGTCCACACCAAGGCAAGCAGCGGCAAGCGCCATCGCGGACGCGCCGGCGGCGTCGATGCGGCGGCTCTCGCGCTGGCTGTTGCTGGGCGAGTGGCGCGCGCATCCGGTGCGCGCCCTGGTGGCGATTGCGGCGATCGCCGTCGGCATCTCGCTCGGCTTCGCCATCCATCTGATCAATGCCGCCGCCTTCAACGAATTCTCCGCCGCCATCAAAGGGCTGTCCGGCGTGGCGGACATTCAAGTACGCGGCACCGAGCCTTTTTTTGACGAACAGATTTACCCGGCGCTGGCGCAACGCGACGGTGTGGCCGTCGCCTCGCCGGTGCTGGAGTTCGACGCCTCCGTCCCCGGCGAACGCACCGCGCTAAAAATAATCGCCACAGACGCCTTCCGCGCCGCCTACATTTCCCCGGAACTGGTTGGCGTTCCCGCCGGCGACGACATCGGCGACACCTTATCCGACGACGCGGTCTTCCTTTCCGCCGCCGCCCGGCAATGGCTGCAGCCCAAGGACAACGCCATCACGCTGCAAGTCGGCACCAGCCGGCTTGCGCTGCGGGTCGGCGGCGCGGTGCCAGGCGCCCGCGCCGGCCAGCGTCTCGCCATCATGGACATCGGCGCCGCTCAATGGCGCTTTGAAAAACTCGGCCAACTGTCGCGCATCGATCTCAAACTGCGCGATGGCATCAACCGCGAAGTCTTCAAAACGCAACTCGAAAAAGACCTGCAAAGCCAGTACCCTGGCCGCTTCCGCGTCAATCAGCCCAACGATCAGGAGCAGAACAGCCGCAATGAAGGCATGAGCCGCGCCTATCGCGTCAACCTCACGGTACTGGCGCTGGTGGCGCTGTTCACCGGCGCCTTCCTCGTATTCTCCACGCAGGCGCTGTCGGTGATACGCCGCCGCAGCCAGTTCGCGCTGCTGCGCGTGCTGGGCCTCGACCGCCATCGCCTGCTGCGCCAGATCCTGATCGAAGGCCTGTGCCTCGGCGTTGCCGGATCGGCCATCGGCATCGCGGCCGGCTACGGCATGGCCGCCGCCGCGTTGCACTTCATGGGCGCGGACCTCGGCGCCGGCTTCTTCTCCGGCGTGCGCCCCGAGGTGCATTTCACGCCGGTCGCCGCCGCCATCTATTTCGCGCTCGGCGTGGCCGTCGCCTTGCTGGGCTGCGCCGCGCCGGCGCTGGACGCGGCCCGCGCCAAGCCGGCCGTCGCCCTCAAATCCGGCACCGAGGAAGCCGCGATATCGCGCCTCGCCCGCGCCTGGCCGTCGCTGGTCTGCATGGCGCTGGCCGCGCTGCTGTCGCAAGCGCCACCGGTGTTTGAATTGCCGCTGTTCGGCTACCTGTCGATTGCGCTGCTGCTGATCGGCGCCATCGGCCTGATGCCGCGCCTGGCCGCCATCGTATTCCGCTACGCCCACCAGCGCTGGAGCGCCACCACCGCCGGCCGGCCCGGTGCATCGGCCGTCATGACGCTCACCTTGTCGCGTCTCGCCAACGCCTCCAGCCAGGCCGGCATCGCACTGGGCGGCGTGCTGTCGAGTTTCAGCCTGATGGTCGCAATGGCGATCATGGTCGCCAGCTTCCGCGTCTCGCTGGACGACTGGTTGCAGCACGTGCTGCCGGCCGATATCTACGTCAGCACCGCCAGCGGTGGCGCCACCGCCGGCTTGCGGCCGGAGGAGCAAGCGGCGGTGGCCGCACTGCCCGGTGTCGACAGCGCCGACTTCCTGCGCACCCGGCCAGTGTCGCTGGACGCCGGCCGGCCATCCGTCACGCTCATGGCCCGCAATATCGATGCCGCCGATCCTGCTCGCTCGCTTGCCATCGTTGGCGACGCGCGCACGCCCGCTCCGGGCGCACCGCCGCCAGTCTGGGTCTCAGAGGCCATGGTCGATTTGTACAACATGACACCGGGCGCACGCATCGAACTGCCGCTCAACGGCAAGCCGCATGCCTTTATCGTGGCCGGCGTGTGGCGCGATTACGCCCGGCCCACCGGCACCATCCAGATGCGCCTGAGCGACTACCGCGCCATCACCGGCGAACAGGATGCCAGCGGTGTCGCCCTCACGCTCAAGCCGGGCGCCAAGCCCGAAGCCACGCTGGCGGCGCTGAAACGCCTGCCATTCGCCGCCGCGCTGGACGCCAGCGAGCCATCGGAAATCCGCGCCATGAGCATGAGAGTCTTTGACCGCAGCTTCGCCATCACCTATCTGCTGGAAGCGATCGCCATCGTCATCGGCCTGTTTGGCGTGGCCGCGACCTTCTCGGCGCAGACGCTGGCGCGCGCCAAGGAGTTCGGCATGTTGCGCCACGTTGGCGTCAGCCGCAAACAGGTGCTGGCCATCCTGGCGATCGAAGGCGGTTCGCTGACGGGCCTTGGCATCGTCACCGGCTTTGTGCTGGGATGGGTCATCAGCCTGATACTGGTCTTTGTCGTCAACCCGCAATCGTTCCACTGGACCATGCAGCTGCACATGCCATGGCCGCTGCTGGCCGCCGTTGCCGGACTGCTGCTGGCCGCCGCCGCGCTCACCGCGCTGCTGGCAGGCCGCCAGTCGCTGTCCGGCGGACCGATACGCGCCGTCCGGGAGGACTGGTAATGCCAACCCGCCTGCTCAACCGCGCACGCCGCGCCGCCGCGATGATGGCCGCCACCATCGCGCTGGCGGCGCCCTCGTACGCCGCCGCGCCGCAATTCACCGCCGTGGTTCCGCTGCCGGCCGGCCAGTCGCTGACCTTCCCCGCAGACTACGGTGCGCATCCGGACTACAAAACCGAATGGTGGTATGTCACCGGCTGGCTCAACACGCCCGAGGGCAAGCCGCTCGGCTTCCAGGTGACATTCTTCCGCAGCGCCACCTCGCACGACCGCGCCAACCCAAGCCAGTTCGCGCCGAAACAGCTGATCATCGGCCACGCCGCGCTATCCGACCCGGCCAACGGCAAACTGCTGCACGACCAGCGCAGCGCGCGCGAGGGCTTCGGCCTGTCCTACGCCAAAACCGGCGACACCAACGTCAAGCTGGAAGATTGGCAGATGGTGCGCGCCGCCGACGGCAGCTACACCGTCCACGTCGATGGCCCCGAATTCAAGTACGACCTCACACTGACGCCATCCCAGCCCGACCTGTTGCAGGGAGAACGCGGCTATTCGCGCAAAGGTCCGCGCCCCGCGCAAAGCAGCTACTACTACAGCCAGCCGCACCTGCAAGTGAGCGGCAGCGTCACTCGTCTTAACAAGCAGACACGCGTCACCGGGCAGGCATGGCTGGACCACGAATGGTCGAGCGAAGCGCTGGACGCCGAGGCCACCGGCTGGGATTGGGTTGGCGCCAACCTCGATGACGGCGGCGCATTGATGGCATTCGCGGTCAGAAGCAAGACAGGTGCTAAACTATGGGCGCACGCGACATGGCGCGATGCATCCGGTAAGATCACGCAGTTTGCCCCGGACCAGGTCAGTTTTACGCCGCAAAAGCGCTGGCGTTCGCCGCGCACCAATGCCGAATATCCGGTGGCGACGCGGCTCACAACCGGCGACACCGTGTGGGACATTGTGCCGCTCCAGGACGACCAGGAACTGGATTCGCGCCGCTCGACCGGCGCCGTGTACTGGGAAGGCGCGGTCACGCTGCACCGTGACGGCAAGCCGGCCGGTCGCGCTTATCTGGAGATGACCGGCTATGTACGTGCAATAAAACTGTAACCACAACGTCTAACAAGAATATTTAAAGTAAGCGCAGCTACCAGATGACCAATAGCACCACCGCCAGCACGCCCGCCGCCGCCGCTCCCAGCGCCACCCGAGAACTCAAGAAAGGCAGCCTCGCCACCCTGCGCGGGCTGACGCCCTTCCTCGCGCCGTACAAGCGCCAGTTCGCCATGGCCGGTATCGCGCTGGTGGTGGCCGCCGGCTCCACGCTGGCGATTCCGGCCGCGTTCAAGCAGATGATCGACCTCGGATTCGGCGGCGCCGGCGCTAAGAGCATCCAGCACGTGGACCTGGTGTTCCTGGCGCTGTTCGGTCTCGCCACGCTGCTGGCGCTGGCCACGGCGGCGCGCTTCTACACCGTTTCATGGCTGGGCGAGCGCGTCACGGCCGACATCCGCAGCGCGGTCTACAATCACGTCATCACCCAAAGCCCGGAATTCTTCGAGACCACGCAGACCGGCGAAGTCCTGTCGCGCATCACCACCGACACCACGCTGATTCAATCGGTGGTCGGCACCAGCATTTCCATGGCGCTGCGTAACGTGCTGCTGTTCATCGGCGGCCTGGCGATGCTGTTCGTGACCAGTGTCAAGCTGTCGTCCATCATCATCGGCCTGCTGATCCTCACTGTGCTGCCGATCGTGATGTACGGCCGCCGCGTGCGCTCCCTCTCGCGCGACTCGCAGGACCGCGTGGCCGACGCTTCCGCCATGGCCGGCGAAATCCTCAACGCCATGCCGACGGTGCAAGCCTTCACCCACGAAAAGATCGAATCGCAGCGCTTCGGCGCCTCGATCGAAGGCGCCTTCCAGACCGCCATGCGCCGCATCCGCGCCCGCGCCGTGCTGACCATGCTGGCGATTGTGCTGGTGTTCGGCGCCATCGTGTTCGTGCTGTGGCTGGGCGCGCACGCCGTGCTGTCGGACGAGATGACCGGCGGCGACCTCGGTCAGTTCATCCTGTACGCCTCCATCGTCGCCGGCGCCATTGGCGCGCTGTCTGAAGTGATGGGCGAGGCGCAGCGCGCCGCCGGCGCCACCGAGCGCCTGCTGGAGCTGATGTCGGTCCAATCCACGATTCAGCCGCCGGCGCGGCCACTGACGCTGCCGCCGCGCGCCGCCAACGGCGCCGCGCTGACGCTCAACGACATCGTGTTCTGCTACCCATCGCGACCGGAAACCAACTCGCTGGACCACATCACGCTGGACATCGAGCCGGGTGAAACGGTGGCCGTGGTCGGCCCTTCGGGCGCCGGCAAGACCACGCTGTTCCAGCTGTTCCTGCGCTTCTACGATCCGCAAAGCGGCAGCATCAAGCTCGATGGCGTCGACATCACGCAACTGGACCTGCATACGCTGCGCGACGCCATCGGCATCGTGCCGCAGGATACGGTGATCTTCTCGGCCAACGCCATGGAAAACATCCGCTACGGCCGCGCCGGCGCCAGCGACGAGGAAGTCATCGCCGCCGCCAAGCTGGCCGCCGCCCACGAATTCATCGAGCGTCTGCCGCAGGGCTATCAGTCCTTCCTCGGTGAACGCGGCGTGCGCCTGTCCGGCGGCCAGCGCCAACGCATCGCCATTGCCCGCGCGCTGCTGAAAAATCCGCCACTGCTGCTGCTGGACGAAGCCACCAGCGCACTGGATGCGGAATCGGAACGCCTGGTGCAGAAGGCGCTGGAGGCGGCCATGGTCGGCCGCACCACCGTCATCATCGCCCACCGGCTGGCGACCGTGCAGCGCGCCGACCGCATCATCGTCATGGAGGACGGCAAAATCGTCGAAACCGGCACCCACGCATCGCTGGTGGCGCTGGGTGGCATCTACGCCAACCTGGCGGCGCTGCAGTTCCACCACGCGCACACCGAGCACTGATAATTTTATAAAGCACTGCCATGACCGACGCAGAACTCAAACAGCAGTGCCGCACGCACTTACCGGGCCATCGCGCGCTGTCGCCCGCCGAGCTGTTTGCGGCCATGAGCGACTGGTGCGAGGCGCACAGCGTGGCGCACGACGTCTACGGCAACGGCAAGCTGATACAGGAATTTGAACAGAAAGTCGCGCGCCTGCTCGGTTGCGAGGCGGCGGTTTTCTGCATCACCGGCACCATGACGCAAGCGACCGCGCTGCGCATCGCCTGCACGGAGCGCGGCAGCAAGCTGGTGGCGCTGCATCCAAGCTCGCACATCCTGAAGCATGAACGCGGCAACCATCAGTTGTTCGACCATTTCCACGCCCTGCAAATAGGCGACCCGCAGCGTCCGTGGACGATGGACGAACTGAAGGCGATTCCCGACCAGTTGGGCGCGGCCACGCTGGAACTGCCGGCGCGCGAGATCGGCGGCCAGTGCCCAAGCTGGGACGAACTGGCGGCCATCAAGGCGTACTGCCACGAGCAAGGCATCCATCTGCACATGGATGGCGCGCGGCTGTGGGAGACGGCGGCGGCCTATGGCCGGCCGGTCGGCGATATCGCGACCGGCTTCGACAGCGTCTACGTGTCGCTGTACAAAGGCATCGGCGGCATGGCCGGTGCGATGCTGGCCGGTAGCGCGGCGTTTGTCGCCAAGGCCGCCGAGTGGTATCGGCGCCAGGGCGGCAATGTCTACCAGCGCACGCCGTATGTGGTGGCTGCGGCCATGCAGTTCGACGCGCGGCTGGCCGCGATGCCGGACTATTTCAAGCGCACGCAATGGCTGTACGAGACGCTGCGCGCTTTTCCACTGCTGACGCCAAATCCGGCGCAGCCGCATGCGAACATGCTGCATCTTCATCTGCCGGTGAGCCGCGACCACGCGCTGGATATCCGCAGCCGCATCGCCGAACAGCATGGCGTGTGGCTGTTCAACGGCGCCAGTCACGCGGCGCTGCCCGACCACTGCTTCGTTGAGCTGTACGTCGGCGACAATCTGCTGCGCCTTGCGGATCAGCGTGTGCGCGAGATTCTGACCCTGTGGTCCGACGCGCTGGCCAACTAACCACTGAATTTACATGACTTTCCAAGCACTCGGTCTGATCGACCCTTTACTGCGCACGCTGAATGCGCTCGGCTATCACAAACCGACGCCCGTCCAGAAGCAGGCCATTCCCGCCGTGCTGGCGGGCCGCGACGTGATGGCGGCGGCGCAGACCGGCACCGGCAAGACCGCCGGCTTCGCGCTGCCGATCCTGCATCAGCTGACCATGAACGGCGTGACCGGCCCGCAGCGCATCCGCGCCCTGGTGCTGGTGCCGACGCGCGAACTGGCCGAGCAAGTTTATGAAAGCTTCCGCAACTACGGCGGCAAACTACCGCTGCGCAGCGCCGTGGCGTATGGCGGCGTCGATATCGCGCCGCAGATCGCCAAGCTGCGCAAGGGGCTGGACGTGCTGGTGGCAACGCCGGGCCGGCTGATCGACCTGCATGATCAGGGCGCGATCAACTTCGAGCTGCTGCAAACGCTGGTGCTAGACGAAGCGGACCGCATGCTGGACCTGGGCTTCGAGCGTGATCTGGATATTCTGCTGGAGGCGTTGCCGAAGCAGCGTCAGACCTTGCTGTTCTCGGCCACCTTCTCGGACGAGGTGCGCAAGCTGGCCAAGGGCATCGTCAAGGACCCGGTATCGATCCAGGTGGAAGCCGCCAATACGGCGGTCAAAAGCGTCAAACAATGGCTGGTGACCACCGACAAGCGCCGCAAGCCGGAACTGTTCCTGCACCTGCTGAACAAGCTGGCCTGGTCGCAAGCGCTGGTGTTCGTCAAGACGCGCAAAGGCGTCGAGGCGCTGGTCAAGACGCTGCACGAACATGGCGTGACGGCCGATTCCATCCATGGCGACAAGACCCAGCCCGCGCGCCTGCGCGCACTGGAACGCTTCAAGCGCAAGGAAGTGCGGCTGCTGATCGCCACCGACGTCGCCGCGCGTGGCCTGGACATCGAAGCGCTGCCGCAGGTGGTCAACTTTGATTTGCCTTCCGTGGCCGAAGACTATATCCACCGCATCGGCCGCACGGGCCGCGCCGGCATGGAAGGCGAAGCGGTATCGCTGGTCTGTGCCGACGAAGTGGACATGCTGAAAGCGATCGAAACGCTGACGCGCCAACCCATTCCACGCTACGTGGAAGCTGGCTTTGAAGCGGATCACCGCGTGCCGGAAACCTCATCCAACGCAACGCCACGCAAAGTGCCCACCGCCAAGCGCCCCAGCGGCGCCCCACCGATAGCCAAGGCCCCGGCGGCGGCCAAGACGGCGGCCCGTCCAGCCGGCGGCAGCGAATCGCTGGGCGTTTGGACGCCACCGGAAAAAGTCAGCAAGCAGGCCGGCCGCGATGGCAACGCCGCCGCCAAGCCACGTGGCCGCTCGTTCAACACCTCCGGCGGCAGCGCTCCCAAAGGCGCCGTCGTGGTCACCAGCGGACGCGGCACCAAATCGCAAGCCCGCTCCGACGGCCGCGCCGCGGCCAAGCCTGGCGCACGCAAATCCAAGCCGGGCGCACGCTGACGCCATCGCGGACGCCCTGCTAAAATACGCCTCTTTGAGCGATACCCCAAGTTGGAGAACTGAATGCAGCAATACCTGGACCTGATCCAAACCGTCATCGACACCGGCAGTTGGCAAGACAACCGGACCGGCATCCGCACGCTGAGCGTGCCGGGCGCGATGATGCGCTTCGACCTGGCCCAAGGTTTTCCCGCGGTGACGACCAAGAAGCTGGCATTCAAATCGGTCGTGGGCGAACTGTGCGCCTTCCTGCGCGCCTCGCGCAGCGCCGCCGACTTCCGCGCGCTCGGTTGCAAAGTCTGGGACCAGAACGCCAACGAAAATCAGCAATGGCTGGACAATCCATACCGCCTGGGCACCGACGACCTGGGTCCCGTCTACGGCGTGCAATGGCGCCAATGGCCAGGCTACAAATTGCTGGACGCGGACCAGCCGGAGCAAATCGCCGACGCGCAAAAGAATGGCTTCACCGTCGTCTCGCAGCTGGAGGAAGACGGCATACCGAAAGTCCTGCTGTACAAAGCCATCGACCAGTTGCGTGAATGCCTCGACACCATCATTACTAATCCGAGCAGCCGCCGCATCCTGTTCCACGGTTGGAACCCGGCGGTGCTGGACGCGGTCGCCCTGCCGGCCTGCCATCTGCTGTACCAGTTCATCCCGAATCCGACGACCAAAGAACTGTCGATGTGCCTCTACGTGCGCTCCAACGACCTTGGTCTCGGCACACCGTTCAACCTGGCCGAAGGCGCCGCGCTGATGCATCTGGTGGGCCGCCTGACCGGCTACACGCCGCGCTGGTTCACCTACTTCATTGGTGATGCCCACATCTACGAAAACCACATGGAGATGGTGCAGGAACAGCTGAAGCGCGAACCGTTCCCGGCGCCGCAACTGATCATCTCCGAACGCGTGCCAGCGTTCGCGCAGACCGGCAAATACGAACCGGAGTGGCTGGAAAAAATCGCACCATCCGACTTCGCGCTGGAAGGCTACCAGCACCACGCGCCGATCACCGCCCCGATGGCGGTCTGACGATGCGGCTGGACTTCGTCCCCGGCACCCTGTGCGACGAGCGCATGTGGGGCCGGCTGCTGCCACTGCTGGGGGACGGCTTCGAATTCAACCACGTCCCGCTACCGAAGGCGCACACGCGCGAACAGATGCTGGAACTGATCGGCGCGCATAGCGCGTTGAAGGCCAACCTGGTCGGCTTCTCGCTGGGCGCCTACCTGTCGGTGGAATACGCGCTGACGCATCCGGAGCGTGTGCAATCGCTGACCATCATCGGCAGCGCCGGCAAAAAGCTGGGCGACAAGGAAAAAACCACGCGCGAGCGCATCATCCCGCAACTGGAGAAAAACCTGTACACCGGCATGACGCAAATGCGCCTGCGGGAAATCGTCGCGCCGGAACACCTGGACGACGCCGAACTCATCGGCATCATCCAGCGGATGGCGGTCGACCTCGGCAAAGAAGTACTGCTGGCGCAATTCCGCAGCACCATCGAGCGCCCCGACCTGATGGACCGCGTGCGCGCGCTGCAATGCCCGGTACTGATCATCGGCTCCGAACACGACAAGCTGGTCCCGGCCGACGACGTGCGCGAACTGGCCGACAACTGTCCCAACGCGCAACTTCACCTGCTAAGTGAAGGCGCCGGCCACATGATGCCGCTGGAAGCGCCGCAAGCGCTAGCCCACCACATGCGCACCTTTTATACAAAACCCCGGTGTCAGGTCTGACATTCGCACACGGACCCAACCGGATTGGAAATTATGAGCAAACTGACTATCATCGTTGCCACCGATGCCCAGCGCGGCATCGGTATCAATAACACCCTGCCGTGGAAGTTGCCGGAGGATCTGGCGCATTTCAAACGCACCACCAGCGGCCACCCGATCATCATGGGCCGCAAGACGTTCGATTCCATCGGCCGCCCTCTGCCCAACCGCCGCAACATTGTCGTCACCCGTAACGATAATTGGACGCGGGATGGTGTCGAGCGCGTCGGCTCGCTCGATGCGGCCATCGCGCTGCTCGACGGCGCCGAGGGCTTTGTCATCGGCGGCGCGGAGATTTATCAGCAGGCGCTGCCGCTGGCCGATCAGTTGATTATCACGCAAATCGCCCATACCTTCGATTGCGATGCGTTCTTTCCAGCGATAGCCGCCGACGCCTGGCAGGAGACCGCCCGCGAGGAACACGTTTCGGCGGCGTCCGGTTTGCGCTATGCTTTTGTCACCCTCCGCCGCAAGGCTTAAGTTTTCGATTCAAGGATATCCCATGTCAGGTTCAGGCTTCCACGTACACGGCCCACACGATCACGCGGTTGAACATGCCGCCCACGGCAACGATGGTTTTTCGAACAATATTGCCGTCATGACGGCCATCCTCGCCACCGTCGGCGCGGCGTTCGGCTATCTCGGTGGCGCTACCCAGAACGATGCGGCGCTGTTCAAGAACAATGCCGCCATCGATAAGACCCAAGCAGCCAACAGCTGGAATTACTATCAAGCCAAGTCGGCCAAGCAGAATCTGGCAGAGCTGGCGATGACGCTGCCCGGCGTCGACCCGAAACGCTACGAGGCCGAGGTCGCCCGCTACAAGCAGGAGAAGGAAGACATCAAGAAGGACGCCGAGAAGTGGGAGGAATCGTCCAAGGAGTGGAACCACAAATCGGATGAGGCCATGCACCAGCACCATCAGTGGGCGCTGGCCACCACCGCCGAGCAGATCGCCATCTCGCTGGCCGCCATCACCCTGCTGACCCGCAAGAAATGGATGATGGGCCTGGCCTATGGCGTGGCCGGCGTCGGCGTGGTGCTCGGCGTCATGGCGTGGTTGGGTGGCCATTAAGAAACCATTAGGCAACCATTAAGCAACCATTAAGCAACATTGATCAGAGGACATTTCCTCCTGTCATGGGGGCGTCATGTCCCTGGTGCATTCTGGTACGATAATTTTTTCCCGCAGAGCGGCTATTTCTGCGAGAATCCCGTTCTTATTTTTTTGCGGCCTTTACCTCAGGGGTCGCGCCCTAGTCCGCCCCGCGACACCGGTCAGGGGCGGCTTGCTTTTTTGGAGACATGCATGAAATTTCGTTTCCCCATCGTCATTATTGACGAGGATTTCCGTTCCGAGAACACGTCCGGCCTGGGCATTCGCGCCCTTGCCGATGCGATGGAAAAAGAAGGCATGGAAGTGGTGGGCGTGACCAGCTACGGCGATCTGGCCCAGTTCGCCCAGCAGCAATCGCGCGCGTCGGCCTTCGTGCTGTCGATCGACGACGAGGAATTCGGCACCGGCTCGGTGGAAGACACCGACACCGCGCTGAAGTCGCTGCGCGCCTTCGTCGAGGAAATCCGCTACAAGAACGCCGACATCCCGATCTATCTGTACGGCGAAACCCGCACCTCGCGCCACATCCCGAACGATATCCTGCGCGAGCTGCACGGCTTCATCCACATGTTCGAGGACACGCCGGAATTCGTCGCCCGTCACATCATCCGCGAGGCCAAGTCCTATCTGGACGGCCTCGCGCCGCCGTTCTTCCGCGCGCTGGTGGAATACGCCAACGACGGCTCCTACTCGTGGCACTGCCCCGGCCACTCGGGCGGCGTGGCCTTCCTGAAGTCGCCGATCGGCCAGATGTTCCACCAGTTCTTCGGCGAGAACATGCTGCGCGCCGACGTCTGCAACGCCGTTGAAGAGCTGGGCCAGTTGCTGGACCACACCGGTCCGGTTGCCAAGTCCGAGCGCAACGCCGCGCGCATCTTCAACGCCGACCACTGCTACTTCGTCACCAACGGCACCTCGACCTCGAACAAGATGGTGTGGCACTCGACCGTGGCGCCGGGCGACATCGTCGTGGTCGACCGTAACTGCCACAAATCGATCCTGCACTCGATCATCATGTGCGGCGCGATTCCGGTGTTCCTGATGCCGACCCGTAACCACCTCGGCATCATCGGCCCGATCCCGCTGGAAGAGTTCTCGATGGAGAGCATCATGCGCAAGATCGAGGCCAACCCGTTCGCGCGCGAAGCGGTGAACAAGAAGCCGCGCATCCTGACCATCACCCAGTCGACCTACGACGGCGTGGTGTACAACGTGGAAACCCTGCGCGAGATGCTCGACGGCCAGATCGACACCCTGCACTTCGACGAAGCCTGGCTGCCGCACGCCACCTTCCACGACTTCTACAAAAACATGCACGCGATCGGCAAGGACCGTCCGCGCGCCAAAGAGTCGATGATCTTCTCGACCCAGTCGACTCACAAGCTGCTGGCCGGCCTGTCGCAGGCCTCGCAGGTGCTGGTGCGCGAGTCGGAATCGGTCAAGCTGGACCAGGACGCCTTCAACGAGGCCTACCTGATGCACACCTCGACCTCGCCGCAGTACTCGATCATCGCCTCGTGCGACGTCGCCGCGGCCATGATGGAGGCGCCGGGCGGCACCGCGCTGGTCGAAGAGTCGATCCTGGAAGCGCTGGACTTCCGCCGCGCCATGAAGAAGATCGACGCCGAGTGGGGCAAGGACTGGTGGTTCAAGGTCTGGGGCCCGAACGAGTTCGCCGAAGAAGGCATCGGCTCGCGCGAGGACTGGATCATCAAGGCCGAGGACGACTGGCACGGCTTCGGCAAGCTGGCGCCGGGCTTCAACATGCTGGACCCGATCAAGGCCACCATCGTCAACCCGGGCCTATCGCTGGACGGCAAGTTCGACGAGACCGGCATTCCGGCGTCGATCGTGACCAAGTATCTGGCCGAGCACGGCGTGATCATCGAGAAGTGCGGGCTGTACTCGTTCTTCATCATGTTCACCATCGGCATCACCAAAGGCCGCTGGAACACGCTGCTGACCGCGCTGCAACAGTTCAAGGACGATTACGACAAGAACCAGCCGATGTGGCGCATCCTGCCGGAATTCGCCGCTGCCAATCCGACCTACGAAAAAATCGGCCTGCGCGACCTGTGCCAGCAGATTCACGACTTCTACAAAGCGTATGACGTGGCGCGCCTGACCACCGAGATGTATTTGTCGGACATGGTGCCGGCGATGAAGCCGTCGGATGCCTTCGCCAAGATGGCGCACCGTGAAATCGAACGCGTGGCGATCGATGAACTGGAAGGCCGCATCACGTCGATCCTGCTGACGCCTTACCCGCCGGGCATTCCGCTGCTGATCCCGGGCGAGCGTTTCAACAAGACGATTGTGGACTATCTGCGCTTCGCGCGCGACTTCAACGAGCGCTTCCCTGGCTTCGAGACCGATGTGCACGGTCTGGTCAAGCGCGAGGTGGATGGCAAGCGCGGCTACTTCGTGGATTGCGTCAAGCAGTAATTTTGAATGCCTGGCGCGCTGAGCGACGTCAGCATGGGTCCCGGCTTGCGCCGGGACGACGTGTTGCCCAGGTCATTTTAAGCTGACACGGCCACCACCAGCGTGGCCACAAAACCGTCGGTGACGTTGCCGGTGACGGTCGCCATCTGCAGGGAATAACCGTCGCTGAAGACGTTGTCCGTCGCCAGCGTGATCGACGCCATGTTGCGCGCGCTGGCGGTGTAGCCGTTACTGGCGTACACCGCATTGCTGGCGGCGTCCGGGAAGGCGAACTGCGACGTGCGGATGCGATTGGACGCGCTGGTCGCCCTGGCCAGCGATGCATACACCTCAAAGTGCACATGCGGCACACGCCCCGAGTAACACCCAGGATAGATCGTCGTAAAGCTGATGCTGCCGTTACTGTCAGTCTCCTGCACGCCGCGCAGATAGTTCTGGTTGGTCACGCCGGTCGAATACAGCGAATAGTTGCCGTCACGGTCGCAATGCCACAGATACACTGCCGCATTCGCCAGCGCCGCGCAGTTGTTGTTGGCGTTGACGATCTGCAGCTTGATGGTCAGCGGCACGCCGGCGGCCGTGCCGCTGGCTCCGCCAAAGCTGCCGCGGATGTCGCTACGCACCACACCCGACTGGGTCAGCACATTGACCACACCGCCGTTATTGCTGTTGGTGCCGTCCGCCGGGTACGGACCGCCCGTCTCTTCCGGAATCACCGCGCACGAGCCGCTGGCTGACGTGGTCGTGGTGGTCGTGGTGGTCGTGGTTGTGGTCGTAGCGGTCGTGCTGGCGCTCGTCGTGCCACTGGCGTCGCTGCCGCCGCAGCCGAGCACCGGCAGCGCCGAAGCCCCGGCCAGAAGCCAGCGCAGCGTCTGACGACGGTCGCGGTTCAGATTGAACATTGCCGCCAGATCGGCTGCCAGACTGTGTTCGTGTTCATCGTGATGGTGTTCCATACCTGCTCCTGCTTGGGTGAGAAAGCGTCCGCCGCGCGGCGGCCGTGACTGCGAATTTTGACGATGGATTACGGGCGCGGTGGAGGACGGCGTGGTTGCTCTTCCGCCTGCTGTTTGCGCTGTTCCGGCGTCAACACGGCCCGCAGCTTCTGTTGGGTACGCGCGCGCTGCAAAGCGAGGTTGGCCTCGGCGGCGGCCATATCCTGAGCCAGCGCGGCGGCCTTGGCGTCGTCGTATTGATCGGCGCCGGCCAGCGCGCGCAGCGCTTCCCGCGCGTTGGCGGCCAACTTGCCCTGTTCACGCAGATACGGCGCTTCCGCATGCAGAATGGCGAAAACTTGATCTTGTTGCGCCGCAGTCAGTTCCACGCCGCCCAGGAATGGCGGAGGCCCACCGGGTTCGCCGCGCGCGAACGGCGGCGGTCCGGCATGCATGGGCCCTCCATGCATGTCATCGGCGCGGGCCGCGCCTCCCATGGTCAACAGTGGCGTCGCCAAAACAGCGGCCAGCAGCAAATGTCGTTTGATTTTTTTCATGCCCATTCCTTGATTGGTAGTGAGCCATCATTCTCGGGGCGGGCCATGTTAAGTAACGTAAGAGCGGCGTAAATTAGCGTAAAAATGACGATTTGATATTTAATTACCGTTCAGCAATACGTTGTAAAACCGGGTAAAACCTGGTTGGCGGGCAGATGCCAACTGTTAAGATGAGCGATCCGCCTCAAGAGAAAATGCAATGAAGAGCAAAGTACTGCTGATAGACGACGACATCGAACTGGTCGGCATGTTCAAAGAATACCTGGAGCAGGAAGGCTTTGACGTCAAAATGGTGCACGATGGCGAAGCCGGCACCGCCGAAGCCTTCACCGGCCTGTACGCGATCGCCATCCTCGATGTGATGATGCCGCGCATGAACGGCTTGGAGACGCTGCGCCGCATCCGCACCAACAGCCAGTTGCCGATCCTGATGCTGACCGGCCGCGGCGACGACACCGACCGCATCGTCGGTCTGGAACTCGGCGCCGACGACTACGTGGCCAAACCCTGCACGCCACGCGAGCTGACCGCGCGCATCCGCGCCATCCTGCGCCGCGCGCAAAGCGCACCGGCCGACCAGGGCCAGCAAGCCGCCATCACGGTCGGCCAATTGACCATGTGGCCGGAGCAACGCCGCGCCACCTGGGCCGGCGACAAGCTGGAACTGACCAGCACCGAATTCAATCTGCTGGAAGTGCTGGCGCGTAACGCCGGCCGCCCGGTCAGCAAGAACACCCTGTCGGAACAGGGCCTGGGCCGTCCGCTGGCGCGCTTCGACCGCAATATTGACGTCCACCTGAGCTCACTGCGCCACAAACTCGGCACCATCGCCGACGGCCGCTCCTGCCTGCAAACCGTATATCGTCTGGGCTACCAGCTGATCAAGGAGTAAGCCTTGGGCCGCTTGTTCTGGAAGTTTTTCCTGTCCATCCTGCTGGCGCAGCTGGCCGCGACGGTCGGCATCGGCGGCGCCATCTGGCTCAAGAACCGCAACCAGCAGTCCAACGCGCTGGTTAACCTGGACACCAGCCCGCCGGCCGAGATGGCCATCAACGCCGCCGCCGCCACGCTGGAATACGGCGGCGTCAAGGCGCTGAAGCGGATGTTGGAGAACATGGAGCATCACCGCGTCTACGTGGTGGCGGAGGACGAACAGGAATTACTGGGGCGCACGATCAACGCCAAAACACTGCAGGAATCACGCATCCGTCTGCAGGAAAAAGGCAAACACCGCGGCGTGCGGCAGGTGCTGGCCGACGATGGCAAGCGCTATCTGCTGTTCCTGCCGTCCGGCTGGCATCTGCGCGGCATGGACGGCGACAACCGCCCACTGCTGTCCAATCTGGGCGGCGGCGCGCAGATGGCCATGAAAGCCGCCTCCGTGCTGGACGGCGGCAATCCCAACGCCGGCGGCCCAATGCCGCCGCCGGATGGTGCAGCAGCGGCCGCGCCCCCGCGCCCGGACTCCGACATCGGCGGCGAGCGGCCCTGGGGGCCGCGCTTCCCGCTTGCCCCGTGGGCGCCGATTGCCGCCGCCGTCGTCGCCAGCCTGCTGTTCGCGGTGCTGCTGGCCTGGTACTTCTCGCGCCCGATCCGCGCGCTGCGCGAAGCGTTCAACGCCGCCGCCCATGGCGACCTGGCGCCGCGCTTTGAAGGCGCCGGCGGCAAGCGCGGCACCGAGCTCAACGACCTTGGCCGCGACTTCGACATCATGACCGCCCGCCTGCGCAGCCTGATCGACGGCCAGACGCGTCTGCTGCACGACGTCTCGCACGAACTGCGTTCGCCGCTGGCGCGCTTGCAGGCCGCCATCGGGCTGGCCCACCAGCAGCCCGAGAAATGGAGCGCGTCGATGGAGCGCATCGAACGCGAAAGCGTGCGCATGGACAAGCTGGTCGGCGAGCTGCTGACGCTGGCACGCCTCGAAGCCGGCGCGATCAAGGCGGCGCAGGAAGAAATCAGCATGACCGACCTGCTGTGCCAGATCGCCGACGATGCCAGCTACGAGGCCGCCAGCCAGCAGCGCAGCGTGGTGCGCGAAGGTGACGCCGACGTGCAGGTGACCGGTCAGCCGGAGTTGCTGGGCCGCGCCATCGAAAACGTGGTGCGCAACGCGATCAAGCACAGTCCGGAGGGCGGCGTAGTGCAGTTGCAGGTCAGCATGCAGCCCGACGCGCGGCAGTTGCTCATCCGCGTGCTAGACCGTGGTCCGGGCGTGTCGCCGGCCGATCTGGACACCATCTTCCAGCCCTTCTACCGCGCCAGCAACGCCAGCGCCGAAGGCCACGGCCTCGGCCTGGCGATCGCCCAGCACGTCATCGAAGCACATGGCGGCAGCATCAAGGCCAGCAACCGCGCCGGCGGCGGCCTGTGCGTGGAAATGCGACTTCCCGTGAAACAGTAATTTAAAAGCAAACCAAAGATTTCCTTGCGGAAATTTTTTGCTATAGTAGAGTTTTACACCCACGGGAGACCGTCATGGAAACTTTGCTCAAAGTCGCGCAACTGCGCGTGCAAGGGAAGCCGGATGAAGCGCTGGCGCATGTGGAAGCTCACTTGCAAACTGCTAGTGAAAGTCAACGCTTTCTGTTGATGCTGCAAGGCCTGTACGCCGCCGAGGAAGCCGCGAACGACAGCAAGGCGCGCAGCTATGCCAGCGATCTGGCGGATATCGATGCCAGCCTGCGGTCAATCCAACCCTACGTCGCGCTGCGACCGGAAGACCTCAAACTGTAGAACAGCGCAGCACCATCGTTCCGGCGTAAGCCGGAACCGATGCCGCGCAAAAAAGAGCGTCTGACGTTACGCCTTCGGCAACGTCACGCCATGCTGGCCCTGATACTTGCCGTTGCGATCCTTGTAGGACACGTCGCAGACTTCATCGCTTTCAAAGAACAGCACCTGCGCGCAGCCTTCGCCGGCGTAGATCTTGGCCGGCAGCGGCGTGGTGTTGGAGAACTCCAGCGTCACATAACCCTCCCATTCCGGCTCGAACGGCGTCACGTTAACGATGATGCCGCAGCGTGCATAGGTCGACTTGCCCAGGCACACTGTCAGCACGCTGCGCGGAATGCGGAAGTACTCCATGGTGCGCGCCAGCGCGAACGAGTTCGGCGGGATGATGCAGACATCGCTTTTCACGTCAACGAAGGAGTTGGAATCGAAGTTCTTCGGATCGACGATGGTGCTGTTGATGTTGGTGAAGACCTTGAATTCGTCGGCGCAGCGGATATCGTAGCCGTAAGACGACGTACCGTAAGAAATCACCTTGCGGCCCTCTTCCTGGCGTACCTGGTCCGGGAAGAACGGCTCGATCATCCCATGTTCTTCCGCCATCCGGCGTATCCATTTATCGCTTTTAATCGTCATCGCAAGGCCATCCTGAAGTTCACAATGCCCGCGATTTTACGCTAAAGCCCGAAAGCAGCGCCACAATCATTTCCCTGGTGGCCTCGGCCGCCGCCGCTGGGTTCTCCATCGGGAACAAATGGCCGCCCGGAATAATGCGGAAGTGCTCGCCGACCAGCGCCTGCGTATGATCGTGGCCAGACTGACTGGTCTCCCAGGAGCTGTCACCGCCTATGAAGCCGATCGGCACCGGATAGCCCTTGCGCAGCAGCTTGGGCAGATGGTGCGGCAAGGTCGCGTAGACGGCGGTTTCGTTCTCGCGCGTGTAGCGCAATTGCACGCCGTCCGGGTGCGGCTGGAGGCCACTGTCCATGTAATCGCCCAGCACGCCCGGCGCCCAGGCGGCGAAGATATCCTTGCCGGCAAAGTGCTGATACGCCGCCTCCACGCTCGGCCAGACATTGCGGCGGCGGATGGAGAACCTGGCCGGCGGCACGGTATAGGCGCGGCCCAGCCGCTTGATCATGCGCCAGGCGAAGGCACGCCAGCCGCCGAGCACCGGGGCGTCCAGCATCACCACGCAACGGACCAGGTCGGGCCGCTGCTGCGCCACCATCAGGCCCAGCATGCCGCCCAGCGAGTGGCCGACCAGAATCACCGGCTCGCTGTAGCGGTTGCTCAGCTCGTGAATATACTCTTCCACCAGATGCGGCCAGCCGTCGGTGACCGGATAGCGCGGATTGTGCGCGTGCATGTCAAGGGCCTGGATGTCGAAATCGTCGGCCAGCGGCGCGAAAAACTGGCGGTAGACGCCCGCCGGATAACTGTTGGCGTGCGCGAAATGCAGCTTGGGCTTGCTCACAAGCAGTCTCTCCTATGATTATTTTCGACCAATTGTAATGGCTGGCCGCGCGGGAGGCTGGTGGAAAGGCTCTAATTTAGCGGCCATGCCAATAGCGGGCGCTGCTGGCGCGGTAGGCGCTGACGTCAATCGTCTCGCCGAACTCCAGCGTGATGGCGCCTAATTGATCGGTACGGTAGCGCTGGATCTGCATGGCGCCGTAGCGGTCGTAGACTTCCTGCTTGGGATGGCGGTAGCGGTTGCGGTATCCAACTTGGAAAATGGCGGCCTGCGGCTTGACCGCCAACAGGAAGCCGTGCGACGAACTGGTGCCACTGCCATGGTGCGGCGCCAGCAACACGTCGGCCCGCAACCGGGCGGCGTCGCGCGCCAGCAATTGCGCCTCCTGCGCCGCCTCGATATCGCCGGGCAGCAAGATGGACTTGCCGTTGGCCGTGATTTTCAGCGTGCAGCCGCGCGCGTTGGGTTTGAGCGCGGCGTCGGCGTAGCTGGACGACAGCGGATGCAGGATCTCGAAGCGGATGCCGTCCCAGATCCAGTGCTGGCCGGCGGCGCAGTGCACATGCTGGCGCGCCGCCCGTGCAATCGCGTGCTGCGGCGACAGCGACGACAGCACCCAGCCGGTGGGCATGCCGTCCAGTATCGTCAACGCGCCGCCGGAATGGTCGACATCGCTGTGCGAGACAATCAGCCCGTCCAGCGCCCCGATGCCGCGTGCCCGCAGGTACGGCAATACGATCCGGTTGCCGGCGTTGGATTCGGGACTGTAGGTCGGACCGGCGTCGTACAACAACCGGTGATGGCGGGTTTCGATCAGCAGCGCCATGCCCTGCCCCACGTCGAACGCGGTCACGGTCATGCGCCCAGGTGACGGATGGGAGGATTCGGCCGCCAGCAGCGGTATCCAGGTCGCCAGGCCGAGCCAGCGCGCTGGCCACCCGCGCGGAGCCAGCAGCCAGAGCGTCCCCAGCATCGCCCAGCAGAACAGCCAGAAAGGCGGCATCGGCGCGCGCCATACGGCATAGCGTATGGCGCTGAACCAATGCAGGCAATCGGCCAGCACCGCCACCAGCCAGTGGGCCAGGCCCAGCACAGGGACGCACAGCGTCTGCGGCAACATGCTGCCCACCAACGCCAGCGGCGTAACGACGAGGCTGATTAACGGAATCGCCACCGCGTTGGCCAACGGGCTGATCAAAGAGACCTGGCCAAACAACAGCAGCGTGATCGGCACCAGTCCCAGCGTCACCACATACTGCGTGTACACGCCGACGCGCAACGTCTGCCGGAAATGCTCACGCGCGGTCGGCGGCAGCGCATGCGACCCCGGCGTGGTCCGTCCAAGCGTCGCGTACAAAATAATCGCCACCGCGCCGAAAGACAGCCAGAAGCCGGGCCACAGCAACGCCCAGGGATCCAGCAGCACCACCACACCGAGCGCGGTGCACAGCACATGCGAAATGCTGGTCAGCCGGTTCAGCCACAGCGCGGCGGCCACCACCATCAGCATGTACAGCGTGCGCTGCGCGGGCACGCCAAATCCCGCCAGCAGCACATACAGCAAGGCCACAGTCGCGCCCGCCAATGCCGCCACTTTCTGCGCCGGCAAGCGCAGCGGCCATTGCGCCCGCGTAAATAACGACCGCCGCCATAAGTTGAAGGCCAGTAATGCGAACAAACCGGCCACCATGGTGATGTGTAATCCGGAAATGGAGATCAAGTGTCCGATGCCCGTGCGGTTGAACACCTGCCAGTCCGTCTGGTCGATGCCACGCTGGTCGCCCACCACCAGCGCCACGATCACGCCGGCATAGGGCTTGCCGGGCAGCGCCGCCAGAATCCGTTCGCGCAACGCCGCGCGGCTACGTTCCACCACATTGCCTGCGCTGACGACAAAGCCATCCAGCCGCCGGTTGTCCCGCGCCATGCGCACATAGCCGGTCGCGCGCAAGTGCTGCTCCAGCAGCCATGCCTCATAGTCAAAACCGTAGGGATTGGCGTTGCCATGCGGACGTTGCAGTCGCACGGTGAGCTGCCAGCGCTCGCCGGGCCGCACCTCCGGCACATCACTGACCTGATCGCGATAGCCCGAATACCAAGACAGCGCGATGCGTGGCGGCACGGCCACGTCGGCGCTCTCCACGGCAAAGTTAAAGCGCACTCCCTGCGCAAAGCGATACGGCAGATTGTCGATGATGCCGACCACCGTGATGTCGCGCCCCTCATCGGCGGCGGCCAGTTGCGGCGTCAACGCCAGATGCGCCAGCCACGCGGCCCACACAAAGCCGAGCGCCACACCGGCCAGCAAGGCCACCGCCACGCGCACACCACGCACGTACCGGACCCAGCGCAACAGCACCAGCACGGCAACGACGCCAGCCGTCACCGCGCCCATCACGGCCAGCGACGGCAAGCTCGCCTGCATCTGCAAACCCGCCGCCCCTGACGCAAAACCGATCACCGCTATCCGCATCGCACCACCTCCTGCGGCGATACTACGCAAACCAGCACGACGGCAGGCTGGCGCGCTGCCGTCGTTTGATGCGGATCAGATCAGCATTACAGGATGGCCGTCAAAAGCACCATCCGCCAGATTAAAACGTGAAGCGTACACCGGCGCGATACATGCGGCCCAACACATCGTACAGCGATGGATTGAGACCGTACCCGACGTTCGGGCCGGGCGCGGTGGACGAATCGCGGTTGGTCAGGTTATCGACCTTGGCGTAGGCGGTGATGTGGTCAGAGACCTTGTAGGTGGCGCCCAGATCGAAATACGTCGCGCCCTTCATCTGGTTGTTGTCAATGGTCGGATGGATCGCCGTCGCGACCGGGCAGCCGCTCTTGCACTCGATGTACTCGTTGCTGTAGACACCGTTGCTGACCCAACGCTCGGTCAACGTCACGTTGATGCGGTCGGTGGTCCAGGCCTGCGTAGCCAACACTTTCCAGCGCGGCGTGGCGCCGAGGTTGACGCCCGCGCTCTGAATCGGAATCGTCCCTGGCACACCAGGATCGGTGATGTTGTCGATGGTGTGCGTGGCCAGCGCGCGCACGGTGAACATGCCCGGCAGGCCCAATGAGGCCAGGCTGCCACGGTACGAGGTCTCGATGTCAAAGCCCTTCAGCTTGAGCGAGGCCAGATTGAACTGCTGCAAACGCACGTAGTTATTCGTCGGCACCGGGCTGTTGAGCAGCATGGCCGCGCACATGTCCTGCCGGCCGGCATCGCACAAGTCGACTTCCTGCTGCAGGCCCAGCGTCGAAATCACGTCCCCCACCTTGATCTGATAGTAATCAAACGAGGCGCTGAAGCCCGGCGCCCAGCTCGGTTGCGTGAGGACGACACCCAACTCCGTGCTGCGCGCGACCTCCGGCCTGAGCGCGGTATTGCCGACCACCTGCTGCTGCACCGTCAGCGTGGTGCCGTTGTGGTTGACCGTGTTGTTGGTGATCACCACCGGCGCGAACAGCTCGCTCAGATTGGGCGCGCGCACGTCGCGCGAGGTCACCGCGCGCAGGCGCAGGCCATCTATCGTGGTCTTCCAGGTGCCGCCCAGCTTCCACGTCTTGGCGTTGCCGGCGGTGCTGTAGCTGGTGCCCCGACCCGCGACGTTCAGGTTGGCCTCGCCCAGCGCGGTCGTCTTGAACAACGGCAGATTGGCTTCCAGATAGCCTTCGCGGACCGAATACGAGCCCTGGCCGTTGTGATAATTGCCGGCGAACCAGTTCGATCCGGACGTCACATTCAACAGCGGATCGGCCGGGTAAGCGGCCGAATTGGGGCTGTCCGGCGTGACGCCGTTGCCGTAGGGATCAGCACGCACCGAGTAGGCTTCCTTGCGATACTCCAGACCGGCGGCGATGGCCAGCGGCCCCGCCCACAGCGCCATCGGCTCGCCGCTGATGTTGAAGCTGGCAACGTCCTGGGTCTGGCGCGTATGCTGTTGCGGGCCTTGCGACGGCATCACGTATGCCAGCGCGCCCGTGCTTTGCGTCACATTGCCGATGATGTTGAGCGGCTGGCAGCCGGAGTTGCGCGCGATCATGCTGCGGCAGACGATACTGCCGTCGGGCAGCCTGATGGCGTCGATGGCGGCCGTGTAGCGCGGCGACAGCGTGATGTTTTTCACGAACAGGTCGGTGTGGTTGACGCCCCGCTGGTAGTAGCTATTGTACGACCAACTCGTGCCGGCGGCGTCGAAACTGCCATCGGCGCCGATCACATAGCGTTCCTGGCGGCGGCGCGGTTCCACGCTGATGTTATTGGGGAAATTGGCGTTGCCGGTGCCGTACTGGAAGCTGGTGATGTTGTTGGCCGCGCAGGCCGACTGGATCGACGCCGGCAGGAACGGATTGTCGCACTGGATGGTCAGGTTGGCGTTTTTCGGCGCGCCGGCATTGGGCGTGTTCTGCGAATTGACCTCGGCCACGTTGACCGTCATGAAGAGCTCATGATTCGGAGTGAGCGCATAGCTGAGGCGGGTGTAGAAGTTCTCGCGCTTGAGCGCCGAGGCCAGGCTGGTGCTGTTACCCGACGTGCCCGACAGGTCGCCGCCCACGCAGAACGGACTGATACAGCCGCTAACGCCGCCTTTGCCATCCGGCACGCCATTCGAGCCGTAGTTGAACTTGTACGGCACGCCGCCGTCGCCGAAGGCCGTGCCCTGCAACGGACCGGAGGTGATCAGGCCGTAGCGGTTGTACTGATAAGGCTGGGCGTTGCGGATGTCATACATCTGCGGCTTGCCATCGGTGGTCTGGGACAACGGACGAATCTGGAACGCCGGCGCATTGAAGGCGGTACGTCCGTTCGGACCGGGATCGTTTCCAAAACCGTGCGCAGGAACCCCGTCTTCCTTGCTGTATTCGCCACTGACCACGACATGCAGCCGGTCGTCGAGGAAACCACGGCCCCAGGCCAACTGCAAAGTGTTGTTTTTATCATCGGCATAGGTGGTCTGGCCATGCTCGACGTTGGCTTTGAAGCCGGTGAATTTCTTGTCGGTGATGAAATTGACCACACCGCCAATCGCGTCCGACCCATACGAGGCCGAAGCGCCGCCGGTCACCACATCGACGCGCTTGACCAGCAATTGCGGGAACTGGCTGACGTCGGTCACGCCGGTCACGTTGGCCGGCACCACACGCTGGCCGTCGATCAGCGTCAATGTGCGGAACGCGCCGAGGCCGCGCAGGCTGAGCGCGCTCAAGCCCTGCATGCCGCTCGACGTGCTGTAGGTCAGCACCGAACTGCCGGAGCTGCCCTGCAACGCCGGCAACTGGGCGATGGTGGTGAAGATGTTCGGCTGGGCGTTCTTTTCGATATCGTCGCTGGTCAGCGTGGTGGTCGGCGTCGGCTGGTTGTAACCACGCGACGAAATACGCGAACCGGTCACCATCACCACGTGATCTTCGGGTTTGGGCTCGGGGGCCGCTTCCTGCGCCCACACGGATGCAGCGCCGATCAGGCCGGCGCCGAGCATGACGGCGGTCGACAACTTCAGACGCAGGGCGTATCGGGGCGGGGCCGCAACGCGGTGGCCGGTGTGAATGTTCATTCTGTCTCCTGTGGGATTTTTTAGCGCAGCTTGCTGCTGCTGTGAGCCAGCTTATGAAATTCACAATCAACGATCCAATCTTTTTTTTGCGCCCACTGATACCGTTTTGCGTATCGTCGAAAAGAAACCGACGCCGCCAGCCGGGGTCACCGGGTCGGCGTCACCCGGCACAGCTGATACATATAGGTCCGGCTACCCACCGCTGCCGGATAAGCCCCGCAACTGGCCACATCTAAACTGAGGCCGTTGTTCGCCAGATGCGCGGCCGCCGCGTCCGCAATCGCACGGTTTGGCGTGGCCAGATCGATGTTGCGATATGGCTGCGGCAACTCCAGCGTGCACCCGCCGGACGGCAAGCGGCGCAGATCGGCCTGCAAGCGGATATGCCGCCCCAGCCATTCCAGTTTTGCGCAGCCGGACGCATCCGCGGTCCAGCCCAGCCATTCCGCCGCGTCCAGCTTGTTTTGCAGCGAGTCTTGCTTTTCGTTCTTGACGGCGCCCAGCAGCGCGTAATGCGGCCCCTTGCGTTCCGCCACCGCCTGCCGTATGCGTTGCCGCCACGCCGCCGATTCCGGGAAGCCCATGTCGATGCCGATGAACTTCAGCTGCGCCGGCAACAGCGTCACCAGCCACGACATCGGCGGTTCCGGTTGCGCGATGAACACCACGCTCTGTTCCGGCTGCGAAAACGCCGGCACCTCGGCGCTGAAGTTATGCTCGCCCCAGGCGGCATTGCCCCACTTCGGCGTCGGGAAGGCATACACCAGCAGGAGCGCCAGCGTGACGCCGGCCAGCCGATTGACGGCTTTCTCCGACACGCCGATGCTGTGCCATAACAGCCAGACCGCCAGCGGCACCAGCAATTCCAGCGCAATCAGGTAGCGATAGATGCTGAACATCCGCATCCACACCAGGTACGCCAAGGCAAAGAACAGCAGGAAGAAGACAGCGCGTCCATCGAGCGTAACGCGGCCCCCACCACGCAGGCGGCGCAGCACAGCCGCGACCGAGGCCGCCGCGAACAGCACATACACCACCGCCCACATGCCGAGCCGGTGCGCCACTTCCGTTACCCGATGCCAATCCTGCGCGAAAACGAACGGCCAGATCAGATACTCGACCCAGTTCTTCGGACGGAAATACGTATCGATCACGCCACTCTCCACCGCCCAAGGGCTGTGGAAGATGTCATTAAATTGCGGGAAGGTCGGATTGCCGAACAGCTGCCACATCTTGACGAACCACCAGCCGCCGGTCAGCGCCATGCCGGCAAGCACGCCGATGCCGAATACAAAGGCCAGAGCGATGCGGCGATGCCAGATCAGCGGCACGCCCAGACAAGCCAGACACAGTGCCACGGCGTACAAGGCATTGGTCAGCTTCAGGCCGGTTCCCAGCCCGAGCAACAGGCCGGCAACCAGCGCCGCCACCAGTGTCCTGCCGCCCCAGGCCAGCAACGCGTCCCAGCGCGACAACATCACGTATAGCCCGCCGAGCACCAGCAGCGCGGTCAGGTTGTCGCCCATGGTGTTACCCAGCTCGCCACGGAAACCGGGGCCCAGCACGCCGGCCAACGCCAGCCACAGCGGCCAGTGTGTGCCGGCAGAACGGCCCAGCAGTCGCCGACCGATGCCCAGCAACAGCACGAAATTCAAGCCGTGCAAGGCGCCCATGACAAAACCGGTGACCCACGGCGGCAGCACCCGGTTCAAGCCGTAGTACAGCAGGTCGATGGTGGGATTGAAATAGGTCTGGAAGCGCGCCGGCGCCAGGTCATGGCCGATGCGTTCATTCAGCAGCGCGTAGACATTGTAGACATGGTAATTGCGCAGGTCCCAATTGTCGTCCTGGCCGAAGATGATCGCGACCAGCCCAAACAGGACGGGAACGAGAATTGCCGCAATGCGTGAATTCATATGGGCCTAAACAGAAACGAGGCCGACAGTATAATTCCAGTAAGTAACTTTTGCAAAAAGATCAAGGCGGACGGCACGAGGCCGCCGTGTCGATTACCCGAGGGCCGCCGCAAGGCGCGGCAAGGCCGCCAGTGCATTGGCGCTGGTGGCGGCGGCCACCTGCTCTTCCGGCATACCGCGCAGCGCGGCCAGCACAGCGCCGATGCGCGGAATCTGGTCCGGGCTGTTGCGGCCTGGATGCACCCAGGCCGGCGAGATGTCGGGCGCATCGGTTTCCAGCACGATGGACGCCAGCGGCAGCTCCGCCGCCAGACGGCGAATTTGCAGCGCGCGCGTAAAAGTCATGGCGCCGCCGAAACCCAGCTTGAAGCCAAGCTCGATGTAGGCGCGGGCCTGCTGGTCGCTGCCATTGAAGGCGTGCGCGATGCCGCCCGCCGGCGCGATCTGCCGCACATGCTTGAGGATCACGTCCTGCGAGCGGCGCACGTGCATCAGCACCGGCAAGCCGAATTCGCGGGCGATTTTCAGCTGCTCGCGGAAAAAATGGATTTGCTTCTCGCGCATCGCCGGCTCGGTCAGCATCGGGATGAAGAAGTCGAGGCCGATCTCGCCCAGCGCCACGAAGCGCGGATCGGCCATGGCGGCGGCGACCCGCTCGCGCAACAGGCGCAGATCGTCCTCTTGCGCTTGCGGCACGTAGATCGGATGGATGCCCAGCGCGTAGCTGCCGTTGTCGATGCTTGCCGCCAGTTCGGCGACGATGGAGAAGTTAGCCGTCTCCACCGCCGGAATGACGATCATGCCCACGCCCTGCCCGCGCGCCTGCGCGGCCTGCGCCACGGACTCGTTGCCGAATTCGTGCGCGTCCAGGTGGCAGTGGGTGTCGATCCACATCGGATCAGCCCTCGTCCGCCTGCAATCCCTGGTCGGTCACGCGCAGCACGCGGTCGCATCGACGCGCCAGTTCGATGTCGTGGGTGACGATGACAAACGCCGTACCCAAGGTGCGCGACAGTTCCAGCATCAGGTCGAAGATCTGCTGCGCGGTGGCGTGGTCCAGATTGCCGGTCGGCTCATCGGCCAGCACACAGGTTGGCTGCGTGACCAGCGCGCGCGCCAGCGCCACCCGCTGGCGTTCGCCGCCGGACAGCTCGCCCGGCACGTGCGACACGCGCTTGGCCAGGTTCACACGCTGCAGAACCTGTTGCGCCGCCGACGTCGCCTCGTCGCGTTTGACGCGGCGTATCATCAGCGGCATCGCCACGTTGTCGAGCGCGCTGAATTCGGGCAGCAAATGGTGGAACTGGTAGACGAAGCCCAGCGACTTGTTGCGCAAGTCGCCGCGCGCCGTTTCGCTCAGGCTGGCGAAGTCCTTGCCTTGCAGCGTCACGCTGCCCTTGGTCGGCGTATCGAGGCCGCCCAGCAGATGCAGCAGCGTCGACTTGCCGGAGCCGGAAGCGCCGACGATCGCCACGCGCTCGCCACGCCGCACATCGATGTCGATGCCGGACAGCACGTTGACCGAATACGCGCCTTGCGTGAAGGTCTTGCCGAGGTTGCGGCAGGACAGGACCACAGGTTCTTGATTACTCATAACGCAGCGCCTCCGCAGGTTTCACACGGGCCGCCCACCAGCTCGGATAGATGGTGGCGACAAACGCCAGCACCACGGCCACGCCGCCAATCTTGAACACATCCGGCCAGCGCAGGTCGGACGGCACGCTGCTGATGTAGTAAATATCCTTCGACAAGAACTGCACTCCCAATAAATGTTCGATAAACGGCACGATGACGTCGATGTTCAGGGCGATCAGCACGCCGCCGCCCACGCCCAGCGCGGTGCCGAGGATGCCGACCAGCGCGCCCTGGATCATGAAAATCTTCATGATCGAGCGCGGCGAGGCGCCCAGCGTGCGCAGGATGGCGATGTCAGCCTGCTTGTCGGTCACCGTCATCACCAGCGTCGACACCAGGTTGAAGGCGGCGACCGCGATAATCAAGGTCAGGATGATGAACATCATGCGCTTTTCGGTCTGTACAGCGGCGAACCAGTTGGCGTTGAGCTTGGACCAGTCGCGCACGAACAGGTCGCCGGACATGGAATTTTTCAGCTCCTGCGCCACTTGCGGCGCGAGGTGCATGTCTTTCAAGCGCAGACGCAGGCCGGACGGCGCGTCAATCCGCAGCAGCTTTTCGGCGTCGGTCAGGTGAACGAAGGCCAGCGCCGAATCGAACTCGTTGTGGCCCGCCTCGAAGATGCCGACCACGGTGAACGAGCGCAGACGCGGCAACACGCCGGCCGGCGTCGGCTGGCCTTGGGCCAGCGCCAGCGTCACCTTCTCGCCCAGGTTGACGCGCAACGCGCGCGCCAGCTCGATACCCAGCACGATGTTGTAGGCGCCCGGTTGCAGCGCGTTGAAGCTACCGCGCTTGGTCTGTTTGGCGACGTCGGAGACTTGCGGCTCCTGTTCCGGCAACACGCCGCGGATAATGGCCGGACGCAGCACATCGTCACGCACCAGCATGCCCTGGGTTTCGGCGAACGGCGCGGTGCCGATCACTTCCGGGTTCTTGCGCGCTTCCTGTGCTTCCTGTTGCCAGTTTGGCATCGAACCGCGGCCGTCGAAGATTTCCACGTGGGCCAACACCGACAACATGCGGTCCGTCACTTCCTTCTGAAAGCCGTTCATCACCGACAGCACGACGATCAGCGCCGCCACGCCCAGGCCGATGCCGGCCATGGAAATCAGTGAGATAAACGAGATAAAACTATTACGCCCGCTGCGCTTGCCCGCCCGCGTGTAGCGCAGACCGACCAGCCATTCGAACGGCAAATTCTTGATAATACTCATGGGTTCCGGGAGGGATCAAACTTGGTAAGGCCGAAGTGTGCCATACAAACAGGCTTTCATGGGTGAAACACCGAACCTTTTACCCGAAAAAACCGTGCCGGACCGACGATAGGCCGGACCTGTCGTTTCAGTAAAGAATTATGGGTATTTGTATTTCGTGTGCGGCCCAGCAAATTTACGCAAAGCGCGTGGCAAGCTTTTCCGAGGAAGCCTGATTACATGCGGTGTTACACTGGTGATAGAGTCTTCACCAAGCTCACTCTGAATAAAACCTGTTTTCCATCCTATTCAGAGGACCGTAATGGCACAAGCAGCCGTCTTAAAGCCCGGTTGATACCGGCACCTTCTTCGCATCACTAAAGCCACCAGCCGCGATCCAGAGCGCGATACCCCTGCCCCGTATTTGGCGGTCGATCAGAGAAAGCTGCGGCAAGCTTTTGCGGACGTCCTGTCGGTGATTTCTGGAGATACAATGTATAAACAAAGCGCTGGACGTCGAGCTTGCGTAGAATCTACAATGCATCAACATTTGGAGGTCTTATGGAATTGTCCATTCAGAAGTGGGGTAACAGTGCTGCGGTGCGGCTGCCTACTGAGTTGCTGGGTATGTTGAAGGTGTCGCTGGGCGATAAGCTCAGCGTCAATGTGCAACCGGACGGTGTGCTGCTTAAGGCAGCGCGGCCATCGTATTCGCTTGCTGAGCTGGTCGCGCAGTGCGATTCAAGCGCGCCTGAGCCTGCCGACATGGCGGCGTGGAGCAACCTGAAACCAGTTGGGCGTGAAGCGTGGTAAGCCGTTCCAAGTTCGGACGTGGCGATATCGTAATGGTCAATCTTGACCCGACCGAAGGCCACGAGCAGAAGGGGATGCGGCCTGCGCTGGTGCTATCTACCAGCGCTTTCAATGCGCTTGGTGTGGTCCTGGTTGCACCGATCACGCAAGGCGGTGATTTTGCACGTCATGCTGGATTCGCTGCGTCGCTCTCCGGGGTGGGGACCAAAACGCAAGGCGTCGCACTGGTCAACCAGATTCGCATGTTGGACCTTGGAGCACGCAAAGCGAAGCGTGTTGAAACCGCACCAGAGTTTGTTGTAGAAGATGCGCTGGCGCGTCTGCGAGCAATTACTGATTGAAGGAAAATACTGTGACGTTTTATATTTCTGTAGTGACAGCAAAGGAGCAATCCCCCTTCAAGCTGCAAACGCAGTGCTTTTGCTGTGGCAAACCTATACAGTCTGCAGCAGACGGTCCAGTGATTGCGTATGACGCCCATCCTGGGACTGAGCTGCTGCACTCTGTCCTGATGCATCGCGATTGCGCCTTTGCGATGGCACAGCGAATCATCTGCGACGCATGGCCGAAGCGTCACACCGGCGAACAGCTGATGAAGAACGATCGATAGGCAATACAATGGCTAACTTAATCCTTATGGGGCCAATGGGCGTTGGAAAATCTACAGTGGCGGACTGGGTTCATGCACTAACAGGTCGAACTAGAGTCTCCCTAGATGACGCAACGCATCCGCATTTCTCGCGGAATCTCCCCGGCTTTGCTGGCTCCGGTCTGTCTCCTCGTAATGTCCCGTTTATGACAGCCTATCGGAGCTGGAAGCCCTTTGAGGTGGCAAGTGTTGAGCGCCACGTGGCCGCTGTGGACAATCATGTGATCGATTTCGGTGCTGGGCATTCTGTCTATGAAGACCCGGCTCAATTCAACCGAGTGGCCAGCGCCGTTGCCGGGCACCACGTTGCACTGCTCATGCCCGATACCGACTGGGAACGATCGCGCAAGGTTTTGATTGAGCAGCCCCCCCCCATGCGAACGCGGAGTTTATCAACCATGTTCTCGACAACCCATCGAACAAGAAACTTGCGAACGTAATCGTTGGTCGCGCAGCGAAGAGTGCCAAGGAGGTTGCTATGGAAGTTCTGGGGCACTTTCCCACCTGGTGGGCTGTGCATGGATAGGTCGCAAGGATAATCGCCCACAGCAGCAGCTACGGCCCGCACGACGGGCCTGGTGCATTGAGAAGGTCGGCGCGGTGTCGGCCAGTGAGGAAGAACCGATGAGTAACAAACTAACGACCGCCCAGGACGTATTCAATGGCCCTGGCTTTGACGGCCCACATATGCTCGAAAAGGCTGAACGTGAATTGGATCGCTTGCTGCAAGCAGCCAATCCCCTAATCGCGTACGACCATATGTTCAACTTTGTTGTGACCATGGCTGCTGTCGCGGACTGGACCTTTCACTTGCAACTCAAGCCATTACCCCTATGGGCAGGGAAACAGGAACAGCATTTCACCAACTGGGTTCGCCATGCCAACGACGATGCCTTCGTTCTCATCGACCTGTCCAACGAGTACAAGCACGCAGATAGAAAAAAACCAAGCTCTCTGGCACAGAAAATGTGGATGAAGATCATCTGGCCGAAGGATAACCCTCAAATCAGCAATCAGATCGATAATACGAAAATGTTGTGGTTCCCGACTACCGGTGGTGGTTTGGCGGCTATCCCCTGGATCGACCGCCACAGCGGCGATAACGACTTCTTTGTTGACATCGGCCGTCGCGCCATCGCGTGGTGGAAAAGCTTTACACCAGCAAATGCGGCACCGATGGATGCGGCGGGTAACACCGCATGATCATACAAATACTTCACTACCAGGCCAATTCGTGAAGGCATGGGCAGCACCATCGGGACGTCGGCACAGTCCAGCATGACGGTGCACGACGAGGCGGCCCGCTTTAAGAACACGAAATCATAGGAAAATCCAGCAGCACCAGACGCCCGGCTTGACCGGGCTTTTCCAGTGAGAGGGTTGGCGCGGTGCTGGCCCAGCAGGAAAGAAAAAGCATGAGCAAGAACATCCTCAACAACGAAAAAGCGATGGCGATCCTCGATTCCGCTGCGGCGCAGCTCAAAGCTATCGGTGTGCCGTGCCTGGTCAGCCCCATGTCGCTCCCGCAAGGCATGACGGTGAGTCTGCACGCTGGAGCGACCGATGAGGTTGCGACGGCAGCCGACGTGGCGGCTACGTGCGGCGGCGAGTACGCGCACGCGGTGGGTACCAGAAAGCAATTTGCGCAGATGGTAGCTGGCGCGATTGCCGAAGCGGAAGTGGACGCCGAAACGATAGAGGAGTATCAGGCCGCCATGGACCGCGAGAACCCATAGCCATAGATCGGAAAATTATGCCGAATTCTGCCGAATTTCACTTTTTCCCTAATGAGAGCATTCTCGAACAGGCGAAGGAATTTTCCGAAGCAAGCAAGGTCCTTCGTGACCGACGGAGCCTTGTAGTTCCTTTTATTGTAAATGGCCTATTTTCGTTGGAGCTTTTCCTGAAGTGTCTGCATGCCAAGACCGTGTATTCCAATGCGTGGGATGTGGGCAACTACGACAAATCATTGTTGCGCAGCAAAGACCACAGCTTGAGGGGGCTCTTCGAAGAACTTCCCGACTCTAAGCAGGACTGGCTAAACTTGCTGCACGCGGAATTCTTTGAAGGCTCACCCCGTGCACCCTTGGTTGAGGACTTGGGCAAGTTTGATCGCGCTTTCGTCGACTGGCGATATCGGTTCGAAGGCAAAGCGGTGTCAGTACCGACGAGCATACTAAATGAGCTTATTAATTTCTTTGAGTTTGCCTGTTCCAAGCCGTCAACGGAGAGGTTTAAATTCGGAGCGTAGTATGGACTACTGAACAACAAGTTTGACAGCCCTTGCGGTCCAAAACAATCAAGGAAAAATCACTGCCTCCCACTCGTTGCCGCTTTAGCGGCAACGCAGCATACAAATCCCGTATCAACCACGAAATACGGATACCCAGAATTATTCATCAACTCCCGTTATGCCCTACAATCTCGGCATGACTGATATTACCCTCGCACTTCCCTTCGCGCTGCCGCCGCCGGAGCTGGCGCCGGACCTGCTGCGCGCGCTGCAAGCGCCGGCGCTGGCCGCCTTGTTGGCCCGCCACAGCACGCTGCAACATCATGTTTTCGATAACAACAGCCGGGTGCTCCCGCACGAGGCCTGGCTGGCGCATACGCTGGGCCTGGCCAGCGCGCCCACCGAGGCCGACACCGGCGCGCCGCTGGCGACCGCCTGCATGCGCGGCTGCGGCCTCGGCACTCAAGCCGCCCAGGGTCACTGGTTCATGCTGCAACCGGCGCATGTGCAAATCTCGCGCACCCACATGCTGCTGACCGACCTGCGGGCGCTGCAACTCAGCGAGGCCGATTCGCGCGGCCTGTACGACCTCGCCCGCCCGTATTTTGAGGAAGCCGGCAAGACGCTGCTGCATGGCGCGCCGGGCCTGTGGTTCCTGCGCGCCGACGACTGGGGCGGCCTGAACACCGCCTCGCCGGACGCGACTACCACCCAGAGCATGACCGACTGGCTGCCCGAGGGCGACCATGCGCGCGACTTCCGCCGCTTGCAAAACGAAGTGCAGATGCTGTGGCATGAACATCCGATTAATGAAGCGCGCCAGGCGCGCGGCCTGCAAGCGATTAATTCCTGCTGGCTGTGGGGCGGTGCCGGGCCGTCGTCAGCACAAGGCAGCATCGCCATCGGCGACGGCATGCCGTGGATGGACGCGCTGGCCTGGTCCACTCAACCGTCCGCGCGGCAGTTGATCGCGCAGCCGGGCACGGTGATGCTGGCCGGGCTGATTTCGTCGGCGCAGGCCGGCGACTGGGCCGACTGGCTGGCGCGCATGCAACAGCTGGAGCAAGAGTGGTTCGCACCGCTGCTGGCGGCGCTGAAAGATGGAAGCATCGGCGGCGTCAAGCTGGTGCTGAGCCATCGCCACGGCTGGACCGAAGTCACCAGCGGCAAGCTGGCGCAACGCAAATTCTGGCGCAAGCCGTCCCTGACTCCCCTGTTGAAGCAATCATGACCCGCATCAGTACCCGCACCTTCCCGTTCCGCGAATCCGAAATGCTGCGCCAGAACGGCGTCCACCCCGTGCTGGCGCGCCTGTACGCCGCGCGCGGTCTGACTGACGTCAAAGAACTGTCCAGCGAGCTGGCGGCCATGATTCCGCCATCCGGCCTGCTGCACATCGACGCCGCCGCCGTCTTCCTGGCCGACGCCATCGCCGCCCGCAAGCGCATGGTGATCGTCGCCGACTACGACTGCGACGGCGCCACCGCCTGCGCGGTCGCCCTGCGCGGCCTGCGCGCCATGGGCGCCGACATCGACTTCATCGTGCCCAACCGCTTCGAATACGGCTACGGCCTGACGCCGGAAATCGTCGCACTGACCGCGCGCGAAAAGCAGCCGGACATCATCATCACCGTCGATAACGGCATCGCCAGCATCGACGGCGTGGCCGAGGCCAACCGGCGCGGCATCGAAGTGGTCGTGACCGACCACCACTTGCCGGCCGACACCCTGCCCGCCGCCCGCGTCATCGTCAACCCGAACCAGCCGCAATGCGGCTTCCCGAGCAAGCATATCGCCGGCGTCGGCGTGATGTTCTACGTGCTGCTGGCCCTGCGCGCCGAACTGCGCAAACGCGGCGTGTTCGATGCCCAGACCCAGCCCAAGCTGGACAATCTGCTGGACCTGGTGGCCCTCGGCACGGTGGCCGACGTGGTCAAGCTCGACGCCAACAACCGCATCCTGGTGGCGCAGGGCCTGAAGCGCATGCGCGCCGGCCGCATGCACGCCGGTGTGGCCGCGCTGTTCCGCGTGGCCGGCCGCGAGGCGCGCAGCGCCAATCCGTTCGACCTGGGCTTCGCGCTCGGCCCGCGCCTGAACGCCGCCGGCCGGCTGGAAGATATGTCGCTCGGCATCGAATGCCTGATCACCGACGACGATGCCCGCGCCTGGGAACTGGCGCAGCAACTCAACGACATCAACCTGGCCCGGCGCGAGATCGAAGCCGACATGCAGGGCACGGCCCTGGTGCATCTGGAAAGCTTCGATCCGGCCGAGCGCAGCACCATTTGCGTGTTTGACGACACCTGGCACCAGGGCGTGATCGGCATCGTCGCCTCGCGCCTGAAGGAAAAATTCTACCGCCCGACCATCACCTTCGCGCCCGGGGCGGACGGCTGGATCAAGGGTTCCGGACGCTCGATCCCCGGCTTCCATTTGCGCGACGCGCTGGACCTGGTCTACAAGAAGTCGCCATCGCTGATCGACAAATTCGGCGGCCACGCCATGGCCGCCGGCCTGACCCTGCGCGCCGAAGCGTTCGACGCCTTCGCCGCGGCCTTCGAGGAAGTCGGCCGCACGTGGCTCAGCAAGCAGCAACTGGAACGCGTGATCGAAACCGACGGCCCGCTGGAAGACGCCTACTACACCACCACCTTCATCAAAGAGATTGAAGGCCAGGTATGGGGCCAGGGCTTCGCCCCGCCGGTATTCTGCGACGACTTCCGCGTGGTCAGCCAGCGCATCCTGAAGGAACGCCACCTGAAGCTGCTGCTGGAAAAGAACGGCGCCCGCTACGACGCCATCTGGTTCGGCCACACCGAGGCCCTCGGCGACCGCGCCCGCGTGGCCTTCCGGCTGGATGCCAACGAGTACAACGGCGTGACGAAAGTGCAACTTCTGGTGGAGCACGCCGAGGCGGCATAAGACGAACAATCCGAAAACGGATTGCAATCAATCCGAAAAAGGAGTATAAGAAATCCATTACCGGAGGATTTATGCTCAATTATGCCTACCCCCGCAGCCGTTTCGAGCCAACCGTCTTGGTGGACCTGAACGCCAAGGCCGAGCGCGAGCGGCTGTCCAAGTCTGCTCTGAAGGGCTTTTTCAAGCTGGCCGCCACCTGGAAGGTGCGCGATGAGGATGCGCGCCAACTGCTCGGCGGCCTGTCCAACAGCGCCTACTACGACTGGAAGAAAAATCCGGAACGCACGCTGGAAGTCGACTGCATCACGCGCATTTCCTACCTGCTGGGCATCTACAAGGCGTTGCACATCATCTACGGCGACCAGCTCGCCGACGAGTGGATCAGCCTGCCCAACAACAATCAAATCTTCGAAGGCCGCACGCCGCTGGCCTACATGCTGGGCGGCGGCCTGATTGCCATGCAAACCGTGCGCCAACTGCTCGACGCCCGCCGTGGAGGACTGTAAGTGCCGGTCAGTCTGGTTCCGCCCTTAACCACGCTGCGCCAGTTCGACACCTGCCGCCTGCTGCCCTCGCGCTTCGCCGATGTCGAGGATTCGGTACTGGCGCCGCTGGCCGACAGCGACGCCCACCTGCGCGATCTGTTCGACCTCGATAACGCCACCAACGCCCGCCTGCGCACGCAGAACGGCGGCGCGGCCGGCATCAATGTCGATGAACTGGTGTTCGGCGTGCCGAACTTCCGCATCGTCAACGCCGCCTTCACCTACGCCCATCCACAGGGCAGCCGCTTCAACGATGGCCGCCGTGGCGCCTGGTACTGCGCCTTCGACGCCGAGACGGCGCTGGCCGAAGTCAGCTTCCATAAAGCCGTGGAGTACGCGGAAATCAACCGCTTCGACGACAGCGTGCAGTATCAATGCATGCAGGCCGACTTCACCGCCACCTTCCACGACCTCCGCAACCAGCCGCGCTACGAAAACTGCCTGGCGCCGGACAGCTATATCGCATCGCAAACGCTGGCTGAGCGCCTGCTGGAAGGCGGCTCGCTCGGCATCATCTACCCGAGCGTGCGGCGCGAGGGCGGCACCAACCTGGCCTGCTTCCGCCCCGCCGTGGTGGGCAATGTTCGCAAAGGCGCGGTCTATCGGTTAACATGGCAGGGTAGCCCGGTACCGAACATAGAAATGATTTAATATGCAAACCAAACCAGAAAAAGACCTCGAACTCCGCGACAAAGTGAATCGTGAAACGGCGCGCCTGCCGTGGACCGAACTGCTCAAACATTTCGCGCAAGGGAACGTGGTGTGGGTCGCCAATTCGCTCGACCTGGTCGATGTCGCCGTGCGCATCTCGCACGACGACAAGGCCAACATCACGCAGTGGATGAATGCCGGCCTGCTGGCCAAGGTCAGCGACCAACAGGCGCAGGAATGGCTGGAGACCAACGCCCAGCTGTGGGCGTCCGTGGTCAGCCCTTTCATCCTGGTGCAACAAGAGAAAGTCGTCGCCGCCAACGTGCACTAAGCACGCCGGCGGCCGCGTCAGCGCATTTCGGCCAACGCCCAGCGGGCCTCGCTCGCCACATTGGATTCCGGATCATTCAGCCGCTGTTGCAGCATCGGGATGGCGGCGCTGGCGCGCAGATCGCCCAGCGCATGGGCGGCGCGGCGCCGGACCACCGGGTCGCCGTCGGACAGCATGGCGATCATCGGCGCCAGCCAGCGGGTTTCGCCCATATCGCCCAAGGCACCGGCGGCTTCAGCACGCACCTGTGCGTCCGGATCGGCCAGCATGGCGGCTACCGCCGCCGCGGTTTCAGGGAAACGCATCTCGCTCAAACCCCACAATGCCAGTTGCCGCACCACCGGCTGCGGATCGCGTAACGCCAGCAATAACGGCGGTATCGCGGCGCGCTGGCGGAACGACGCCGCCCCGCCGGCATGACGCAGCGAGAAGTCGCGAACACGCATCGCTGCCGCAAGCTGGACGAAATTGGGATTGTCCAGCGCCGCCAGCAGCTTGATCGGATCCTGGCCCGCGCTGCCTGCCGCAGGTAACAGACTGTCCGGCCACAGCACCTGTTCGCCGTGCAGCTTGGGTGTGGCGAGCAGGCACATCAACGTCAGTGTCGCCACTACGCCGCCCCACCATTGGCCCGTCGTCACGTGGCCACGCGAGCGACGCGCCTCCAGCAGTGCCGCGACACGCGCCATCAGCATGGCGCCCTGGCTGGCGATACGGTTGACCAATGAACCGGATACCTTGCCGCCAAAGGCGTGCCGGGACACCGCGACCAGCGTGTGGGCATAATGCGACGGCGTCGCGCCGGCGGCCAGCACCGCATCATCGGCGGCGCATTCGGTGTCGTGCTCCAGCGTGCGCAGCAGCGGATACATCAACGGATGCCACCAGTAGAGGGCGAGCAGCACCCGCGCCAGCATCAGCATCGGCCAGTCGTGTGCGCGGATATGCGCCAATTCATGCGCCAGCACCACCTCCGGCTCCGCATGGACGACACTGTGGCGATCCAGCACGATCACCGGCCGCCGCCATCCCCAACTATAGGGCGAGCTTGCGGTGCCGGACACCAGCAACCGCACCGCGCGGCCGGGCGCCATGGCGCCGCGCAGCCGATGCAACGCGGCAGTCCATGGGGCGGCATCCAACAATTGTGCGGCAGCGGTGGCGCGGCGCAAGGACGACAAATTCAATCCGAGACGCAGCAGGTGGGCCAGCACGCCGATGACATAGGCCAGCAGCAGCCAGCGCCCGAACTGCGCGGCGCGCGCCGGCGCCGACACGGCATCGTCAATGGCCGGCAACGCCGCAACGGTGACGGTGGCGGGAATCGCCATCGGCGGTTCCACCAGAGCGGACACCGCCAGCGGCAAGCGCACCGGCATGGACGGCAGCGACAGCCACAACGGCGGCATCAACAGCAAGGCCACCAGGCCGCAACGGGCGGCGAACACGCGGCGCGCCGCCGACACGCGATGCAGCAGCCGCAACATCATCAGCAACAGCACCACCATCACGCTATGCGTCAGCAGCAATTGCATGAGGTCCAGGCCCGCCATCAGCGGCCCTCCTTGCGCGCCTTGGCGATCATCGCCTCCAGCTCATCCAGTTCTTTTGAACTCAACTCGCCCGACATGCCAAGCAAGGCCGTGGCGGCGCTGGCCTTGGAGTTGTTGAAGAAAGTGCCGACCAGCTTTTGCAGCGCCGACTCGCGCACCTTTTCCTGCGGCGTGACCGCGCTGTAAAGGTAGCGCTGACCATCGACACGGTGCTGCAGCACGCCCTTGGCTTCCAGGCGCGCCAGCATGGCCCGCACGGCGGAATTGCTCAAGTCCGGCCCCAGTTCCTCCTGAATCTGCGACGCGGTCGCCTCCCGCAAGCGATACACACACTCGACGACCTGGCGTTCGCGCGGTGCCAGGTCTTCCAGTCCGCGCGCCCCGGCCGCTGCGCTGGTTGACGATTTCTTGATCATGACTTTTTCACTGCTTTGGCGGCGGCAACCAGCACCTGGTCGATGGCCCCGATCACCAGCTCCGGCTCCTGCATCTGGATGCCATGGCCGCTGTTCGCCGTGAAGACGTGGGCGCCGTTTGAAAACTGGTTGATAAAGGCAGCGTGGCGCTGGCGTTTGATCTTGATGACGTCCGGCGTCTCCTGGAAGAAGTCCGAACCGGCGCGCGCCCGCACGGACGTGATCAACACCGCCGGCACGTCGGGCAAGGCTGGCGTCGCCGGTAACTGACCGGCGTCGAGCAACTTCTGTATGGTTTGCAGGTCGCCTTGCCATTTGGGCGGAATGCTCGACACCAGCATCTGCTGATCCTGCTGCAAGCGCACCGCGTCAATGCCGCGCAGGACCGACTCCAGTCCCTCATCTGCCGGATCGACAAACACCAGGCCCGCCACCCGTTGCGGATGGGTGGCGGCGAAATAGCGGATCAGGAAACCGCCATACGAATGGCCAACCAGAATCAGCGGCCCCTGCACCTTGCGCTGTTCCAGCACGGTGGCCAGTTCCGCCACGCTCTGCTCCATGGTCAGCGGTTGCGCGCGGGCCGGCGACTTGCCGTAACCGGCGCGGGAATACACCAGCACGCCGGCTTTCTTAGCGATTTCCGGAGCGACCTTGCGCCATACCGACAAATCACTGGCGAAGCCCGCCTCAAACACGACCGTATAGGCGCCCTCGCCCGCCTGCACTACCTGCAACTGATTCGCCCCCACCGTGACCATGCCGTCAAAGTCGGCCGCCATCGCGGCCATCGAGAAAGCCGCTGCGGACAGCAGGCCGGCCAGTTTCCACTTCCATGCGAACGAGAACATATCTTTTCCTTGTTAGATTAACCGCTACAGTTGTAGCATGCCACATTTGTAGCAGCATTACAAGAAAGAGATGCTTATGTCCCAACCATGGTCATTTGCCAAACAAATAGCCGCAGTCGGTATCCGCTGGATTGTGTGCGACGATGCGGTCGTACAGGCCCAGGTTGGTCGTCATGGTGCGCTGAAGGTCTTCGGCCAGCAGCAAGCCGGCTGCGATCTGACGGTCGGCGGCGGCACGCACAGCCGCCGCATAGTCTTCGCGTGTCGGGTAGCGCGTTTCCAGGCTGGGACGCGGGTCGCCCGCCGCGATGCGCTCCGCCTCGGTGCGCGCAAACGGTACAAAGCTGCCATCGAAGCGCGACGTGGCCCAGGCGAAGCCGGTTTCGGGCGCGCGCCGGTTCCAGCCGGTGTGCGTGCCAAGCGGTGCTTGCGACTCCACCAGGCGAACGCCGCCCCTGTCGTTGCCGTCCGCATCGGGCGTCGGCACGCGCGTTTCGTATTCTTCGCCACGTTTAGGCGGAACCGTGCCGGGATTCAGGCGCGGCTCGCGCAGGTTTTGCTCGGGCGGCGTAATGCCCAGCCCTTTCGGGAAAATGGCGCGGTAGTCGGCCACCGTGGTCAGCGTGCCGTCGGCCAGACTTGGATACGCGCTGGCCGGCGGCTGCTTGCCGTTGACGGTCCAGTCATCCAACGCGACGATCAAAGCCCGCATTGGCAGATAATGGTCGCTGGTCGACACGCAGGCAGTGAACGGCGCGCGCTTGTTCGAGCGGCCGACGTAATGCTGCGCGCCCATGAAGCCGTAGATCCGCACATTGTCCGCCGGCGCGACATCGCGCTCACCGTCCGGCGTGGTGCCGACCAGCGAGGCGCCACGGTTCCAGAATTCGGTGGAGGTGTTGGCGATGATCAGCTTGGGCAGATTGCCCTGCTTGTCCCGCGCCTTGTCCAGCGTGGACGCGGTTTGGCCCGTGACCAGGTCGCGCGCCGGGGCGCTGGTGAACGGGAAGGCGTCGGCCGGATAGTCATGCTCCTCCAACATCGACGGATGGCGCGTCGGCTGCGCGAAGCGGCTGTTGAAGCCCGCCGAGCCGCCGGCGCCAGGCACCTGCAGATACGCGCCGTTAAATACCAGCTTGCCGCCTTCGTCAACGTTGAGGCCATCGTGCATCATGCGGCCGATCAGGCGACCGGACTGGCTGATGCCGAACATCAGCACATTGCGCGGCGCCGGCGCGCCCTCAAACGGATGATCGCGGAAGTACGACAGTAAGTCGCGAATCCCGGCCAGACCGGCGCCGGTGATGTAGGGATCTTTGGCGACGTAGGTAATCTCGTAAATCGTACCGTGCTGGAAGCCGCCTTCCAGTTGCACGCGACCAGGGCCGCCCTGCAATTCCGGCGCCACAAACTTCCACGCGCTGCGCGGGATGGGCTTGCGCTTGTCGCCGGGACGCGCGCGCTGGGTCAGTTGGGCGTGCGGGTCGTTGGGCGTGGCCGGTTCGTAAGTCAGGCCGCGCATGCCGGCATAGGTGACGGTATCGGTCGGCGTGTTGACGGTGAATTCGTTATACACCTTGCCCTTGACGCCTTTGGCAATCGGCGGCGCGAACACCAGCGGCCGCGATGGTGGCGTGCCGGCCACCGGCACGGTCGGCGCCACATCCCACGTCCACGCGGAGAACAGCAGCGAGAAGCCATGCCGCATCAGGAAGCCGTCGCCCGCATCCGCCGCGGTGGTGGGATCGTTTTGCGCCGGGCTACGGCCATTGACTTGACCGAGGATGGCGATGTTGCCGCGATTGTTCACGTCATACAGCAAGGTGGTCTGCTGCGGGCCGGTTGGTCGTAACAACACGAACTCGCTGGAGAACAGCACGCGTCCATTCTTGTCGCGCGGCGCCCGCGCCAGATCCACGATGGAGGCGTTGGCCGCGGCCTTCGGGTCAAGCGCGTAGTAGGCGACGCCACGGATTTTCTCATACGCCCCGTACTCGCCAAAGGTAACGCCCGGCGCGAACGGCGCGCGCTCGGTCACTTCGATACGCTCGACGACGGCGTGCGTGCTGCCTGCCGCTGCCGCGATGGCCAATGCCACCAAGGTGCGCTTCATGGACGTGACTCAGGTCGGCGTGTCGACATCATCCCACTCCCTGTCTTCGAAGCGCACCAGCCAGTTCAATGCGTGGTGACGTTCCTGCAGCACACCATCGTTGAGGTCCGCCGGCACCGGCGTTTTCTTCAGAATGGCCTGGCGGCTGGCCCAGTGCAGACGGTAATGCAGGTCCAACGCATCGAGAATCTCGGACGGTGCGCGCGCCACCAGCTGCTTGCGCAAGCCCTCGGTGCCGCGCTCGATCACCTTGCCCGAAATCGACGACACATCGCAGATCTCGTTCGGGAACGGCTGCTCTTTTTGCAGGCCCAGCGCCCATTGCAGCACCAAGATCGCCTCGTAGCGCCACAGGAACTGCGTGATCTCCTGCTGCGTCGGCGCCTCTTGCGCGAGGAAGGCGCGTTCGGCGTCGCTCAGATTGGCGAAAGCCGGTGGAAAGCGTTGCTGCAAATCGGCGACGGTGATCGGCTTCTCAGTGGTCAGCGACTCGGCGCGGATGGCGACGACGAACAACGCCAGCATGCGACGCAGGATATCTTCCGGCGCGCGCAGGCGCAGCTCGGGCTCGGACACCAGCGGCGGCAAGCTGGCCGGCACCTCGATCTGCCGTTCCGCCAGCAGCGCATCGGTGCGCGCCTTGCGCTCCCAGGCCTGCGACGGGTAAGGAATGACAGCCTGCGGATCGCCGTCCTCGCCCGATGGCGCCAGCAGCACGCGGCCCTGCGGATCGCGCACGCTGCCATCCTGCATGAAGACCAGCGCATTGGCGCTTTGCGCCCATTGCAGGAACGCCGGCATGTCGGCCGCATCGACGGCAAAGCTCAGGTGCTGCTGCGTGCGTTGCAGATGGCGGATCACGTGATAACGCGTGCGCGTCATCTGGCCCTGGCTTTGTTCTGCCAGATAGTGCATGAAGCCATTCAGGTGCAGCCCCATTTCGGCATCGGACAGGTCGCGCCGGCCGTTCAGCACATGCGGGAACGACGGCTTGGGCGCATCGCCCACGGTGCTGTAGGCATTGAGCAGAATGTGGTTGCTGATGTCTTTCGGGGAAAACAGCTGTTTGAGTCGGTTTAACATAGTCTCTAATCTTTTTTAACGCATGTCCAGCGGGCGGCGACGGCGCGGCGGCGGGAATGCACGGTCCAATGCGGCCAAGTCATCGCTGGATAGTACGATATCGGCCGCAGCGCGGTTGGCGCGCAAGTGTACAGGATCGACCGCCTTGGGGATAGCGATCACGCCATCCTGATGCAGCACCCAGGCCAGCGCGATCTGCGCCGGCGTGACGTTGTGCGCGTCTGCGACCAGTTTGAGAGCGGGATTATCCAGCAGCGCCGCCTGCTCGCGGCCCGAGGTTTCCAGCGGCGAGTAGGCCATGAGTGGCATCCGCCGCTGGCGTGCCCAGGGCAGCAGGTCGAACTCGATGCCGCGTTTGGTCAGGTTGTAGAGCACCTGATTGGTGGCGGGCGCGCCATAGGTCAGCGCCTCCTCCATGCTCTCCAGATCGAAGTTGCTGACGCCGTAGGCCTTGATCTTGCCGGCCTTCCGCAGCGTTTCGAAGGCATCGAAGGTTTCGGCCAGCGGGTGATGTCCCTGCCAGTGCAGCAGATACAGATCGATGCAATCGGTTTTCAAGCGCCGCAAACTACGCTCGCAAGCTTGCTGCGCCCCCTCAAAGCTGGCGTTGTGCGGATAGACTTTGCTGACGATGAAGGCCTGATCGCGCCGCCCGGCAAGCGCCGCGCCGACCACCTCTTCCGCCCCGCCCTCGCCGTACATCTCGGCGGTATCGATCAAGGTCATGCCCAGGTCGAGACCCAGCTGCAGCGCCCGCACCTCATCCTGCTTGCGGCTCGACTTCTCGCCCATATTCCAGGTGCCCTGGCCCAGCGCCGGCACCTCGGGGCCCAGCGGGAAACGAATCATCTTCATTGCGGTATTCCTATAAGACTATCGGGATCACCGCAGCTTATCTCATTACAAACCCGATCGGTTAAGCCAGATGTCCATGAACGAGCGTGGGCACACTTTGCGCTCGGCCTGCACCGCGACCTTGGCGGCGGCATCGGTAACATCCTGAACGCGGCTCGCGCAGCTTGACGTGCCACGCCACACGAATTCGACAAGATACGTGTGCTGGTCCTTCGGCTGGAACGACATGATCTCCGGACCGCAATTGCCCTTGGAGCGGCTATCCTGCCAATTGCCCCATCCGGCCACTTGCACCGACTGACCGGCGGGCACCACCGTATCCAACTGATCAGGGACGCTGCTCAGTTTCTCGCCCAGCTTGACGATCCACGACAGCAGCACTTTTTCACCCTTGTCGCGCACTACGCCAACGTCCTTGAACTCCTTGCATGACTGCTCACTGGTGCTGACCGAATAATTGACATTCATCGGCATGCCGGTCGAGCGCATCAGAATGCGGGCCTGTTTGGCTTCGAGAGGTGGCAACTGCTTCTCCGGAGCCGCTTGCTCCTGCTCTGGTTGCGTGGCGACTCCGGCGCAGCCGGCGGTCATGACAACAGCGGCCATGGCCGGGGTGAAAGCGATCAGACGTCTGACGAATTCCAATTTTTTGCGATACATGCATTGCCCTCTTTTGTTAGCTTGCATGAATTATACATATTTCCATGCGGCAATGCTTTTATGTCAGGTTTAACTCAATGACCGCCGCCAAGATAGGCCGCGATTACTTTGGGATCGGTCTTCAGGCTGTCGGCGGGGCCGTGAACGGAGATGCTGCCGTTTTCCAGCACGTAGCCGTAGTCAGCCACGTTCAACGCGGCGGCGGCGAACTGCTCCACCAGCAGCATGGTCACGCCTTCGGATTTCAACCGCTGGATAATGCGGAATACCTCTTCGACCAGGATCGGCGCGAGGCCCATCGATGGTTCATCCAGCAGCACCACTTCGGGATTCAGCATCACGGCGCGTGCCATGGCCAGCATCTGCTGCTCGCCGCCGGACAGCGTGCCGGCCAACTGGTGCTGGCGCTCCTTCAGGCGCGGGAACAGTTCCAACGCCTTTTCCAGATCGCGTTTGATGTCGCCCTTGGGCCGCGCGTGGGTGAAGCGCGGGAAGGCGCCCAGCAGCAGATTGTCGGTCACGCTCATGGAGGCGAACACGCGCCGCCCCTCGGGAGAGTGCGCCAATCCGGCGCGGGCGATCTTGTGCGAATCGCTGCCGGTAATGTCCTTGCCAGCCAGCGTGACCTTGCCGTCTTTCGGTTTGAGCATGCCGGAGATGGCGCGCATGGTGGTGGTCTTGCCGGCGCCGTTGGAGCCGATCAGCGTGACCAGTTTCCCTTTCGGGACCTCCAGCGAGATGCCGTGCAGGACTTCGACTTTGCCGTAAGCCGCGTGCAGATTGGAGATCGATAGCATGTGCGTATTCCCCTTAATGTGCCGATGTGGCCTGGCCGCCACCCAGATAAGCTTCGATTACCTTCGGATCGCTTTGCACCGCCGCCGGTTTGCCTTCGGCGATTTTCTGACCGAAATCCAGCACCGTGACGGTGTCGGACAAGGCCATCACCACGTCCATGTGGTGCTCGATCAGGATGATGGTGATGCCGTGGTCGCGGATCTTGCGGATGATGGCCATCAGCTCCTTGATGTCCGGCGCGGTCAGTCCGGCCGCCGGTTCGTCGAGCAGCAGCAGGCGCGGACTGAGGCCGAGCGCGCGGCCGATTTCCAGCAGCCGCTGTTTACCGTAGGGGAGATTGCGCGCCTCTTCGTCGGCCATGTCCGACAGGCCGACGAATTCAAGGATGCTGGCGGCCCGCTCGCGCGCCGCCTGTTCTTCGCGCTTGTAGCGCGGCGTTTGCAGCATCACATCCAGCACATTCGATTTGAAGGTGTTGTGGAGGCCTACCAGCACGTTTTCGGTGGCGGTCATTTCGCCGAACAGCTGCACATTCTGGAAGGTGCGCGCAACGCCGCCCAGCGCGATTTCGGACGGCGTGCGGCCGGAAATCACCGCGCCGGCAAAGGCCACCTTCCCCGCCGTCGGTTTATAAATACCGGTGAGGACGTTCATCATGGTGCTCTTGCCTGAGCCGTTCGGCCCGATCAGCCCATGCACCGCGCCCTGCGCGACGCTCAGATTAACCTGGTTGAGCGCCTTCAGGCCGCCGAACTGCATCAGGATCTGCTCGACATTGAGCAGCGTGTCGCCGGTCTTGCCGCCCTGCGCGCGCGGGAACGGCTCGGCGGTGGCGCCCGATGCCGCCGACATGGCGTGCGAGCGCGCGCGGCCGATCAGGTTTTGCAGGAAGCCGACAATGCCGTCCTGAAGGTAATAGACCACGAAGAGCGTCATCATGCCGAAGATGGTCAGGCGCCAGTCGACGATGTTTTCAAGCTTGTACGAGAACGCCGCCATGCCAATGGTGGCGATCAATGGCACGGCGACGCCACGCGGCGTGGCGCGTTTGCGGGCGATGGCGATCGCGGAGCCGATCACGCCCAGCACCGCGGCGGCGGTGGCGATCTTGCGGAAAAGTTCTATGTCCGCCAGCAGGCTTGGGAGCATCACCACAATCAGCGCGCCGATCAGCGCACCGGAGCGCGTCTTGCGTCCGCCCATGATCACCGCGAGCAGGAACATGATGGTCAGCTCGAAGTTGTAGGTGTTGGGTGAGATGTATTCTTCCGAGTAGGCATACAGGCTGCCCGCCAGACCGGCAAAGCCGGCGCTGATGATGAAGGCGTAGACCTTGTAGCGGTAAACCGAAACGCCCATGCAGTCGGAAGCGACGGGACTGTCGCGCAGCGCTTCGAAGGCGCGTCCGAGGTTGGACTTCAGTATCCGGTGCACCACCACCAGCGAAATCAGCATCAGCGCCGCGACCATGTAGTAGTACTGCACTTCGCTGAGCTTTTCGCCGAACACCACCGGCTTGGAGATTTTGATCCCCATCGGCCCTTCTGTGAGGAAGGTCATCTCGTTAATCAGAATCTGGATGATGGTGCCGAAGGCCAGCGTCACCATCGCCAGATAAGGGCCGGTGACGCGCAGCGCCGGCAGCGCGAGAATGGCGCCGAACAGCGCCGCGCCGATCACGCTGGCCGGTATCGCGATCCAGAACGGCGCACCGAGCTTGAATACGATCACGCCTGTCACATAGGAGCCGATGCCGAACAGACCCGCATGGCCCAGCGAAACCTGTCCAGTGTAGCCGACCACGATGTCCAGCCCAAACAGCAGAATGGCGTAAATCAGGATGGTTTCAAACAGGTGGATATAGTAAGGATTCGGGATCAGCACCGGATACAGGGCCAGCACAGCCAGCCCCACCACGCTTGCCGCGACGATCGTCTTCTTCATAGGTCAGACCTTTTTAATGGCGGCTTTGCCGAACAACCCGGACGGCTTCACCGCCAGTACCAGCAGGAGCAGCAGCAGACCCGGTACGTCCTTGTACCCGGTGGAGATGTAGTAGCCCGCCGTGGTTTCGGTAATCCCCAGTATCAGCCCGCCGACGATGGCGCCGACGCCCGATGTCAGGCCGCCGATGATGGCCACCGCAAAGGCTTTGAGGCCGAGCGAAGCGCCCATGGTGGCGCCGGTCAGCGTCAACGGCGCCACTAGCACGCCGGCGAATGCTGCAACGGCCGACGACAACGCATACGAGAAGGTAATCACAGCGCCGGTGTTAATCCCCATCAGTCCCGCCGCGTCGCGGTCATTGGCGGTGGCGACCACCGCCTTGCCGTAGATCGATTTGCGGTTGAAGATTTCCACCGCCGCCATGATGGCCAGCGCGCCGACCACCACCGCCACCTGCATCGGTTGCACGTTGGCGCCCAGGATTTCAATCGGCACGGACGACAGCGGCGATGGAAACGTCAGGTCATCCTTGCCCCAGATATTTTCCGCCACGTTTTTGAAGATGATGGCCAGCGCAATGGTGGACATGATCCAGCCGAATTCCGACTTGATCTTGATCGCCGGCCGCACCCCGATCCACTCGACCAGCATGCCTTGCAGCGCGCCGAACACGATAACCAGGGGGATCATCAGCAGATAGCTCATGTAAGGACCGCCGTGGATGGTGCCCACCAGGCTAAGGCCCACCAAGGCGCCCAGCATCAACGATTCGCCCTGGCCGAAGTTCAGCGTGCCGGAGGTGGCGAAGGTGAGCTGGTAACCGAAGGCGATCACCGCATAGATCATGCCCAGCGCAATACCGCTGAACACCAGTTGCAACAGGATTTCCATAGTATTCCCCTGCAGACGACAAGAAAATGGCCAGGCTTGCGTTCACAAGTCTGGCCACTGTACGGCGCTAGGCGGCCTTACTTGGCATGTACGACTTTGCCGTCCTTGACTTCACCGAAAACGGTGATGTCGGCGGTGATGGCTTCGTGATCGTCCTTGCTGTATGGTTTGTCGTAGGTGGTGACGACGCCTTCGACTTTTTCCTTGAGGTTTTCCAGCGCGGCCTTCACTTTCGGGCCGTCGGTGCTGCCGGCCTGCTTGATGGCGGCGGCCAGCAGATAGATGGAGTCGTAGCCCTGCGCGGCCGACACCGGCGACGGCATGCGACCCTGCGGCGGGTTGTAGGCTTTGATGTAGGCGTCGATGAAGGCCTTGCGCTTCGGCGTGTTCGGCTCCTGGATGAAGGTCTGCGGCATGCGGGTGCCGTTACCGTTCTTGCCGGCGTTGTCGATGAAGTTCGCCATCGACAGCGTCCAGCTGCCGATCAGCGGCACTTTCCAACCCAGTTTTTCCATGCCGTTGGCGATCTGCGCCAGTTCGGGGCCGATGCCGTAGGTCAGCACCACTTCGGCGCCGGCCTGCTTGGCCTTCAGCAGTTGGGCCGTCATGTCGACGTCCTTGATGTTGTACTTCTCGACCGCCACCGCCTTCATGCTGCGCGCGGCCAGTACTTTTTCCAGGTCTTCACGGCCCAACTGGCCGTAATTGGTGGAATCGGCGAGGATGGCGACCTTTTTGAATTTGCGATTATCGACCGCTTCCTTGATGATCATCTGCGACTGAATCTGGTCATTGGCGGAGTTGCGGAAGATGTAGTTCTCCGGCTCCTTGGCAAACTGCTGGGTAATGATGGAACCGGTGGCGACGTTGTTCATCACCGGGATTTTGGCTTCCTGGTAGAAGCGCTGCGAAGCCAGCGCCACGCCGGTGTTGATGTAGCCGACGGTGGCGACCACCCGTTCCTTGTTGATCAGCTCTTGCGCGATCTGCACGCCGCGTTCATTCTTCGCTTCGTCGTCGCGTTCCACCAGCTGGATCTGGCGGCCAAGCACGCCGCCTTTGGCGTTGATCTCCGTCGCCGCGAGCTTGACGCCGTCGCGCATCGACACGCCCATCGGCGCCGAACCACCGGTGAACGGACCGGCAACGCCAATCTTGATGGGATCAGCCGCCTGAGAGGCGGCCGCGAAACCGAATGCCAACCCTGCAACGAGCAATTTCAACTTGAAGTTCATCTGTCATCTCCTGTTATACAACGTTTTTTAGTAGTCGTAAGCTGGAAAGTCGCCCCATCAGAAAACCATTGTAGGTTAGTAGAACTTCATCAGCAACAGATTGATGTGCCGCATCGCAGCAAGGGTATCGATGTAAGTTTTGCGTAAGCTTTATTGGCCGGATCTGGCCTGTTTCAAGGCGCGGTTGGCGAAGCGCATCTGCGTTTCCGCCAGCGCCTCGTTGCGCTCGAATCCCATGGAACCGTCGCGCAGACCGATGGCCATGGCCATCACAGCTTCCGGATATTCGAGGTCCGCCGCTTTTTCGATCCAGCGGCGGGCGACGATGTCGTCGCGTTTGACGCCGTCGCCGGCGAGATAGAGTTTGGCCAGCGCGTACATCGCGGCCGGCGTCTGGCGGCTGGCGGCGAATTGCAGCCAGTGGGCGGCGGCCTTCATGTCGCGCGCCACGCCCATGCCGTTCTGGTACATCATGCCGAGATAATAGGCCGCGTGCGGATCGCCTTTCTGCGCCGCGCCGCTGAACAACTGGAAGGCGCGCGGCAAGTCGGCCGGCGTGCGCGCGGAACCACGCAGGTACAGACGCGCCTCCTCCACCGGGCCAGCCGAAGCGCCGCCAGCCAGCGCCAGGCCGGCGGCGATCACAATCGCGGCGACGGCGCGGGAGGTCTTCATTTGCTCAAGTCGATGGCGTAGAGCGCGAAGCCTTTGCCGGCGCCGTCATCGGCTTTCAGCTGGCTGACCGAGGTCAGGCCGGCTTCGCGCGCGAGGTCCAGCATACCGGGCGCGGAACGGAATACCACCGGGCCTTTCGTGGTGACCGGTGCGAAACGCCAGCTGCGGGTGGCGCCGTTGCGGGCGCGCGTCAGTTCCCTGGTCTTCTGGATGTAGGCGATCAGCACATCACGGCTGGAGTCCGGCGCGGCGATGACGGTCTTGCTGCCGTCCAGGCCGGGGAATCCGCCGCCACCGCTGGCACGATAGTTATTGGTCGCCACCAGGAACTCCCGCGACGGCGACAGCGGCGCGCCCTGATAGCGCAGGTTGACGATGCGCTGGCCGACAGGCTGCGTCACGTCGATCTGGTAGCTGACATCCGCATCGGTCAGCATGTCGAAGTTAAAGCCGGAAAAGCCGGTGTTGACCAGCTCCTGCGGCGCACTGCTGCCCGGATCGATGCGGTTGAAACGCTCGGCCGACTTTTCCAGCCACGCCTTCAACTGCGCGCCGTTCACTTTAACGGCATGCAGCGCGTTCGGATACAGATAGAGGTCGGCGGCGTTGTTCAAGGCGACCGCGCCGGGTTTGACGTCGGTGTAGTCGGCCACGCCGGCGGCGCCGGTCTTGAACGGTGACGCCATCGATAGCACCGGCAGCGCGGCATATTGCGGCAAATTGGCCTTCACAAAATCCCGCACGTAGGCGGTTTGCGCCTGGTTCACCAACTCGATCGCGCTGACGTCGCCGACATCGGCAAAGTAGCTGCTCATGCGGAAATCGCTATTGCCGACCGCCGTCTTCACATACCGGATCGTGGCCGCATGTTCCTCGGCGACCAGCGCGGCGATGGCCGGATCGGGCGCAACATAGCTGCCGTCCGGCTGGCGGATGGCGCGCGCTTCGACCGTGGTGCGCGACTTGTCGACCACCCAGCGCTTGCCGTCGTATTTCAGATGCAGGCCGATAACGCCCAGGTGTTTGCCCCAAAGGCTGGCCATCACCGCCGGCACGCCGTGGATGGCGCCCTTGGTTTTGTCGACGCCCGGCAGGTTGAAACCGGCGGCCTTGCTGGCGGCGTCCGGGAACGGCAAGTGCGCGTGGCCGATCAGCAGCGCGTCCACACCCGGCACTTGCGCCAGGTAGTAGTTGGCATTCTCCATTTGCGGCGTGTAAGGCGCGCCGTCTACGCCGCCGTGCGAGATGGCCACCACCAGATCGGCGCCCTCGGCGCGCATTTGCGGAATGTACTTCTGCGCCGACTCGCGCACGCCCTCGGCGTAGACCTTCCCTTCCAGCCAGGCCTTGTCCCACGACAGCACGCCCGGCGGCGTGAAGCCTATCAGGCCAATCTTGATGGTGCCGCGCAGCGGCTTGCCTTCCGGCCCAGTCCCGATGATTTCACGGGTAACGATGCGGTACGGCGCAAACAGCGGCTTGCGCGTGCGGACGCTGTAGATATTCGCTAGCACGATGGGAAAATCGGGACCGGCGCAACGCGGCGCGTCGGCCGGCACGCCATCGACGTCGAAATGGCTGCCGGTGACCTGGTTCAGGTAGGCCAGGCCGTAGTTGAATTCGTGATTGCCGATGCCCGCCGCGTCGAACTTCAGCAGGTTCATGGCCTTGTAAATCGCCAGCGTCTGGCCGCAGGCCACCGGATTGACCAGCGCCTGATAGTCGGCCAGCGCCGTGCCTTGCAGGGCGTCGCCATTGTCGATCAGCAGATTGTTGGGATATTCTGCGCGCGCCTGCTTAATCAGCGTCGCCGTGCGTTCCAGCCCGAGCGCCGGATCGGCCTGCAGTTTGTAATAATCATAACTCAGCACATTGGCATGCAGGTCGCTGGTCTCCAGCAGCGCAAACGAGGCCTGGGCACCGCTGCGCGGACCGTTATCGAACGGGAAGCCGGAACAGCCGGCGAGCAGCAGGGGCAAGGCAGCAAAGACAAGGCGCATGGACGGCGGTATGAAGTAACGGGCCAGCATATTCTAGCCGCTTTGTGGCCTAAAAGGCAGCATTTCGCGGTTGCGACACGGCTGACGGCGCGGCCGCTGGGAGAGCGTAGCCGCTTACGGTATAATCCAAGGTTTGATTTCAGCCTGAGAAAAGAAGAAAACCATGGAAGCCGAACGCATCAACGCCCTCACCTCCCTGCTCGCCGACCTGACCACGCGCGAAGCCGAACTTCGGAGGTATCTTTGACTTCGACAGCAAAGTCGACAAGCTCGAACAAGTAAACGGCGAGCTGGAAGATCCGGCCGTCTGGAACGATCCAAAGAAAGCCCAGGACCTGGGCAAAGAGAAAAAATCGCTGGAAGCGGTGGTCGATGCCCTGACCAAGGCCGACGCCGACCTGAAAGACATGGCCGACCTGATTGACATGGCCAAGGAAGAAGGCGACGACGACACGCTGGAAGCGCTGATCGTGGACGCCGAAGAAGTCCGTAAAGTCATCGAAGGCATGGAATTCCGCCGCATGTTCAGCAATCCGATGGACCCGAACAACTGCTTCGTCGACATCCAGGCCGGCGCCGGCGGCACCGAGGCCCAGGACTGGGCGTCGATGCTGCTGCGCCAGTACCTGCGCTATTCCGAGCGCAAAGGCTTCAAGGTCGAGATCATGGAGCAGTCCGACGGCGAGGTGGCCGGCATCAAGACCGCGACGCTGAAAGTGGAAGGCGAATACGCCTACGGCTTCCTGCGCACCGAAACCGGCGTGCACCGTCTGGTGCGCAAGTCGCCGTTCGACTCGGCCGGCGGCCGCCACACCTCGTTCGTGTCGCTGTTCGTGTATCCGGAAGTGGACGACTCGATCGACATCGAGATCAATCCCGCCGACCTGCGTATCGACACCTACCGCGCATCCGGCGCCGGCGGTCAGCACATTAACAAAACCGACTCCGCTGTGCGTCTGACCCACGGCCCGTCGGGCATCGTGGTCCAGTGCCAGAATGACCGCTCGCAGCACCGCAACAAGGCTGAGGCGATGGAAATGCTGAAGGCGAAACTGTACGAACTGGAACTGCGCAAGCGCATGAGCGAGCAGCAGAAACTGGAGGACTCCAAGACCGACGTCGGCTGGGGCCATCAGATCCGCTCCTATGTGCTGGACCAGTCGCGCATCAAGGACTTGCGCACCAACTTCGAGACCGGCAACACCAAGGGCGTGTTGGACGGCGATCTTGACGACTTCATTTCGGCTTCGCTCAAACAAGGCGTTTAATGACGAATTCCACGCAACGTGCCTTCATCTTCGACATGGACGGCACCATCGTCGACAATATGTCCTTCCACGTGAAATCGTGGCTGGAATTCTTCCAGCGTCGCGGCCACGTGCTCGATGCGGATGACTTCTTCCGCAACACGGCCGGCCGCCAGGGCCATGAAATCATGAGCACCTACTTCGGCAAGTCGCTGACCAAGGAAGAAAGCGCGGCCCTCGATTTCGAGAAGGAAGCGCTGTACCGCGAGATGTACGCGCCGCACCTGGCGCCGACCGCCGGCTTCGTCGACTTCATCGCGCGCGCCAAGGCGGCCGGCATCAAGCTGGCCGTGGCCACCGCCGCGCCGAACGAAAACATCGACTTCACGCTGGACGGCCTGGATCTGCGCAAGGAGTTCAACGCCATCGCCGGCGCCGCCGACGTGGCGCGCGGCAAGCCGAATCCGGACGTGTTCCTGCTGGCCGCCGAGCGCGCCGGCACGCTGCCCGAAAACAGCATCGTGTTCGAAGACGCGCCGCTGGGCGTGGAAGCGGCACGCCGCGCCGGCATGCGCGCCGTGGTCCTGACAACCACGTTGCCGGCTGACGCGTTTAAGGAATTCGACAACGTCATCGCCGTCGTGCGCGACTTCAGCGAGCTGGATGTGGACGCGCTGTTCGCCTCCGCCACCAACTAAACATCACCTCAATAAAAGTAAAGACCATGACTACGGATCTTCAAGACCAAGCAGCCGCTCCCGACGAAAACAAAATCATTGCGGAGCGCCGCGCCAAGCTGGCCGCCATCCGCGAGCAAGGCGTCGCCTTCCCGAACGACTTCAAGCCCGAACACAAGGCCGCCGACCTGCACGCGCAGTATGGCGAGAAGACCCGCGAAGAGCTGGAAGCCGCTCCGGTCACCGTCAAGCTGGCGGGCCGCATGATGCTCAAGCGCGAAGCCGGCAAGAAGGCCGCTTTCGCCACGCTGCAGGATTCGTCGGGCCCGGAAGCTAACGGCCGTATCCAGATCTACGCCACGCTGGACCTGACCGGCGAAGCCGCCATGGCAGCCCTGCACCACTACGACCTCGGTGATATCCTGGGCGTGGTCGGCACCCTGTTCAAGACCAAGACCGACGAACTGACCATCAAGGTCACCGAACTGCGTCTGATCACCAAATCGCTGCGCCCACTGCCGGATAAATTCCACGGCCTGGCCGACCAGGAAACCAAGTACCGCCAGCGCTACGTGGACCTGATCATGAACGAAGAGACCCGACGCACGTTCAAGGCGCGTACCGCCGCGATGTCGTCGATCCGCCGTTTCATGGAAAAGCACGAGTTCATGGAAGTGGAAACCCCGATGCTGCACCCGATTCCGGGCGGCGCCGCGGCCAAGCCATTCATCACCCACCACAACGCGCTGGACATGCAGATGTACCTGCGTATCGCGCCCGAGCTGTACCTGAAGCGCCTGGTGGTCGGCGGCTTTGACCGCGTGTTCGAGATCAACCGCAACTTCCGTAACGAAGGCGTGTCGGTCCGCCACAATCCAGAATTCACGATGATGGAGTTCTACGCGGCCTACACCGATTACCAGTGGCTGATGGACTTCACCGAATCGGTGATCCGTCAGGCCGCCATCGACGCCAAGGGCACCGCGGTGCTGACCTACGGCGGCCGTGAGCTGGACCTGTCCAAACCCTTCCACCGTCTGACCATCGTTGGCGCCATCAACAAGTTCGCTCCGCACTACACTGACGAACAGCTGAACGATGCGGAATTCATCAAGAAAGAACTGCTGAAGTTCGGCGTGAAGCCATTCGCCACCGCCGGCCTGGGCGCGCTGCAACTGGCGCTGTTCGAAGAAACCGCCGAAGCGCAGCTGTGGGAGCCGACCTTCATCATCGACTACCCGGTCGAAGTGTCGCCGCTGGCACGCGCCTCGGATACCCGCGAAGGCATCACCGAGCGCTTCGAGCTGTTCATGGTTGGCCGCGAGATCGCCAACGGCTTCTCGGAGTTGAACGATGCGGAAGACCAGTCGGCCCGCTTCCTGTCGCAAGTGGCGGCCAAGGATGCCGGCGATGAAGAGGCGATGTTCTACGACGCCGACTACATCCGCGCGCTGGAATATGGCATGCCGCCGGCCGGTGGTTGCGGCATCGGCATCGACCGCCTGATGATGCTGCTGACCGACTCGCCGAACATCCGCGACGTACTGCTGTTCCCGCACCTGCGCCGCGAAGAGTAATCTTCAGCGCCGGCGCCCAGCGGGTCCGCGCTCGCTCCACGCGGGCGCGGAATTAAGCTTACTGAATCACCCGATAACACGGGGTGTAAGGCTTGCCGGCCAGTTTCATGCGGCTTTGTGCGACGAAGGACGCCAGCAGCGCGTCCATCGGCCCCATGATTTGCTTGTCGCCGTGGATTTCGAAGTGACCGTGCTTCTCGATCGCGCGCATCCCCTCTTCCTTGACGTTCCCCGCCACCACCCCCGAAAACGCGCGGCGCAGATTGGCCGCCAGCAGGTGCACCGGCTGGTTCTTGTGCAGGCTCAGATTGCGCATGTTCTCGTGCGTCGGCGGGAATGGGCGCTGGAATTCGCTGTCGATTTTCAGGCCCCAATTGTAGTAGTACGCGTCGCTGCGCAACTTGCGGAACTCGCGCACCATCTTGATCCCGGCCTGCATCTCGCGCGCCACCATCTCCGGATCATCGATGATGATCTTGTAGCGCTGTTGCGCCTCGGGGCCCAGCGTGTCGTGGATGAACTGGTTGATCTGCACGAAGTACTCGCGCGAGGTTTCCGGGCCGGTGAAGATCAGCGGGAACGGAATGTCGGCGTTATCCGGGTGCAGCAGGATACCGAGGATGTACAGGATCTCTTCGGCCGTGCCGGCGCCGCCCGGGAACACCACGATGCCATGGCCGGTGCGCACAAACGCTTCCAGACGCTTTTCAATGTCCGGCATGATCACCAGTTCATTGACGATCGGGTTTGGCGACTCGGCGGCAATGATGCCTGGCTCGGTGATGCCCAGATAGCGGCCGCGATTCAAGCGCTGCTTGGCGTGGCCGATGGTGGCGCCCTTCATCGGCCCCTTCATCGCGCCCGGGCCGCAGCCGGTGCAGATGTCCAGGTCGCGCAATCCCATGGCGTAGCCGACTTCCTTCGAGTAGTTGTACTCGGCGCGGTTGATCGAGTGGCCGCCCCAGCACACCACCAGGTTCGGGTTGAGCATCGGCTTCAACACGCCGGCGTTGCGCAGAATGTGAAAGACGGCGTCGGTGATGCCTTCGGTCTTGTCCAGATCGAACTTGGGATTGCCGGTGATCTCGTTGCTGACAAAGATGATATCGCGCAGCACCGAGAACAGGTGCTCGTGGATACCCTTGATCATTTTGCCGTCGACGAAGGCGATCGCCGGCGCGCCCTTGATATCGAGCTTGATGCCGCGCTCGCGCTGGACGATGCTGATATCGAACGATTGATAGCGTTCCAGCAGTTCCTTGCCATCGTCGATGGTGCTGCCGCAATTGAGCACCGCCAGGGCGCACTTGCGGAAGACGTTATACAAGCCTCCTTTGCCAGAATCGAGCAGCTTGTTGACTTCTGCCTTGGAGAGAATTTCCAACTGGCCTTCCGGGGAAATCTGGGTATCGACAACGTCATATTCCATGATGCGTAAATCCTATTCAGTTTCTATGGGTGGTGCGCCACCAATATACGACAAGTCAGCCGCGCGTGGGCCAGAGATTATGAACACTAATTGTTAGCACTAAGAACACATTTGTGCAGTGCAGCTATCAAAAAGTCCGTTGCCGGCGATTTGTAGATTAAAATGGCGCCCAATTTGGCCTCCCCACAAGGGACGCCAGTTCCTTTCGACCACCATTATTAGGAGGAGCCGCATGAGCGGTGCGACCCACACCACCCACACGGAAGCCACTATTCCGGAATTTAAGCAGATCATGGGGCATCCCGCCCCACTGTGGATGTTGTTCATGACCGAGTTCTGGGAACGCTTTGCGTTCTACGGCATACGTTGGGCGCTGGTGCTCTACGTGGTGGCACAGTTCTACAACGGCGACGCGGCCGGCGAATCGTCGGCCAATCTGGTGTACGGCTCCTACCTGGCGCTGGTGTACGCGGCGGCGCTGTTCGGTGGTTATGTGGCCGACCGGGTGCTGGGCTATCAGCGCTCGATTCTGATGGGGGCCGCCTTCATGGCGGCCGGCCTGTTCATGATCGCGCTGCCGAATGAAACCATTTTCAAATTCGGCCTGGCCACCATCATCGTCGGCAACGGCATGTTCAAGCCTAACATCTCGACCATGGTCGGCAAGCTGTACACCACGCTCGACCCGCGTCGCGATTCCGGCTTCACCATCTTCTACATGGGCATCAACGCCGGCGCCATGGTCGCGCCGGTGCTGACCGAGTGGCTGGCCGCGACCGTCTTTGGCACCGACGGCATGCCCGCCTATAAAGTGGTGTTCATCTCGGCCGGCGTCGGCATGCTGATCAGCCTGGTGTGGTTCTTCATCGGCCGCGCCCAGCTCAAGGGCATCGGCGCGCCAAACGCGCAGACCGCCGATCCGAAACGCCTGCTGTACGTGGCGGTCGGTGCGCTGTGCGTGATTCCGCTGGTGTACACGCTGCTGGCGGCCGGCGCCGCCAACCTGCAAGGGGTGCTGACGGTGCTGTTCATCATCCTGTCGGTGATGCTGCTGATCGAAGGCATCAAGAACGGCAAGGTGGCGCGCGACAAGGTCATCGCCATGCTGCTGATCTTCTTCTTCAACATCACCTTCTGGTGCTTCTTCGAGCAGGCCGGCAGCTCGTTCACCTTCCTGGCCGAGAAGATCGTCGACCGCGAGATGTTCAACTGGACCTTCCCGGTGGCCTGGTTCCAGACCGTGAACTCGCTGGCCATCATCACCTGCGCGCCGATCATCGCGTTCATCTGGGTGGCGATGGGCCGTTTCAATCCGTCGATTCCACGCAAGTTCGGCCTGGGCCTGATCTTCAACGGCAGCGCGTTCCTGCTGCTGATGGTCGCGCTGTCGAGCATGGTGGACGCCAACAACAAGATTCCGTTCTGGACCCTGTTCATGGTCTACGTGCTGCAATCGATCGGTGAGCTGTGCCTGTCGCCGATCGGCCTGTCGATGGTGACCAAGCTGGCGCCGACCCGCCTGGTGGGTCTGGGCATGGGCGGCTGGTTCCTGTCGACCGGTATCGGCAACAACCTGTCGGGCATGTTTGCCTCGTGGGTATCGGGGGAAAGCGGCATGTCGCTGTCGTCGGCGCTGCACGGCTACACCTTCGGCTTCTGGTCGCTGATCGGCGCCGGCGCGCTGCTGTTCGTGATCGCGCCGCTGATTCAGAAACTGATGCATGGTGTGAAGTAATCACAGCATCGTCGTTCCCACACAGGCGGGAACGATGATGCTGGCGCCGCTTGCTTATCTGCTTAGCGGGTGGGCGTCGAGCCAGGTCTGGAGCCGTTCGGCCGCATCGGTCGGCAGGTGCAGGCCCAGCTTGGTGCGGCGCCACAGAATATCCTCGGCGGTACGCGCCCATTCATAGCGACGCTGATATTCAACCTCGGCCTCGTACAGGCCGGGAACGATTTCCTCGCCCAACTCTTCCAGACTCCCCCGGTGACACAGCAGGGTATGGATGCGGGTGCCGTAGGCGCGGCAGTAGCGCGTCAACAGCGCGACCGGCAACCAGGAATAGCGCTGCTGCTGCGCGCGCGCCCACAACCCAAACTCCTGCACCGAACGGTTTTGCGGCTCGGAGCCGAACAGGTCGCCGCCCGGCAGGCAGGCGTTGTGCGTCCAGCCGCCATGGCGGTTGTCCAGCGCCTTGGCGATATGGTCAACCGCCTCTTCCGCCAGCTTGCGGAAGGTGGTGATCTTGCCGCCGAACACGCTCAACATCGGCGGCCCATCGCTATCGATCTCCAGTCGGTAATCGCGCGTGACGGCCTTGGCGTCGGCGCCATCCTCCACCAGCGGCCGCACGCCGGAATACGTCCACACCACGTCCGAGGGCACAACAGGCTGGGTAAAATACTGGCTGGCCAGCTGGCACAGGTAGGCGATCTCGTCTTCGCTGATGGCGACTTGGTTGGCGTCGCCGTGATAATCCAGATCGGTGGTGCCGATCAGCGTGAAGTCATGCTCATACGGGATGGCAAACACGATGCGCCCGTCCCGGTTCTGAAAGATATAGGCGTTATCGTGCTCGAAAATCCGCTTGACCACGATGTGGCTGCCCTTGATCAGCCGCAGATGGCCGCCGCCCTCCTTCGGCAAGGTCGCGTGCAGCAGCTTGGCCGTCCACGGCCCGGCCGCGTTCACCACATAACGGGCGTTGACGCGGATCTGGCCGCAACTGGGCTTGAACAGCGTGGCCTGCCAGTCGGCCGCCTTGCGCTCCAGTTTCTGGCAGATCGCCTGGGTCAGGATGGTGGCGCCCTTCTCGCCCGCGTCGATGGCGTTGAGCACCACCAGCCGGGCATCGTCGACCCAGCCGTCGGAATAGATGAAGCCGCGCTTGAATTCCGGCTTCAGCGGCCGGCCAGCCTCGTGGCAGCGCAGGTTGACGCCGGACGACGCCGGCAGCAGTTCGCGCCGCGCCAGCATGTCATATAAGTACAGCCCGGCGCGCACCAGCAACGCGGGGCGCTGACCGGGCGCGTGCGGCATCACAAAGCGCAGCGGCCACATGATGTGCGGCGCGGCGCGCAGCAACACCTCGCGCTCGATCAGCGCCTTGCGCACCAGATTGAATTCGCAATACTCCAGATAGCGCAGGCCGCCGTGGATCAGTTTGGTCGAGGCCGACGAGGTGTGCGCGGCCAGATCATCCTTCTCGCACAGCACCACGGACAGCCCCCGGCCCGCCGCGTCACGGGCGATGCCGGCGCCGTTGATGCCGCCGCCGATGATCAGTACATCGCAATCGAGTATGTGCTGCGGTTCCGCCATGTGGTCCCTTTGGAGCTGTATACCTGTACGTTACGACAAGTAACGCCAAGTAACAATAGCCATGATCTATAATCGCCCAACCTTCTGCAACCTAGAGATGATGCTTTGGCAACCTCCAACGTCCAACCGCCCACGTGGCTGAACCGTCGCAATATGATCCGTGCCCTGATCGGCGTCGGCCTGGCAGGCCTCGCGGCCGGCGGCCTGCTGCTCGCCTACATGCTGCTGTACATCGCCCCCAACCTGCCGTCGCTGGAGGCGATCACCGACTACCGTCCCAAGATTCCGCTGCGCGTCTACACCGCCGACAACGCCCTGATCGGCGAATTCGGCGAAGAGCACCGCGACTTCATCGCCATCAAGGACATGCCGGAGATGATGAAAAAGGCGCTGCTGTCGATCGAAGACAAGCGTTTTTACGAGCATAACGGCATCGACTACGTGCGCGTGCTGGGCGCGGTGCGCTCCAATCTGGGCGGCTCGTTCCGCCAGGGCGGCTCGACCATCACCATGCAGGTGGCGCGCAACTTCTACCTGACGCGCGATAAAGTGATCGGCCGCAAGCTTCAGGAAGTGATGCTGGCCCTGAAAATAGAGGCAGCGCTAAGCAAGGATCAGATTCTGGAGCTGTACATGAACCAGATCTACCTGGGCCAGCGCTCGTTCGGCTTCGGCAGCGCGGCGCAGACGTACTTCGGCAAGTCGCTGAAGGAGCTGGACGTGGCCGAGATGGCGATGCTGGCCGGGCTGCCACAGAATCCGGCCCGCCACAATCCGATCAGCAATCCCAAGCGCGCCAAGCAGCGCCAGCAAATCGTGCTGCGCATGATGCGCGACCAGGACCTCATCAACGAAGACCAGTACAAGAAGGCCGCGCACGAGACGCTGCACTTCGCGCGCAAGGGCCAGGACTTTGACGTCCACGCCGAATATGTGGCCGAACTGGCGCGCCAGACGGTGTACGCGCAGTTCAAGGAAGAGTCGTACACGCGCGGCATCAGCGTCTACACCACGATTCTGAAGGCCGACCAGAAGGCCGCCTACGAATCGACCCGCCGCAATGTGCTGAACTATGACCAGCGCCACGGCTATCGCGGCCCGGAAACCATCATCGCGCTGCCGGAGAACGAGGAAGAACGCGACGACGCCATCGAGGAAGCGCTGCAGAAGCGCCCCGGCAGCGATGGTCTGATCCCGGCGGTGGTGCTGGTGGCCGGCCCGAAAGCGGTCAAGGTGCAGAATCCGTCCGGCGAGGAAATCACCATCAGCGGCGACGGCCTGCGCCTGGCCGCCAGCGCGCTGAGCGACAAGGCCAAGGACACCGTGCGCCTGCGTCCGGGCGCGGTGATCCGCATCATGCAATCGGAGAAAGGCGCCTGGAGCATCAGCCAGGTGCCGCAGGTGGCGGCGGCCTTCGTGTCGATCGACGCGGTGACCGGCGCCTACCATGCCATGGTCGGCGGTTTCGATTACAACCTGCAGAAATTCAACCACGTCACGCAGGCGTGGCGCCAACCGGGCTCCTCGATCAAGCCGTTCGTCTACTCGGCGTCGCTGGAGCGCGGCTTCTCACCGCTGACGCTGATCAACGACGTGCCGCTGAACCTGACCGGCGCCGAAACCGGCAACGAAGCCTGGTCGCCGAAAAACGACGACGGCAAGTTCGACGGCCCGATCACCATGCGCACCGCGCTGTCGGAGTCGAAAAACGTCGCCTCGGTGCGCATCCTGCGCGCGATCGGCGTGCCGTATGCGCACGGCTACCTCGGCAAGTTCGGCTTCGACCTGGCCAAGCATCCGAAAAACCTGACCATGGCGCTGGGCACCGGCTCGGTCACGCCGGCCCAGCTGGCCGGCGCCTACTCGGTGTTCGCCAACGGCGGCTATTCGGTCGAGCCTTACCTGATCGCCAAGATCGTCGATGGCGACGGCAAGGTCATCTCGGCAGTGCAGCCGCGCGCCACGCTGCCCGACGAGGCGCGCGTGATCGACCCGCGCAACGCCTTCGTCACCGACAGCATGCTGCGCCAGGTGACGCGCACCGGCACCGGCGCCGCCGCCGCGCGACTGGGCCGCTCGGACATCGCCGGCAAGACCGGCACCTCCAGCGACGCGGTCGATGGCTGGTTCGCCGGCTACGGCGGCGGCATCGTGGCGGTATCGTGGATGGGCTATGACGATTCGCGCTCGCTGGGCGGCAAGGAATTCGGCTCCAGTGTAGCGCTGCCGATCTGGATCGACTACATGCGCGTGGCGCTGCAAGGCCGGCCGGCGCAGGAGCGGCAGGTCCCGGCCGGCCTGACGCAGGTGGACGGCGAATGGCTGTACGACGAATTCACCGGCGACACCGCCCATCCGCCGCTGGACTTCGACAGCACGCCGTCGGGCGCCGAGAACGTGGTCCCTGGCACCCCGGCCGGGCCACCGGGCACGCCCGCGACACCAGCCCCGGCCACCGCGCCCAACGCCGAGAACATCAAGCCGCAGCCGACCGGCCCTGGCCGCTAAGCCCGGCGGGTGGCGGCTACTGGTTCGCCGCCGCCCGTCCGGCGCGCTGCAACGCAAGCGCCTGGCCCCATAGCGCATCAAAGATAGCGGCATATTTCGGCGTATCCTGTTCGCACAGCGAGGTGTTGGTGAACAGGATCACGCCCACCTCGCCGGTCAGGTCGGCCAGCATCTCGGTCTTGATGCCGGGACCGCCGTCCGGGTAGGTGGCAATGCCGTACAAGGGAATCGGAATGCTGATCCCACCCTGCTAAACATACAGTTTGGCATGCTGGTCCAGCGGCACATCGGCCAGGGACCATCCGGTGCGCCGCATGTTCAGCGGCGTGAAGAAGTGGCGCCGGGTGTACTGGCTGAGTTTTTCCCCGGTCGCCAGCTCGACGATATAGCCTGCCAGCGCGGCGCCGATATTGGAGTATTCCCGATGCGTGCCCGGCTTGACGTTCAGGTAGTTGGCGCGGTCATAGTGCTTGCCGTCGGGGGCGAAGTAGTCGCGCAGGAAGTCGCCCAGCGCCAGCGGCGCATCGCCGCTGTAGTCGTAGACGCCTTCGTAGACCTCCCAGCGGTCGGTAATGCCGGACGTGTGGGTGGCCAGTTGCCGCAGCGTGATCGCCTCCTTGGGGAACCGGGGATTCACCACCGGGAACGGCAGGTGGGTGCTGATATTCTCATCGAGCGACAGCTTGCCTTCCTGCACGGCGCGCATGACCGCGGCGCCGGTGAAGGTCTTGCTGATCGAGCCGATGTTCATGATGGTGTCTGGCGTGAACGGGATCTGGCGCGCCTTGTCGGCGAAACCGTAGCCCTTGCTCCAGACGACTTGCTTGTCGACGATGATGGCCGCGCCCAGCCCGACAATGCCGGCCTCGCCCATCTTCTGCCGAACCAATCCGTCGAGCGCGGCGCCGGCATCGTCGGCCAACGCCGGCCGCACCAGCAGAATGGCCGCAGCCGCGATAAATGTGACCAGCTTGCTGCTGAGGCGCATAGACATCCTTTCGTTATGGCATGAGATAACCGCGCGCCATGCGCACGGCACTGTCGGCGAAGCGGTCGGGGCCGATGTCGGCGGCACGGTACTTCCAGCGCTTGACGTACCAGTCCTGGAACGCGGCCATGATGTGGGCGGCGATCAGGTCGGGGTTGCCGTTGTGGCCCGGCACCTTGGCGATGATGTTGGCGAACAGCGTCTGCACGTGCAGCTCCGATTCCTTGGCTGTACCGCGTTGCTCGGCCTGCAATACGCGCGAATCCATGAAGACGAAATAGAACCAAGGCTGCAGTATCTCCGACACGTAGATCGAGGCGCGGATCAGCGCCTCCAGCCGGTCCAGCGGGTCGGTGACATCGGTGAACATCTTCGGCACTTCGAGGGTGGCGTGGCGCACCACGTCTTCGATCATCTCGGCCAGTTGGTCCTTGCTGCTGATGTAGCCGTACAGTCCGCCCATCGACAGCCCGGTCTCACCGCACAGGTCGCGCAGGTTCATGGCGCGGAAGCCGACCTCATTGGCCAGCTTGAAGGTCGCATTGAAGATTTTTTCCAGATTCTGCAACGCCGGCTTGCGGCGCTTGACCGTGATGCGATCAGCATAGCGGTCGAGCAGGTAGGCCCAGATGTTGACGCCATCGAGCGGCGTCATCGCCTGAAATTGTTGGAAGTCGAATTGGGCAGGCAAAGTTGTCCCTGTAGTTGGTTTTTGTTGTAATTATAACGCAGCGTTTGCCGGCACTGAGCAGTCACTCAATGGGCGTAGCGGGCGATAAAATACACGCCGCGGACGTGTAAGAAATTCTGTGTGTGCGGGGCCGGTTTTTAGTTAATCGCGTTCGTGAAGCGTTCGCCAAACATGATGGCAAATTGATTGGCCGCCAGCTTCCAAGTCCGCTGTGGCATC
>NZ_WWCP01000022.1 GCF_009857505.1 Duganella lactea
GACCACGAAAAAGGTGGTTCTGGACAGCAAGACAAGTGCCAAAAGGTCTGAAGCCGCCGTGCGAATCCGTCCACAGCCGGCGTTTTCTCAGCACATCAGTTCAAATCAGCAGTAATTCGAGGTCCCCACTATTTGCCCCCGGGTGCGTCATCCCGAAGGTGGCTTAATGCTTGATGCCCTCGCGTTCCAGATAATCCAGCAGAGGGCCGGGCTCGTCGGTTTGGATGGTGTCGATTCCCGCCGCAAACAGCGCGCCCCACGTCTTGCCGGAGGTGCGCAGCGCCTCAAGATCGCCGCCCATGCCGATCACGCTGATGACCCCGACGGATGTCAAACTATTGGCCCACAGCCGGACGCCGGCCTTTACAACCAATCCCCGCAAAGCCTGGAATTGCGCCGGCGGCAAGAACACCAGCTCTACCCCGGCGGGCCGGTGCACCGCCGCCAGCTGACGCGTCACGATCTGCGCGGGCGCATCCGACTGGCTGCTGTCACGCCAAGGGCCGACGATCGGCATGTAGGGAACGTCCGCAAACATCGGGCGGTCAGACACCGGCTCCACCGTCTGCTGGTCGACAAAGCTCTTCACCAGCACATACCTGATCATGTCATGGGAACGCGCCTCGGCGATGGTCTGCGCATAGATATCCTCCTTGATGTCCAGGTTGAGCATGATGCGGCCCTTGGCGGCGTCCAGCATTTCCGCCAAGGTCGATACCGTTTCGGTGCCGAGCTCCGGCGACATTTTGCCGCCGAAGTTTTGCCGCAGCCGCAGACCTTTCAATTGCGCCAGCGTCATCTCGGCAACCTTGCCATGGCCGTTGGTGGTGCGGTCCACGGTGGCGTCGTGGATGACGACCAGCGTGCCGTCCGCCGCACGGCGCACATCGAGTTCCATCATGTCGACGCCGAGCAGTACGCAATGCTCCAGCGCGGACCGCGAATTTTCCGGCGCCTCCGCCAGCGCCAGACGCGGCGAGGCGTTGTGACAACCGCGATGCGCGGCGATGAAGATGCCGGCGGACGGGTCATCCAGCTTTTGCCGGATCAGTTCCACGCGCGATGCCGCCAGCGCCGGCGCCAAAGCGAACAGGGAGAGCCCAAGCAGCAACAGCCTGGAAACAGCGGATTTAAAAGTCATCATGACTGTACTCCCAGGTTAGAAATCAGGCGTGTAACGCAAGCCGATCCAGGCCACCATCGGCACCGAATAGGTATCCTTCAGCAGGTTCTTGGCCGGACCGGTATAGCTGGTCATGCGGCTGTGGTGCAGGTTCTGCACCTGGCCGAACAGCGTCAATGTCGGCGCCAGCTTGTAGCTCGCTTGCAGATCCACCTGCGAGCGCGGCGCCCAGTACAGGTCCTGCCAGGCGATATCCGGCACGATCGAACGCAGCGCCTGGCCCTGGTAATTGTAGGCGGCCCGCAGTTCCAGACCTTTGCTTGCATAGAATACCGTCAGGTTGCGGGTCTGGTCGGGCTGCCCCACCAGCCGGTCCAGCTGACGCTGGCTGCCATCGGCCTTGCGCACCGCCATCTTGCCATCCAGCAGACTCCAGTTGGCGCTGAAGCCCACGTCGGCCAACACCGGATGAATCCAGCTCAGCGAATTGACCACGGCACTGAACTCCACGCCTTTGATCGACGCCTCGGAGGCGTTGGCCGGTTTCGACACCACGGCGTTGGCATAGCTCACGCCCTGATAGGTGTAGCCCAGCGATGACTGATTAAAAATCTCGTCGCGGATATCCTTGTTGAACACCGCCATCGACAGCAAGCCGTTGGCCGCCTTGGGCAAGCGGTAATCCACTGCCAGGTCGGTATTGGTCGACAGCCGCGGCTTGATGTCCGGATTGCCCACCGTGACCGTCACCCCTTGCGCATTCGGATTGCCGGCATCGTTCACATTGGTGAAGCTGATCGAGGTGCGCGCCGCATAGGAATCGTAGGTGGGACGGCCGATGGTCTGGCTGGCGGCGCCGCGCACGTCAAACTCCGGCGCGGCCTGGTACGTCAGCTGCATCGACGGCAGCAGGAAGTTGTAACGGGAACTGGTCGGCAAGGCGCTCCAGTTGCCCGCCACCAGCGCGCGGCCGTTGGTCTCCTGCCGGGTACTGTCCTCGCGCAGACCGAACAGGGTTTTCCAGCGTTCGGTGTTGTAGCTGAGCTGGGCGTAGGCGCCGACGGTGTGCTCCACATGCTCAAAATTATCCTGGTTGCTGAACGCGGTTTGATTGGTGGTATTCAAGCCCCCCGCCGCACGCAGCGCGGCGATCTGCGCCATGGCCGCCTGCGGATCGATGGTGATCAGCTGGAGTCCGCTCTGGTTGTACATCAGCGGCGCACCGGGACCGGTAACGCCGGCCAGGGTCAGCGCGGGCTGGCTGGTGTTCGGCTCCTGGTCGTTGCGGAAAATGTTGTAGCTCGGCCGGTCCAGCGTGTAGGATGCGCCGGCGCCAAAGCCCAGGCCCGGACGATCCAGGTTGAGACGGTAATCGGCGCGCAGATTGCCGATGGTGTCGGTGGCCGAACGGACGTAGTTGTCGCGGTAGTACAGCAGCTTGTAGTTGGGCAGATTGTTGTAGGCGGCCGGTGAAACGTTGAATGAATGATTCAGGCCGCTGCTGTCGTAGTTGAACGCATACTCGGGCGTCGCGACCGGCGTGGCGCCGCCGGTGCCGGGCGCGCTGTACGCCGTATTGGTGGCGTACTTGAACATCTGTATCGGTTCGCGGTAGGTGGCGCGCGACACGTTGGCGCGCAGCCCCAGCGTTTCATCGTCCGCCAGTTTCCAGTCCACGCCGCTTTGCAGCAGCTTGGTGGCGCTGGTCATTTCCTGCTGGGAAAAGCCCACCTCCACGTCCCCGCCGGGATAGTAGCCGGACGTCGCGGTCTGGTTGTACACCACAGTGGTGTTGCGGGGATCGATGATGTTTTCATTGCGCTGCATGAGGTCGCGGAAGCGGTAATAGTCGGTGGTCAGAAAAGCATAGACTTGATCGTTCGGCTTGGCTTCGAGTTTCACCGTCAAACCGAGGCGCGTGCGGTCATCCTGGACGTACCAGTATTTGTCCTGTTGCGGCACGGCGTAGCCGTTGCCGAGATTGTTCCCGCTGAGGCGGTTGCCCTTGCTGTCGTAGAAATTTTCGAACACCGTGTCGGTGGTCATGTGGGTATCGGTGCTGGTGGCCAGTTGCTGGTAGTTGGCCGAGATCACCGCGCCGTAGCGCTGGTCCGGTCCAAAGGTGAAACTGCCGGTGCCGATCAGGCGCTCGCCGACGCGGTCCTGCTTGCGCGGCCGCGACGTGTCACTGGCGCCGCCGCCGGAACCTTCCACGGTGAAAAACGGCTTGCCGTTGCGTTCAAACGCGCTGCGGGTGCGCAGGTCGATCGCGCCGCCAATGGCGTTCGGCTCCTGGTAGGCGGCGAAGGTTTTCGATACCACCATCTCGCTGATCATCGACGACGGCAGCAGGTCCAGCCGCACGCCACGGCCGATCGAGCCCAGATTACCGTTTGGCGTGCCCGGCGATGCCAGCGGCGAGCCATCGATGGTGACATTGTTATACGCCGCGCCGAGGCCGCGCAACACCGGCGTGGCCGCCTCGTCGCGCGGGTGTTCGTTGTCCAGCGTCGGCAGGACGGACAAGCCCGGCACCCGGCGCAGCGCCTCGACGATGGTGTTGTCCGGCAAGCCCTGGACTTCATTCGCGCTGACAACATCGGCAATGCCGGTGCGATCCAGTTTGCTTTCAATCGCCTTCAGGTAGGCGCGCTTGATGCCGGTAACATGCACCACGGCGGTGGGCGCGTCCGCGTCCGGGGTGTCCCGGTTTTCCTGCGCGTGGGCATCCAGCACAAAACTCAAGGCGACCACCGATGATGTCATCAGCCAGCGGCGGTTCGAAACGGCGTATTGCATGGTCAGGTTCTCCAATCCAGGTAGTGGGCGTAGCTCGATGAGCGTTCCGGCCGACGTGGCCGGAATCATTGATCGCCGAGAAGTGTAGGTGGGAAAAACGCCGCGCTGCAGCGTTTCACAGTGAAAAATCACGGTGAAACGGCGAGGAAAATCGCTCGTATCAGGAGGGTTTGACGCGCAGGCCCAGCAGCTGGATATCGGTACTGCCGTTGGCTTGCAGCACGCATTGCAGCAGCACCTCGAATTCGGCGATGGCGCCGTTCGGCCGCGCCACCTGGCGCATCAGCGGCGCCATCGATGTCGGATTCATCAGGAACTCGATGGCCGCATCGGTGCCCGCCGATGTGGTCCCGCCGAGCAGCAAGGTATAGCCGTCCCCGCTCAGGTTACGCTTGAGTCCGATCAGCGCATAGCCGCGCCGGCCGGGGTCGCGCCCCGAGAATGAATACAAGGGCCGCTCGCCGGCAAGGGGATGATCGTTGAGGACGGTGTAATCGCCGGAGGCCGGGTCCCAGTCGATGTGGAAATTGAACTGCTTGCGGTACAGCGCCCACCAAGGATTGGAATTTTCCACGCCGACCAGGATGCTGTTGCCATGTTTCAGATCGGCCAGTTGCACATCGCGCGCGAACCGCACGTGAAAACGCTGCGGCGCGGCATGCGCCCGCTTGCCGAGTTCGGCCGCGAGTGTTACCGACGACATGGCGGTATAGCGTCTGAATCCATACTGCGCCCTGCTCTGCGCGCCGTCGGGCGAATCGGCGTTGGCGGGGAAACCGCTGGTGTAATCAGCGAGTTCCACCTGCCGGTGCACCTCACCTTGGTACATCACCAGTCCATTGTCGGCGACGATCAGCGAAGTATCCGTGTCGGCCGACAACATACTGTCCCAGAAACGTGCGCTTGCATCTGCGTCCGGCCCACCAGTCCCGAGAAATCGCCAGGCCAGCACAGCGCCAAGCGCCAGCGCCGCGAACAACAGCGCCAACCAGCGACGCGGCAAGGCGGCAACACGCGGTACGACCGCATCGATGGCGTGCGTCGTCTGGCCGATGCTCTCGATCACCGCTTCCTCTGGCGGCGCAGCGGCGGCGGATGTTTCCACAGCCGTGGCGGCAAACACCGGCACGTAGGAACCACGGGGAATGGCGATACGAAATGGCTCCTTGCAGCCTTCTTCCTCGTAGTAGGTGAGCAGACGCTGGCGCAGCAGCCGCGCGCTGCTGCGGACGATGGTGTCATCCGACGGGCTGTAATGGTCCGGGCGTCCGAAAACGGCAATGCCGATCTGCTGCTCGCACAGCATTTTCTCGTTGCCTTCCGCCGTCGTCATGCACACATGCCGCAAGAACGCGGACAGACGCGCGCTCTTGGAAAACGTCCGGCTGGCCAGAATGCGCGACATCGCCGCCATGAAATCGTCACGATGGGCCGCCGACAACGACTGTTCGTTGGGCTTGATCGCTATTGCTTCCATGGACGTCCACTGATTCTCATTTCAACAGCCGGGAGTATAAATACCGTTTATGACAGGCGCATGAAACCAGGCCACATCAACCGTCCACGCCTTCGTCGAAGCTAGCCTAACCGCCGTTCACGCTCATCGGTTGTCGTGCATCCACGAGCTATCCCTCTTCAGAGCCGTCGTTCGCATAGACGATAATATGCTGACTCTCGATCCGAAATCATGCCGACTGATCATCGACTGCTACAGCCGCAAAGTGCTGCCCTGGCGTATCAGCAACAGCATGGTCGCCGCGTTCCACGTGGATTGTCTGGAATACGCCTTGCACCACCATGGCCAGACCGAGGTGTTCAACAGCGACCAGGGATCACCGTTTACCAGTAGCGCCTTCACCCGACGTGCTCAAACGTGAAGGCGTGGCGATCAGCATGGACGGCGCGGACGGGCATTGGACAACATCTTCGTGGAGCGCCTGTGGCGCAACGTGCAGTACGAAGACGTGTATTTGAAGGGCTACGCCAACCTGCCCGAGCTGACGGTGTGACCGGCGCAATACTTCGCGTTCGACAGCGCCGGGCGGCCGCGGAAGTGGAAACAGCACGGCTTAAATTAAGCGGCTGAGTGTCTTGACTGACGGCTCCACTTTAGTGTGACGCGCCGCACGGTTTCGCAAAACCAGCTTACTTTGTTGAGGTGATACCCGTATGTCGCGACTGTTTCAGCAAAGTTTTTACGTCCAGCGTTGCAATCGCATCAAGCCAAACTTGCGCCGCCTGTCAGTATGAATATTTCATTTAACCGGATCCGCAATCGGTGAGATCTTGTGCCTTTTCGCTGCGACCGCTGCCCTTCGAGTCTGGAGTTGGCCGCAACTGAGCGGCACGTTAACTAGACCGGAACGGCGCGGCCGAAGTAGGCGTACAACTGTTCGCGGTATGCGGCCTTGGTGGCGTCGTCCACAAAAGCCGCTTCGAAGCTGTTGCAGGCCAGCCGCAGGGCATCGTCGCGGTCGAGCGGCAGCGCCGTGAAGATTTCCGTGAAATTCTCGTTCAGGTAGCCACCGAAATAGGCTGGGTCGTCGGAGTTGATCGTCACCATCAACCCGGCGTCCAGCAGCGCGCGCAGATTGTGCTGCGCCATCCGCGGGAACACTTTCAGTTTGACGTTGGACTGAGGGCATACCGTCAGCGGTACCTGGCGCACGCGCAGCAGTTCAACCAGCGCCGGATCTTCGAGACAGCGCACGCCGTGGTCGATGCGAGCCACGTGCAGCAGGTCGAGGGCGTCGCGGATGTAGGCCGGCGGTCCTTCTTCGCCGGCATGGGCCACCAGCCGCAGACCGAGTTCGCGACAACGCGCGAAGACGCGTACAAATTTTTCCGGTGGATGATCGAGCTCTGATGAATCAAGACCGACGCCGACGATGGCTGGCAGGTAGGGCATGGCCTGTTCCAGCGTCGCAAAGGCATCCTCTTCGCACAGGTGACGCAGGAAGCACATGATCAAGCCGCTGGTCATGCCCCATTCAGCGGTGGCGTCGCCCAGCGCGCGGTCGATACCGCCAATGACGGCTGCAAAATCCACGCCGCGCGACAGATGCGATTGCGGGTCGAAGAACAATTCAGTGTGGCGGATATTGTCCGTGTGCGCGCGTTGCAGGTAGGCCCACGTCATGTCGTAGAAATCCTGCTCGGTCAACAGCACGCTGGTGCCGGCGTAGTAAATGTCCAGGAAGGATTGCAGGTCGTTGAAGGCGTAGGCATGCCGCAGTTGTTCGACCGAATCATATGGCAGCGTTACTCCGTTGCGTTGGGCCAGTGCGAAGATCAGTTCCGGTTCGAGCGAGCCTTCGATGTGGATGTGCAGTTCAGCCTTGGGCATGCCCTTGACCAGCGCCAGAAGCGATGCCCGCGTGTCGCGGCTCATTTGTCCTCCACCGGCACGGCGGCGGTCAGGCCGTCGACATAGAAGTCGAAGAAGCGGCGATTGTCGAAACGCTCCACGATGGTTGCTGGTTGCAGCCCCGGTTGCGCGGTGGCGTGGCCGATCGAGCGTCCATTGGTGATGCCGACACTGGTTTCGATCTCAACCCAGCGCCGTACGGTGCGCGTGGCATATCCTGGGTCGAGCAGATAGGCAAGCGTCAGCGTATCCCACACGTCGGTACTGTACGCCGGATTGGTTTCGAAGCCGTTTTTGCCGTCATATCCGTAACCGTTGAGCTGCTTGAACAGCCGCGCGATGATGCCGTCGCGTGCGGCGCCATATACCACGCGGTCATATACCTGCTTGTCGATCTTGACGGTGTCGGTAACGTCAAGCGGGAAGATCACATGCCGCACCGGCAACGCAAGCACCTCGCGTGCGGCCTCCGGATCGAACCACCAGTTGAACTCCGCCACCGCAGTGGTGTTGCCCGCCACATTGAAAGCGCCGCCCATGTAGATGATTTGCCCGATCATCGGAACGATATCTGGATGCCGCCGTACCGCCAGTGCGATGTTGGTCAGCGGCCCGATGGCGAGAATCGTGACTTCGCCGGGATGGCGGCGAATGCTGTCGGCGATGAATTCGGCGGCGCTTTGTTCGCGCAACGTCGTATGGCTGGCATAACCGTCGGGCGGAGCCACCAGATCTGCGTCGGAGCGCGGCTCCGGGCGGCTCCAGGCGCCCAGGTAGCCGTCGCCGTCCGGATGCATCTGTTGCTCGGCGCGCACGGTGGCCAGATCGTGCGACAGCGGGTAGTTAGCCCCGGCGTACACGCCGACCCGCTGCGCAATGCCCAGCCGCTCGACAGATTTCAACGCTTCGACGGCCTCCTGCCGCAGCCACTTGTTACCGGAGACCAGCGTCAATCCCAGTATATCGACGCGTCCCTGTGCCTGCAATTGCGCGGCGATGACCAGCAGCTGTCCGTCATCGTTTAGCGTGCCGAAGTCGCTGTCGATGATGATCTTCGTCGGCGGCGAGGCCGCCATGCTGCACTGTCCACCGCAAAGCGCCATCACGCTGATCGCCACGATGAGAAGTCGCCGCATATTCGTCTCCGGGTCAAGGTTGGGAAAAATCGCTGGCCAGTTTAAGCGGCAATGCGCGGCAACTCATCAAAAACAATTCGGCACACCGCCTCGCATTTGGCGAGGTCGAAGCGGCCTTCGGTGCGCACGCCGGATTCCATGTCGATCCAGTAGGCGGCGCCGGCGGCGATGGCAAACTTTGGCAGCATGTCGCGCACGGTGTCCGGTCCCAGTCCGCCGGAATAGCCGCAGAACGGCAGGCCGGCGGGGGTGGCAGGCCAGGTGGTCGGCCGCACGCCGGTGCCAAACGAAACGTCATACAGCCAGTCGGCCCGCAGGTCGGCCGGGAACTCACCCTGACATTGCAGCGCCGACCGCACGCCATGGCGCGCGGCGAAGCTGGCGCTGTTGCGGATCTCGCTGTCGCTGCTGCCGGCGCGCGCATGGTTGATCTGGACCCGCGAGAACCCGGCCAGGTTCAATTCCGGATCGCCACCCTGAACGATGGCCTGCGCGGCGCCGCCGCAGATGTGGGCGGACAGGCGTAGTGGCGCGGCCTGCAGGGCGTCACGTACCGAGGCAAGCGGGAACAGCGGCGCCCCCTCCTGGGCGGCGTCCAGCAGCACGCCCCATTCAATCGGGTAGCGCGCGGACAGCGCCAGCATGCCGGGCAGCAGGTCGGCGCGGTCGACGCCGGTGAAGGTGATGTAGGCGGGGGCGGTATAAGGTATGGTCATGGTTGCTTTAAGTTTTAAAGGTACGTACCATTGTTTCACGGCTGCACTTCGATTTCAATACTTTATACGCATAAAAGCAACAGAATTATCTGAACGTGAAAATTTATAATTTCAGTGGTACATACCACTGTAGAATTTCTTCCAAATTAACGACGGGAGAACGAGCATGGCTAACAGGGAAATCGTGGTGGTGGTACTGGGCTTGACTGCGGTGGCGGCAGCGATGGCACAGGAAGAGCAGCCAGCGGCGGCAGCGGGCCAGCTGCAAACGGTGACGGTCAGCGCCGAGCGGCGCGCCGAGAATGTCAAGAACGTGCCGGTGTCGGCGACCATCATCGCCGACGACACGCTGGGGGCGCTCAACTCCGGCGGATTGGACATGCAGATGCTGGCGGGGCGGGCGCCAAGCCTGCAGGTGGAATCATCCTTCGGCCGTGGCTTCCCGCGGTTTTATCTGCGCGGCTACGGCAATGTGGACTTTCACCAGAACGCCTCGCAGCCGGTTTCACTGATTTATGACGACGTGGTGCAGGAAAGCGCGGTGCTGAAAGGCTTCCCGGCCTTCGACCTGGAACAGATCGAAGTGCTGCGCGGTCCGCAAGGCTCGCTGTTCGGCCGGAATACGCCGGCAGGCGTGGTCAAGTTCGACTCGGTGCGGCCGTCGCAAACGCCCGGCGGCTACCTGACCCTGTCCGACGCTACGCACAACACCGCTGGGCTGGAAGGCGCGGTGAATCTACCGCTTGGCGGCGACTGGGCCGCGCGCGTTTCGCTTCTAAGCCAGCACCGCGATGACTGGATCGGCAACGCGCACACCGGCCAGTCAGACCAGTATGGCGGCTATAACGACACCGCCGCACGCTTGCAGGTGCTGTATCAACCGGGCGGCGGCTTCAGCGCGCTGGTCAATCTGCACCAGCGCAGCATGAACGGCAGCGCCTCGCTGTTCCGCGCCAATATCATCCAGAAGGGCAGCGATGCGCTGGTGCCGGGCTTCGACGTCGGCAGCGTATTGACCGATGGCCAGAATGGCCAGCACCTGAACAACTATGGCGGCAACCTGCGGCTGACGTGGCACCTTGGCGATGTGACGCTGCATTCGGTGACCGGCTACGAGACGGTGCGGGTCTACAGCCGTGGCGATGTCGATGGCGGTTATGGCGCGGTGTATGCACCGCCATCGGGACCGGGACTGATTCCGTTTGTGGTCGAATCGGCGGACGGCACCAAGGGTCACCATCAGCTGAGCCAGGAGCTGCGGCTGGAGTCTGACGTGGCGCAGGCGTTTAAATGGCAGGCAGGCCTGTTCTACTTCGACGAGAAATACCAGATCGACAGCTACAGCTATGACACGCTGGGCGGGGGCGCACTCACCTCGGACATCCGCTCGCACCAGAAGAACGCGGCCTACGCCGTATTCGGCTCCATCAACTACGATATCAGTCCGCGTTTCAACCTGCGCTCCGGCCTGCGCTACACGCGCGACAACAAGGATCTGAACACGGAGCCGAACAACAAGCCGGATGGTGGCTCCGACATCGACGCCTCGGCGGGTCTGGCCACCAGCACCGGCGTCTCCAAGGTCAACTGGGACGTGAGCGGCGTCTATAAGTTAAATCAGGCCGCCAATGTGTATGGGCGCGTGGCCACCGGCTTCCGTGGCGCGACCATCCAGCCGGCGGCATCGTTCAATCCGATGTCGGTGGCGCGGCCGGAAACCATCACTTCCTATGAAGCCGGCTTCAAGACCGACCTGCTGGATCGTCGCGCGCGCCTGAGTTTCGGTGTTTACCGCTATACGGTCAAGGATCTGCAACTGACGGCGGTGGGTGGCACTTCCAATTCTGCCATTTTGCTGAACGCCGACCGCAGCGCCGGGCGCGGCGCAGAGCTTGACCTGGACGCCTACCTGACCGAGAACCTGCTGTGGAACTTCGGCGGCAGCTACAATTACACCCGCATCAGGGATGCCGGGCTGACGGTCGGCGCTTGCGCCGCCTGCACGCTGCTCAATCCGACCATCGTCACGGGCGCCGGCAGCACGCTGGTGCGAATCGACGGCAATCCGCTGCCGCAGGCGCCGCGCTGGAACGCCAACACCTCGCTCAAGTACAGCCACGCGGTCGGCAACGGCGAGTGGTACGTCTATACCGATTGGGTCTACCGCAGCGCGGTCAACTTCACCTTGTACCGTTCGGCGGAGTTTGTCGGAAAACCCTTGTTGACAGGCGGTTTGCGGCTCGGTTACAAGTGGGATAATGATCGTAGCGAAGTGGCGCTGTTCGGCCGCAATATCACCAATCGCGTCCAGCTGGTGGGCGGGATTGATTTCAATAACCTGACTGGTTTCGTGAATGATAACAATCCGCGCATCTTTGGCATCCAGGCCAGCCGCCGTTTCTGACCCTGACGGCGACACGGGACCGACCGCATGAGTGATTTTCTCCATTTTCCGCAAGGGCGTCCGTTTGATCTGCTGGCCTTTGGCGATCCGAATATCGACCTGCTGTTCACGGTCGACCGGGCGCCTCAGGCGGACCAGAAGGTGCTGGGACGCCGCCTGCCGCCCCACGCCGGCGGCACGGTGGCCAACGTAGCCTGTGCCGCCGGCCTGCTGGGCCGGCCAACGCTGGCCTATGGGCGCATCGCCGATGACGGCGAGGGCGAGTTTCTGCGTCGCGAGTACGAACGGTTCGGCGTCGTCACCAGCCACTTGCGGGTGGTGCCGGACGCCACATCGCCGACGGCGCTGATCATCATCGAGGCCAGCGGTGAGAAGGCGCTGGTGTATTCGCCGATGCCTGGCCCGACGCTGCATGCGGAATCGTTTTCGGCGGCACTGGCGCAAAGCCGGTTGCTATATTCGATGCCGTATAACTTGCCGGAGTTCGAGCAGTTGCACGCGCTGGCGCGCGCCGCCGACGTACCGCTGGCGATCGACATCGAGACGGCGATGGTGCCCGACCGCGCGCATCTGCACCGCTTGTTGTCGCTGTGTGACCTGGCCTTTATGAACGACACCACCTTCCACGCCATCCTCGGCGCCGCGCCGCAGGAAGAGACCATGGCCAGCCTGCTGGGATTTGGAGCGCGCACGCTGGTCGTCAGCTGCGGCGCACGTGGCGCCATGCTGGTCACGCACGACCAGGCCATCACCCAGCCGGCGTTTGCCGCCGAAGTGGTCGACAGCACGGGCGCCGGCGACAGCTTCAACGGCGCTTTCCTCGCCGCGCTGCTGGAAGGACAACCTTTGGAAGACACGCTGCGTTTCGCCTGTGCGGCCGGCAGCATCGCCGTTACCGCCACCGGCGCGCGCTCAGCGCTGCCGACGCGGGCGCAAGTGGCGGCACTTCTGCAACGCCCCTGAACCTCACATACAAGGAAGCCGCATGCATTTTGTTGAATGGGCCGACCGCTATTTCCAGCTCAGCGCGCGTGGCACCACGCCGGCGCGCGAGGCGGTTGCCGGCGGCACTACCTTTGCCGCCATGAGCTACATCCTGGTGGTCAATCCGCTGATATTGTCCGCGGCCGGCATGGACCGCAATGGCCTGTTCCTTGCCACCATCGTCTCTGCGATGGCGGCCACGCTGGTGATGGCCTTGTGGGCCAACCTGCCGATCGCGCTGGCGCCAGGCATGGGCACCAACATCGTGTTTGCCCAGGTGCTGGTGGGGCAGATGGGGGTGCCATGGCAGATCGGTCTGGCGATGGTGCAGCTGAACGCCCTGGTGTTCCTGGCGCTGTCGCTGACCCAATGGCGCGCGCGCATTGTCGCCGCGTTTCCGGAGCCGGTGAAGCTGGGCATGCAATGTTCGATCGGCGTATTCATCGCCTGGCTGGGTTTGCGTAGCGGTGGTCTATTGGTGGCGGATGCCGGTTCGCTGGTGGGCTTTTCGCGCCTGCATGACGGCGGCGCGTGGCTGACGCTGGGCGGCATCCTGCTGACCGCCATGCTGATGGTGCGGCGCGTGCCCGGCGCCTTTCTGCTGACGATGCTGGCGGTGAGTGCACTGGGCGTGTTCGTTACCGGCGCCGATGGCCGCCCGCTGACGACGCTGCCGTCCAGCTGGATCGGCCTGCCGGTGTTTACTGGTCAGTTGTTGTTCGCACTGGACTTCCGTGGCTTTGCCTCGCACTTCATGCTGCTGCTGCCGGTGACACTGTATTTTCTGCTAATCGAATTTTTCGCCGGCACCGCCACCATGTTCGGCGTGATCCGCGGCGCCGGCCTGCTGCAACCGAACGGCGACCTGCCGCGCGCGCGGGCCGCCTTCGCGGCCGATGCACTGGGCAGCGTGATAGGCGCGGCTGCCGGCACGTCGACCGTCACGGCCTACGTTGAATCGGTGGCCGGTGTGGAAGCCGGCGCGCGCACCGGGTTGAGCGGCGTTGTGGTGGCCGCGCTGTTTGGCATCGCGCTGTTGTGCGGCCCTTTGCTGACGGCGATTCCCACCTGCGCCACCGCGCCGGTGTTGGTGATGGTGGGCCTGTGCATGCTCGACGGCCTACGCGAACTCGATACCAGCACGCCGGAGAATTATCTGCCGCCGCTGCTGATGTTGCTGGTCACAGCGTGCAGCGCCGACTTGATGGTGGCGCTGGCATTGGGCTGCTTCATCTACACGCTGATGCTGCTGGCGTGGCGCCGCTGGCCGGGCGCCATGGTGCTCGGGCTGGACGCGGTGTTCGTGCTGTACCTGGCGCTGCGCGGCCATATCGGCTGAGGCCTGGGCGCCGCGTCAACCGGCGCTGCCCTTGCTGATGCGGGTCTTGTAGCGGTAAGGTGGTACGTACTTCATTTCGCAGTATTCGACCGGTTCGCGCCGGTCGGACAGCATCACGCGTTCGCACAGCAGCAGCGGCGCGCCCAGCGCAACGCCCAGCAGCGCCACATCTTCCGCCTGGGCCGCCACCGCGCCCACGCTCTCCAGGCTTTCCGATGGCTTGATGCCGAACTTGTCGATCAGGATGCGGTACAGCGAGCCGACTTGTTCCAGCTCTGTCTGTGTCAGTTGCGCGCCTTCGGGCAGCCGCAAGAACGATTCCTGCAAACCGATAGGCTTGCTGTTCATCAGGCGCACGCGCTTGATGCGTAGCAGCGGCTCGTCCGGCTGCATGTGCAGCAGGCTGGCGATGGCCATGTTAGCCGCGACGTTTTCCATGCTGAGGATAGTCTGCCCCGGCACGCCGCCGCGCTTGAGGGTGTCGTCGGTGAAGCTGTCGAGGAAGCGCGACATCTGGCGCACCGACTCCGGCGCGGCAAAGGTGCCGCGTCCGTGGTCGCTGTAAAGCAGGCCCTGTTCTTCCAGCAGGCGGATCGCCTTGCGTACCGTGTCGCGGCTGACCTGGTAGGTGATCGCCAGTTCACGCTCGGCCGGCATGGGTTCCTTGGCGCCGATGTTCCCCGACGCCATCAGCTGCTTGAGTGTCTCCGCCAGTTGCTGGTACAGCGGCACGTTGGTCTTGGTGGATCGCATTGTGTTTACCTGCTGAGGATCGTGATGGCCGTATTGTAGCGAAATGATTTACGCCCCGGTGAATTATGACAGCTTTATGACATAGGTACGTACCTTTTATGTTTGCGTTAGATTAATCTTGATTTTTCATGAGTATTATAATTTTTCGCTTTGAATATTGGTACGTACCATTGTAGTATTACTGGCGAAATCAACAGGTGCGCGGGCATCGACTATCCATCACAGGGGAATTTATGTATTCAAAATTGGGGGTGATCGCGGCGGGATCGGTGGCGCTGCTGCAATGCGGTGCGCAGGCGCAAGCGCAGCAAACTGGGGAGGCCGTGGCGACCGTGGTGCAGGTCACCGGCCAGGTATTGGGCAAGGGTGAGGCGCGCGCCAACAGCGTGATCGACCAGGCGGTGATTGCCGAGCAGCCCGCGGGTCTCGATCCGCTCAAACTGCTGGCGCGCGTGCCGGGCATGCAGGTCAGTTCCAGCGACGCGCTGACCGGCAGTTTTTCGATGCGCCTCTCGATGCGCGGTTTTAACAAGGAGCAGATCGGCATTTCCATCGACGGTATTCCGAACGGTTCGACCTTGTCGAACGGCGGCACTATGCCGAACCGGTTGCTCGATCCGGCCAATCTGGTACGCGTCGACGCGTCTCAAACCGCCGGTGACCTGGGTACGCCGTCGAACCAGGCGCTGGGCGGTTATATCGATTTCAAAACCCGCGATCCGTCCAAGGAACGCGGCGGCGAGGTGGAACTGTCTACCGGCAGCTTTGGTTACCAGCGCGGCTTTATGCGTATCGATACCGGCAAGTCGGCGTCGGGCACCAGCGCCTACCTCGATTATTCGCATGAATACGTGCGTACCTGGCCGGGCGATGAATCCGGTCGTAATACCCGCCGTCACATCGACGCGCGCGTGCTGCAGGATCTGGGCGACGGTTCCAGCCTGCGCGCCACCGTCAGCTACAACAAGTTCAGCGACAACGACTACGACGCGGTGGCCTTGCTGGCCGCATCGTCGAAGCTTTATAAGGCCACCTTTTACGGCGATCCGACCACCGACGGCCTGACCGACCACTGGACCGGCAATCCATCCATCGACCAGAACTATCGCGGCACGCGCGGCATCAACAGCGAAGACACGCTGATGCACATCGACTGGACCCAGCGTTTCGGCGACAGCGGCAAGCTGACAGTCAAGCCGTACTGGCACAAGCAGGATGGCAATGGCTGGTTCTACGTGCCTTACGTACAGTTGCCCAGCAATGGCCTGGTCTACAGCCCTGTAGTGGCAGGCGGCAAGCCAACCGCCGTGGTGCAGGAGTGCTACCAGAACCAGTATCAGCGCACCGCCGGCGGCGCCCTGATTCCGGTCAGTGCGATCAGCTATCCATCAGGTTCCAGCAGCGCGTCACTAGCCACTGCCGGCTGCCCGGCGGCGGCAAAGTATGCGATGAATCCCGTCGCGCAGTGGGGCGCGCGCGAAGCCAGCACGCGCCGCAGCGACAACGCCATCGATCGCAAGGGCGCGCTCGCGGAAGCTTCCGGCATGCTGGGCGAGTACCAGCACCTCCGCGTCGGCGGCTGGGTGGAACGGACCACACGCGACAAGGATCGCAACTGGTTCGCCGTCACCGATCCAACCGTGAGCGGTGCCTTCAAGGACAGCGCGCTATATTCGGTCACGCAGGACCGTCACTATTCGTCCAACACGGCGATGGCGTATGCCCAGGACAAGGTCAGCCTGATGGACAGCCGCCTGCAACTGGACCTCGGCGCCACATATCAGCGCTTCAAGGAGGACTATTCGTCGGCGGTGGAGTTCAACGGCGTGCGGACGCTGGAAGTCAGTTCGCGGCTGCTGCCCAAACTGGCGGCGCTGTATCGCGTGAACGACGACTGGGAGGTGTTCGCCAGCGGTTCGAAGAACTTCAGCGCGATTCCCGACACGGTGTTCGAGGGCACGGCGGCGGTCGATTCGAAAAACGGCATCAAGCCTGAAACCTCCATCAACAAGGACATTGGCGTCCGCTGGACCAGCGACAACGGCTATGGCGCGGCGCTGAGCGCCTACAAGATCGATTACCGCGACCGCATCTCAATCCAGAACGGCAATCCGAATGGCGACATCTTCTCGCGCGACGCCACCACCACCTTTGCCAACCAGGGCGGCATCAGCTCGCGGGGCGTGGAGCTGACCTTGCGCGCCAGCGGCGCTAGCTACGAGCTGTATGCCAACGCTTCGTACAATGATGCGCACTATGTCGGCGACACGCCGGCCGAAGGCATCAAGGCCAACGATCCGGTACTGGGTGCGCCCCGCCGCAGCGCCTTTGCGGAAGCCACCTGGAAACCGTCGGAAGCCTGGCGCTTGACGGCCAATGCGCACTATGTGGGCCAGGCGGCCGGCACTTATGGCGACGTGCCGAACACCGTCATCACCGGAGGTCCGGCAATCTATCCACGCCAGTACATGCCGGCTTACACTTTGGTGGGCCTGAACTTGAGCTATAAACCGAACGGCAGCCCGTTTGGCTACGGCAGCCGCACGGAGTTTGCCGTCAATGTCGATAACCTGTTTGATCGCCGTTATCTGGGCGGCGTTGGCGCGGAGCTGACCAGCTCCAATCCGCTGACCACCGGGCGTTATTTCCTGGGCAGCCCGCGGACCTTCTATGCCACCATGCGGGTGAAGTTTTGAGAGCAGGGTTTTGCTTCGGCATCGCGGCGACGCTGTTGTCGCTGGCGATTCCAGCCGCCAGCGCGGAACAGGCGCGGTTACGCTTGATCGGCGAGCAGCGCATTCCGCACCGGCTGGTATTTGACGGTACGGTGGTGGGCGGCCTTTCGGGCATCGATTACGATGCACGCTCCGACACCTGGGTGATGGCCAGCGACGACCGCTCGGAATTCAGTCCGGCGCGGTTCTACACGGCGCGCCTGGACTATGATGCGACGCAGTTCCGGGCGATCAAGTTGGAGGCGGTGCATCTGTTCCGCCAGGCCGACGGTAGCACCTATCCCGCCCAGCAGGGCGAGGTGGCGGATATCGAGGCGGTGCGCGTCGATCCGCAGGATGGAAGCATCTGGTATGCCAGCGAAGGCAGCGGCAGCTTGGGCCTGTCGCCTTTTGTGCGACGGGCGGCTGCGGATGGCAGCTACCGGGTTGCGTTGCCGATGCCTGACTTGTTCAAGGACGATCCTGGGCACCAGCGCGGCCCGCGCAACAACCTCAGTGTTGAAGGATTGTCGTTTGCGCCGGACGGGCAGTCGCTGTGGTTGGGAATGGAGGCGCCGCTTTATCAGGACGGTCCGGTGGCAACGCAGGAACATGGCGCCGTAAGCCGCCTTACCCAGTTTGCTCGCAGCGGCAAGGTACTCGCGCAATACGCCTATCCGGTGGATCGCGTGCAAGGCGTGCCAGCGGCGGGGCATTTCGGCGACAACGGCGTGTCCGAAATCCTGGTGTTCGATACGTACCACTTGCTGGTGCTGGAACGGTCCGGTGTGCAGGATGCGGCCGGCCATTTCACCTTCCACATCCGCCTGTACATGGTGGAGCTGGATGGCGCCACCAACGTTGGTGGCTATCCCGCCCTGACAGGCGTGGATTACCAGCCGCTGCGTAAGCAGCTGTTGCTGAACTTTGACTCAGCTGGGCTGAACAAGGTGGACAACCTGGAAGGCATGAGCTGGGGACCGCTGCTGCCCAACGGGCATCGCAGCCTGGTGCTAGTATCGGACGATAACTTCAGTGATGACCAGGTGACGCAGTTGCTGGCGTTCGAGCTGTTGCCAGCGTCGGATTAAATCTCCAGTACGAGTCGGCCTGGCGTGGTGAACCAAGGTGCGCAGGTGCGTCTACCGGTCGTCCGCCAGGCTGGCGTCAGCCAGGCATGCGATGCGGCGGCTCGCTTTCCAGCTTAAGCTTGTAGCGGTTGCCGCATTCGCCGTGCAAGCTCGGAATTCTTATCGCCGTCGATGCTGATGCTAATGCTCGTAAACCTAACGTCATCTAGACTGCTCAAGATGCACGTTAACGAAGGCATCTGCGCTCAGACACACTGTTTGCGGCGTGATGCCTGTTCAGGATCGGAAGACCCTTGCAAACGAATTGCAGTCCCAGGGCATTATCGACCTAAGCCTTCACGCCTTTATGTAAGCTCACAGGTGCGCTATTGACCACTACATGGTGACGTCATGTCTGCCGGTCAAAATAATGGTGTCCTTCTCCTCATTGAGCCCCCTCCCTTACTGCGCCTAGAGCGGTGACAAGGCCGCCATCGTGAGGCGTGGGGATGGGAGGTGCGGCCGAGGCTTCGTTGCCCTCATGGAAAGGTCAAGTCCATCCCGAGCATGCTGATCACGAGGAAGGTGACGAGCCCCAGAGCCAGGAGCGATACTACGAAGATTGCGGCCACCTTGCCACCGGCGCGCAGTACCGCACGCCGCTCCCCCTTCTTGCCTTGATCGTAGTGCCATTTGATGGCGAAGAACATGCCCGTGCCGAGCACGAGAAACTTGAACGTAACGAAAACTATAGGGATCCAGTCCACCATTTTGTGTATTTCCAGGCTATTAACTTCAAGAATATGGGTGCCACACCGTCTGAAGCATACTACTTCAAAGCAATATCCATACATTGAGACAAAATGTCCCAGTTGACCATGAACTTACCGCCTGCGCCGTGGTCGACGTGTTTCGGTGCAATTGCCCAACATACTCATCGGCCATCCCTACTGGCCCGTTCGAGTTTACTGCGGCGGACGGCCAGGTTCGACGCCCAGGTCGCCCCACCGTTCATTGCGGTGGCGAAAAGACGCTTAGCAGAAGCAAGAAGATCTTTCATGATCATTCGCATCGGACCGGGGCCCGCAGGTGGGCCGCATAGCCACGCGCCAGCGCTTCCCTGTCGAAAGTCGCGTAATGCGGTTTCAGCAGCGCGTTGGCGCAGTTCGATGTTCGATACGTCGCCCTAAATCACTGGTGGCGGTGCCGGTGATGGAGATCCGGCCAATGCGCATGGGCGTGCGTCATCGCCTGGTGATGATGCGGATGGACATGAGGCTCCTTGCCATCCCATTCGAAGTCATGCTGATGCTGGTGGTGCTCATCATGGCGATGCTGGTGGCTATGCGTTAGCACCTCATGCGTATGCTCATGGGCATGACGCTCCGAGAGGTGCAGCCAGACGCCGGCGGCCATCAGCGCGCACGCCACCCAGAACAGCGCGTCAGGCGCTTCCTGAAGCACAAGCAGGGACAGTGCCGCGCCGACAAAAGGCGCCGTCGAGAAATAAGCGCCGGTTCGGGCTGTACCAAGATGGCGCAGGGCCAGGACGAAGCAGACGAGGCTGAGACCATAGCCAACAAAACCAAGCACGCCCGCCCCCAACGCGACCGCGAAGGCAGGCAATTGCTGACCAAGCGCCAACGCCAACAGGGCGCTCACGGTGCCGGCCGCAAGCCCTTTGATGGTTGCTATCTGCATGGCGTCGCTGCCAGAGACGTTGCGGGTAAGGTTGTTGTCGATCGCCCATGACAAGCATGCGAGTGCGATAAACATCGCTCCCAAAGTGTCGCCCTGGGCCGCGCCAGCATGCCAGCCGAGGACAGCACCGCCAGCAACGATCAACGTCATCCCCAAGACCAGGCGCCGGTCAGCGCTTTCGCCGAACACGCACCATGCCAGCGCCGCCGTCAGCACCGCTTCCAGGTTCAGCAGCAGCGATGCTGTCGAGCCCGTCGTTCTGGCAAGTCCATACATCAGAAACACCGGCCCGGCCACGCCGCCGAACAACACGGCGCCGGCCAGCCACGGCAGATCGCGGCGCGTCAGGCCGGCCTGCGCCACCCGCGCGCGGCGCGACAGACGCCTGGCCAGCAGGCACAGCGCGAGCCCGCCGCCGCTGCCAAGGTAGAGCAACGCCGCCAGCGTGAACGGCGGCATGCTCCCCAGCAGCATCTTGGCGACCGGCGTGCTGGCGCCAAAACTGGCCGCCGCCAGCAACGCAAACAAAACTCCCTGGTGCATGGCTAGCTTTACCGTACCGCGAAACGCAAGCTCAGCGTTTTGCTGTCAGGAAAGTTAATCGCGGCCAGGCCCGTCAGCGCGCCGGTGGCGCCGCCCATCGCGACGTCCTCGTCGTGATCGCGCATGTACAGGGCAGTCTTGCCATCGCTGTTGGACAGCTCGACCGACAGGTCGCTGGCCGACTTGACGATGTCGCCGTACTTTGCCGGACTTTCATGGGCCACTACGGCGCCCGATGCGATCAGGCCGATCGCGGCCATGCTTGCAATTAATTTTTTCACAACGACGCTCCAGTATGTATGCGGCAGCTTGTTGGCGGGACTGCCGCCCTGCCCCAGATTTTAATAGCTATCCTGTGGTTTGCGGACAGCAGCGTTTGAGCGAAGACATTTCTGAACGGCTCGCGGATGTCTGGCAGGCTCGTGGCGTCATCCGCGCGCGTTTCCTGAGACCGCGAACAGATCTGCGGCACCGCCACAGTAAGCTCCTTATCTATCAGATTAAAGGAACCATTATGTCGATCCTGTTCGCCAGCCCCACCCCACCCCGACAGCGACGCCACTGCCAGGCCCAGCGCGACTTCAGCAGCAGCGCCAAACGCGATCAGGACAGCATGAGTACCAAGGAGGCCATGCAGCGGCTGCAGCGCGCCGCCGCTGCCCGCCAGGAGTAACCGGCGCCGCGGGTTACAGATCGACCACCAATACCGGCGTCTTTGAACGCGACACGCACGGCATGAAGCAGTTGTTGGCCTGCCGCTCGGCGTCGCTGAGAATCGAGTCGCAATGCAGCGGCACGCCGTCCAGCACCGCCGTGCGGCAGGTTCCGCACACACCGACCTCGCACGAGCAATCCAGCGCCACGCCGGCCTCTTGCAGGCAGGCCAGCGCCGTGCGGCCAGCCGGCACCGGCACCTGCAACCCGGAGCGCTGCAAAGTCAGCGTGAACGGCGTATCGCCATCGGCATGGGCAAGCGGAGCGCCGAACGATTCCTGATGCACCGCGGCAGGTCCAACTCGCAGGCTGGCCTCGGCCGCTACCGCCTGCATGAACGGCGCCGGACCACAGACGTACACGTGGGTTCCCGCCGCCGGATACGTTGCAAGGTACGTCCGGATACTCGCTTCCGTCTGCTCGGGGCTCTGGCCGGCCAGCACCTGCACCCGTCCGGCCAGCGGGCAGGTTTGCAGCTCGGCGGCGAAGGCCACAGAGGCCGCGTCGCGCACAAAATAGTACAGCTGGAATGGCTGGTCGCGCCGCTGCAACGCATACGCCATCGACAAGATAGGCGTGATGCCGATCCCACCGGCAAACAGCAGGTGCATGCCGGCCTCGGGAGCGAGGGCGAAGGCATTGCGCGGCGTGGAGATCTGCAGGGTCATCCCTACTTTCGCCTCGTCATGCAGCCAGGCCGAACCGCCGCGCGATTGCGGCTCGCGCTTCACGGCGATGCGATAGCCGTCGCCGCCCGGCTGGCGGCAGCACAGGGAATATTGACGCACCTGGCCATTTCCCAGCGTAACATCGATATGCGCGCCGGCTTCGTACGAAGGCAACTGGACGCCGCCGACAGCACGTAGCTCAACGACGCGCGCGGCGGCACTGTCGGCTATGGCATGAATTCGGACTTGCATACGCCTACCCCGCCTGCGCTGCAATGTGGGCCGCCACGATACAGCGAGCGCGGTTCGGGCCACTGTCCACATGAATGTCCACCATCGGGCCGGGGCCGTACTGGCACATATTGCGGTACTGCGCCTCGATCAGCACACGGTCCTCCTCGAATGTTTGCGCGGTCTGCTGATACACCGTTTCCGCATTGTCCGGTTGATCTGGATGGGCGGAGCTGGCCATGGTCCAGAAATAGTGCGAGGTCGTGTCGGTTTCCGGCGTGATGCCGTGGAAGCCGCGCATGTGGAAGCCTTCGCGCTCGGGATTCGCCAGCGAATCCGTCCCCGCATCGACGGCGCCGGTGAAAATCTGCAGGTGCGTCAGGTGAAAGTCGATTTCCTGCCAGCGGTCGATCTTGCCCTTGAACGGCCAGGCGGCGCTGTAAGTGGCCGGCGGCAGCGATCCCGGCATGTGGCGCACCACGCGCACATGGTCGCCTTCTCCGGATACCGTGGTCGGCGCTTCCATGTGGACTTTGGCGTTGCCGCCGATGGTGCGGCCGTGCAGGTAGCCGACATGGCTGAGGTCCAGCAGGTTGTCATGGATCAGCTGGTAAGGCGCATCGTAGTGGAACACACCGCCCTTCCAGGTATAGCGTGGATTCTCGTGTGCCGGAATAGCCGGCGGCGCAACGGATGGCGCGCCCCCCTGCTCGGCGCCAAACCAGATCCAGATTACGTCGTTGCGGATCTGGGCCGGGAACGCCCGCACCTTGGCCTTGCCAGGAATTTTGAGCTGGCCGGGAATTTCAAGGCACTGCCCTGCCGCGCCAAACAGCAAGCCATGGTAGCCACAACGGATGCCACTGCCCTCCAGCGTGCCACAGGACAGTGGGACGGCGCGGTGGCAGCAGCGATCCTCCAGTGCGGCCACGCCGCCATCCTCGGTGCGGAACATGACGATCGGGTAGTTCAACAGCTTGCGTGCGAGCGGCTGGCCCTGCAATTCCCAGGTAAAGCCCGCGACGTACCACTGATTCAATGGGAACATACTTTTCTCCTTTACTTGGTTGGGTCCTTGACCGCGTCATAGCGGCCAATCTCGACGGCGCCATAGGAGCCGTTGGCCAGCTTGTCGATGCGGCGGATATAAATGGTCTGGACAATGTCGCCAGTCCGGGCGTCGATCATCACCGTGCCGCGCGGGCTGGCGGCGCTGTAGCCTTTGGCCGCAGCGATAAACGTAGGCCCATCAACCTTGCCGCCCGTCTTGGCCAGGGTGGCAGCGATCAGCGCCATGCCGTCGTAAGCAGAGGCGGCTTGGAAATTCGGTTTAAAGCGGTTGTTCACCGTCTTCGCAAACGCCCCGGTGAAGGCTGCGTTGCCCGGGCCGGACTGGAAGTAGGAGTAGTAGCCGGCGGTGTAGATGCCTGCCATCGTCTCGCCCGCCGCCTTCAGTACGTCTTCATCGGCCCAGCCTTCGCCGCCGAGGAAACGGATGCCCGCCCTATCGAGCCCCTTCTCGCGATATGCTTTCATGAAGGCGACCATCGGCTGGCCGTTTGGCAGGAACACATGGATGGCATCCGGCCTGGCATCCTTGATGCGCTGCAGGTAGGCACTGAAATCCAGCGTGGCCAACGGGACTTTGACCGAATCGATCACGGCACCGCCCGCAGCTTTGAAGCTGCTGGTGAACCACATGTCAGCGTCATGCCCCGGCGCATAGTCGGCGACCACCGAGAACACCCGGCGCGATCCGGTCTTGTAGGCCCATTGCGCCAGCGGTTGCACGGATTGGGCGATGGTATAGGAAGTGCGCGTCAAATATGGCGAACGTGAGGTCATCGCGGAGGCGGCGGCGCCGGTGACGATCATCGGCTTTTTGGCGCGCTCGCTGACGCCGGCGGCCGCGATGGCATTCGGCGTGAATACGAAGCCAGCCAGGATATCGACCTTGTCGCGGCCGACCAACTCAGTCGCCAGCCGCTTGGCCACTTCCGGCTGCGGACCGGTGTCATCCTTGTAGATCACTTCCAGCTTCCTGCCGGCGGCCTTGCCGCCGTTCATCCGCATCCACGTGTCGATGCCGGCTTTCATTTGCTCGCCGCTTTGCGCGGCCGGGCCGCTGAGGGAAGTGATCACGCCGATGCGGATCGGCTCGTCCGCCGCATGCGCGGAACACAGGCTAAAACAGAGCGCCAATAAGGTGCGTTGCATATTGTCTCCATGATTGTTGTGACTGTTGTGCGGCAATCATCGGGGACAACTGGCTATTTTTAAATAGAATAAACTGAATAACGTTTATATCAATTTCAAATTTTACTGGGAGCGCAACGTGAAAGGCTTTGATTTGAACCTGCTGCCGGTGGCGCTGGCCATCTACGAGGAGCGCAGCGTCAGCGGCGCGGCGCGCAAGCTCGACATGAGCCAGCCCGCGGTCAGCGTGGCGTTGAACAAACTGCGCAAATCGCTGGGCGATCCCTTGTTTGTCCGCACCGCCCAGGGCATGGCGCCGACGCCGCGAACGCTGACACTGGTCGACCCGACCCGCGATATTCTGCAACGCCTGCAAAATGACGTGCTGGCCAGCACCGAGTTCAACCCCGCCACCAGCGACCGCCGCTTCACGATCGCCTTGTCTGATGTGGGCGAAATGACATTCCTGCCGCGCCTGCTGGAGCACTTGCGGCGCGAGGCGCCAGGCACTAGCATCACGTCTGCAACGCTACCGCCTGCGGAACTGGCAATCGCACTGGAGGATGGCAGGGTCGACTTGGCGGCGGGTTATTTTCCAGACCTGAAACACCGCAACTTCTTTCAGCAACGGCTGTTTTCGCATGACTTCATTTGCATCCTGAGTGCCGATCATCCATTCCGGGGGAAACGGCTCACGATGGAGAAATTCCTGAACATGGGACATGCGGTAGTGAAGGCCGAAGGCCGCAGCCAGGAAGTGTTCGAACAACTGCTGATCCGCAACCGCATCTCGCGGCGCGTGGTGCTGTCTACCCCGCACTTCATGTCGATTCCCTTCGTCATCGCGGCCAGCGACCTGGTGGCGACGGTGCCGCGCGCAGTCGGGGAAAGTTTCGCGCGGTTTGCGCCGGTGCGGCTGGTGGAGCCGCCGATGGAAGTGCCCAGCTTCGATCTGAAACAGCACTGGCACCGTAAATACGCCAAGGATGGTGCTAATGCCTGGCTGCGCGCATCGCTGGCACAGATTTTCGGCCAACCTTAGCCGCCCTGCCCGACGCACGCAGAATGCAAAAAGGGCAACCCGCTGGGCTGCCCTTTTTCGATACTGGAGCGGGAGAAGAGTCTCGAACTCTCGCCCTCAACCTTGGCAAGGTTGCGCTCTACCAACTGAGCTACTCCCGCTGAGGAGCTTTTGGAGGCGAGGATCGGAGTCGAACCGACCTAGACGGCTTTGCAGGCCGTATTCCACCTTTAAAAATCAAACACTTACAGCTATACCGCCTTTTACACCGCAACAGCCCGTGATTTTCCGACGTTTTGAGCGCTGTTAAACCTCAGCAATAAATGCCAGTGTTTGTCTCACAACAGCAACTGCGGGCCTGCATCGCCCCCCCTACCCTAAGCCCGCTTGCACCCCATAGCTGCCTGTCGTATATTTTTTTCGGTCACTTCCACATCTTTTTCTTTCCCCCCAACGAAGCAATAGGGTCGGGGCGGAAACAGGCCCTGGTAGCACTCTCCCTGAGCGCTAGGCTGCAGCAACATCTTTGAGAAAATCGTGCATGCGATGCCGCTAGGTAGGCCACACGCGGATAGAGTACGGCTTTGGTCTATAATGAAGCCATCGTAGTAGGAGAATTGTCATGAAACTCAAGATGCGTGGTGAAGCTCATCGATTTAAGCACCCCACCGTGTTGCGGGGCGATGCGCCGTTTCTCGGTGCCACCGTGAGGCAATGGGATAATGCCATTGTCGGCAACATGGAGCAGACCTTGGCCGAAATTAAGCGGCATGCCGCACTTTCCCCGAAACGCGATGTCAACACCGCGACAACATTTGATTTGGCGAGCTACGCAGGCCATCACCTGGCGAAGCGAAAATGACCCCACCACTTTGGAAACGCGGCTGAGGCCGCGTTTTTTGCAATGGCTGACGATAAAGACGAGTCCGCGCTGGGTCCATTGGTGGTGGTCTTTGCCGGCCCAAATGGCTCCGGCAAAACCTCACTGATTGAAGAACTCAAACAGACAGGACTAGCTACCATGCGTGGCGTCGTTCCTCTGCCGAATTACTTCATCAACCCCGACCAAGTCGCCAAGGACCTCAAAGGCGAGTTTCCCGATCAGAATGCGCGCGATGAAGCAGCTCAGCGCGCCGCGATGCAGGCACGCGCCAGTGCGATTGCAGGAAGGCTGCCGTTTGCGTTCGAGACAGTAATGTCGCACCCTTCGCGCATCAATGAAATGCTTCTGCTGAAGGAACAAGGCTATCACTTGTTTTTGACGTTCATCACCACGGATGATCCAGAAAAAAACGTCGAACGTGTTAAATGGCGCTACGAAACCGGCAGTACGACCGGCCATTATGTCAAACCAGAAAAAGTGCGTGAACGCTACCACAGGACCCTAGCCCTGCTGCCGCGCGCAACCGAAATCGCCGACGCGGTCTACGTCTACGATAACAGCGTCGACGGCAAAGGCGCGACTCTGCAAGTTGTAATTGAACGCGATGGCCAATTTTCTGTAGCTGACGACGCCAAGGAATGGGCAGTCGAGCAATTGATCAAACCGCTTCAGGCGCGTGAAGAGGAGTTGAGCTTTCTGCTGGAGTCGCTGGATGGTGTCGGCTATTCATGCGGTGACACCGACGAACTCCGTGGAATTTATACCGGTCCTGTTCTAACCTCCACTCCCAACTTCCTCGCTCAATATGACAGCGCGACAAAGCTCGCGATCATCCATGATCGACTGCTGTTGGAAACTGCCCTCCTTTCGCACGACGAAGGCCAGATGGATTACAAGGACGGCGAAGTGCTGACGATACGATATACCGTGGATGGCGCTCCCGCGATTGAACCACAAGCAGCCGTATCACTCCGCTGATAGTCCAAAACTTTGGGAGTCGTGCAGGCCCCAAAGCAAAAAGGGCAGCCCTCTGGGCTGCCCTTTTTCAATACTGGAGCGGGAGAAGAGTCTCGAACTCTCGACCTCAACCTTGGCAAGGTTGCGCTCTACCAACTGAGCTACTCCCGCTGAGGAGCTTTTGGAGGCGAGGATCGGAGTCGAACCGACCTAGACGGCTTTGCAGGCCGCTGCATAACCGCTTTGCTACCTCGCCAGAGGAAACTTTTGCTACAAGATCCCAGCGGGTTACGCGCTGCGATCCGAAATTCTGGAGCGGGAGAAGAGTCTCGAACTCTCGACCTCAACCTTGGCAAGGTTGCGCTCTACCAACTGAGCTACTCCCGCTTGGAGTGTTACCGCCTTACTGCTTTGTACTACGCTCGCGTTCCCTGAGAAGCTGGAGCGGGAGAAGAGTCTCGAACTCTCGACCTCAACCTTGGCAAGGTTGCGCTCTACCAACTGAGCTACTCCCGCATTTCGAGTCCAGCATCTTAGCAGGTGACTGCTGTTTTTGCTAGTACTACTTGTTACTGACTTCGCCGTGCATGGAGCGGGAGAAGAGTCTCGAACTCTCGACCTCAACCTTGGCAAGGTTGCGCTCTACCAACTGAGCTACTCCCGCTTTGCTTCGTCGTCATCAACAACAGGGCAGTATTATAGAGGTTCTACGGCCGCTGTCAATGCTCAACGTAAATATTGTTTATACGGTTAGCGTTGACCGGACTTTTCCTTGATCAGCGGCCACGCCAGACGCAGGTAGTAGAACATCGACCACACGGTCAGCACCGCCGCCACTTCCAGCAGGCGCGCGCCCCAGAACTGGCTGTCGATCGCGCCCCACAGCACATCATGGAACAACAGCAGCGGAATGGCGGCCATCTGCGCCGTGGTCTTGATCTTGCCCAGCGAGCTTACCGCCACCGATTTCGACGCGCCGATCTGCGCCATCCACTCGCGCAGCGCCGAGATGGCGATCTCGCGGCCGATAATGATGAAGGACATGACGGCGTTGGCGCGGTCCAGCTGCACCAGCACCAGCAAGGCGCCGGTCACCATCAGCTTGTCCGCCACCGGGTCGAGGAAGGCGCCGAACGCCGAGGTCTGATTCCAGCGGCGGGCCAGGAAGCCGTCGAACCAGTCGGTGACGGCGGCGATGATGAACACCAGCGTCGCCGCCAGGTTCTGATCCGCCACCGGCAGCATGGTCGTGGGCAGGTAGTAGACGCCCACCACCAGCGGAATCAGCGCGACGCGCAACCAGGTCAACAGTATCGGAATATTGAAGGGCATAAGCTAAAAAAGAGGTGCGACCGTGAAAATTTGTAATGCGCCGCTAGTCTACCTTGACGCCGCGCATTAAACCAGCACAGTTGGCGCTTAATGCAACTGCTTGTAGATTTCCTCGGCCAGCGCGCTGGAAATGCCTTCCACCGTCTTCAGATCCTCGACGCTGGCGTTGACCACGCCGCGCAGGCCGCCGAAGCGGGCCAGCAGGCGCTGGCGGCGCTTGGCGCCGATGCCTTCGATTTCCTCCAGGCGCGAGGTCTGGCGCGTTTTGGCGCGCTTGGCGCGCATGCCGGTGATGGCGAAGCGGTGCGCCTCGTCGCGGATCTGCGCCACCAGCATCAGCGCCGCCGATTCCTTGCCCAGTTCCTGCGACGGCCGGCCGTCGACGAACATCAGCGTCTCCAGGCCGACGCGCCGCCCTTCTCCCTTGGCCACGCCAACAATCAGGCTGATGTCCAGCCCCAGTTCTGCGAACACCTGGCGCGCCATTTCGATCTGGCCCTTGCCGCCGTCGATCAGCACCACGTCCGGCATGACGCCGTCGCCGTTGGCGACCTTTTCGTAGCGGCGGTACAGCACCTGGCGCATGGCGGCGTAATCGTCGCCGGGCGTGATGTCGTTGATGTTGTAGCGGCGGTATTCGCCGTTCTGCATCTGGTGGTGATGGAACACCACGCACGAGGCCTGCGTCGCCTCGCCCTGGGTGTGCGAGATGTCGAAGCATTCGACGCGCAGCGTGTCGATGTCTTCCGGCTCCAGTTGCAAGGCCTCGACCAGCGCGCGCGTGCGCGATTGCTGCGAGCCCTGCTCCGACAGCAGCCGCGCCAGCGAGATCTCGGCGCCCTTGTGCGCCAGCTCCAGCCATTTGCGGCGCTGATCCTGCGGCTGGAAGATCAGGTTGATGCGGTGGCCGCACTGCTCCTGCAAGGCCTGGATCAGCACCGGGTGATTGAATTCGATATTCAGGATCAGCGTGCCGGGGATGAATTTGTCGGCGTAGTGCTGCGCCAGGAAAGCGGCCAGCACTTCGACCTCGATCGCTTCCTCGGCGATCGCTTCGGCGTCGCCAAGGTGGGTCGGGAAGTAGGCGCGGTCGCCCAGGTGGCGGCCGCCGCGCACCATGGCCAGGTTGACGCAGGCGCGCCCGCCCTGCACCAGCACGGCGATGATGTCGACATCGGCGTCGCCGGTGGTTTCCATGCTTTGCTGGTGCAGCACGCGCGACAGCGACTGGATCTGGTTGCGCACCGACGCGGCCTGCTCGAATTTGAGGTCGGCGGCGAAGGCGTGCATTTTTTGTTCAAGGTCGGCCAGCACTTCGGACTGGCGACCGCGCAGGAAGCGCGCGGCGTTTTCCACATCCAGCTGGTAGTCCTCCCTGGAGATCAGGTCCACGCACGGCGCCGAGCAGCGGCCGATCTGGTGCAGCAGGCAGGGGCGCGTGCGGTTGGCGTAGACGCTTTCCTCGCAGGTGCGGATCTGGAATACCTTCTGCAAAATCTGCATCGACTCCTTGACCGCCCACGAGCTGGGGAAAGGTCCGAAGTACTGGTTCTTCTTGTCCACCGCGCCGCGGTAGTAGACCATGCGCGGGGCATCGCCGCCGGTGATCTTCAGGTACGGGTAGGACTTATCGTCGCGGAACAGGATGTTGTAGCGCGGGCTGAGGGCCTTGATCAGGTTATTTTCAAGGATCAGCGCTTCGGCTTCGCTGTGGGTGACGGTGGTTTCGAGGCGCGCGATGCGCTCGACCATCATGGCGATACGCGGGCTGCTGAGGTTTTTCTGGAAGTAGCTGGAGACGCGTTTTTTCAGGTCGCGCGCCTTGCCGACGTAGAGGACTTTATCCTCGGCGTCGAAATAGCGGTACACGCCCGGCAGATTGGGCAGCTTGGCGACGGTGGCCAGTACTTTCTCGCGCGGATCGCTTACTTCTTCAGTCACTTTTCCTGCTCCACGATGACGAAGGCGACCGCGTAATCTTCCTCGTCGCTGACGGTCACCTGGGCCGACAGCTTGTTCTTTTCCATGAATTCTTTCAGCACGCCGCTGCAGACGATCACCGGCTTGCCGCTCGGCGCGTTCAGCATCTGCGCGGCGGGCCAGGTCATCGGCATGCGGATACCCAGGCCGATGGCCTTGGAGAACGCTTCCTTGGCGGCGAAGCGCGTCGCCACGAAGCGAATGCCGCGCAGCGGGTGCCTGGCCTTGCGCGCCAGGTACTTCTCAAACTCCTGCGGACCGAGGATCTTCTTCGCAAACCGGTCGCCATGCCGCGCCAGCGCCGCTTCAATGCGCGGGATTTTGCAGATGTCGGTGCCGATCCCGTAAATCATTTGCGCGCGCCGATCCGGGTGGACACCATGATCGCCTTCATCTCGCGCACCGCATTTTCCCAGCCGACGAACACCGAATGCGCAACGATGGCGTGGCCGATATTCAGTTCGGCGATTTCCGCAATCGCGGCAATCGCCTGCACGTTGGTGTAGTGCAGACCGTGACCGGCGTTGACCTTCAGGCCTTTGCCCACGCCATACAGCACGCCGCGATGAATGCGCTCCAGCTCCGCCGCCTGCTCGGCGCCTTCGGTGTCGGCATAGCGGCCGGTGTGCAGCTCGATCACCGGCGCGCCGATGGCGGCGGTGGCGTCCATCTGAGCCTCTTCGGCGTCGATGAACAGCGATACGCGGATGCCCTCGGCCTGCAACTGCTTCACGGCGCGCTCCACCGCGTTGTAGTTGCCGGCGACATCGAGGCCGCCTTCGGTTGTGACTTCGGTGCGCTTTTCCGGCACCAGGCACACGTCGGCCGGCTTGATCTTGCAAGCGAAATCGATCATCTCCTGCGTGACGGCGGCTTCCAGGTTCATGCGGGTGATCAGCCGCGGCGCCAGCGCGATGACGTCGGCGTCCTTGATGTGGCGGCGGTCTTCGCGCAGGTGCAGCGTGATGCAGTCGGCGCCGGCCTGCTCGGCCAACAGCGCGGCGCGGATCGGATCGGGATACTTGGTGCCGCGGGCGTTGCGCAGCGTGGCGACGTGATCGATGTTCACGCCCAGGTCGATGATGGTGCCGGATGGTTGCAGGAAGCTCATTGTTTTTCTCGTTCTATAACTGTAACAGGTCAATCAGGATCTGCCGGGTATTCAACGGCGCGCCGTTCAGATGATGCGCCACCAGGAAGCGCATCAGCTGCTTGCTTTGGGCTTGCGTGGCGACGTCTTCGTAATTTTCACATTCCATGTCGAGCAGGGTTTTGCCGGCGACGCGCGGCCACGGATCGGCAGCGCGTTCGGGACGCGGGCCGCGCTCGGGATCGACCACGTACACCACATCCGAGCGCACGGCGCCACGGGTTTCGATGCAGCGGGTCAGGTCGGCCGCCACCCCCGTCTCTTTAAGTAAGGCCCGTTCAAATTTTCGCAAGACGATGGTGGCCGGCTCGTTGTGCGCCAGCTGGTTCAGCGTGGAGACGTAGTGGTCGAACAGCGCCGGGTGCGCGTCGTCGCGCGCCAGCAGCTTGACCAGCAGTTCGTTCAGGTAGAAGCCGCACAGCAGCGCGGTTTTCTCCAGCGGCAGCATGCCGCCCACCCATTCGGCGTCGGTCAGCGTGCGCAGTTCGGATTTGCCGACCCAGCTGCTAGACAGCGGCTGGAAGGTTTGCAGCACGCCGCGCAGTTGCGAGTGCGGCCGCTTGGCGCCCTTGGCGATCAAGGCCACGCGGCCGAAGTCACGCGTGAACAGGTCGATAATCAGGCTGGTTTCTTTGTAGGGATAGCTGTGCAGCACGAAGGCCGGCTGGCCGGCGACCTTGGTGCCGACGGTGCGCTCACGGCTGGGCGCGCGCGGGCGTTTTGGCGCAGCAGCCACCGGCGCCGCCGCAGCGGCGGGCGGCGCGTCCAGGGTGGCGTCTGGCGTGGTGGACATGCTGGTGAGGGATTTACTCGTAGCCGTAAGCGCGCAGGCCCGCTTCGTTATCGGCCCAGCCGGATTTGACCTTGACCCAGATTTCCAGGTAGACCGGGCCGCCGAACAGCTTCTCCATGTCGAGACGCGCTTGCGTCGACACTTCCTTCAGGCGCGCGCCCTTGTTCCCGATGATCATCGACTTGTGTGTGTCGCGCTCGACCAGAATGGCGGCGAACACGCGGCGCAGATCGCCCTCCTGCTCGAACTTCTCGATCAGCACCGTGCTGGTGTAAGGCAGCTCATCGCCAACGAAGCGGAACAGCTTTTCGCGCACGATCTCGGACGCCATGAACTTCTCGCTGCGGTCGGTGATATCGTCCGGTCCAAAGATCGCTTCGTTCTCCGGCAGCAGGGCCTTCAGTTCCTTTTCCAGGCCGTCGAGCTGGAAACGCAGCTTGGCCGATACCGGCACGATGGCGGCGAAGTTGAACTTGGACGCCACCTGCTGCGCGAACGGCATCAGCGCCGCCTTGTCCTTGACGCGGTCAGCCTTGTTGATGACCAGGATCACCGGCACTTCGGTCGGCAGCAGATCGACCACTTGCTGGTCCGCCGGGCCGAAGGTGCCCGCTTCAACGACGAACAAAATCAGGTCCGACGAAATCAACGTGTTGGTGACGGTCTTGTTCAGCGTTTTGTTCAGCGCATTGGCGTGGCGCGTCTGGAAGCCGGGCGTGTCGACGTAGATGAATTGCGCGTCGTCATAAGTCTGAATGCCGGTGATGCGGTGGCGCGTGGTCTGCGCCTTGCGCGAGGTGATGCTGACCTTGGCGCCAATCAGCGTGTTCATCAGCGTGGACTTGCCCACGTTCGGGCGGCCCACAATAGCGATGTAGCCGCAACGGAAGTTGCCGGCGGAAGTCGTTTCGGTGGTCATGGTGTTCTCTTTTATTGTTTGGCTGCCTTGGCCAACGGCGCCGGCTGCTCTTGCACGGTGGCGATGCCGGCCAGCTTGAGCTGCGCGGCGCGCGGCTTGGACTTGCGGGTTGCCGCCGGCCCCTTTTGCACCGCCAGCTCGGCGGCAGCCAGCGCCAGTTTGGCGGCCGCCTGTTCGCCGGCGCGGCGGCTGCCGCCACGGCCGAAGACCTGGATGCCCAGTTTCGGCACCAGGCATTCGATTTCAAATTCCTGGCTGTGGGCGGCGCCATGGGTGGCGATGACGTTGTACAGCGGCAGCGAGATTTTTTTCGCCTGCAGGAATTCCTGCAACAGCGTCTTGGCATCCTTGCCCAGCGTCTGTGGATCGACCGAGTCAAGGATCGGAATGTAGAAGGAGCGGATCGCCGCGCGCGCCGGCTCGAAGCCGCCGTCGAGGAAGATCGCGCCCAGCAGCGCCTCCAGCGTGTCGGCCAGGATCGATGGCCGGCGGAAGCCGCCCGATTTCAACTCGCCCTCGCCCAGCCGCAGGAACTGCGACAGCTCCAGCTTCTGCGCGATTTCAAACAGCGACTGCTGCTTGACCAGGTTGGCGCGCAGACGCGACAGGTCGCCCTCGTCGATCTCCAGATACCGGTCGTACAGAATCGACGCCACCACGCAGTTGAGGATGGAGTCGCCGAGGAACTCCAGTCGTTCGTTATGCACGCTGCTATGGCTACGGTGCGTCAAGGCTTGCTGCAAAAGGCCAGCATCCTGGAACGTGTAGCCTAAACGAGTTTGCAATAACTGGAGATTCATTGTTTGTACGGTACTTTACTCGGTGGGTTTGGCGGCGCCGCCCTTGGCGGTGCTGCCTTCATATTCAAGCAACAAGCTGACCGGTCCGGCCAGCGGGATTTTCTTTTCGTAGACGAAACTGATTTCGGTTTCGCCGTTCACTTTTTCTATCGTCAGGTCACGCCCGCTGATCGAACTGATGTAGCTGGCCGTGGCGCCGGCGTCAAAAGCGCGCCGGATCTCGGCCACTGAACCACCGCTGGCCTTGGCCGTGACGATGGCGTTCTGGATCGCCCGGTACTCGCTGTAGGTCGGCACGATCTTCATGCCCAGCACCAGTGCCATGCCCAGCAGCGCCAGGACCAGGATCAAACCGACAAGCGAAATACCGTTCTGCCGTTTTTGCATCTTAGTCCCTTTCGAGCCGCAACGCTGTCTGTTTATTGGATGCCGCCGATACGGCGCAGGCTACTGAAGTTCATCCACACAAAGAATGCCTTGCCAACAATGTTCTTATCCGGCACAAACCCCCAGTAGCGGCTGTCCGCGCTGTTGTCGCGGTTGTCGCCCATCATGAAGTAGTTGCCTGCAGGAACCGTGCAGGTAAAGCCTTCATAGCGGTAGGTGCAGTTCTCATCACGGCCCGGAAACGCCTCCACCGCATCGCGGCCATAGGTCGGCTTGCTGTCGTCGTTCAGGATGCGATGGCTGACGCCGCTCAGGTTTTCCTGGAATTGCTTGTTATAAACCAAACGCTCGTCGTTCAGGTAATCGTCCATCGGGGTGTACTTCACTGCCACGCCGTTGACGGTTAAGCGCTTGTTTTCATACGTGATTTTATCACCCGGCACGCCGATCACGCGTTTGATGTAATCCTGACTCATATCCTTCGGATACTTGAACACCATCACATCGCCACGTTGCGGGTCGTTAATCTGGATGATCTTCTGGTTGATCACCGGCAGGCGGATGCCGTAGGTGAACTTGTTCACGAGGATCAGATCGCCCACCAGCAGGGTCGGCACCATCGACGACGATGGAATCTTGAATGGCTCATACAGGAAGGAGCGCAGGAAAAACACCAGCGCGATCACCGGGAAGAAGCTGCCCGAATATTCGACCCAGGTCGGCTGACGCAGGATGTCGGCTTCGATCTGCGCGCGGCGACCATGATTGTCCAGCTTGATGCCGTCGGCGGTCGCCTTGGCCGCGCGGCTGTCGTACTCGGCCAGCGCGCGGTCGGCGGCGGCGCGGCGCTGCTTGGCCAGATAAAACACGTCGAGGAACCAGACCACGCCCGTCAGCACCATCAGCACGAACAGGATTAATGCAAAGTTTCCTAAGATGACTTGCAGGTTCATTTCTCATCCACTTGTAAAATTGCCAGGAACGCTTCTTGTGGAATCTCAACCGAACCCACCTGCTTCATGCGTTTTTTACCTGCTTTTTGCTTCTCCAACAGTTTCTTCTTACGGCTGACGTCACCGCCGTAGCACTTGGCCAGCACGTTCTTGCGCAAGGCCTTGACGTTTTCACGCGAGATCACGTTGACGCCGATGGCGGCCTGAATCGCCACGTCGAACATCTGGCGCGGAATCAGCTCGCGCATTTTCGCCGCGACCTGACGTCCACGGTAGGCCGAGTTGGAGCGGTGGACGATGATCGCCAGCGCGTCGACCTTCTCGCCGTTGATCAGCATGTCGACCTTGACCACGTCGGCGGTGCGGTATTCCTTGAACTCGTAGTCCATCGAGGCGTAGCCGCGCGAGGTCGATTTCAGCTTGTCGAAGAAGTCCAGCACGATCTCGCCCATCGGCATTTCGTACACCAGCTTGACCTGGCGGCCGTGGTAGCTCATGTCCATCTGCACGCCACGCTTGCCGATACACAGCGTGATCACCGAGCCAACGTACTCCTGCGGCATGTACAGGTTGACGGTAACGATCGGCTCGCGGATCTCGTTGATCTTGGTGGTTTCCGGCATGCGCGACGGATTGTCCACCTTGATCACCGAACCATCGCGCATTTCCACTTCGTACACCACGGTCGGCGCGGTGGTAATCAGGTCCATGTCGAACTCGCGTTCAAGACGTTCCTGGACGATTTCCATGTGCAGCAGGCCGAGGAAGCCGCAGCGGAAGCCGAAGCCCAGCGCCTGCGACACTTCCGGCTCGTACATCAGCGCGGCGTCGTTCAGTTTCAGTTTTTCCAGCGAGTCGCGCAGCGCGTCGTACTGGTTGGCCTCGACCGGGAACAGACCGGCGAACACCTGCGGCTGCACTTCCTTGAAGCCTGGCAGCGGCGCCGGCGCGGCGTTGACGACGTGGGTGATGGTGTCGCCGACCTTGGCGGCCTTCAGTTCCTTGATGCCGGCGATGACGAAGCCCACCTGGCCGGCCGACAGTTGCGGCAGCGAGAACGAGCGCGGCGAGAACACGCCGACGTCTTCGGTCAGCTGCACCGAATCGGTCGCCATCAGCTTGATTTTTTCTTTTGGCTTGAGGGTGCCGTTGACCACACGCACCAGCATCACCACGCCCACGTAAGCGTCGTACCAGGAGTCGACGATCAGCGCCTGCAGCGGCGCGGTTGGATCGCCCTTCGGTGGCGGTACTTTGGCGATGATCGATTCCAGCACGTCTTCCACGCCCAGGCCGGTCTTGGCCGAGCAATGCACCGCGTCGCCGGCCTCGATGCCGATCACGTCTTCGATTTCCTTGATCGCGCTGGGCGGATCGGCGTTCGGCAGGTCGATTTTGTTCAGCACCGGCACCACTTCCACGCCCAGGTCGAGCGCGGTGTAGCAGTTGGCCACGGTCTGGGCTTCCACGCCTTGCGAGGCGTCGACCACCAGCAGCGCGCCTTCGCAGGCCGACAGCGAGCGCGACACTTCATAGGAGAAGTCGACGTGGCCGGGCGTGTCGATCAGGTTCAGGTTGTAGACCACGCCGTCGCGGGCCTTGTATTGCAGGGCGGCGGTTTGGGCTTTGATCGTAATGCCGCGCTCGCGCTCCAGATCCATCGAATCGAGCACCTGCGCCTCCATCTCGCGGTCGGACAGGCCGCCGCACAGCTGGATGATGCGGTCGGCCAGCGTCGATTTGCCGTGGTCGATGTGGGCGATGATGGAGAAATTGCGTATGTTATTCATTAACAAATATTCAAAAACGGGTTTGACACAACGGGCGCACAATACAAAAAAGCGCTCCGAACGGGGCGAAGCCCTGGCGAGCGCCTTGTGGAAATATGCTTTGCCCGGGCATTTTACCGGATTTCAGAGGGGAAAGCCCGGATTTATGCCACGAGAAATGCAATTCTGCCTAGATTTTGAGCAGTTCGCGCACTTTGGCTTCGTCGAGGAAGTAGTGGCACAGCTCCGGTTGCGACAGATCGGCGAACAGGACGGGCACCAGTTCGTCATAGCGCGCCAGCAGCTCAGGATCGTTGGCGTCGTCGATGTCGATGACGTCGACGGTGATCGGCTGTTGCGGCGTTCGCAGCCGCATCAGCGCGTCCAGCATGTCCTGGCATAAATGACAATAGCTGCGGGAGTAGAGGGTAAAGTGCATCGTCGTCGCGTCGGCACGTCGTCCCGGCGTCCGCCGGAACGACTCCGCTTATTTCTCGGTTACTTCTCGGCCTTGGCAGTCGGGCGCAGCGAGATGAAGCGTGTATTACCATCACGCAGCACCAACAACACCGACGGCTTCTTCGGATCCAACTTGGCCACGGCCGCATTGAACTGCTTCGCGTCCTTGACCTCGATGTTGTTCAGCTGCAGCAGCACATCGCCCTCATCCAGACCGGCGCCTTCCGCCACCCCCTCGGCATCCACCACCACCACACCGCCATTGACGCCCAGATCCTTCTTCTGCGCGGCGCTGAGGTCATCCACCTTCAGCCCCAGCGCATTGGCCTTGGCCGGCTCGACCTTGTCGGCGCCCTTGCCTTTCGCGCCCTTGGCATTCTTGTCGCCATCGAGCTCAGCCACGGTCACCGGCAGCGTCAGCTCGGCACCCTTGCGCCACACGGTCACGGTCGCCTTGCTATCCAGCGCCGTCTCACCCACCAGACGCGGCAGATCGCTGGAACGGGCCACTGGCTTGCCGTTGAACTTCAGGATGATGTCGCCGGCCTTGATGCCGGTCTTGTCCGCGGGACCGCCCGGCTCGACCATCGACACCTCGGCGCCCTGCGCCGACTTCAGGCCCAGCGACTCCGCCACTTCCTTGTTGACTTCGCTGATCTGCACACCAATGCGGCCACGGGTGACCTTGCCGGATTTCTTCAGCTGGTCGGACACCCGCATCGCCTCATTGATCGGCACCGCGAACGAAATACCGTTCGAGCCACCCGACAACGTGGCGATCTGCGAGTTAATGCCGATCACCTCGCCGCGCATATTGATCAGCGGGCCACCCGAGTTGCCCGGATTGACCGCCACGTCCGACTGGATCAGCGGCAGGTATTCGCCGGTATCGCGCGCCTTGGCCGAAATGATGCCGGCGGTGACGGTGTTCTCCAGGTTGAACGGCGAGCCGATCGCGATCACCCATTCGCCGGCGCGGATCTTGTCCGAATCGCCCATCGCCAGGAATGGCAGCTTGTCGCCCTCGATTTTCAGCACCGCCACGTCGGTGCGGGCGTCGGCACCCAGCACCTTGGCCTTGAACTCGCGCTTGTCGGTCAGCGTGACGAACACCTCGTCGGCACCATCCACCACGTGGGCGTTGGTCATCACATAGCCGTCGGCCGACAGAATGAAGCCGGAACCGACGCCGCGGTTGACCGGCTCGTCGGATGGCGCGCCACGGCGCTGGCCGCGGCCATTGGGCGCCGCACCCGGCGGCAACTGCCCGCCGAAGAAGCGGCGCAGGAATTCCTGCATGTCCTCATCGCCTTGCGCGCCTTGCGCACCGCGCTGCAACTGTTTCGGGCGTTCGGTGGTGCGGATATTGACCACCGCCGGGCCAACGCGGTCGACCAGATCGGCGAAGTCCGGCAGGCCGATCACGGCGCCGGTGACCGGCGACGCCGCCGTCGCCGGCGTCATTCCCAGGGACATCCATAAGCTTGCGCCGAGTACCAGCGCGGACAGCGTGTTACGACCAGCAGAGAAGTTATTTTTCATGGAGTATCGATCTCTTCTTTAAAGTTCAGGATGCAATCGCCCTGCACGTGGCGTGGCGCGACGTGAGGCTAGCACATGGTAAGCGAAAATCGCCGTTCCGTATGTGCAATATGATGCTAACGCCGTGTGCTTAAGGGAAAATGATGGCTACCGGCTGAACTTCAAGGCCGGCATCGGCCGGCGCATAGGCCGGCTCGGCCGCCAGCCGCGCCGCCATGCGGACGCTGAAATCAGCGCGCAGGTCGGCGCCGGGCGTGCCGCGCAGCACGTCGCCCGTCAGGTGGTAGGCGCGCCAGGCATGCCGCCCGGCGTCGGTGTCGAGGGCGGCAAAAGCCAGCTCACGCTCACTGTCGGGCAATTCGCCATCGGTCAGTGCCGAGATATGTTCACGCAGTTTTTTATCGGTGTCCATTCGCATCCCGCCATCATAAATTGCCGGCCGTCATCATCATTAACGCATCATTGCTGCGTTACCAGCGCTTGTCAACCGGCATATCCAGTAAAGGCCGCAGTTTTTCAGCGATGACTTCGCGGGCGCGAAAGATACGGCTGCGCACCGTGCCGATGGGACAAGCCATGATGTCGGAAATCTCCTCATAGCTCAGCCCCTCGATCTCGCGCAGGGCGATCGCGGTGCGCAGGTCCACTGGCAAGGCGTCCATGGCCGCGTTGACGGTCTGGGCGATCTGCTTGCTGGCCAGCATGGACTCCGGCGTATTGATGTCGCGCAAATGCTCGCCATCGTTGAAACCTTCGGCTTGTTCGGCATCGGTGTCGGTCGAGGTGGGCGTGCGCCGTCCCTGCGTCGCCAGGTGGTTCTTGGCGGTATTGATACCGATGCGGTACAGCCAGGTGTAGAAGGCCGAATCGCCGCGGAAATGCCGCAACGCCCGGTATGCCTTGATAAAGGTCTCCTGCACCACGTCCTCCGCTTCGGTAGGGTCGTGCACGATACGCGATAGCAGACGCATCAGCCGGCGTTGGTACTTCGCCACCAGCAAATCAAACGCCTGCTTCTCGCCATCCCGTACCCGCTCGACCAGCAACTGGTCACACTCGCGTTCTGTCGTCACTCCTGCATTCCTCGGTGGCCTGCAGCGCTGCCGATATCTGTAGCCATATGCTATAGAGTTAGCCCGCTGCAAGAAGTTCAACCTGCCGGTGTGTTTATTTCGGTGTGCGCCACGGCGCGGCATGCCAGCGCCACTGCCCGCCACTCGGCGGCGGCCACGCTATCGGGCAACACCGCCACCACCTGCGGCTTGCCGGCCGCGTCGCTCAGGCGCAGCAATAGCAAGCGCGGCCATAAAGTCGAGCCGCCCAGCAGGCGCTGCGCACCGTCGTTGTGCTGGTATACCGCCAGCCGCACATGGCCGACACCGGATATATCAAGCCGATGCGCGATAGCCGGCGGACGACCGCACAGCCAGGCCAGCGCGCCGGCCAGCAAACACAACAACGGTGCCAGAACGCCGGGGCAAACGGCGGCGGACGCCATCACGCAACAGCACAAGCCGGCATGCGCAACGCGCAAGCCACGCGAGGGGCGAACGATGACAGACACCGCGATCGACATGACGCCAGCACCACAAACACATGAATTTAAAAACGGGAAGTACCTCGTGGAAGCGCCGGCCGGGAGGCCGGGCAATTCAGGCGCCAGCGAGTGCCGGCGCCGAATTCTCGCTCACCTTGATTGGACAAGGCGCGACGAGAATTAGTTCAAACTTTTTTAGACTTTACCGAAGACCAGGCTGCCGTTGGTGCCGCCGAAGCCGAACGAGTTTTTGACCGCATACTCGATCTTCATGTCGCGCGCCGTGTTGGCAACGAAGTCCAGATCGCACGCCGGGTCCTGGTTGAAGATGTTGATGGTCGGCGGCGACACCTGATGGTGTACCGCCAGTACCGTAAACACCGACTCCAGGCCGCCCGCGCCACCCAGCAGGTGACCGGTCATCGACTTGGTCGAATTGACCACCAGCTTCCTGGCGTGGTCGCCGAACGTCCGCTTGATGCCCTGCACTTCGGCCACGTCGCCTTGCGGCGTCGAGGTGCCGTGCGCGTTCACATAGTGCACCTGATCCGGATTGATGCCGGCGTCGCGCAGCGCGGCTTGCGCCGACTTGCTGCCACCGCTGCCATCTTCCAGAGGCGAGGTCATGTGATAGGCGTCGGCGCTCATGCCGAAACCGAGCACTTCAGCGTAGATCTTGGCGCCGCGCGCCTTGGCGTGTTCGTACTCTTCGAGCACCATCACGCCGGCGCCCTCGCCCAGCACGAAACCGTCGCGGTCCGTATCCCATGGACGGGACGCGGTGGCCGGGTCGTCGTTGCGCGACGACAGCGCCTTGGCCGAGGCGAAACCGCCCAGACCCAGTGGCGACACGGTCGATTCGGCGCCGCCGGCGATCATCACATCGGCATCGCCGTACTCGATCATGCGAGCGGCGGCGCCGATGCAGTGCAGGCCGGTGGTGCAAGCCGTCACGATCGACAGATTAGGGCCGCGCATGCCGTACTTGATCGACAGGTTGCCCGAGATCATGTTGATGATCGAGGCCGGGACGAAGAACGGCGAGATACGGCGCGGACCGCGCTTGTCGTAGTCTTCCTTCTGCTCTTCGATCATCGGCAGACCGCCGATGCCGGAACCGACGATCACGCCGATGCGGTCGGCGTTCTCTTCGGTGACAACCAGGCCGGAGTCGTTCACAGCTTGAATGCCGGCCGCCATGCCGTAATGGATGAAGGTATCCATATGGCGGGCTTCCTTCGCGGAGATATAGTCCTCGATGTTGAAGCCTTTGACTTCGCCGGCAAAGCGGGTGCTGAAAGCTGTTGCGTCAAACTTGGTGATGGTGGCAATGCCGGATTTGCCCTCGACGGCAGCGGCCCACGAATCGGCAATGTTATTGCCGATCGGAGTCACGGCGCCCAGGCCGGTAATGACAACACGACGGTTTTTAGAACCTCTCAAGCGATTCTCCTAGAGTCGATCGGGCGGGTATTACGCCTTGACGTGCGCGGTAGCGTAGTCGATCGCTTGCTGCACGGTGGTGATTTTCTCTGCTTGTTCGTCAGGGATTTCCATTTCGAACTCGTCTTCCAGGGCCATCACCAGTTCCACGGTGTCCAGCGAGTCAGCGCCCAGATCATCGACGAACGACGATTCGGTTTTGATGTCTGCTTCGGCGACGCCCAGTTGTTCAGCGACGATTTTCTTAACGCGTTGTTCGATATCCGACATGTTATGGCTCCATTTGTTTGTTACGGAAAGCGCGCATTTTATCAGGTTTGCGCACTGAAAAACTAATTTCGGTGAGTGCTGCTAAATATACCGAAATCACACTTAAAAGAGTTGAATGGGCATTTATTTCGCGCCCATCCGCGTCAGTTCATATACATACCGCCGTTCACGTGGAGGGTGGCGCCGGTAATATAAGCGGCTTGCGGCGACGCCAGGAAAGCGACCGCCGCGGCGATGTCCTCTGGCTTGCCGAGGCGCGCCAATGGAATCTGGGTCAGCAAGGCGGCGTGCTGCTCTTCGCCCAGCGCCTTGGTCATGTCGGTATCGATAAAGCCCGGCGCCACACTGTTGACGGTGATGTTGCGGCTGCCGATTTCACGCGCCAGCGCGCGGGTCATGCCCTCGACGCCGGCTTTGGCGGCGGCGTAATTCATCTGGCCCGGATTGCCCGACGAGGCCACCACCGAGGTGATGTTGATGATGCGGCCGGTCTTGGCCTTCATCATGCCGCGCAGCACGGCGCGCGACAGGCGGCCGACCGAACTCAGGTTGGTGGCGATGACGCTCTCCCACTCTTCATCTTTCATGCGCATCGCCAGATTGTCCTGGGTGATGCCGGCGTTGTTGACCAGGATGCCCACGGCGCCATAGGTCTTGCCGATGTCGTCGATGATGGCGGCGCACGCTTCGGCGTTGGTGACGTTCAGCACCATGCCCTTGCCTGCGTCAACGCCGATCTCGGCCAGGTAAGCGGAAATGGCCTCGGCGCCGGCCTCGGTGGTGGCGGTGCCGATCACTTTCGCGCCCTGGCGCGCCAGCTCCTGGGCAATCGCCTTGCCGATGCCGCGCGATGCGCCCGTTACCAGGGCGACTTGATTTGCTAAAGTCATGTAAATCCTTCTACAGTAAATTCCGAGTGTGCCTGAAAGCGCAAACGATTATTTGAGCTTGCTCAATACGGTGTCCAGCGAGACCTGGTCGAAGATGGCATCGCCCGCCAGATTGCCGTCTATGCGCTTGGTTAAGCCCATCAGTACCTTGCCCGGACCGCACTCGACCACATCGACGACGCCGCCGGCGGCGATCTTCTGCACCGTTTCGACCCAGCGCACCGGCGCGGCGGCCTGGCGCACCAGCGCGTCCTTGATCGCGGCCGGATCGCTCAGCACGGCAACATCGACGTTGTTGATCAGCGGGATCTGCGGTGCCGCGAAATGGATATCGGCCAGATAGTCGCGCAGACGGTCCGACGCCGGCTTCAGCAGCGACGAGTGGAACGGCGCCGACACCGGCAGTTTCATGGCGCGCTTGGCGCCCTTGCCTTTGGCGATGTCGCAGGCGCGCTCAACGGCGGCGGTATCACCGGCGATGACCACTTGCGCCGGCGCGTTGAAGTTGACCGCCTCGACCACGCCACCGGCGGCGGCGGCTTCGGCGCAGGCGGCGCGCACGTCGTCATCCGACAGGCCCAGCACCACGGCCATCGTGCCCTGACCGACCGGCACGGCTTCCTGCATCGCTTGCGCGCGGAAGCGCACCAGCGGCACCGCATCCTTGAAAGCGATCACACCGGCAGCCACCAGCGCCGAGTATTCGCCCAGGCTGTGGCCGGCCACGACCGACGGCAGCGGACCGCCGGCGGCGACCCACGCGCGGTAGGTGGCGACGGCGGCGGTCAGCATCACCGGCTGGGTGTTGGTGGTCAGGTCCAGCTCTTCTTTCGGACCTTCGGCGATCAGTTTGCCGAGGTCGAAGCCCAGGGCCGCAGACGCCTCAGCGACGGTCTGCGCCACCACCGGGTTATCGGCGAAACCGTTCAGCATGCCGATCGCTTGCGAACCTTGGCCCGGGAATACAAAAGCAAATTTAGTCATCGGTTTATCTCTTTAATTATTGGCAGCAAAGCTAGCATGCGAACATGACAGCACTGCTACGCCGAGCTCGTTAGAACTCTAATTCTAATTCACTTAAAACTTGGCCAGCACAGCGCCCCAGGTGAAACCACCACCGACGCCTTCCATCATGATGTTCTGGCCAGGCTTGATGCGGCCATCGCGCACGGCGACGTCCAGCGCCAGCGGAATCGACGCGGCCGAGGTGTTGCCGTGCTGATCAACGGTGACCACCATTTTTTCCATCGGCAGCCCCAGCTTCTTGGCGGTGCTGCTCATGATGCGCAGATTGGCCTGGTGCGGGATCAGCCAGTCGATTTGTTCGGCCCGCATGTCGGCCTTTGCCAGCGCCTCGTCCGCCACTTTGGCCAGCACCGACACGGCCAGCTTGAACACCGCCGGGCCATCCATGTACAGATAGGCTTCGCCGGCGGTGGCGCCGCTGAACGAATGCGGCATGCACAGGATGCTGGAGTGACTGCCATCGGCATGCAGCGCGGTCGACAGGATGCCGGGCGCTTGCGACGCGGTCAGCACCACGGCGCCGGCGCCGTCGCCGAACAGCACGCAGGTGGTGCGGTCATTGAAATCGAGGATGCGGGAAAAGACTTCGGCGCCGATCACCAGCACATTCTTGTGCACACCGGCGCGGATGAAGGCGTCGGCGGTCGACAAGGCGTAGACGAAGCCGCTGCACACCGCCTGCACATCGACGGCGGCGCCGTGGTTGGTGATGCCCAGCTTTTGCTGCACGACGCAGGCGGTGCTGGGGAAGCTGCCGAAGAAATCCGGGGTCGAGCTGGCCACGATGATCAGGTCGATATCATTGGGCTGCAAGCCCGCCATGTCCAGCGCGTTGTGGGCGGCATGCACCGCCAGATCGGACGATTTTTGCTCGGGCGCGGCGAAGTGGCGCGCCGCGATACCGCTGCGGGTCGTGATCCACTCGTCCGAAGTCTCGATACCCTTGGCCGCGAGTTGATCAGTCAGTTCCTGATTGGTCACACGCTTGGCCGGCAGATAGCTGCCGGTGCCGATAATTTTACTATACAGAGTCATGACGTTCTACCGTCCACTAAAGAGTTGAGCTGGGTACTTCCGGCGTGTCAGTGTTGCGCGGCATCAGCTCGGTAATCAGGGTCGAAATATGCGGCAACACGTCATTTTTTGCAGCATCATACGCCCGCTTGATCGCCCACTCAAAGGAATATGCGTCAGCGCCGCCATGGCTCTTGAACACCAATCCGCGCAGGCCCAGCAGGCTGGCGCCGTTGTAACGCGACGGCGACAAGCGTTTTTTGATGTTGTTGAGCGCGCCGCGACCGATCAGGGCGCTCAGCATGGTCAGCGGATTGCGGGTGAATTCGGATTTGACGGTGTCGGCAAAGAAGCGGGCCACGCCCTCCACCGCCTTCAGCGTGACGTTGCCGGTGAAGCCGTCGCACACCACGATGTCGGTGGTGCCTTTGAAGATGTCGTTGCCCTCGACGTTGCCGTGGAAGTTGAGCGCGCCGCGCTCGTGGTCGGCCTGCAGCAGCTTGCTGGTGGCCTTGACCACGTCGTTGCCCTTGATGTCCTCGGTGCCGACGTTGAGCAGGCCAAGCGTCGGGCGGGCGATGTTTTCCATCGCCGAGACCAGCACCGAGCCCATGATGGCGAACTGGTGCAGGTGATGCGGTTCGCAGTCGACGTTGGCGCCCAGGTCCAGCATATAGGTCGGGCCGCCTTTTTGGTTGGGCATGATGCTGCAAATGGCCGGGCGGTCGACGCCGCTCATGGTCTTGAGCACGTAGCGGGCCACGGCCATCAGCGCGCCGGTGTTGCCGGCCGAGACCGAGGCCTGGGCCTTGCCGTCCTTGACTTGCTCGATGGCGACGCGCATCGACGAATCCTTCTTGCGGCGCAGCGCCACTTCGAGCGGATCGTCCATGGTGACTTGTTCGGAAGCGTGGACCACGCTCAGGCGCGGGTGGGCCTCGGCATGGTGTTTCTTCAGTTCGGCGCGGATGACGTCTTCGAGACCAACCAGGATCAGCTCGGCATCAGGTTCGCGTTTGACGAAGGAAACAGCGGCGGGAATAGTGACTGACGGGCCATGATCGCCACCCATGCAGTCGATAGAAATTTTGATTGTCATTGTTATGGCAAGCGGCGGAAGCTCAACGTCGGCCATCCGCATTGAACATGACGGTGTGCAAAATCAGATTGCAGCCGCTTAAAAAAGAAAAAGCGATGCTACACAAGTCAGCACCGCCTGTTTCCGTGTCCAGCAAAAACGTTCGATTACTCGTCGTTTTTGGTTTTCAGGACTTTACGACCACGGTAGAAGCCGTTAGGGCTGATGTGGTGACGCAGGTGGGTTTCACCGGTGGTTGGCTCGATGCCCAGTTGTGGAGCAACCAGGAAATCGTGCGAACGGTGCATACCGCGCTTCGATGGGGATTTTTTGTTCTGTTGAACTGCCATGTTAATGACTCCTAATACATAAGTTCTAAAATTCTAACACAATCGACCGGCATACATATGCGAATCGAGCCCTACTACATTGCACTACTCACTTGCCAAGACTCGATAAACACGCGTATTGACACGTCTGTTACACACTACTTATTCGGATTTGAGGCTCTTCAGAGCGTCGAAGGGCGAGATTTTCTCGCTTTTCGCCTTGTCCAGCAGGCTGGCATCCGGGCAGACAGCGTGACGCGGCGATTGCGGCAAGGCCAGCAACGCTTCATCTTCCACCAGGTACATCAGCTCCATGCTGCGACTTCCAACGATCACGTCGATCGATTCGTCGTCGATCGTTTCTTCAATTTCGTCCGCCTGCTCATCATCCTTACCCAGCATCAGCACGGTCGACGAATCGAGGTGGTGGGCGTAAGGCTGCAGGCAGCGCTGGCAGACCAGCTGCACGGTGCCGTTGACCGACAGCGTCATCTGCGGGAAGCCCAGTTTGTGGGTCGTGCCCGCTACTTTCCAGGCGATCTCGCCGGAGGCGTCCGCGCACTCCTTGGCCAGACGGGTCAATTCAGCGACAGGCGTCGTGCCTGCCTGGCTGCTGTTGGTCCGACAGAACTCAAAGGTGTCGATCACAAAAGCATTCATTACAGAGTTTCCCCGGAAAACCTGCGATAATAGCAGGGTTTTCGCATTCAAGTCAAAGCCTTGGCGGTTTCGCGACATTTATATCGCTGAAATCACCGGCGACAGAGCATATAACATTCCCCTCATGACATCAAGTTTACTCGTACTGGCCTCCAGTTCCGCCTACCGCAAAGAATTGTTATCGCGCCTGCAACTACCGTTCGAGGTGGCCGTGCCGGCCATCGACGAGGCCCCGCTGCCGGGCGAAACACCTAGCGCCACCGCGTTGCGCCTGGCGCGCGACAAGGCCGCCGCCGTGGCCGCCAACATGCCGGGCGCCATCGTCATCGGCTCCGACCAGGTCGCCACGCTGGACAATGAACAGATCGGCAAGCCAGGCAACCACGCCAACGCGCTGGCGCAACTGCAAAAAATGCGCGGCCGCGAGGTCATCTTCCACACCGCGCTGTGCGTCTGGGATGGCCGCGACGGCACGCATCAACTGGAAGACATCCAGACCGTGGTGCGCTTCCGCGATCTGCCCGATGCCGAGCTGGACGCCTACCTGCGCATCGAACAACCCTACGACTGCGCCGGCAGCGCCAAGAACGAGGCGCTGGGCATCGCCATCCTCGAACGCATCGACAGCAGCGACCCGACCGCCCTCACCGGCTTGCCATTAATCGCGCTGACGGGCATGCTGCGCAACCTCGGCCTCACCTTTTTCAAGCAATGATATGACCGGCACCCTGTATTTAATCCCCAACACCCTGGGCCAGACCGAAGCGCTCGCCAACGTGCTGCCCGAGCAGGTGCAGCGCCTGACCGCGCAACTGGACTACTTCGTCGCGGAAAACGCCAAGACCGCGCGCGCCTTCCTCAAGCTGGTCGGCACGCAACACCCGCTGTGCAAGCCGATGCAGGACATCACCATCGCCGAGCTCAACGTCAACACCCCGGCCGCCGCGCTGAGCGCGCTGCTGGCGCCGCTGCTGGCCGGCCAGGATGGCGGACTGGTGTCGGAAGCCGGCGTGCCGGCGGTGGCCGACCCCGGCGCCGACCTGGTCCGGCTAGCGCACCAGCACAAGATTCCGGTGCGGCCGCTGGTCGGCCCGTCGTCGCTGCTGCTGGCCGTCATGGCGAGCGGCCTGAACGGCCAAAGCTTCGCCTTCAACGGCTACCTGCCGACCGACGCCGCCCAGCGCGCCAGCCGCCTGAAAGACCTGGAGCAGCGCTCGCGCAAGGAAAAGCAGACCCAGCTGTTCATCGAAACGCCGTACCGCAACGCCGCCCTGCTGGAAGCGCTGGTGACGACCTGCGCGCCGGGCACGCTGATCTGCGTCGCGACCGACCTCAGCCTGCCATCCGAAACCATCCGCACGATGACGGCGGCCCAATGGAAAACCACCGCCCCACCGGACTTCCACAAAAAGCCAACCGTCTTCCTGTTGCTGGGCCAGTAGCCTAAACCCCGGTGTCAGGTCTGACATTCGCACACGGGCTCAACTGCTCCGCAGTTGAGCCCGTGTGCGAATGTCAGACCTGACACCGGTTTTTTATAGTTTGAGCGGCAGACTGCGCAGGCGCTTGCCGGTCAGCTTGAAGACGGCGTTGGCCACCGCCGGCGCGATCGGCGGCGTCGCCGGTTCGCCCATGCCTTCGGGATGCGCGTTGCTGGCGATGATGATGGTTTCCACCGCCGGCGCCTGGTTCAGGCGCACCACCGGGTAGTCATGGAAGTTGCTTTGCCCGACCTTGCCGCCGCTGATGGTGACGGCGCCGAACAGCGCCGCCGACAGGCCAAAGATGATGCCCGATTCGGCCTGCTGCGCGATGATGTTGGGATTGACCGCCAGCCCGCAATCGATCGCGCACACCACCCGGTGCACGCGAATTTCCGCTCCCTCCACCGATACTTCCGCCACCTGCGCGACGATCGTGCCGAACGACTGGTGCAGCGCCACGCCGTGCGCGCGCCCTGCCGGCGCCACGCCGGCCTTCATCACCGCCGCGTCCAGCACGGCCACATGGCGCGGGTGCTGGCGCAGCAGCTCGCGGCGGAACGTCACGCTGTCCTTGCCCGCCGCATGCGCCAGTTCGTCGATGAAGCTCTCTTTGAAGAAGGCGTTGTGCGAGTGCCCCACCGAGCGCCAGTAGCCCAGCGGCACCGCGCTGTCCACGGTCACATGGCGGATGCGCTGGTTGGCGATGTGGTACTGCATGTCGAATTCGCCTTCGGCGGTGGTTTTGTCGGGCCCACCCGCTGGCAGCCCGAGATTGCGCTTGAAGAACTGGTGCGAGATCGAACCGCTGGCCGATTTATTGTCGTAGCCGAGCACATTGCCCACCGCGTCCAGCGTGGCGCTGAAGCGCGCCAGCGCCGCCGGGCGGTAGACGTCGTGCGTGGTGTCGTCCTCGCGCGACCAGATCATCTGCACCGGATGGCCATCCGCTTGTTTGGCGATGGCCACCGCCTGCGCGATCATGTCGACATCCAGCCGCCGGCCGAATCCTCCACCCAGCAGCGTCACCTGCAGTTCGACATCGTTGACGGCCACGCCACCCACCTTGGCCGCCACCTCCACCGCGAATCCCGGTGACTGCGTCGACGCCCACACGCGCACCTTGCCATCCTTGACTTGCGCGGTGCAGTTGATCGGCTCCATCGCCGCATGCGCCAGGAACGGCGCGCGGTACTCGGCCTGCACGCTCCTGGCGACACCGGACGCACGCCCTTCCACCGCGTCCATGTCGCCCGCCTTGTAGTAGGCGTAGCCGTCTTCGCGCTCCAGCTTCGCCGCGAAATCGGCGTAGATGGCGGCGTCCGACAATCCGGCCAGCGGCCCATCGCTCCATGTGATGTCCAGCGCCAGCGCGGCCTGCCTGGCCTGCCAATAGCTGTTGGCGATGACCGCGACACCGGCGCCGGCGCCGCTCTTCTCCGGCAGCGCGCCGGCGTAATCCACCACTTTGAGCACGCCTGGCATCTTCAGGGCCGCCGCGCTGTTGACGCGGACGACCGTGCCACCGATCACCGGCGACATGCGCACCGCCGCATACAGCATGCCCGGCGGCCGCACGTCGATGCCGAAAATGGCCGAGCCATTCACCTTGGACGGCGTGTCGCGCCGTGGCTGCGGCCGACCGATCAGTCGAAATTCCCGCGGCGTTTTCAGACGCACTTCACCAGGGCTGGCGGTGACCGCGCGCGCGGCCAGCGCGCCATAGGCCAGCCGGCGGCCGTCCGCGTGCACCACAAAACCGGCCTCGGTGCGGCAATCGGCGGCGTGCGCCGACCATTCCGTCGCGGCGGCGGCGACCAGCATGGCGCGCGCGGTGGCGCCGGCTTCGCGCATCGGCTCCCACGCATCCTTCACGCTCGACGAGCCGCCGGTGATGATCAGCCCCAATTCACGCGCGACCTTGCCGACGATCCAGCCGACTGTCGCTTTCAAGCGCCCGGTATCGTCGGGATGGAACGGCAGCCCGTCCTTGAGCATGGCGATATTGCCGAAGATTTTGTCGATCGGCGCCTGCACCACCCGCACGGCGGACAGCGGCACATCCAGCTCCTCGGCCACCAGCATCGGCAAGGCGGTGTAGACGCCCTGCCCCATTTCGCTGCGCGGCACGGCGACGGTGACCGTGCCATCCTGCGCCACGCCCACCCAGCCGTTCAGGGCGACGCTATCGCCGCTCAACGGCAAAGGCACCGAGGCATGCAGGCGCTGGCGCGGTGGCATCACACCCCAACCAACCACCAGCGCGCCGGTCGCCGCCAGACCGCCCAATATGAACCGGCGGCGCGACTTGTTTTTCGCTCCCTGCATGCACGTCTCCCGCGTATTGTTTATTTTTGCCAGCGTGTGAACATATCGTCCGCCGTCAACGGACGGCTGTAGAAATAGCCTTGCGCCAGGTTGCAGCCGTGGCGCAGCAGGAAGGCCGCCTGTTCCTCCGTCTCCACGCCTTCCGCAATCACCGACAGGTTCATGCTCTTGCCCAGTTGGATAATCGCGATGGCGATCGCCTCGTCATTGACATCGGTCGAGATGTCCTTGATGAAGGAGCGGTCAATCTTCAGCGTCTGCACCGGCAACTGCTTGAGGTAGGCCAGCGACGAGTAGCCGGTGCCGAAATCGTCAATCGCCAGCGCCACACCGATCGAGTGCAGGTCGTTGATGAAGACCATGGCGTCGCCGGTGTTCATGATCACCGACTCGGTCACTTCCAGCTGCAAACGCTGCGGCTCCAGGCCGGTGTCGCGCAGGATGTCGGCCACCATATTGACGATGGAACCGCGCTCGAACTGTTTGGCCGACAGATTGACCGCGATCTTCGGCACATGCAGGCCGGCTTCCTGCCAGCGCACCATCTGGCGGCAGGCTTCGTGCAGCACCCACTTGCCCAACTGATTGATGAAGCCAGTGTCCTCGGCCAGCGGGATGAAGCGGATCGGCGGAATCAGGCCCAGTTCCGGGTGGTTCCAGCGCACCAGCGCCTCCACGCCGACCAGCCGGCCGGTGTCGATTTCCACCTGCGGCTGATAGTTGAGGAAGATCTCGTCCTTCTCGATCGAGCGGCGCAGATAGGTCTCCAGCCGCAGACGCTCGACGCCCTCGCCCATCATGAACGGCGCGAAGAAGCTGAAGCCATTGCGGCCGCGCGCCTTGGCCTGGTACATCGCCACGTCGGCGTTACGGATCAGCATATTCAGGTCGGACGCATCGTCCGGGAACAGCGAGATGCCCACGCTGCAGGTGACGAACAATTCGTGGCCGGCCACCATGAACGGCTGCTCGAACATCTGCACCAGTTTTTCGGCGACCAGACTGGCGCCGTACTGGTTCTCGATATCCTCCAGCAGCACGATGAATTCGTCGCCGCCCAGGCGCGCCAGCGTGTCGCCTTCGCGCAGACGGTCATGCAGCGCCCTGGCCACCTGCTTCAGCAGCTCGTCGCCGATGTGGTGGCCCAGCGTGTCGTTCACATTCTTGAAGCGATCCAGGTCGATGAACAGCAGCGCCAGTTGCTTGCCATCGCGCGAGGCGCGCTGCAAGGCATGCTGCAGGCGGTCGTTGAACAGCAGGCGGTTGGGCAGCGCCGTCAACGGGTCGTGGTGCGCCAGATGGTCCAGCTTTTCCTGCGCCTCCTTGGCCTTGGTGATGTCGCTGAACACGCCGACGTAGTGGGTGGTCTTGCCGTGCGTGTCGCGCACCGCGCTGACGGTCAGGAACTCCAGGTACAGCTCGCCGTTCTTGCGCAGGCACCACAGCTCGCCGCGCCAGAAGCCGGTGTCCAGCTGCTGCTGCCACATGGCTTCGTAGAAGGCCTGCTCGTGACGGCCGGAGCGCGTCAGCGTGCGGTCCCGGCCCAGCGCTTCGGCCTCGGTATAGCCGGTGATCTGCGTGAAGGCCGGGTTGACGGCCACGATCACGCCCTCGGCGTCGAGCACCACCACGCCGTCGGCGATATGCTCGATGACGGTGGCCGACAGGCGCAGTTTCTCCTCCGCTTCCTTGCGCTCGGTGATGTCGGCGAACACCCAGATGCTGCCCTCGTTGGCGCGGCTGCTGTCCAGCGCATAGCCGCTGACCAGGCACCAGAACACGCCGCCGTCACGGCGCCGGTACTGGCGCTCTTCGTTAAAGTAGTCGCCGTGCGACAGCAGCGGGTACTGGCGCGCGCCGGACGATTCAAAGTCGAACGCATCGAGGAACATGATGGCGGTCGAGGCGCCGGACATCTCGCCCGGTTCGTAGCCGAACAGCTCTTCGCAGCGGCGGTTGACCGAGACGATGCTGCGGTTACGCACAAACATCACGCCGAACATCACATTGTCCAGAATCGCGCTTTGCTCGGCCAACAGCGCCTCGATGCGCATTTCATTGTGCTTGCGCTGGCTGATGTCGGAGATGATGCCATCCACCCACGGCGCGGCGACCTCGCCGTCCGGCGCCTGCGGCTGGCCGTTCTCCAGCACCCAGCGCTCGGCGCCGGCGGCGTCCCGGATGCGGTATTCGATTTCATACGGCTGGCCGTCCAGGATCGCCTGCGCCAACGCGCGGCGCTGCTTCTTGCGGTCTTCCGGCGCGATCAGATCGGCCCACGCGTGGGTGGTGCCGCGCATGAACTGCGCCGCCGGATAGCCGGAAATTTCTTCGATCGCGTCGGAAACGAAATCGATCGGGCCGTCGGGACGGATGCGGAACACCGCGCCCGGCACCTGGGTCACGATGGTGCGGAAGCGTTCCTCGCGCCGGCCGATGTCCTCGAACAGGCGCTTGATCGCCACCCGCGTCTGCTCCAGCTGCTGCGCCAGGCGGCCCAGTTCATCGCCGCCGCTGACGTCGAGCCGCGTCTCGAAGTCGCCTTGCGACAGGCGGTCGGAGAAGCGCATCAGTTTGCGCAGTGGCTTGATCAGGCGCGCCTTGAGGAACAGCACGATCAGCAGCAGCGACACCGTCAGCTGCGCCGCCAGCACAAACACGTAGGACCACTGCTTCTCGCGCAGTTCCTGCTGGTTGCGGGCGTCGTCCATTTCCACCATGATGCGGCCGATACGCTCGCCCCGCACCAGGATCTCGCGCTCGGCGCGATACACATTGCCACTGGCCGCGCGCGGCGAGCGCACCCGTATGAACTGGGTGTCGGCCTGGCCGACCACCTGCACTTGCAACACCGAGCGGTCGCGCATCACCGATTCGACCAGCGAATGGGCCGATTCGGCATTCATATTCCACAATGATTCCTGCATGCCCAGCGCCAGGATGTCGGCATTGCGCTGCAGCGACTCGTTGAGGGCGACACGCGCCGACTGCTGCTCGTGCACGCCGATCAGCAGATAGCTGCCGATGATGGCCGGGATCACCAGGCCGCCAAAGACCACCAGTAACAAGGCCCCATAGATGGACAGGCCGTACAGCGCGCCGAGGCGGCTGCGCAGGTTCAGATAAATCGTGCTAGTCATGCAACGACACAGCGTTGGGTTTAATTTGCATCATAGGTCTGAGGTTGTTACTTGATAGGAATTATGCACGGAAATGCACAGGAAAAAGTATAAAAAGTCATCGATGAGCAAAAAACCTACAAGCGCGCTATGATCGCCACTCTTTTCCCCACACATAGGAATGACCATGACCACTTTCTCGATGTATTCCGCTTCTGTTCCTGTGTTCAAGCAGATTCTGAACAGCCTGCACGCCATTCTGGACAAAGCCGAGGCGCACGCCGCCGAGAAGAAGATCGATCCGACCGCGCTGCTCACTGACCGCCTGTTCCCGGACATGCTGCCGTTCACCCGCCAGATCCAGATCGCCTGCGACTTCGCCAAGGGCGCGGCGGCGCGCCTGGGCGGCCAGGAAGTGCCGTCGTACGAGGACCAGGAAGTGAGCTTCGCCGACCTCAAGGCGCGCATCGCCAAGACGCTGGCGTATCTCGACAGCGTGCCGCAGGCGTCGATCGAGGGCAGCGAAGGCCGCGCCATCACCACCGGCAGCGGCGAGAAGACCAAGCACTTCGTCGGCCAGACCTATCTGTTCCACTACGCGCTGCCGCATTTCTACTTCCACGCCACCACCGCCTACGACATTCTGCGCCACAACGGCCTGGAAATTGGCAAGAAGGACTTTATCGGCAGCTACTAAGCCGCTTACTAAGCCGGTCAGGTGTTGCGGCGCGGATAGCCCTGCGCCAGGATGCGCTGCCACACCCGCTCTTTCGCCTCGGCGCTCATCGACACCCAGTGCGCCACCTCGACCACCGTGCGGCCACAACCGCGACAGACTTCGTCAAAGGTGGTCGAGCACACGGCCACGCACGGCGTGTCCGGGCGCACCGGCAAATCGCTCATGGCCGCTCCAGCGGCGGCTTGGCCATCAACGTCGCCCAGCCCGCGTGGCCCAGCTTTTCCAGCGTTTCGATATTCTTGTCGAAAATATCCGAGGCGTCCGGGAAGGCCTCGACCGCGCGCTCGATACTGTCCTCGCGCAACAGGTGCAGCGTCGGGTACGGCGAGCGGTTGGTGAAGTTGCTGATGTCGTCTTGCTCGGTGCCGGCGAACTGGTACTGCGGATGGAAGCTGGCCACCTGCAGGAAACCGTCCAGGCCCAGGTCCTCCAGCGCGGCGTCGGCGACGTCGAGGAATTCGTTGTAATCGAAGAAATCGGTCAGCACGTTCGGATGGATCAGCAGCGTCGTGTCGAGCTGCTCCGGATCGGCGTCGGCCAGGTGCTGCAACTCCTCCATCAGCTTTTCCAGCAGTTCTTCCGGCGTTTCCGCCTCGCTGACCACATACCGCACCTGCTTTTTCACATGCACCGCCTTGGCAAACGGGCACAAGTTCAGGCCAATGACGGCCTGTTCCAGCCAATGCACGGTGTCGGCGACCACCACGTCGCGGTCGATGGCGGGACTACTCATAAGACGATTCCTTGATCACTTCTGCAAAAACCGAATTGTACGCACTCTTGGCCGCCGCGCCTACTTCCGCCAATCTGCCGCGATCTCGCCCTTAATTTGCGGGAATTATTACCTATAAGAATTTGTAATATGCGTGACATATAGCTTGACTCCCCCCGGTGAGGTCCTTACACTCCACGTTTATTCATAGTCCACGCGACGTGTCTTTTCGCTAACTCACGGAAAACTATGCAAGCTCGTATTCCCAAATCCGCCGCCTTGGCAGCCCTGATCGCGTTACTCGCGCCGGCATTGGTCCAGGCCTACGATCACGACATGGACCAGACGCCCGTTTCCGCCGCGCTGTCCCCCCTGCCAAAAAACCCGCTCCCCGACCTGTCCTCCACGCTGAAAATCGCCAAACCGGCCAAACTGGCCGAGGAGGATGCTTTCCACGAGAAAGACGTCTGGGGCCGCATCCGCAGTGGTTACGCCATTCCGGATGTGAACAACGACCTGGTGGCCAAGCACGTCAACTGGTACGCCACCCGTCCCGACTACATCGCCCGCACCACCGCGCGCGCCTCGCTGTACCTGTTCCACGTGGTCTCGGAGCTGGAAAAGCGCGGCATGCCGACCGAGCTGGCGCTACTGCCGTTCATCGAATCGGCCTTCAACCCGAACGCCCTGTCGAGCGCCAACGCGGCCGGCATGTGGCAGTTCGTGCCAGGCACCGGCCGCGATTTCAACCTGAAGCAGGACGCTTTCAAGGATGAGCGACGCGGCATCCTGGCCTCGACCGACGCCGCCCTGACCTATCTGCAACGCCTGTACGATATGTTCGGCGACTGGCAACTGGCGCTGGCCGCCTACAACTGGGGCGAAGGCTCGGTGCAGAAAGCCATCAAGCGCAACCAGGCCGCCGGCAAGCCGACCGACTTCGAAAGCCTGGCCGACCTGATGCCGGCAGAAACCCGCAACTATGTGCCGAAGCTGCAGGCGGTCAAGAACATCGTCGCCAACCCGCAGCAGTTCGGCCTGAACCTGCCGGTGATCGACAATTCGCCGTACTTCACGGCGGTCGACAAGACCAGCGACATCGACCTGACCGTCGCCGCCCACCTGGCCGAGCTGTCGGTGGACGAGTTCAAGGCGCTCAATCCGCAGTTCAAGCGCCCGGTCATCGTCGGCGGCGAGGACACCAAGATCCTGCTGCCGAAGGAAAACGCCGAGAAATACCACGTCAACCTGGCCCAGTGGAGCAAGGAACTGTCGACCTGGACCACGCACAAGATCACCAGCGCGCGCGAATCGATCCGCTCGCTGGCGTCGCGCTTCCACACCTCGCCCGAGGTGATCCGCCAGGCCAACAATATTCCGCAGAATTCGGTGCTCAAGGCCGGCTCCACCATTCTGGTGCCGAAGCTGTCCGCCGCGGTCGGCACCAACATCGGCGAGGATGTGGCCGATAAGGCAACGGTCGAGGTCGAAAGCGAACGCGCCACCACCAGCAAGTCGGGCTACAAGCTGGCCAAGGCCGGCAAACCGAACAAATCGGCCCCGGTGTCGCTGGTCAAGGCGCGCGTGTCGCGCGACGCCGCCAAGAGCAAGAAACACCGCAAGGCCAACTAAAAGCCGTCCGGGGCCCGCTGCGGCGGGCCGCTCGCCGCGATTCAGCAGTTGCGGATGCGGCGTACACGTCCTACAATCTTGGTCTTGCGTGTCGGGCAAGTCTCGGACACTAAAAAAACATAACCACCACTGACGTCGCCAGCCAGCTTGAAGGCCAGCCTGGGCGCGCAGTCGCAATCGGAGTCCCTATGGCGTTCTTGCAAGGCAAAAAAATCCTCATCACTGGTTTGCTGTCGAACCGTTCCATCGCTTACGGTATCGCCAAGGCCTGCCATCGCGAAGGCGCCGAACTGGCGTTCACCTACGTCGGCGAACGTTTCAAAGATCGCATCACCGAATTCGCCGCCGAATTCGACAGCAAGCTGGTGTATGACTGCGACGTCTCCAGCGACGAGCAAATCGAGGCGCTGTTCGCCGACCTCGGCAAAAGCTGGTCGCAGCTGGACGGCCTGGTGCACGCGATCGGCTTCGCGCCGCGCGAAGCGATCGCCGGCGAGTTCCTGGACGGCCTGACCCGCGAAAACTTCCGCATCGCCCACGATATCTCGGCCTACAGCTTCCCGGCCATGGCCAAGGCCGCGCTGCCGCTGCTGAAAAACGGCTCGTCGGTGCTGACGCTGTCCTACCTGGGCGCGATCCGCGCTATTCCGTACTACAACACCATGGGCTTGGCGAAAGCCTCGCTGGAAGCGTCGGTGCGCTACCTGGCGGAAAACCTGGGCAAGCTGGGCATCCGCTCGAACGGCATCTCGGCCGGCCCGATCAAGACCCTGGCCGCGTCCGGCATCAAGGACTTCGGCAAGCTGCTGGGCTTCGCCTCGTCGCACGCGCCGCTGCGCCGCAACGTCACCATCGAAGAAGTCGGCAACACCGCCGCCTTCCTGCTGTCGGACCTGGCGTCGGGCATCACCGGTGAAATCACCTACGTCGACGGCGGCTTCTCGCACGTCATGGGCCTGAACGCGGAAGACTACCAATAAGTCTTGCCCGGCCTCGCTCCGATCAACGCCCTGCTCCGCGGGGCGTTTTTTTTCGCCGGCCGCAATGCTACACTTGCCACCATGTCAACCGAGCCGTCCGATGAATCCCTGATGCTGCGCTACGCCGGCGGCGACCTGCCCGCCTTCCGCGCGCTGTACCAGCGCCATCATCGCGGACTGTACCGCTTCATCGCGTGGCGCTCGCCCCGGCGCGACTGGGTCGACGAGGTGGCGCAGGAAACCTGGGTGGCGCTGCACCAGGCGCGGGCGCGCTATGAGCCGACCGCGACTTTTCGTACCTTTCTGTATCAGATCGCGCGCAACCGCTTGGTTGATTTGCAGCGCCAATCGCCAACGCTGACGGACGACGCGGCGCCGGAGCAGGAAAGCCCGGCCGCCGACGCGCAGCTGGAATCGCAGCAGATGAATGCATCGCTGCACCAGGCCATCCGCGCCTTGCCCGGCGAGCAGAAGGAGGCGCTGGTGCTGCAGCAGTTCAGCGGTCTGTCGCTGGAAGAGATTGCGGCGCTGACCGGCGCGCCGATTGAAACCGTCAAAAGCAGGTTGCGCTATGCCATGCGAAAATTGCGTCTGCAGATGTCGACCGGGATGGCCGCGCAGGAGGAACAGGCATGACGAGCAGCGACCAGAAAACGCACGATGATGAGCTGGACGATTTCCTCGCCGGCCGCGACGCGCTGTCGCGCCAGCTGGCGGCGTTGCCGCAGCCGGAATCGCCCAAACAGGTGGACGACGCGGTGATGGCCGCGATCGAAGCGCGCGTGGCGCAAGAACAGGCTGCACAGGCCACACAGCTGACGCCAGTGGCGCCACGCCGCACGGCCGCCGCCAACATGGCGCGCTGGCGTGCGCCGGCAGCCCTGGCCGCCAGCATGGTCTGCGCCCTGCTGTTGACACTGGAATGGCAACGCGGCGACGATGCCGCGCCAGCGCCGGCTCCCGCCGCTGAACCACCGCAGACCGCTCCCGCGCCGCCACCGCCGCCCCCGGCCAAGCAGCCAACCTTGGCGCAAGCGCCAGCGTCAACACAGCCCGCCGTGCGCCACCGTCCCGCCGCCAAGCACAAGGCGCCGGTGCAGGCCGAATCCCCCGTCATCGCCACGCCGGCACCGGCTAACGCCCCGATGGCGGATCACCGCTCGCTGGCAGACTTGCCCTTCATTGCGCAGGACGTCGCCGCGCCGCCAGCACCACCTGCGCCAGCGCCTGCACTAATGCCAGCGCCAGCGCCGATCACCGTCACCGGCTACGCCCGCAGGGCCGAGCCGGCCGTGCCAGTCACAGACGACGCGCGCGCCGCCGAATGGCTGAACGTCATCAGCGAGATGCTGAAAGCCGGTCTGCGTCGGGACGCCCTGCAAGAATGGCGCAAATTCCACCAGGCCTACCCCAACTATCCGGTGCCGGACGACATCGCCCGGCAGATCGCCGCCATCGACTGACTACTTCACCTCAAACTCGCCCACCAGCACCGTATCGCCGCGTCCTTGCAGACGCAAGGTCACCATCTGATCGCGCGCACCGGCACGGCCAAAACCACTGGTCAGCTTCAACTGCAAGATGGTCGCCCCGGCCACCAGCTGCTGATGACTGCCGAAGAAATTCGCCTCCACCTTGTACTTGCCCGGCAGCGCGTTTCGCAATGAAAACTCCTCCGGCCCATAGCCGCCGGTGAAATCCACCGACATCCGCCCGCCCTGCCGTGAAAAGCGATGACCATAGTAGCAACGCTCGCCTGTTGGATCGGTCACCCACAAATCCATGTCGGTGTTATCCGCATCCCAGGTCAGCACCACGCGCAGATCCAGCGGCATATTGACCAGCAGACGGGAATCGATGCGGCTGACATCGAGCTTCTCCTTGGCCGGCTGCGCGGCGATGATGGCGTTCATATCAGCCAGCGCAATCAGCTCGATCTCGGCAAAGCGATGGTCCCATGGCCGAATCGCCACCTCATACAACTGCTCGACCGCCTGTTGCGTGCGCCCGGCGGCGGCATACGCCAGCCCCAGGTCGCGGAACGACTGTGGCTCCTCCCCGGCGATGTCGCGCACCTTCTCGAACACCGGGATTGCCAACGCCTGCTTGCCGGCCTGTAGCAAGCGATAGCCGAGAATCCGCAGCACCTGCCGGTTTTCCAGATCCATCTCCGCCAGGTTGGACAGCACGCGCAGCGCCAGCTCGCGCTGGCCCCGCTCAAACAACTGGTCCGCCACATCGATGTAGAAAGCGCTGCTGTTCAGGTAGGACGGCCGCTCATCGAGATAAATCGCGTACAGCTGGTCCGGGCTGGCCGCCCTCATGCGTCCGATATAGCTTGCATTCGAATCCCAGCGCTTGAGGCTGATCGCGATCTCGCCAGCCGGTGGCACGCCGCCGGCAACCGGCGCCGAGCGCCGCTCGGCAACTCTGCCAAACATCATCGGACCAGGCGCGGGTAGCGCAGCTGCCGGCGCAGGGGGCGGCGCTCGCATATCCTCCGCAACCAGCGTGTTGGTCAAACGCGTGGAGCCGGTCACCTCCACACGAACGGGCTGAAACTTCTCCATGACCGGCTTCGCCTGGTGGCCCTCCCACCATGCCAGCTTTTGCCGGAACTGCGCCACCACCCGCTCCAGCTGACTGCCACGCCGCTGCGCCAGCTCATTGCCACGCAACCGCTTCAGCGCGTCGAAAGCCGCCTGCAACTCGGCCGGCGGTGTCACATCGTAGCGCACATAATCTTCCAGCCGCTCCAGCACCAGCAACGAGGTCTCACGCGTCGGCATGCCAAACTGCGTGCCGAGACGGCGTATCGCGCCCCGGTTCAACTCATAATCCGCCTCCAGCTGATGCAGCTTGCAGTCGGCCCACACGCGCGCCGCCATCGCATGCCGCGGCGCATTGGCGGGAATTTCCAGCAGCATCGGCGTCGCCTTGCCCTGCCTCAGCAATTCCAGCCTCACCTCGGCTTGCGGCGCGACCAGCTTGCCGACCACGCGCAACAGGCCCTGCGCCGCGTCGTCATCGGCGATCAGCACCTCGGTGGCCCCCTGCACGCCGGACAAACGCACCTGCCGACCATCCGTCAGCAATGCCTCGGCAGCCGCGCCGGGGCGATCCGCCTGCACCGTCACCAACTTGCCGCCATTGCGCTCGGCTAACGCCGACAGGCGCCCCGTATCGGCCGACAACGCCGAATTCAACGCATACAAGCGCTGACGCGGCGACAACTGCGGGAAGCGCTTGCCGCCGTAGTTCAGCAAGCCGTCGCTGACCAGCAGGTATTCGTTCACGTCCAACTGCGGCTGCCAGTCGGCCAGCGCGCTGGCGCCGTCATACACGGTCTCCAGCAAGGACTTGCGCAACAGCTGCCAGTCGCCATTGACCACACGGAAGCGCTGCACCGCCTCCGCGCGGTCGCGCAGGCGTGTCAGGCGCACCTCGGCGGTGCCAAGCGCCCTGAAGTAGCGGTCCAGCTCGGCCAACTCGGCCTCGCGCTGACGGTTCGCGCCGGAGCCCGAGCTATCCCACAGCAGGCCCACCACCTTGGGCAGCGGACGCGGCGCGCGCTGCGCGGCGGTCGGCAGCTCGGCCAGGAAATACGTCTCGCCGCCGAACTGCTGCACAGAGACTTGCGGCGCCGCCGACGCCGGCGTCAACAGCTTGAGCACGCCGCTGGCCGCGTAAGTGGCGCGGGTCAGCTGCGCCTTGTAGCCATCGCCACTGCGGGTGAAGACAATCTCGCCGATGGCGCCGCTCGCCTGTGGCGGCGCGTCGCCGGCCACCGTCACGCTCAAGTCCACGCCCTGCGCCAAGTCGCCATAGGCCAGCGGCAACTGGTAGGCCCAGTGCGCGCCTTCGCGGCTCAGCGTTTCGGCGTACGACAACTCCACCGTGCGCGTGCCCTGCGCCGGAATCGGAAACACCCGCAACTGGAAATTATTTCCCTGCGTCTGCTCCAGCAGGGCCGGGTCCACCCTGGTGCGTTCGATCGCCTCCAGAATCTGCCGGCCGCGCGCCTTCTCGACCGGCACGGCCGCCCGCAGCTTGCCGTCCAAATCCAGTGCAAACGCGGTCACCCGCTGCCCCGGCAACAGCGGAAACTGCAAGCGCCCCTCCAGCGGCCGCTGGTTCGGATTGAAAAACACCAGGCGCAGCGTGGTCTGCGCCATGCTGCCGCTGAGCGCGGCATCCACCTTCAGGCTCTGCAAACGAACCGGCTGCTCGGCGCCCTGCACCACCATCAACGGCGGCACCATCAACGGCGGGCCGAACCGCGCCGAGTCCTTCACGGCGGGCTGCGCCAGCGCCGCACCGGCCCACATCAGGCCCGCCGCGACGGCGATTATTTTGTTCCACATAACGATCCCCTAGGCACCGGTTCATCCGGCATTGCAGAGTAAATCGTCGTGGCGCGCCCAACGGGGTGATGGTATTACAAATAGATACAAAATCGCGCTTTCAGCGAGTCGTCTGTACAAGCGGGCCAAACTGAGGCATAATAGCGATCTAGCCTGCAATGCGCGTGTCGATAGCAAAGCGATACCGATTGTTCAGCCAGTTGTAAGTTAAGCAGCTACGCAGCCTCAGCGCATCCTTCTGATGCTCTTATAAAGCCCTCCCGCCTCTGGTGTCGTTATCTGACACCGTCCCGGCGCAAAGCTTTTGTGCCGAAATTTCTATCGATTTTGATTGAGTCATTTCGTTTTGGTAGGCGTTGCTATTTCGCGTTCCGCGTATGCGGGCCGCTAGTTTTTACGAAAGAACAGCATGACATTTGAAGCACTTGGTCTCAACACGTCCATCATTAAAGCCCTGACCGACGCCGGCTACACCGCGCCGACCCCCGTTCAGCAGCAGGCAATCCCTGCAGCGATCGCAGGCAAGGACTTGTTAGTTTCCTCCCAGACCGGTTCCGGCAAAACGGCAGCCTTCATGCTGCCGTCGCTGCACCGTCTGTTCGCCATTGAGCCAGCCCCGGCCGGCAAAACCCCGAATCAAGAAATGCAGGCCGCCCGTGCCCGCAACGAGCGTCCACGTTTCAAAGCCGCCCAGCCAAAAATGCTGGTGCTGACCCCGACCCGCGAACTGGCGCTGCAAGTCACCACCAACACCGACAAGTACAGCGTCAACCTGCGCCGCATCAAGGCCGTGTCGATCCTCGGCGGCATGCCATATCCAAAGCAGATGCAACTGCTGGCCAAGAATCCTGAGATCCTGGTCGCCACCCCAGGCCGCCTGATCGACCACATGGAATCGGGCAAGATCGACTTCTCGCAACTGGAAATCCTGGTGCTGGACGAAGCCGACCGCATGCTGGACATGGGTTTCATCGACGACATCGAGAAAATCGTTGCCGCCACCCCGGATGGTCGTCAGACCATGCTGTTCTCGGCCACGCTGGACGGCGTCGTCGGCAACATGGCGCGTCGCATCACCAAAGATCCGCAAGTGATCCAGATCATGAGCGCCGCCAACAAGCACGAAAACATCACCCAGCGCGTACACTTCGTCGACGACCTGTCGCACAAGAACCGCCTGCTGGACCACCTGCTGCGCGACGAGTCGCTGGACCAGGCCGTGGTGTTCACCGCCACCAAGCGTGACGCCGACACCATCGCCGACCGTCTGAACATCGCCGGGTTCTCGGCTGCCGCGCTGCATGGCGACATGCACCAGGGCGCCCGTAACCGCACGCTGGACAGCCTGCGTCGCGGCCAGGTGAAGATCCTGATCGCCACCGACGTTGCCGCCCGCGGCATCGACGTGCCGACCATCACCCACGTGTTCAACTACGACCTGCCGAAGTTCCCTGAAGACTATGTGCACCGTATCGGCCGTACCGGCCGTGCCGGCCGCAATGGTCAGGCGATCTCGCTGGTGAACCATGCCGAAGGCATGAACGTCAAGCGTATCGAACGCTTCACCAAGCAACTGATCCCGGTGAATGTGGTCGAGGGCTACGAGCCGAAGAAAACCGGCAGCGCGCCGCGCTCGTCGCGTCCGGGCGGCTGGAAACCTGGCGACAACCGTGGCGGCGCCAAGCCAGGTCAGCGTTCGTTCAGCAAGCCAGGCGGCAGCGCACCGCGCCGTGAAGGCGCCAGCGGCTCCAGCGAAGGCTACAAGGGTCCAGGCTTCAAAGCCAACAACCCGTACAACAGCGACCGTCCACGTCGCAGCTACGGCGACCGTTAATCCGGTTGCGGTCTGAATAAAAGCGGCCACCAGAGCGATCTGGTGGCCGTTTTTTATTACGGATGCGAAAGGTTGCAACGCCGGCGCGTCGAAACGCAGTACGATCAGCGACATCGACCGGAGGTGACATGACAATTACCTGGCGCCAGCGCCTTGCTCCCCTGCTGCTCTGCGGCCTGCTGCCCTGCTACGCCAGCGCCAGCGCCGCCGATTGCCTGCCGTATGAACCGGCGGCCGTCTCGCTGAGCGGCCTGCTGCACCGTGCCACGTTCCCCGGCCGGCCCAATTTCGAAAACATCGCCGCCGGCGACGAACCGGAAACCGGTTTTTACCTGACGCTCAAGCAGCCCATCTGCACCCGCGGCGACCATGACCCCAACAGCACCCCGCATGACGCCGTGCGCGAAGTGCAGCTGGTGCTGACCGAGCAGCAGTATGCGGCGCTACGCCCACAACTGGGCCAGACCGTGCAACTCAAGGGCCAGCTGTTCTCCAGTTTCAGCGGTCACCATCACACCGACGTGCTGCTGCGGGTGGCGATGCCATAGGCCGGTCATATTCGGCCGTTATCATCGGCGCTTCAGCCATTCGCACCCTGCCAGCATGTCGATCAACCGCCGTCAATTTCTCCGCTACGCCGCCGGCGCGGGCGGTGCCGCCACCCTGTTCCCCGACCTGATCCGCCAAGCGCTGGCCGTGCCCGCCAACAACGCCACCGGCACGCTGGCCGACGTCGAGCACGTTGTCATCTTCATGCAGGAGAATCGCTCGTTCGATCATTATTTCGGCACGCTGTCCGGCGTGCGCGGCTTCAACGATCCGCGCGCGATACGGTTGCCGACCGGATTGCCGGTCTGGTATCAGCCGGACGGCGCCGGCGGCCATGTGCTGCCGTTCCACTTCGACGCCAGGAACACCAGCGCGCTGTCGCTCGGCACCGACCACACCTGGAAGGGATCGCAAGCCACCTGGCAAGGCTGGGACGCGTGGGTGCCAAAGAAGACGGCGCAGTCGATGGGCTATTTCGACCGCGGCGACCTGCCCTTCTACTACGCGCTGGCGGATGCCTTCACCATCTGCGACGCCTACCACTGCTCGATCTTCGGCGCGACCGATCCGAACCGCTTGTACGCGCTGACCGGCAGCAACCAAGGCTGGATCGGCACCATGGGCAAGCTGTACAACGTGGACGCGGGCGGCTTCTTCAACGGCGATCCGGCGCTGGACAATATCGCGCCCGAGGTCACCGCCACCGCGCCCAACTGGCGCACCTATGCCGAGGTACTGGAAGCCAACCAGGTCAGCTGGAAGGTCTATCAGGAATGGGACAACTACGGCGACAACTACCTCGCCTACTTCCGCAACTATCGCGTGAACGCGGACGGTACCCGCCTGTCGCAGGATGCGCCGCTGCACCGCAAAGCGCGCACGCTGGCGCCGGGCTCGAACGCCGGCAACGCGCGTGGCGGCACGGCGGACTGGCTGATCAACGACTTCGCCGAGGATGTCCGCAACCACCGGCTGCCGCAGGTTTCGTGGATCTGCGCCCCCAACGATTACACCGAGCACTCGCCCAATTCGCCCAACGCCGGCGAGCAGATCACCGCGCGCCTGCTGGCCGCGCTGGTGGCCAATCCGGAGGTCTGGTCGAAAACCGTGCTACTACTGATGTACGACGAGAACGATGGTTTCTTCGACCATGTGCCGTCGGACCTGGCACCGCTGAATCCGTCGATGGGCAAGACCACGCTGACCGATATCGGCAAACACGAAACCTGCCAGGGCGAACCGGTCGGCCTTGGGCCGCGCGTGCCGATGCTGGTGATTTCGCCATGGAGCCGGGGCGGCAAGGTTTGCTCGCAGTTGTTCGACCACACCTCGCAACTGCGCTTCCTCGAAGAGTGGCTGGTGCGGGGTCTCGGCAAGGCCCGCGCCGACGTGACCTGCGATCTGATTTCGCCGTGGCGCCGCGCGGTGTGCGGCGACCTCACGTCCGCGTTCGACTTCAGCGCGCCGAACACCTCCTGGCCGGCCAGCGTGCCGCCCACCGCCGCGTATGCACGTGTCTCCGGCAAGCCCTATCCGCAGCCGCCAGCCAATCCAACCCTGGCTCGGCAGGAAGCCGGCGCGCGCATCGCCTGCCCGCTGCCATATGAATTTTCGGTCACTGGCAGGCTGGCCGGCGCACGGCGATTTGCACTGAGCTTCGCCAACAACGGTCAGGCTGGCGCGGCATTTATCGTCTACTCCAGCCTGCGCAAAGACGGCCCGTGGTACTACACGGTGGAAGCCGGCCGCCAGCTCGAAAGCGAGGCTTGGCAATGGCAAGGCGACGCCTACGATCTGAGCGTCCACGGCGCCAACGGCTTCCTGCGCCAGTTCAGCGGACGGTTTGCCGGCGCCGCGGCGGAACTGGAAACCCGCTACGACGGTGGCAACGTCCTGCTACTGCTGTCCAACCGCGACGGCCGCGAGACACGCCACTTCACCGTCACCGACAAGGCCTACGGCACGCCAGCCGCGACCTATACCGTGGCGGCCGGCCAAACCGAAACGGTTGCCCGTGATCTCAGCAGCCACTCCGGCTGGTACGACTTCAGCATCACCAGCGACGCCGATCCGCAATGGCTGCGCCGCGTTGCCGGCCACGTCGAAACCGGTCGCGCCAGCCGCACCGATCCCGCCATCGGTCAGCGCTGAGCGTACTTTTGCAATAAGCGCACGAAGGTTGCCGCGGCAAAGCCAGGTCGCCCCCGCGAAAGTGGGAATTCCCGGTTCCTGCTTCGGCGGTAAAATCGGCTCCTTCCGCATCATAAAAAATAGCGGAAAATTGCAATATTGAGGATTCTGGGCCGTCTTCGACTGTATGACCGCACCAATAACAGCCACTGAGCAAGATCAAGCCATCACGGCAACGGTGCTGAAGGAACGCTCGCGTCTGTGGAACTTCATCCGCCGCCGCGTTGCCGACCAGACCGACGCCGACGATATCCTGCAAGACGTGTTCTACGAATTCACCCAGGCCTACCACCTGCCCGAGCCGATCGAGCAAGCCAGCGCCTGGTTGTTCCGCGTCGCCCGCAACCGGATCATCGACCGCTTCCGCAAGAAGAAGGAAGTACCGCTGGCGGACCTCGGCGCCAGCGATGACGAGGACGACTGCCGCCTCGACCTGATGCTGCCCTCGCCCGACGCCGGTCCCGAAGCCGCCTACACCCGCGCCATGCTGCTGGAAGAACTGCAACTGGCGCTGGAGGCACTGCCCGCCAACCAGCGCGAGGTCTTCATCGCCCACGAACTCGATGGCGTCAGCTTCAAGGACATGGCCGCCCAGACCGGCATCTCGATCAACACCTTATTGGCCCGCAAGCGCTACGCCGTGCTGTTCCTGCGCCAGCGCCTGCAAGCCTTGTACGACGAATGAAAGGAACCACCGCAATGCGCCCCGAAAACATGAGCTACAAGAAATTCAAACTGATCAAAGGCCTGTGGGTCCTGGCCGTCGCCGCCGCGCTGGGCGGCATCGTCATGTGGCTGTGGAACTGCCTGATCCCGGGCATCTTCCCCGGCGCCAATGCCGTTAATTATTGGCAGGCGCTGGGATTACTGCTACTGTGCCGCATCCTGTTTGGCGGTTTCCGTGGTCATCACCGCGACTGGCATGAAAAACGCGAACACTGGCAACGCTGGCAGGCGATGACGCCGGAAGAGCGCGCGCAGTTCTTCAAGCAGCGCGAACAATTCTTCCAACACCGCGCCCCCTTCTGCCGTCCACAACAGAAAGACAACGAATGAAGCAACCCGTGGCGCCGCCATTCAGCGGCGATCAAAAAACCGTGGTGGCCATGCTGGCCTTCCTGCAGTTCGCCGTCATCCTCGACTTCATGCTGATGTCGCCGCTGGGCGCGGTGATCATGCCGGACCTGAAGATCAGTCCGGCGCAATTCGGCCTGGTGGTGTCGGCCTACGCCTTCAGCGCCGGCCTGTCCGGCCTGCTGACCGCCGGCTTCGCCGACCGCTACGACCGCAAGCAACTGCTGCTGTTCTTCTACACCGGCTTCATCCTCGGCACCGTCTGGTGCGGCCTGGCGCAGACCTTTCCGTCGCTGCTGGCGGCGCGCGTGTTCACCGGCCTGTTCGGCGGCGTGATCGGCTCCATCGTGCTGGCGATCGCCACCGACCTGTTCCCGCCGGCGATGCGCGGCCGCGTCATGGGCCTGATCCAGACCGCCTTCGCCGCCAGCCAGGTGCTCGGCATCCCGGCCGGCATCTATCTGTCCAACCACTGGAACTGGCATGTGCCGTTCCTGGCGATGGCCGCCTTCGGCCTGCTCGGCGGCCTGCTGGTGGCGTGGCAAATGCAGCCGGTCACCGGCCACCTCGGCCAGCCGCAGGAACACAGCCCGTTGATGCACCTGTTGCACACGGTGACGGACCGGCGCTACCTGCTGGCCTTCTGCATCACCGCCCTGCTGACCACCGGCGGCTTCATGCTGATGCCGTTCAGCAGCGCCTACATCGTCAACAACCTGGGCATCGCCCTGGACCACCTGCCAACCGTGTACCTGATCACCGGCGTGTGCACCATCTTCATCGGCCCGCTGATCGGCCGCGCGGCGGACGCCTTCGGCAAGTTCCGCGTGTTCCTGTTCGGCACCGCGCTGTCGATTGTGATGGTGCTGATCTACACCCACCTCGGCCAAATCCCGCTGTGGATGCTGGTGCTAATCAATTCGATGATGTTTGTCGGCATCTTCTCGCGCATGATTCCGTTCCAGGCGATTTCGTCCACGGTGCCGCAGGCCACACAGCGCGGCGCCTACAACGCCATCAGCGCCTCGATCCAGCAACTGGCCGGCGGCCTGGCGGCGGTAGCGTCCGGCCACATCGTCAGCCAGGCCGCCGATGGCCGCCTGCTGCACTTCGACACGGTCGGCTACGTGGTGGCGGCCACCTCGGTGATCGCCACGGCATTGCTGTGGCGCTTGCAACGGGCGCAGCCGGCGCCATCGCGTCCCCAGCCAGCCGCCTGATAGTCATGGCAAATGAGCTTCTAATGTTGAGAAAAAATAATCAATTGCCACCGAGCATTATATCGAATTATAATATTAACAGTAGGAAATAACTAACCAGCCAACCATCTAGGAGAAGTGCATGAACTCGAGAAATATGGATGCCGCCTGCCTGCGCGCATTGCGCCGGCGCGGTCATTCCGACGCCAGTATCGCTGCCATGACGCCGGAGGAAGCGTTCTGTGAATACTGCGCCTACCACGGGATCATGAACCTCTCCCCGTCCACGCTGCAAATGCTGGACAAGCTGCGCGGCGACAACGCCGCCAGCGCCCCGCGCCAGGCCGCCTGATCTTTGCCGCACCATAAAAAAAGCCACGTGCGCGGCAGCGACGTGGCTTTTTTATTGAACTGCCGTCATCAACGGTAGAACGGCTCAACCGTGCCTTTCAGCTTGATCAGCATCGGATTGCCGAAGCGATCCAGCGATTTGCCGGCCGGGACCTTGATCCAGCCTTCGCTGATGCAGTATTCATCTACATCGCTGCGTTCTTTGCCGTTGAAATTGATGCCGATCTCGTGTTCAAACACGGCGGCAACGTGGAATTTGCTGCGCGGGTCGATCGACAGACGATCCGGCAGGGGTGGGAGTTGAGTAGTGTCGTTCATGCCGACATTATAGCTCGTCATGCTCATTTAGTGTTTGCCTTTACTTGCTGACTCAAGTATATTTCAAGCATTACTCAACGAGGAAGCAATGATGGACGACACGACAATCAATCCCAGCCTGGAATTCACCTTCCGCCTGGCGCGCGCGCAAGCGGCGCTGGTACGCCGCCTGGACCAGGTGCTGGGCGGCTACCACGGCATCAGCTTCAGCGACTTCATGCTGCTGCACCACCTGCACCGCGCACCGGGCGGCCGCCTGCGCCGCGTCGATCTGGCCGAGCGCCAGGGCCTGACCGCCTCCGGCGTCACCCGCACCCTGCTGCCGCTGGAGAAGATCGGCCTGGTCGAGCGCCAGCAAGACCCGCGCGACGCCCGCGTTGCCTATGCCGCCATCACCGACACCGGCCGCGAACTGCTGACCAACGCCGTCACCGTGGCCAACCAGATCAGCAAAGACCTGCTGCGCAACTGTCCCGCCGCGCAGTTAGACGACCTGAGCAACGCGCTGGCACTGATCGCCGGCATCAACGCCTCCAACGCATGAATCCTTTAAAACACAACGCCAACTTCAAATGGCTGATGCGCGGCGGCATCGTCTCCGCGCTGGGCGACCAGATGACCATGATCGCCCTGCCCTGGCTGGTGCTCAAACTGACCGGCGATCCGCTGGCGCTGGGCCTGGTGATCGCGCTGATGAGCATCCCGCGCGCGGTCTTCATCCTGATCGGCGGCGCGCTGGTCGACCGCTATTCGCCGCGACACGTGCTGATGCTGACCAAGCATGTCAACGCCGTGCTGCTTGCCCTGCTCACGCTGCTGGTGCTGAACCTTTCCGGCGCTCCCACCATGCCGCTGGGCGGCGCCTGGTCGCTGACCGTCGTGCTGACGCCGCAACTGGCGCTGCACCTGATCTACGTGCTGGCCTTCGGCCTGGGCCTGGCGCAAGCCTTCGCCATGCCGTCCGGGATGTCGATCCTGCCGCTGGCGATACCGGCCGAGCACCTGCAAGCGGCCAACGGCATGATGATGGGCCTGCGCCAGGTGACCATGCTGGCCGGCCCGCTGCTGGCGGCGGGCGTGCTGGCCATCGCCGGCGATGGCGGCGGCGCGGTCAGCAACGCGCGCGGTCTGGCGCTGGCCTTCGGCTTCGATTGCCTCAGCTATCTACTGTCGGCATGGACGTTGTCGAAGGTGACGCTGCGGCCCAAGACCGACGCCGCGACCACGCCGCAGGCCACGCAGGAACCGGTGCTGCGCGCCATCGGCGCCGGCCTGCGCATGGTGTGGGACGACGTGCCGATGCGCCTGTGCTTCATCTACTGGGGCACGGTGTCGCTGTTCATCGGCGGCGCGATGCAGGTGGCGCTGCCGGTGCTGGCCAGCGAGCTGCATGGGGCCTCCACACTGGGCATCATCATGGGCGCGCACGGCGCCGGCACGCTGCTCGGCATGGGCGCGGCGGCCAAGCTGGGACAGCGCCTGCGCCTGGCCGGCTTCGGCGTCACCATCCTGGCGGCGGACGCCATCGCCGGCCTGCTGCTGGCGCCCATGGGCATGGTGCACGCCACCTGGCAGGCGGCCTTGTTGATGAGTACACTCGGCCTGCTGACCGGCTTCATCCAGATCAAAGTGTTCACCTGGATCCAGCAGCGCGTGCCGCCGCACATGATGGGCCGCGCCATGAGCATCTTCATGTTCATCTTCATGGGTCTGGCGCCGCTGTCGGCGGCGGCCACCGGATGGATACTGACGCAGGTCTCGCTGTCGCAATTGTTCCTCGGCGGTGGCATGATACTGGTGCTGTTCGCGGCCAGCGCGTATTTGTTCACGCCGATCCGCAGCATTGTTTCGGCCACACCGCCGACCACACCGTAAAGGACTATGCATGGAAACCAAATGGCTGGAAGACTTCATCTCGCTGGTGGAGACCAATAATTTCAGCCGCTCGGCGGCGCTGCGCCACGTCACGCAGCCCGCCTTTTCGCGCCGCATCCAGTCGCTGGAAAACTGGCTGGGCACGGACCTGATCGACCGCACCTCCTACCCCACGCGCCTGACGCCGGCCGGCGTGGTGTTCTACGAGCAGGCGCTGGAAATGCTCTCGAAGATCAACGGCGCGCGCGAACTGCTGCGCACCAAGCGCGCCGTCGCGCAGACCAGCATCGATCTCGCCGTGCCACACACGCTGTCGCTGACCTTTGTGCCGAAGTGGCTGACCAAAGTCGAGGCGGACTTCGCGCCGATCCGCAGCCGCCTGATGGCGCTCAACGTCCACGACGCCGTGCTGCAACTGGTGGAGGGCGGCTGCGACCTGCTGCTGTGCTATCACCATCCGCGCCAGCCGGTGCAGCTGGACCCGGGCCGCTACGACATGCTGGTAATGGGCCGCGAATCGCTGCGCGCCTACACGCGCTGCGATAAAAACAAGGTGCCGGAATTCACACTGCCGGGCACCAAGCGCGCACCGCTGCCCTTCCTCTCCTACACCAACAACGCCTATCTGGGGCGCATGGTGGAACTGATCCTCAACGACGCCAAAACCCCGCTGCACCTGGCGCCGCTGTACGAGACCGACATGGCGGAGGGCCTGAAGATGATGGCGCTGGAAGGCCGCGGCATCGCCTTCCTGCCGGAATCCGCCGTCACGCGCGAACTCAAACAAAAGCAGCTGGCGCGCGCCGATGGCGACACGGCGGACTGGGAAATCGAGATGGAAATCCGCCTCTATCGCGAGCGCCCGTCGGCCACGCGGCGCGGCAAGCCGATAGTCGACAGGCTGTGGGAATTCCTCGAAACGCAGCAGAACGGCGGCCGAAAAAAACGCGTCGCGCCGGTGTCGGAGCGCTAACTATGCATTTTTTGCATAGCCGAATGCGCATACAGCATTGGCCGCCCTAAATGCCCAGGCGTAGGATTCGATGCACTTGAACGGCTGCCACGAGCAGCGTTCAGCCAACGAATTCCTCAGGAGCCTTGAGCATGACCTCTGTACCAGCACAACACGCACTGCCTTCCTATCTCAATCCCGAAGATCTGGGTCCATGGGGTGTCTACCTGCAGCAAATCGACCGCGTCACGCCGCACCTCGGTCCTCTGTCGCGCTGGGTGGAAACGCTCAAGCGCCCCAAGCGCATCCTGACGGTCGACGTGCCGATCGAACGCGATGATGGCAGCATCGCCCACTACGAAGGCTACCGCGTGCAGCACAATATGTCGCGCGGCCCGGGCAAAGGCGGTGTGCGCTTCCACCAGGACGTGACGCTGTCCGAAGTGATGGCCCTGTCGGCGTGGATGACGGTGAAGAACGCCGCCGTCAACGTGCCATACGGCGGCGCCAAAGGCGGCATCCGGGTCGATCCGAAGACGCTGTCGCGCGGCGAACTGCAACGCCTGACGCGCCGCTACACCAGCGAAATCAGCCTGATTATCGGCCCGAACAAAGACATTCCGGCGCCAGACGTCAACACCAACGAACAAGTGATGGCCTGGATGATGGACTCCTACGCCATGATCGAAGGGAACCTGTCGACCGGCGTGGTGACCGGCAAACCAATCTCGCTGGGCGGCTCGCTGGGCCGCCGCGAAGCGACCGGCCGCGGCGTGTTCGTGGTGGGCCGCGAAGCCGCCGCCAAGCGCGGTGTGGCGATCGCCGGCGCCCGTGTCGCCGTGCAGGGCTTCGGCAACGTCGGTGGCGTGGCCGCCAGCATGTTCGCCGAAGCCGGCGCCAAAGTGATCGCGGTTCAGGATCACACCGCGACTGTGGTGCACCAAGGCGGCCTGGATATCCCCCGCCTGCACCAGCATGTGGCGGAAACCGGCGGCGTGGCCGGCTTCCCGGGCGCCGAAGCGATTCTGGACCGCGACGCGTTCTGGGACGTGGAATCGGAGATCCTGATCCCGGCCGCGCTGGAACAGCAGATTACTGCCGCCAACGCGCCGCGTATTCGCACTAAAATCATTCTGGAAGGCGCTAACGGCCCGACCACGCCGCAGGCCGACGACATCCTGAGCGACAAGGATGTGCTGATCGTTCCTGACGTTCTGGCTAACGCTGGCGGCGTAACCGTGTCATACTTCGAGTGGGTGCAGGATTTCTCCAGCTTCTTCTGGAGCGAAGATGAAATCAATGCACGCCTGACCCGCATCATGCAGGACGCGTTCAATGCCGTCTGGGACGTTGCGCAAGACAAGAAAGTCACGCTGCGAACCGCCACCTTCATCCTCGCTTGCACCCGCGTGCTGCAAGCGCGTGAAGTTCGTGGCCTCTACCCATAAGCACTGAATCCCCGGCTATTTGCGCCTGTACCTGCCTTCTCGGCTCGTGCGGGCGTTTTTCGCTTTATAAGGAATATAAAAGAACATGACCACGATAGAACAAAAGGCACTGGCCTATCACCGCGCAGGCAGCGCCGGCAAAATCGCCACCGAGATCACCAAGAGCGTCAGCACCCAGGAAGACCTGGCGCTGGCTTACTCGCCAGGCGTGGCCGCGCCATGCGTCGAGATTCAGCGCGATCCGGCCAAGGCCTACGAGTACACCGCCAAGGGCAACCTGGTTGGCGTCATCACCAACGGCAGCGCGGTGCTCGGCCTGGGCAACATCGGCGCGCTGGCTGGCAAGCCGGTGATGGAAGGCAAAGTGGTGCTGTTCAAAAAATTCGCCGGCATCGACGCCTTTGACATCGAGATCGACGAGAGCGATCCGGACAAACTGGTGGAGATTATCGCCGCCCTGCATCCGACCTTCGGCGGCATCAACCTGGAAGACATCAAGGCGCCGGAGTGCTTCATCATCGAGCGCAAGCTGCGTGAGCGCCTGACGATTCCAGTGTTCCACGACGACCAGCACGGTACCGCCATCGTGGTCGGCGCCGGCATGCTGAACGCGATCGAAATGACCGGCCGCGATATCGCCACCGTTAAAATCGTCTGCTCCGGCGCCGGCGCCGCGGCCATCGCCTGCCTGGACCTGCTGGTGGACCTGGGCGCGCAGCGCAAGAACATCTTCGTCTGCGACAGCAAAGGCGTGCTGACCACCGCGCGCAATCTGGACGGCGAAAAAGCCGCGTGGGCGCAGGACACCACCGCCGTCACGCTGTCGGACGTCATGGAAGGCGCCGGCGTGTTCCTGGGCGTCTCCGGTCCCGGCGTGCTGTCGCAAGCCGACATCCAGCGCATGCAGCTGCACCCGATCGTCTTCACGCTGGCCAACCCGGAGCCGGAACTGCGTCCGGAACTGGTGCGCGAAGTGGCGCCGGATGCGATCATCGCCACCGGCCGTTCGGACTATCCGAACCAGATCAACAACGCGCTGTGCTTCCCTTACCTGTTCCGTGCCGCGCTGGATTCGGGCGCGACCACCATCAACCAGGAAATGAAGCGCGCCTGCGTGGTGGCGCTGGCCGACATGGCGCGCAGCGACGCCCGTTTCAGCAAGGACTACATCGTTCCGGGCCTGCTGGACCCGCGCCTGCTGAGCGGCGTGACGCCGGTGATCGCCGCCGCCGCGTGGCGCAGCGGCGTCGCCCGCAAACAGCTGGTCGAAGCCGAATACGCGGAAGACCTGAAAGACCTGGCCGAATCGCTGCTGTAAAAACTACTGCGTCGGCTGCATGGCGATGACCGCCATGCCGGCCAGCGCCAGCACGGCGCCGGCCGCGTCATAGCGCGTCAGCGCCATGCCGTCGACAAAGCGTAGCCACAGCAGCGCGACGCAGATATAAGCGCCGCCATAGGCCGCATAGGTGCGGCCTGCCGCTGCCGGATGCAGCGTCAGCAGCCAGGCGAACAGCGCCAGCGACGCCGCCGCCGGCAGCAGCAGCCACGCCGTCTTGCCCTGCTTGAGCACCAGCCAGGGCAAATAGCAGCCGACGATTTCCGCCAGCGCGGTAACAGCGAACAGCGCTGCAATCTTAAGCATTCCCACCCCCATATTTTTCATTGATGATGCGGACCGCGGTGGCGACGCCGTTCTCCCGCACCATCGCGCGCGCAATCGCCGCGGCCTTGGCCGGCATGTCGGGCCGCAAGGCGCGGATGCGCGAAGCCAGCTTGCCGGCGCTGACGCTGCGCCGCCGCAGCGGCTTGCCGGCGATGCCGAGCCGCTGCAACTCCTGCCCCCAGTGTTCCTGCTCCGCGATGTTGGCCACGACCACCGACGGCCGCCCCGCCAGCGTGGCCGATTGCGTGGTGCCGGCACCGCCATGATGCACCACCGCCGCGCAACGCGGGAAGATCAGGTGATGGGGCGAAGCGCTGACATAAAGGATCTGCTGATCGGAGTGAAAACCACATGCCTTGGCATCTGGCGTCTGGATGACGGCGCGTCGGCCGGACAGGCGCGCCGCATCGGTCAGCAGGCGCAAGTTCTCGCTCTGGTGCTTGATGTCGCGTGGCGTCCAGCTGCCAAAGGTGAAGTAGACCGGCGCCTCGCCGGCGGCCAGGAAGGCTTCCACTTCATCCGTGAGCCGGCCTTCCAGCTGCATATTCGGCATATCGAGGAAGCCGGTCACCTGTAGCGACGGCGCCCAATCCGGCTGCCGCGCGCAGATCCGCGGACTCACGCCCAGCAGCGTCAGTTCCGGCGACAGCCACACTTCGGTCAGCACATCCCGCACTGGCGCCATGCCGAGCGTAGCGCGCAGCCGGTTCGGATACCGCGCCGCCGTCTTGTGCAAAGCCCACCGCGTGATGCGCCATAACGCGCCCTGGCCGAACGGTAGACCTATCGGGTGACTGTGGGCGCTCGGCACCATCACATGCGACAGCAGCACGCTGACATACGGCTTGCGCGCACGCTCGGCCGCGATCTGCAAGGGATACAGGAAGAAGTGCCCGATCAGCACATCGCATTCCGCCGCCAACTGCAGGGCGGCGTCGAACATCGCCGCTTCCGCCGGCAGAAACCCGCCTTCGATCAGCATCTTCGTCTGCGCAAACGGATTCACCATCCTGGCGGCGGCCTCGCCCAAGCGCTCCACCTCCGCCAGATCGATGACCGGCGACGCCACCACGCGGATCTTCACGCCCGACGGCGACGACAGCGACGCATAAGCATCGCTGTCCACGCAAGTCAGCAGCAGCGTCACCTCATGGCCGGCTTGCCGCAAGCCCTCGGCCAGCGCGACAAACGGCCGTATGTCGCCGTGACTTCCCCAGGTTTGCAGACCTATCCTCATTAAGCACCTTATTTAATGGATCACGCCCGGTTTAAGATGCAGCGTCCAGATATAGTTCAGCATTACCCACCCTTGCGCCGCCACGCCATTGCGCGCAGCCGGAATGAACTGGCAACTGGCAATCGCCTCGCGCGACACACGGTCCAGCGCCGGCGCCTTGCTGGAACGGATCACACGGCTTTCCACTACGCGTCCCTGCGCATCGATCAGCAGCGCAAGTCGCACCGTGCCCGACTGCGCCTTGTCAATCGCTTCGCTAGGATATGGAGGGGACGGGCATTCAATTGCCAGCATCGCCGCCGGTAGTGACTCGTAGTCCATCTCGTCCGCGCCATACTTGCCAGCGCCTGCCGGCTTAACGCTGCCAGGCGAGGCGCCGGCGCTATTGGGGGCTGCTGTGACCAGCGGATTGTCCGCCGCCTCCTCATGCCGCGCATCCACCGGCAACGCAGCCGGCGAAGACTCCTCAACCGACACCGGCACAAAGTCCACGGCGACCGGCAACCGCATCGGCGGCGCCAAGCTGCCGCTCATTGCCGCCACGCCGCTGCCGCCGGCGTGCATTTGCATTGCCTGCGGCCGCGCGATCAACGCCAGCACCGGGCTGTCCACCACCTCCGGTATCGGCAGTCGTATTTTGCTGTTCAACAGCCCCCAAGCCACCAGGCCATGCAGCACAAGCACCAGTGTGAAACCAATATTGCGGTGATATCTCCGAACATCCAATTCCAGTTGCATGGTGACTCCTTCAAAAGGTTATCCCTGCTTACGACACCCGCTCCAGCATGGAAAGCGGCCAGTGTGGTCATCACTGCTGGCGAATCACCGCGCCGCCTTTCATCACGAACGACACCTTGGTCAGCTCAGTCGCGTTGTCGGCGGCGTTGCCTGGCGTGGCGATGATGTCGGCGTACTTGCCGGGGCTGATCGAACCGACTCGGTCCTTCCAGCCCAGCAAATCAGCGGCGTTGATGGTGGCGGCCTGAATGGCCTGCATCGACGTCATGCCATACTTGGTCATGTAATAGAACTGCCTGGCGTTGTCGCCGTGCGGATAAACGCCGGAGTCGGTACCGAAGGCCATCTTCGCACCGCCCTGGAAAGCCTTGCGGAAGTTATCCCGCTGCAGTTGGCCGATCACTTTTTCCTTTTCAATCGACTCCGGCAGCATGCCCGCCTTCTCGCCTTCCTGCAGGATGAAATCATCGTTGTAGATATCCATCACCAGGTAGGTGCCCTTCTCCTTCGCCAGCTTGATGTTGACGTCATCGATCAAACTCGCGTGCTCGATCGAATCCACGCCGGCCAGAATGGCATCGTGAATCGCGCTGGTGCCGTGCGCGTGCGCGGCGACCTTGCGGCCCAGCTTATGCGCTTCGCTGACGATGGCCTGCATCTCTTCCAGCGTGTATTGCTGCGCGCCCGGCTCGTCGCCTTTCGACAGCACGCCGCCCGAGGCACAGATCTTGATCACGTCCGCGCCGTACTTCGCCATCTCGCGCACTTTGGCGCGGGCTTCCCACGGACCGTCCGCCACGCCACGACCAGTGAAGTTAACCTCCGGCGGCAGCAGGTTCTCGTCGCAGTGACCGCCCTTGATGCCGATGGCGTAACCGGCGGTGCGCATGCGCGGGCCGACGAAATCGCCGGCGTTGATCGCGTCGCGCAGCGCCACATCGCCAAAGCCGGCCGCGCCGACATTGCGCACGGTGGTGAAGCCGGCTTCCAGCGTCTTGCGCGCGGCGCGCACGCCGTACAGCGCGGCGCGGGTGTCGGATACGCCCAGCGAGTTGTAGCCGCTCATGAAAGGATCGGCGGTCAGGTGGGTGTGCATGTCGATAAGTCCGGGCAACACGGTCTGCGACGACAGGTCGATAACCTTGGCGCCGGCCGGCACCTTGACCGAGACGCTGGGGCCGACCGAAGTAATACGCTCGCCAGTGATGACGATGGTCTGATCCTTGAGCACCGCGCCGGCCACCACGTCGACCAGCTTACCCGCGCGGATGACGGTCACTTCGTCGGCGGCACAGGCCTGCGCGGCGGCGCCGAGGATGGTGGCGGAAATCAGGATATGCTTCAGTTTCATGGACGGCGCCCTTGAGGATCAAAACAAAAAGCATAGCAGAGCGTCCCGCAAAAGAGAAACTATCCGGGCCAGGCGCAGGTGCGGAAACCGGCAAAGAGATCATCGCATTCCGGCAGCTGGAAATGGCGGAATTTGGCCGAGCCAAACCGCGCCGGCGTGGCGAACGACGCACCACGCAGCACCTGATGCGTATGAAACGAAGGCTGGGAATACTCCAGATAGCGGTCCGCCTCAAACCCCGGGTACGGCTCGAACGGCGACGCCGTCCACTCCCACAACTGCCCCCAGCGAAACGCCGGATGACCGGATAAAGCCGCGTACTCCCACTCTGTCTCGGTCGGCAAGCGCCGTCCGGCCCAGGCGCAATAGGCCTGCGCCTCATACAGATTCACATGCCGCACCGGCTCCGCGCCGGCCAGCGTGGTCAGACGGCCGAAGCGCATGGTGCGCCATTGCGCGCCGTCGCGCTGCCAGTAGCGCGGCGCCGAACGCTCCTGACGCATCAGCCACGCGGCGCCGGCATCACTCCAGAACTGGCGCTTGTCATAGCCACCATCCATGACGAAATCCGCATACTGACTGTTGCTAACCAGGGTGCTGTCCATGCCAAACGGCGCCACATGGAAGCGATGCTGCTGACGTTCGTTATCGAAGGTGAAGCCGGCGCCGGACAGGCAGCCCAGCTGGATCGTCCCGCCGGGGAAGCCGATCTCGGACGGCGCGAACATCTGCTGCGCCTCGCCGGCCGATGGCACCGGCGCCGGCAACCCCAGCGCCTGCAAGGTGTGCAGCAGCACTTCGCCGCGCATATCCTCGTGCGCCAGCGCCAGCCGGTACGGATACAAGGCTTCATCGGTATTGGCCTCGCGCGTCAACTTGTCGAGCGCGCGATCCAGCACTTCATGACAGTAGGTCTTGACGCCGCCACTGCTGGGCAGGTCCAGCGTCCAGCGGCTGCGGTGCGGCACGCACATGGCGTCGAACCAGTCGTCGCCCTTGGTCAGCAGGCAGTGGCCGTTGGCGCTGGCCGGGTGGCTGGACGCCGCCTCGCGCAGGATAAACCACTCGGCGAACCAGGCGATCTGCCCCAGCTCCCACAACGGCGGATTCACGCCGCGCAGCTGCGGCACGCGGGCGTCGGCAAAACAATCAAACAGCGACAGCGTATAATCCCTTGCATGCTGAAGGGCGTGGGCCAATTGCTGCGACGTGGCGTTCCTGAACGAAGAAGAGCTGGAAGTCATGCGTCGATTGTACCGCGCCGCACCCCGAACACCACAGGAATCAAACCATGAGCAATGACGCAATCAAACTGACCTCTTTCTCCCATGGCGGCGGCTGCGGCTGCAAAATCGCGCCCGGCGTGCTGTCCGAAATCCTGAAGAACTCCAACGGCTTCCCGGTGCCGAAGGAACTGCTGGTGGGGATCGAAACGTCCGACGATGCCGCCGTCTACCAGCTCAATGACGAACAGGCACTGATCGCCACCACCGATTTCTTCATGCCGATCGTCGACGATCCGTACGACTTCGGCCGCATCGCCGCCACCAACGCCATCTCCGACGTGTACGCGATGGGCGGCACGCCGATCATGGCGCTGGCACTGGTGGGCATGCCGATCAACAAACTGCCGATCGAAACCATCGGCCAGATCATCAAGGGCGGCGAATCGATCTGCGCCGAAGCGGGCATTCCGATCGCCGGCGGCCACACCATCGATTCGGTGGAGCCGATTTACGGCCTGGTGGTCATGGGGCTGATCCATCCATCGAAAGTCAAGCGCAACGCCGACGCCAGGGCCGGCGATGTGCTGGTGCTGGGCAAACCGCTGGGCGTGGGCGTGCTGTCGGCCGCGCTCAAGAAAGGCAAGCTCGATGCGCAAGGCTACCAGGCGATGATCGCCAACACCACCAAGCTGAATAAACCCGGCAAGGCCTTGTCCGAACTGGCCGGCGTGCACGCGATGACCGACGTCACCGGTTTCGGCCTGCTGGGCCACCTGCTGGAACTGGCGCGCGGCGCCAAACTGGAAGCGCATCTGGAAATGACCAACATTCCGCTGCTGCCGGGCGTCGAGCAACTGGCTCGCGATGGCTACTTCACCGGCGCCTCGGGCCGCAACTGGGAAGCCTACGGCAAGGACGTGCAACTGGCGGCCTCCGTCACGCCGGCCCAGCACTCGCTGCTGACCGACCCGCAAACCTCGGGCGGCCTGCTGGTCTCCTGTGCCGACAGCAGCGTCGAAGAAGTACTGGCCCTGTTCCGCCGCGAAGGCTTCACCGACGCCGCCGTCATCGGCCGCATGGCTGAAGGCCCGGCACGCGTTAACGTGACCTGATGCGGCATTCGTGACCACCAGCGCGTAATCCTGCAAAAACGACAAGCCCAGAATTTTGCTTGACTCGCGCGCCGCTGATCGCTTACATTTAAGGAATGATCTCGCATCTGCACCTATCCGCTTTCCTGCTATCGCCTGCCAGCGCCCTATCGCTAGCAGCGCGTCTACTAGCACGCGTTTAATCCGCGTCCCTGTTGTACCCTCGTGCCGGCCATAAGCCGCACAGTCTTCAAAATCCAGGAAAGTCTGCACCGATGCTCTCTATGACTACGGCCACCCATGCTCCATCCCGCACCGGCGATTTGTTCGCGCTGCCGGCTGGCGCAGGCGCGCTGTCGACGCTATCGCTAAAACTACCGATCGGTTGCCGCGCCTAGTGCCCAGTGGCCGCGCGGCCGCCTTCCGCCACACCGCAGTTTCAGCGCCAGCACCTCGCCGGCACACCCAAAATTCAAAGATCCAGGAGCATTACCATGATGTTGCAGAACCCAGCGTCGAAATACCGTCCCTTCCCCGCCGTCCAGTTGTCCGACCGCAGCTGGCCGAACGCCATCATCAGCAAACCGCCGATCTGGATGAGCACCGACCTGCGCGACGGTAACCAGGCGCTGATCGAGCCGATGAGCATCGAGAAAAAACTGCGCTTCTTCGACCTGCTGATCAAAATCGGCCTGAAGGAAATCGAAGTGGGCTTCCCTTCGGCCTCGCAGACCGACTTCGACTTCGTGCGCCGCCTGATCGATGAAAACCGTATCCCGGACGACGTCACCATCATCGTGCTGACCCAGTCGCGCGAAGAACTGATCCGCCGCACCGTGGAATCGTGCGTCGGCGCCAAGCGCGCCATCGTCCACCTGTATAACTCGGTGGCGCCGGTGTTCCGCAAAGTGGTGTTCGGCATGTCGCGCGAAGAGATCACCAACATCGCCACCACCGGCGCCAGGCTGGTGAAGGCGCTGACCAGGCAGCATCCGGACACCGACTGGGACTACGAATACACGCCGGAGTCCTTCTCCACCACCGAGCTGGATTTTTCCAAGCATATCTGCGACGCCGTGATCGCCATCTTCGAGCCAACCCCGAACAAGAAGATGATCATCAACCTGCCTTCGACCGTCGAATGCAGCACGCCCAACGTCTACGCCGACCAGATCGAATGGATGTCGCGCAAGTTGAGCCGCCGCGATTCGCTGATCATCTCGGTCCACCCGCACAATGATCGCGGCACCGCCGTCGCCTCGGCCGAACTGGCGGTGATGGCCGGCGCCGACCGCGTCGAGGGCTGCCTGTTCGGCAATGGCGAACGCACCGGCAACGTCGATCTGGTGACGCTGGCGCTCAACCTGTACACGCAAGGCGTGCACCCGGGCCTGGACTTCTCCGACATCGACGAGGTGCGCAAAGTGGTTGAGGAATGCAACCAGTTGCCGGTGCATCCGCGCCACCCGTATGTCGGCGATCTGGTATTCACCGCCTTCTCCGGCTCGCACCAGGACGCGATCAAGAAAGGCTTCGCCAAACAACAGCCAGGCGCGATCTGGGAGATTCCTTACCTGCCGATCGACCCGCAAGACCTGGGCCGCAGCTACGACGCCGTCATCCGCGTCAACAGCCAGTCCGGCAAGGGCGGCATGGCCTACCTGCTGGAGCAGGACTACGGCCTGGTGCTGCCGCGCCGTCTGCAGATTGAGTTCAGCCGCGCGGTGCAGCAAGTGGCCGACCAGACCGGCCTGGAAATCACCGCCGAAGGCATCTACGACATCTTCAGCAAAGAGTATCTGGAGCAGCACGCGCCATACGGCTACCAGTCGCACAAAATGGTGGAAGACACCAGCAGCGATGAGCCGGTGCAGATCGACATCGCGCTGATCCACAACGGCGCGCCACTGGCGCTGCAAGGTGGCGGCAACGGTCCGATCGACGCCTTCGTCGACGCGCTCGGCCTGGACATCAAACTGATGGACTACCACGAGCACTCGATCGGCTCCGGCGCCAACGCCAAGGCGGCCTGCTATGTTGAACTGCGTCTGGCCAACGGCCCGACCCTGTTCGGCGCGGCCACCGACAGCAACATCCTGACCGCCTCGTTCAAGGCGGTACTGAGCGCGGTGAACCGCCAGCTGACGCGCCAGCAAAGCGCCGAAGGCAAGGACGCGGCGCTGGCTTAAGCGTCATGCGGCGGCGGGAGGCGACCATGGGTTGCCGCCCGCCGCCCATAACAGCGCGGCGGTCAGACATAGCGCCGCTGCCAGCACCAGCCACACCCTGCCCGCGGAGACGGGCGAAAAAGCCCACACAAACCAGGCGGCATGCACGACAAAACCGAGCATGGAGCCGATCACCACGCCGTCCGCCAGCGTCAGACCGAACGCCAGCGGCAACGCAAACGCCAGCAGCGCCGCGCACAGCGACGCCAGCGCATAACCACCCAGCACCGCGGCCAATAAGCGAGCCACCATCTTCATGACGTCCGCCCCTTGCGCGCGATGACGATCATCAATGCGCCGCAGCTCAGCGCCACCAGCTCCACGCCGGCCGCTTGCCAGTCGCCGCGCAGCGCGTAACGTCCCAGATGCTGGCCTGTCGTGACGAAGTTCAGCAACGGCAGACCAAGACAAAGCAGCGCGGCCAGCGACCATTGCTCGCGCCATGCGGTGGCACGCGGACGCAGCGCCGCATGCGCCAGCGTCGCCAGCCAGACCAGCAGAAAAATCCGCACTTCCCAAACACCCCGTTCCGCCAGCGCGACCGGCAACAGCCGGTTGCCGTAAAAGTAGGCGATGCACGCCAGCGCGCAGCCGCTGATGGAGGCGATGTTCAGCGCCTCAATACAACGGTAGACGCGCGCCGTCGCCGCGCCAAACTCGCCGCCGCTCTTCTGCCGCCGCTTGACCAGATAGAGGATGGTGCCGGTGGCCATCAGCGCGGTGCCGGCCATTCCACTGAGGAAGTACAGCCAGCGTATGGTCCAGCCACCAAAACGGGCGAAATGCAGATGCTCGACCACGCTGTGCGTCGCGTGGCCGACGGATTGATGCGCGTGTGGGTCGGGCTTGCGCACCTGTAGCAGCGCGCCGGTGGCGCCATCGAACAGCACAGCGGCGCGCTGATTGCGTATGCTGCCGCTGGTGCTGCCATCCGGTTCGCTGCCGAGCATGCGCAGCACCATGCTGCTGTCGCCTGGATGTTCGAGCAGCAGCATCTGCATCTCGCTGCCGGTCAGGTCGCGGGCCTGACGCAGCAACGGCGCGATATGCGGCACGGCCGCAGGCACACCGCTGCGCTCGCGCCGGGGCGACGCGGGTTCCTCCGACAGCGCCTGCTGGAAGCGCTCATACGCGCCATCGTCGGCGCCATACGCGATCCGCAACGGCAGCGGCATGTAACTGGAATAGAAGATCGCCAGCCCGGTCAGCGTGATCATGAACAGGAACGGCAGCGCCAGCACGCCGCACGCATTGTGCGCGTCCAGCCACGAACGCTGGCCTTTATTGGGCCGGAAGGTAAAGAAGTCGCTGAAGATGCGTTTGTGGACGATCACGCCGGACACCAGCGCCACCAGCATCCCCATCGACACCACGCCGACGATCCAGAAGCCGGTCAGCCCCGCCTGCAGCGAATAGTGGAACACCATGAAATGGCGACCGCCGTCGGTGTCGCGGCCCCAGGGCCGCGGCAGCAGCGCGCCGCTGGCGGGGTCCATGGCGCGCTGCTGTTCGCCGGCCGCGTCGGACCAGAACAGCCGCAGCGCCTCGCCCGGCCGCTGCGGCAGATCGACGCGCCAGCGCTGCGCTGCGGCGGCGTGACGGCCCAGATAGTCGAAGGCGCGCGACGCCGCATGCTCGCTGGACACCGGCTGCGCCGACGTGGCCAGCGTGGGCGTGGCCCGCATCCAGTGGGTGATCGGCTCGCGGAACACGCTCAAGGTGCCGGTCATGAAAATCGCGCACAGCAGCCAGCCGGTGATCAGACCGGCCCAGGTGTGCAACCAGCCCATGGCGGGGCGCCAGTTGTCGCGCATGTGGCTTACAGCGCGGCGCGCAGCATCAGGCTAACGCTGCGCGGCTCGCCGAAGTAGTTACCGCGACGCAGAGAACCCAGCATCGAATAATAGCGCTTGTCAAACAGATTGTTGACGTTGAGCTGCGCAGTCCATTTGCTGTTGATGCGATAGGACCCATTCAAATCCCACACGGCGCGCCCGCCCTCGCCCATGGTCACGCTGCCGTCATCGGGCGCCGGGAAAGCGTAGTGGCTCTGCGCCTGCACGCCGGCGCCCAACGTCAACGCCTGCAAGGCGCCGGACAGACGGTAGCTGGTCGAGGCCTTGAACAGGTGGCGCGGCGTTTCGGAACTGATGCTGGCGCCGGCGTCGTCACGGCTGGTGACGAAGGTATAGCCGGCCATCAGTTGCCAGCCTGGCGCCACCTCGCCGCTCGCCTCCAGTTCAACACCCTTGCTGCGCAGCGTGCTGCCGTTGCGGTAGCAATCGGTGCTGGCCAGCGAGGTTGGGCACATGCCGAGGCTCTGCTCATCCAGCACCGCCAGGTCGTCCTTGCGGATCTGGAACACGGCGGCCGATAAATTCAGACGTCCCTCATACAATTCGCCTTTGAGACCGGCCTCGTAGTTGGCGCCGATGGCAGGTTTCAGCGGCGCCCCATTGGCGCTACGATAGCCACTCTGCACCTGGAAGGTGTCGGCATAGCTGGCGTACAGCGACCATTGCGGATTGAGGTCATAGATCAGGCCAGCGTATGGGGTGAACTGGTGATTCTCGCGATTGTCGGCCAGCTTGCCGCCGCCGATCGCATCGGTCTCCTGATAATCCATCCAGCTTACACGCCCACCCAGCAGCAGATGCAGTGGCCGCGCCAGCTCCAGCCGCGCGCTGGCGTACACGCCGTAGCGCTGATCGTTCGACCACGCGTCGACGCCCCAGTCCGGGCGCGCCGGCCGCGCCACCGCCTGGTGATTGACATTGAAGATGTTGACCGGCAGCGCGCTGTCAACGCTCGTGTCGCGCGTGCGCTGGTACTGTTTGGACCAGTTGAAGCCCGCCATCACCTCGTGCGTGCCGCCCAGCGCCTGAACGCTGCCCGTCAGGCTGGCGTCCACGCCCTTGCTCTCCACCTCGATATCGCGGAAGTACAGGCTATACAGCAAAGGGCCGCTGAGGGTGAGCGGATCGACCATGCCACGGGTGATGGCCACCTGCTGCGAGAACGCGCCCTTGTTGTAGTTGGCCGCGGCGCGCGCTTTCCAGCCGCCGCCGAAGCGATGCTCCAGTTCCGCGAACAGATTGCTACCGTTGACGTCATGCAGATTCCAGTCCTGCGCCAGCGACGTCGAACGCGCGACATCGAGCGCATTGCCGTCGCTGTAGCGCGGCAGGCCGAACACGGTGTAGCCATGGATCTTGTTTTCCTGGCGGCGGCCGCCCAAGGTCAGCGTGGTGTCGCGCCCCAGGTCCGCCTCCAGCACACCGTACAGCAGCCCCTCCCTGGCATGCGTCACGTCCTGAAAGGTGTGCTTGTCCTGATACGCCGCCACCACGCGGCCGCGCAGCGTGCCCGCCTCGTTGAGCGGCTTGCCGGCGTCGATCTCGGCGCGGTAGTTGCTCCACGAGGCCGCGCTCAGATTCAGATCGGCATGCGCCTCGGCGCGTGGGCGCTTGCGCACCAGGTTGACGACGCCACTGGGATCGCCGGCGCCGACGATCAGGCCCGCTGCGCCGCGCAGAATCTCCACCCGGTCGTAGATCGCCATATCGGTCGGCATGGTGCTGGTGTCGTCATATTCGGAGCCGGGCACGCCGTCCTTGAGGTAGGCGTTCATGGCAAAGCCGCGCACCGTGAAGGTGTGCGAGCCGAAGTTGCGCTGCGAGCGCGTGGCGCCGGTGGCTTGCGCCATCACTTCATCCAGCGACACCAGGTTGCGGTCGTCCATGAATTGGCGGGTGATTACGCTGACCGATTGCGGCGTTTCGCGCAGCGACTGCTCCATCTTGCCGATGGTGGTGGCGCGGCCGGTGTAGGAGCCGGTGTTCTCGGTGGTGGCGCCCTGCGCCTGCGCCGTCACCTGCACCATCGGCAGGGCCACGGCGCTGTCGTCCGGCGCGGCGGCGGCCACCACGTAAGCGCCGCTGGCCTGCCGCGTCGCCGCCAGGCCGGTGCCCTTGAGCAGAGCGGCCAGACCGGAAGCTGCGGTGTGCACGCCGCTCACGCCGGGGCTCTGCAAGCCTTGCGTGGCCTGGGTTGAAAACGACAGCATGATGCCGGCCTCGCGGCCGAAGCGGTTCAAGGCCCCGCTCAGCGGGCCGGCCGGAATGGCGAACTGGCGCAAATCATCCTGGGCCCGGGCCTGGAGCGGCAAGGTCGCGGCGGCGGCCAGCGCCAGTGGAACGATCAATGCGTGTCGTGCGTGATGCATGTGTGCTTCCCCGAAAAATGAATAAATTGCTGCTTTTATCCATTGCCCCGCAAGTCGCAAAAACAGCTCACTTTTTCTCAATTTTTTTTAGAGAGACCGTTGTCCAGTAGCGCGTGTAGTGATCCACGGTGACCGGCAGCGTGGTTTGCAGCAGCGCCAGCACGCGGTCGGCGTCGGCCAGCGGATAAGTGCCGCTCACGGTCAAATGCGCGGCGTCGGGCGCGCAATACAGCCGGCCCTCGCGATAGCGGTCCAGCGCCTCCAGGAACACCGGCAGCGGCATATCCTGCGCAACGAGCATGCCGTCCACCCAGGCGCTGGCGGCATCGTCGGCAGGTTGCGGCGGATCGACGACAACGCTGCTGTAGCTGGCCTGCTGGCCGGCCTCGATCCGGCGCGGCTGACCGGCGCGGGCCGGGCGCAGCTCGACCGCGCCCTCAAAAACCGTCACCGCGCTGTGGTCCGCGAGCTGCCGGACCAGATAGCGGGTGCCCAGCGCGCGCGCATTGCCCTGCTCCGTGTCGACCGAGAACGGCCTCCCCTGCGGATCGCGCGCGGTGGTTACCAGAATCTCACCGCGCAGCAGCTGCAGCCGGCGCGCCCCGGCGGTGTAGCGGACATTCAACGCGCTGCCGGCGTTCATTTGCACCTCGGTGCCATCCTCCAGCGCCAGCGTGGCGCGTTCGCCGACACCAGTGACATGATCGGCCGACCAGGCGCGCCACGGCGTCTGCGCCGTCAGCCAACCAGCGCCGCCAACGCCGATCAGCAACGCCAGCGTTTTCAGCGCCTTGCGCCGGGCGGCGGACGATGGCGCCTGCAAGGCCGCCTGGGCAATATGCGGCGGCAGCGACTGCAGCGTGTCGCCGAACGCCGCCACCCGCGCCCACGCCTGCGCATGCGTCGGGTCGGCATCGCGCCATTGCCGCCAGCGGCGGTGCGTGTCCTCGTCCGCCGTCGCCGACTGCAATTCAACCAGCCAGGTCACCGCCTGCTCACGCACCGAGAGCGGAATCGCCGATGATGGAGTAAGGCCGCTCACGGCGTCAATCGGCAAAGCAGCAAAGCAGCATCGCCTTGGCGATGTAGCGCTTGACCGTCGCCAGCGACACGCCCAGCCGCGCGGCGATCTCCTCCTGGCCCACGCCATCGAGCTGCGACAGCAGGAAAGCCTGCCGCACCGGCGCCGGCAAAGTAGCGAGCAGCGCGTCGATCCGCACCAGCGTCTCCAGCACGATGGCGCGCTCCTCCAACGACATGCCATGCGGCTCGGGCCAGGCGGCCAGCGCCTCCTCATAAGCCAGTTCGATATCGCGGCGACGATAGAAATTGGCCACCATGCCTTGGGCGATGGTGGTCAGCAGCGCGCGCGGTTCGCGGATCGTGTCGTCGCGCGCCAGCACCCGCACAAACGTGTCGTGGGCGAGATCGGCCGCATCCGAGGCGCTGCCGAGCCGATTTCGCAACCACGACTGCAACCAGTGATGGTGATCGTGATAAATGGTTGCGACCTGCGCATGATGAAGGGTAACGGCCGGCATGACTAATTGAGGAATGAGAATTATTCTCAATAATATCCCGACTTGCAAGGTGGAGGCAAGGTTTCCATGGCGTTCCCTCAGAACAACACCCTGCGGCCACTAATTTTCCGCAATGCACCATGGGAGCTATACTGGTTCCAGATCAACGATGAAGAGTGTGGACATGAATTTCTCGAATCTCAAAATCGGCATGCGTCTTGGCGTGGCGTTCGGCGCGGTGCTGATCCTGATGGCGATCCTGATCGGGATCGGCTTGCAGCGGCTTAGCAGCATCAGCGCCATGAACGACACCATCATCGACACCGACTGGGTCAAGGCCGAAGCGGCGGCCAACGTCAGCACCACCACCCGCGCCAACGCCGCGCTCACGCTCGAAATGTTCACCACCGAAGACGCCAGCCGCCTGGCCGCCATCAAGAGCGAGATGGATACCAACAAGCAAACCATCACCGCCGCGCTGCAAACACTGGAGCGCCTGGTCACGCGGCCGGCCGGCAAGGAACTGCTGGCGCGCATCGGCGGCGAGCGCAAAGCCTACGTGGCTTCCTTCACACAGGTCGGCAAGCTGCTCGCCGGCGGCAAGCGTGACGAAGCCCTGGTCTTCCTGCGCGCCGACATGCTGCCCAAATTGAACAAGCTGCAGGAAAGCGTCCACCAGCTGAACGCGCTGCAGAAAACCGTGGTCAACGAAAACGGCGCGGCGGTCAAGCACGACATCTCGATGGCGCGGCAGATGATGGCGTGGCTGGGCGTGGCGGCGCTGGCGCTGGGGCTGGCGTTCGCGTGGCGCGTGACGCGCTCCATCACCGATCCCATCAGCGACGCGCTGCAAGTGGCGCGCGCCGTCGCCGCCGGCGACCTCACCCACAACATCAACACCACGCGGCGCGACGAAATGGGCCAGTTGCTGGTCGCGATGGCGCAGATGAGCGCCAACCTGTCGACCATCGTCGGCCGGGTGCGCAGCGGCACCGGCGCCATCAACACCGCCTCGGCGGAAATCGCCAGCGGCAATATGGACCTGTCGTCGCGCACCGAGCAGCAAGCCAGCTCGCTGGAGGAAACCGCCGCCTCGATGGAAGAGCTGACCAGCACCGTCAAGCAGAATGCCGCCAACGCGCACCAAGCCAACCAGCTGGCGCAAAGCGCCACCGCCGTGGCCGAGCGTGGCGGCGCCGTGGTGGCGCAGGTGGTGGATACCATGAACGCCATCAACGACTCGTCGCGCAAGATCGTCGACATCATCAGCGTCATCGACGGCATCGCCTTCCAGACCAACATCCTCGCGCTGAACGCGGCGGTGGAAGCGGCGCGCGCCGGCGAACAAGGGCGCGGCTTCGCCGTGGTGGCGTCCGAAGTACGCACGCTGGCACAGCGTTCGGCCAGCGCCGCCAAGGAAATCAAACAACTGATCGACGACTCGGTCGACAAGGTGGCCAGCGGCGCGCAGCTGGTCGACCTGGCCGGCAACACGATGAGCGAAGTGCAGGACAGCGTGCGCAAGGTGACCGCCATCGTCGAAGAAATAACGCTGGCCAACCACGAGCAAAGCAGCGGCATCGAGCAGATCAACATCGCCATCAGCCAGATGGACCAGGTAACGCAGCAGAACGCCGCGCTGGTCGAACAAGCGGCCGCCGCCGCCGCCGCGATGCAAGACCAGGCCGGCGAACTGAGCGCCGTCGTCAGCCAGTTCCGCCTATAAAAAACGGTGTCAGGTCTGACATTCGCACACGGGCTCAACTGCTCCGCAGTTGAGCCCGTGTGCGAATGTCAGACCTGAC
>NZ_WWCP01000023.1 GCF_009857505.1 Duganella lactea
ATGCCAGGCGACAACGTGTCGATCACCGTTAAGCTGATCAACCCGATCGCGATGGAAGAAGGTCTGCGCTTCGCGATCCGCGAAGGCGGCCGTACCGTTGGCGCCGGCGTGGTAGCGAAAATCCTGGGCTAATTCCCAGTCAGGCATCAAGATTGCCACCCGGGTGTCCGGGTGGTATAATCCGGATCCTTTGTAGTTTTAGTGGTTTTATGTAGGGGCGTAGCTCAATTGGCAGAGCGTCGGTCTCCAAAACCGAAGGTTGGGGGTTCGAGGCCCTCCGCCCCTGCCACCGAATATGGTGCAGGGCACCGAAAGTAAATATAAATGTCTAATCAATCCGTGCAGACCGTCAGCACGTCGAATGACAAGATTAAGGTTGTACTGGCGATCGCCATTGCAATCGTGGGCGTGATAGGTTTCTACTACCTGTCGGACAAACCAGCTCTGGTGCGCGCAGGTGCACTTGTGGCTGGTTTGGCTTTTGCCGTTTTGATCTTGTGGACTTCGTCGACTGGCCGTGATTTCCTGAATTTCGCCAAAGAAGCCGTACGCGAGACGAAAAAGGTCGTGTGGCCGACCCGTCGCGAAGCGACCCAGATCACCGGCATCGTGTTTGCCTTCGTGCTGGTCATGGCGTTGTTCCTGTGGGGTACGGATAAGACCTTGGAATTCCTGTTGTACGACATCATTCTGGGCATACGAAAATAATGAGCGAAAATATGCAAGAAGATGCGGCTGGCGAAGTACCTGCGGTAGAAGCCGCTGCGCCGGTCAGCGTGCCAGTCAGCAACAAGCGCTGGTACGTCGTCCATGCGTATTCCGGCATGGAAAAAAGCGTGCAGCGCGCGCTGACCGAGCGTGTCGAACGCGCCGGCATGCAAGAACAATTTGGCCAGATCTTGGTGCCGACCGAAGAAGTGGTCGAAGTCAAGAATGGCCAGAAGTCGGTCACCGAACGTCGTTTCTTCCCAGGCTATGTGCTGGTTGAGATGGAAATGACCGACGAAACCTGGCACTTGGTCAAGAATACCTCCAAAGTGACCGGCTTCATCGGCGGTAAATCGAACAAGCCCACCCCGATTCCGGCGCGCGAGATCGACAAGATCATGCAGCAGATGCAGGAAGGCGTCGAGAAGCCACGGCCGAAAGTGCTGTACGAAGTGGGCGAGCAGGTCCGCATCAAGGACGGTCCGTTCACTGACTTCAACGGCAATGTCGAGGAAGTCAACTACGAGAAATCGAAAGTGCGCGTCTCGGTCACCATTTTTGGCCGCGCAACGCCAGTCGAACTCGAATTCGGCCAGGTCGAAAAAGTATAAATACCGTTCGCCAGAACGGGCGACGGTGTCAAAACCCTAGTTAATCTGGCAAAAGAGGAGCCCCGCCCTGCGATTCGCGCATGGTGGGGCGCTACTACTCATATCCAAGACAGGAGCCATCATGGCAAAGAAAATCATTGGTTTTATCAAGCTGCAAGTGCCAGCTGGTAAAGCAAACCCATCCCCACCGATCGGCCCAGCGCTGGGTCAGCGCGGTCTGAACATCATGGAATTCTGCAAAGCGTTCAACGCGCAGACCCAAGGTATGGAACCAGGCATGCCGATCCCTGTGGTGATCACCGCCTTCGCCGACAAGTCGTTCACCTTCGTGATGAAGACGCCGCCAGCGACCTTCCTGATCAAGAAGCACTCGGGCGTGCAAAAAGGTTCGGCCAAGCCACATACCGACAAGGTAGGCAAGCTGACCCGCGCGCAAGCTGAAGAAATCGCTAAACTGAAGACCCCTGACCTGACCGCCGCCGATCTGGATGCCGCTGTACGCACCATCGCTGGTTCGGCTCGTTCGATGGGCATCACCGTGGAAGGTCTGTAATCATGGCAAAACTGTCCAAACGCGCACAAGCCATCAAGGCCAAAGTCGACACCACCAAGAACTACTCGTTCGACAGCGCCGTGGCGCTGATCAAAGAACTGGCCACCGCCAAGTTCAATGAATCGATCGACGTGTCGGTTCAACTGGGTGTGGATCCGAAGAAATCCGACCAGGTGGTGCGTGGTTCCGTCGTGCTGCCAGCCGGCACCGGCAAGACCGTTCGCGTAGCCGTGTTCGCTTCGGGCGACAAAGCCGAAGCCGCTAAAGCCGCTGGCGCCGACGTCGTCGGTATGGAAGACCTGGCCGAGCGCGTCAAAGCCGGCGACATGCCTTTCGATATCGTCATCGCTTCGCCAGACACCATGCGTATCGTTGGTACCCTGGGCCAGATCCTGGGCCCACGTGGCCTGATGCCTAACCCGAAAGTCGGCACTGTTACCCCTGACGTCGCTACCGCCGTGAAAAACGCGAAAGCCGGCCAGGTGCAGTACCGTACCGACAAGGCAGGTATCATCCACGCCACCATCGGCCGCAAGTCGTTCGCCGACGCCGACCTGAAATCGAACCTGAACGCGCTGATCGACGCCCTGAACAAAGCTAAACCAGCTTCGTCCAAAGGCGTGTACCTGCGTAAAGTGTCGATCTCGTCGACCATGGGCGCTGGCGTCCGTGTTGACCAGGCTTCGCTGGCAGCTTAAGTTTTAAAGTTTAAGTCCTCATGCTGCAAAGCGTGGGGCAGTTCTTTGGGATGGCTGCCGTTTCGGCGGCAGCCGCAATCAAAGACCGTTGGGCTGGATGCATCAGGCAGGCGTCCGGTTAATTGAATGTCTCACCCAACGCAGATGGTGTTCCCGATCAAGTTTTGCAGTCCATTGGACTCCTAACCTCGGACGCCGTTGTTCGAACCGATGGCCGGCAATTTCGCTGGCGATCATTTAAGGAGATTGACCGTGGGTCTCAATCTGAATGACAAAAAGGCCGTCGTCGCCGAAGTTTCCGCAAAAGTAGCAACTGCGCAAACTATCGTCGTGGCCGAGTATCGTGGCATCCAGGTTGCTCACTTGACGCAACTCCGTGCCAAAGCGCGCGCTCAAGGCGTGTACCTGCGAGTGTTGAAAAACACCCTCGCACGTCGCTCCGTTGAAGGCACGCAATTTGCCGCCCTGGCAGACAGCATGACCGGTCCGCTGATCTACTCGATCTCGGACGATGCCGTTGCAGCAGCTAAAGTCATCGCTGACTTCGCTAAAACCAACGACAAACTGGTTATCACTGCCGGTAACTACGCAGGCAAACAGCTGGATAAAGCCGCTGTTGCCGCGTTGGCGAGCATTCCTAGCCGTGAAGTCCTCATCTCGCAGCTGTTGGGCGTTATGCTGGCTCCGGTGTCGGGCTTTGCACGTGGTCTGGCTGCTCTGGCAGCGAAAAAATCCGAAGGCGCTCCTGTTGCGGAAGTCGCAGCAGAAGAAGCCCCAGCCGCTTAATTGGCACGGGTTTTTCCCTCAAGTAGCATTCTGAATTAACGAATCAAAAAATTATTGGAGTTTCAAATGGCAATTAGCAAAGACGACATCCTGAACGCAGTGAGCGAAATGTCCGTAATGGACCTGAACGAACTGGTCAAAGCTTTCGAAGAAAAATTCGGCGTATCGGCTGCCGCAATGGCTGCTCCTGCTGCCGCTGGCGGCGGCGCTGCTGCTGCTGCTGAAGAGCAAACCGAATTCAACCTGGTTCTGACCGAAGTCGGCGCGAACAAAGTTGGCGTGATTAAAGCAGTTCGCGAAATCACCGGTCTGGGCCTGAAAGAAGCCAAAGACGTGGTTGATGGCGCACCAAAAACCGTAAAAGAAGCCCTGTCGAAAGCTGACGCTGAAGCCGCTAAGAAAAAGCTGGAAGAAGCTGGCGCCAAGGCCGACCTGAAGTAATCAGTTGTGCCGGCAGCTAACAGCTTACAGTTAGCGCCATGAGCCAAAGCAGCGGATGGTTCCTCTTGAAAAAGGGGAAATATCCGGCTTTGGCTCCTTTGTCGTCTGTGTCGTATTTGTAGCGTTTTCCCGGCGTTACAGTTCCAATTGAATCAGCTGGAAATGGTAGAAGTTTCAGGTTTCGTCTGTGTGACAGACCGCCGGTAGCCATACAGGCTAAACCTGAAATTTTTTCCCTTTCTGTCACTCACGGAGTGTCCATGCACTACTCATTTACTGAGAAGAAACGCATTCGCAAATCATTCGCGAAGCGCGCCAACGTTCACAACGTTCCGTTCCTGCTGGCTACCCAGCTCGAGTCCTATCATAGCTTCCTGCAAGAAGACATCGCACCGTCGACGCGCAAGAACGATGGCCTGCAGTCGGCCTTTACCTCGATTTTCCCCATCGTTTCGCACAATGGCTTTGCGCGTCTCGAATTCCTGTCGTACGTGCTGGGCGATCCTGCCTTTGACGTCAAGGAATGCCAACTGCGTGGTCTGACGTTCGCGTCGCCGCTGCGCGCCAAGGTACGTCTGGTGATCCTGGACAAGGAATCGCCGACCAAGCCGGTCGTCAAAGAGATGAAGGAACAGGAAGTCTACATGGGCGAACTGCCCCTGATGACCTCCACCGGTTCGTTCGTGATCAATGGTACTGAGCGCGTGATCGTTTCGCAGCTGCATCGCTCCCCGGGCGTGTTCTTCGAGCACGATCGCGGCAAGACCCACTCGTCCGGCAAACTGCTGTTCTCGGCCCGTATCATTCCTTACCGCGGCTCGTGGCTGGACTTCGAGTTCGACCCGAAAGACATTCTGTACTTCCGCGTCGACCGTCGCCGCAAGATGCCGGTATCGATCCTGCTGAAAGCCATCGGCATGACGCCGGAACAGATCCTGGCCAACTTCTTCGTGTTCGACAACTTCCACCTGCGCTCGGAAGGCGCGGAAATGGAATTCGTCGCCGAACGTCTGCGCGGCGAAGTCGCGCGCTTCGACATCGTCGATCCGAAGACCGGCAAGACCATCGTCATGAAAGACAAGCGGATCAATGCCAAGCATGTCCGCGACATCGACGCCGCCGGCCTGAAACACATCTCGGTGCCGGAAGACTACCTGCTGGGCCGCGTGCTGGCCAAGAACATCGTGGATCCGGATACCGGCGAAGTCATCGCCAACGCCAACGATGAGCTGACCGAAGAAGTGCTGAACCGCCTGCGCGACAGCAATGTCACCGACATCCAGACGCTGTACACCAACGATCTGGACCAGGGTGGCTACATCTCGCAAACGCTGCGCATCGACGACACCGCCGACCAGACCGCCGCCCGGATCGCCATCTACCGCATGATGCGTCCTGGCGAACCGCCAACCGAAGATTCGGTGGAAGCGCTGTTCAACGGCCTGTTCTACAGCGCCGACCGTTACGACCTGTCCGCCGTGGGCCGCATGAAGTTCAACCGCCGCATCGGCCGCGATGAACTGACCGGCGCCATGACGCTGTCGAACGAAGACGTGCTGGCCGTGATCAAGATCCTGGTCGAGCTGCGCAATGGCCGCGGCGAAGTCGACGATATCGATCACCTGGGTAACCGTCGCGTGCGTTGCGTCGGCGAACTGGCCGAGAACCAGTTCCGCGCCGGCCTGGTGCGCGTTGAGCGCGCCGTCAAGGAGCGCCTGGGCCAGGCCGAAGCCGACAACCTGATGCCGCATGACCTTATCAACTCGAAGCCGATCTCGGCCGCAATCCGCGAGTTCTTCGGTTCGTCGCAGCTGTCGCAGTTTATGGACCAGACCAACCCGCTGTCGGAAATCACGCACAAACGCCGCGTTTCCGCCCTGGGCCCTGGCGGTCTGACCCGCGAACGTGCCGGCTTCGAGGTGCGCGACGTGCACCCGACCCACTACGGCCGCGTGTGCCCGATTGAAACGCCTGAAGGCCCGAACATCGGTCTGATCAACTCGCTGGCACTGTACGCCCGCCTGAATGAATACGGCTTCCTGGAAACCCCCTACCGCAAGGTGGTGGACTCCAAGATCACCGACCAGATCGACTACTTGTCGGCGATTGAAGAAGGTCGCTACATCATTGCTCAGGCGAATGCCAAGATCAATGAAACCGGCCAGCTGGTCGACGAACTGGTGTCGTCGCGTGAAGCCGGCGAGACCATTCTGGTGTCGCCAGAGCGCGTGCAGTACATGGACGTGGCGCCAGGCCAGATCGTTTCGGTGGCGGCCTCGCTGATTCCATTCCTGGAACACGATGACGCGAACCGTGCACTGATGGGCGCCAACATGCAGCGTCAGGCCGTGCCTTGCCTGCGTCCTGAAAAGGCGCTGGTCGGTACCGGTATCGAACGTACGGTTGCGGTCGACTCCGGCACCACCGTGCAGGCCGTCCGCGGCGGTATCGTCGATTACATCGATGCCGGCCGTGTGGTGATCCGTGTCAATGACGACGAAGCGCAAGCGGGCGAAGTCGGCGTCGACATCTACAACCTGATCAAGTACACCCGTTCGAACCAGAACACCAACATCAACCAGCGTCCGATCGTCGAACGCGGCGACCGCGTGGCCAAAGGCGACGTCATCGCCGACGGCGCGTCGACCGACCTGGGCGAGCTGGCACTGGGCCAGAACATGACCGTGGCCTTCATGCCATGGAATGGTCTGAACTTCGAGGATTCGATCCTGATCTCGGAAAACGTCGTCAAGGACGACCGCTACACCTCGATTCACATCGAAGAGCTGTCGGTCGTGGCGCGTGACACCAAGCTGGGTGCGGAAGAAATCACCCGCGACATCTCGAACCTGGCCGAGAACCAGCTGGCGCGTCTGGATGAATCCGGTATCGTGTACATTGGCGCCGAAGTGCAAGCCGGCGATACGCTGGTCGGCAAGGTCACCCCGAAAGGCGAGACCCAGCTGACCCCGGAAGAGAAGCTGCTGCGCGCGATCTTCGGCGAGAAAGCCTCGGACGTCAAAGACACCTCGCTGCGCGTGCCTTCGGGCATGGTCGGCACCGTCATCGACGTGCAGGTGTTTACCCGCGAAGGCATCGTGCGTGACAAGCGCGCGCAACAGATCATCGACGATGAACTGAAACGCTTCCGCCTGGACCTGAACGACCAGATGCGTATTGTGGAAGGCGATGCCTTCCAGCGTCTGGAAAAAATGCTGATCGGCCAAGTGGTCAACGGCGGTCCGAAGAAGCTGGCCAAGGGCGCCAAGATCACCAAGGACTACCTGGACGATCTGGACAAGTACCACTGGTTCGACATCCGTCCGGCAGAAGACGCCTCGGCGACCGCACTCGAAGCGATCAAGGAATCGATCAACGAGAAGCGCCACCAGTTCGATCTGGCCTTCGAAGAGAAGCGCAAGAAACTGACCCAGGGCGACGAGCTGCAACCTGGCGTGCAGAAAATGGTCAAGGTCTACCTGGCCGTTAAACGCCGCCTGCAGTCGGGCGACAAGATGGCGGGCCGCCACGGTAACAAGGGTGTGGTCTCGCGTATCGTGCCGGTGGAAGACATGCCATACATGGCCGACGGTACGCCGGCCGACGTGGTGCTGAACCCGCTGGGCGTGCCGTCGCGGATGAACGTTGGTCAGATTCTGGAAACCCACTTGGGCTGGGCGGCAAAAGGCCTGGGTATCCGTATCGGCGAAATGCTGCAGCAGCAGATCAAAGTGGAAGAGATGCGCAAGTATCTGACCACGGTCTACAACGAAACCGGCCGTCCGGAAGATCTGGACAACTTCGACGACGAAGAGATCATGAAGCTGGCGCACAACCTGAAACGCGGTGTGCCGTTCGCGACCCCGGTGTTCGACGGTGCGCACGAGTCGGAAATCCGCCGCATGCTGGACCTGGCGTATCCGGACGATATCGCCAACCATCTGGGCATGACGCCGTCGAAGAATCAGGTCACGATGTACGACGGCCGCACCGGCGAAGCGTTCGAGCGCAAGGTCACCGTCGGCGTGATGCACATGCTGAAACTGCACCACTTGGTCGACGACAAGATGCACGCGCGTTCGACCGGTCCGTACTCGCTGGTGACGCAGCAGCCACTGGGCGGTAAAGCCCAGTTCGGCGGCCAGCGCTTCGGTGAGATGGAGGTGTGGGCACTGGAAGCGTACGGCGCATCGTACGTGCTGCAGGAAATGCTGACCGTGAAGTCCGATGACGTCAATGGCCGTACCAAAGTGTACGAAAACCTCGTCAAGGGCGATCACGTGATCGATGCCGGCATGCCGGAATCGTTCAACGTGCTGGTGAAAGAGATCCGTTCCCTGGGTATCGATATCGACCTGGAACGCAACTAACACACTGGCCGCCGCCCCGCCGGCTTTCGCCGGCGGGGCAGTTTAAGAATTCATCACTACCTGGAGTGATACATGAAAGCACTGCTCGATCTATTCAAGCAAGTACAGACGAACGAGACCTTTGACGCGATCAAGATCGGTCTCGCCTCGCCTGAAAAAATCCGTTCGTGGTCCTACGGCGAAGTTAAAAAGCCGGAAACCATCAACTACCGTACCTTCAAGCCAGAGCGCGACGGCCTGTTCTGCGCCAAAATCTTTGGCCCGATCAAGGACTATGAGTGCCTGTGCGGCAAGTACAAGCGCCTGAAACACCGCGGCGTGATCTGCGAAAAATGCGGCGTCGAAGTGACGCTGGCCAAGGTGCGCCGTGAGCGCATGGGCCACATCGAGCTGGCCTCGCCAACCGCCCACATCTGGTTCCTGAAATCGCTGCCGTCGCGTCTGGGCATGGTGCTGGACATGACGCTGCGCGATATCGAACGCGTGCTGTACTTCGAAGCCTATGTCGTGACCGATCCAGGCATGACTCCACTGAAGAAGTGCCAGATCATGTCGGAAGACGACTACGCCGCCAAGTACGAAGAGTACGGCGACGACTTCACCGCCTTCATGGGCGCGGAAGGTATCCGCGAACTGCTGCGCTCGATCGACATCCACCGCGATGCCGAAACGCTGCGCGTGGAACTGAAGGAATCGAAGTCCGAAGCCAAGATCAAGAAATACGCCAAGCGTCTGAAAGTGCTGGAAGCGTTCCAGCGTTCGGGCATCAAGCCTGAGTGGATGATCATGGAAGTGCTGCCGGTGCTGCCACCGGAACTGCGCCCACTGGTGCCACTGGACGGCGGCCGTTTCGCCACCTCGGACCTGAATGACCTGTATCGTCGCGTCATCAACCGTAATAATCGCCTCAAGCGTTTGATGGAGCTGCGCGCGCCAGAGATCATCACGCGCAACGAAAAGCGCATGCTGCAAGAAGCGGTCGACTCGCTGCTGGACAACGGCCGTCGCGGCAAAGCGATGACCGGCGCCAACAAGCGTCCGCTGAAATCGCTGGCCGAGATGATCAAAGGTAAGGGCGGTCGCTTCCGTCAGAACTTGCTGGGCAAGCGCGTCGACTACTCGGGCCGTTCGGTCATCGTGGTGGGTCCGCAGCTGAAACTGCACCAGTGCGGTCTGCCGAAGCTGATGGCGCTGGAACTGTTCAAGCCATTCATCTTCAACAAGCTGGAACTGATGGGCCTGGCGACCACGATCAAGGCCGCCAAGAAGCTGGTCGAGATCCAGGAGCCGGTCGTCTGGGACATCCTGGAAGACGTGATCCGCGAACACCCGATCATGCTGAACCGTGCGCCGACGCTGCACCGTCTGGGTATCCAGGCGTTCGAGCCAGTCCTGATCGAAGGCAAGGCGATCCAACTGCACCCACTGGTCTGCGCGGCCTTCAATGCCGACTTCGACGGTGACCAGATGGCGGTCCACGTGCCGCTGTCGATCGAGGCACAGATGGAAGCGCGCACGCTGATGCTGGCGTCGAACAACATCCTGTTCCCATCGAACGGCGAGCCGTCGATCGTTCCTTCGCAGGATATCGTGCTGGGTCTGTACTACGCGACCCGCGAGGCGATCAACGCGAAAAACGAGGGCATGCTGTTCCCTGACGTGTCGGAAGTCATCCGTGCCTACGACAACAAACAGGTTGAGCTGACCACCCGCATCACCGTGCGTATCGTTGAGAATCCAAAAGATCCAGCGACGGGCGAATTCGTGCGCACGCTGACCCGTTACGAAACCACGGTTGGCCGCGCCATCCTGTCGGAAATCCTGCCGAAAGGCCTGCCTTTCTCGGTGCTGAATCGCGCGCTGAAAAAGAAAGAAATTTCCAAGCTGATCAACACCTCGTTCCGTAAGTGCGGCCTGCGCGCGACGGTCGTGTTTGCTGACCAGCTGATGCAGTCGGGCTTCCGTCTGGCAACCCGCGCCGGTATTTCGATCTGCGTCGACGACATGCTGGTACCGCCACAAAAAGTCACGCTGATTTCGGCCGCCGAATCCGAAGTCAAACAGATCGAGCAGCAGTACGCCTCGGGTCTGGTGACCGCCGGCGAGCGTTACAACAAAGTGGTCGACATCTGGGGCAAGACTTCCGACGAAGTCGGCAAGGCCATGATGGACCAGCTGAAAGTGGAAGACGTCATCAAGCGTGACGGCACCAAGTCGACCCAGGAATCGTTCAACGCGATTTACATGATGGCCGACTCGGGCGCGCGTGGTTCGGCCGCACAGATTCGCCAGCTGGCGGGTATGCGTGGTCTGATGGCGAAACCGGACGGTTCGATTATCGAAACGCCGATTACCGCGAACTTCCGCGAAGGTCTGAACGTTCTGCAGTACTTCATTTCGACCCACGGCGCCCGTAAAGGTCTGGCCGACACCGCGCTGAAAACCGCGAACTCGGGTTACCTGACCCGTCGTCTGGTCGACGTGACCCAGGATCTGGTGGTGATCGAAGACGATTGCGGCACCAGCAACGGTACCGTCATGAAGGCGATGGTCGAGGGCGGTGAAGTGATCGAAGCCCTGCGCGACCGTATTCTGGGCCGCGTGGCGGGCACCGACGTGGTCAATCCTGAAACCCAGGAAACCCTGTACGAAGCCGGCACGCTGCTGGACGAGGACATGGTCGAAGAGATCGAACGCGTGGGCATCGACGAAGTCAAAGTCCGTACCCCGCTCACTTGCGACACCCGCTTCGGCCTGTGCGCCAAGTGCTATGGTCGCGACCTGGGCCGCGGCATGCTGGTCAACTCCGGCGAAGCCGTCGGTGTGGTGGCGGCGCAGTCGATCGGTGAGCCGGGTACCCAGCTGACCATGCGTACCTTCCACATCGGTGGTGCGGCGTCGCGTGCGGCGGTGGCATCGTCGGTGGAAGCGAAGTCGAACGGTACCATCCGTTTCACCTCGACCATGCGTTACGTCACCAACGGCAAGGGCGCGCAAATCGTCATTTCCCGTTCGGGCGAAGTGCTGATCACCGACGACCACGGCCGTGAGCGTGAGCGTCACAAGGTGCCGTACGGCGCGACGCTGATCGTCAAGGATGGCATGGTCATCAAGGCCGGCACCGCGCTGGCGACCTGGGACCCGCTGACCCGTCCGATCATCACCGAGTACGCCGGTACGGTGCGTTTCGAGAACGTCGAAGAAGGCGTGACCGTGGCCCGTCAGGTCGACGAAGTGACCGGTCTGGCAACGCTGGTGGTGATCGATGCGAAGCGTCGTGGTTCGCTGACCAAAACGCTGCGTCCGCAAGTGAAACTGCTGAACGAAGACGGCAACGAAGTGAAGATCGCCGGCACCGAACACGCGGTGGCGATCGGCTTCCAGGTCGGCGCGCTGATCATGGTGAAAGACGGCCAGCAAGTGTCCGTGGGTGAGGTTCTGGCGCGTATCCCGACCGAATCGCAGAAAACCCGTGACATTACCGGTGGTCTGCCACGCGTGGCCGAGCTGTTCGAAGCACGTTCGCCGAAAGACGCGGGCATGCTGGCGGAAGTCACCGGTACCGTTGCCTTCGGTAAAGAAACCAAGGGCAAGCAGCGTCTGGAAATCACCGACATGGACGGCAACAAGCACGAGTTCCTGATTACCAAGGATAAACAAGTGCTGGTCCACGACGGCCAGGTGGTGAACAAGGGCGAGATGATCGTGGACGGCCCGGCCGATCCGCAAGACATCCTGCGTCTGCTGGGTATCGAAGCGCTGGCACGTTACATCGTTGACGAAGTGCAGGACGTGTACCGTCTGCAGGGCGTGAAGATTAACGACAAGCACATCGAAGTGATCGTGCGTCAGATGCTGCGTCGTGTGCAGATCGTCAATGCCGGCGACACCAACTACATCGTTGGCGAGCAGGTGGAACGTTCGGAACTGCTGGACGAGAACGATCGCGTCACCGCAGAGAACAAGATTCCTGCGACGTACGAGAACGTGCTGCTGGGTATTACCAAAGCGTCGCTGTCGACTGACTCGTTCATCTCGGCCGCATCGTTCCAGGAAACCACCCGCGTGCTGACCGAAGCGGCGATCATGGGCAAACGCGATGGTCTGCGTGGTCTGAAAGAGAACGTGATCGTTGGTCGTCTGATTCCAGGCGGTACCGGACTGGCCTTCCACCGCGCTCGTAAAGAGAAAGAGCAGTGGGAAGTCGAAGAGCGTCAAGCACTGCTGGCCGCTGAAAAAGCCGCCATGTCCGGCGCCGATGTGGAAGCCACCGAAACGGTTGCACCACACGACGGCGAAGCGTAATTTAGATACGCTCAATAAAAACGGCACCTTCGGGTGCCGTTTTTTTTCGGCTGTGCCTGATGTCATTTAACTTAAGGACAATGCCCTGAAGTACATGTTGGCACATGAGGCTTCATGCTAATATTTGGCTATGATCGCTCAAGCCCTCTTCACTCCCGCCCAGCAGAAACTGCTGGGCTTGCTGTTTGTACGTGTCAACCAAGGATTTCACCTGAATGAGATCATGCGCTTGACCGGGCTGGGGAGCGCCTCGGCGCAGCGCGAGCTGAAGCGCCTGCATGAGTCGGGCGTCATCGTGTCCGAGCGGATCGGCAACGTGCGCCGGTTCAAGCCGAACAAGGATTGCATCGTCTTTGACGAACTGAGCAGTCTGGTGAAGAAAACCTTCGGTCTGGTCAGCGTGCTGAACTCGGCGCTGGCGCCGTTGCAGCATGTGCTGAATGTGGCGTTTGTTTATGGCGCCACCGCCAAAGAACAAGAGAATATGGATACGCCGGTGGAGTTATTGCTGGTCGGTGATAACACCAGCTACGGCGAACTCTTATCGCGCCTGCCGGTGGCGGAACGGTTATTACGCCGTAAAATCAATCCCAATCTGTACGCCATTCCCGACTTTAAACGCCGCCTGCGCGAACAGCAGCCCTTTATTCTGGAAGTTTTGCGCGGCCAAAAGATTTATGTGTTGGGCGATGAAACCGATCTGGAAGAAGTCAGCGGCGAAGATATTAGTCAGCTGGTAGGCTGATTAGAAAGCAGGTATATCTCCCGGCTTTGGATTCGCACCGAATATTGCCGCCAAAAGCGGTAATCACCTTCTGGCAAAATGCCAATCCCATTCCGGTGCCACCGGTACTGTAAAACGGCTCGAATACATGCGGCAATACATCGTCCGGAATGCCCGAGCCGGTATCCGTGACCATCAGTTTCCGGTCCGCCAGCATAATTTCCACCTCACCCCGGCCGGCCACTTTAATCGCGTGCAGCGCGTTCTTGAACAGGTTATACAACACGTACACCAGCAGCACGTCGGAGCCAAAAAAGGTGAAGTCGTTATTGCCGCAGACGCGCACTTTATCCCGCATCGTGCTCTCAAACGGATAGCTGGACAGCGCATCGTCGACGCACTGCTTGGCCGAATAATTGGCAAATTCACCTCGGTTCAGCGAGCCCGCCCGCGCCGAGGCCAGCATCATGTCGACAATGAAATTTGAGCGGCTGATCTCTTTTTCGATGTGCTGCCCCAGCGCCGCCAGATACTGCAGTTGTGTCATCGACAAACCCGCGGGGATCAGTCCATGCGCCAGCGCGCACTGGTAGCCGGCCAGCACCTCCGGCAGCGAGCGCGACAGCATGCGCGACTGGTTGCGGATGGTCGCCAGCGGCGTGCGCATCTCGTGGGCGATGGTGGCCGCCACCTCCAGCGGATCGGCCAGCAGGTTGTGCCTGACCATGGCTTGCGCGATCAGTCCCAGGCTGGTGGCCACGAACAGCACGCCCGGCGGATAAAACTGCACGCCGTAGTTGCACAGGTAGTCCACCGCCGCGAAGAAGTAGATCAGCAGGCTGACCAGGCAGTAGCGCAGGCGGGTCTTCTCGGTGGAGACCGCCTGCCGCTGACGCTGGTACAACAGCCATAGTCCGCGCCCCACCACCAGCACCGTCTGTAGCAGATGCAGCGGATGCAAGGGGCCGGCCTTGGGGTAGAACCCGAAAAAGTACGGATACAGGCCGTCGATCAGTTCGTCAGTCGTCAGCAGCAGCACGCCGAGTGCGCCGGCCGAGGCGTAGGACAGCGCCACCCAGCCTCGTTCGCCGCGCTGGGCGGTCAATTCGGCGATGAAGTGATACAGCGTGGTCGGCAGGAACAGGATCAGCAAATAGCCCAGCTTGGCCAGCGACAGCGCGGCGCGCGGGTCGTGCATCTGGAACAGGATAGCCCAAGTGAATTGCCAACTGAAGGTGGCCATGCACAGCAGGAAGAACGTCAGGCTGATGCGGTTCACCCCGCGCGAGTGCAGCACATAGGTGCCATAGCACAGGAAGAGCATCGAAACCACGGCGGGCAGGAGCGAATGCATAGCGCTGGTCCGGAAAAGTGAGCGGAGAACACAAGTATTGCGCGGGCAGAAGCCGTTTGCTTGAATTTCGGAATGGCGTTTGCGGCAGATCAAACTTCCGCCACGCCAACTCCAGCTTAGTGATGGTACCCGGTTGCCGGGTAACCATCTATCAAAGGAGTTATATCATGCTGATGCACGTTACCGCCCAAACCTTCACCCACACGCTGACCGTCTATCTGAAGGACTCCAACGCCTACGGCAACACGTATTTCGCCCGGTACTTTGAATGGCAGGGCATCTGCCGCGAAAAGTGGTTCTTTGAGTGTATATCGCGCGATATGCTGCAGAAGGAGGGCGTCTTTATCACCAAGCACGCTGAGCAGGACTATCTGCAGGAGACGTTTCCGTTTCAAGAAATTTCGTGTGAGTTGAACGTGTATAACGTCAAGAAGTGCTCGTTTTGGCTGGAGTTTCGCTTCTCTGTGGACGGCAAGCCGGTGTCGGTCGGGCGCCAGCAGATTGTGTTCGCCTGCCATGATCGCAAGATCAAGGCCTTGCCGCCGGCTGTGATCGAGCTGATTCAGCGGTATGTGAAGTAAGCGCTGTCATTCCGACGAAAGCCGGAATCCATGCTGAGCTTGCGCTAGCGTTCTATGGATTCTGGCCTGCGCCGGAATGACGGTTTTGCGCTTACTTCTGGCTGGCGATCCAGTGATCGACCTTTTCTTCCAGCAGCGCCAACGGCACCGTGCCGTCGCTCAGCACCACAGCGTGGAAGGCCGGCAGGCTGAACTTGTCGCCCAGCGCTTTCTCGGCGCGTGCGCGCAGTTCCTGGATCTTCAGCGAACCCACCTTGTAGCCCAGCGCCTGGCCCGGCCAGGCCATGTAGCGCTCGGTCTCGCTCTTGGCGTAGTCGGTGTAGCCCAGCGTGTCCTGCATGTACTTGATGCTCTGTTCGCGGGTCCAGCCTTGCGCGTGCATGCCGGTATCGACCACCAGACGGGTGGCGCGCAGCAGCTCGTCGTTCAGGTGGCCGAAGTACTGGGCCGGATCGTCAAACAGGCCCATCTCCTTGCCCAGCGTTTCCGAGTACAGCGCCCAGCCTTCGGTGAAGGCGTTGTTGCCACCGAATTTGCGGAAGTCGGGCAGGTTCAGTTCCTGCATCAGCGCGATGTGGAAATGGTGGCCGGGCTTGCCTTCGTGCAGGAACAGCGTGGTCATGCCGGTGCTGCCGTACTTGGTCGGGTCGTTGACCACCGACCAGAACACGCCCGGACGCGAGCCGTCGGCGGCCGGTGCGGTGTAGTGATCGGACGCGGTGGCTCGGCTGAGTTCAGGTTCCAGGCGCAGGTCCAGCTTGGCTTTTGGCACCAGCGTGAACATGGCCGGCAGCTTGGTGTCCAGCACGTCGTTGAGCTTGTGGAACACGGCTTGCACTTCTTGTTCGCTCTTGAACGGGAAGAACTTCGGCTGCGCCGCCACCCACACCGGCAGACCGGCGGCCGGGCCGTTGTAACCCAGCTTGGGACCCAGCACCGCAAATTGCGACTGGATGCGCGCCACTTCGCGCAGGCCGATGGCGTGGATTTCATCCGGTTTGAGCGTGGTTGTCGTCGCGTTGGCGACACGCGCCTGATACCAGGCGGCGCCGTCCGGCAGCGCGCCCAGGCCGGTGGAGGTGCGGCAGGCCGGCACGTATTCTTTTTCCAGGAAGACCGCCAGGCGGGCGACGGCCGGCATCACCTTGTCGTTGATGGTCTGGCGGTAGCTGGCGGTCAGGCGCTGCTTGTCGGCGTCGGAGAACGTGGCTGGCAGCTTGGTGATCGGGGTGTAGTAGATGCTGGCTTCCGGCGTCGCGCTGACCAGTTTCTGGAACTGCGGCAGCGCCGAGATCATGATGGCCTTCGGCTGCGTCACGCCTTTCTTGATACCGGTGCGCATGTTGGCGATGGCCTGGTCGATCCATGCCGGCAGCTGCGTCAGGCGGCTCAGGTAGGCATCGTATTGCTGGACGGTGCCGATCGGCTGCGAGGCTTCGCCGCCGGCGTAGTTGGCCAGCGTGACCGGCACGCTATCCATCTGGTTGACCGGCAGCAGGTGTTCTGGGAAGCGCTCCATCGCGATCAGCCCGTTCAGCTCGTATTTCAGGATGTCGTAATTAATCCGGCCTTTCTGGTCCAGCTGATGCGGGCTGATGGCTTGCAGACGTTTGGCGAACTGGCGATAGCGCTTGAATTGCGCGGCCCGTTTGGCCGGCGCGATGCTCAGGCCCAGTTGCGCGTCGAAGCGATTGTCGCCGTTCTCGGTCGCGCCAATCGGCTCGAAGCGGGCCACCGCTTGATAGTAGTCGTCGGCGATGGCCAGCAGCGCTTTATTGGCCGAGGCCGCGACTTCGGCGCTGACTTTGCCGGCGGGCGCGGCGGCATGGCTCAGCGGAGAGAAGGCGAGGGCCAGCGCGGCGGCCAAGGGAACGAGGAAGTTGCGGCGAGAAGTCATGTTTGTCCTTGAGGTAACCAGGTTGGCCGCTAGCATAAGCCAACAAGGCGCCGTTGCGGGGACAAATTTGTATCACGCCGCCGCTTCGGCGAACCGGCTTTCATACAGCGCCGCCAACAGGTCGGATTGGGTGATTAAGCCGACGAAGCGCTGTTCTTCGTCGACGATGGGGATGTGATGGAAGCCTGAGTCCGCCATCAGCGGCACCAGGTCGATGATCGGCGTGTCGACCCGCGCGGTGGTTGGATGATGGGTCATGATCTGGCCCACGACCTCGGCTTTTTCCGTGTGGGTGACGCCGCTTTTGCGCAGGAATCGGCGCAGTTGCTGGCGGATCCCGCCGTAGCTGTCGAGCCCGCCGTGATGGAGGAAATCGGTCTGCGTGACGATGCCGATGATGCGGCGCGCACGGTTCAGCACCGGCAGGCACACCACGCGGTGCTTGCGCATCGCCTGCCAGGCGTCTTCCAGGCTGGTGCCGAATTCGGCGCTGACGATGTCGCGCGACATGATGTCGGCGCAGTGGATGATGCCGAAGCGGCGCTGGTAGGCCCGCTGCTCGGTCTGCATGAACAGCGATTCCAGATCGTCGCGGCTGATGTCCAGCACCTGATTATGTTGCTTCAGCACGGCGTCCAGGTCCTCCGGCTTGAAGCCCAGCCGCACGGTCGGCACCGCATCCTTGGTGGCGTGCGGATTGACGTGCGCGTTTTGCTGCACATGCGGATAGCCGCGGCCGGTGAGGTTGTTGTACGTGATGGCCATCAGCACCAGCAGAATCGAATCGGCCATCACCGTCATCAGCACGAATTCAAAGCCGGCCGCGTGCACCGCCGGACCGCCGATGACCGTGGTCAGCGCCACCGCGCCGCCGGGCGGATGCAGGCAGCGCATGACGAACATGGCGGCGATCGCGCCGCCGCACGCCATGCCCGCCACCACCGGCAGCGGCAGGCTGTCGCCGAACCAGTGCACGCAGGCCGTGCCGACCAGGCCGCTGATGACGTTGCCACCGACCACCGACCACGGCTGCGCCAGCGGACTGGCCGGCAGCGCGAACAGCAGCACCGATGACGCGCCGATCGGCGCCACCAGAAAGATCGACGCATGGGTGTTTTGCAGCAGAACGTGGCTCAGCAGGGAGGTCAGCAGGATGCCGAGCAGCGCGCCGGCCGAGGCGCGCAATTGTTCACGGCGATTGGCGGTGGGGGCGCTGGGCAGCCAGCTGTCGAAGAAGGCGCGCATTGATTCAAATCAAGTATTTGAAATGGCGCATTATCGCACGATCGCCCTTTATGGGTGCGAGACCAGCCCCAGCGGCAGAGAGGTGGTGATTTTGATCTGTTCCATCGAGAACGCGGAGGACACGCCAGTGAGTTGCGCGGACTTGGTCAGCTTCTTGTAAAAGCGGTCATAACCCTCGATGTCGCTGGTTACCACCTTCAACAAATAGTCGACGTCGCCGCTCATGCGGTGAAATTCCTGCACCTCGGGCAGCGCCGCCACGGCGGCGGCGAAACGGGCGTACCACTTGTCGTCGTGCTGGGTGGTGCGGATGCTGACGAACACCGTCACCGGCAGGCCGACCTTGCGGCGGTTGACGATGGCCACGCGGTTCTCGATAAAGCCTTCCTCTTCCAGCCGGCGCAGGCGCTTCCAGCAGGGCGTCGAGGATAGCCCGACCTGCTCGCTCAACTGAGCGATGGACAAGGTGCCGTCGCGTTGCAGCGCGTTGAGAATGGCGTAGTCATAACGGTCAAGTAAATTCATTCCAATATTCCTGAAAAGATAGGATAAATCATCTACATATTATGCCTTGGCGAAGTATTTTGGTACGACTATTTCCGCTTGCCTCAGTAAACTGTGTGCATGAATACTGAAATCTATCTCGATAGCAACGCCACCAGCGTTGTCTTGCCAGCCGCGCTGGCCGCTGCCAGCGACGCCATGGGCCAGCGCTTCGGCAATCCCAGCAGCACCCACAGCACCGGCCTCAAAGCCAAGGTCATTCTGGACGAGGCGCGCGCCTGCGCCGTGCGTCTGCTGGGCGTTGGCAATGGTCGCCTGATGTTCAACAGCGGCGCCACCGAGGGCATCCAGACGGCGGTGCTGTCCGCGCTGTGCGCCCTGCGCGAGCGCCGCGACGCCGGCGAGGCCATCGGCACGCTGCTGGTCTACGGCACCACCGAACACAAGGCCGTGCCGGAAAGCCTGGCACACTGGAACCGCCTGCTGGGCCTGAACCTGACACTGCACAAGCTGCCGGTCGACGGTAACGGCGTCCATCAGCTGGCCGCGCTGCGCGAAGTCGCCAGCCAGGCGGCGATGGTGTGCACCATGGCCGCCAATAACGAAACCGGCGTCATCAGCGACCTGGCCGGCATCGAAGCCGTGCTCGGCGAAACCGCCAGCCGGGCCTTGTGGATGGTCGACTGCGTTCAGGCGTTGGGCAAGCTCAAGCTGGATCTGTCGTCAACCCGTATCGATTACGCACCGTTCTCCGGCCATAAACTCCATGCGCCGAAAGGCATCGGCATGCTGTACGTGCGCGCCGGCGTGCCGTTCACGCCGCTGATCATGGGCGGTGGACAAGAAGCCGGCCAGCGCTCCGGCACCGAGAACATGGCCGGCATCGCCGCGCTGGGTGTGGTGCTGGCGGCGCTGGAACGGGGCGACACCTTCCGCACCGAAGCCGAGCTGTACAGCTTCCGCACCCGTCTGGCCGATGCCCTGCGCGCCGCGCTGCCGGGCGTGGTCTTCAACAATTCCTTCGAGCACGCCTTGCCGACCACGCTGAACTTTGCCGTGCCGGGCCTGTCGAGCCGCGAGCTGATGGATGTGTTCGACGCCGCCGGGGTGCGCGTCAGCGCCGGCAGCGCCTGTTCGTCATCGAAAGCCGCGCCGAGTTATGTGCTGGATGCGATGGGCTTGCCGCTGTGGCGCAGCGCCGGCGCCATCCGCATGTCGTTCGGCCCGCTGGTGGACGAAGCGACGATCGCCGCCGCCTGTGTCCGTATCGAACGCTGTGGCGCCGCGCTGCGTGCCAGTTGCCTGATCCCATCGGAGCGCAGCGCCGGAACATATGACGGTCTGCTGCAACTGGGCGTGGAGGGAGCGTGCAGCTGGCTGGTGCTGGATGCCGCCAGCCATCGCTGCGTCGTCATCGATCCATTGCCGGACCACGTCGCGCGCATCGAAGCCTATGTGCGCTGCCAGAACTATCAGGTGCGAGCGGTGGTCTGCACGCAGCCCAACGCCGGCCGTACCGAGATGGTGGAAGCGCTGGGCCGCCACTTCAACCGCGCCGCCGATGCGGACGAGTATGGCTGGCCGCTCAACGCCGTCGCCATGCCGCTGGAAAACGGCGTCGCCGCCAGCGTCATCAAGCTGGGTGCGCAAGTGCTGGCCAGCGTCCGCTGCGACGCCGCTGGTGAGCCGCGCGCTTATCTGCTGGGTACGCCAGACGCCGCATGTCTGCCCGCCGCCGCTGTGCGCTTTGCCTTCAGCGCGCGTCCGCTGCAGCAGGCGCTGAGCGGCATCACCACCGCGCGCACGTTGTTGTGTCCAACCCGCGACGAGCACAACCAGTTCTGCGCCAGCATGGGCACTGCACCATCAGCAACGCTCGCTGCCGATCTGCAACTTGATGGCGCCGCGCTGGCCACCTTCCTGCAAACGCATCCGAACGCGCGTCTGGTCGATGTACGCGAGCAATATGAATTTGCCGCCACCGTCGCGCCGTCGCCGGCGGGCAAGGTTGCGCTGAGCGTGCCGCTGAGCCGGCTGGCGGAACACGCCAGCACCTGGCTGCACGATGACGCCGCGCCGCTGGTGTTCTTCTGCCGCAGCGGCAACCGCAGCATGAAGGCCGCCCAATGCCTGCGTCGCCTCGGCCATCCGCAAGCCTACAGCCTCAACGGCGGCCTCGCCCTGGCCACCTAAGCAGTTTCACCAAACCATGTCGTCCCGGCGCAAGCCGGGACCCATGCTGACCGCGCCCTGCAGTCACGCTTCCCATTCCCCAGCATCATCTGCCCCGGCTTTACTGTCGACCTCGTTATGTCTGTGAGCGTACAGTGCCGTCCCGTGCGCCACAGTAGGATTGCTTGGCCCATAATTTTCATTCGCAGAATCCACGCGAGGTCAAAGTTGAACAAATCCAATCCCCTGCTGCCCGAGATCACGCTCGGCTTTCGCGAGTCCCAAGCCGGCTCTCTGGTCTCCGATGAGGACGATGAGGATTTACCGCTGCGGGCAGAACTTTTCAGCGCCGCGCAAATGGCGGCACACGGCAAAACACTGGCGCAACATCACGAACTCAGCAAGCGAGGCGGCCGTGATCGCCTGTTGTCGCGCCTGGCGGAAAACGCCGCCGTCATTGATGCCACCTGCGATGAGCTCACCGCCGCCGTCAAGGCCGGTCGTCAGATCACGCCCGCTTCCGAGTGGCTGCTGGACAACTTCTATTTAATCGAAGAACAAATTCGTATCGCCCGCCGCCACTTGCCGAAGGACTACAGCAAGGAATTGCCGCGCTTGGGCAAGGGCGCGCCGGACGGCATGCCGCGCGTCTACAAAATCGCGCTGGAAATTATTTCGCATGGCGATGGCCGCGTCGATCCGGAATCGCTGTGCCGCTTCGTCGACGCCTATCAGGAAGTCGCCACGCTCAAGCTCGGCGAACTGTGGGCGATTCCGATCATGCTGCGCCTGGCGCTGATCGAGAACCTGCGCCGCGTGGCCGCGCGCGTGGCCGAGAACCGGCTGCAGCGCGACCTCGCCAACACCTGGGCCGACCAGATGATGGACATCGCCGAGAAAAATCCCAGCGGCCTGATTTTGATGGTGGCCGACATGGCGCGCTCCAATCCCCCCATCACCAGTGGCTTCGTCGCCGAGCTGGCGCGCCGGCTGCAAGGACAAAGCCCGGCGCTGACGCTGGCGCTGACGTGGATCACCCATCGCCTGGCCGAATCCGGGCAGACCATCGAGCAGCAGATCCAGGCCGAGATCCAGCAGCAGGCCGCCGAGCAGGTGTCGATCGCCAACAGCATCGGCAGTCTGCGCTTCCTCGGCACCATGGACTGGCAGGAGTTCGTCGAGACCATGAGCGTGGTCGAACAAACGCTGCGCCAGGACCCGGCCGATATCTACGGCAAAATGGAATTCGCCACGCGCGACCAGTACCGCCACATGATCGAGAAAATCGCCAAGCGCTCGCGCTTCAGCGAAGTGGAGGTGGCGCGGCAGGCGCTGGCGCTGGCACAGGCGCATCACGGCAAGGGCGATGGGCGCCACGGCCACGTGGGCTTCTACCTGATCGGCGGCGGCCTGGCGGCGCTGGAGAAGCAGGCCGGCATGCGCCGTCCGTGGGGCGAGGCGTTTCAGCAAACCTCGCGCGCCTCGCCGCTGACGTCCTACCTCGGCGCGGTCGCCGCGATCGCGTTTGTCGCCACCGCGCTGCTGCTGGACAGCGCGTCGCGCCACGGCGTGCGTGGCGGCGTGCTGGTGGCGCTCGGCGCGCTGGCGCTGCTGGGCAGCAGCCAGCTGGCACTGAGTCTGGTGAACTGGGTCGCCACGCTGGTCACGCGGCCCAATCCCTTGCCGCGCATGGACTTCAAGGACGGCATCCCGTCCGACGCGCGCGCCATCGTCGTGGTGCCGACGCTGGTCTACAGCAAGGAGAACATCGACGATCTGTTCGAGCAGATGGAAGTGCGCTTCCTCGCCAACCGCGATCCCAACCTGCTGTTTTGCCTGCTGACCGATTTCGCCGACGCCGGCGTCGAGCAGATGCCGCAGGACGCCGCGCTGCTTGAGCAGATGAAGCACCACCTCGCGCACCTGAACCACAAGTACGCCAACGGCACGCCGCATACGCCGTTCCTGCTGCTGCATCGCCCGCGCCGGTGGAATCCGCAGGAAGGCGTGTGGATGGGGCATGAGCGCAAGCGCGGCAAGCTGGAAGACCTGAACCGCTTCCTGCGCGGCGACGCGCGCGACAAGTTTTCGGTGGTGGCGGGCGACACCTCGGAGCTTGAGAGCGTCCGCTACGTCATCACGCTGGACACCGACACCCAACTGCCGCGCGACGCGGCCAGGCAGTTCATCGCCACCATGCAGCATCCGCTCAACCGGCCGCGCGTGGACATGCAGCGCCGTTGCGTGACCGAGGGCTACGGCATTCTGCAGCCGCGCGTGGCGGTGGCGCTGCCGAGCGAAAACGCCTCGCGCTACGAACGGCTGTGCGGCGGCGAGCCGGGCATCGATCCCTACACCCGCACCGTATCCGATGTCTATCAGGACGTGTTCTTCGAAGGCTCCTTCATCGGCAAGGGCATTTACGACGTCGACGTGTTCGAGCAGGTATTGGGCGGACGCCTGCCGGAAAACAAAATCCTCAGCCACGACCTGCTGGAAGGCTGCTACCTGCGCGCAGGCCTGCTGAGCGACGCGCAGTTGTACGAGGCCTATCCGGCGCGCTACAGCGAAGACGTGACGCGCCGCCAACGCTGGATACGCGGCGACTGGCAACTGATGGCGTGGCTGGGCGCCCGCGTGCCGGGCCGCGGCCGGCGCGAAAAGAATCCATTGTCGCTGCTGTCGCGCTGGAAGCTGTTCGATAACCTGCGCCGCAGCCTGACCGCGCCGGCGCTGGTGCTGTCGCTGATCACCGCGTGGCGCTGGTTGCCGGAACCGTGGATGTGGACCGGCGCCGTGCTGACGGTGATCTTCCTGCCGCCGTTGGTCAGCATGCTGTACGATGTGTGCCGCCGTCCGGAGGACACCTTGTGGAGCCAGCATATCCGCGCGTCGGTGCGGCGCGCCGGCTTGCAGTTCTCGCACGCGGTGCTGATGCTGGCCTTCCTGCCGTATGAGGCTTACTTCAGTCTCGACGCCATCCTGCGCAGCCTGTGGCGCTCCAACGTGTCGCACCGCCGCCTGCTGGAATGGCGCGCGTCGGCGCTGGCGCGTCAGGCCGACGGCACCTTCAGCACCTGGCGCACGATGTGGATCGCGCCGGTGCTGGCGCTGTTCGTCGGCGGCTGGCTGCTTGGCTGGAAGCCGGCCAGCCTGCCGCCCGCCGCGCTGTTCCTGCTGGCGTGGTTGGTGGCGCCGGCCATCGCCGACTGGATCAGTCGCCCGATCAAGCGCCAAAGCGCGCAGCTGTCGCCGGAGCAGACGCAATTCCTGCACAAGCTGGCGCGCCGCACCTGGGCCTATTTCGACCGCTTCGTCGGCCCGGAAGGCCACTGGCTGCCGCCGGATAATATGCAGGAGCACCCGGTGCAGGTGGTGGCGCACCGCACCTCGCCGACCAATATCGGCATGGCCTTGCTGGCCAACCTGAGCGCCGTCGATTTCGGCTACATCACGGTTGGCCAGATGATGACGCGCACCAACCACACGCTGGACAGCATGGACCAGCTGGAGCGCCATCACGGCCACTTCTACAACTGGTACGATACGCTGACCCTCAAGCCGCTGCATCCGATCTACATTTCGTCGGTCGACAGCGGCAATCTTGGCGGCCATCTACTGACATTGCAGTCCGGCCTGACCGGCTTGTACGATGAACCGGTGCTTGGCGCGCAGATCGTCGATGGCATCGTTGCCACCGCGCGCGTGTTGCAGGAGACGCTGGCCGCCGCCGCGCAGACGGGCGATCCTGCCGCGCCGGTGATCGACGGCGACATCGTGCTGGCCGCGCTGTCACCGGCGCCGGAGGCGGCCAACCTGCAGCAGTTGCACGTCTGGCTGACGCGCGCCACTGCCGCTGCGGACGCGTTCCAGCCGCAGGCCGCCAGCCACAGCGAGGCCGCCGCCTGGTGGGCGACCTCGCTGGCGCAGCAATGCCACGCCGCGCTGGACGAACTTGCCGCGCTGACGCCGTGGGCGTCGCTGCCGGCCGACGCCATCTTCGATACCAGCATGACCCGCGTGCCGACGTTGCGCGAACTGGCAGCGCTGGCGCGCGCCTCCTCCGCCATCGCCGTCACCGACCTGGCGCCGGACGAACGCGACCGCCAGCAACGCCTGGCGGAGTTGTTCGAGCAAGGCAGCGCCAATGCCCATGAGCGCATGCGCGCGCTGGCCGAGATGGCGCAGCGCTGCGGCGCCTTCGCGCAGATGGAATACGGCTTCCTGTTCAACCCGACCACCAAGCTGATGGCGATCGGCTACAACGTCACCGACCGCCGCCTGGACGCCAGCTACTACGATCTGCTGGCGTCGGAATCGCGCCTGGCCAGCTTCGTCGCCATCGCCCAGGGCCAACTGCCGCAGGACCATTGGTTCGCGCTGGGGCGCCAGCTGTGCATCGTCGCCGGCAAACCGGTGCTGCTGTCCTGGAGCGGCTCGATGTTCGAGTACCTGATGCCGCTGCTGGTGATGCCGAACTATCCCAGCACCTTGCTGGACCAGACCTACAACTCGGTGATCGACGCGCAGATCGATTATGGCAAGCGCCGCAACGTGCCGTGGGGGATTTCCGAATCCGGCTACAACACCGTCGACGCCAGCCTCAATTATCAGTACCGCGCCTTCGGCGTGCCGGGGCTGGGCCTGAAGCGCGGCCTGGCCGACGATCTGGTGATCGCGCCCTACGCTTCCATGATGGGCCTGATGGTGCAGCCGGAAGCCTCGTGCGCCAACCTGCAGCGCATGGCGGAACTGGGCTTCATGGGGCACTTCGGTTTTTACGAGGCGATCGACTACACGCCATCGCGCCTGCCGCGTGGCCAGAGCTTTGCGGTGATCCGGTCCTTCATGGTCCACCATCAGGGCATGGGACTGCTGTCGCTTAGCTATCTGCTGCACGACCGTCCGATGCAGCGCCGCTTCGATGCCGATCCGCTGCTGCAATCGACGCTACTGGTGTTGCAGGAGCGCAGCCCGCAGGCCGGCGCCTTCTACTCCAACACCACCGAGATGGCGGCCATCCGCACCGGCGCGCCGGAGCAGGCCAACCCGCTGCGCGTGCTGACGCAGCATTCGACGCCGGTGCCGGAAACGCAGCTGCTGTCGAACGGCCGTTATCACGTCATGGTCACCAACGCCGGCGGCAGCTACAGCCGCTGGAAGGACCTGGCGGTAACCCGCTGGCGCGAGGACAGCACGCGCGACAACTGGGGCAACTTCTGCTACGTGCGCGATGTGGAGGATGGCGAGTTCTGGTCCAGCACGTACCAGCCGACACTGGTCGAGCCGAAAAAGTACGAGGTGATCTTCTCCGAAGGCCGCGCCGAGTTCCGACGCGCCGACCGCAACATCGACCTGTACACCGAAATCGTGGTGTCGCCGGAAGACGATATTGAACTGCGCCGCACCCGCATCACCAACAAGTCCGACCGTGTGCGCACCATCGAGGTGACCAGCTACGCCGAAGTGGTGATGGCGCCGGCCGCCGCCGACAACGCGCACCCGGCGTTCAGCAAACTGTTTGTACAGACCGAAATTCTGAAGGACGAAAACGCCATCCTGTGCACGCGCCGTCCGCGCGGCGCGCACGAGGTGTCGCCGTGGATGCTGCACTCGATGATGGTGCACGACGCGCCGGTGACCGGCGTGTCGTTCGAGACCGACCGCGCGCGCTTCATCGGCCGCGGCAACACGGCGGCGGCACCGGGCGCCCTACTGGAGCAGGGGCCGTTGAGCGGCGCCGAAGGTTCGGTGCTCGATCCTGTGGTGGCGATCCGCTACACCATCACGCTCAAGCCGGACCAGTATGCGACGGTCGATATCGTCACCGGCATGGCCGAGCAGCGCGACGCGGCGCTGCACCTGATCGACAAGTATCAGGATCGCCATCTGGCCGACCGCGTGTTTGAACTGGCGTGGACCCACAGCCAGGTGGTGCTGCGCCAGTTGAACGCCAGCGAAGCGGATGGCCAGCTGTATAGCCGCCTCGCCAACTCGGTGATCTACCCGAACGCCGGCCTGCGCGCCGAAGCCGCCACGCTGATCAAGAACCAGCGCGGCCAGTCCGGCCTGTGGGCGTATGCGATTTCCGGCGACCTGCCGATCGTGCTGTTGCACATCAAGGACCCGGCCAATATCGAGCTGGCGCGCCAGATGGTGCAGGCGCACGCCTACTGGCGCCTGAAAGGCCTGGTGGTGGATCTGGTGATCTGGTACGAAGACAACTCGGGCTACCGCCAGGCGCTGCATGACCAGATCATCGGCCTGATCGCCTCCGGCATCGACGCCCAGGCGATCGACCGGCCTGGCGGCATCTTCGTGCGCCTGGTCGATCAGATCCCGAACGAGGACAAGGTGCTGATGCAGTCGGTGGCGCGGGTCATCATCAGCGACGCGCGTGGCGCGCTGGGCGAACAGATCAAGCGTCCGGCGCCGCCCACGCTGCGCATGCCGCCGTTGCAGGTGGATGGTCGCGGCGAGCCCGCCGACGCGGTGCCGGCGGCCGAACAGCCGGCGCCCCCGCTGCTGCTGGAGAACGGCATCGGCGGCTTCTCGCAGGACGGCCGTGAATACGTGATCACCACCAGCGCCGCACAACGCACGCCGGCGCCGTGGTCCAACGTGCTGGCCAATCCGCAGTTTGGCAGCGTGATTTCTGAAAGCGGCCAGGCCTACACCTGGCACGAGAACGCGCACGAGTACCGCATCACGCCATGGCACAACGATCCGGTCAGCGACGCCAGCGGCGAAGCGTTCTACCTGCGCGATGAGCAGAGCGGCCAGTTCTGGTCACCGACCGCCTTGCCGGCGCGCGGCAACGGCAGCTACACCACGCGCCACGGCTTCGGCTACAGCGTGTTTGAACACAGCGAAGCCGGCATCCACAGTGAGATGACCACCTTCGTCGCCGTCGATGCGCCGATCAAGTACACGGTGCTGAAAGTGCGCAACGACTCGACGAAGCCGCGCCGCCTGTCGGCGTTCGGCTATGTCGAGTGGGTGCTGGGCGAGATGCGCTCCAAGTCCGGCATGCACATCGTCACCGAGGCCGATCCGGTCAGCGGCGCGCTGTTCGCCAGAAACCCGTACAACACGGAGTTCAGCGGCCGCGTTGCCTTCTTCAATTGCGACGCCACGCAGCGCAGCATCAGCGCCGACCGCACCGAATTCCTCGGTCGTAACGGGGCGCTGGCCGCGCCGGCGGCAATGCGGCGCGCGCGCCTGTCCGGCAAGATCGGCGCCGGCCTCGATGCCTGCGCGGCGATCCAGGCGCCGTTCGACCTGCTACCGGGTCAGGAGCGCGAGATCGTGTTCGTGCTGGGCGTGGCCGGCCGCCGCAACGCCGACGCCAGCAGCCTGGTACAGAAGCACCGCAGCGCCGACGCCGCGCGCGAAGCGCTGGCCCAGGTGCATGCGCACTGGGAGCAAACCCTGGGCGCGGTGCGCATCGAAACGCCGGAGAAGGAAATCGACGTCATCGCCAACGGCTGGCTGATGTACCAGACCATCGCCTGCCGCATCTGGGCGCGCAGCGGCTACTACCAGTCCGGCGGCGCCTTCGGCTTCCGCGACCAGTTGCAGGACGCGATGGCCACCATCCACACGCAACCGCAACTGCTGCGCGATCAGCTGATGCTGTGCGCCGCCCACCAGTTCCTCGAAGGCGACGTGCAGCACTGGTGGCATCCACCATCGGACCGCGGCGTGCGCACGCACTGCTCGGACGATTATCTGTGGCTGCCGCTGGGCGCCTGGCGCTACGTCTCGGCCACCGGCGACATGGCCATCCTTGATGAAACCGCGCCGTATCTGGAAGGCCGCGCGGTCAAGCCGGAGGAGGATTCGTACTACGACATGCCGGCCCGCTCCAGCGAGCAAGGCACGCTGTACGAGCACTGTCAGCGCGCCATCCGCCACGGCCTGCGTTTCGGCCAGCATGGCTTGCCGCTGATCGGCTCCTGTGACTGGAACGACGGCATGGACAAGGTGGGCGAGCATGGCAAAGGGGAGAGCGTGTGGCTGGCGTTCTTCCTGTGCGAAGTGCTGAAGCGCTTCGCCGAGGTGGCGGATCTGCGCAACGACGCCGAATTCGCGGCCGAGTGCCGCGAGCAGGCGCGCCGCGTCGCCGCCAACGTCGAACAGAACGCGTGGGATGGCGAGTGGTATCGCCGCGCCTATTTCGATGATGGCACGCCGCTTGGCTCACACACCAACGAGGAATGCCAGATCGATTCGATCTCGCAAAGCTGGGGCGTGCTGTCCGGCGCCGCCGATCCGGTACGGGTGCGCGGGGCGATGGAGCAGGTCAATCAGCGGCTGGTGCGGCGTGACTCGGGCATCATCCAGTTGCTTGATCCGCCGTTCGACAAGGCCGGGCCGAATCCAGGCTACATTCGCGGTTACGTGCCGGGCGTGCGCGAGAACGGCGGCCAGTACACCCACGCCGCCATCTGGACCGCGATGGCCTTCGCCCGTCTGGGCGAGACCGAGCGCGCGTGGGAGCTGGCGCGCATGATCAATCCTGTCATGCACGGCCGCACCGCCGAGGATACGGCGGTGTACAAGGTGGAGCCGTATGTGGTGACGGCCGACGTGTACGCGGTGGCGCCGCATGTGGGCCGCGGCGGCTGGAGCTGGTACACCGGTTCGTCCGGCTGGATGTACCGGCTGATCCTGGAGTCGCTGCTGGGCCTCACCCGCGGCGCCACCCACCTGACGCTGGCGCCGAGCATGCCGCGGGACTGGACCGGCTTCTCGCTCAGCTACCGCTACGCCAGCGCCACCTACGAGATCCGCGTCGTCAAAGGCGCGACGTCGGCGCCGGTCCTGTCGGTGGATGGCGTGCCGCAGCCCGATGGCCGGATCGCGCTGATGGACAGCGGCCGCACCCACCATGTCGAGCTGCTGGTGCCGGCGTCGCCGGCGATATCACACGCCGAGGGAGGCGCCGGCGCCTAGCAGCGTGGCCACGCCCAGCGCCGCGAAGATCAGCGCGGCGATGCCGTGCACCAGCTTGAGCGAGATGCGGTTGGCGATCCGGTCGCCGAAGTACACGGCCGGCACGTTGGCCAGCATCATGCCCAGCGTGGTGCCGGCCACCACCGCGATCATGCTGTGGTAGCGCGCCGCCAGCGCGACGGTGGCCACCTGCGTCTTGTCGCCCATTTCGGCCAGAAAGAAGGCGATCAGTGTGGTCAGGAACACACCGTAACCGGCGACCGGCGTAGCGTCGTCATCCAGCTTGTCCGGCACCAGCGTCCACGCGGCCATCGCCAGGAACGAGGCGCCCAGCACCCAGCGCAATAGCTCCGGCCCCATCAGACTGGTGATCCAGGTGCCGATGGCGGCGGCGAAGGCGTGGTTGGCGATGGTGGCGACGAAGATCGCGGCGACGATCGGTAAGGGACGGCGGAACCTGGCGGCGAGTACGAATGCGAGCAGCTGGGTTTTATCGCCGATTTCCGCGAGGGCGACGATGCCGGTAGAGACGAGGAATGCTTCCATGATGTGAGAGTACGAGGGCCGGAACGGTTAACCAATGACACAGGCGCAGCTCCGGCCCATCATGGCGGCGCCCAGGTCATGGTCTCGTCAAGCCGATGCTGGCCACCTGCGCCACGGTCTGCGGACCGATTATGTTGACACAGGTTCTTGCGCCGGGGGCGACGCAAGCCGACTACTCCCCACTAAAGGCCGCTAGTTTAACACATGACAGAAACATCGCTATGGTATTCTGCTTCGCGCTGAAGCTTACATTGAAGGTAACGTCCTATGATCAAGAAGACCATTTCCGCACTCGTGCTATCCGCATGCCTGTCGCTGGCCGCCCACGCCGATCCGCTGAGCTACGCCCGCTACGATCAGGTGCGCACCACCGATCTCTATCTCGACCTGAAGGCTGACTTCAGCCACAAGATCCTGTCCGGCTACGCCGAGCTGACGTTGAACTGGATCGACAAGAACGCCCGCACGCTGGTGCTCGACACGAATGAACTGAACATCGCCAAGGTGCAGGTGTTGAACGCCGCCGGCCGCTGGAGCGCCGCCTCGTTCATGCTCGACAAGCTGGATGTGGAGAAGGGCCGCGCGCTGCGCATCGCCCTGCCATTCCAGCCGCAGAAGGTACGCATTTACTACCGCACCGCGCCGTCGGCCACCGCGCTGCAGTGGCTCAATCCCGAGCAGACCATGTCCGGCAAGCGTCCGTTCATGTTCAGCCAATCGGAGACAATCAACGCCCGCTCGTGGGCGCCGGTGCAGGACACGCCGGCGGTGCGCTTCACCTACAGCGCCCGTGTCGAGGCGCCGGCCGGCATGCGGGTGGTGATGAGCGCCGAGAACGACCAGCAGGCCACCGGCGCCGGCGGCTGGAAGTTCAAGATGGCGCAACCGATTCCGTCCTACCTGCTGGCGATCGCCATCGGCGAGATCGACGTGCGCAACGTCGGTCCGCGTTCGGCGGTGTACGCCGAGCCGCAGCGCATCGAGGCCGCCGCCGCCGAGATGGCGGACACTGAAAAAATGATCGCCGCCGCCGAAGGCCTGTACGGCCCGTATCGGTGGGATCGCTACGACATGATCGTGCTGCCGCCGTCGTTCCCGATCGGCGGCATGGAAAATCCGCGCATGACCTTCGTCACGCCGACCATGATCGCCGGCGACAAGAGCCTGGTCGACCTGATCGCGCATGAACTGGCGCACTCGTGGTCCGGCAACCTGGTCACCAACGCCTCGTGGAAGCACTTCTGGCTCAACGAAGGCTTCACCACCTACGTCACCACCCGCATCGTCGAAAAGCTGTATGGCGAGGAAGTGGCGGAGATGAACCTGCAGGTGGAGCAGGAGGAGGCCATGGCCTCGCTGGCGAGCATCCCGCTGGCCAAACAGGCGCTGCTCACGCGCGACGCCGACACCAGCGCCGACAGCTACACCGACAAGAGCCTGGTGTACCCGAAAGGCGCGTGGTTGCTACGCACGCTGGAACAGCGCGCCGGGCGCGACGTGTTCGATCCGTTCCTGCGCGGCTGGTTCGACCAGCATGCCTTCCAGTCGGCCACCACCCAGGAGTTTGTCGACTACCTGAAGAAAAACCTGCTGGACGCGCATCCCGAGATCATGTCGCAATCCGAGCTGGATGAATGGTTGTACGGTCCTGGCATTCCAGCCACCGCCAAGCACGCGGCCTCGCCACGTCTGGCGGCGCTGGACGCGCAGCGCGACGCCTGGCTGAAGGGCGAGCTGCCCACCGCCGAACTGCCGGCCAAGCACTGGATCGCGCTGGAGTGGATGCACTTCCTGAACGACATCGACGGCAAGGCCAGCGCGCTGCAGATGCAGCAGCTGGACCAGACCTTCGACCTGGGGAAAACCAGCAACAACGAAATCGCCTACCGCTTCCTGCTGTCGTCGGTGAAGGCCGGCTACAACGTGCGCGAACCACTCAACAAATTCCTGATGAGCGTGGGCCGCCAGAAGTTCGTGGTGCCGCTGTATGCCGCGCTGCTGAAGAGCCCCAATGAGAAGGATTGGGCGCGCGCGCTGTACGCCAAGGCGCGTTCGCACTACCATCCGGTTACCCAGGCTTCGGTCGACAAGGCATTCAAACAAAAATGAACACTACCCGTACTTTCGCAGCCACCGTGTTGACGCTGGCTGTCTGGGGCGCGCTCGCCGGCGCGCCGGCAATCGCCGCCGACGCGGCGCCTCCGGCGTCGGCCGCCGTCCCGGCGTTCAATCTCGACGCGGACGTCAACCGCGCGCTGAAAACCTTCAACGTGCCCGGCATGGCGATCGCCATCGTCAAGGATGGCAAAGTGGTGGTGGCCAAGGGATACGGTGTGCGCAAGCTCGGCGAGCCGGCGCCGGTCAGCGGCAAGACGCTGTTTGAAATCGCCTCCAACTCCAAGGCGTTCACCGCCGCCGGCCTGGCGATGCTGGTCGACGAAGGCAAGATCGCCTGGGACGATCCCGTCACCAAGCACCTGCCGGGCTTCCAGATGTACGACTCCTACGTCACCGGCCAGATGACGATCCGCGATCTGCTGGTGCACCGCAGTGGCCTGGGTCTCGGCGCCGGCGATTTGCTGTGGTGGCCGAGTACCCAGTTCAGCACCGACGAGATCATCTCCAGGCTGCGCTACATCAAGCCGGCCACCAGCTTCCGCGCCAGCTACGCGTATGACAATCTGCTCTACATCGTGGCCGGCAAGATCATCGCCGAGAAGACCGGCAAGCCGTGGGGCGAGGCGATTCACGAGCGCATCCTGGCGCCGCTGGGCATGAACGGCACCACCACCAGCGTCGCCGAGATGCTGGCCAGCGCCGATTACTCGGCGCCGCACAGCAAGATCAACGACCAGATCGCGGTGGTGAAGCCGATGCCGGTGCCGAACGCGGTGGGCGCGGTCGGCATCGACACCAGCGCCGAGGATATCGCGCGCTGGATGACGGTGCTGCTCAACGGCGGCAAGATGGACAACGGCAAGCAGCTGTTCAGCGCCCGGCAAGCCGCCGAGATGTGGAGCGAGCAGACGCCGATGCGCATCCGCGAACCCAAGCCGGCGCTGGCGGCCACCAAGCCCAACTTCTACGCGTATGGCCTTGGCTTCCAGCTGCGCGACTACAAGGGCCGCAAGCTGGTGATGCACGGCGGCGCGCTGCAGGGCTTTTATTCGACGGTGCTGATGGTGCCGGAGGAGAAGCTGGGCATCGCCATCCTGACCAACGCCGAGAACAGCCCGGCCATGGCCTCGCTGTATTACCGCATCCTGGACCAGTATCTGAAGGTGCAACCGTCCGACTGGATCACGCTGTACGCGCAGCAGGAGGCGGCGGCGCACCAGGAGGAACTGGAGCGTCAGGGCAAGGAGCATACGTCGCGCGCGGTGGACTCGAAACCATCGTTGCCGCTGGCGTCCTACGATGGCGAGTATGAGGATGCGTGGTACGGCAAGATCAGCATCCGCGCGGAGGGCGGCAAGCATGTGATGCGCTTCGAACGCACGCCCGATCTGACGGGGGAACTGGAGCACTTCCAGCACGATACCTTCATCGTGCGCTGGAAAGAGCGTAACTTCAACGCCGATGCTTACGTGACGTTTGCGCTGAATCCCGACGGCAGTATCGAGCGCATGAAGATGGCGCCGGTGTCCACCGAGACGGACTTCAGCTACGACTTCCGCGATCTGACCTTCACCCCGGTTCGTCATCCCGCCGATTCGGCGAAATAACGGCGGCGGCTACTCCACGCGGTTGCGGCCATTGCGCTTGGCGCGGTACAGCGCCAGGTCGGCCGCGTGCAGCAGGCTGTCCAGCGCCGCCGTCGGACCGCTGGCGCTGGCCACTCCAAAGCTGGCGGTCACCCGCAGAATGTGGCCGTCGGCCAGTGTCAACGGCTCGCGCTCGATCGCCACGCGCAGGCGTTCGGCCAGGATGCGCGCCTGCTCGTGCGTGCAGTGCGACGGCATCACCACAAACTCCTCGCCGCCGTGACGCGCCAGAATCTCGCCGTCCCGCAGTTCCGCGCGCACCACCGCCGTCACCCCGATCAGCGCCTGGTCGCCGGCCTCGTGGCCGTGCGAATCGTTGACCGATTTGAAGTGATCGAGGTCGAACAGGATCACCGCCAGCGTGGCGTTGTGCGCCCGCGCGGCGTGCAGCCGCTGATTGCCGGCCGAGGCGAAGGCGCGGCGGTTCAGGATGCCGGTCAGATAATCGGTGTTGGCGCGCACGCGCAGCTCCTCGATCAGGTGCTGCCGCTCCAGTTCCAGTTGCTGCCGCTCGATGCTGTTGTTGCGCAGCGTGGACAGCGCGCGCAGCATGTCGCCGATTTCATCGTTGCGTTGCAAGCCGCTCGGGTCGCGCGAGTAATCGCCGTTGCCCAAGCGGATCACCGCGCGCGTGGCGTGCAGCAGCGGTACGATCACGCGCCGGCGCACGATCAGCAGCAACAGCGTTAGCGCCAGCAGGATCGCCGCCCCGGCAAGCACCGCGATCCACAGTTCGCGGCGCGCATGCGCATGGTCTTTCTGCGCCCGCTGCTCGGCTTCGTGCAGCAGCGTGTCGCGCAGCGTCAGGATGGGCGTCATGGTCGGCACGTAGCGCAGTGCGAACTGGTTGGTGTCCATGGCATACGGCCGTCCGGCGCGACTGTCGCGCTCCACCTCCGCCACCAGCCGCTGCCCGGCGCCCAGCGCGATGTCGTCGACGCGCGCCATCGCGGCGGTCAGCGCGGCGTCATCGCCGCGATGGTCGCCCGGCGACAGGATCTGCTGGCGCAGTTGCGCGATGCGGCCGCGCAGCAGTTGCAGCTGCTGGTGGTCTTCCGCCGTCAGCGGCTGGCGTGTGGCCAGCGCCACGGTCAGCGTGGAGCCCATGCGGCCGGCGTATTCGCGCAGCTCGACCGCGTAGCGTGCCCGGATCAGCGCGCGCGAGACGCGCGGATAGACGCGCTCCGAGGCCAGCGTATAGCCGGTCACCGCGTCCAGCGCCAGCGGCACCAAATCGAACATCTGGCTGATCGCGGTCTGCATTTTTTCCGGCGTGCGTTGCGGCGGCGGCAGCGCCGCCAACTGGTCGACCGTGGCGCGCGCCGCCGCCAGCGCCGTGTGCAGCGGCTGCAAAGCCGCGACGCGTGCCGCGCCTTGCATCTTGAGTTCGCGCTCCAGCTGCAGCAACGCCAGGTCGGTGATGGCGCGACCCACCCGCAGGCGTTCGCGCAGCGCCGGGTCCACCGTCGCGCCGGTGGCGCCCAGCACCGCGTTGACCGGGCCGCGCTCGAACGACAGTTTTTCCGCCGCGACCATCGCGCTGTGCGTCAGCCGCAGCGCCTGCAACCCGGCGTTGGTGGCGTCGTAGCGGCGCCAGGCGTTGTGCGTGATATGTCCCACCATGCCGCACACCAGCAGCGCCAGGACGGCGGTGGACAGCGTGAGCAGGCGGGTCAGTTTCATGAAAATAGATGAATGGGCGTGTTGCTGGCAATATGCCACAAAGCGGGCTGTTGCGGGCGGGAATGCGGCGTTGCACCGCGGCAGATGGTACAATGCCGCCCTTCGCGTCACTGCCGCCGCCTGGTCAGGATGCCAAGTTTGAACGACTACTCGAAGGATAGAATGCCATGCAACGTATTATGCTGCGCTCCAAGCTGCACCGCGTAACGGTCACCCAGGCCGACCTGAACTACGAAGGCTCCTGCGGCATCGACGTCGACCTGCTGGAAGCCGCCGACATCAAGGTCAACGAACAGATCGAACTGTATAACGTCAACAACGGCGAGCGTTTCGCCACCTACGCCATTCCGGGCAAGCGCGGCAGCGGCGAGATTTCGCTCAACGGCGCCGCCGCCCGCAAGGCGCAGCTGGGCGACCTGCTGATCATCTGCACCTACGGCCCGATGACCGACGCCGAGATTGCGACGCACGTGCCGAAGCTGGTGTTCGTCGACGAACACAACAAAATCAAAAGCATCAAGCAATAACGCCGCCGGCGTTCAGCCGCGCGAACGCGTGGCGTCGCGGTGGCCCGGGCCACCGCGACGCCACGCGTTTTTTTATGCCTTGCTGCCGTCCTGCCGCAGCAGCTGCGACATGTACTGCGGCGTGATGCCGAGGAAGGATGCCACCACCTTCTGCGACACGCGCTGTTCCAGGCCCGGATACTCGCGGCGGAAGGCGTGCAGCCGGCCCTGCGCCGGCGAGGCGTTCAGGTACAGGCGTCGGCTCTGCTCGATGATGGCGCGCTGGGTCGCGCCCAGATAGTAGTCGCGCAACAGCGTGTTGCCGCGATAGGTGTTGAGCACCTCCAGCCAGTCCAGGCGGAAGCCGTGGACAGCGGTTTCCGCGATGACGAAATTGAGCGCCGGCTCGGCGTCGCGCGCGCGCAGCAGATCGTCGTGCGCGCCGGCCGCCTCGCCATCGGTCTGGAAATGCAGCGTGACTTCGTTGCCGGTCTCGGTGATGAAGCCGGTGCGCGCCACGCCGCTGTGCAGCCAGTGCACATGCTGCACCGGCGTGCCGATGCGTTGCAGGTATTCGCCCTTGCGCACGCTGAACGGCCGCGTCAACGGCGCCAGCAGGCGGGTGGCTTCATCGTATAGTTCGGGCGTGACGCCGTAGCGGCGTGACACGACTTCGCGGTATTTCGCGCGGTGTTCAAGGAATGCGTTGCTCATCTCAGTTTTTTAGGAGTGGCAGGGGGGGCACGGCGATGTAAATGGCCGTACATAATGAACTTCAAAGTGTAAACGTTTTCAAAGTGCAACACACAATATTTGTTGCAAAATGGAATTAAGTTTTGAAAATTTGATTTTAAACTTAAAGAAGTTGAAGTGGCGGCCGCTGAGTTGCCTATTTTCGTTACTACTATATTAATAGTTTTGCCGGCTCAATCACGCGGCCAGGCTGTGGTTGTATCTGTGCAACAGCGCCGCCTTTCGCGCATGCGCGGTGTCGCACGTGTGGATTTCTGCGCTACAGTGGACCTCCCGAAGGCGCTGTCTGAGCGGCGCCCGGCTACTACAGTGGGGTGGCATCCAGTGATCCATCAAAGCGGATTTGGTAGCAAAAAAATAGTCGCGTTCGGCCTGGCCGCGGCGGGCGCGTTAGGGACCATCGTCGCCGGCTGGAGCGCCTGGGGATGGATGACGCTGATCTGGGCGGCGCTGTTGCTGGGGGCCGCCGCATGGCTGACGCGCGATGGCGATGGCGCGGCGGCCGGCGGTGGCGGCGACGCCATGATCGAGGACTATCTTGAAAGCCGCGAACGTTTCGGCGACGCCGTGCTGCCGGTGTGGGGCCGCCATATCGAAAACTCGCGTGCGCAGATGGAGGAGGCGGTGTCCGACCTGGCCACGCGCTTCTCCAATATCGTCGACAAGCTCGATGGCGCGCTACATGTCTCCGGCGGCGCCGGTCAGGGCGAACATTCGATGACCGAGGTGTTCGCGCACAGCGAGCAGCGGCTGGGCTCCGTGGTGGCGTCGATGAAATCGGCGATGGCCTCCAAGCACGCCATGCTGGTGCAGATCAAGGACCTGGAACGCTTCACGCGTGAACTGCGCGGCATGGCCGAAGGCGTGGCCAGCATCGCCGCGCAAACCAATCTGCTGGCGCTGAACGCCGCCATCGAGGCGGCGCGCGCCGGTCCCGCCGGCGCCGGCTTCGCGGTGGTGGCCACCGAGGTGCGCATGCTGTCGATGCGCTCCGCTGAAACCGGCAAGGAAATCACCAACCGCGTGGGCCTGATCAGCAGCGCCATTCTGGCCGCCAGCCAGGCCGCCGAACAATCCCGCGACGCCGAGGACAAGTCGATGCAGTCGGCCGAAGGCATGATCGAGGCGGTGCTCAGCGAGTTTCGCGAAATGACCGATGCGCTGGTGCAGTCGTCGGCGCTGCTCAAGCAGCAGAGCATGGGTATCCAGGGCGAGGTGGGCGAGGCGCTGGTGCAGTTGCAGTTCCAGGACCGTGTGAGCCAGGTGATGTCGCACGTGCGCGCCAACATGGAGCAGTTGCTGCCGCTGCTGCGCGAGAACCGCCAGCGCTATCGCGACACCGGTACGCTGGCGCCGCTCGACCCCGACCAGCTGATGAACGATTTGCGCAAAACTTATGCGATGGCGGAGGAACACGCGGTGCACAGCGGCGCCAGGCTGGCCGCGCCGGCGGCCGCCGCGGCGGATGAAATCACTTTTTTCTGAGGTGGATGAAACATGGGCAAAACCATTATGGTGGTCGACGATTCGGCCTCGTTGCGGCAGGTGGTGGGCATTGCGCTCAAGGGCGCCGGTTATGATGTGATCGAGGGGCGGGACGGGGTGGACGCGCTGTCCAAGTGCACCGGCCAGAAAATCCATCTGGTGGTGTGCGACGTGAACATGCCGAACATGGACGGCATTACCTTCGTCAAGCAATTCAAGCAGCTGCCCAACTATAAATTCACGCCGGTGATCATGCTGACCACCGAATCGCAGGAGAGCAAGAAGGAGGAGGGCAAGGCGGCCGGCGCGAGAGCCTGGGTGGTCAAGCCCTTCAAGCCGGAGGTGCTGCTGGGCGCCGTGGCCAAACTGGTACTACCCTGATCCAGGAGGCTGCGATGGCAGACGATGTCACCCATCTTTCCCTCGACGGCGAAATGACGATTTACCGCGCCGCCGATTTGAAAGTCACCGTGCTGGAGGCGCTGCGCAAAACGCGCGCGCTGGAAATCGATTTGTCGGCGGTAACGGAGCTGGACACCGCCGGCCTGCAGCTGCTGATGCTGGCCAAACAGACCGCCGCCGCCGAACAGCGCGAGCTGCGCCTGGTGCGGCACAGCCCCGCCGTTGTGGAAATCTTCGCGATGCTGGACCTGGGCGCCTTCTTCGGCGACACCGTGCTGACACACGCTTGAGGGCAGAACCATGAATCTGGATGACGCGCTACAAACATTTATCGCCGAAAGCCGTGAACTGTTGGAAGAGATGGAGAACGCGTTGCTCAACGTTGACCTGGCGGGCGACCAGGGCGAGGCGATCAACGCCATCTTCCGCGCGGCGCACACCATTAAGGGCTCGGCGGGGCTGTTCAGCCTTGACCACATCGTCGCCTTCACCCACGTGGTGGAGAGCCTGCTGGACAAGGTGCGCGACGGCAGCGTCACGCTCAACGATGAAATGGTGGTGCTGCTGCTGTCGTGCTGCGACTACCTGTCCGGCATGATCGACGCGCTGGCCGCCGGCCGCCACGAGCAGGACCCGGACACCGCGCCGGAAGGCGAGATGCTGCAACAGCAGCTGCGCCGCCATATGGACGGCGCCGCTGCGCCGGCCGCAGCGGCGGCGCCGACCAAGCCCGGCGCCGAAGTCGCCGGCGCGCCGCGCGGCGACGGCGACCTCTGGCACATCTCGCTGCGCTTCGGCCGCGGCGTGCTGCAGAACGGCATGGACCCGATCGCGTTCCTGCGCTACCTCGGCAAGCTGGGGCGCGTGGTCGGCATCGCCACGCTGCCGGACGCGCTGCCGGCGGCCGACGAGATGGACGCGGAACTGTGCTATCTCGGTTTCGAGATCGCTTTCGACAGCGCGGCCGAGCGCGAAGCCATCGCCGGCGTGTTCGATTTTGTGGAGGACGACTGCGAGATCCGCATCATTCCACCGAACAGCAAGGTGGCGGAATACGTCGCGCTGATACGCGCGCTGCCGGAGCGCCCGGCGCGCCTCGGCGAGATACTGGTGCACTGCGGCAGCGTGACGGCGTACGAACTGGAAGCGGCGCTGCGGCGGCAGTCCGAGCCGGACGCGGCGCCGGACGCCGCGCCGGCACCGCTGGGCCGCATCCTGGTCGATGCCGGCAATGTGGCGCCGGTGGTGGTGGAGGCGGCGCTGGCCAAGCAGAAGCAGGTCAGCGAACAAAAGGTGCAGGAGAGCCGCTCGATCCGGGTCGACTCCGACAAGCTGGATCGCCTGATCGACCTGGTGGGCGAGCTGATTATCGCCGGCGCGCGCGCCAATATGGTCGGCCAGCAGATACAGAACACCGAACTGCTGGAGTGCACCTCGACGCTGAGCGGCTTGGTGGAGGACGTGCGCGACGCCGCGCTGGAGCTGCGCATGGTGAAGATCGGCGCCACCTTCAACCGCTTCCAGCGCGTGGTGCACGACGTGGCGCGGGAACTGGGCAAGGACATCGGCCTGATTGTCGACGGCGAGGATTCCGAGCTGGACAAGACGGTGGTGGAAAAAATCGGCGACCCGCTGATGCACCTGGTGCGCAACGCCATGGACCATGGCATCGAACCGGCCGAGGTGCGCGTGGCCGCTGGCAAGCCGGCCAAGGGCATGATCAAGCTGAACGCCTTCCACGAATCGGGCAGTATCGTGATTCAAGTCAGCGACGACGGCGGTGGCCTGCGCAAGGAAAAAATTCTGGCCAAGGCCATCGAGCGCGGCCTGGTGGACCCGGAGCGCAAGCTGACCGACAGCGAAATCTACAACCTGATCTTCGAGGCTGGTTTTTCGACGGCGGAAAAGATCACCAACCTGTCGGGGCGCGGGGTCGGCATGGATGTGGTGAAGCGCAATATCCAGGCGCTGCGCGGCAGCGTGGATGTCGCCAGCAGGGAGGGCTTGGGCACCACCGTCACCGTGCGCCTGCCGCTGACGCTGGCGATCATCGACGGCTTCCTGGTGCAGGCGTCGTCGTCGGTGTTCGTCATCCCGCTGGACATGATCGAGGAGTGTATCGAGTACGCCACCGAGCCGGGACAGGACTATAGCAACCTGCGCGGCCAGGTGCTGCCGCTGGTGCGCCTGCGCGCCTTGTTCCGCATCGGCGGCGGCGCTACCCGGCGCGAGAGCATCGTGGTGCTGAAGTTCGGCAACCAGCGCGCCGGGTTGGTGGTCGATACGCTGCTGGGCGAGTTCCAGACCGTGATCAAGCCTCTGAGCCCGATCTTCAGCGAAGTCAAATGCATCAGCGGCTCCACCATCCTGGGCAGCGGCGAGGTGGCGCTGATCCTGGACGTGGCCGCGTTGATGAACACCATGACCGGCAAGGGCGCCACGCCGGCGCTGGCCGCCTAGGAGAAGCGCATGAGCCGCACCGACAACACTGATATGGCCACTTACGGCAGCGAGGCCCATGTCGCGCTGCCCAGCCAGTTCCTCACCTTCATGCTGGCCGATGAGCAGTACGCGGTGGGCATCCTGCACATCAAGGAAATCATCGAGTACGGCAGCCTGGCGACGGTGCCGATGATGCCCGATTGCGTGCGCGGCGTGATCAACCTGCGCGGCGCGGTGGTGCCGGTGATGGACCTGTCGGCGCGCTTCGGCCGCGGGCAAAGCGTCATCGGCAAGCGCAGTTGCATCGTTATCGTCGAAGCCGGCGGCGAGGAGGGCGCCAACAAGCAGGTGTTGGGTATGCTGGTGGACGCGGTCAACGCGGTGGTGGAAATCGCCGCCGAGGATATCGAGCCGGCGCCGTCGTTCGGCACCCGCATCCGGCCCGACTTCATCGCCGGCATGGGCAAGCTCACGGATAAAAATCGCGGGCGCTTCGTGATCCTGCTGGACATCGAGCGGGTGCTGTCGAGCGAGGAAATCGTCGACATGGCGCGCGGCGCCGTTGCCGCGGCGTGAACGGCGAGGTTGACCGTGGGCCTGGCGATGATCACCGACCGTGAATTCATGCAGTTCCAGCGCTTCATCTTCGATGCGGCCGGGATTACCATGTCCGACGGCAAGCAGGCGCTGGTCAGCGGCCGTCTGGCCAAGCGGCTGGCGCATTACCAGCTCGATAGCTACGGCGATTATTTAAAGCTGCTGGAGAGCCGCGAAGAGCCGGCCGAATTGCAGGTGGCGGTGGATCTGCTGACCACCAACGAGACCTACTTCTTCCGCGAGCCGAAGCACTTCGCGCTGCTGCGCGAACTGGCGCAGGAGGCCGCCGACAAGCACCGCCCGATGCGCGTGTGGAGCGCCGCCAGTTCCAGCGGCGAGGAGCCGTACAGCATCGCCATGGTGCTGGCCGATGTGCTGGACGATACGCAGTGGGAAGTGCTGGGCACCGACATCAGCACCCGCGTGCTGCAGCGCGCCCGCAGCGGCCATTATCCGATGGAGCGGGCGTCGCAGATGCCGCCGCACTACCTGAAGCGCTACTGCCTCAAGGGCCAGGGCTCGGAGGCCGGCACCATGCTGATCGAACGTTCGCTGCGCCAGCGGGTGCAGTTCCAGCACCTGAACCTGAACGCGCCGCTGCCGCGAATGGGCAGCTTCGACGTCATCTTCCTGCGCAATGTGATGATCTATTTCAGCCTGGAGACCAAGCGCCAGGTGGTGGCGCGGCTGCTGGCGCAACTGCGGCCGGGCGGCTACTTCCTGATCGGCCATTCGGAAACGCTGAACGACATCAACGACAGCCTGATCGCGCTCGCCCCGTCGATTTATCGCAAGCCATGAACGACACCAAGCTAATCGATATCTTCCTGATGCCCGGCGATTACTTCGTCGGCGGCGCGGAGTATCGTGTGCGTACCCTGCTCGGTTCCTGCGTGTCGATCACGCTGTGGCATCCGGCGCTGCGCATCGGCGCCATGTCGCACTTTCTGCTGCCGGGGCATGGGCGGCGCCGGAGTGACCATCTGTCCGACAAGCCGGGCATGTTCGCCGCCGATGCCATGCAGCTGATGATGGACGGCATGGCGCAGCAAGGCGTGCCGCTGATCCAGTGCCAGGGCAAGATCTTCGGCGGCGGCGCGATGTTCCCGCGCAGTGACAAGGTGCGCGACATCGGCATGCAAAACGGCGACTATGCGCGCGGCATGCTGCAGCAATATGGCGTGCACGTGGTATCCGAAAGCCTGTTCGGCGAAGGGCACCGTCAACTTATCTTCACCATCCACAGCGGCGAGGTGTTGAGCCGTCAGATCCCGCCGGAGCCGGGATGGAGCACTGTGGCAGCAAGGACTCAGGCATGAATGTTATCAAGGTCATCATCGTCGACGATTCCGCCGTGGTGCGGCAGGTGCTCAGCGCCCTGCTCAACGCGGCGTCCGGCATCACCGTCACCCATGCGGTGGCCAATCCGCTGCTGGCGATCGAGCGCATGAAGGTGCAGTGGCCGGACGTGATCGTGCTGGACGTGGAAATGCCCAAGATGGACGGCATCACCTTCCTGCGCAAGCTGATGGTCGAGCATCCGACGCCGGTGGTGATCTGCTCCACGCTGACCGAGAAGGGCGCGCAGACTTCGGTCGAGGCCTTGACCGCCGGCGCGGTCTCCATCATCACCAAGCCGCGCCTGGACCTGAAGCAGTTCCTGCACGATAGCGCCGACGAACTGGTGTCGGCGGTGCGCGCCGCCGCCGCCGCCCATGTCGGCAAGCTGGCCCCACGACCGTCGCCGGCGCCGCTGGCGCCCCTGCCGCCGCCGTTGACGGTCAAGCTGAATGCGGACGTCATCCTGCCGCCAATGGACGCGCGGCCGATGACGGCGACCACCGAGCGGGTGGTGGCCATCGGCACCTCCACCGGCGGCACGCAGGCGCTGGAGGAAGTCTTGAGCGCGCTGCCGCGCGTTTCGCCCGGCATCGTGGTGGTGCAGCATATGCCGGAGAAATTCACCGCCGCCTTCGCGGCGCGGCTGGACAGCGTGTGCCAGGTGCGCGTCAAGGAGGCCGAGAACAACGACCGTGTGCTGCAGGGGCAGGTGCTGATCGCGCCCGGCGGCAAGCACATGCTGCTACGCCGCACCGGCGCGCAGTATTTCGTTGAGGTGGTGGACGGGCCGCTGGTCAACCGTCACCGGCCGTCGGTGGATGTGCTGTTCCGCTCCGCCGCCCGCGCCGCCGGCGCCAATGCGCTGGGCGTGATCATGACCGGCATGGGCGACGACGGCGCCGCCGGCATGCTGGAGATGCTCAACGCCGGCGCGCGCACGGTGGCGCAGGACGAGGCCAGCTGCGTGGTGTACGGCATGCCGAAGGAAGCGGTCAAACGGGGCGGGGTCGAGAAGTCGGTGCCGCTGAACGCGATCTACCGCGAAATCCTGCTGCAGCTTTAGTCATGATCATGGACATCACGCCGGCCGCCGCTTCCGCCATTTCCGCCGTCCCCCCGTGGGCCGGCCGTCGCGTGCTGGTGGTCGAGGACAGTGTGGTGCAGCGCGGTTATCTGGTCGGGCTGCTGCGGCAGCTGGCGTTCGGCGAAATCCTGGAAGCCGGCGACGGCAACGAAGCCTTGCGGATACTGGAGCGCGGTGCCGAGCCGATGTTCCTGGTGCTGACCGATCTGGAAATGCCGGGCATGGACGGCATTGAACTCACTTGCCAACTGCGCGAGCGGCGGTTGACCGAGAACCTGATTGTGGTCAGCGCGCGCGATCCGCGCCTGCTGGAGATCATCGAGCGCATGGCCTGCGAGGACGCGTCCATCGGCCTGCTGGGCACCCTGCTCAAGCCGGTGCAGCTGGAACCGTTGATGCAGTTGCTGGGCAAGGCCGGCGGCCACGAGGCTGATTACAGCGGCGCCAGCGCGCCGGCCGCCGCCGCGCTGGCGCCGCAGGCATCGCTGGAAGAACTGGCGAAGGCGCTGGCCAACAATGAATTCCTGCCGCATTTCCAGCCCAAGGTGGCGACTGCCAGCGGCCAGCTGAAAGGCGTGGAAGCGCTGGCGCGCTGGCAGCATCCGCAACGCGACCTGCTGTCGCCGGCCCACTTCATCGACACGCTGGAAGGCACGCCGCTGATGGCCGACTTCACGCTGGCGCTGGTGCGGCAGGTGTTGCAGCGCATGCTGGACTGGCGGCAGGCCGGCCTGCCGCCGCTGACCGTCTCGGTCAATCTGAGCGCGGAGAGCCTGGCCGACCGCTTCTTCATCGAGCGCCTGACGACGCTGGTGATGCGCTCCGGCGTGGCGCCGTCGTCGCTGGTGTGGGAAGTCACCGAGACCGGCGTGATGCGCCAGCTGTCGCAGGCCCTGACCAATATGGGGCGCTTGCGGCTGATGGGCTTTGGACTGGCGATGGACGATTTCGGCATCGGCTATTCGTCGATGCAGCAGTTCGCCCGCTGCCCGTTCACGGAACTGAAAATAGACCGCGCCTTCGTCAATGGCGCGGCGCAGTGGCCCAACCGCCACATGGTGCTGAAAAGCGCCCTCGATCTGGGCCAGAGCCTGGGTGTGGCCACGGTGGCCGAGGGGGTGGAAACGGCGGACGACTGGAAGCTGTTGCGCGACCTCGGTTGCGACATGGCCCAGGGCTATCTGCTGGCCAGGCCCATGCCGGCGGAGGAACTGGTCGGCTGGATGCGGCAGGACCGGCGCAGATTAAAGGCGCTCGCGGGATCGGAATAACCAGGGGAGAAACATCATGCTATCGACTTTGCAGGTGCGTACCAAGATTTTGATGTTGCTGGCGGTGGCAGTCATCGCTTTGCTGACGGTGATGCTGATCGCCTTCTCCGGCATGAAGACGCAGAGCGTCATGCTGGAACAGATAGGCAGGAACCGCATGCCGTCGGTGCAGTCGCTGCTGATCATCAACGAGGCGAAGACGGCGGTGCGCTCGGCCAGTCGCGCCATCGACGCGATGTCGGCGTATCCGGACGAGATGACTGACCTCGTTCAGCAGCTCAAGAACAAGCAGGAGGCCTGGGCCACCGCCGACAAGGCGTGGAAGGTGTATGAGCCGCTGCCGCAGGAGACCGAGGAAGCCGCGGTATGGAAGAATTTCGTCAAGCAGTGGGAAGCCTGGAAGCAGCGCGATACCGTCATCACGGACCTGGGCAATCAGATCGTGCGCGCCGAGCCCTCCAAGCGCCGCGAGCTGTTCACGGCGATGCATCAAACGCTGGCCGAAAACCGCGCGGCGTTTAGCGCGGCGGATGAAAGCCTCAACAAGCTGGTGGCGCTGAACATTCAGTACAGCGAAGGTGATGTGCTCAATGCGGAAGTCGCATCGGCCAGCGCGCTCAAGACCATGTACCTGGCGTCCGGGATCGCGCTGGCGCTGCTGGTGGTGATCGGGCTGCTGATCCTGCACGGCATCATGAAGCAGCTGGGCGGTGATCCCTCGTATGTGGCGGCCATTGTGCGCCAGGTGGCGGAGGGCGATCTGGCGGTGGATGTCCAGCTCAAGCCGGGCGACACCAGCAGCCTGTTGTCCTCGATGAAGGGCATGATCGAAAAACTGTCGCAGGTGGTGCAGGAGGTGAATAACGGCGCCGAGGCGCTGGCCTCGGCCTCGGAGGAGGTCAGCGCCACCGCGCAGGCCTTGTCGCAGGCGGCCAGCGAGCAGGCCGCCGGTACCGAGGAGACCAGTGCCTCGGTCGAGCAGATGACGGCGTCGATTTCGCAGAACACCGAAAACGCCAAGGTCACCGACAGCATCGCCAGCAAGGCGGCGGTGGAGGCGTCGGAAGGCGGCGAGGCGGTCAAGTCGACCGTCGCGGCGATGCAGCAGATCGCCAAGAAGATCAGCATCATCGACGATATCGCCTACCAGACCAACCTGCTGGCGTTGAACGCGGCGATCGAGGCGGCGCGCGCCGGCGAACATGGCAAGGGTTTTGCCGTGGTGGCGGCCGAGGTGCGCAAGCTGGCCGAGCGCAGCCAGGTGGCGGCGCAGGAAATCGAACAGGTGGCGTCGAGCAGCGTGCAACTGGCCGAGAAGGCCGGGCAACTGCTGGACGAGATGGTGCCGAATATCCGCCGCACCTCGAATCTGGTGCAGGAGATTACCGCCGCATCGGAAGAGCAGTCGGCCGGTGTGGGACAGATCAACGCCGCCGTCACGCAGTTGAGCCAGACCACGCAGCACAACGCCTCCAGCTCGGAGCAACTGGCGGCGACGGCGGAAGAGATGAGCGGCCAGGCGGAGCAGCTGCAGCACACCATGTCGTTCTTCAAACTGGCCGGAGGCACGCGCATGGTGCGCACGCCGGTTTTGACGCGCAAGCCGCCGCGTCATCAGCGGCCGGCGGTGGGCGTGGCGTCCAGCCGCCGCATGACTGAAGTGAGCGAGCCGGATGAGTCGCACTTCGTCAAATTCTGACCGCGACACGGTGAGTTTTAGCGAGATTTGAGCGTTCATAATGGTTCACAATGCATGTTGATTCGCGTCCTTTAGGAGTAGAAACCCATGTTCAAGCAAATGAAAATGGAGACCCGGCTGCATGCCGGGTTTGGCCTGATTGTGTTGCTGGTGGTGATGCTGGGCCTTGTCGCGTTCAGCAAGCTGGCATCGCTGCACGCTCATTGGAGCGACTTCGAAAAAGTCACGCTGGCCCGCAAGAACGCGGTGCTGGAAGGCGTGACCGCGCATGGCCGCGCCGTGCGTCACTTCAAAAATTACATCCTGCGCGGGCCCGACAGCAACGCGCAATTCCGCACCGAGATGGGTCTCATCGAAAAGGAGATGACGGTCTACCGCGAGGCCGGTCCGTTGTCGAATGAGGAGAATCTGCTGCTGGGCGAAGTGCTGGCTGGGGTCAAGGCTTATGACCATAGCATGACGCAACTGGAAGCCATGCACGAAAAGGGCATGACGGCGCTGGAGATGGACAAGAACATCAAGGGTGCCGATGAGGCTATCGCGAACGCCTTCCGCAAGCTGCTCAAGGTAAACGAGGCCGAAACGCAGCAGGAGTCAGAATCCATGCGCGAGGTCACGCAGTCGGCCAAGCAGATCATCCTGACGATGGACGTGGTCATCGCCATCCTCGGCTGCGTGCTGGCGGTGTGGATAGGCCGCAGCCTGACGGCGATTGTGCGCGAGGTGCAGGCGGTGGTGGTCGGGCTGTCCAGCTCCTCGCAGGAAGTCAGCGCGACGGCGCAGTCGCTGTCGCAGGCCTCCAGCGAACAGGCGGCGGGCGTGGAGGAAACCAGCGCCTCGATCGAACAGATGACGGCCTCCATCGCGCAGAACACCGAGAACGCCAAGATCACCGACGGTATCGCCACGCAGGCGGCGGTGGAGGCGGCGCGCGGCGGCGAGGTGGTGAAGGCCACCGCGTCGGCGATGAAGCAGATCGCCGGCAAGATCGGCATCATCGACGATATCGCTTACCAGACCAACCTGCTGGCGCTCAACGCGGCGATCGAGGCGGCGCGCGCCGGCGAGCATGGCAAGGGCTTTGCCGTGGTGGCGGCCGAGGTGCGCAAGCTGGCCGAACGCAGCCAGGTGGCGGCGCAGGAAATCAGCGAGGTGGCGGCGGACAGCGTCAAGCTGGCGGAGCAGGCCGGCGCCATGTTCGACGAGCTGGCGCCGAATATTCGCAAGACCTCGGAACTGGTGCAGGAGATCGCGGCGGCGTCGGAAGAACAGAGTTCCGGCGTGCGGCAGATCAATGGCGCGGTGATCCAGTTGAGCGAGACCACGCAGGTCAATGCGGCCAGTTCGGAGGAGCTGGCGGCGACGTCCGAGGAAATGAGCGCGCAGGCGGAACAGCTGCGGCGCTTGATGTCGGTGTTTAAACAGTACGCCGTGGATGACGCGCCACGCATGACCGCGCGGCGCCCGGCGGCGCTGAAGGCCGCCACGCCGGCGCGCCCGGCGCGCGCGCTGAATCTGGCCAGCGACAGCGCGCCGGACGAAAGCAAGTTCACGCGCTTTTAAAGTCGTATGGGGGCTTGCCCCCATACCCGGACTTGCTTATTTGGCGGGCTTGACGAACTTGAGCGTCATGCGGTCGCTCTCGCCGATGGCCTGATACCTGGCGCGGTCCTCATCCTTGTTGGTCAGGGTTGGCGGCAGCGCCCACACGCCGTTCTTGTGATCGGCCGTGTCCTTCGGATTGGCGTTCACTTCCGACTTGCCTGCCAGTTTGAAGCCGGCGTCCTCCGCCAGCTTGATCACATAAGCCTCGTGCATGTAGCCGGTGCTGGCGGTGGCGTCCTGCGTTTTCGACGCCGGCAGCCGGTGTTCCTCCACACCCAGCACGCCGCCTGGTTTGAGCACCGTGTACAGGTTGCTGAACAGGTCTTTCATCTTCTCCGGGCCAAGCGGAATCCAGTTGTGGATATTGCGGAAGGTGAGCACCATATCGACGCTGTTGGGCGGCGCCAGCTCATATTTGCGGCCCGGCGAGAACACGCCGACGGCGACCTTGTTGTAGGCTTCCGGCTTGGCGTTCAGGCGCGCCATGAAGCGCTCGGCGCCCTTGCGTTCATTCTCGTTCGGCGAGGCCAGGTCGCTGCCGCCGGTAATCAGCTTGCCGTGGTCGCGCAGGTAGGGCGCCAGGATCTCGGTGTACCAGCCGGCGCCCGGCGCCAGTTCCACCACCGTCATATTCGGCTTGATGCCGAAGAAGGTCAGCGTTTCGTACGGGTGACGATAGACGTCGCGTTTAACGTTGTCCGGCGTGCGCGTCGGCGCGGCGATCGCCGCTTTCAGCGCATCGTCCGCCAATGCGGCACTGTTCGCGCCCATCAGCATGGTGGTGGCCAAAGCCGCCAATACAAATCGTTTCATGCACAATCTCCTGAAGTGTGGTGGTGAGCGCGATCATCGGCCAAGCACGCAAACAGGTCAAGCGAAAAGGCGTGCGCACTTCGCCGGTGCACGGATCATCGGAGGACACCCGGTGGACACCCCGCGGACACTTTTCGGACACTCAAACGGACACTTCGGACAGTACAAATTGCCGCTTGCGCAACGCCAGCGGATGGCATACATTTTGCAATTGGTGTACTTGACCCGACGCTAATATTGCAAAAACCTTAGAACAAGCGACGGATATTCAGCCATATGGGCGGCTGGCCCACAACAATGTTGGAGAGAATATGGAACGACGTGCATTCCTCAATATCAGTAGTCTGGCTTTGGGCACCATGTTGCTGCCCACCTTCGGCCGCGCCATCGCCGCCGAAGAACTGCTCAAGCCAGTGGACCTCAAATTCAAGAAAGGGCTGGCCGACACCGCGATGACGGCCGCCACCCAGGCCGGCGCCTCGTACTGCGACGTGCGCGTGGGCCGCTACCTGAACCAGTTCCTCACCACGCGCGATCTGAACGTGGAAAATATCACCAACACCGAATCGGCCGGTGTCGGCGTGCGCGTGATCGCCGGCGGCGCCTACGGCTTCGCCGCCACCAACGACATGACGCCTGACGGCGTGGCCGCCGCCGCGCGCCAGGCTGTCGCCATCGCCAAGGCCAACGCCAAGCTGCAGACCGAACCCCTGATCCTGGCGCCGGTTAAAGGCGTGGGTGAAGTGTCGTGGGCCACGCCCATCGTCAAGGACTGGCGCACCGTCGCCATCAAGGACAAGGCCGAGTTGCTGATCGCCGCCAACAAGGCCGGCATGGACAGCGGCGCGAGCTTCATGCAGTCCTTGCTGTTCCAGGTGAATCAGCAGAAGTACTTCGCTTCCACCGACGGCTCTTACATTGACCAGGATATCCATCGCCTGTGGATGCCGTTCTTCGCCACCGCCGTGGACCAGAAAGAGAACAAGTTCCGCACCCGCCAGGGCCTGTCGGCGCCGGTCGGCATGGGTTACGAATATCTGGACGGCCGCAAGGAGCACAAGCTGCAGGCCGCCGGCGGCGTGACCACGCTGTACACCAAATCGTATGACCTGATCGAGGATGCGCGCCTGGCCGGCAAGCAGGCCAAGGCCAAGCTGAAAGCCAAGTCGGTTGAACCGGGCAAGTACGATCTGGTGCTGACGCCGGAGCATCTGTGGCTGACCATCCACGAATCGGTCGGCCACCCCACCGAGCTGGATCGCGTGCTGGGCTACGAGGCCAACTACGCCGGCACCAGTTTCGCCACGCTGGATAAATGGCAGAGCAAGAAATTCAAATACGGTTCGGACATCGTCAACATCGAAGCCGACAAGACCATCCCAGGCTCGCTGGGCGCGGTCGGCTACGACGACGAAGGCGTCAAGTGCAAGAACTGGGACATCATCAAGGACGGCATCCTGGTCAACTACCAGGCCACGCGCGACCAGGCGCACATCATCGGCGAGAAGGAGTCGCATGGCTGCTCGTATGCGGACAACTGGGCCAATGTGCAGTTCCAGCGCATGCCGAACGTGTCGCTCAAGGCGGGCAAGAAGAAGCTGACGCCGGACGAGATGATCAAGGACGTCAAAAAGGGCATCTACATCGTTGGCGACGGTTCGTTCTCGATCGACCAGCAGCGCTACAACTTCCAGTTCGGCGGCCAGCTGTTCTACGAAATCAAGAACGGCAAAGTGGGCCAGATGCTGGAGGACGTGGCGTATCAATCCAATACCCAGGAGTTCTGGAACGCCTGCGTGGGCATCTGCGACGAGCGCGATTGGCGCATGGGCGGCTCCTTCTTCGACGGCAAGGGCCAGCCGTCGCAGGTATCCACCGTGTCGCACGGCGCATCGACCACGCGCTTCAACGGCATCAACGTTATCAATACCGCCCGCAAGATCGGCTAAGCCCTGGAGAGAGACAATATGAAATTCCTGAGTCAAGAAGAGACCAAGCGTATCAGCGATAAAGTGCTGTCGCTGACCAAGGCCGATCAGTGCGAGGTGACCATCAACGGCAACCGTCGCGGCAATATCCGCTACGCGCGCAACGCGGTATCGACCGCCGGTTTGATCGAGGACACGCAACTGGTGGTGTCGGTCGCTTTCGGCAAGAAGCAGGGCACCGCTTCGATCAATGAATTCGACGACAAGTCGCTGGAAAAAGCCGTGCGCCGCGCGGAAGACCTGGCGCGCCTGGCGCCGGAAAATCCGGAGTTCATGCCGACGCCGACCAAGCAGGAATACAAGTCGACGCAGACCTTCTTCCAGAAGACCGCCGATATCGATCCGGACTTCCGCGCGCAGGTGGCGGCGTACAGCATCGAGAATTCGCGCAAGAACAAGCTGGTGGCGGCGGGCTTCTTCACCGATAGCACGCAGTTCACTTCCATCGCCAACTCCAACGGCGTGTTCGGCTATCAGACCGACACGGGCCTGGACTTCACGCTGACGGTGCGTACCGAAGACGGCCGTGGTTCCGGCTGGGTCAAGCGCAGCGTGGGCGATGTGAGCAAGTTCGATGCGCGCGCCGCGTCGGATGTCGCCATCGAGAAGGCCTTGCGTTCGGTGGATGCGAAGGCGCTGGAGCCGGGCCGCTACACGGTGATTCTGGAGCCGGCGGCGACCTCCGATGTGCTGGCGTATATGTTCAATTCCTTCGACGCGCGTTCGGCCGACGAGGGCCGCAGTTTCCTGTCGAAGAAGGGCGGCGGCAATCGTCTGGGCGAGAAGCTGTTCGATGAGCAGGTCAATGTGTGGGCCGACCCTTGGGACAAGGATGTCGCCGTGCTGCCTTGGGATACCGGCAGCATGCTGGCGCGCGAGCGTCAGGACATCATCAAGAACGGCCGTATCGCCAATCTGGATTACTCGCAGTACTGGGCAAAGAAGCAGGGCAAGCGCGCCATCGGCACGCCGGGCAATATCATCATGGCCGGCACCAGCAAGTCGACCGAGGAGCTGATCGCCAACACCAAGAAGGGCATCCTGGTCACGCGGACCTGGTATATCCGCATGGTGGACCCGCAGTCGGTGCTGCTGACCGGCTTGACGCGCGACGGCACGTTCTACATCGAGAATGGCAAGATCAAGCATCCGATCAAGAACTTCCGCTTCAATGAAAGCCCGGTGACGATGTTGAACAACATCGATGAAATCGGCAAGCCGGAGATTCTGTCGGGCGACGAGTCACAATTCCAGTTGCTGATTCCGGCGATGAAGGTCCGTGATTTTAACTTCACTTCTTTGTCGGACGCGGTGTAATGGAACGTCGTACATTTTTAAAAGTGGGCGCCGCCGCTGGCGGCAGCCTGCTGGTCCCGGTCTTCGGCAACGCCATCGCTGCCGAGGAACTGCTCAACCCCATGGCGGTGCAGTTCAAGAAGTCGCTGGCCGATGCCGCGATGAACGCGGCCACCAAGGCCGGCGCCTCGTATTGCGACGTGCGCATCGGCCGCTACCTGAACCAGTTCATCACCACGCGTGACCTGAACGTGGAAAACATCGTCAACACCGAATCGTCCGGCGTGGGCGTGCGCGTGATCGCCAATGGCGCTTACGGCTTCTGCTCGACCAACATCATGACGCTGGATTCGGTGGCCGATGCGGCGCGCCAGGCGGTCGCCATTGCCCGCGCCAACGCCAAGCTGCAAACCGAGCCGGTGGTGCTGGCGCCGGTGAAGGGCGTCGGCGAAGTGGCGTGGGCCACGCCGTTCAAGAAGGACTGGCGCGCGGTGCCGATCAAGGAAAAGGCTGAGTTGCTGCTGGCGGCGAACAAGGCGGGCCTGGATGCGGGCGCCAATTTTATGGCGGCCAACCTGTTCCAGGTGAACCAGCAGAAGTATTTCGCCTCCACCGATGGCTCCTACATCGACCAGGACGTGCACCGTCTGTGGTCGCCGTTCACCGCCACCGCTGTCGATAAAACCAGCGGCAAGTTCCGCACGCGCGACGGCCTGTCGTCTCCGGTCAGCATGGGCTATGAATTCTTCGACTGCAAACCGGAAAACCGCGTCAAGGCCGCCGGCAACGTGACCACGCTGTACAAGGGCGCGTATGACCTGATCGAAGACGCGCGCGCGGCCGGTCGCCAGGCGCGCGAGAAGCTGACCGCGAAAACGGTCGAACCGGGCAAGTACGATCTGGTGCTGTCGCCGGAACACCTGTTCCTGACTATCCACGAATCCGTGGGCCACGCCACCGAGCTGGATCGCGTGCTGGGCTACGAGGCCAATTACGCCGGCACCAGCTTCGCCACGCTGGACAAATGGAAGAGCAAGAACTTCAAGTACGGCTCCGACATGGTCAACTTCGTCGCCGACAAGACCACGCCGGCATCGCTGGGCCTCGTCGGCTACGATGATGAAGGCGTGGCGGCCAAGCGCTGGGACTTGATCCGCAACGGCATTCTGGTCAACTACCAGGCCACGCGCGATCAGGCCGCCGTCATCGGCGAGAAGGAATCGCACGGCTGCTCGTATGCGGATAGCTGGAGCAGCGTGCAGTTCCAGCGCATGCCGAACGTGTCACTGGAAGCCGGCAAGAAGAAACTGACGCCGGACGAGATGATCAAGGACGTCAAGAAGGGCATCTATATTCTGGGCCGTGGCTCGTTCTCGATCGACCAGCAGCGTTATAACTTCCAGTTTGGCGGCCAGTTGTACTTCGAGATCAAGAACGGCAAGATCGTCAACCAGCTGGAAGACGTGGCCTATCAGTCGAACACGCAGGAGTTCTGGAACGCCTGCTCGGCGCTGTGCGATGAACGCGACTGGCGCATGGGCGGCTCTTTCTTCGACGGCAAGGGCCAGCCTAGCCAGGTGAGCGCCGTGTCGCATGGTTCGCCGACCACGCGTTTCAATGGCGTCAACGTGATCAACACCGCTCGCAAAATAGGATAAGCAACGATGAAGATGCTGAACCAGGAAGAAGCAAAACGCATCTGCGACAAGGTCATGTCGCTGTCCGGCGCCGATGAATGCCGCGTGCAGATCAGCGGTGCCCGCAACGGCAACGTACGTTATGCGCGCAACGCCGTATCGACCGCGGGTCTGAATACGAATACGGAGCTGACCGTCAGCGTCGCTTTCGGCAAGCGGCAGGGCACGGCGTCGATCAATGAGTTCGACGACAAGTCGCTGGAGAAAGTGGTGCGCCGCGCGGAAGACGTGGCGCGGCTGGCGCCGGAGAATCCGGAGTTCCTGCCGGCGATTAAAAAGCAGGAGTACAAGCCGTCCGCCACGTTTAGCGAGGCCACGGCCGCCATCGATCCGGAGTATCGCGCGGAAGTGGCGGCGGCCAGCATCAACGCTGCGCGCAAGCAGGGGCTGATCGCTGCGGGATTCTTCAGCGATACCACCGGTTTTGAAACGGTGGCCAACTCGAACGGCGTATTCGGTTACCAGACCCTGAGCAATCTGGGTTTCACCGTGACCGCGCGTACCGAGGATGGCCGTGGCTCCGGCTGGGTGACCCGCTCCGCCAACGATGCCCGCAAGTTCGACGCCAGCGAGGCGTCCGCGATCGCCATCGAGAAGGCACTGAAATCGGTGGAGGCGAAGGCGCTGGAGCCGGGCCGCTACACCGTGATTCTGGAGCCGGCCGCGACATCGGAAATCATCGGCCGCATGTTCGGCGCGTTCGATGCGCGCCGGGCCGACGAGGGCCGCAGTTTTCTGTCGAAGAAGGGCGGCGGCAACCGCCTGGGCGAGAAGCTGTTCGATGAGCAGGTCAATATCTACGCCGACCCGTGGAATCCGGAGGTGCCGGTGCTGCCGTGGGATAGCCAGGCGATGCTGTCGCGCGAACGCGCGGACGTGATCAAGAACGGCAAGGTGGCGTCGCTGGACTACACCCGCTACTGGGCCGCCAAGCAGGGCCAGCGCGCCGTCGGCCGCCACGGCAACATGATCATGGCGGGCGGCGGCAAGTCGACCGAGGAGCTGATCGCCAATACCAAGAAAGGTATTCTGGTCACGCGGACCTGGTATATCCGCATGGTGGACCCGCAATCGCTGCTGCTCACCGGCCTGACGCGCGACGGCACGTTCTACATCGAGAACGGCAAGATCAAGCATCCGGTCAAGAACTTCCGTTTCAACGAAAGTCCGGTGACGATGTTGAACAACATCGATGAGCTGGGCAAGCCGGTGGTGATCGGCGGCGATGAGGTGCGTTATCAGATGCTGATTCCGGCGATGAAGGTGCGCGACTTTAACTTCACGTCGCTGTCGGACGCGGTGTAAGGTTCAGGGAAAAGCGCGTGGCCTCCTACGACTTCTATTTCACGCGCCTGACTTACGAGTCGGGCGACTGGGACGTAGATGTCCGCATGCCCAGCAACGTGCTCAATTCGCTGGTCGAGTACACGACCTTGCGGGTTGATCCCGTTGAGCGCATCGTCGCGCTGTCCGACCCGAAGATGCTGGAGGCGCCGTTCTGCTATTTCGCCGGCCACAAGCTGGTGCAGTTCACGGCGGCAGAGCGCAAGAATCTGGAACGCTACATCAAGGGCGGCGGCTTTTTGTTCGTGGACGACTGCAACCACGACATCGACGGCTTGTTCGCGAAATCGTTCGAGGCTGAAGTCGCCCGTATTTTCGGGCCGAAGACGCTGCGCAAGATCCCCAACAATCATCCGATCTACTCATGCTTCTTCAAGTTTGAAGACGGCCCGCCGAACACCTCGGTGGAATTGAACGGCTGGGGCGACGATCTGGTGCACGATTACCTGAAGGCGATCGAGATGGGCGGGCGTGTCCGGCTTTTATACAGCAACAAGGACTACGGCTGCGAGTGGGATTACGACTTCCGTAACAAGCGGTTTCTCGCGATCGACAACACCCGCTTTGCGGTCAATATCATTCAATATGCGTTGGGAGCTTAGTAATGGCTGATGGGGCTATCGCCTGGAGCGAAAATGAAATCGGCGCACTGACCGCCAAGGTGAAGGCGCTCAAGGCCAGCATGTCGCGCGTGATCATCGGTCAGGAGAACGTGATCGACTCGCTGATCATCTGCCTGCTGGCGGGCGGTCATGCGTTGGTGGAGGGCGTGCCGGGACTGGGCAAGACGCTGCTGGTGAAGTCGCTGTCGCAGGCGACCGATCTGGATTTCCATCGCGTGCAGTTCACGCCGGACCTTATGCCTTCGGATATCGTCGGCACCGAGATTCTGGAAGAGGACCATGCGACGCGCAAGCGCGAGTTCCGTTTCCAAAAGGGGCCGGTGTTCACGCAGGTGCTGCTGGCCGACGAGATCAATCGCGCGCCGCCGAAGACGCAATCGGCGCTGCTGGAGGCGATGCAGGAGCGTTCAGTCACCTTTGCCGGCCAGACGCACAAGCTGCCCAAGCCTTTCTTTGTGCTGGCGACGCAAAACCCGATCGAGCAGGCCGGCACGTATCCGCTGCCGGAGGCGCAGCTGGACCGCTTCCTGCTGCGTATCGATGTGGTGTATCCGAGCGAGGAGGAAGAAATCGCCATGGTCGCCGCCACCACGCATGCGGGCCTCAAAGACGCCGAGCCGGTGATGGATGTGGCGACGTTGCTGCGCTTGCAGCAGCTGGTGCGCGATATCGAGATTGGCGACCATTTGGTGACGTATGCCACGCGGCTGGTGCGCGCCACACGTCCATCGCTGACGACGGTGCCGGCGGTGCGGAAGCACATCGGCTGGGGCGCCGGTCCGCGTGCTGGCCAGGCGCTGGTGCTGGCCTCCAAAGCGCGCGCGCTGATGCAAGGCCGCCTGGCCGTCACGCGCGATGACATCGCAGAGATGCTGCTGCCTGTGCTGGCGCACCGCGTGCTGCGTAACTTCGAGGCGGAAGCGGACGGCGTGGCCATCGCCGACATCCTGCAAGCGCTGCGCGAGCATATCCGCCCAGAATAATGCAGGTTTCGGCGAGCGCAAATATGACGGCCATGATGGCCCGGACCAGAGATCTGGAACTGGTGATCCGCCACGTTCTGGCAGGACTGGGACACGGCATTCATGCGGGCCGCGAGCGCGGCGCCGGCGTCGAGTTTTCCGAGTACCGCGCCTATGCGCCGGGCGACGAATGGCGCCGCGTGGACTGGAAGCTGCTGGCCCGCGCCGACCGCTACTTCGTGCGCGAGGCGGAGCGCGACAGCCATGTCGCCGTCTGGCTTTGGCTGGACGCCACCGCATCGATGGCGGAACCCAGCCGCGATATCAACGGCGTGGACAAGCTGTGGTTCGCGCGCACCGTGCTGGCCTGCGTCGCCGCCATCGCCCAGCGCCAGGGGGACGCCTTCGGTCTGGTCATCTGCACCGGCGGCACGGTCGAATTCACCCCCGCCGCGCGCGGACCACGCCAGCTGCAACGGGTACTCGCCGCGTTGAACGGAGCTACGCCGCAAGGCAACCTGCCATCGTCCGAGACGCTGCGCGCCAGTCTGCATTTCGCCCGCGCTCCAAGCATGATCTTCGCCGCCAGCGATTTTCTGGATTGGCCATCGCCGCTCAGCGAAGCTTTGCTGCGCCTGCGGAACATGCGCCACGATGTACGCCTGCTCACGCTGCGCACGCAAGCGGAATTCGACGCCAGCTTTAAAACCGGCACCGGCTACCGCGATCCGGAGCGCGACGACGGCTTGCACCGCATGAGCAACGCCGACCGCGAACACTACAAGCAGCAAAGCCGCGCGCACTTCGACAGCGTTGTGGCCAGCTGCCGTCAACATAACATCGTCCACTATGAAGCGCGCATTGAGCAGCCGCTGAACAGCGTGTTGCGCAGCTGGCTGCAACCTGCGGGAGCGCGCGCAAAATGATCTTGAGTTCTTATCCGCTGTGGTGGCTGGCGCTGCCGGTCTTGCTGCTGCCAATCTGGTGGCATCGCCAGAAACGTCAGCGTCTGAAGGCCGAACCGCTGGCGACGGCGCGCTTCCTGCCATCGGCGCCGCCGGAGCAACTGCGGGTCTGGCAATGGCGCGACAAATTGCTGCTGCTGATGCGCTGCCTGATGCTGATCGCCTTGATCGCGTGGCTGGCAGCCACCATCTTCCCGTGGCGCGGCGACACCGTGCTGGTGGACGCTGGCGCCGATCGCGCATGGGTGGACCAGCAAATCGCCGCCGCTGGCTTTGGTGGCGCCACGCGCTTGCCGCTGCCGCAAGATGGCCTGGCATGGCTGCGTCAACACGAGCGTGATTGGCGCTCCGATGCAAAACTGCTGATCGTCGCCCGCGCCAACCAGCTCGCCATGCCCGCCCGTCTGCCGCAGTTCAGCCATCCGGTCGAACTGCGCACCACCGCAGGTCAGAGCACCGCCGTAGCGGCCTCCGAAAGCCATGTCGCGTTGGCTGCGCAGGAGACGAGCCAGCAGGCATGGCGATCATTGTTCGCCGCCTTTGACAGCGCCGGCAATCGCGCCAACCGTTACACGCTTGCCGCCGAACCGGGGGCCGCGACGACGCTGATCGTCTGGGATGCGCTGAACGCGAAGCCGCCGGCCGGTTGGCACGCTCCGCATTGGTGGGTTTCGTCGTCATCCACCTCAGCCTTCCCCGAACTGGCCAAGGCCTCAACGCTGATCATCAATGGCATCACGCTGAAATATGCCGACTCGCCGCGCGGCCGGCTGTGGACCTCGGACGCCTTCCCGCCACGCGACGCCGACACCGCGCACGCGCTCTACGAAGCATGGCAGAAGTTGTCTCCCGGTCCCGCGCCTGCCTACGCCACGCCATCGCAGACCTTCGCCGCTGCTCGCAGCGCATTGCCCGCCATCGTCAATGCCAGGCCGGTGATGTGGCTGGGCGTCGTGCTGCTGGTCCTCTTCATGCTTGAACGGATACTGACTCATGCCCGGCGCAACTGATCATCTGCGCAATCGCCTCTGGGCCGCCATTCTGCGCCGCCGTGCACCGCAATGGCTGGCCGCACTCGCGCCAATGCTGCTCGTCGCCATCGCGGCGCCGGTCGCGCGCACGCCAGCGCTGGCCGCTATCGCTGTCTGGGCAATCTGGCTGATCGCTGATGCCGTTCGCTGGCGCCAACGATTCGACAGCCAATGGACGTCGTGGCTGAACGCCGCCATTCCACAGTTGGAAGATAGCAGCAACCTGCTCGCCGCCGAGGCCCGAACAGTGATCGCCAAACTTCAGCAACAACGCCTGCAAGCCCGTCTCGCCGGCATTCTGACGAAAGACGACTACAAAGCCATCGCCCGCGCGCGCGTCGGCGTCGCCATGTTGCCGATTGCACTGGGCCTGCTAGCTGCGGGTGGAGCATGGATGTGGCATGGACAATCGGCCACCCAGGCGCAGCCGCCGGTGGCCGCGCATGCCAATAAACCCATCATCGATGGTGAAGTGTATCTGCGCGTGATGCCGCCGAAATACACCGGCGTGGTAGCTTTTGAAACCGGTGCGCGTGACATTCAGGTGCCGCAATATGCCGAAGTAGAATGGTGCGTCCGCAATGCGTCCGGCGCGCAGCCGGTAGTCGAACTGGGTGACGGCCAGACGCTGATCATTACACCGGCGTGTGCGAAACTCCGCGTTGAAGACTCGCTCTTCTGGCGGACACGCGGCAAAAATGCCACCCGCTACAACATCCGCGTCACGCTCGACCAGGCGCCGCAGGTGGTTGTTACCGAACCGGTGGAACTGATCCACCTGATGCCGAAAGACGCCAAGTCGGTCACCATCGCCGTCAGCGCAAAAGACGATTACGCCGTCGTCCGCGCCAGCCTGCACATGACGCTTGCACGCGGCAGCGGCGAGAACATCCGCTTCAGCGACAAGGAAGTGCCGCTACCGCAATCGTCCGATCCAAAATCGCGGCAGTGGAAAAAACAATGGACGCTGGCGGAACTCGGCATGGAGCCCGGCGATGAACTCTACTTCTTCGTTCGCGCCACCGACAACGCGCCGGACAATCCGCACACCGCGCAATCGCCAACCTACACGTTGCGCCTGCCGGGGCCTGACGCCGAAAGCCTTGACGCCACCGCTTTGCCATCGATGACCAAGCCGGAAAACCTGCGCAGTCAGCGCCAGATCATCATCGACACCGAGCAGCTGGTGGCTGACCTGAAGGCCAACCCGAACATGTCCGCCGCCACGCTGCGCGGCCGCAGCGAAGGCATCGCCGCGGACCAGGCCACGTTGCGCTTGCGCTATGGCCAGTTCCTTGGTGAAGAATCCAGCCTGTTTGGCGATGAAGAGCACGAACATCATGAGCATCACGAGCACGGAGGCGAAAAGGCCGGCGGCGAAATCGCCGTGATGAAAGAGTTTGGCCACGCCCACGACCAGCAAGATAACGCGACGATTTTCGACCCGCAAACCAAGGCAGTCCTCAAGCGCGCGCTGGCCGCGATGTGGGATGCGGAAAAATCGCTGCGCGCGGTCTCGCCGAAGACCGCCCTGCCGCCAGAGTACAAGGCGCTGGAAGCCATCAAGGAACTGCAAGCCGCGGAACGCGTCTACCTGCACCGCACGGCCTTCGTGCCGCCGGCGCTGAAAGAAGAGAAACGCATGACCGGCGATATGGTCGGGGCCATGAGCTACAAGCGCGCGCAAGGCGTGGTCAACGAAACGGTGCCGGCCGAGGTGCGGGATCTGGTGCAGGCATTGTCGCAGGACGGTGCGCTACCGGCCCTGTGGAGCAAGGCGGCGCGCGACACCATCGCCGCGCGCATCTCCGATCGGGAACAGAAACTCAACGCGCAGCGCGCGGTGCAGGATGTACAGGATGGTTGCGTGCCATGCCGCGCCGGGCTGCGAGCCTGGCTGCGCGGCACGCTGAATGATGCGCCGGTGTTGTTGCAGGCACGGCCTGCCGTGGATTCACCATTCCGCCAGGCGTGGCAGGGTAAGGAGCAGGGCAAATGATGATGGCTACCGATCTGGCGGCATGGGCGTCATCGCTCGGCGCCTTGGTGGCGGGCGTGGTGAGCGCCGTGCTGTATGGCCGCAAGCGCCGCTGGCCAGACGCGCTGCTGGCCGGTCTGGCTGGCGCCGCGCTCGCCGTCACGCTGGCGGATGTGCGTCTGCCTGCCGCCGCCGCGAGGCCGCTCCTGGTCAGCACGGAAACGGGCCGCATCAGTGATGCCGACCGCTTGGCAATCCCCGCCGCCGCCGGCATCGTGCTGCGTGGCGATGGCGTGCGAGAAGCGGAATGGCGTGACTTGCCTGCGCGCGCGCTGAAATGGAAACCCGCGCCTGCGGATTTGCTGTGGCTCGACTTCCCGCGTTCGATGTCGCTGGGACGTATTTTTACGCTGTCCGCGCGGCGCTCCGATACGAAGGCGGTGTGGCGCTTGCAGCTGCTGGCCGAGAACCAGCAGGTATTGGCGGATTCCGGGCCATCGTCGGCCGGGCAGTTGTCGGTGCAGTGGCTGCCGCCGGTGGCGGAAACCATGGTGCTGCAAGCGCGCCTGCTGGATGCCAACGGGAATAACATCGCCCAGGGACCGATTCCCTTGCAAGTGAAGGAGCCGTTGCCGCTGCAGATTCAGGGCCGTTTTGATGCCCCCTCATTCGATGCACGGGTGTTGAATCAGTTGCTGGCGGACGGCGGTGCGATCCTCGACTGGAACGTCACATTGGGCAAGGCGATAGCGCGCAGCGAGACGCCGCGCGCCGACTTGACCGCGCCGAATGCGATGGTTGTCGACGCGGCTTACGTCGAGCATCTGAGCCCGTCGGCACGCGCGGCGTTGATGGCGCAGACGGCCAAAGGTGCGCCGCTGGTGGTGTTGGGCGGGAACGCTGCGGACGCCGGCGTGTGGCAGCGGGATTTTGGCTTGCGCTTGCAGCCGCAGTCGCCGACCACGGAGAAGGAAGACATGCGGCAGTTCGGCCAGGCGCTATCCATGCCGCCGGCCTGGCTGAATCCCGCTGCTGGCGTTGCGGTGCCGTGGACTGTGCTGGCGCGTGATGACAAGCGGCAGGCTTGGCTTTGGCAGCGCGCTTTGGGGGCGGGCCGCGTGGTGTGGATCGGCGTGGCGGATTGGCATAAGTATGCAATCAGCGCGCCGCGGGCTTTGGCCTTGTGGTGGCAATCGGCCATGGACGGTATTGCGCTCGCTGGCGTGCAGAAAACAGCGTGGCAGTTGAATGATCCGATGCCCGTGCCGGGGTTGCGCAGCGAGGTATGTGTGCAGGGCGTGAAGGCCGGGACCGCGCTGTTGGCCGAGGGCTACGCGGCGCTGTCGCTGCAGCCGCGCACTGACAAGGCGGATGGCGTGTGTGCGGCGTTTTGGCCGCGAAAGGCGGGTTGGGTGAAGTTTGGCGCGGATGGCATGGCGGCGCCGGGGCTGGCATATGTGTATGCGCGGGGCGATTGGCCCGCATGGCAAAAGGCCCTGCGCCGTGACGCCACGCAGCAATACGCGGCGCGGGCGATCGCTAACGTCGCACCACCGCCCGCCGTTGGCGCACCGCTGCCGATTGCGCCGTTTGGCGTGCTGTTTGCGCTGTCGATGCTGGCGTTGTGGTGGCGCGAGCAGCGGGCGGTGGCGGGACCGGACGCTTAGGCGCCGCGCTGCCAGTCTCGCACGTAGAAGGGGGCTTCGATGCCGCAGTCTGGCGCCGGCTCCGGAGCGAGCGCTGTGCGCGTCCACGGCAGTACACCGGCCCATGCCGGCCAGCTGAGGTCTTCCTCATCATCCTTCGGGCCGCCGCTGCGCACTTTGCAGGCCGCTTCCGCCAGTGAGATGCGCAGCACGGTCGTGGCGGCGTACTCCTTGTCCGAGCCGGGACGGACGTCGGCCTGGCGGCCGGGAACGATCTTCTCCATGAACGCTTCCATCGCCTGCCGCGCTCCGGCATCTTCCACCTTTTCAAAACGGCCGTAGACCATGGCCGAGCGGTAGTTCATCGAATGGCTGAATGCCGACCGCGCCAGCACCAGTCCATCCAGATGCGTGATGGTCACGCAGCATTCGCTTTCCAGCAGGCGTTTCACCATGCGGCTGCCGTTGGATCCGTGGATGTAAAGATGATCGTGCTCACGCCAGCAGGCCGTGGGGATGCAGTGCGCGCCTTTGCCGTCGCTGAAGGCGATGTGACACAAATAGGCATCATCGATGATGGCGTGCAGCATGGCGCTGTCGTATTGCGCGTTGTTGGCAACGCGGCGAATACGCGTCCGATCGGTCAGTGCTTGGTTCATGGCTCTCCTCGTAAAAATCCTAATATAATGAAATACTGGCTCTATCAGTAGAGCCATGGATGACTATTTTTATGGAGCCAGAAATGGATCTCGCCCTGCTGATCAATGGCTATGCGGAACAGCATCGCCAGCTTGGATGGCCGCGCCAGCGGCTGCTGCATGAGTGCCTGCGCGCCGCGATACGCGAGGGCGCGCTGGCTGCCGGCACCAGGCTGGCCGCATCGCGCGTGTTGGCGGAGGAGCTGGGCGTGGCGCGCAATACGGTGTTGTACGCCTACGAGCAGCTGGCCAGCGAGGGTTTCGTGAGCACCGACCGGTGCGGCACGGTGGTCGCGGCGGTGGCCGTGGCGGCACCCGCAGTCCGGCGCTCGGTCAGCACGCCGCAGGCCGGTCTGGCGCGGCGCATGCGTAACCTGCGTGCGGTATCCGGCGATGCCTCGCGCATGGGGCCATTTTTGCCTGGCGTGCCGGCGCTGGATCACTTTCCGCTGGCGTTGTGGCGGCGTCTGATCGAACGCGCGCTGCGCGGCCTGACGCTGGCGCAGCTTAATTACGGCGACCCTGCTGGCGAGCCGCAACTGCGCGAGGCGATTGCCGGCCATCTGCGCGCCGCGCGCGGCGTGGTGTGCGAAGCCGGCCAGGTGTTCATCACCGATGGCACCCAAAGTGGTTTGGATTTGTGCATGCGCGCGCTGGCCGATACTGGCGACACGGTCTGGATCGAGAATCCCGGCTACACCGGTGCGCTGGCGGCGGCGCGCGGCGCCGGGCTGGCGGTGGCCGGCATCGATGTCGATGAGGAGGGCATTGCGCCGGCGGCGGACGATTGGCTGCTGCGGCCTCCGCGCCTGATCTACACCACGCCGTCGCATCAGTACCCGGTTGGCAGCGTGCTGAGTCTGCGTCGCCGCCACGCGCTGATCGGCGCCGCCCGCAAGGCCGGGGCGCTGATCATCGAGGACGATTACGACAGCGAATTCCGCCACGACGGCGCCCCGCTGCACGCGATGCAGGGCCTGGCGCCGGATGCGCCGGTGGTCTATCTCGGCACCTTCAGCAAGACCATGTTCCCGGCGCTGCGCATCGGCTTTATCGTTGTGCCGGCGGCGCTGGCGGAAGCGTTTGCGCAGATGCGCAGGCAATCGTCGGCGCGCGGCCGGCCGGCGGAGCAGATGGCGTTGGCCGAGTTCCTGCGCAGCGGCCAGTTCGCGCTGCACCTGCGGCGCATGCGCCGCCTGTATCGCCAGCGCCGCGATGCGCTGGTGGCCGCGCTGCAACTGCATCTGGGATCGGTGGCGACGGTGCACGGCGCCTCGGCGGGCATGCACCTGTCGCTGCGCTTCAACGATGCCCGCATCGACGACATGGCCGTGGTGGCGCAAGCGGCCAAGCAGGGCATCGCCGTCAATGCGCTCAGCACGCACGACACGCAGGGCGTATCAGGCTGGAAGGGATTGATGCTCGGCTACGCACAAGTGCCGGCCGAGCGGATGGAGGAACTGGTGAAGCGGTTGGCAGCGGTGATTCACCTTGCGGCTTACGCTGCCAACCCGCAGCTTAAAACGCCGTGTCAGCCCGCACGTAGAACGAACGGCCGTTCACGCCGATAGGGCAGGTCTCCCAGCAGCGGGTGAAGCCCAGTTTCGGGAAGTCGCCGCCGTTGGTCCACTCGTTCGGCAGCTGGTTGAACGCGTTGTTCACGCCCGCGCTGAGGAAGGTGCGCTTGCTGAAGGCATAGCGTACCGTCGCATCGACCAGCCAGCGCGCATCCCATTTCTGCAGAGGGCTGAAGTTTTCCGCATACACCTCGCCGTAGTAGTTGGCGCGGGTGGTCACGTTCCATGCGCCGACCGTGTAATCGGCGGCCACCACGTGGTGCTTGCGTGGCTGGCCGTGTTCGATCAGCGTCACCTGCGATTTGTCGAACAGCTTCTCGCCGCTCAGCACACTGGAGGTCGAATGGCGTTTGGTGACTTCGGTCTTGTTGAAGCCCAGTTGACCCGACAGCACCAGCGTGGACGCGTCGAACTTGGTGGTGTGCACCGCCACGATGTCCAGGCCACGGGTGCGCGTATCCACCGCGTTGGTGAAGAACTGCGCCTGGCCCACGCCCAGCGGACGCAGGATGTTGGCGATCGGGCCGCCGCCGGCTTCCGGCGCGATCTCGCTGGAGAAGACGATGCGGTCCTTGATCTTGATCTGGTACGCGTCCGCTGTCAGCGAGAAGTTCTGCGCCGGACGGAACACCACACCGACGCTGCCGCTGGTCGAGGTTTCTTCCTTCAGCGGCTTGATGCCGAAGGCCTGCGTGACGGCGCTGCCCTGGCGCGCGGTCAGCGTTTCGGTCAGCACGCCGTTATTCAGATTGGTGGACACGGAGCTGTAGAACTCCTGCTGCACGCTCGGCGCGCGGAAGCCGGTGGAGGCGCTGGCGCGGAAGCCCAGTTCCTTGGTCGGGTCGAAGCGCGCACTCAGCTTGCCGGTGACGGTGTTGCCGAAGTCCGAGTAGTCCTCGTAGCGCACCGCGCCGCCCAGCGTCAGCGTGTCGACCGGTTTGGTCTCGGCGTCAAGGAACAGGGCGATGTTGTGACGGCCCGAATCGACCGCCGTGCCGGGCGTGTAGCCAGGGAATCCCTGGATGCCGGCGGCGGCCGTGGCGCCGCCAGGCGTGACGATGTTGATGGCCGGGTTGTTGGTGCGGCCATACTGGTAGGAGACCGGATCGCCGGCGATGATCTGGTAGTTGTCGCGGCGGTACTCGAAGCCGGTGGCCAGCGAGACGGTGGTGTCGCCGAATTTGACCGGACCCTTGACGTCGGCGTTGAAGGTCAGCTGCGAGAAGCGCAGCGTGCCGGTGTCCGCTTCGCGCGGCGATTCGGCGTAGATGCCGCCGCCCGGTTTCGGTTCGTACCAGTAGCTGACGTTCAAGCTGTTCGACTCGTGGAACGCCAGTTCGCTCTGGCCGTAGTTGATGCTGATGTCGGCCTTCCAGTCGCTCGGCAAATCGCGGCGGTAGCCGAAGGCCCACGACGCATCCTTGATGTCGGTGCTGATCGCCGGCAGGAAGCCATTCGGATACACGGCGGCGACGGTGCGGGCGTCGCCGGCCGAACGGAAGAAGCCATACGAATCGCTGGTGCGCTTGGAGACGCCGCCGAAGGCGTAGAACTCGCTGTGGCTATCGATCGGCAGCGCGCCGTTCCACCACAGGTAGGCGTCCTTGGTGTTGCTGTCGCCGATGTGCTGCGTGACGCGCGGAGGATTGGCGCGCAGCGAATCCGGGCCGGCGCGGTTGGTTTCGCCGCGCTTGCGCGCTTCGGCGGTCAGGTTGATAAAGCCGCCGTTCTCGCCCAGCGCGAAGCCGCGATTGACGCTGCCCGAGTACAGGTCGCCGTCGCCTTCCGAGGTGGTGCCCAGCTGGCCGCTGAGCGCCGTCTCGCCGATGTTCGACTTCAGTACGATGTTGATCACGCCCGCGATCGCATCCGAGCCGTATTGGGCGGCGGCGCCGTCGCGCAGCACCTCGATGTGGTGGATGGCCGCCAGCGGAATGGCGTTGATGTCGGTACCGGCCGAGCCGCGACCGATGGTTTGCTGCACGTTGACCAGCGCCTGCTGGTGGCGGCGCTTGCCGTTGATCAGCACCAGCACCTGGTCCGGGCCCAGCGAACGCAGGGTCGCCGGGCGGATCGAGTCGGTGCCGTCGCTGATGAAGGTGGTGGAAAAATTGAACGACGGGTCCAGCGTTTGCAGCAGCTTGCCCAGCTCCAGCGGGCCGGCGGTCTGCAGGTCTTTCTGGCTGATCAGGCCTACCGGCGACGAGGTGTCCAACGCGCTCTTGGCGACGGAGCGCGAGCCCAGTACCACCACGGTTTGTTCATCGGGCGTTTGCGCCTGGGCGGTTTGCGCCGCCAGCAGCAGGATGGCGCTGGCGAGCAGGGTATGTTTGAAATGCGGGGTTGTGGTCATTGTTTTTCTCTCTTGTATTTTAAGACGGCCAGTGGGGGGACGGCCGGTCGAAAAATACTAAGGGAGGGGTTCCACTCGCGCCAACGCGACTTGCGGGTCAACGTTGTGAAATAAGCACATTTGCTGATAATTCGTGCTTTGCCAACGAATGTATCGTAAGCTTGCCGGCGATACCGGCATGCGCTGTGCAAACGTGGGTAAAAAAGTGTGGCGCACACGCATCGGTATGCGACGAGCGCATATCGATATGCGGTTTATTGCTGGTCCAGCATCCAGCCTTTCAGGCCATTGACCCAGGTTTTCGCCGGCAGGTTCAGGATCTTTTTGATCTCCGCCGCACGCTCATACAGCACGCTGAAATCCAGCGACGGCGCGTTCTTGAAAGCGATGACGACGATATTCGCGTCGTGCACCTCCGGCAGCCACACCACGGCGTCGAACACCAGTTCCATGGTCTGCAGATTCTTGTCGTAGTTGGTGAAGTCGTCGCCGAACACGTTGGTGGTCATGATGCCGCCGTCGCGCAGCACGTCGGCGCAGCCCTGGTAGAACTCCTGCGAATCGAGCACCGGACCGCGCGCCTCCTCGTCGTACAGGTCCACCTGCAGCACGTCGACCGTGTTGCGGTTGGCCGGATCGAGCACGAAGTCCATCGCGTTCATTTCGCGCACAGCGAGGCGCTCGTCGTTGGACGGCAGCGCGAACTGCGCCTGGCACATGGCGATGACGTTGGGATTGAGCTCGATGGCGGTGACGCGCGCCTGCGGCAGGCGGCGGTAGCAGAACTTGGTCAGCGCGGCGCTGCCCAGGCCCAGTTGCACGATGTGGCGCGGCTGGTCGATGAAGAGTAGCCACATCATCATCATCTGGATGTATTCCAGTTCGATGTTATCCGGCTTGGTGATGCGCATCGCGCCCTGCACCCATGAGGTGCCGAGATGCAGGCTGCGCACGCCCTGGAATTCGGTGATGGTGGCCGGCGGGTGGCCGGGCTGGTCGAAACGGACGGCGGGGGATAAAGACTTGGACATGCCGCTAGTTTATCAGGCCAGCGGCAACAGCATCGTCACCGTCAGCCCGCCGCCTTCGCGGTTGCTCAGCGTGATGCGGCCGCCGTGCGCCTCGGCGATCTCGCGCGCCAGCGCCAGGCCCAGGCCGGTGCCGCTGCGTTTGGTCGAGTAGAACGGCACCAGCGCGTTGGCCAGCACGGCGTCGCTCATGCCGGGGCCGCGGTCCTGCACATCGATGCGGACGCCCTCGCGCAGCTTGCGCACTTCCAGACGTACCTCGCCGGCCGGCGAGCCGGATTCGTGGGCGTTCTTCAGCAGGTTGATGAGCGCCTGTTCCAGCTGGGCGGGATCGAAGGCGCCCGGCTCCGGCGGCGCTTCGCCGGTCTGCTTGAAGATCACCTGTTCGCCCAGTTGTTCGATGAACGGCTGCCAGGGCTGCGCCTCGATGCGCGGCGCCGGCAGCTTGGCGAAGCGCGCATAGCCGAGGATGAAGCTCTCCAGGTGGCGCGTGCGTTCGCCGATGGTGCCGAGGATTTGCGGCAGCTTCTCCGTTTGCCCGCGCCGCACCAGTTCCGCGCCGGAGTGCGCCAGCGAGGTCAGTGGCGCCAGCGAGTTATTCAGTTCGTGGCTGATCACGCGGATGACTTTTTTCCAGGTCTGCACCTCCTGCCGGCGCAGTTCCATCGTCAGTTGGCGCAGCAGCAGCAGTTCGTGCTTGCGGCCATTCAGGTTGAAGCTGCGGCGCGCCAGGTGGTAGACATCCTCCTCTTCGCCGTCCTTGGTGGTGAACAGGCCGTCGCCGCCACGCGCCAGGGCTTCCAGCAGTTCCGGCGCCACGCGGGTGAGAACCTCGTCCAGCCTGTGGCCTTCGAGCTTGCGGCCGTCGTTCAACAACTGGCGCGCGGCGATGTTGGCGTAGACGATCGGGCCGGACTCGCTGACCAGCAGCATGGCGACCGGCGTGTTCTGCACCATGGTGTCGAGCAGCAGTTCGCGCTGCACCAGGTCGAGCCGCTGCTGGCGCAGCACGTCGCCGAGGGCGTTGTGGGCGGCCACCAGGTCGCTCAGTTCATCGTTCTGCGGCCAGTGCAGGCTGAAGGAAAAGTCGCCGTCCTGGTAGCTGGTGACGGTGCCGGTGAGGGCGCGGAACAGCGACAGCATGCGCTGCAGCTCCGCGCGGATGGTGATGATGGCGAGCGGGATCACGCACAGCAGGCAGACGCCGATCACCAGGCCGGGATTTTTCGGGAAGTAGTGTTCCAGCGCGAGCGCGATCAGCATGCCGAGCGTGAGCAGGGTGCCGATCAGCGCCGTCCAGCGCGTGAGCAGCGAGAGCCGCAGGCCGCGCCGGCGTTCCGTCATGGACGCACGATGCCCAGCCGCTCCATGCGGCGGTACAGCGCCTGGCGCGACAGGCCGAGTTCCGCCGCCGCCTGCGCCACCACGCCGCCGGCGCGGCTCAGCGCCAGGCTGATGGCGTCGCGGTCCGGCTCGCGGTGGGCGTCATCGGCCAGGCCGGCCACGCCGCCCGCGTTGTCGGCGGCGGCGGGCAGGCCGAGATCGGCCACCTTGATCACATCGCCGCTGGCCAGCAGGCTGGCGCGCAGCATGACGTTTTTCAGCTCGCGCACATTGCCCGGCCATGGGTGCGCCAGCAGCGCCGCCTGCGCATCCGGATGCAGTTGCAGATTCGGCTGCGGGCCGAGGAAGTGCATCGCCAGCGGCAGGATGTCGAGCGGGCGCGCCGCCAGCGGCGGCAGCCGTAGCTCGATCACGTTCAAACGGTAGAACAGGTCCTCGCGGAAGGCGCCGGTCTTGATCATGGCCGGCAGGTCGGCATTGGTGGCGCTGACCACGCGCACCTTGACCTGACGCTCGCGGTTGGAGCCGAGCCGCTCGAAGCGCCCGGTCTCCAGCACCCGCAGCAGCTTCATTTGTCCGGCCAGCGGCAGATTGCCGATTTCGTCGAGGAACAGCGTGCCGCCGTCGGCCGCCTCGAACTTGCCTTCACGCGCCTTGGCGGCGCCGGTGTAGGCGCCGGCGTCGGCACCGAACAATTCGGCCTCGATCAGCTCCGCCGGCAGCGCGCCGCAGTTGAGCACCACGAACGGCCCGTTGCGCACCGAGGAATTGGCCTGGATGATTTCCGCGATCCGTTCCTTGCCGGTGCCGTTGGGACCGGAGATCAGCACCGGCACGTCGGCGCGCGCCACCTGGCAGGCCAGATGAATCACACGCTCGGTGGCCGGGTCCTGGAACACCATGCCGCGCAGATCGTGGCCGCGTTCCAGCTCGCGGCGCTGGCGCAGCTCCCCCTGCACCCGCTGCTGCAAGGCGCGCTTGGCCTGTCCCAGTTCGATCAGGTTGTTGACGGTGGCGATCAGCTTGTTGTCGTCCCACGGCTTGGCCTGATAATCGGCGGCGCCGGCCTTGATCAGGTCCACCGCCGCGTCCAGGTGGGTCCACGCGGTCAGCAGGATCACCGGCAGGTCCGGATGGCGCGCGCGGATCGCGCGGAACAGCGCCGCGCCCTCCTCGCCGGAGGTGGTGTCGGCGCTGAAGTTCATGTCCTGGATCACCAGGTCCACGCTGTGCTGTTCCAGCAGCGTCAGGCCCTCCTTGGGCGAGGCGGCGCGCAGCGCCGCGATATCGTGCAGCGAGAACAGCACGTCGAGCGCCACGGCCACGGCGGCGTTATCGTCGATTATCAGTACGGTAGGCATGCCGCCAGCATAACACTGTCGCGGCGTGCCCGCAGCGCTCATCATGCCGTCCGCGTGGCGGTGGCCGGCGAGATGCTGGCGGCGCGCCACGCCGGTCCGTACACCGCGAGCACGCCCAGCACCCAGAAGATCACGGCGCCGCCGACCAGATAGCCGGCCGGCAGGCGCGCCAGTTCCAGCTGGCTGACCAGCAGCTGGTTCAGGCCCAGCGCCAGCAGCACACCGGCGGCGATGCCGGCGCTGGTGATGATGAAGTTCTCGGTCAGGAAGTAGCGCAGGATGTCGATCCGCCGCGCCCCCAGCGCGCGGCGCACGCCGATCTGCTTGCGCCGCTGCGTCACCCACAGGCTGGCCATGCCGACGATGCCGCTGGCGGTGATCAGCAGCAGCAGCACGCTGACGGTCAGCAGCATCCACGCCAGCGCCTTGTCGGCGCGGTAGCGCGTGGTACGGAATTCATCCATGGTGCGCAGGCGGACGATCACCGGCAGCGCCGACTTGCCGCGCACGGCGGCTTCGGCCTCCTTCATCACACGGTCCAGTTGACCCGGCTCGGCGCGCAGCGTGTAGTTGAAGGACTTGCCGCCGGTGGCGCGCAGCGGCACCAGGATCGAGAATTCACCAGTCTCGGCGATTTGCGCGCCGGGCGTTTGCAGCTTCTCGATCACGCCGACCACGCGGCCTTCGCGCGCCGTGTCGCCGTTGCCGAAGTAGAAGGTCTTGCCGATCGGGCTGCCGCTGTCTGGCCACAGGCGTTGCGCCAGCGGGCGGGTGATGATGGCGACGGTGTTGCCTTCATCGGTGACATTCTGGTCGATGATCGGCACTTCGCCCGGCAGGAAGTCGCGCCCTTCGACCAGTTGCAGGCCCCAGGTCTTGATCAGCGAATCGGCGCTGCGATACACGCTGACGGTGGCGGATTCGGTGGTCTGCTTGCGGCTGACCGACAGGCTGGTGTAGTTGCCCGAGCGTGACAGCGGCATTTGCCACGAGGTGGCCACCGACAGCACGCCTGGCACCGCGCGCAGCGTCTCGCCGTAGCGCATCTGGTTGGCCAGTTGCTCTTCGTGCGAGCCGGCCTGCAATTGGCGGATCTGCAGCGCGAAGACGTCCTGCTCGTTGGCCAGGCCGCTTTCGCGCGCCGATACCGCCTGCCGCACCTGCACGATGTGCAGGGCGTTGGCGAGGATGGCCAGGCTCAGTGCGACCTGCACCGCGACCAGGATCGGGCCGGTCTTGTTGCGCAGCAGGGCGGAAAGGATGGGGCGGATTTCCATGATGTGGCTCGCTTATCGGAACTTATTGGGATTTGAGTTGCAGCGCCGGCGTCACCTGGCAGGCGCGCCAGGTTGGCAGCAGGCCGGCCAGCACCGCCGCCGCGACCGCCATGGCAAAGGTGGTCAGCATCATGAACCAGTCCATGTGCGCCACCACGGTCAGTGCTTTCGACTGCATGGCGATCAGCGCCAGCGCGCCGAACGCCAGCAGCAGGCCAAGCACGCCGCCGACCAGGCCGACCACGGTGGTCTCGATCAGGAACTGGGTGAAGATCTCGCGGCGCGAGGCACCCAGCGCGCGGCGCACGCCGACTTCGGCGGCACGCACCGAGAACTTGGCCAGCAGCAGGCCGATGGTGTTGACCAGACACAGGATCAGGAAGCCGAACGCCAGCCAGGCCGATAGCTTGCTGTCGTTGCCGACCACTTTCAGGTGATCCAGCCATTCGCGCACGTCGTACAGCATGTTGGGCGCGGCGCGCTTCAAGCGCCCCAGCTTGCGCTGTTCGGTGGCGTAGCTGTCGAGGAAGCTTTGCAGCTCGGCGCGATCGGCGGCGGTGCGGGTCTCGAACCAGAACTGGATCCAGGTGCATTCCGAATTCAGGAAGCCCTGGAAGCCGGGCGTGACATCGCCGGTGCAGCTGGTGCTGCCGTTGCGCTGGAATTCGTGGCGGATGGCGCTGGCGAAGGGGAGGTACAGTTCATCCTCGTCCTCAAAGGCGCCGTCGTCATTGCCGATGATGCGATGGAAGCGCGGCACCACTTTCCAGGTATCGAGCACGCCGACGATCTGATACTGCAATCCGCCCAGCTTCATGCGCTGGCCGACCGGGTTGGCGTCGCCATACAGCTTGGCGGACAGCTTGCGGCTTAACACGATCACATCGGCGCCGCTCTTGTCCTCGGCCGGGCTCCAGCCCTGACCGTGCAGGAAGGGCACGTCGAACATATTGAAGAAGTCACTGGTCACGGCCAGGCCGCCGGCGGTGAAGGCGCCGATGTCCTTGCGTTCCGGCTCGATCGACTGGCCGATGCCGTAGATGGCGGTGCGGCGCTCGCCGGCCTTGCCGTTCAACAGGTTGATGGCGTCCGGATAGCTCATCTGATCGTCGTTCGGCTTATCGCCCGGCGTGTAGCCTTCGGTGGGGCCGTTGTCGAGCAGCGGCACGAACAGGCGGTTGCTCTTGTCGGGGATTGGATCGCCCGACATCACGTGCAGAATGGTCAGCGTGGCGACGCTGGCGGCGACGCCGATGGCCAGCGTCAGCACCATCAGCGCGGTCAGCGCCGGGTTGCGGCGCAGGCTGCGCACGCCCAGCAGGAAGTAGTATTGGAACATGAACGGCTCCTTAGGCCACGTGGCCGACGGTGCTCAGCGACGGCGACTTGCGCACCAGGTCCGACACCTGGCCGTCGATGATGTGGACATTGCGTTGCGTGCGCACCGCCAGTTCCGGATCGTGGGTCACCATCAGGATGGTGGTGCCGGCGGTGTTGATCTCTTCCAGCAGCTCCATGACGCCGCGCGCCATCTGCGTATCGAGGTTGCCGGTCGGTTCGTCGGCCAGCAGCAGCTTGGGCGAACCGGCCAGCGCGCGCGCGATCGCCACGCGCTGCTGCTGGCCGCCCGACAGTTCGGCCGGATAGTGCTTCATGCGCGAGGCCAGGCCGACCTTCGCCAGCGCGTCCTCGATGCGTTCCTTGCGCTCGGCGGCGTTGAAGCCGCGGTAGCGCAGCGGCACGTCGACGTTATCGAACAGCGACAGGTCGGGAATCAGGTTGAAGCCCTGGAAGATGAAGCCCAGCTTCTCGTTGCGCAGGCGTGAGCGGGCGTTGTCGTCCATGCCTTTGACGTTGACGCCGTCGAGGATGTACTCGCCGTCGGTGAACTCCTCCAGCAGGCCGGCGATGTTGAGGAAACTGGTCTTGCCGGAGCCGGACGGCCCGGTGACGGTGACGAATTCACCTTGCTTGACGTCGATCTCGAAACCGCGCAGCGCGTGCGTTTCGATCATGTGGGTGCGGTACACTTTGCTCAGGTTTTTCATGCGCAGCATGGCGGGCCTCTTCAGTAAAGTTATTGATTGATCGAGACGCGGGCGGCGTTCTCAAAGGTTTCGGTGCCGGAGATGACGATCTTGTCGCCCTGTTTCAGGCCGCCGAGGATTTCGACGGCGGAGACGCTGGTGGCGCCCAGTTTCACCGGCGTGCGCACGGCCAGGCCGTCGCGCACCACGTAGGCGTAGCGGCCGCCCTCGGACTCGACGAAGGGACCGCGCGGCACCATCAGCACATTCGGTTTCTCGTCGATCAGCAGACGCGCGGTGACGCGCTGGTTCTGGCGCAGCGCGGCCGGCTGCTCGCCGTTGAAGCGCACGCGCGCCAGCACCTGGTTCTTCACCACCTCCGGCGACAGCGCCGATAGCTTGCCGTTGGCGGTGCCGGTGCCGTAGTTGACCTCCGCCGTCATGCCCAGGCCGATGTCGGCCACATAGGTCTCCGGCACTTCCAGTTCCACCTCCAGCCGCGACAGATCGACCAGCGTCATCAGCGGCGTGTTGGCCGGCACCACGCTGCGGTTGGCCACCGACAGCGTGCCGATAAAGCCGTCGACCGGCGCGCGCACCGTCAGCTCGTCGACGCGGCGCTGGGCGTTGGACAGCGTGCTGCGTTGCTGCTCCAGCTGCTTGATCTTCGATTCCAGCTCCAGCGCGACGTTGTCGTTTTCCAGCGCCGAGGCCTGCTCCGCGTGTTTGGCGCGGATGGCGGCGGAGTTCAGCGCGTCCTTGGCCTTCTGGTATTCGATCTTGGCGATGATGCCTTCGTTGGAGACGGCGTCGTAGCGCTCCAGCGTGCGCTGCGCCGACAGGCGGTCGATTTCGGCGGTGTCGGCGTCGCGCTGCGCCAGCAGTTTCTGCTTGCGGGCGAGGATGCGCTGGCGTGCCACGTCGGCTTCGATCTGCGCGTAGGCGGCTTGCTCCTTCTTCAGCGCGTCCGACAGGTCGGGCGACTCCAGTACCGCCAGCACGTCGCCTTTCTTGACGGTGTCGCCGGCGTTGACCTTGAGCGTGACGGTGGCCAGCGACGGCGCGTACAACGTCGGGCTGACGGCGGCGACGATGCGGCCATTGACGGCGGCGTCGCGGATCAAGGTGCCGCGACCCACTTCGGCGATGCGCAGGCGCGCGAGGTTGACCGAGTGGTCGCTGCCGCGCCAGGTGCTGAACAGGTACCAGCCGGCGGCCAGCAGCGCCACGGCGGCGCCGGCGATGATGATGCCGCGCCTGGTATTGCGGCCCTTGGCGGGCGCGATCACGGCGTCTTGGTTGGAGGTGTCACGTATCATGATGGCTTGGTTGTGAGTGGACCTACAACGTTATGCAGAAAGCGTGCCACATGCTAAGCGGTTGATTTTTATGGGATTGTTGGCGCGTGTCCGCTGTCCGCGAGCGTCCGTGTTGTCCGCCTTGTCCGGCGCCACTTGAAAACTTGTCAAGTGGCGGCATATGGCCCGGCATGACCGATTATCCTTTCGTCGCCAGCGACGTCGCCTTGTACCACCGCACCGTGTCCGGCACCGACAGCGTGGTGGATTCCCACACCTGGAACGACCTGCTGCTGCCGGAATACAGCGCGCGGCTGGCGCGCGAGACCAGCATTCTTGGCCAGCAGGCGCTGCATAGCCGGCTGCATCTGGCGCGAGGTGGCGGCGAGGCGTCGGTTGTGCGCGTGCGCGCGCTGGCGGCGGACGCCGGTCTGCGGACGCAATTGCAGGCGGCCAGCAAGGACCTGCGCGACGCCGACCGCGAAATCAGCGAGACCTTGTTTGGCGCGGTATTGCCGTCGTTGCCGCGCTGGCTGCCGGTATTACGCTGGCTGCCGCTGATGTTTGTCGCCTCGATCGGCGCGGCTTGGTTGACCGGCTGGCTGCCGTTGTGGGGCGTTGCCGTGGTGCTGGCGCTGCTGCTGTGCGGGATACAGGCGCGTTATTACGAGGCGGTGCAGGAGTGGGGGCGCATCCTCAAGACCACGCAGTTGATGCTGCGTGCGCATACCTTGTTCGGGCAGATCGATGCGCCGGCGGCAGAGCCTTTGCGCGAGGATGCGGCGCAGGCGGCGAAGCTGAATCGGCGCATGAGCCGTTCGCTGCTGTCCAATATGCCGGGTGCGCGCGAGTATGGCGACTGGTTCTTTCTGCAGAACGTGCGTCATTTCTTCCAGAGCCGCGAGGTGGTGCGCGAGAGCGTTAGCTTCCTGCGTTCCAGCTTTGAGCGGGTGGCGGCGCTGGAGGCGGATCTGGCGCTGGCGCGGCACCTGGTGTCGGTGGACGCGTATTGCTGGGCCGAGCAGGGCGAGGAAGTGGCGCTGGATCAGGTGGTGCATCCGCTGCTGGACGATGCGGCGGCGCTGACCTTCGGCATGGCGCGGCAGGGCGTGTTTATCTCGGGCCAGAACGGTATCGGCAAGAGTACCTTGCTGCGCACGGTCGGCTTGAACCTGATCACGGCGCGGGCGTTCGGCTTCTGCTACGCGGCGCGCGCGGTGACGCCGCTGCTGCCGGTCTACAGCAGCATGCAGAACGAGGATGCGATGGCGAGCGGCGAGAGTTTCTACATGGCCGAGCTGCGGCGCGGGCAGGAGTTGCTGGCGCTGGCGGCGCTGCGGCCGGCCATCTTTGTCATCGATGAGATTTTCCGTGGCACGAATTATCTGGAGTCGGTGTCGGCGGCGGGGGCGGTGCTGCACGAGTTGTCGCAGCGGGGACGTGTGATGGTGGCGTCGCATCATCTGGTGCTGGCGTCGTTGCTGTCGGACTGCTTGCAGCCATGGTGTGTCAGCCGTGTCGATGGCCGCTGGCGGTTGGCGCCCGGCCTGCTGGTTGCTACCAACGGCATCGCGCTGCTGACCGAGCGCGGCTTTGACTCCGCCGTCACGGCGAAGGCCAACCGCATCCATGCCTGGCTGAGCAATTACATGGCCGGGCCGGCTGGTTTTTCAGGCGAACAGCTTGATCAGCAGAACGACTTGCAGCGCCAGGGTTAAGCCAGCCATCATGTACAGCGGGATGAATTTGGCGTTCATCTCCGCGCGAAGCGCTTCTATCTTCGCATCTACAGAAGCCGCCAGCGCGTCTGTTCTGAGCAGCAGCAGTTCGCCGGGTGAGACGGTTGCTTCGGCCATCGCCAGGCTGAGGGCGTTGGCATGCGCCTAAGCGTCGGCGGCGGGGATGCCGGCTTCCACCAGACTGCGGGTGTATTCAAGGGTGTCGAATTTGATAGGCATGGCCATGATGCCTCCCGATTTGATCGTAGCAGAAAGGCCCGAGTCGCGACCGTTCTTCATCGTATCGAATCGCTAACTCGCAGGTTTGCGCTACTGCGGATGTCGCCATTGACTTTGCTGAAAAGGCATCCTATTATTTCTGTAATGACAGAAATTAGAGAAATCCATGGGACTCTCTCCAACGATTCAAAAATACATCCTGCACTGGGGTGAAATGGGCGCGCGCTGGGGCGTGAACCGGACGGTGGCACAGATTCACGCGCTGCTGTTCCTGGTCAACCAGCCGCTGAACGCCGAGCAGATCGCCGAGACGCTGAATGTGGCGCGCTCGAATGTCAGCAACAGCCTGAAGGAGTTGCAGAGCTGGGGGCTGGTGCGCATCACCCACATGGCTGGCGACCGCCGCGATCACTTTCAGGCCCTGCAAGACGTGTGGGCAATCTTCCGCGTCATCGTCGAGGAGCGCAAGAAGCGCGAGATCGATCCGACGTTGACCGTGCTCCGCGCCTGCGCCGTGGAGGCGGAAAATGATCCGCAACTGGAACAGGCCACCAAAGTAAAGATGGAGCAGGTGCTGGATTTCCTTGAGATGCTGACCACGACCTATGAGGATTACAAGCATTTGCCGCCGGCAACCATGCAACGCTTCCTGAAAATGGGCGGCAAGGTGGCGCGCTTACTGGGCGGCGATTAAAAAATTTTGGCTGACCATTTCTGTTTTAACAGAAATCACTGACGGGAGGCGGCATGAAAGTCCTGGTACTCGGCGCCACAGGGTTGATCGGCAGCCATGCGGTGCAAGCCTTGCGCGCGACCGGTTGCGGCGTTACCGGCTTCAGCAGCAGGGAAGCCGATTTTGGCCGCCTGACCAGCGAGCAGGACTGGCTGCCGCTGCTGCGAGGCTACGATGCCGTGGTCAACTGCGTCGGCATCATCCGCGAAAATGCGCGGGCGATTTCGACCTTCTGCACCGCGCCGCGCCGGTGGCCATGTTCGCCGCCTGCGAAACGCTGGGCGTGCGCCGTGTGGTGCAGCTCTCCGCCCTCGGCAGCGCCGCCGACGCCGCCACCGCCTACTGGCGCAGCAAGGGGGCGGCGGAGGCCGACCTGCGCGCGCGCCGCTTGCAGTCGACCATTGTGCGGCCGTCACTGGTGTATGGCGACGCTGGCGCCAGCAGCATCATGTTCCGCATGCTGGCCACGCTGCCGTTGCTGATGATGCCGATGGCGCATGGCGCCAAGGTGCAGCCGATTCACGTTGACGACCTGGCCGCGCTCATCGCCGCGCTGGTGACCGCGCCCGAGCCGCCGCGCGAACTGGCGGCGGTTGGCCCGCGCGCCACCAGCATGGCCGGCTATCTGCGCGATTTGCGGCAAGGCATGCGGGCGCCGGCGGCGCTGGTGCTGGATCTGCCGATGCCGCTGGCCCGCGTGGCGGCCCATGTCGCCGCGCTGATGCCGTCCAGCGCGCTGACGCCGGCATCGCTGCTGATGCTGAAGCACAGCGCCGACGGTGGCAACACCGCCAACGCCGCACCGGCCGCCGCGCTGCACGGCCGCCCGCTGCGCGACCCGGCGCAATTCGCGCAACCGGCACAGCGCATCGCGGCCGTGTGGAGCTGGGCCTCGGTGCTGATCACCCTGTCGATGGCGGTGCTGTGGCTGCTGACCGCCGCCGTCTCCTGGTTTGGCTGGCCCCATGTGGAAAGCCGCGCGTGGCTGGCCGCCTGCGGCATTCCGGTGTTCGCGCAAGAGCCGATGCTGCTGGCCGCTGCGCTGACCGATGCCACCATCGGCGTGCTGCTGTTGCTGCGTCCACGCCGCTGGCTGTGGGCCACGCAGCTGGCGCTGGTGGGCGGCTACACTGTCATCATGAGTCTTTTCCTGCCGTTCTTCTGGCTGCATCCGTTCGGGCCGTTGAGTAAAAACCTGCCGTTGCTGGCGTTGATGTTCTTGATGTGGAGGGCGAGTAAATAGTGGACTATCTGGCGATCAAATGGCTGCACATCCTGTCGGCGACAGCGATGTTCGGCACCGGCTTCGGCACGGCCTTCTATATGTTCTTCACCAACCGCACGCGCAACGTCGCGGCCATCGCCGTGGTGTTGCGTCTGGTGGCGCGCGCGGACTGGTGGTTCACCACGCCCTCCGTCATCATCCAGCCGCTGTCGGGCTTCTGGATGATCCACATGGCGGGCTATCCGCTTGGCGCCACATGGATCGTCTGGTCGCTGGCGCTGTACGCGCTGGCCGGCGCCTGCTGGCTGCCGGTGGTGTGGCTGCAACTGCGCATGCGCGACATGGCGGCCATCGCCGCACGGGATAACGCGCCGCTGCCGGCGCGCTACTGGCGCTATGAGAAAATCTGGACCGCGCTGGGCTTCCCCGCCTTTGGCGCCCTGCTGATTGTTTATTGGCTGATGGTACATAAACCATGATGAAATTTGCAGACAGTGAGCGCAGCTTCCTGGTGACCGGCGCCACCGGTTTTATTGGCCAGATTCTGGTGCAGGCCTTGCTGCGCGACGGCCACCGCGTGACGGTGCTCACGCGACAGGTGCCGCAAGCGTCGGCGTTGTTCGACGGCCGCGTCGAATGCATCGCCGGCATGGAGCAGTTGCCGCCGTCGCGGCGCGTTGATGTCATCATCAATCTGGCCGGCGCCCGCATTCTCGGCTGGCGCTGGAGTGCGGCGCGGCGCGCGGTGTTGCGGCAAAGCCGCATCGGCCTGACCAACAAGGTGGTGCAGTGGATCGCCAGTGCCGAACACAAGCCGGCCTTACTGTTGTCGGCGTCGGCGATCGGCTACTACGGCGTGCAGGCCCGTGGCGACCAGACCGAACTGACCGAGCGGCACGGGCCGCAGCCGGTGTTCATGTCCGACCTGTGCCGCGAATGGGAGGCGGCGGCGCGCGGCGCCGAGACGCACGGCGTGCGGGTCGCCTGCATGCGCTTCGGCCTGGTGCTGGGCCGGCAGGGGGCGTTGCCGATGATGCTGTTGCCGGTCCGGCTGGGCCTGGGTGGACCGCTGGGCGGCGGCACGCAGTGGCTGTCGTGGATCCACGTCGACGATCTGATCGCCGGCATCGCCCATCTGTGCCGCGCGCAGGCCGGTGGCAGCTACAACTTCACCGCGCCGGAGTGCGTGTCGCAGGCGCAGTTCAGCCGCGTGGCGGCGTCGGTGCTGCGGCGTCCGTATGGCTTGCCGACGCCTGGCTGGCCGCTGCGCCTGGCGCTGGGCGAGCAGGCCGATTTGCTGCTGGAAGGCCAGCGCGTGGTGCCGTCGCGCTTGCTGGAAAGCGGCTTTGTGTTTGCCTATCCAGGTCTGTGCGAGGCGTTGCAGGCGTGCTGTGACCGCTCCCCCAATCGTTAATTTCAAGCTATAAAACTTCGGGAATTTGGTATAGTGTTTCTATTTAGAAATGCCAACCTGGAGGCGGGATGAATAAGGTTACTGTACGGGCAAGCTTGTTGGGTGTGCTTGTTCTGTTTACGATAATGTTGCTTGCCGGCGCCGGCCTGGGCATTTTTGCGCTACAGCAGTCCAACAAGTCGATCGCGATGGTGCATGGCATTGCCAAACAAGTCATCACCATCAATGATGCCTACAAGGACACCACGCGCACCCGCTCGGCCATGACGCGCGGCTATGCGGCGCTGAAGGAGGGCGACGACAAGGCGACGCGCGACTCCGCGCTGGCCAGCGCCAAGAAATCCTACGTGCGCACGCTGGAATTCATCGACAAGTTCGAGAAGGCGCCGGCATTACCCGGCCAGGACGCGCAATTGAAGAAAGAGCTGGTGGAATCGGGACGCAAGCTGTCCGCCGTGCTGGAGCGCGGATCGGCGGCGCTGGCCAATGACGACACCGCCGGCTACTCGGCCATCAACTCCAAGGAGCTGACCCCGGTCGGCGCCAACTTCTCGTCGCTGCTGGAGAAATTCCAGAAACAGGGCGATGAGCAGATCAATGACCTGGCCGACAGCCGCGCCAGTGAGTATGCCGTCGTCATGTGGCTGGTGGCGCTGGGCTTGCTGATCGCGCTGGGCGTGGTGTTCGGCGCGCATCTGATGCTGCGCTCCACCGTGCTGCGGCCGCTGGAAGGCGCGGTCGAGCAACTGGACCGCGTGGCCAGCGGCGACCTGACCGTGCATATCGATGCCAACGGCGATAACGAGATCCAGCGGCTGCTGCGGGCGATCGAGCGCATGCAGAGCGATTTGCTGTCGACCGTCTCGCGCGTGCGCAACGGCGCCGACATCATCAATACCGGATCGCAGGAACTGGCGGCGGGCAATATGGAGCTGTCGTCGCGCACCGAAACGCAAGCCAGCTCGCTGGAGGAGACCGCCGCTTCGATCGAGGAGCTGACCAGCACCGTCAAGCAAAACTCGGAGAACGCGCAGCAGGCGCGCTCGCTGGTGGAGGGGGCGTCGGCGACGGCGGCCCAGGGCGGCGAAGTGATGCAGCAGGTGGTCGCCACCATGAACGACATCAACGACGCCTCGCGCAAGATTGTCGATATCACCGGCGTGATCGACGGCATCGCCTTCCAGACCAATATTCTGGCGCTGAACGCGGCGGTGGAAGCGGCGCGCGCCGGCGAGCAGGGCCGCGGCTTCGCGGTGGTGGCCACCGAGGTGCGCAATCTGGCGCAGCGCTCGGCGTCGGCGGCCAAGGAAATCAAGGTGCTGATCGATGATTCGGTACAGAAGATTCAGCTCGGCACCAATCTGGTGGAGCAGGCCGGCACGACGATGACCACGCTGGTGGGCAATGTGCATCAGGTGACGCAGATCGTTGGTGAGATCGCCGTCGCCAGCCGTGAGCAGAGCGACGGCATCGATCAGGTCAACCAGGCGGTGGCGCAGATGGACGAGGTGACGCAGCAGAACGCCGCGCTGGTGGAAGAGGCCGCGGCCGCCACCCAGTCGCTGCAGGAGCAGGCGGCCGAGTTGCAGCAGACCGTCAGTATCTTCAAGATCAACGAAGGCGCCGCCGCGCCGCGCCGCGCGGGCCACCAGCTGGCGCTGCGCTAAGTCGCGGCGGCGGCCGCGAGCGGCACCACGCGGCCTTGCCAGCCGTGCTGCGCTTCGGCGATGACCAGGCAGTCGCCGGGACCGTCGGCCTGAACGATCAATTGGCCGCCGGGCGCCCAGAAGGCGCTGTTGCCGGCGACGCTGTAGCCGCCGGAATCGGCGGCGTGGTTGGCCAGCAGCACGCCCATCTGATGGCTGGCCGCATGGCCGCGCAACAGCGCGGCGTCGTGCGCGTAGCCTCCCGCCGAAATCAGCACGCCGGCCACGTACAGCGTGGCGCCGGCCGCGGCCGCCGCCTGCGCGTGGGCCGCGTGCGTGGTGTCGGCGCAGATGGCCTCGACATAGTGCTGGCCCAGCAGCGCATGCGCGGTGGCGCCGATCGGCCCCGCTTGTGCGTAGACCTCCTCGCCCCCGTGCAGATATTGTTTGCGGTAGATCCGGGTGCCGCCGTCCGCCGTCAGCGTGATGCTGGCGATGCAGGGCCGCGCGGCGGCGGCCGGCATGACCGTCGTCAGCGGCGCGCCGACGATGACGGTCATGCCGGCCGCCGCCGCGCGCAGCGCGTCCAGCCGCGCGTCGTGCGGCGCCATGGCGCAGTCGCGCAGCAGCGGCAGCTCGTAGCCGCACAGCGACAGTTCCGGGAACACCAGCAACTGCACGCCTTCGGCGCGCGCGGCGGCGATGAAGCGCAAGTGCGTTTGCAGATTGGCGGCGATGTCGCCCGCCGCCGATGGCGCTTGCGCCGCCGCGATGCGGATACCCATTACTTCTCCTGTTTGAGAGGCCTGCCCTTGTCCATCACTTCGCGGCAGTCGCCTTTGAAGGTGGCGTTGTCGTAGTTGGACCAGCCGTAGCTGTCCACATAGCGCTTGTGCTGCTTGAACCGCGAACTGACGAAGCTCCACTCCAGCTTTTCATCGGGGTAGCGGATGTCGCCGAGATCGAGCAGCGTGTGGAAGATGTTTTCGGTGGCCAGCCGCGCTTTGCGGTGGCGCAGCAGCTGGCGGACCTTCTCCGGATAGTGCGCCTGGAATTCATCCGAGTACCACACCACCGCCGGCACGTGGAACTCGTACTGCGTGTTGTGGCCGTGGAAGGCGAGGTTGCAGCTGCCGTCGTACAGCGTCTGGCCGTGGTCGGCCACGTAGACCATCGACGCCAACTGCTGCGTTTGCTTCAGCTGGCCGATCACCTGCGCCAGGAACCAGTCGGTGTACAGGATGGAGTTGTCGTAGCTGTTGTTGATCTGCGGTTTGAGCTTGAGGTCGGTGTAGGCCGGCTGGTCGATGCCGAACAGCGACGGCTGCCATTTGTCGTATGCCTTCGGATAGCGCTGGCTGTAGTTCCAATGGTTGCCCAGCGTGTGCAGCACGATCAGTTTTTTCGGCCGCGGATCGGCGATGGCCAGGCGCAGCGGCTCCAGCAGAATCTGGTCGAAGTTGGAGTTGTTGGTGAAGCCGCCCAGGTTCATGAACTGGATCACGTCGGCTTCCTTGGCGAACACCGACACCGGCGTGTCGAACTGGCCGAACGAGATCTGGTTCGACAGCCAGAAGGTCTTGAAGCCGGCCTCCTTGTAGGCGGTCAGAAAGGATTTTTCCGAGAAGCCGTCTTTCAGCGACTGCATGGCCGGCTTGCGCGAGATGATCACCGGCACCGACAGCCGCGTCGCCGAGACCGCAGTGATCATGTCCGGCAGCGTCACCAGGTTGGCCTCCTGGCGCAGCAGCGGGGTGGTGTCGCGCGTGTAGCCGTTGAGGCCCCAGCGGTCGTAGCGCGACGATTCGCCGATGACCATGATGACGATTTCCGGCGTGTCGTTCGGCGCCGGCTGGTGGGCGGCGAAGGTGAAGCGGCTGCTGCGCTGGCCGAGGTCGGCCAGGTAGGCGCGTTCTTTATAAAAGTCGACGCCGCGCGCGCCCAGTCCGAACGGCCAGGAGGAAGCGAACTCGCCAAAGCTCAGCGGCGAGCGCAGCCGCCATGGCAGCGGGCCGAAGTGCCAGCCGGTGTGGCCGGCGCCGGCGATGGCCGGGTGTTCCGGATCGCTGGCCTCCTGCGCCGCTTCCTCGGCGGAGGCCTGCTCGCCGCTGGCGGTGGCCTGGTCGGCCGATGGCGCCCCCTTGCCGGCGCTGGCATGCGGCGCCGGCCGGGCGCGCACGCCGAATTCCCAGCCGTAGGCCAGCACGCCGGCCACGATGACGACCAGCGACAGCGTGGCCCAGCGCGGTTTGCCGCGCCAGGTCAGCATGGCGCCGCGGTTGGCCGCCCGTTGCACCGCCAGCCACCAGGCCAGCACCGCCAGCAGCACCGCCGCCATCAGCCAGACTTTGTTGCCGAGGAACTCCATCGCCTCCTTGGGGCTGGTTTCGGCGATAATCCCCAGGTGGTGGGTGGAAATGCCCTGGCCGTAGTAGATGAACAAATACATTTCGGTCGGCAGCGCCAGGAAGGCCGGCAACAGCAGCCAGTGGAACCACGCCGGCCGGCCGAACACGCTCCACACCGCCAGCCACACCAGCGCCTCGACCGCCAGCACATGGCCCAGCGCCGGCACTTGCCTTCCCAGCAACAGCGGCACGCACGGCACCAGCGACAGCAACAGGTAACTGGCCAGCACGAACAGGGGAGCGGGGCGCAACAGGGATCGCATGGGCAACGGCGGCAGTGGTAGTGCCCGCTATTATCAAGCGTTTTACTGGCTTTCTGCTAGTGTCGCCTTGCGGCCGGCAGCGGCGCCGGGCCGTGAAATTGGTTGACTGCGCCAGGTGACAGGTCTATACTCGCGAGTTCTCAATTTATTCTGCACATCGTATACGTTGAATCTGGCTGCTCCATGAGGGCGGCTGGTTGCGCCTCCGACGGCCCAATAGATCGAGAGAAGGTTTTTTGTCCCCGGCACTATGACCGGGTTGTTAATGTTGTTATTTAGTTGGGTTTAGAACGATGCCAACCATCAATCAACTGATTCGCCAACCACGTACCAAGCTGGTCGTGAAGAGCAAATCGCCGGCGCTGGAAAACAGCCCGCAAAAACGTGGCGTGTGCACCCGTGTGTACACCACCACTCCTAAGAAGCCTAACTCGGCACTGCGTAAAGTTGCCAAAGTGCGTCTGACCAACGGTTTCGAAGTTATTTCGTACATCGGCGGTGAAGGCCACAACCTGCAGGAACACAGCGTTGTTCTGCTGCGCGGCGGTCGTGTAAAAGACTTGCCAGGTGTGCGTTACCACATGGTTCGCGGTGCACTGGATACCCAGGGCGTTAAAGACCGTAAACAAGCTCGCTCGAAATACGGTGCCAAGCGCGCCAAGCAAGCCAAGAAGTAATCTACATTAATTGAGTTGAGCCGGTCGCGAGACCGAGTAAGTGGTTGGCTATGATGGCCGCCGCGAGTGACCGCAAGGCACTCAACTGAAGATAAAAGGAAATGACATGCCACGTCGTCGTGAAGTACCCAAGCGCGAGATCCTGCCGGATCCAAAATTCGGCAACACCGATGTCGCCAAATTCGTGAACGTTCTGATGCTGTCCGGTAAAAAATCGGTCGCAGAAAACATCATCTACGGTGCCTTCGAGCACATCTCGCAAAAATCGGGCAAAGATCCACTGGAAGTGTTCGCCACCGCGCTGAACAACGCCAAGCCGCTGGTTGAAGTGAAATCCCGTCGCGTCGGTGGTGCAAACTACCAGGTGCCGGTTGAAGTCCGCCCAGTGCGCCGTATGGCGCTGTCGATGCGTTGGCTGCGTGAAGCCGCCAACAAGCGCAGCGAAAAATCGATGCCACAGCGTCTGGCCGGCGAACTGCTGGAAGCGGCTGAAGGCCGTGGCGGCGCGATGAAGCGTCGTGACGAAGTTCACCGTATGGCTGAAGCGAACAAAGCGTTCTCGCACTTCCGCTTCTAATAAAATCGGCCAGCTGCTGAGCTGGCTGTTATCCGTTGTTCGAGGCCGGGCTCATTTTTTCTCCAAAAAATGGCGCTCGGTTTTGTCCATTAAACGATTTAGGATTAATTATGGCCCGCAAGACCCCCATCGAGCGCTACCGCAATATCGGTATCTCCGCTCACATCGATGCAGGTAAGACCACCACTACCGAGCGCGTTCTGTTCTACACGGGCGTGAACCACAAGATCGGTGAAGTTCACGATGGCGCCGCCACCATGGACTGGATGGAGCAGGAGCAGGAACGCGGTATCACCATTACCTCGGCTGCGACCACCTGCTTCTGGAAAGGCATGGCGAACAACTTCCCAGAACACCACATCAACATCATCGACACCCCAGGCCACGTTGACTTCACCATTGAAGTGGAACGTTCGATGCGCGTGCTTGATGGCGCTTGCATGGTTTACTGCGCCGTGGGCGGTGTTCAGCCACAGTCGGAAACCGTCTGGCGTCAGGCCAACAAGTACAAAGTGCCACGTCTGGCCTTCGTCAACAAGATGGACCGTACCGGCGCCAACTTCTTCAAAGTGTACGAGCAGATGCGCGCACGCCTGAAGGCCAACCCGATCCTGATCCAGATCCCGATCGGCGCTGAAGACAACTTCAAAGGCGTGATCGATCTGGTCAAGATGAAAGCGATCCTGTGGGACGACGCGTCGCAAGGCATGAAATTCGACTACGTCGATATCCCTGCCGAGCTGGCCGATTCGGCCGCCGAGTGGCGCGAGAAAATGGTTGAAGCCGCTGCTGAAGCGAACGAAGACCTGATGAACAAGTACCTGGAAGAAGGCGACCTGAGCGAAGCCGAGATCAAAAAAGCGCTGCGTGATCGCACCATCGCTTCGGAAATCGTTCCTATGCTGTGCGGCACCGCCTTCAAAAACAAGGGCGTGCAAGCCATGCTGGACGCGGTCATCGAGTACCTGCCATCGCCGATCGACATCGCCGACGTTAAAGGCACCGACGAAGACGAAGAGCCGGCAACCCGTAAAGCGTCGGACGACGAGAAATTCTCGGCGCTGGCGTTCAAGATCATGACCGACCCGTTCGTTGGCCAGCTGGCCTTCTTCCGCGTGTACTCGGGCGTGATCAATGCCGGCGACACCGTGTACAACTCGGTCAAAGGTCGTAAAGAGCGTCTGGGCCGTATTCTGCAGATGCACGCCAACCAGCGCGAAGAGATCAAAGAAGTGCGCGCCGGCGACATCGCCGCGGCGGTTGGTCTGAAAGACGTGACCACCGGCGAAACGCTGTGCGATCCGCAATCGATCATCACCCTGGAAAAAATGGTCTTCCCAGAGCCGGTGATTCAACAGGCGGTGGAACCAAAAACCAAGGCCGACCAGGAAAAAATGGGTCTGGCGCTGAACCGTCTGGCACAGGAAGATCCGTCGTTCCGCGTCAAGACCGACGAAGAGTCGGGCCAGACCATCATCGGTGGTATGGGCGAGCTGCACCTGGAAATTATCGTTGACCGTATGAAGCGCGAATTCGGCGTGGAAGCGACCGTGGGCAAACCACAGGTTGCCTACCGCGAAACCGTCCGCAAATCGGTGTCCGATGTGGAAGGCAAGTTCGTCAAGCAGTCGGGCGGTCGTGGTCAGTACGGTCACGCTGTCGTGACCCTGGAACCACAGGAACAAGGTAAAGGCTTCGAGTTCGTCGACGCGATCAAGGGCGGTGTGATTCCACGTGAATTCATCCCTGCGGTTGAAAAAGGCGTGCGCGAAACCCTGAACACCGGTGTTCTGGCCGGTTACCCAGTGGTCGACGTCAAAGTCACCCTGACCTTCGGTTCGTACCACGATGTTGACTCGAACGAAAATGCATTCCGCATGGCCGGTTCGATGGCATTCAAGGAAGCGTGCAAACGCGCCAACCCAGTCATCCTGGAACCCATGATGGCGGTGGAAGTGGAAACGCCGGAAGACTACGCCGGTACCGTGATGGGCGACCTGTCGTCCCGCCGCGGTATGGTGCAGGGCATGGACGAAATCCCAGGCGGCGGCGGCAAGATCATCAAAGCCGAAGTGCCGCTGTCGGAAATGTTTGGTTACTCGACCACCCTGCGTTCCGCAACGCAAGGTCGTGCGACCTACACCATGGAGTTCAAGCACTACTCCGAGGCGCCTAAGCACGTTATCGACGCGATCGTTACCGCGAAAACCAAGTAATTGTGTAATTTTTGCGGCCGGGTAGATCACCTGGCCGCATATTTAAAACTTTGAGGATGAATCAAAATGGCAAAAGAAAAGTTCGAGCGGACTAAACCGCACGTCAACGTTGGCACCATCGGTCACGTCGACCACGGCAAAACCACCCTGACCGCCGCAATCGCAACCGTCCTGTCGAAGAAATTCGGCGGCGAAGCGAAAGCCTACGACCAGATCGACGCTGCGCCAGAAGAAAAAGCCCGCGGCATCACCATCAACACCGCGCACGTCGAGTACGAAACCGCTACCCGTCACTACGCGCACGTTGACTGCCCAGGCCACGCCGACTACATCAAAAACATGATCACCGGCGCAGCGCAGATGGACGGCGCGATCCTGGTGTGCTCCGCCGCTGACGGCCCAATGCCACAGACCCGCGAACACATCCTGCTGGCCCGTCAGGTTGGCGTGCCATACATCGTCGTGTTCCTGAACAAATGCGACCTGGTGGACGACGAAGAGCTGCTGGAACTGGTTGAAATGGAAGTGCGCGAGCTGTTGTCGAAATACGAGTTCCCAGGCGACGACCTGCCTATCATCAAAGGTTCGGCACGTAAAGCACTGGACGGCGACACCGGTCCTCTGGGCGAGCAAGCCATCATGGCCCTGGCCGAAGCACTGGACAGCTACATCCCTACGCCAGAGCGCGCAGTGGACGGCG
>NZ_WWCP01000024.1 GCF_009857505.1 Duganella lactea
GCCCAGCTTCGTCAGCTTGGCTTCGCGCTCCTGCGCAGCAAAAAGGTTGGGTTTCATCATGGCAGAGTCGTCAAGGTTGATGCGCTGACATCATGCCACGGCCGGGCCGGTTTTTCGAGGCCCCCAGGTGAACTATAGGCGCCTCACCACAACCAACGTAGTGGCGACAAACCGCTTCAGAAGCAACTAAAAGTTGATATAAAACTGCTTGCTGTTCAACAGGCGCTCAACGGCGAAGTCGATCAAGCGGCGCACGCGGCCCGGCATGTCGGCCCGCTGCGGGAAGTACAGGTAGCAACCCATGCGCTCGCTGACAAACTCGGTCAGCACCGGCTTCAGTTTGCCGGCGCGGATGGCGGCGGCGGCGTTGATGCTGTCGATCTGGCCCAGGCCCATGCCGGACAGCACCGCGTGCATTTCGGTATCGGGATCGTTGCTGAGCAAGACCGGCTGCACGTGATGGAACACGGTGTCGCCATCGATCTCGAATTCCCAGGCCATCGGCTTGCCGCTGCCCGGCTGGCGGTAGGCGGTGCAGCGATGCGCCGCCAGATCGGCCAGCGCGCGCGGCGTGCCGTGACGCTTCAGGTAGGCCGGCGTGGCGCAGACGATCTGCTGCACCGGGAACAAACGGCGACCGACGATTTGCGCCTCCGGCGGATTGCCGCCGCGGAAGCCGACGTCGATGCGGTCATGCACCAGGTCGGCAAAGCCGTCTTCCTGGATCAGGTCGATCTGAATGTTGGGGTATTGCTGCTGGAACTCGGCCAGCAGCGGCATCAGCACGCGGCGGCCGATGGAACCGGAGGCGGCCACCCGTATCAGACCCTCGTCCTCGCGCGCGGCGTCGCGGGCGCGGGCCAGCGCACCGACCACGCCGTCCAGGCTGGGCTTGATGGATGCCAGCAGACGCTGACCCGCCTCGGTCAGCGCGCTGTTGCGCGTGGTGCGGTGAAACAGCCGCACGCCGAGGTGCTGTTCAAACTGGCGGATGGTCTTGCTGACCGCTTGCGGCGTGGTGCCCTGCGCCGCCGCGACCTTGTTGAAGCTGCCTAGCTCGGCGGCCCGAATGAAGGTCGAGATGGCGCGCAGCTCATCCATGCTTGCGTTTCGCCAGATGCCGGTCCAGGCTGTTGGCGAAGTGCTGGCGGTCGGACTGGCTGAAGGCGGCCGGGCCGCCGGTGTCGACGCCGCTGCCGCGCAGCTCATCCATGAAGGCGCGCATGGTCAGCATCTGCGCGATGTTGTCGTTGGTGTAGAACTCGCCGCGCGGATTGAGCGCATGGCCGCCCTTCTTCAGCACGTCGGACGCCAGCGGAATGTCGCCGGTGACCACCAGGTCGCCCGGTTCCAGCAGGCGGACGATTTCCTGATCGGCCACATCGGCGCCGGCCGGCACCTGCACCGCGCGGATGAAGCGCGATGGCGGCACCCGCAGCAGTTGGTTGGCGACCAGCGTGACTGGCATCTGCACGCGGTCGGCCACGCGGTACAGGATGTCCTTGATGACGGCGGGACAGGCGTCCGCATCGACCCAGATCTGCATTACAGATCGCCCCACAACTCGCCGTTGGGACTGGTGCGTGGCAGGCTGACGCCGAAGTGCTTGTAGGCGGCGGCGGTGGCCACGCGGCCGCGCGGCGTGCGTTGCAAAAAGCCTTGCTGGATCAGGTAGGGTTCCAGCACATCCTCGATGGTGTCGGCCGCCTCGCCGATGGCGGCGGCCAGGTTACCGACGCCGACCGGGCCGCCGCTGAACTTGAACAGCACGGCTTCGAGCAGCTTGCGGTCCATGACGTCGAAGCCGACGGTGTCGACGTCCAGCATGATCAGCGCCGCGTCCGCCACGGCCTTGGTGATTTCGCCGTTGCTCTTCACTTCGGCGTAGTCGCGCACGCGGCGCAGCAGGCGATTGGCGATGCGCGGCGTGCCGCGCGCGCGGCGGGCGATTTCGCGCGCGCCCTCCTCGTCGATCAGCGCCTTGAGCAAGGCGGCGCTGCGGCTGACGATCTTGGTCAGTTCCTCGGTGGTGTAGAACTCCAGGCGGGCGACGATGCCGAAGCGGTCGCGCAGCGGGTTGGTCAGCATGCCGGCGCGGGTGGTGGCGCCGACCAGCGTGAACGGTTGCAGGTCGAGCTTGACCGAGCGCGCGGCCGGGCCTTCGCCGATCATGATGTCGATCTGGTAGTCTTCCAGCGCCGGGTACAGGATCTCTTCGACCACCGGCGACAGGCGGTGGATTTCGTCGATGAACAGGACGTCGTTGGCTTCCAGATTGGTCAGGATGGCGGCCAGGTCGCCGGGGCGCTCCAGCACCGGGCCGGAGGTCTGGCGCAGGTTGACGCCCATCTCGCGGGCGATGATGTTGGCCAGCGTGGTTTTGCCCAGACCTGGCGGGCCGAACAGCAGTGTGTGGTCGAGCGCCTCTTTGCGCTTGCGGGCGGCGGAGATGAAGATTTCCAGCTGATCGCGAATCTTGGCTTGCCCGACATATTCATCGAGATGCTTGGGGCGCAACGCGCGTTCGATCGCCTCTTCGTTCGGAGAGGACGGCGCCGCGTCGATGATGCGCTGCTCGGTAAAATTGTCGGTCTGTATGCTCATACAGCTATTTTACCCTGCCTCGGCGATTGGCTTAGTCAAGTCAGCCTTTGGACAGGGCTTTGAGGGCTTGTTTGATGCCGTCCGAGACCGACGCCCCGGCAGGGACGGTCTTCAATGCCAACAGGGCTTCCTTGTCGGAGTAGCCCAGCGCCAGCAGGGCGTTGAGGATGTCGGATTGCGAGTCGTGCACCGGGGCGCCGCCACCGGCGCCGAGGTCCGCGCCCAGCTTGCCCTTCAGTTCCAGCAGCAAACGCTCGGCGGTTTTTTTGCCGATGCCGGGCACCTTCACCAGCCGGCCGGCTTCCTGCAACGTGACCGCCTGCGCCAGATCGGCGATCGACATGCCGGACAAAATCGACAGCGCGGTGCGTGCGCCGACGCCGGTGATCTTGATCAACTGGCGGAACACGGCGCGCTCCTCGGCATTGCCGAAGCCGAACAGCAGGTGCGCATCCTCGCGGATCGCCTGGTGTGTGAACAGCACCACTTTCTCGCCGACGCCTGGCAGGTTGTAGAACGTGCTCATCGACACATCGACCTCGTAGCCGACGCCACCGACATCAACCAGCAGTTGCGGAGGATTTTTTTCGAGCAAAGTACCGGCAAGACGTCCGATCATTGTTGAGACCTTTAATTGAAGTTAGCCAACCAGACGGCCGCGACGCATGCGCAGGCCGGCCAGCGGGCTGTTGGCATTGGCGCTGGTGCCGCCGGCGATCAGCGTCAGCGTTTCGCGGCTGTGGGCGTGGCAGATGGCGATGCCGAGCGCGTCGGCCGCATCGGTGCCCGGCAGGCCCGGCAGTTGCAGCAGGCGCGCGACCATGTCCTGCATCTGCGCCTTCAACGCGCGGCCGGTGCCGACCACCGCCTGTTTGATTTGGGTTGGAGAATACTCGGCCACCGTCAGTTCCGCCGTCACCAGCGCGCAGATCGCCGCGCCACGGGCCTGGCCCAGCAGCAGCGTCGATTGCGGATTGACGTTGACGAATACCTGTTCGATGGCGGCGCAGTCCGGGCCGTAAGTCCGGGCCACCTCACCCACGCCGTTCAGAATGACCTTGAGCCGCGTCGGCAGATCGCCTTCGCCACTCTTGATGGTGCCGGAGGCGATGTAGCGCAGCTTGCTGCCTTGCTGTTGAATGACGCCAAAGCCGGTGGTGCGCAGGCCGGGGTCGATGCCGAGAATGATCATGCAGGGATTGTATGCACTAAGGCAAGCTGCGGCAAGCGGTCATTCCGGCTTGCGCCGGAATGACCGAGGGGCTTAGTGACGGAAGTGACGGGTGCCGGTGTAGACCATCACCACACCGCGCTCGTCGGCGGCGTCGATCACTTCCTGGTCGCGCATCGAGCCGCCCGGGTGAATCACGCAGGTCGCGCCGGCGTCCACCACCACGTCCAGGCCGTCGCGGAACGGGAAGAACGCATCCGACGCCACCACCGAACCGGCCAGCGACAGGCCGGCGTTCTGCGCCTTGATCGAGGCGATGCGGGCCGAGTCGATCCGGCTCATCTGGCCGGCACCCACGCCCAGCGTCATGTTATTGCCGCAGAAGACGATGGCGTTCGACTTAACGTACTTGGCCACGCGCCAGGCGAACATCATGTCCTGCAGTTCCTGCTGGGTAGGCTGCTTCTTGCTGACCACTTTGACATCGGCCAGCAGCACGTTCTTCGCGTCCGCCGACTGCACCAGCAGGCCGCCGCCGACGCGCTTGAAGTCCATCGCGTTGACGCCATTGCCGAGCGGGATTTCCAGCAAGCGCACGTTCTGCTTGGCCGACAGGATCTGTTTGGCTTCGGCGGTGAACGTCGGCGCGATCAGCACCTCGACGAACAGCTTGGCCAGCTCGGTCGCGGCGGCGGCGTCCACTTCGACGTTGAAGGCGATGATGCCGCCGAACGCCGAGGTCGGATCGGTCTGCAGCGCGCGCTTGTACGCCTCGACAGCGTTGGCGCCCAGCGCCACGCCGCACGGATTGGCGTGCTTGACGATGACGCAGGCCGCCGACTGGTCGAAGCCGCCCATGCTCTTCACGCATTCCCACGCCGCATCGGCGTCGGCGATGTTGTTGAACGACAGTTCCTTGCCCTGCAGCTGCTGGTAGTTGGCCAGCGCGCCGTCGGTGGCGGCGACGTCGCGGTAAAACGCCGCCGACTGGTGCGGGTTCTCGCCGTAGCGCATGTCCTGCACTTTTTCGAAGGCCACGTTCAGCTTGGCCGGGTAGGCGCCGCGGCTGCCGTGGGCACGCGTCGCGTCCAGGCTGGTCAGGTAGTTGGCGATGGCGCCGTCGTACTGCGCGGTGTGCGAGTAGACCTTGGTGGCCAGCGTGAAGCGGGTGTCATAGCTGACGTAGCCTGGAGCGTTGTCGGTGGTTTTCATTTCCGCCAGCACCACGCCGTAATCGGCCGGGTCGCAGATCACCACCACGTCCTTGTGGTTCTTCGCCGCCGAACGCAGCATGGCCGGACCGCCGATGTCGATGTTCTCGATGGCGTCGTCCAGCGTGCAGGTGTCCTTGGCCACGGTGGCCTGGAACGGGTACAGATTGACCACCACCATGTCGATGGTCGGAATATTGTGCTCTTCCAGCTTGGCCACGTGCTCCGGGAAATCGCGGCGGGCCAGGATGCCGCCGTGGACTTTCGGGTGCAGCGTCTTGACGCGGCCGTCCAGCATCTCCGGGAAACCGGTGTAGTCGGCCACTTCGGTGACCGGCACGCCGTTGTCGGCCAGCAGTTTGGCGGTGCCGCCGGTCGACAGAATGTTGACGCCCATGGCGGACAGCGCGCGCGCGAAGTCCAGCACACCGGTCTTGTCGGATACGGAGATGAGAGCTTGTTTAATCATGGCTATGAATGACTAGGGTGGTTAAATAATTCGTGATTCGATGATGGTCCGGCATTGCGGCCGTCCAGCCACTCATGCCGGATCAAACGGATGCGCTTACAGCAGGCCGTGCTCTTGCAGCTTCTTGCGCAAGGTGTTGCGGTTGATGCCCAGCATCTGCGCCGCGTGGGACTGGTTGCCGTCGGCGCGGGTCATGACCACTTCCAGTATCGGCTTTTCAACGGTCATCACAACCATGTCGTAAATGTTCGATGCCTGTTGCTCGCCCAGGTCGGCGAAGTATTCTTCGAGACTTTTCTGGACTACTTCCTGGATACTTTCTTTGCTCATTTTCTTATCGTTCGGCTAATTAATCTATAACGCTGGCAAATCGTCCGGCTTGTGGCCGGCCCCGTTTACCCTTCTGATGATGTGACTTTTTTAAGCTCTCGGCCTGGTTCAGGCAGCCTGCAAATCTTCAGCGAGGCGGTATTGTAACCGGTCCCCGTATCGCCACTGGGATTCAAAGAACTGGTCCACGGCCAGCAACTGCGCGTCGACGGATTCAAGCAGGTTCATCTTTTGCCGGAACGCCTCGCCGCCCTGCAGGTCGCGCACATACCAGCCGATGTGTTTGCGCGCGGTGCGCACGCCGAGATAGTCGCCGTAGAAGGCGTAGTGCGCGCGCAGGTGCTCATCCATCAGCGCGCGCACTTCGTCCACTAGCGGCGCCGGCAAGTGCTTGCCGGTGCGCAGGTAATGGTCGATCTCGCGGAAGATCCACGGACGGCCTTGCGCGGCGCGGCCCACCATGACGGCATCGGCGCCGGTGACATCCAGCACGTAGCGGGCTTTTTCCGGCGACGTGATGTCGCCGTTGGCCACGACCGGGATAGCCACCGATTGCTTCACGGCGGCAATGGTGTCGTACTCGGCGTCACCCTTGTAGCCATCGGCGCGGGTGCGGCCATGCAGCGTCAGCATGGCGATACCGGCGTCCTCGGCGATGCGCGCGATGTTCAGCGCGTTCTTGTTCTCGCGGTCCCAGCCGGTGCGGAACTTCAGCGTCACCGGCACGTCCACCGCGCCCACCACCGCATCGACGATGCGCTTGACCAGCGCCTCGTCCTGCAGCAGGGCCGAGCCGCACCAGGCGTTGCACACTTTCTTGACCGGGCAGCCCATGTTGATGTCGATGATCTGCGCGCCGCGTTCGACATTGAAGCGCGCGCAATCGGCCAGGTCCTTGGGATCGGCGCCGGCGATCTGCACCGCCTTCGGCTCCATCTCGCCGGTGTGGTCGGTGCGGCGCGAACTCTTCTCGGTCGCCCACAGGCGCGGATTGGACGCCGCCATCTCGGAGACCGCGTACCCCGCGCCCAGTTCCTTGCACAGCTGCCGGAAGGGGCGATCCGTCACGCCCGCCATGGGGGCGACGAAAACGTTGTTGCGCAGTAAATGGGGACCGATTTGCACGTGCAATACCTGAAAGAGGTGACAAGGAACCTTCTATTTTAACCGAAGCACTGCTCAAATAATAAGCACTATTTTTTATGAATTCGGCGAATGTGCAGCTTTGCCGTTATGAGCCGGGCGTTAAATAACGTCGTCCATGGCGGCCGGCGCGAGGTGGCCCACCTCTCCCCAGCTAGTGAGCACCAACTTGCCATCGACCGCCTGGAAGCGGTTGATGCTGGCGTTTTTGACCTGGAAGTCGCGCGGGCTGTCGAGCTGGATGCCACGCGCGGCGCGGTAGGCGCACTCCAGCACGCCGCCATGCGCGACCACCGCCACCGTCCGGCCCGGATGACGCGCGGCCACCTGGTTCAGCGCGGCGATCACGCGGTCGTAGAACTGGCGGAAGCTTTCCGCCAGGCGCTCGCCGTGCGGCATGACGGCGTCGATATCGCGCGCCTGCCAGCGCTGGAAGTCGGCCGGGTACTGATCCTGGATGTCCTGGTACAGCATGCCTTCGAACACGCCGTAGGCCCGTTCGCGCAACTGCGCCTCGGTGTGCGGCGCGACGCCGGCGTGGTGCGCGGCCACCGCCTGCGCCGTCTGCATGGCGCGCTGCAGGTCGCTGGCGACCACGGCGTCCACTTTTTCAGCGGCCAGCGCGCGGCCCAGGGCCAGCGCCTGGCGCTGGCCCTCCTCGTTGAGCGGAATGTCGATGTGACCTTGCAGGCGGCGCACGGCGTTCCAGGCTGTCTCGCCATGGCGGATCAGCAAAATAGTGGTGTGAGTCATGATTGGTGATTATTCAATCGCGCCAGCGCCGATCAGTTGCGCTTCATCGATGATATGGCCGTAAATGGCGTTCAACACGTCGGCGCCGCCGAAGCCGGCCGGCAGCTCCAGCCGCGCGACGTCCAGCGCGTAGATGCGAAAAATATAGTGGCGCAGTCCGCCCTGCGCCGGCACGGGCGCATGATAGCCGTAAGCGCCGAAATCATTCAGGCCCTGGCGCAGCGGCACGCCGTGCAGCACGGTGTCGGCCTCGGCCGGCAAGGCGCCGGCGGCCAGCGCCATCAGCGACGGCGGCATATCGACCACGCTCCAGTGGAAGCAATCGCCGTCCGGCACGTCACCCTGCAGACACAGCATGACCAGCGACGCCGCGCCGGCGGGCACGTCGGTCCAGCGCAGCTGCGGATGGCGGCCGGCCAGTGCCGCCGGCATGGCGGCGCGGTTGCGGAAACTGTCGCTGGCAAGCTTCATCGCTTACTTCGCGCCGGTTTGCAGCCAGAAGGTGACCGGGCCATCGTTGGTCAGCGACACTTGCATGTCGGCGCCAAATTGGCCGGTCTCCACCCTGGCGTGCTTCAGGCGCGCCTGTTCAACAAAGTAATTAAACAAGCGCAGGCCATCGGCGGGCGCCGCCGCCGGCGTGAACGACGGCCGGGTGCCGGACTTGGTGTCGGCCGCCAGCGTGAACTGCGGCACCAGCAGCAGGCCGCCGCCGGTGTCGGTCACGCTGCGGTTCATCTTGCCCGCGTCGTCGCCGAACACGCGATAGCCGAGCAGCTTGGTCAGCAGCGCATCCGCCTCCTTTTCCGTGTCGTTGCGCTCGGCGCAGACCAGCACCAGCAAGCCGGCGTCGATGGCGCCTATCGTCACGCCATCGACCACCACACTGGCGCCGCTCACGCGTTGTAGCAGGACTATCATGCCGACAGCGTGATGCGCGCGAACTTACGCTTGCCGACTTGCAGCACGAAGGTGCCGGCCGGCAGTTGCAGGCCCTTGTCGCTGATGACGGCGCCGTCGACGCGCACGCCGCCCTGCTCCACCATGCGCATCGCTTCCGAGGTGGAGGCGCACAGGTTGGCCTGCTTCAGCAGTTGCGCCACACCCAGCGGCGCGCCGCCCAGCGACACTTCCGGGATATCGTCCGGAATGCCGCCTTTCGAGCGATTGACGAAATCGGCCAGCGCCTCTTCCGCCGCCTGCTGGGAGTGGAAGCGCGCGACGATTTCCTGGGCGATGGCGACCTTGGCGTCGCGCGGGTTGCGGCCACCGGCCACTTCGGCCTTCAGCGCCGCCACATCGGCGATCGAGCGGAACGACAGCAGGTCGTAGTACTTCCACATCATCGCGTCCGAAACACTCATGATCTTGGCGAACATGGTGTTGCCCGGTTCGGTGATGCCGATGTAGTTGTTCTTCGACTTCGACATTTTTTCCACGCCGTCCAAACCTTCCAGCAGCGGCATGGTCAAAATACACTGAGGCTCCTGGCCGTAGTCCTTTTGCAGTTCGCGGCCCACCAGCAGATTGAATTTCTGGTCGGTGCCGCCCAGTTCCAGATCGGACTTGAGCGCCACCGAGTCGTAACCCTGCATCAGCGGGTAAAGGAACTCATGCACGGCGATCGGCGTGCCGTTTTTAAAGCGCTTGGTGAAGTCGTCGCGCTCCATCATGCGCGCCACGGTGTAGCGCGAGGCCAGCTGGATCATGCCGCGCGCGCCGAGCGGGTCGCACCATTCGGAGTTGTAGCGGATCTCGGTCCTGGCCGGGTCCAGCACCAGCGAGGCCTGCTTGAAATAGGTCATCGCGTTTTGTTCGACCTGTTCCTTGGTCAGCGGTGGGCGGGTGGCGTTGCGGCCCGACGGGTCGCCGATCATCGACGTGAAGTCGCCGATCAGGAAGACCACCTGGTGTCCCAGGTCTTGCAGTTGGCGCATTTTGTTGAGCACCACGGTGTGCCCCAGGTGCAGGTCCGGCGCGGTCGGATCCAGGCCCAGCTTGATGCGCAGCGGTGTGCCGCTTTGCTCGGAGCGCGCCAGTTTCTGGGCGAACTCGCTTTCAATGAGCAACTCGTCGACACCGCGTTTGGTGATGGCGAGTGCCTCTTGTACGTTGTCAGATAACGGCAACGCTTTAGGGGGAGCCGGCGGTATCGAAGAAGAGATAGTCATGATTTTTAAACGTTTTTTTCAGAAAAAGGTGGCCAGGCGCAGGAGTTTGTTATAATCCCCGATCGATCAATCTTGCCGCATGAAAACGAACAAAATAGATAATTACAAGAAATAAAACGTTCCTGAATAGTTCAAGCGGCAAATTTTAACTGATTGCATGAACCAAATACATAAATTCACAAGCTCACGCTTGTTCAGTCTGCTAGGGTCCACGCGCAAGGCGCGCATCGTCAGCGCCTCTGCTCTGTTTCTCGCAGTATGTGCTTTTGGTGCTGCCGGTGTAGCGCCACTAGCGCCTGACGCGGCCGACCTGCCAGTGAAAACCGTGCAGGAATCTGTTGCCACGCCTGATCTGAGCGCGCAAATCACCGCGCTCGACCAGCAATCCGCCAAAGCCCAGTTCGTTCACGAAGAGAAGATCCGCAACGGCGACACGCTGGCCACGCTGCTGCAACGGCTGGGTGTGGATGACGACGCCGCCGAAACCTTCATCAAGAAGGACAAGATCGCCAGGGGCGTGATGCAGCTGAAGTCGGGCAAGCGCGTGCAGGCCCAGACCGACGACGAGGGCAACCTGCAGTGGCTGCGCGCCACCGTGGTTGATGGCAAGGACGATCCGGTCACCAACATCAAGATTACCCGCAAGGGCGACGGCTTTGTCGCCAGCGCCGAGCCAGCCAAGCTGGAACGCCGCATCGAAATGCACGCGCGCACCATCAAGTCGACGCTGTACGCGGCCACCGACTCCAGCGAGGACGGCGCCAAGCTGCCCGACACCATCGTCAAGCAGATCATTGAAATGTTCTCCACCAACGTCGACTTTCGCGGCGACCTGAAACGCGGCGACAGCTTCAACGTGGTCTATGAAACCTTCTGGCAGGATGGCGAGTTTGTGCGCGCCGGCCGCGTGCTGGCGGGCGAACTGACCAACAAGGGCACGACCTATCAATCGGTGTGGTTTGAAGATCCGCAAAGCAAGCAAGGCGGCGGCTACTATAGCTTCGACGGCAAATCGCTGAAGAAAGCCTTCCTGAAATCGCCGGTGGAATTCTCGCGGATCTCGTCCGGCTTCTCGATGCGCGTACATCCGATTTCCGGCCAGTGGAAACAGCACAAGGGCATCGACTTCCCGGCGCCGACCGGCACGCCGATCCGCGCCGCCGGCGATGGCGTGGTCGAATTCGCCGGCACCCAGAACGGCTACGGCAATTTCGTCCTGATCAAGCACTGGAGCAACTACACCACGGCTTATGCGCACATGAGCCGCTTCGGCAGCGGCATCAAAAAAGGCAGCAAGGTGTCGCAGGGCGACATCATCGGCTACGTCGGCACCACCGGCTGGTCGACCGGCGCGCACTTGCACTACGAGTTCCGCGTCGGCGGCGAAGCCAAGGACCCGGCCAAGCTGAACGTGCAGGCCCAGGCGCCGCTGACGGCCGCCGAAATGAGCCGTTTCAAAGTCTACGCCAACGACATGACGCACCGCTTCGCGTTGCTGCGACCGGCCGGCGGTGGCGGCGCCAATACCCGCGTGGCACAGAAGTAAGCCCCGCAGTAAATCCTAAACCAGGCCGCCTTGCCGGCCTGTTTTTTATGATGATGCGCCTGCCTGGCAACCTCTTCCGTTTAGCAACACACATAAGCTGAAAGAAGGTCGATGGTCACACGACGATTGGTGCTACAGACAGCGGCCCTTCCCTTGGCGGCGCCGCCGGCCTTGACGCTGAAATTCGTTTTCTCGCGCCCTTACGACAATCCCCGCACACAATGGCTGATCCGCCTGTACCGCGAGGTGTGCGCGATGAGCGGCTTCGGCTTTGAATACATCGACGTGCCGCCCAAGCGCGCCACCGCGATGGTGCTGAGCGGCCAGGCCGATGGCGAACTCGGCCGCACCTTCGCCTACCAGGACTTTTTCCCGCCGCTGGTGCGCCTGAGCGAGCCGAACAACGTGGTCAATTTCTGCGTCTACGGCGCTGGTCCGCAAGCGCGTTTTGCCGGACTGGGCACGCTGCGGCAACTCAAGCTGCGCTGTGAATCGCGGCGCGGCATCCACGAGCTGGAAGCCGTGCTCGAAACCCATGTGGACGCCGACAACTGGTCGTTGGTCGACGACCTCGGCCAGGGCTTGCGCAAACTGCAAATGCACCGCACCGATCTGTATTTCGACGTGCAGGAGGCGGTCGAGGACCACCTCACCTTCCGCCATTGCAATGGCCTGCCCGAGACGCCGGCCATCCGCCAGCTGGGGACGGTGGCTTCCACCACCGGCCATTGCTACCTGAACCGCGCTCACGCCACGCACGCGCCCAAGCTGGCGGCGGCGCTGACCAAGCTCAAACAGGACGGCACGTCGGCGCGCCTTCTGCAACAATGCCTGCGGGAGTATCAACAACGCTGCCTGCACGCCGCCTCTCGACTATAATTTTTAAAATTCACGCGAGGGACGCTATGGCTTTGTATATCGGTTTAATGTCGGGCACCAGTCTGGACGGCGTGGACGGCGCGCTGGCGCACTGCGATGGCGGGGCCGTCACCACCATCGCCGCCGCCTATGTCGCCTTCCCGCCGGCGCTGCGCGCCGAACTGATGGCGCTGCAAGCGAACGGCGACCATGAAATCGAATGCGAGGCACTGGCCGCCAATCAGCTGGCGCAACATTACGCGCAATGCGTGGCCGAGCTGCTGCGCGAATCGGGCCACACGGCGGCCGAGGTGCGCGCCGTGGCCGCGCACGGCCAGACCATCCGCCATCGTCCCGAGCTGGGCTTCACGCGCCAGACCAACAACCCGGCCCTGCTGGCCGAGCTGTGCGGCATCGATGTGATCGCGGACTTCCGCAGCCGCGACGTGGCGGCCGGCGGCCAGGGGGCGCCGCTGGTGCCGGCCTTCCACCAGGCGCTGTTCGGCAAGGCCGGGCAGGCGCGCGTGGTGGCGAACATCGGCGGCATCGCCAACATCAGCGTGCTGGACGGTGATGGCGGCGTGACCGGCTTCGATACCGGCCCCGGCAACGTGCTGATGGACGGCTGGATACACCGCCATCGCCAGCAGGCCTACGATGCCGATGGCGCCTGGGCGGGCGGCGGCAAGGTCATACCGGCATTGCTGGTGGAGTTGCTGAAGGAGCCGTATCTGGCGCAGCCGGCGCCGAAGAGCACCGGACGCGACCTGTTCCACCTGGCGTGGCTGGACCAGCGCCTCGCCGTCCACGCGCCGGCGGCACCGCAAGACGTGCAGCGCACGCTGACCGAATACACGGCCGTCACGCTGGCCGATGCGATCAGGGCCTACGGCGGCGGCGCGGACGCGGTGTACGTCTGCGGCGGCGGCGCCTACAACGGCGTGCTGATGGACGCGCTGGGCGCCGCCCTCGGCGATCGGGTGCTGCTGGCCTCGACACAGGCGCTGGGCGTGGCGCCCAACCGCGTCGAGGCGCTGGCGTTCGCCTGGCTGGGCTACCGCTTCAGCGAGCGGCTGGCCGGCAACCTGCCGGCCGCCACCGGCGCGCGCGGCGAGCGCGTGCTGGGCGCGCTGTATCCTCGTTAGCATCGCCCGCACTATGAAAAACGGCGACCCGAAGGCCACCGTTTTTGGGGAAATCTACGCTTAGACCGAGAACGACGAACCGCAGCCGCAGGTCGAGGTGGCGGTCGGATTCTTGATCACGAACTGCGCGCCTTCCAGGTCGTCCTTGTAGTCGATCTCGGCGCCCACCAGATACTGGTAGCTCATCGAGTCGATCAACAGCTGAACGCCGTTCTTGACCATGGTGGTGTCGTCTTCGTTGACGATTTCATCGAAGGTGAAGCCATACTGGAAGCCGGAGCAGCCGCCACCCTGCACGAAGACGCGCAGTTTCAGGTCAGGATTGCCTTCTTCTTCGATCAGTTGGGCCACTTTTTCAGCAGCGCTATCGGTGAAGATGATAGGCGCTGGCATTTCAGCAACAGCATTCATTTCTTACTCCTACGAGAAACTAATCAGAGGCCATTATAGACCTTGGGCGGTTTTCCTGCTCCGTCCTGCTTCAAATTTGATGATAAACCACACGAAATCAAGGCGCTAGATCAAGGCAGCAGCGCAATTTGCGTCAGGCCGGTGGTTTCCTCCAAGCCAAACATCAGGTTCATGCACTGCACCGCCTGGCCGGACGCGCCCTTGACCAGGTTGTCCTGCACCACCAGCACGATGACGGTATTGCCATTGTCCGGACGATGCAGCGCCAGGCGCAGCATGTTCGAGCCACGGGTCGAGCGGGTTTCCGGATGCGAACCGAAGGGCATCACATCGACGAAAGCGCTGTCTTGGTATTGCTCTTCGAACAAGGCTTGCAGTGCCTCGTTGCTGATGTCCTTGGTCAGGCGCGCGTACAGCGTCGAGTGCATGCCGCGGATCATCGGCACCAGGTGTGGCGTGAAGATCAGGCCGACCTTGTCGGCGGTGAATTTCTGCAGCTGCGCCGAGGTTTCCGGGGTGTGGCGGTGGCCGGCCACGCCGTAGGCCTTGAAATTGTCCGACGACTCCGAGAACAGGGTGCCGATTTCCGCCTTGCGGCCAGCGCCTGACACGCCCGACTTGCAGTCGGCGATCAGCGAACCGGCATCAACCAGACCGTTTTTCAGCAGCGGGTAGTAGCCCAGCTGCATGGTGGTCGGGTAGCAGCCCGGGTTGGCGACCAGCTTGGCCTGCTTGATGTCGTCGCGGTTCAGTTCGGCCAGACCGTAGGCGGCCTGCTCCAGCAGTTCCGGGCAGGTGTGCTCGATCTTGTACCATTTTTCGAAGACGGCCTTGTCCTTGATGCGGAAGTCGGCCGCCAGGTCGATGACCTTGACGCCGGCTTTCAGCAGCTCGGGCGCCTGCGCCATGGCGACGCCGTGCGGGGTGGCGAAGAACACCACGTCGCATTTGCTCAGGTCGGCGTTTTCCGGCGACGAGAACTTGATGTTTACGCGACCGCGCAGCGAAGGGAACATGTCCGCGACTGGCAAGCCGTCCTCTTTGCGCGAGGTGATTGCCGTCAGTTCCACATCCGGGTGGACCGCCAACAAACGCAGCAGTTCTACGCCGGTGTATCCGGTGCCGCCGACGATGCCAACTTTGATCATTGTTCTTCCTTGAATTGAGAGTGAGGTGCCATTTTATCAGGCAACGACTACCGGCGCATGACCGTAGCCAGATGGAAAAAAAGCCGCCCGACACAAGGCCGGCGGCTTTTTCTGTGACACGCCGCAAGCGGCGCGCCAGAGCGTAAAAATTAACGCTTCGAGAATTGTTTTGCGCGACGTGCTTTGCGCAGACCAACTTTTTTACGTTCAACTTCACGTGCATCGCGGGTGACGAAGCCAGCGCGTGCCAGATCACCTTTCAGGCCCGAATCGTAGTCGATCAGCGCACGGGTGATGCCGTGACGAACCGCACCTGCCTGGCCGGACTCGCCGCCGCCGTGAACGTTGACTTTGATGTCGAAACGTTCTACGTTGCCGGTCAGTTCCAGAGGCTGGCGAATCACCATCAGGCCGGTTTCGCGCGAGAAGTACTCAGCGGCTGGCTTGCCGTTAACGATGATTTGGCCAGTGCCAACTTTGATGAACACACGAGCTACTGCACTCTTGCGACGGCCGGTGCCGTAATTGTAGTTACCGATCATGTCAGTTCCTTAGATTTCGAGTGCTTTAGGTTGCTGAGCAGCGTGCGGGTGCGAACCTTCGGCGTACACTTTCAGCTTCTTGATCATTGCGTAGCCCAGTGGGCCTTTTGGCAGCATGCCCTTGACGGCTTTTTCCAGAGCGCGACCTGGGAAACGCTGTTGCATTTTCAGGAAGTTGGTCTCGTAGATGCCACCTGGGTAGCCCGAGTGACGATAGTAGGTCTTCTCGGTTGCTTTGGTGCCGGTCACGCGCAGTTTGCCTGCGTTGATGATGACGATGAAATCGCCGGTATCGACGTGAGGAGTGAACTCAGGCTTGTGTTTGCCGCGCAGTCGGAGTGCCACTTCGCTGGCAACACGTCCGAGGACTTTGTCCGTCGCGTCAATCACGAACCAGTCGCGCTGGACTTCATGTCCTTTAGCGGAAAAAGTTTTCATGTGATGACTTTCTGTAGATAGATGTACCGCTCATATGGTGGTTCCGCTAAAACTACAGCGGACTCGGCCTTTTTATTTACTTTCCTGAGCGAATGGAAAGCCGACAATCATAACCGCTTGAAGATGTCCGCGTCAAGCCCCATCTGGTCCGCAGGCCGCGAAAACACAGGGGTTACGCCGTCCATTACAATATGGACAAAGTTTTTAACACGGAGAATGTGATGGAATGCAAAGTTAGCTGGAATGGCCCGTCGGGCATGAGTTTCCTGGCCCAGACCGGCTCCGGCCATCTGGTGAACATGGATGGCGCGCCGGAGGGCGGCGGCCACAACCTGGCGCCGCGGCCGATGGAAATGGTACTGCTGGGCACCGGTGGCTGCACCGCCTACGACGTCGTGCTGATCCTGAAGAAAGGCCGCGCCGACATTCGCGGCTGCGAATGCGTGCTGAAAGCCGAGCGCGCCGACACCGAACCGAAAGTCTTCACCAAGATCAACTTCCACTTCGTGGTGACCGGCAAGGGCCTGAAGCCTGAACAAGTCGAGCGCGCCATCACGCTGTCGCACGACAAATACTGCTCCGCATCGATCATGCTGGGCAAAACCGCCGCCATTACTCACTCGTTCGAGATCATCGAAGTGGCCTGACGCTGGATGCTGGTGCCAGCCGGCGTGTCCCGCACGGCATAGCCGGCGTCTTCGATGGCGCGGCGCAGCGTGTCGGCATCAGCCCAGCGCTTTGCCTGCCGGGCCAGGTCACGGGCGGCGACCAGCGCTTGCACCTCGTCCGGAACCACGCATGCGGCTGGCGCCCACGCGGCCAATCCCAATCCCAGCACTTGATCCAGCCAGGTTAGCGTGGCTTTTTGGGCGGCGGCCGGCACCTCGTTGGATTTCAGCAGTTCCCACATCAGGGCCAGCGCGCGGGGCGTGTTGAGGTCCTGGTTCAGCTCGGCCTGCAGGGCTTGTTGGTAACCGGCGTCCGGCTGGCCGCCGCCTGGCAGGCGGTGGTAGGCCAGGCGTAGACGGATGAGCGCGGTCTGGGCGGCGTCCAGCGCGGCCCATGAAAACGTCAACGGCGAGCGATAGTGGGCGGAGAGCACCAGGTAGCGGTAGGCCAGCGGATCGACGCCGCGCTCGGCCAGTGTGGCCAGGCGCAGGAAGTCACCGTCGGATTTCGACATCTTGGCGCTGCCGTCCACATTCAGAAACGCGCCATGCAGCCAGTACTGCGCTGGCGGATGGGCGTGGCAAGCTTCGTGCTGGGCGATTTCGTTGGTGTGGTGAACCGGGATGTGGTCCTCGCCGCCAACGTGGATATCGAACAACACGCCGAGATACTTGCTCGACATGGCCGAGCATTCGATATGCCAACCAGGAAAGCCACGTCCCCACGGGCTATCCCACTCCATCTGCCGCTGCTCGTCACCGCTGAATTTCCACAGTGCGAAGTCGGTCGCCGATCGCTTGTCACGCAGTTCAACCCGGTGGCCGGAGCGCAGTCCGCCGATCTCCAGCCGCGCCAGATGGCCATAGCGCGCCAGCTGGTGCGTGTCGAAATAGATGCCGTCGGCGGTGCGGTAGGTATAGCCGTTGCGCTCGATGCCGGCGATGAAGTCGATCTGCTCCTGGATGTGCTCGGTCGCCCGCGCCCATACCGCCGGCGCGAGAATGTGCAGGTCGGCGATGTCCTGCTGGAAGGCGCGGGTGTAGAAAGCGGCGATCTCCCACGCCGACTGACGCGCGCGGCGACTACCCTTCTCCATCTTGTCCTCGCCGGTGTCGGCGTCCGAGGTCAGGTGGCCGACGTCAGTCACGCAGATCACGTGATTCACCGCGTAACCATTCAGCGCCAGCACGCGGCGCAGCACGTCGCCGAACAGATAGGTGCGCAGGTTGCCGATGTGGGCGTAGTCGTAGACCGTCGGGCCACAGGCGTACAAGCCGGCCGCGCCGGCTTGCAAGGGGACGAAGGGACGTAATCGCCGCTCGTAGGTGTCGTACAGCATCAACTCCATAAAGGCTCCAGAAAAGACAAAGGCCACAGGAGCGCAAACTCTCTGTGGCCTATAGAAAACTGTCGATGTAAAGGGGATCAGCAGGCTTCTATGGCCTGCGCGCACACGCTCCGATGTCGGCTGGTTGCTTGATCATGCTTCTATAGTAGCATTAAACGTAATAGGCGGTGCTGGTCATCACCTTGCCCATGACCGACATGGCCGCCTGCACCGGCGCCGGCACGGCGGCGGCGCCGAGGCGCTGGGCGGCGGCGCCGTGTTCGATTTCATCGATGCGCATCTGGTCGACGATGGCGCGCGATTTGGCGTCCTGCGGCGGCAATTTATCCAGATGGCTTTGCAGATGCGCCTCGACCTGACGCTCGGTTTCCACCACGAAGCCCAGGCTGCGGGCGTCGCCCAGCACGGCGGCCACCGTGCCCAGCGCGTAGGCGCCGGCGTAGAACAGCGGATTGAGCACACTGATGTGCGAACCCAGTTCGTCCAGCCGCTGCGCGGTCCACGCCAGATGGTCCTCTTCCTCGCGGCTGGAATGCTCGAACTGCGTGCGGATGGCCGGCGTGCGGGCAAAGCGCGCCTGCGCGTTGTACAGCGCCTGCGCGCACACCTCGCCCACATGGTTGACCCGCATCAGGCCGGCCGCATGGCGGCGCTCGGCCTCGCTCAGCGCCGCATCGGCCGCGTGCTGCCCCGGATTCGGTCGCGATGCCGAGGCCACGCCGCTAATGACGCGCAGCGCCTTGTCGGCGTCGGCAATGAATCGGTCCAGCGGAGTAGGGTGATAATCGGCCATGGGCAAACTCGTGTATTCAGATGAAAAAGCCCATTATAAGCGTCCGCCCGTTTCTTTGAATTTAGCGTCCGCCTCCTCGCGCAACTGCCGCTGACGCTCGATGTAATCGGCCACAGGCCCGCGCACGTCGATCTTGGAAATGTCCTTGGCCACGCCCAGGTTCAGCCCCAGCAGGAAAGGAATATTTTCCAACGGCACCTCGGTGCAGCACTCGCCAAACGCCTTCAGAAAGCGTTTGGACTCGACCACCTGCACCACCTTGCCGCCGCTCATGTATTGCAAAATGCTGGTGATGCTGTGGCCCTTGCCGATGACCTGGTAGATGAAGCGGTTGAACTCGCGGTCCAGTTGCTTGAAGTCGAGCGCTTCCTTGGTCATCAAACTGGACAGGTAATACAGCCCCAGCGCCACGCGGAAGAAACCGGTGGACTCGTCGCGGTCGGCGCCGTACCGCATCACCGCCAGTATTTTTTCCTTGAGTTGTGGATTCATTTTTGTCGATACTCCCGAATACCACTATAGCAAGAGTTTTCCATGGACAGCCGCTTGCATGACAGAATTTTTACATGCTACTCTTGAAACTTTCCACTTTGGGCAGCAACGATGATCGAGGTAAGCAACCTGGCCAAGCGTTTCCGCTTGCCCACCCGTGGTGGCAAATCCACCGCCGCGCGCGACCCGCGCGACCATGACGGCTGGTTCCATGCCGTGCGCGACGTCAGCTTCAGCTGCGCGCCCGGCGAAGTGCTGGGCCTGCTCGGCCCCAACGGCGCCGGCAAGACCACCACGCTGCGTCTGCTCTCGACCGCGCTCAAGCCGGACGCCGGCGGCATCCGCGCCAACGGCATCGACCTGCTGGCCAATCCGCTGGTGGCGCGCCAGCACATCGGCTTCCTGTCCGGCAGCACCGGCCTGTACGGCCGCCTGACCGCGCGCGAGAATGTGGAATACTTCGGCCGCCTGCACGGCATGCGCCCGGACCATCTGAAACGCCGCTGCGACGAGCTGTTCGACCTGCTGCAGATGCACGAATTCCGCAACAAGCGCGCCGACCAGCTGTCCACCGGCATGAAGCAGAAATGCGCGATCGCCCGCACCGTCGTGCACGAACCGCAGATCGTCATTCTCGACGAGCCCACGACCGGCCTCGACGTGATGTCGGCCAAGATCCTGCTGGATTTCATCGCCAGCTACAAAGCCTTGCGGGTGCCGCTGATTTTCTCCACCCACCATCTGCACGAGGTGGAAAAGCTGTGCGACCGCGTCTGCATCATCAACCATGGCAAGACCGCCTTCCACGGCACCATGGACGAGCTGCGCCACCTGGGCGGCAGCACCGATTTGTATGACGCGTTTGTCGGCGTCGTCAGCCAGGGAGCCTGAGCCATGTGGACCATCTATCTGAAAGAACTGCTGGAACTGGTGCGCGACCGCCGCACCTTCTTCTTCACCGTGTTCGTGCCGGTGTTCGCCATGCCCCTGATCTTCGCCGGCTTCGGCTTCCTCACGTCGAGCATGTTCAAGCAGGCCAGCACGGCCGGCATGGCCTACGCCGTGTTCGGCAAGGAACACGCGCCGCAGCTGGCCGAACGGCTGGCGCAGGAAAAGGGCTTCAATGAAATCGTGCTGGCCAGCCCGGACGAGATCAAGGCCGCCATCGCCGCCGACCGCATCAAGTTCGCGCTGGTTATTCCCGACGGCATGACGGCACGGCTGGCGCAGCAACAGCAGGGCGTGATCCAGCTGCACTACAACAGCGCCGCCACCATCGACCTGACGCGCAAGCGCGTGGCCACCATCCTTGACGAGCACAATCGCGGCGTGCGCGAACAGGCGCTGTCCGCGCTCAATCTCAGCAAGGAACAACTGGCGTTCGCGCTGGACCCGATCAAGCTGGAAGACCACTCCACCGCCAACCAGCGCGAGCAGATGGGCGCCGTCATCGGCGGCATGCTGCCCTACATCCTGCTAATGGTGTGCCTGATGGCGGCGATGTACCCGGCGATCGACACCGGCGCCGGCGAGAAGGAACGCGGCACGCTGGAAACCCTGCTGCTGGCGCCGGTCTCGCGCAGCGCCATCGTGCTGGCCAAGTTCCTGATGCTGTTCACCGTCGGCCTGACGTCGGCGCTGCTGATGATCGTCAGCGTCGGCGGGCTGCTGTATTTCTTCGGCCACATGATCGGCGGCAGCCTGGTGCAGATGGCGCGCGCCATCGGCCCGCTGGATCTGGCGATGGTGGCGCTGATGCTGGTGCCGACCTCAGCCATCTTTGCCGCGATCCTGCTGTCGATTTCGGTCTACGCCAAGAGCTACAAGGAGGCGGCCGGGCTGATCTCGCCGCTGATCATCGTCACCATCCTGCCGTCGCTGGTGGCGCTGCTGCCGGGCGTGGAACTGAACTGGCGCTGGGCGATGGTGCCGCTGACCAATGTCGCACTGGCGATGAAGGAACTGGTCAAGGGAACCATGGATTACAGCATGTTTTCCGTGATTCTGCTGTCCTCCACCCTCACCGCCGGCCTGCTGCTGGCCATCTGCCGCTGGTGGTTCAACCGGGAACAGGTCTTGTTTCGAAATTGAGCAAGTTGTCTATTCAACCAGCCCCAAGCGGACACCGGCTGTTCCGCTAATTCTGCACCCTGGCGCGTCAGGGCGCCGCCCATCGCAATGGCGCCCCCACTGTGGATCAAATTCAATACAATGCCATCATGTGAAAAGTAGTTTGTCGCGCAGAATCAGGAGTTAGCATGGAATTAAGCATCAGCCATTTGTCCAAGACCTACGCCAACGGCGTGGTGGCGCTGGACGATATCTCGCTCACCATCCCGACCGGGATGTTCGGCTTGCTCGGCCCCAACGGCGCCGGCAAGTCGACGCTGATGCGCACGCTGGCCACGTTGCAGGAATGCGATTCCGGCGCGGTCTTCTTCGGCGACCTGGACGTGCTGGACGAAAAGGATGAGCTCCGCCGCCTGCTCGGCTATCTGCCGCAGGACTTCGGCGTCTACCCGAAGGTAACCGCCTACGAAATGCTCGACCACTTCGCCGTGCTCAAGGGCCTGAGCAACCGCCACCGCCGGCGTGAAGTGGTCGATGGCCTGTTGCAGCAAACCAATCTGTTTGAAGTGCGGCACCAGCGCCTGGGCGGTTTCTCGGGCGGCATGCGCCAGCGCTTCGGCATCGCCCAGGCGCTGCTGGGCGATCCGAAACTGATCATCGTCGACGAGCCGACCGCCGGCCTCGACCCGCAGGAACGGGTGCGCTTCCACAACCTGCTGTCCGACATCGGCGAGGACAAGACGGTGATCTTGTCGACCCACATCGTCTCCGACGTGGCCGACCTGTGCGCCAACATGGCCATCATCAACAAGGGCCATCTGCTGCTGTGCGGGCCGACGCAGGAACTGATCCACGAAGTCAGCGACAAAATCTGGGCCCGCTTCATCGACAAGCGCGACCTGCAATCGTTCCAGCTGCGTCACCCGGTGATTTCGTCGCGGCTGCTGTCCGGCCGCACGCTGATCCACGTCTACAGCGACACCGATCCCGGCGACGGCTTCGAGGAAGCCATCGGCGATCTGGAGGACGTCTACTTCGCCACCATCGCCGGCCGCCACCGCGCCGCGAACAGCTGCGATTAAGGCCGTATCATGTTCGCCATCGCCCTCTTTGAAGCGCGCCAGCGCCTCAAGCTGCTTTCGACCTGGGTCTACTTCCTGGGCTTCCTGGCGCTCTCGATGCTGTGGATGGCCGCCGCCGGCGGCGTCTTCAAAGGCGCCGCGATCACCTTCGGCAGCCAGCTGATCGATTCGCCGCGCTCGCTGATGTTCACCACCAGCTTCCTCGGCTCGCTGGGCGTGATCGTCATCGCCGCCATGATGGGGCGCTCGGTGCAGCAGGATTTCGAGTACGACATGCAGCACTTTTTCTTCAGTGCGCCGATCCGCAAGCACCAGTACATCTTCGGCCGCTTCCTCGGCGCCTACCTGACGCTGGCGGTGATCTTCACCAGCATCCTGCTGGGCGCGTGGCTCGGCGCTTTCATTCCCGGCATCGATGCCGAGCGGCTGGCGCACGCCGGCTCGCTGGCCTACCTGGTCCCCTACCTGATCGTCATCCTGCCGAACATCTTCATCTTTGGCGCCGTGTTCTTCATCCTGGCGGCGCTGACGCGGCGCATGCTGCCGGTCTACATCAGCAGCGTGGTGATGCTGGTCGGCTACATGGTGGCGCCCAGCCTGGCGCGCGATCTCGACTACAAAACCTTCGCCGCGCTGATCGATCCGTTCGGCACCACCGCCGTCATCCGCGTCACCGAATACTGGCCCATCATCGAGCGCAACACCCGCATGTTCTACCCGGAAGGCGTGTACCTGCTGAACCGCGTGATCTGGGCCTCGGCGGCGCTGGTCGGGCTGCTGGTCGGCTACTGGCGCTTCCACTTCATCGCCACCAGCGACAGCGGCCACAGCCGCCGCGCCAGCAGCGGCGAGGGCGAACCGCCGCCGCAACTGTCGCACACCTCGTCCAACACGCAGGAGACGCCGGACTTCCAGGCGCGCAGCCTGGGCTGGCTGCTGATCAAGATGAGCTGGCTCAACCTGCGCGAGACCACCAAGAACATCTACTTCCTGGTGATCGTGCTGGCCGGCGTGCTGATGATGTTCGCCGCGTCGCTGGACCTGGGCGCGCTGTACGGCACCAACACCTACCCGGTCACCTACCAGGTGCTGGACGTGGTCAGCGAGACGTTCGCGCTATTCATGATGGTGATCACCACCTTCTACGCCGGCGAGCTGATCTGGCGCGAGCGCGAGGCGCGCATGGGCCAGATCCTCGACGCGCTGCCGATCCCGAGCTGGCTGCCGCTGCTGTCCAAACTGTTCGCGCTGATCGGCCTGCAGGCGCTGCTGATGCTGGTGGTGATGCTGACCGGCATGGCGGTGCAGATCTTCCAGGGCTACTTCCTGCTCGAACCGGGGCTGTATCTGTACCACCTGTTCCTGCTGCAAATGCCGGGCTACGCGCTGACGGCGGTGCTGGCGATCGCGCTGCAAGTGGTGATCAACCAGCGCTACCTGGCCTATTTCGCGATGATCGTCTACCACCTGATCAGCGTAATGGCCGGCACGGTCAGGTTGGACAATCCGATGCTGGTGTACGGCAACATCCCCGGCATCGTCTACTCGGCGATGAACGGCTACGGCCACTTCCTGGCGCGCCAGCGCTGGTACGAGGCCTACTGGGGCGGCGCGGCGCTGCTGCTGATCGTGCTGTCGCTGCTGTTCTGGGCGCGCGGCACCAACGACGGCTGGCGCCAGCGGCTGCAACTGGCGCGCCACGCGCTGACGCCGCCGGTGCTGAGCGCCATCGCGGCCGGCCTGCTGCTGTTCGTCGGCGCCGGCGGCGTGCTGCTCTACAACCAGCAAGTGGCCCACAGCTACCAATCGAATTATCAGAAGGAAGCCGAAAAAGCCGACTACGAGCGCCAGTACAAGCAATACGCCGCCGTGCCGCAGCCGCGCATCACCGACGTCAAAATGAACGTCGAGATCTGGCCGGCGCAGCGCACGCTGCTGGTCAAGGGCCGCTACCTGCTGCGGAACAAGGGCACACGGCCGGTCAGCGACATCCTCGTCACACAGGACAACATGGTGTCGCAGTACAGCGTGCGCTTCGACCAGCCGGTGCGGGACGGCCTCAAGGACAGCGTACTGGGCTTCTACAGCTACAAGCTGAGCAAGCCGCTGGCGCCGGGCGCGCAACTAAGCATGGAGTTTGAACTGCGCTACGCACCACAAGGCATCCTCGGCCTCGGCCGCGACACCCCGGTGCTCGCCAACGGCACCTTCTTCAACAACGGCATCATGCCGCACATCGGCTACCAGACCGACTGGGAACTGAGCGACGCGCGCGACCGCCGGAAGCACCAGCTGGCGGCGCGCGAGCGCATGCTGCCGCGCGACGATCCGGCCGGCCTGGCCAACAACGGCGTCGGCAACGACGCCGACTGGATCAGCTTTGACGCCACCGTCGGCACCAGCGGCGACCAGACCGCGATCGCGCCGGGCATGCTGGTCAAGGACTGGAGCAGCAAGGGCCGCCGCTACTTCCACTACAAGATGGAACAGCCGATGCTGAACATGTACGCCTTCCAGTCGGCGCGCTATCTGGTCAAGCGCGACTGGTGGCAGGACGTCGGCATCGAGCTGTACTACCATCCGGGCCACGAATACAATCTGGAGCGGATGGACAAAGGCATCAAGGAAGCGCTGGACTACTACAGCCGCAACTTCGGGCCGTACCAGCACAAGCTGGTGCGCATCGTTGAATTCCCGCGCTACCAGCAGTTCGCGCAATCGTACCCGAACACCATCCCGTACTCGGAGTCGGTGGGCTTCATCGCCAAGGTCAACGACAAGAACCCGAAAGACATCGACTACCCGTTCTACATCACCGCGCACGAAGTGGCGCACCAATGGTGGGGACATCAGCTGGTGGGCGGCAACACGCGCGGCGGCACGGTGCTAAGCGAAACGCTGGCCGAATACTCGGCGCTGATGGTTATGAAGAAAAACTTCGGCGCCGGCAAAATGCGCCGCTTCCTGCACTACGACCTGGACCAGTATCTGCTCGGCCGCGCGCTGGAGCGCAAGAAAGAGCTGCCGCTGGCCGACAATGAAAACCAGAACTACATCCAGTACCGCAAGGGCAGCCTGGCGATGTACCAGTTGCAGGACATGCTGGGCGAAGACAAGGTCAACGCGGCGCTGAAAGACATGCTGGCACAATACGGTCGCCAGTCCGGTCCCTATCCGAGCGTCAACGTGCTGGTGGACGCGCTGCGCAAGGTGACGCCGGCCGACCAGGCCTACCTGATCGACGACCTGTTCAACCACATCGTCCTGTACGAAAACCACGCCACGACGGCGACCGCGCGCAGGCTCAGCGATGGCAGGTACGAAGTCAGCTTCACGGTCAGCGCCGCCAAAGTACGGGCCGGCGAGCAAGGCGAGGAGAAAGACGTGCCGCTGCGCGACTGGATCGACATCGGCGTCGACGACAAAGACGGCAACAGCCTGCTACGCGAGCGCAAGCTGATCGCGCAAAAAGACAACCGCTACACGGTGATCGTCAACGGCCGCCCGGCCAAAGCCGGCATCGACCCGGACAACAAGCTGATCGACCGCAAGCCCGACGACAACATGGTCAACGTCGAACTGCAACCCCAATAAAAACGGTGTCAGGTCTGACAAAAGCACACGGGCTCAACTGCTACGCAGTTGAGCCCGTGTGCTTTTGTCAGACCTGACACCGGGTTTTACTTGGCCGCGGCTTTCTTCGCTGCCGGTTTCTTGGCCGCTGGCTTTTTGAGCGCCGCCGGCTTTTTGGCCGCCGCGGCTTTTTTCACCGGCGCTTTTTTCTGTTCCGCCGCGCCCTCTTCCGCTGTCTCGGCGGCTGCGGCTTTGCCCTTGGCCGGCGCTTTGGCCTTGCGCTCTTCGAACTCGAAGCTGATCTTGCCGTCCTTGCCCTTCACCAGGAAGGCCTTGAACGGCCGGCGCGTGCGCTGCGAAACAAAGCCCGGCAGCAGATCGGTCTTGCCTTCGTTGAGCAGCTTGGCCATCTGCTCTGGCAGGATTTCCTGCTGCAGGATGATGCGGCCGCTGCGGAAGTCGCAGGTCTTCGGTTTCGCCACGCTGTGCTCGCACACATAGGCCAACCCCATCTCATACACACCGCCGTTGCACTTGGGGCATGGGCCGAGCGCCGTCTGGCCGCTGAAGTCGACCGGCTCGGCATCTTCCGCATCGTCGTTCTGGCCGAAGTCGAACTCCAGCTTGAAGTTCTTGATCTCTTCGTCCTTGACGATGCGCAGGATGGCGGCGAACGGACGCCCCATCTTCGAGCGGAACCCTTGCAGCGGGCCGATGGTGCGGTCGCGCAGCAGTTGTTCCACTTCGTCGATTTCAAACTGGCGCCCGCCCGGCGTTTTGCTCATCGAGAATTCGCACTTGGTGCAGGCGAAGCGGCGATAATTTTCCTTCACCACGCTGCCACAGTTCGGGCACGGCGCGGTCAGCGTCGCGTACTCGCCCGGAATCGTGTCGTTGTTGTATTCCTTGGCGCGCTTGACGATCACTTGCGTCATCTGCGCGATCTCGCGCATGAATTCGTCACGTGAAATCTTGCCCTTTTCCATCTGCGACAGCTTGTATTCCCACTCGCCGGTCAGCTCGGGCGCGGTCAGTTCGTTGACGCCCAGGCCGCGCAGCAGCGTCATCAGCTGGAACGCCTTGGCGGTCGGCATCAGCTCGCGGCCCTCGCGCAGCAGATACTTTTCACTCAGCAAGCCTTCGATCGTGGCGGCGCGCGTCGCCGGCGTGCCCAGGCCCTTGCCGGCCATGGCGTCGCGCAGCTCGTCGTCTTCCACCAGCTTGCCGGCGCCTTCCATGGCCGACAGCAACGTCGCCTCGGTGTAGCGCGCCGGCGGCTTGGTCACCAGGCCGTTGGCGTCGACCTTGTCGGTCAGTACCTTCTCGCCCTTGGCGACCGGCACCAGGCTCTTGTTGCTGCCTTCTTTTTCCTTGTCGTCGCCGTCGGCTTCCTTGCCGTAGATCGCCAGCCAGCCCGGATTGGTCATCACCTTGCCTTCGGTCTTGAAGGTGTGGCCCGACACTTCGGTAAAGCGGGTGGTGACCTGGAACTCGGCGGCCGGGAAGAACACCGCCATGAAGCGGCGCGTCACCAGGTCGTACAGTTTCTGTTCCGGCTCGGACAGGTTTTTCGGCGCGATCGGCGTCGGGATGATGGCGAAGTGGTCCGAGATCTTGGTGTTGTCGAAGATGCGCTTGTTCGGCTTGACCCAGCCCTTGTCCAGGATCTGCTTGGCGAACTGGTGGTAGTTGTTGTTCTCCTTCACCGAGTCGAGCGTCTGCTTGACGGTGTCCAGATAATCTTCCGGCAGATGGCGCGAATCGGTCCGCGGGTAAGTCAGCACCTTGTGCTTTTCGTACAGCGCCTGCGCCAGGCCCAGCGTGTTCTTGGCCGAGAAGCCGAAGCGCGAGTTGGCCTCGCGCTGCAGGCTGGTCAGGTCGAACAGGCCCGGCGCCATCGAGGTGGTCGGCTTGGATTCCTCGGTGACGTTGCCCTGCTTGCCGCGCACGGCCAGCGCGATGGAGTCGGCCGCGGCCTTGCTCCACAGGCGCTCGGCGCGCTTCTCGGGATCGGTTTCGTCCTTCTTGAACTTGGTGTCCAGCCAGCGGCCTTCGTAGACGCCGGCCGCGCAAACGAACTCGGCGCGCACTTCCCAGTAATCGCGCGGCTTGAACTTGCGGATTTTTTCTTCGCGCTCGACCACGATCGACAGCGTCGGCGTCTGCACCCGGCCGACGGTGGTCAGGTAGAAGCCGCCCTCTTTCGAGTTGAACGCGGTCATGGCGCGGGTGCCGTTGATGCCGATCAGCCAGTCCGCTTCCGAGCGGCAACGGGCGGCGTCGGCCAGCGGCAGCATCTCGTCGTCCGAGCGCAGGTGGGCGAAGCCGTCGCGGATCGCGGCCGGCGTCATCGACTGCAGCCACAGCCGCTTGACCGGCTGCTTGGCCTTGGCGTTCTGCGCGATCAGACGGAAAATCAGTTCTCCCTCGCGGCCCGCGTCACAGGCGTTGATCAGGGTGGTGACGTCTTTACGCTTGATCAGCTTGTTCAGCACCTTGAGCCGCGCCTCGGTCTTGGCGATCGGGTTGAGCGCGAAGTACGGCGGGATCATCGGCAGGTGCGCGAAGCTCCATTTGCCGCGCTTGACGTCATGTTCTTCCGGGACGGCGATTTCCAGCAGGTGACCGACGGCGGAGGACAACACGTACTCGTCGGATTCAAAGTACTCATCGTGCTTGGTAAAGCCGCCCAGCGTCTTCGCGATGTCGTTCGCGACAGATGGCTTCTCGGCGATGATGAGGGTTTTGCTCATATTTTAGTATCTCGTTTGTAACACTTTGAGGGAATAGCATGCGCATCATACATGCATAGCGCGGCTCGCTGCACGTTTCTGTCACAGTCTTATCAAAGCGCAAATAATAAGCGCAGAGCCGTGAGCACCGCAAGCCGGCACGCGGAACACGCCGATTATGGCGGCACTTGTTGCACTCTGGGAATTTTTTGCGGCGATCAATGCAACAGGCGCGGCGCCTGGTCTTCGTCCGAGCCGAACAGGTCGTCGAACATCAGCGCGTCCGGTTCCTTGCCCTGGCTCCACAGCAGCATCAGCACGATGACCTTGAGCTTGCCCAGCGACACCGGCATCTCGTCCAGCGCCAGCGCGCGCTCGATGACGATCTCACGTTGCAGCGGCGACAACACCTTGGCCGATTCGAGGAACTGGATGAAGCCGATGGCCGGCGCGCCCAGGATGTCCTGCTCTTCTTCCACGTAGAAACGGGTGCCGGTGGAGGCGGCCGTCAGCGCGTGCTCGACACCGGCCATGGCGGTCAGGTCGGTCAGCCACACCAGCGCCTCGGAAATCTCGACGTCGTCGAAGCCGACGGCCGACAGTTTCTTGGCCAATGCGGCCGGTTCCGGACAGGCATCGGGGCGGTAATAGGTCTCGTAGAGATAAACAAGGACGTCGAACATGGCGCTACTCTATCAGTTAAAACGAATTCAATACAAGTGCAGCTCTGCGGTTCAACCCAGGTTCAACCCAGGTTCAGCCACTGAGCCGCTGAAACATGCCTCCTGGCAAACGTTCCAGCAGCCCGGCAAGCTCCAGCGCCAGCAACTGCCCCTGCAACTCGCCCGGCGCCTGTCCCAGATGCACGGCCAGCCATTCGGCCCGCACCGGATCGTCGCCCATCGCCGCCAGCACGCGGTCGACGAAACTGTCGTCCAGCGGGGCGCGCGTACCGGCCTCGCCATCGGCCAGCATTTGCATGGCGGACAACACATCGGCGGCGGTTTCCACCAGTTTGGCGCCCTCGCGGATCAGTTGGTGGCAGCCTTTGGACAGGGTCGCATGAATCGAGCCGGGAACGGCGTACACATCGCGCCCCTGCTCGATCGCCATCTCGGCGGTGATCAGCGAACCGGACTGCGCCGCCGCCTCGACCACCAGCACACCGCGCGCCAGTCCGCTGATGATGCGGTTGCGGCGCGGAAAGTTGTCGCGCGACGGCGGCGTGCCCAGCGCGTATTCGCTGACGATGCAGCCCTCCTCGGCAATACGACGCGCCAGCGCGCCGTTGCGGGCGGGATAGATGCGGTCGATGCCGGTGCCCAGCACGGCGATGGTGCTGCCGGGGCCGTTCAAGCCGCCGCAGTGGGCGGCCGCGTCGATGCCCAGCGCCAGCCCGGAGACGATGGTCAGGCCGGCCTCGGACAGCGCCTGCGCCATGTGCTCAGCGTTCAGCACGCCCTGGCGGCTGGCGTTGCGCGAGCCGACCACCGCCACCGAGCGCCGCGGCAGCAGCTCGGCCCGGCCCTTGAGATACAGCAGCAGCGGCGCGGCGGTGATATTGCGCAGGTATTCGGGATAGGCGGCGTCGCCCCAGCACAGCAGGCGGTTGCCGGGCTGCTGCCGCCACGCCAGAATCGCGTCCAGCTCCGCCGCCAGGCCGGCGGGGGGCGCGGCCAGCAGCGCGGCGGCCTGGCGCGGCGTGGCCACGGCCAGCAGTTGCGCGCGGTCGGCGGCAAAAATGCCGGCCGGCGTGCCGAAGCGCTCCAGCAGCCTGTGCGCCGTCAGCAGGCCGACGCCGTCGGTCTGTTGCAGACGCAGCCAGTCCGCCAGCACGGGCAGCGTCACGTCAATGGGGGATTCCGTGGCCTGCACGGCGGGGCTCACTCCGGCGATCTGGCAACGTCGCCCACTGCCACCGGCGCCGTCGCCTGCATGATCAAGCCGTAGGAAATATGCTTGAACGTGCGGAAGATAAACAGGCTGCCCACCTCCTCGTCCGGCAGCCTGACCTGCTGCGCGCGCCCGAACCAGCCTTGCCCGGCCGTGGAATCGCGCACAGTCACTCCCGCATGGTACAGCCGCAAAACGGCGCCGATATCGAGTCCGTCAAGCTTTCCGCGATTAATGCTGACGATCTGATGCTGTCCGGCGTGGTTGACGCCGCCGTAAATCGCCACCAGCCGCGCCTCGACCGGCCGCGCCGGCGGATGCGGCACGTAATTGCGCAGCGGCGTCGGCGGCACGGCGCGCAGCTGGTCGCCCTTGCCCATCTCCTGCGCGGCGCTGGCGACGGTGAAGGTATGCACGTCACCGCCGGCCGACGCCGAAGCCGCGGTCTGCAGCTTGAGCGTGCCTAAATAAAAGGCCTCGTGGCCGATGACCTCGCCGGTCAGCGGGTCCTTCAGCGGCGCGCCCGGGCGGAATACCTGGAACGCCGTGTTGCCGCCCAGCTCGCCACGCACATAGGCCTTGTCGCCCTTGCCGAGGAACACCCGGCCCTGCTGCGTGGCGACGATGCGCGGCGCGCCCGCCAGTTCATCCGCTTCAATAATCAGTGGCTGGGTCAGGAATGGCTCGATGGCGCCCGGCGGAATCGACGGCACGGCGTCCTGGCCCAGCGCCTCGGTGCGCACGCGCGGCGACAATGTCCGGGTGGCGGGCTCGTAAAGGCCGGGCGACAGCGGCCGCCCCAGCCGCAGCCGGCCGGCGGCGCGGTCGAGCCAGATCATCTGGCCCGGATAAATCCAGTGCGGGTTGGCGATTGCGTCGCGGTTCATGTCCCACACGGTGGGCCAGCACCAGGGCTGGTGCAGAAACGCGCCGGCGATGTCCCACAAGGTATCGCCCTTGACGACCAGGTGCTGGTCCGGCGCATCGGGCCGGAACGCGCACACCGTCGGGGCGGCGGAGGCCGCCGAGGCGGCGGCAAACAAGGCTGTCCATGCGAAGCGGGTACCGACTGTGCTAAAATTTTTCATAATAGATCCAGTAAGTGCGCCGCAAGCCCACGGCAGCCGAGCAGTAAAGCTTGCCAAATTGAATCAAATTCTGCCCATAAACCCCTGAACTAGCAAGCGAAACCGCGCTGCCGCACCGGCGCGTGGTGGCATGGATGGGGCATTCACCGTTTTCACTTAGTTAACATGGCTATCTTAAATATTTTGCGTTACCCGGACCCGCGCCTGCACAAAGTTGCCGCGCCAGTCACCGTATTTGACGAGCGTCTGGCAAAGCTGGTCGCCGACATGGCCGAGACCATGTACGACGCGCCCGGCGTCGGCCTGGCCGCGTCCCAGGTGGACGTGCACGAACAAGTGGTGGTGATCGACATCACCGAGGAAAAGAACGCGCTGGTCGCCTACATCAATCCGGAGATCCTGTGGGCCAGCGACGACAAGCAGGTCTACGACGAAGGCTGCCTGTCGGTGCCCGGCATTTACGACGGCGTCGAGCGTCCGTCGAAAATCAAGGTGCGCGCCTACGACGTCAAGGGCCAGCCGTTTGAAGTGGAAGCCGACGGCCTGCTGGCCGTGTGCATCCAGCACGAGATGGACCACCTGAAAGGCAAGGTCTTCGTCGAATACCTGTCGCCGCTGAAACGCAACCGCATCAAGGCCAAGTTGCAGAAGGAAGAACGCGGCATGCAGCGCGAAGCCCAGCTGCGCGCCCAGGGCCGCCGCTACTGATCGCCGGCCGCGCCATGAAAGTGATCTTCGCCGGTACGCCGGAATTTGCCGCCGTGGCCCTGCAATCGTTGCATGAGGCCGGTTTTGAAATCCCGCTGGTGCTGACCCAGCCGGACCGCCCCGCCGGCCGCGGCATGCAGTTGCAGTCCTCGGCGGTGAAGCAGTACGCGCTGTCGCAAGGCATCGAAGTGCTGCAGCCGCTGTCGCTGCGCATGGACAGCAAGGACCCGCAGCGCGCCGAGGAAGCCAAGGCCGCGCACCAGCGTCTGCTGTCGACGCCCTACGATGTGATGGTGGTGGCCGCCTACGGCCTGATCCTGCCGCGCAGCACGCTGGACCTCAAGCCTTGCCTGAACATCCACGGTTCGCTGCTGCCGCGCTGGCGTGGCGCCGCGCCGATCCACCGCGCCATCGAGGCGGGCGACCGCGAGACCGGCATCACCATCATGCAAATGGAGGAAGGCCTGGACACCGGCCCGATGCTGCTGATCGAGAAAGTGGCGATCGACGACAGCGACACCACCGGCAGTCTGCACGACAAGCTGGCCGCGCTGGGCGGCAAGATGATCGTCGCGGCGCTGCAAAACTACGCGCAACTGGAAGCGGTGGCGCAGCCGGAGGAAGGCGTCAACTACGCCAGCAAGATCAGCAAGGAAGAAGCGGCGCTGGACTTCAGCCAGTCGGCCGAAGAAATTGGCCGCAAGATCCGCGCCTTCAATCCCTTCCCGGGCGCGCACGGCACGGTCAACGAGGTGGTGGTCAAGCTGTGGGGCGCGGAAGTGGTCGCGGCCAGCGGCCCCGCCGGCCAGGTGCTGTCGGCCGATGCGCAGCAGGGCATCGTGGTCGCCTGCGGCACCGGCGCACTGCGCCTGACCTCGCTGCAAAAACCCGGCGGCAAGCGCCTGCCCGCGGCCGAGTTCATCAAAGGCTTCCCGCTCGAAGGCCTGCGCTTCGCCTGAGTTTCAAGCTTCAGCGCGATTAGTTCACCGCCAGCTTGTCGCGGCACGGATGATCGGGCTGGTAATCGACCAGGTTGGCGCGCAGTATCAGCAGCGACTGACGGCGTTGTTCCAGCGTCGCCTGCTGTTGCTCAATCTCGCGCAGCAGGATGGCCGACTGGCGCATGGTCTTCTCGACCGAGCACTTGCCGTTTTCATCCAGCATGTCGCGGATCACTTCCAGCGAAAACCCCAGCCGCTTGGCGCCTTGAATCAGCTTCAGCCGGTCGGGCGCATTGCTGGCGTACTGGCGGTAGCCGGATGGCGTGCGCGAAATCGGCGCCAGCAATCCCTGTTCTTCATAAAACCGGATTGCCGAGGCGGCAATGCCTGACTTTCGGGCGAGTTCACCGATTTTCATTTTCTGCTTGACCCTCAAGTTGACTTGAAACTTATTATAAGATGGTCCGCCCGCGCCTGCCTGCAAAGGCGTTATTACAAATAGGAGTATCGATATGACCGACGTAATTCAACACCTGAACTGGCGCTACGCCACCAAAAGCTACGATGCCTCGAAAAAGCTGGATGACGACAAGCTGAACCGCATCCTCGAAGCGATCCGCCTGGCCCCGACCTCCAGCGGCCTGCAACCGTTTGAAGTGTTCGTGGTCAACAACCCTGAGCTGCGCGCCAAGATCCGCGAAGTAGCGTGGAACCAGCCGCAAGTGACCGACGCCTCGCACCTGCTGGTGTTCGCGGCCTGGGACAACATCACGCCGGAGCGCATCGACTCGATGTTCGACTATACCAACGAAGTGCGCGGCTTCAAGAACGAAGGCTGGGAAGCCTATCGCCAGAAACTGCAAAGCATCGTGGCCGCGCGCAGCGACGCCGCCAACTTTGACGCCGCCGCCCGCCAGGCTTACATCGGCCTGGGCGTGGCGCTGGTGGCCGCCGCCGCCGAAGGCGTCGACAGCACGCCGATGGAAGGCTTCGATCCGGCCGCTGTGGACCAGATCCTGTCGCTGAAAGAGCGCAAGCTGCGTAGTGTGGTCGTGCTGCCGCTGGGCTACCGCAAGCCGGACACCGACTGGCTGGTCAACCTGAAAAAAGTGCGGCGCCCACGCGAACAGTTCGTTACCGAGCTGAACTAATCGAGCAGTGAAATGACACGGTCGCCGTCGGCGGGCTTGCAGCCCTCGGCGATGGCGCTCCAGCCGCGATGGACAACGATCTGCTGTGTATCGTGGCACAGTTCGACGCGCTCGCTTTGTGGAAAGCGGGCGCGCGCAAACGCCTCGATCGTCGTCGGCAGGCTGATATGCAGCTTGAGCGCGGCGCGGTCCTCGTCTGGATGGTCATTCAGATGCACCAGCGGCACGAAGTACGACGCCAGCATCCACAAGCGCGAGCCGACCTCGACCGGTTGCGGCGCATAATGTTCCTCACGCAGCCAGCGTTGCGCGCGTTCCCGCAGATCCTCGCCATCCGGCAGGTCGCCCCAGCCGGCGGCCAGCATTTCGACCAGCCATTGATTGCAGTTCTGATAGCGCAGGCTGTAGGCGTAGGCATTGGCGCTGTATTGCGCCGCCAGCAGATGCAGCGCGCGTCGCGTATCGAGCAGCGCCGGACGCAGCGCCAGCACCGCCTGCGGCGGCAGACGCACGATGCTCAGGTAGCCGATCTTCGGCGAATCGGTGCCCATGGCGAAACCGGCCATGCCTTGGTCGTAGATGCGTGGATAGCCTTCGTCACAGGAATAGTACAGCTGGCGCGCGGCCCACAGGCCATCGTCCGAGCGCCACGCCAACGCGGCGTGCGAATAGCGGATATTGAAGCGCGACAGGTCCAGCCCGGAGCGGCTGACCAGCGCCACGCTCTCCTCGGTGGCGGACAGTTCCTCGCGCAGCACGGCGGCAAAGCGCAGCAGGCGGTCTTGCTCCACCGCCGTTAGCTGCTGCGAGCGGTCGCAAAAGCGCGACGAGGAAGCCTGCGCCGCGCCCGCCGCCATCAGCAGGCACAGCGCCAGCGCGCGGCATCGCTTCAAAGGCTCAGCGGACGCGACGCCAGTTCGCCATACCACTCATCGGCCAGCACCAGATAGAATGGCTGACGATTATCGACACGGCCGAACTCGATGCCGTAGACACGGTTGTGCGCGTACATCGCATCGCCGACCGCCAGGCGCTGCTGATCGAAGGTCGCTTGCGGCAACTCCAGCACCACGCGCTGCTGCGCGTCCTCGGTCTGCATGGTGATGCGGGCCCGGCCCTCGCGGTCCGGCGTGGTGGCGATGTCGATGATGCGGTAATCGGCGTCGGCCACCTGGTTGCCCTTGCTGGAGCTGTTGCTGGAACCGTTCAGCGAATCGGACACGCTGCCGCTGGACGCCGAACCGGCGCTGGAGGCCGACGACACAAAGCTGTCGGCGTGAGCGTGCAGCGACAGGGCCAGCGCGCCGGTGGCGCAGAGCAAGCGCATGATCAAAGGGATTTTCATCTACACTTCCTAAACTGTGCAAATCGGGAAGTATAAAGGAGATCGCCATGTCCGCACCTGAAATCGCCTGCTGGTTCGACTTCGCCAGCAACTACAGCTACTTGAGCGTGCTGCGGCTGGCGCGGCAGCGGGATGTGATCGTGCACTGGAAGCCCTTCCTGCTGGGGCCGATCTTCAAGGAACAGGGCTGGGACAACTCGCCGTTTGTGCTGCAACAGGACAAGGGCGATTATGTATGGAAGGATATGCCGCGCGAGTGCGCGAAGTATGAATTGCCGTGGCGGCGGCCATCCGAATTCCCGCGCCGCTCGCTGCTGGCGGCGCGCGTGGCCTTGCTGGGCGAGCATCAGCCTTGGATGGCGGAATTCTGCGCCCGCGTCATGCTGGCCAACTTCGAGCACGACGAGGACATCGGCAACGAAGACGTGATCGCCGCCATCCTCACCGGCATCGGCCTTGACGCCGGCGCGCTGCTGGCCGCCGCCCACGCCGACGACAACAAAGCCCGCCTGCGCGCCCGCAGTGCCGAAGCCAAGGCGCTGCGCATCTTCGGCGCCCCCACCTTCTTCGTCGACACCGAAATGTATTGGGGCAACGACCGCCTGGCCGACGCGCTAGCGCTCGCCAAGCTTGCTTAGCCTGAGGCGCGGTACGAGGAAGCCTTTGACATGGGGCGGACCGGCTAAACAGCAGATTGTTGCGGCAATGCCGCGCTTGGCTGAAGCATGTTCAGCGATGCCGTATAATCTTAGACCGCCCTGCTGGTATGGCGGCGCCCCCTTCCGATCCTTAGAGATATCAAATGAATAACACCGTATCCCGCCCCGTCATGTCCAAGACCGATGCCCAGCTGCGCGAGATTCTCGCCCGCCGCATCATGATTCTGGATGGCGCGATGGGCACCATCATCCAGCAGTACAAGCTGGATGAAACCGCGTATCGCGGCGGTCCGAACGGTGCATTCATCGACTTCGCCGCCCCCGCCGACGCCGGCGCGCGCGAACTCTTCGTCAAGGGCAACAACGAGCTGCTGACGCTGACCCAGCCGCACATCATCCAGGAGATCCACGAGCGCTACCTGGCCGGCGGCGCCGACCTGATCGAAACCAACACCTTCGGCGCCACCTGGATCGCGCAGGACGATTACTACATGGGCCACCTGGCCTACGAAATGAACGTGGCCGCCGCCAAGCTGGCGCGCGCCGCCACCGCCAAGTACAGCAAGCCGGACAAGCCGCGCTTCGTCGCCGGCGCGCTCGGCCCGACGCCGAAAACCGCGTCGATCTCGCCCGACGTCAACGACCCGGCCGCGCGCAACATCACCTTCGACCAGCTGGTGGACGCCTACTACGAACAAACCAAGGGCCTGATCGAAGGCGGCGTCGACCTGCTGCTGGTGGAAACCATCTTCGACACGCTCAACTGCAAGGCCGCGCTGTTCGCCATCGACCAGTTCTACGCCGACCACCCGGCGCAGGAACGCCTGCCGCTGATGATTTCCGGCACCGTGACCGACGCCTCCGGCCGCATCCTGTCCGGCCAGACCGTGCCGGCCTTCTGGAACTCGGTGCGCCACGCCAAGCCGCTGACCATCGGCCTCAACTGCGCGCTGGGCGCGGCGCTGATGCGCCCCTACGCCGAAGAGCTGTCGCGGATCGCCGACACCTACGTCTGCATCTACCCGAACGCCGGCCTGCCCAACCCGATGAGCGACACCGGTTTCGACGAGCTGCCGGCCGACACCTCGGCGCTGCTGAAGGAGTTTGCCGAAGCCGGCTTCATCAACATCGCCGGCGGCTGCTGCGGCACCACGCCGGACCACATCAAGGCCATCGGCGAGATCCTGGCCACGGTCAAGCCGCGCGCCGTGCCGCAAGTGCCGGTGGCGCAGCGCCTGTCCGGCCTGGAGCCGTTCACCATCGACGACAACTCGCTGTTCGTCAACGTTGGCGAGCGCACCAACGTCACCGGCTCCAAGGCCTTCGCCCGCATGATCCTCAACGAGCAGTACGACGAGGCGCTCAGCGTCGCCCGCCAGCAGGTGGAAAACGGCGCCCAGGTGATCGACATCAACATGGACGAGGCGATGCTCGACTCGCAAGCCGCGATGACCCGCTTCCTCAACCTGATCGCCTCCGAACCGGACATCTCGCGCGTGCCGATCATGATCGACTCGTCCAAGTGGTCGGTGATCGAGGCCGGTCTGAAATGCGTGCAGGGCAAGTCCATCGTCAACTCCATCTCGATGAAGGAAGGCGAGGAGGAATTCATCCGCCAGGCCAGACTGTGCCTGAGCTACGGCGCCGCCGTCATCGTCATGGCCTTCGACGAAAAAGGCCAGGCCGACACCTACGAGCGCAAGATCGAAATCTGCGGCCGCGCCTACCGGGTGCTGACCGAGCAGGTCGGCTTCCCGCCGGAAGACATCATCTTCGACCCGAACATCTTCGCGGTCGCCACCGGCATCGAGGAGCACAACAACTACGCGGTGGACTTCATCAACGCCACCCGCTGGATCAAGGACAATCTGCCGCACGCGAAAATTTCCGGCGGCGTCTCCAACGTCTCGTTCTCCTTCCGCGGCAACGACCCGGCGCGTGAAGCGATCCACACCGTGTTCCTGTACCACGCCATCAAGGCCGGCATGACCATGGGCATCGTCAACGCCGGCATGGTCGGCGTCTACGACGACCTGCCGGCCGAGCTGCGCGAGCGCGTCGAGGACGTGGTGCTGAACCGCCGCGACGACGCCACCGAACGCATGATCGAATTCGCCGGCACGCTGAAGGCCGGCGCCGGCAAGCAGGATGCCGCCAATCTGGAGTGGCGCAACGCGCCGGTCGAGAAACGCCTGGCGCACGCGCTGGTGCACGGCATCACCCAGTGGATCACCGACGACACCGAAGAGATGCGCGCCGCCGTCGAGGCCAAGGGCGGCCGGCCGATCCACGTCATCGAAGGCCCGCTGATGGATGGCATGAACATCGTCGGCGACCTGTTCGGCCAGGGCAAGATGTTCCTGCCGCAGGTGGTCAAATCGGCGCGCGTGATGAAGCAGGCGGTGGCCCACCTGATTCCGTACATCGAGGAAGAAAAGCTGGCGGAAGAAAAACGCACCGGCATCGTCGCCAAACCAAAGGGCAAGATCGTCATCGCCACCGTCAAGGGCGACGTGCACGACATCGGCAAGAACATCGTCTCGGTGGTCCTGCAATGCAATAACTTTGAAGTGGTCAACATGGGCGTGATGGTGCCGGCCTCCGAGATCCTGGCGCGCGCCAAGGTGGAGAACGCCGACATCATCGGCCTGTCCGGCCTGATCACGCCGTCGCTGGAAGAGATGGCCCACGTGGCCAAGGAAATGCAGCGCGACGAGCACTTCCGCATGCTGAAGATTCCGCTGCTGATCGGCGGCGCCACCACCAGCCGCGCCCACACGGCGGTGAAGATCGCCCACAACTACGACGGCCCGGTGGTGTATGTGCCGGATGCGTCGCGCTCGGTCTCGGTGGCGCAATCGCTGCTGACGCCGGAGTCGCGCGATCAGTACATCGATGAGCTGGAACAGGACTACGCCCGTATCCGCGCACAGCACGCCAACAAGAAAGCGCTGCCGATGCTGTCGCTGGCCGACGCCCGCGCCAACAAGATGAAACTATCGTTCGCGCCGGTCAAGCCGAAATTCATCGGCCGCCGCGAATTCAAAAACGTCGACCTGGCCACCATCGCCAAGTACATCGACTGGGGTCCGTTCTTCCAGACCTGGGACCTGGCCGGCCCCTTCCCCGCCATCCTGAACGACGAGGTGGTGGGCGAAGCGGCGACCAAGGTGTTCGAGGAGGGCCAGGCCATGCTGAAGAAGCTGATCGACGGCCGCTGGCTGACCGCCAACGGCGTCATCGCGCTGCTGCCGGCCAACACCGTCAACGACGACGATATCGAGATCTACACCGACGATACGCGGTCGACCGTCGACTTCACCTACTACGGCCTGCGCCAGCAAGGCGTCAGGCCGGTGGTGGATGGCGTGCAGCGCCCCAACCAGTGCCTGGCCGACTTCATCGCGCCGAAGCACAGCGGCATCAAGGATTACATCGGCATGTTCGCCGTCACGGCCGGCCTGGGCATCGAGAAGCACGAGAAACGCTTTGAAGACGCGCACGACGACTACTCGTCGATCATGCTCAAATCGCTGGCCGACCGTCTGGCCGAGGCGTTCGCCGAATACCTGCACGAGCGCGTGCGTACCGACCTGTGGGGCTACCAGCCGGCCGAGTCGCTGAGCAACGCGGAGCTGATCGCCGAACAGTACAGCGGCATCCGTCCGGCGCCGGGCTACCCTGCCTGCCCGGAGCACACCGTCAAGCGCGAGATGTTCAATACCATGCAGGCCGAGGAAATCGGCATGCAGCTGACCGACTCCTTCGCCATGTATCCTGGCGCGGCGGTGTCGGGCTTCTATTTTGCGCACCCGCAGTCGAAGTACTTCGTGGTGGGCAAGATCGGCAACGACCAGCTCGACGACATGGTCGCCCGCCGCGGCGTGGCCAAGGAAGAACTGGAACGCTGGCTGGCGCCCAACCTGTCGTAACCGTCATGCCGGCCTGCGCCGGTATGACGGGGCTATCGGCGCTGGTCTTTCAGGAATTTGGCGACCGCCAGACCGCCGAACACCAGCGCGAAGCCCAGCTGCACCAGCATCGGCAGCAGCGCGCCCTCCAAGCCGAGGCCGCGCCAGGTGACCGCGTCCAGACCATCGACGGCCCAGCGCGTCGGCACCACCAGCGTCAACGTCTGCATCCACTGGGGGAAAACAAAGGACGGCACCCACGCGCCGCCCAGCATCACCAGAATCAGCGTGGCGAAGACGGCGATGCCGCGCGCCGCTTCCGGCGTTTTGCCGAAAGCGGCGATAAACAGGCCAAAGGCGGCCGTCATCAGGCCGAAGCACACGGCCAGCCCGACAAAGCCAACCACGCTGGTAATCTGCACTTTGAAGATCAGTAACGCGCAAGCGAACATCGCGCACATCAGCACGCTGGCGATGATGGCGCCGGAAATCACTCGCCCCATCAGCACCGTGGTCAGCGACACCGGCGCCGCCAGCAGACGATTCCAGATGCCGAACTGACGCGCCAGCAAAATACCGATACCCATGTCGATCCCCATGAACAGGATGAACTGCACGCCCATGCCGGCGAACGAATGCGCGTAGCCGTTGTATCTGGGGCCGCTGCTCAGCGCCGCTTCGCTGGTATTGAACGGGACACTCATGCCAGACGGCGCATCGGCCTTGCTGGTCTCGGCACCGGCGGCGGCAGTCGCGGCCTGCTGGTCCTGGAATTTCTTCAGGCTGCCGAGGAATTCGCCCAGTTGCGCCTGCTCGGGATTACGCTGATCAAGCGCCGGCAGCGCGGCCAGATAGCGCGCGGTGGCGCCGGCGCCTTGCCCGCTCATGACCGACGCGCTGGTCACCTGCATCACTTGCTGCGTCAACAGCCCTTTCACCATCGCCAGCACGGTCGCTTGCGACGGGTCGTAGTACAGCGGCAACTCAGGCTTGTCGCGGCCGCTGAACAAGGCATCGGCCGCCTTCTGGCCAAAGCCGTCCGGAATCACCACCGCCACCGGCAGCTTGCCGGCGCGCACCTTGGCCTGCGCCTCGTCGGCGCTTAACGCGACAACGCGCAGCGTGTCGTCCGCCTTCAAACCGGCGGCGATCTTGCGACCGATCGGCGACTGATCCTGCAGCACCAGGCCGATGTCGATCTTGCTGGCCCCCTTGTCGGGACTGCCACCGAACAGCGAACCGAAGAACGCGGCCAGCACCACCGGCATCAACAGGTGCAGCATCAGCGCGCGCTTGTCGCGCAGGTAGAGCATCAAGTCTTTGCGGATCAGGGCGATCAAGGCGGTCATGTCAATCTCGCAGGCTGCGGCCGGTCAGGTTGAGGAAGATGTTTTCCAGCGAGGTGCGGGCGGTGGCGAAATGCAGCAGCGTCTGCCCCTGCGCGTTGAACCAGCCCAGCACCGGCGCCGCGTCCGTGGCCGCCGCCAGGCCGATGTTGAGCGTGGCGCCGGTCCCTTCAACGCCGGTCACGCCATTCAGCGCCCGCACGCCGGACAGCAATTCAGCCGATGGCTTGCCGGCCAGTTCCACCTGCAGCGCCGCCTGCGCCGGCAGCCGCTGGAACAGCGCGGCCGGCGTCTCGTCGGCCAGCAGCTTGCCGTGATCGATGATGACGATGTGGTCGGCCAGCCGCTCCACTTCCTCCATGTAGTGGCTGGTGTAGATCAGCGAGCGGCCCTGCGCCTGCAAGGCTTCCAGCGTGTCGAAGATGGCGTTGCGGCTTTGCGGATCGACGCCGACGGTCGGCTCGTCGAGGATCAGCAACCGCGGATCGTGCAGCAGCGCGGCGGCGATGTTGAGGCGGCGCTTCATGCCGCCGGAAAAACCGGATGGCAGGTCGGCCGCGCGGTCGGATAAGTTGACCAGCGCCAGCGCCTCGGCGCAACGCTGCTTCAGCTGGGCGCCCTTCAGGCCGTAGAGCGCGCCGAACAACCGGAGATTTTCCAGCGCCGACAGCTCCTCATACAGCGCCAGATCCTGTGGCACGAAGCCGATCTTCCGCTTGGCGGCGCTGGCGCCCTGCCCGATCACCTCGCCATCGAGCGTGATACGGCCGGCGTCGGCGCGCAGCAGGCCGCAGATCAGGGCCACGGTGGTGGACTTGCCGGCGCCGTTCGGGCCGATCAGGCCCACCGTCTGGCCGCGCCGCACCTTGAACGACACGCCATCGACCGCCTGGCGCGCGCCATAGGCTTTCGAAATCTGCTCCACGCTCAGTATCACCGCCGCCTCCGGGTTGTCCGCACTGGCTTGCAGCATAGCGTTGTCATAGCAAGTTGGCAAGCCGGATGAACTTTTGCCGCCGGTGGACAGACTAAGTAGGACGCCGCCGTCCGGCGGCCTGACTACCAAGGGAGGTAATATGGCAAACAATCCATCCGTCAAACGCTGGCAAGATCAGGTGATACTGCTGCTCGGTCTGTGGTTCTTCATCACGCCGTGGGTGTTCGGCTACCCGATCCCGTCGGTCCAGGCCTGGACCGCGTTTATCTCCGGCGCGGTGATGGTGCTGCTGGCGACATTCGACCTGTACAAGACCTACTTCTGGGCCGTGATGCTCAATCTGCTGGTGGGGATTTGGGTGGCGGTGTCGCCGTGGGTGTTGCGCATGGCGGATAACACGGAACTGATGTGGAACTCGCTGATCGTCGGCATCGCCGTGGCCGCGCTGGCGCTGTGGGCAATACGCACCGATCCGGAACTGGTCAAGCACTGGCCGGGCGCCGGCCATGTGACATAAACCAGCGCCGGGTGTGGTGCGTTACAGCGCGTAGCGCACCACGTTGTCGCTCCACTCGAACGCGGCCATCTCCAGCTCCAGCAACTCCTCGGTGGACATGGCGAGGTCGCGCAGCGTGGGCAGGATGTGGCAATCCATGTCCTCGATGCGCTCGATGCATTCGACCAGCTTGAGCAAGTCGCCGTAAAAGCCGCCACGGTGCAGCAGCGCGTCGCGCACTTCATCGCCGACCGGAATCTGTTCCAGGATCTCGCCCATCTGCATGCCGAACAGCGTATCCATCAGCGACATGATGCCGACCGTGAAGGCGATATCGGCGCGCTCGCGCTGGCTCGGGCGCAGCTTGGCCGCCAGCAGCTCCAGCAAGCGGCCGCGCGTGGTGGCCAACATCAGCAGCGGCGTCATGCTTTGGCCGCGCTTGCTCGGTTCGGCGTACAGCATGATCTGCAGCCAGCGCTGCAGCTGGCGGCGGCCGAGGATGGTCACCGCCTGGCTCAGCGAGTCGATGCGCTGGCGCGCGCCCACCGCCGGCGTGTTCACCAGGCGCAGCAGGTTCAGCGCCAGCGACACGTCGCGCTTGATGGCGCGTTCGATTTCCGGGTTGTCGGCGTCGGAGGTGACCAAGGTCATCAGCTCCATCACCGCCAGTTGCGACGGCGACAGCTTCTTGCCGCTCATGATGACCGGCTTGGAGAAATAATAGCCCTGGAAATAATCAAAGCCCAGGTCGAGGCCATGCTTGAATTCCTCGCGCGTCTCGACTTTTTCCGCCACCAGCTTTTTCTTCTCCTGGCGGAAGCGCGGCGCCAGCTTGCTCAGCGACGACGGCGCGATGTTGCGCATGTCCATCTTGACGTACTCGACCAGCGGCAGCAGCGCCTGCACCGCCTCGGTCTCGCCGGTCACGTCATCGAGCGCGAAGCTGAAGCCGTGGTCCACCAGTGCGCGCACGCGGTCCACCACGGCCGGCGTGGCCGCCATGCCGTTGCTGATCTCCAGCACCACCTTCTCGCGCGGCAGGAAAGGAAAGATATCGCTCATGATGACGCTGGCGTCGACGTTGACGAAGCCTTGCGCTTCGCCGACGGTCTTTTCCATGCCGAGTTGCGCCGCGTGGGCAATGACGGCGGCGGTGGCCGTCAGCCCGTCGGTCACCTGCGCCGGACCGACCGGCGCGTTACGGAACAGCAGCTCATAGCCGAACAGCGCCTGGTTGCGGTCCAGGATGGGCTGGCGCCCCAGATAGAATTCGCGCACGCGCAGATGCTGGGGGCCACGGTCATGTACGGAGAGATCGATCATTGCAAGTCCAAGTCAATAGGCGGTCTGCTACAGCTGCCATTCTGACAGCAATGTCAGCCATTGTCTTGGACATTTATACCCGCCGCACACCACCTACCGCAGGCAGCCGTCGATAAACAGCTTCAGCTCCCCCGGCTGGAAGGCGGTCCAGCGCTCGTTGGTGGTCAGCGGCTGGGTGACGATGATGGCGACGCGGTCGTCGGGCGTAGTTACCTGAGAGAAATCCACGCTGACGTCTTCATCGGACAGCTTGGCGGTGTCGAACGGATGCTGGCGCACCAGGTAAAACAGATGGGTCGAGCAATGCGCGAACAGCTCGCCGCCGGACGACAGCAGCATGTTGAACGTACCGTGGGTGGCGATCTCGTGCGCCAGCCCGCTCAGCACCGAGCGCAGCTCCGCCAACGGCGGCCGCTGTTCGCCGAAGCGCGCGCGCAACTGCTGCAGGATGTAGCAGAAGGCCCGTTCGCTGTCGGTCGTGCCGACCGGGCGGAAGGCGCCGTTGAGCAAAGGGTGGAACTCCTTCAGATCGCCGTTGTGGGCGAACACCCAGTATTGCCCCCACAGCTCGCGCACGAACGGATGGCAATTCTCCAGCGCCACCTGGCCCTGCGTGGCCTTGCGGATGTGGGCGATGACGTTGGTGGACTTGATCGGGTAACGCTTGATCAGCTCGGCGATCGGCGAGGCGATCGCGGCCTGATGGTCGACGAAATGGCGCACGCCGGCGCCCTCGAAAAAGGCGATGCCCCAGCCGTCGTGGTGGGTGTCGGTGTGGCCGCCGCGCATGGCGAAGCCGGTGAAACTGAACACAATGTCGGTCGGGACATTGCAGTTCATCGCAAGGAGTTGGCACATGGCGGAATTATACCCACCCTGTGCCCACCCCCGCGAGGTTTAATGCAACAGCACGGGCTGGCTCATTAACTCATCGTAGCTGCCCAAAAATTCATCGATTTCCGCCATGGTCGGCTCGTTGGCGATCAGCTGGTTGACTTCACGGCGGAAATTCTGCGCCAGCACGCCGGCGATGAAGATCTCGCGCTTGCCCCCCTTGTCGACGATTTCATAGCCGCCAAAGCGCAGGGCCTCCAGACTACGGTCCACGCCGAACTCGACAACACTGTATTGCTCGCTGTTGTAGATGAGGTTCATTTTGCTTCCTTTCTCAAGGGGCGAAACACCTTAGTTTCCGCCTTCCCCCCGTACATAGGGTTGAACGCGGGCCATTTCAAGGGCAATCAGCGGGCTGGGGTTAGGCCGCGATAAGGTCTTGCAGTTCCAGCAAGTCCCCGTAGGGCGCCTCGGACAACCAGGAACGCAGCTGTTCCAGGTGCTCGGCGGAGGCCAGGCTGAGATAGAGCCGCGCGGGGGGACGGCGCAGCACCCGGTTCAATGTTACGCGCAAAATCAGATTACCGCTGCAATGAAGACAGCCTGGTGCGATACGCAACACTTGCGGGATATTTTCGTAGGGATATGGCCCATCGGCCGGATCGAAACACAAGGCCGAACCGCCGTCCGACAAGCCCTCCAGAATGATGACGCTGGCGCCGTCGCGCGGCAGATGGGCGGCGATGGCCGCCTCGCGCAGGCCGGCGCGCGCGCCGGTGACCAGCCAGGTCGGCACCGGCGGCCGGTGATGGACGGCGCCGGTGGCGGACATGGCGGTCACCGTCAGACGTTTTTCTTGGCCAGCTTGCCCGGCTCGACACCCAGCTGCTTGAGCTTGCGGTACAGGTGGGTGCGTTCCAGGCCGGTCTTCTCGGCCACGCGGGTCATGCTGCCGCCTTCGCGGCCCAGGTGGTGTTCGAAGTACATGCGCTCGAAGGCGTCGCGCGCCTCGCGCAGCGGCAGGTCGAACGACAGGCTGAAGCTGTGGTTGTCGGCGCCGGTCACGGTGGCGCCGCCACGCACGGCGATGCCCGCCACCGGCTGCGGCGCGGCGAAGCCGCTGGCGGCCGTCGGCGCCTCATCCGGCTGCGCCATCGTCGGACGCGGCGCCAGCGCCGGCGCGCGCACGGTTTCCTGGGCCCGCGTCAGACCGGCTTGCACCGCCTTCAGCAGCTTTTGCAGCGCGATCGGCTTTTCCAGGAAATTGAGCGCGCCGATGCGGGTCGCCTCGACCGCCGTATCGATCGTCGCGTGACCGGACATCATGATGACCGGCATGGTCAGCAGGCCGTCGCGCTGCCACTCTTTCAGCAGCGTGACGCCATCGGTGTCCGGCATCCAGATATCGAGCAGCACCAGGTCCGGCGCCCCTTGGGCGCGCGCCTCGCGCGCCTGCTGGGCGTTTTCCGCCAGTTGTATCGCATGTCCCTCGTCGCTCAAGATTTCCGAGAGCAACTCGCGGATACCCATTTCATCGTCAACCACCAGAATGTTTGCCATCTTCCCTTGTCCTCATTTCGCCGTCCCGGGACGGCAATGATGTTTGTGTCATAGCACTTCAGCTATTGTGCGACGCCGAGGCTAACTTTAACAGCAAAATCAGCACCGACGCGCCACTTCTATCGACATGGTTCTGAATATCGATCCGTCCACCATGTTCCTCGATAATCTTTTTCACCATCGCCAGGCCCAGTCCGGTGCCGCGCGCCTTCGACGTCACGTACGGTTCAAACGCGCGCGCCAGGATTTTGGGCGCGAAGCCGGAACCGTTGTCGCTGATCGCCAACCGCACGGCGGTGCGCGAACCACCGTCCGCGCCCTGATAATGAATGGCTTCGGTGATCACGTCAATGCGCGGCTGCGGTGCGCCGTCCGGCAAGTCGGCCATCGCGTCCTGGGCGTTCTGCAGCAGGTTGTGGATCACCTGGCGCAACTGGGTCGGATCGCCCATCACCCGCGGCAGGCCGGGGGCCAGATGTGGGTGGATGATATCGTTGCCCTCGCCGCTGATGTACAGGTGCAGGATCTCGTCGATCAGCGCGTTCAGGTCCAGCGCTTCGAGCACCGCCGGCGGCGTCTTGGCGTAGTCGCGGAAGTCGTCGACCATGCGTTTCATCGCCGCCACCTGGTTGACGATGGTGGCGGTGCCCTTGTTGAGCAGCTCGGCGTCCGGCGGCAGCAGCTTGGCCTCCAGCTTCATCTGCATGCGCTCGGCCGACAGCTGGATCGGCGTCAGCGGGTTCTTGATTTCGTGCGCCAGCCGGCGCGCCACCTCGCCCCAGGCGATCGAGCGCTGTGCCGAGATGACGTCGGAGATGTCGTCGAATACCACCAGGTAGCCGCTGCCGCCCTCGACCGGCAGGCGCGAGCCGCGCGTCAGCAAGGTCAGGTCGCTGTCGTCGACCCCGGCCGGCGCCGGCCGCGGCACTTCGATCTGACGCTGCCAGTGCAGCCGCGCCGGATTGCGCCCGGCCGCCGACTGGGCGTTCTGCGCGGCGAACGCGGCCACGATGGCGGCGCCGAACTCGTGCAGGCCGTCGATCGCGTCCAGCTGCTGGCCAATCATGGTGACGCCGGCCTGCTGCAGGATGCGTTCGACCGAGTCGTTGCAGCTGATCAGGTGGAATTCCTGGTCCAGCACCATCACCCCGGCCGACATATTGGCCAGCACCGACTCCAGGTGGGCCTTGGCGTTTTGCAGCGCCGCGCGGTTGCGCTCGACCGCGCTGCGGGCGTCCGACAACTGCCGCGTCATGGTGTTGAACGACTGCGTCAGCGTGCCCAGCTCGTCCGAGGTGGCGACGATCGGCCGCGGCGACAAATCGCCCTCGGCCACCGCGCGCGTGCCCTCGGCCAGCAGCAGCAGCGGCTGCGCCAGGTCGCTGGCGATCAGGAAGGCGGCGGCGATGGCGCCGAACACCGCCAGCAGCAGCGTCAGCGTCAGCGTCACGATGTACATCTTGCGCAGGCCGACGCGGGCGTCGAAGCGCTCCTTGTAGTCGGCGTAGGCGCGGCGGATGGTCTCGCCGTCGGCCGCCAGTTGCGCCGGCGCCAGCTGCAGCAGCTGCAGGTAGCGCGGCGCCAGGTGGGTGCCGTTCGGCTGCACCGGGTCGGGCACTGGCAGCAGCACCCGCAGCCGCAGCTGGTTGAGCGGCTCGACCGGCGTCGCCGGCACCGCGACCAGGTCGCTGCGCAATTCATTGCCGCCCTCGGGCGCGCCGTAGCGCCCGTCCTTCTTGACCGTGGCCATCATGGCGCGCGTCGGCAGGTCGGCGCTGAGGTTGCGGCCGCGGCTGGCGCGGGCGCTGACCACCAGCCCGCCGTCGGCGTCGACGATGATGGCGTTCTGCATCCCGGCCTCGCTCTTGACCAGCGCCGCCAGGATCGCGCGCTCGCTGCCGAACGGCCGCTCAGCCAGCTCCTGCGCGGTGCGCCCGGCGGTGGCGTTCAGTTCGCCGACAGCGCGGTCCAGGCCGGCGCGGCTGAGATTGATGCCCGATTCCAGCGCCTCCTCCACCGGCACATTGAACCAGGATTCGATCGAATGGGACACGAACTGCACCGAAACCAGGAAGATCACCAGCCCGGGCAGCACGCCGATGGCGGCGAACAGCAGCACCAGCCGCGTCATCAGCTTGGAGCCGAAGCGGCCGGCCTTGTAGCGGGAATACAGGCGGAACAGGGACACCACGACCAGCAGCAGCAGCGCGGCGGCCACCGCCGCGTTCAGGCCCAGCAGCCAGCCATAGTAGCGGTCGAAGAAGCCGGAATTGTCGGAGGCCGACGCCAGCAGGAACAGCAGGATGCTGACGACGGCGCCGCCCACCACCGCAAAGTACCGCAGGGCCGTCTTCACTTACTCGGCCCTGTACTGGAAGGTTTTCTTGTCCGACGCCAGGCGCCATTCACTGTTGTTCAGGGCGTTGACCTTGAGCGGCTTGGGCACATAGTTGGGGTCCAGCCCCATGCTCAGCTTGACGGTGTAGGTCTCGCCCACCTTCAGCGCGCCGCGCGCGGCGACGATCCAGCGGCCCGGCCGGCGGATCAGGAACAGCGCGTCCTCCAGCGACGCGAAGCTCTGGTGCACGCTGCCGCTGACGGCGACGTTGTATTGCCGCGTCAGCACGTTGTAGGACAGGCTGACGGTCTGGCGCGCGGTGATGGCTTTTTCGTCAAACCAGTACCAGCGCGGGCGGGTGAATTCGATTTCGGTGTAGAAGTACAGCGTGCGCCCGTATTGCAGCGCGTCCTCCATCTCGTGGCTCAGCTCGAAGCCGTAGGTGGCCGACAGTCGGTAGCCGTCCTCGGTCGCCTCGACCAGCGCGCGGCGGATTTCCACGCCTTCGGCCGCGCGCGCGCCATGCGGCAGCAGCGCCAGCATCAGCAGCAAGGTCGCGGTCAGAAGTCGGAAAAATCGTCGCGTCACGGGTGGGCAAGGTCTCAAGAGGTTACGCATTTTTCTGGAACAGCGCGTAAAACAAACCATCGTGATCCTGCCCGGAGCCGCCGGCGGGAAGCAATTGACCGGGCGCATCCAGTCGGACAGCCTGATGTCGAACAGCAAAAGCGGCCGCCTGCGCCTCGGATTCCTGCGGCCACAAGGAACATGTCACGAATAGCAATTTACCACCCGGCGCCAGCATCTGCCAAAGATTGTCCAGGATTTTTCCGGAAAGTGTTGCAAGTTGGAGCGTGTCGGCCTTGCGCCGCAGCCAGCGGATATCCGGGTGGCGGCGCACGATGCCGGAGGCGGTGCACGGCACGTCGGCCAGGATGCGGTCGAAGGGCTGGCCGTCCCACCAATCGTTGTTCTGCGCGTCGGCCGCCTTCAGCGTGGCGCGCAGTTTCAGCCGGTCCAGATTTTCGCCGACGCGGGCCAGGCGTCTGGCGTCGGCGTCCAGCGCGGTGACGTCGGCGTCGGCCAGCTCCAGGATGTGGCAGGTCTTGCCGCCCGGCGCGGCGCAGGCGTCCAGCACGCGCATGCCGTTTTGCACATCCAGCAACGGCGCGGCGAGCTGGGCGCCGGCGTCCTGCACCGAGGCCGCGCCATCGGCGAAGCCCGGTATCAGGTGCACGCCGACCGGTTTTTCCAGGCGCACGGCGTACGGGCCGATCCGCGTGGCCGTCATGCCGGCGTCGGCCAGCCTGGCCAGGTAGTGCTCCACCGTGTGCTGGCGGGGATTGACGCGCAGCGTCAGCGGCGGCGCCATGTTGCCCGAAGCAAGAATCTGCTGCCATTGTTGCGGCCAGGCCGTTTTCACGGCGTCGATCCACCATTGCGGGTAGTTCCACTTGGCCACCGGTTGCAGCTGCGCCGCGTCCAGCAGCGCCTTGCGCTCGCGCAGCAGGCGGCGCAGCACGGCGTTGATCATGCCCTTGGCGCGGGCGGTGTCGGGGTGGCCGCCGGCGGCCGTCACGGTCTGGTCGACGATGGTGAATTCTTCATACGGCGGCGTGTCGTCCGGCGCGGTCATCAGCGCCAGCGCGCAGCACAGCAGCGCCACCACCAGCGGCTCCGGCGCCTTCGGCGCCATCAGGGTGATCAGCGCCTCGCTCTGGCCCAGCTGGCGCATCGCGCGGTAGCCGATGTCCTGCATGGCGCCGCGCGCCTGCGGCGTGGTGTCCGGCTGTCGCGCCCACACCTGGGCCAGCGCCTGCGGCAGGTTGGTGCCGGTCTTGACCTGGGCGATGGCGCTGGCGGCGCCGATCAGGCTGTACGCCAGCGAATCGGGTTTGAGGTTGGTCTGGAAGTGGGTCTGCAACGCCGGTTTCAGCTCCCGTGCGTGGCTGGCGCGCAGTTTCTTCGGCGCGGCCGGCTTGGCGGGAGACTTCAAGGAGAGCGTTGGACGCTTGTTCATATGCTAATTCCAGAGATGGGGGAAGACCGTGATCGGGCAGTATACATTAGCGCCAGATGCAAGGCGACAGCGATAACGCTGAATCCGGATCAATCGTGCCGTCTGGACAAAGGCTTGCTTGGCACGCTCGCGTTCGCCGTCGCAAGATTTCCTCATTAGCAACGCCCTGCTGCCTCACAGTCCGCCCCTCCGTCCGGTCAACACAGTATAATTAACGCTGTTTGGCCGGCGCCCATGCGCCCGCCGTTTCCACTATCTGAAGAATCTTTAAGCGCATGCTAGCCCAACAAAAACAAGATATCACGGCCCTGTTCCAGGCCGCCCTCGCCCCGATCCTGGCTGGTACCGACATCACCACCAACGTTGTGCTGGAGCGCCCGCGCGATCCGTCCCACGGCGACGTCGCCTGCAACATCGCCATGCAACTGGCCAAGCAGCTGAAAATGAACCCGCGCGAACTGGCCACCAAACTGGTCGAGGCGCTGCTGGCCGACCCGGCCCGCAACGGCCTGATCGACGCCGCCGACATCGCCGGCCCGGGCTTCATCAACCTGCGCGTCAGCGCCGCCGCCAAGCAGGCCGTGGTCAAGACCGTGCTGGCGCAAGGCGACCAGTTCGGCGCCGCCGACACCGGCGCCGGCGCCGGCAAGAAAGTGATCATCGAATTCGTCTCCGCCAACCCGACCGGCCCGCTGCACGTGGGCCACGGCCGCCAGGCGGCGCTGGGCGACGCGCTGTCCTCGCTGTTCGTCTCGCAGGGCTACGATGTCACCCGCGAGTTCTACTACAACGACGCCGGCGTGCAGATCCAGACCCTGGCCAACTCGGTGCAGGCGCGCCTGCGCGGCCACAAGCCTGGCGACGCCGCCTGGCCGGAATCGGCCTACAACGGCGACTACATCGCCGACATCGCCGCCGACTTCCTGGCGAAGAAAACCGTGTCGGCCTCCGACGGTTCGCCGGCCACCGCCTCGGGCGACGTCGAAGACATCGAATCGATCCGCACCTTCGCCGTGACCTACCTGCGCAACGAGCAGGACATCGACCTGCAGGCGTTCGGCGTCAAGTTCGACAACTACTACCTCGAATCGTCGCTGTACTCGGACGGCAAGGTGGACGCCGCCGTCGACATGCTCAACAACTCCGGCAAGACCTACGAGGAAGACGGCGCCCTGTGGCTGCGCACCGAGGACTACGGCGACGACAAGAACCGCGTGATGCGTAAGAAGGACGGCACCTACACCTACTTCGTGCCGGACGTCGCCTACCACATCGTCAAATTCCAGCGCGGCTTCCAGCAAGCCATCAACGTGCAAGGCTCCGACCACCACGGCACCATCGCCCGCGTGCGCGCCGGCCTGCAAGCGGTCAACGTCGGCATCCCGCAAGGCTTCCCGGACTACGTGCTGCACAAGATGGTCACCGTGATGAAGGGCGGCGAAGAAGTCAAGATCTCCAAGCGCGCCGGCTCCTACGTCACCGTGCGCGACCTGATCGAATGGTCGGGCGGCGGCGACATCACCAAGGGCCGCGACGCGGTGCGCTTCTTCCTCATCTCGCGCAAGGCCGACACCGAATTCGTGTTCGACGTCGACGTCGCGCTGAAAACCTCGGACGAGAATCCGGTCTACTACGTGCAGTACGCCCACGCGCGCATCTGCCGCATGCTGGAGCAGTGGACCGGCGACGAGGCCGCGCTGGCCAATGTCGACCTGTCGCCGCTGACCGCGCCGACCGAAGCGACGCTGCTGGCAACGCTGGCCGCCTACCCTGAAGCGCTGGCGCGCGCCCAGGCGGAACTGGGCCCGCACCAGATCGCGTTCTACCTGCGCGACCTGGCCGCCAATCTGCACAGCTTCTACTTTGCCGAGCGCGTGCTGGTTGACGACGAGGCACTGAAGGCCGCGCGCATCGCGCTGATGGTCGCCACCCGCCAGGTGCTGCGCAACGGCCTGGCGCTGATCGGCGTTTCGGCTCCCAACAAAATGTGATTGCGAAGGACATCCCGCACAATGAATTTCCGCTCCAGCCGTTTCAGCTTAATGCGTCCTCGAACGCGACAGCAGGGCAACACCTTCATCGGCATCGTCATTGGCCTGGTCATCGGCCTGAGCATCGCCGTCGTCGTGGCGCTGATGATCACCAAGGGCTCGACGCCGTTCACGGACAAAGGCCATCCGGGCAAGGCGGCGGAACCGACTGCGGGACAGATCGCCGATCCGAACAAACCGATGTACGGTAACAAGGACGCCGCGCGCGAGGCGGCCAAGGATCTGGCCAAGGAACCGCCAGCTCCAGCCGCCGCGCCGGCGCAGGCGGCGGCCGACCAACTGCAAGCGGTGGTCGACAAGATCCAGAACACGCCGGCACCAGCCAAGCCGGCAGCGGCACCGGCCACGCCGAACGCCGCCAACGTCACGCCGCAACCGGTGTCCAAATCGGCCGGCGACGCGGCGTCCGATGAGAAGTACATCTACTACCTGCAAGCCGGCGCCTTCCGCGAGACGGCCGACGCCGAAAGCGCGCGCGCCAAGCTGGCGTTGCTCGGCTTTGAAGCCAACCTGTCGGATCGTTCGACCGACACCGGCGTGCTGCACCGCGTGCGCCTGGGCCCCTATCATCAGGTCGAAGCGATGAACAAGGTCCGTAGCAAACTGTCCGAGAACGGCATCGACGTCGCCGTGGTCCGCAATCAAAAATAAACAGCACAAGGAATAACCATGCGTTTCCTGAAGTTCCTCCTCACCGCCATCACGCTGAGCGCCGTGGCGTTCAGCGCCGCCGCCTCGCCAACCGATCCGAAAGAAGGCGTGGAGTACAAAACCCTGGCCAAGCCACAGCCGGTGGACACCGGCAAGAAAGTCGAAGTCATCGAGTTCTTCGACTACGCCTGCCCGCACTGCGCCGCTTTTGACAGCACGCTCAACGCCTGGGTGAAAAAACAGGGCGACAACATCGTCTTCAAGAGGATGCACATCGGCCGCCAGGGCGGCGAGCTGCCGCAGGGCCGCATGTTCTACACGCTGCAAGCGATGGGCGTGCTGACGCCAGAGCTGCACACCAAGGCCTTCAACGAAATCCACGTCAAGCGCAATCGCCTGAACACCGATGATCTGGTGTTCGACTTCGTCGCCAAACAAGGCATCGACAAGCAGAAGTTCATCGACACCTACCGCGGCTTCGGCGTGGCGGGCCACATGCGCAAGGCGCTGGCGCAGATGGACGCCTACCAGGTTGAATTCTGGCCGCTGCTGATCGTCGACGGCAAATACCAGACAGCGCCATCGATGGCCAACGCCAACGCCACCAGCGAAGCGCAACTGAACGAAGACGTCACGCGCGTGCTGGACGCCCTGGTCGTCAAAGCCAAGGCAGAGAAGAAATAAGCATGACGCCTTTGCGCGTCTTCATCACTGGCGCCTCCAGCGGTCTGGGCGCCGCGCTGGCACGCCAGTACGCCGCGCAGGGCGCCACCCTTGGCCTGCTGGCCAGGCGCGGCGAGGCGCTGACCGCTCTCATCGCATCGCTGCCCAACCCGCGGCGCCACCGCGCCTACGCGGTCGATGTGCGCGACCACGCCGCCATCGGCGAGGCCGCGCAAGCCTTCCTGGCCCATGCCGGCGGCGTTGATGTGGTGATCGCCAACGCCGGCATTTCGGTCGGCACACTGACCGAACACAAAGAAGACATCGACGTCTTCGCCGACATCCTCGCCACCAACGTTACCGCCACCGCCGCCACCTTCTCGCCCTTCATCGCCGCCATGCGCGCCCAACAGACACTGGGCACGCCGGGCCGGCTGGTGGGCATCGGCAGCGTGGCCGGCATTCGCGGCCTGCCGGGCGCGGAGGCCTACAGCGCCTCCAAGGCCGCCGTCATCAGCTACTGCGAATCGCTGCGGCTGGAGATGCGGCCCTACGGCATCCGCGTGGTGACCATCTGCCCCGGCTACATCGACACGCCGATGACGCAGATAAATCCGTACCCCATGCCATTCCTGATGGCGCCGGAAAAATTCGCCGCGCGCGCCGCTCAGGTGATCGCCGCCGGCGCCAGCTACACGGTGATCCCGTGGCAGATGGGCATCGTCGCCAAGGTGCTGCGGCTGCTGCCGAACACCGTCTACGACTGGGCCTTCAGCAAGGCGCCGCAGAAGCCGCGCAAATCCCGGCCCGCCGCGCCATGAGTATGCTGAACGCGGCCGCCATCAGCGCGCATTGCGCCACGTCCGCCACCCACGTGGCGATTGAAACCGTGGCCGAAACCGGCTCCACCAACGCCGACCTGCTGGCGCGCCTAGGCGGCCTGCGTGGCCCGCTGTTGCGCATCGCCGACAACCAGACCGCGGGCCGCGGCCGCGCCGGCCGTTCCTGGCTGTCGCAGCCCGGCGCCGCGCTGATGTTTTCGCTGGCCTGGCCATTCAAAGGCCCGCTGCACAAGATGACCGGCCTGCCGATGGCGGTGGGCGTGGCGCTGGCCGAAACCATCGTCTCGCTGGGCGTGCCGGTGCAGATCAAGTGGCCGAACGACCTGCTGCGCGACGGCGCCAAGCTGGCCGGCATCCTGGTCGAAACGCAGAACACCGGGAACGCCATCTGGGCCGTCATCGGCTGCGGCATCAACCTGGTCATGCCGGATGAACTGGAGGCGCGGATCGGCCGCGACGTCGCCAGCGCGCCGTGGCTGGCGCAGATGGACCGCAACCAGCTGATGGCCGCCCTGCTCAGCCGCCTGGCCGCCGTGCTGGCGGAATTCGACGACACCGGCTTCGCCCCCTTCGCCGAACGCTGGAACGCGCTGCACGCGTGGCACGGCAAGGAAGTGGTGCTGCTCGACCAGGGTGCGGTGGTGCGACAAGGACGCGCCGCCGGCGTCGACGACATCGGCCGCCTGCTGCTCGACACCAGCGCCGGCCGCGTAGAAATCCTGTCCGGCGATGTATCGCTGCGCTTAATCGGAACGCAACTAAGCGGAGTACAATCATGATGTTATTGATCGACGCCGGCAACACCCGCGTCAAGTGGGCGCTGGTGGCGCCTGGCGCGCCGCCGGGCGAGTGGATCGCCAGCGGCGCCGCCACCCACGCCGACATGCCGCAACTGGAACTGGCGTGGTGCGAAGCCTCGGCCATCAACCGCATCGATCGCATCGTGATCGCCAACGTCGCCGGCAACGCGCTGCGCGTGCAGCTGGAGTATGTGCTACAGCGCTGCATCGGCGCGCTGACGCCGGAGTGGTTTGTCTCGCTGCCGGCGCTGGCCGGCGTCACCAACGGCTACCGCAATCCGGCACAACTGGGCTGCGACCGTTTTGCCGCCGCCATCGCCGGCCACACGCTGACGCCCGGCCAGCCGGTCATCGTGGTCAACTGCGGCACCGCCACCACCATCGACGCCGTCACGGCGGACGGCGTGTTCCTGGGCGGGATGATCCTGCCGGGACTGGGGCTGATGGCCAGTTCGCTGGCGCGCAACACCGCGCAGTTGCCGCAGATCGCGCAAGACGGTAAGCTGCCGGACGGATTCGCCGACAACACCGACGACGCCATCCTGAGCGGCATCCTGGCCGCGCAGAGCGGCGCCATCGAGCATGCCTGCGCCGCCCACGCCGGCGCCCAGTGCATCATCTCCGGCGGCGCCGCGCCCTACATCGCGCCGATGCTGAAACTGCCGTACCGTATCGTCGACAACATCGTATTGATCGGCCTCCATGCCGCCAGCGGCGCTGCCGGCAACGCCGAATAAGGAAGGTCTCCGTGCTGAAGTTTATTTTCTGGTCCCTGCTTGCCGTGAACGCCGCGCTGTTCGCGTATGGACGCGGCTACCTGGGCCACTTCAGCGGCAACGAGCGCGAACCACAACGCATGCTCAACCAGCTGAACGCCGACAAGCTGTCCGTCATCCCGGCCGACCAAGCCAACCGCGCGGCGCAAGCCGCGGCGGCCGCGCTCACGGAACAGAAAGCGGCGCCGGTGCAGGCGTGCGTGGAAGTGGCCAGCTTCGTGCTGGCCGACGCGCGCCGCTTCGAGGCGCGGCTGGAACCCTTGAAGCTGGGCGACCGCCAGTCGCGCCTCAACCTGCCGGGCACCGAGATATCGAGCTATATCGTTTATATTCCGCCGCAAGGCAGCAAGGAAGCGGCCGACAAGAAAGTCGCCGAACTGCGTGGCATGGGCGTCAGCAACTACTTCATCATGTCCGACAGTTCGCCGCTGCGCTGGGGCATCTCGCTGGGCGTGTTCAAGACCGAGAACGCGGCGCAGAATCAACTGGCGATGCTGACCAGGCAAGGCGTGCGCACCGCGCGCGTGGCGCCACGCATGAGCGGCAGCAAGCTGCTGGGCTTCCAGTTCCGCGACGTTGACGGGGAACTGAAGGCCAAGCTGGAAAAAATCCGCGCCGACTTCCCCGGCGCCGAGATGCGCAGCTGCCGATAACTATCGCTGCACGACGATGGGCTTGAGGCCCAGCGACGACGGCAACCCTTGCGCCGCCTGCAGCGCCTCCTGGCGCGTGGCGAACGGGCCGCCGAACAGGCGGTACACCGCGCCGCCCTGCACCACTTCCATGATGTTGAATTTTCCACCCAGCCGGCCGCGCATCGCTTCCGCGTTGTCGGCGCGCGAGTAGGCGCCCAGTTGCAGGTAGAAGCCGCCCGTGGCGACGGCGGCTGGCGCGGCGGCATCGGCCGGGGCGCGGTCGGTCAGCATCAGCGCTTCGATATCCGTGGCGGGGCTGGCGGCGGCGCCGGTGCCGGCCGGCGCGGCCGGCGTCAGCACCAACGGCGTATCGACCATCTTCGCCGTCACTGTCGGCGTAGGCGTTGGCGCGCTTGGCGGCGCCGAAGGCAAGCGGTCTTTGGACTCCGGCGTCAGGCGTGGCCGGGTACTGCCGGACAGGCCGTCGCGCGTGGCCAGGATACGCTCGATTTCATTCGGCAGAATGCGTTCGATCTTCAACTCATGACTGCCCTTGCCCAGCAAGCCCAGTTTCAGCGCCGCCGTGTAGGACACATCAATGGCGCGGCTGGCGTGGAACGGCCCGCGGTCATTGATACGCACGATGACGGTGGCGCCGCTGACCATATTGGTCAGGCGCGCGTAGGACGGAATCGGCAAGGTCGGATGCGCGGCCGTCATCTTGTACATGTCGTACAGTTCACCGGACGAGGTGCGCTGGCCGTGGAACTTCTTGCCGTACCAACTGCCGACGCCGATCTGTGTGAACGGTTCTTCATCGGTGATCGGCGTGTAGGTCTTGCCGAACACCGTGTAGGGACGATTGGAGCGCGGCAGCAGCGGATCATTGCGCACATCGGCGTCCGGCGTCTGCATCAGATTGGCCGGCGGCGCATCGCCGGGACCATCGTCCTGATAGTAACCGCCGCGTCCCGAGTTCGCCGGCGGCAGCACCGGCAGCGAGGGATCGACCTTCTTGACGCTCGGCGGCTTGATGGTCGACGGCGGGATCTGCACCGGGCGCGGCGTGCGCTCCGCCACCGGCGCCGTGCCGCAGCCCACCAGCGCCAGCGCCGTGGCCATCGCACCCACGTTGAGGAGATGGTTACGTCGCAGGCGCATTGCCATTCACCGTGTCTTGTTTTTCCACTTTGCCCTTGTCCTTCTCCTGCGGACGCTTGCCCAGCAGGTAATAATCCAGTGCTTTCCGCGCAATCGGCGCGGCCGCATCGCCGCCCTTGCCCGCGTTCTCCACCACCATCGCCAGCACGATGCGCGGCTGCTCCACCGGCGCGAAGGCGGTGAACAGCGCGTTGTCGCGCAGGCGCTCAGCCAACTTGGCGGCGTTATACTTCTCGCCTTTACGGATGGTGATGACCTGCGCCGTGCCGGTCTTGCCGCCCACCGTGTAGCCGGCGCCGGCGAAGGCGCGGTAGCCGGTGCCTCCCGGCTCGCTGGTCACACCCACCATGGCGTTCTTGATGAAATCGACATTCTCCTGTTTGAGCGGAATGCGGTAATGCGCCTGCACCACCGCCGGACGGCGCGCGTGCGTCACGCCGTCTTCCACGGTTTTCACCAGGTGCGGCTTCAGCACCACGCCGTTATTTGCCAGATTGGCCACAGCGTGGGCGATCTGCAAAGGCGTGTACGCGTTGTAGCCGGAGCCATTGCTGACCGAGATAGTATCACCACCCACCCAGCGCCCCGCCGCACCTTTGAAACGCCGGCTTTTCCATTCAGGCGACGGCAGCACTCCGACCTTCTCGTTTTCCAGATCGATGCCGGTCTTGCGGCCGAAGCCGAACGGCTGCATGAAGTCATGAATGGCGTTGATGCCCATGTCGTGACCCAGCACATAATAGTAGGTATTGCAGGACACGATGATCGACCGGCGCATGTCCACCGTGCCATGGCCGCCCACCACATCGTCGTTGAAGCGATGCCCGCCCAGCATGTAGAAGCCGGGATCGTAGATGGTCTGCGACGGCGTGCGCTTGCCCAGTTCCAGCGCGGCCAACGCCATGAAGGGCTTGAAGGTGGAACCGGGCGCGTAGGTGCCGGACAGCGGGCGGTTGATCATCGGCCGGTCCGGCGAGTTATTCAGCTCGCCCCAGCTTTGCGCGTCGATGCCGTCGACGAACAGATTGGGATCATAACCGGGACGCGACACATAGGCGAGCACCTCGCCGGTCGCCGGCTCAATCGCCACCAGCGCGCCACGCCGGTCGCCAAAGGCTTCCTCGACGATTTTCTGCAGTTCGATGTCGATCGACAGTATCAGGTTGCTGCCTGGCTTGGCCGGGGTGCGCGACAGTGTGCGCACCGCGCGGCCGCCGGACGTCCTCTCCACTTCCTCGTAGCCGGCCTGCCCATGCAGCAGCTTCTCGTAGCTTTTCTCAAGGCCTTCCTTGCCGATATGGTCGGTGCCGCGATAGTTGGCCGCATCGTCGCTGTCGCCAAGCGCATCGGCTTCGGCGCGGCTCACGCGGCCGATGTAGCCGACCACGTGCGACGCGGTTTCGCCCTGCGGATATTCGCGGAACAGGCGCGCCTGCACCTCGACGCCGGGAAAACGGAAATGCTGCGCGGTGAAGCGCGCCACTTCCTCATCGGTGAGGCGGGTACGCAGCGGCACGCTCTCGAAACCCCGTGCGTCCTCCAGCAGTTTCTTGAAGCGCTTGCGGTCCTTGAGGTCGATCGCCACCAGCGTGGACAAGCCGGCGATGGTCTCGTCCAGCGAGGCGTTCAGCTTGGACGGCGTGATCTCCAGCGTGTAGGCCGAGTAGTTGCGCGCCAGGACCACGCCGTTGCGGTCCACAATCAGGCCGCGATTCGGCACCACCGGCAGCAGCGAGATGCGGTTCTCTTCCGCCTTGACAGCGAAGGTTTCGTGCTGGATCACCTGCAGCCACAGGAAGCGCGCCAGCAGCAGCGCAAAGCACAGGAACACCAGGCCACCCAGCAGCGTGACGCGCAGGCGGAAGCGGCGCAACTCGGCGTCGTTGTCCCGGAGCGTCGTCACCTCAGGTCTGCACCAGCTTGCGGTGCCGCTGTATGCTCATCAGGATGCCGCCGGCGACGCCCAGCGTCACCAGCGCGGTGCCGCCGTAGCTCATGAACGGCAGCGGCACGCCGACCACCGGCAGGATGCCGCTGACCATGCCCATGTTGACGAAGGCGTAAGCGAAGTAAATCATGGTCATGGCGCCGGCCAGCAGGCGGGTGAACAGGTTCGGCGCATTCCCGGCGATGATCAGGCCACGGCCGATCAGCAGCAGGTACAGCACCATCAGAATCAGGTTGCCCACCAGGCCGAATTCCTCCGAATACACGGCGAAGATAAAGTCGGTGGTGCGCTCCGGGATGAACTCCAGGTGGGCCTGCGTGCCGTGGGTCCAGCCCTTGCCGGTCAAACCGCCCGAGCCCACCGCGATGGTCGACTGGATGATGTGGAAGCCCTTGCCCAGCGGGTCGGTGGTCGGGTCGATCAGCGTCATCACGCGTTCGCGCTGATAGTCGTGCAGCACCGACCAGATGATCGGCAGCGCGGCGGCGCCAGCCAACAGCAGCGCCACCAGCGCCTTCCACGCCAGTCCGGCGAGGAAGATCACGCTGAAACCTGCGGCCACCACCAGCAACGCCGTGCCCAGGTCGGGCTGGCGCACCACCAGGCCGACCGGCACCGCCAGCAACAGCGCCGCGACGCCGAACGATTTCCAGTCCAGATGGCCGGAGCGGTTCTGGAAATACCACGCCAGCATCATCGGCGTGACGATCTTCATGAACTCGGACGGCTGGATGTCGATGCCGACGTGCAGCCAGCGCCGCGCCCCCAGCTTGATGATGCCGAACAGCGCCACGCACACCAGCAGGAACACCCCGGCCGCGTAGGCCGGCACCGCGATCCGCATCATCAACTGCGGCGTGACGTTCGACACCACCCACATCACGATGAAGAACAGCACGATATTGCGCAAATGGTCTTCCATCTTGCCGGGGATGCCAAGGCTGGCCGAGTACAGCGTGACCATGCTGACCGTCAGCAGCATGAGCAGAATGACCGTCAGCGGGCCGTCGAATACGGTGAAGTAGGGCCGCAGTCGACGCCACAGCGAGCGTCTTTCATGAATGCGCATGGTCTGGTAATCCTTATTGTTTCTTCCGTTCCGGCGTGGCCGGTTGCGGCGCCGGCGCGGCCGCTGGTGGCGTGGTCGGTGCCGGCGCTGGTGCTGGTGCAGGCTGGGTTTCGCGCGCCGCGGCGGCGGCTTCGGCCGCCTCGGGGTCTTCGATCGGCACGAATTCCGCCGCGTCCTCCTTCGGCACCTTGGTGGTTTCCTTGCCCGCCGGGCGCTTGCCCAGCAGGTAGAAGTCCAGCGCCTTGCGCGCGATCGGCGCGGCGATCTCCGCGCCCCAGCCGGCGTTTTCCACCACCATGGCGACCACGATTTTCGGCTTGTCGGCCGGCGCGAAGGCGACGTACAGCGCGTTGTCGCGCAGGCGCTCGGCCAGCGCCGCCTTGTTGTACTTCTCGTTGGCCTTGATGCCGACCACCTGCGCGGTGCCGGTCTTGCCGCCCGAGGTGTAGCCGGCGCTGGCGAAGGCGCGGTAGGCGGTGCCGCCAGGTTCGCTGTTCACACCCACCATCGCGCTCTTGATGATGTCGATGTTTTCTTGCTTGAGCGGGATGCGGTAGCTTTCCTTCGGCACGGTGAGACGGCGCGCGCGGGTGGCGCCGTCTTCGATGATCTTGACCAGATGCGGCTTCATCACCACGCCGTCGTTGGCCAGGTTGGCCATGGCGTGCGCGATCTGCAGCGGCGTGTACGAGTTGTAGCCGGAACCGTTGGACACCGAGATGGTGTCGCCGCCGACCCAGCGTCCGGCGTTGCCCTTGAAGCGCTTGCGCTTCCACTCCTTCGATGGCAGCACGCCGACCTTCTCGTTATCCAGGTCGATACCGGTTTTCTGGCCGAAGCCGAACGGCTTCATGAAATCGGTGATCGAGTCGATCCCCATGTCGTTACCCAGCTGGTAGTAGTAGGTATTGCAGGAGACGATGATCGAGCGGCGCAGGTCCACATTGCCATGGCCGCCAACTTTATCATCGCGGAACTTGTGGCCACCCAGGTAGAAGAAGCCGGGGTCCGGATAGGCGGTGGCGGCGTTGCGCTTGCCCAGTTCCAGCGCGGCCAGCGCCATGAAGGGCTTGAAGGTGGAACCCGGCGCATAGGTGCCGGACAGCGGCCGGTTGACCATCGGCCGGTCGAGCGAGGTATTGAGTTCGTTCCAGCTTTGCGAGTCGATGCCGTCGACGAACAGATTTGGATCGTAGCCGGGACGCGAGACGTAGGCCAGAATGTCGCCGGTCTCCGGCTCGATGGCGACAAACGCGCCGCGCCACTCGCCGAAGGCTTCCTCGATCACCTTCTGCAGTTCGATGTCGACCGACAGGATCAGGTTATTGCCCGGCGTGGCCGGAGTGCGCGACAGCGTGCGGATGGCGCGCCCGCCGGCCGACACTTCCACTTCCTCGTAACCGGTCTGGCCGTGCAGCTGCTTCTCGTAGCTTTTCTCCAGGCCTTCCTTGCCGATATGGTCGGTGCCCTTGTAGTTGGCGGCATCGTCGTTGGCTTCGATGGCCTTGACCTCGGACTGGTTGATGCGGCCGATGTAGCCGATCACGTGCGACGCGGTCTCGCCCAGCGGGTATTGGCGGAACAGGCGCGCCTGCACCTCCACGCCGGGAAAGCGGAAGCGCTGCGCGGTGAAGCGCGCCACTTCCTCGTCGGTCAGGCGGGTGCGCAGCGGTATGCCTTCGAAGCTTTTGGATTCGTCCAGCAGCTTCTTGAAGCGGCGGCGGTCCTTGACGTCGATCTCCACCAGCTTGGACAGCTCGTCGATCGCCTCGTCCAGCGTGGTGTGCAGCTTGGACGGCGTGATCTCCAGCGTGTAGGCCGAGTAGTTACGCGCCAGGACCACGCCGTTGCGGTCCAAAATCAGGCCGCGGTTCGGCACCACCGGCACGATGGCGATGCGGTTCTCTTCGGCCTTGACGGCGAAGTCGTTGTACTTGATCACCTGCAGCCAGATGAAGCGCATCAGCAGCAGCGCAAAGCAGAAAAACACCATGCCGCCGATCACCGTCAGGCGCAGGCGGAACTGCTGCAGTTCGCGCTGGTTATCCTTGATTTCGTTCATGCTGGTACCGCTGCGTCAAATCGGGCGGGTGTGATCGCGGTCGACCGCGCGGCGCTGCGGCGCCAGCAACAGCCAGGTGATCAGCGGCCACAGGACGGCCGCGCCCACGCTCTCGATGAAGTAGAACCAGCCGGGGAATTTACCGGAGACGAAGAAGCGCACGATCAACTGCACCGACTGCGCCATCAGCAGCAGCGGGAACACATGCACGGCCTGGGTCCAGATCGGGAACCACAGCACCCGGCGGTGCATCATGATGGCAAAGTAGGACAGCAACGTGTACGACAGCGCGTTCTCGCCCAGCAGCGTGGCGTCGTGCACGTCCATCAGCAGGCCAAGCATGAAGGCGGTGCCGATGCCGACCTTGCGCGGCTGATGCACGCCCCAGAACACCAGTACCAGCGCGACGAAATCCGGCACGCCGACGAGGTGGCCCCACGGCAGAAGATTCAGCAGGAAGGCGCCGAACAGGCTGAAAAAGATGAACAGCGGGCTGACCGGCAGCAGGATGTAGTGCGGGCGGTTCATCGTGCCGGCTCCTTGGGTTGGTCGGCGGCGGCCGGCGCGGCGGCATCGGTGGCGGCCGGCTTGGGCTTGGGCGCCGGCGGCGGCACCGGTATCAGGCCCGGCGCGCCAGTGGCGGCGGTCGGCGCGGCCGGTGCGGCGGCACCAGCGGCGGGCGGCGCCGGCTGGCCTTCGGCCTCCTTCGGCACGTCCTTGACCGGCGCCATTTGCTTGTTATTCTTGCGCAGCGGCTTGGCCTCGTCCTCGGGTGGACGCGGCGGCTTGTCCGGAGTCGACATCAGTATCAGCAGTTGGGTGTTGTTGGCGATGCCGGCCAGCGGCTGGCAAATCACGCCGCCGAACGAACCGCCGGCGCTGTTTTCAACCTGCGTCACGCGCGCCACCGCCAGGCCGGCCGGATACACGCCGTCCAGGCCCGAGGTGACGACGATATCGCCCACCTGGATATCCGCGTTCGGCGCCGTGAAGCGCAACTCCAGGTTGCCCGGCTTGCCGCGGCCATAGGCCACGCTGCGCAAGCCGTTGCGCAGCAGTTGCACCGGGATCGCCTGCTCCTTGTCGGACAACAGCGTCACCTCGGAGGTGAACGGGAACACCCGCGTCACCTGGCCCACCACGCCCTGGTTGTCGATCACCGGCAGGCCAAGCTGTACCTCGTTGCGGCTGCCGCGATTGAGAATGATCTTGCGGCTGTTGACGTCGCGCGCGTCGTACAGCACCTCGGCCAGCATCGACTTGACCGGCACCTGCTGGCGCGCGTCGAGCAAGCGGCGCAGCTGGGCGTTTTCCGCCGCCTGCAACTGCGCCAGCTGCAAGGCCTGCGAATTGAGAATCTGCTGCCGCTTCATCTCGTTGACCTGCTTTTCCATCGACGACAAGGAGGAAAAATAATCGCCGACGCCGTAAATGGCGTCGCGCGGCATCAGGGCCGCCATCTGCAGCGGATACAGCACGGTGCCGGCCACCTGGCGGATCGTGGTCAGGCTGCGCATATGCGAGTCGACCAGCAGCAGTGCAATCGAAATGCACGCAAACACCATCACCTTGACCCGGGCCGAAGCACCTTGCTTGAAAAGTGGCGGAGGACTGTATTCCATGACTTCCAAATAATCCGGCGCACGCGCGCCAACGAGACTGTCAACTCACCCAAAAGAACCGGGGCCGCTTGTTGGCGGCCCCGGTCTTGTCACATCATTCGTAGGAGAAGATCGAGCCCAGTTGATCCATGCGCTCCAGCGCCATGCCCGAGCCGCGCACCACGCAGGTCAGGGGATCTTCGGCCGCCAGCACCGGCAGGCCGGTTTCTTCCATCAGCAGCCGGTCCAGGTCGCGCAGCAGCGCGCCGCCGCCGGTCAGCATCATGCCCTTCTCGGCGATGTCGGCGCCCAGTTCAGGCGGGGTTTGTTCCAGCGCGTTCTTGACCGCCGAGACGATGTTGTTCAGCGGGTCGGTCAGCGCTTCAAGGATTTCGTTGGACGAGATGGTGAACGAGCGCGGGATGCCTTCCGACAGATTGCGGCCCTTGACTTCCATCTCCTTGACTTCGGAGCCTGGGAAGGCCGAACCGATGGCCTTCTTGATCGCCTCGGCGGTCTGCTCGCCGATCAGCATGCCGTAGTTGCGGCGGATGTAGTTGACGATGGCCTCGTCGAACTTGTCGCCGCCCACGCGCACCGAACCCTTGTAGACCATGCCGCCCAGCGAGATGATGCCCACCTCGGTGGTGCCGCCGCCGATGTCGACCACCATCGAGCCGGTGGCTTCGGACACCGGCAGGCCGGCGCCGATCGCCGCCGCCATCGGCTCTTCGATCAGGTACACCTGCGAGGCGCCGGCGCCCAGCGCCGATTCGCGGATCGCGCGGCGCTCGACCTGGGTCGAGCCGCACGGCACGCAGATGATGATGCGCGGCGAAGGACGGAAGAATTTGGAGTCGTGCACCATGCGGATGAACTGCTTGAGCATCTGTTCGGTGACGGTGAAGTCGGCGATCACGCCGTCCTTCATCGGGCGGATCGCCTCGATGTTGCCGGGCACCTTGCCCAGCATTTGCTTGGCTTCTTTGCCAACCGCCTGAATGGTCTTTTTGCCATTCGGGCCGCCTTCCTGGCGGATAGCCACTACCGAAGGCTCGTCCAGTACGATGCCTTGGCCGCGAACGTAGATCAGGGTATTGGCCGTGCCCAAGTCGATGGCCAGATCAGAGGAAATGTAACGACGTAAAAAACCAAACATTAAAGTGTCCCGTGGCGCCACCAGTGTGCGCGTAAACCGTTGAGTAAGAAATCTGTCCGAAATGCGGCGGCAGCAATGATTCGGCGCCGACAACGCATCAACCCGCCATTCTACCTTATAATTTAACTGCGATTTATCGAAAATCCACGCAATAGTGTGGTGCCTGAGACCGCGAATTAAGCGGCATTCGTCGGCAATTATCGACGGATAGCAAGAAATTCAAGTTTTTTATCAAACTCACAACTAAGCTCCGCCATGTCCCTGACCCTAACCGACGTAACCCGCATTGCCAAACTGGCCCAACTTGAGATGAGCGAACAGCAAAGCGCCACCGCGCTGGACCAGCTGAACGGCATTTTCGCGCTGGCTGAACAGATGCAGGCGGTCGATACCGACGGCGTCGCCCCGCTGAGCCACCCGCTGGCCGCGCACATGAACAACATCGCCCTGCGCCTGCGCGACGACGTGGCCGCCGAACCGAACCGCCGCGACGCCTATCAGGCCGTGGCGCCGAAAACCCAGGACGGCCTGTACCTGGTGCCGAAAGTGATCGAGTAACAGACCCCGCCGCCGGTATTCCGGCGCCGGCCGGAATGCCGGCGACGCCGCAACGAATTGAACTGAACCGCCCATGCACACCAAAACCATTAAAGAGCTGTCCGTCCTCCTGCACAGCAAAGCGATCACCGCCACCGAACTGGCCCAACACTTCCTCGACCGCATCGAGAAAAGCGACCTCAACGCCTTCCTGCACGTCGACCGCGCGCTGACGCTGGCGCAAGCGGCCGAGGCCGACGCCCGCCTCGCCGCCGGCACCGCCACGCCATTGACCGGCGTGCCGATCGCCCACAAAGACATCTTCGTCACCCAGGGTTGGCGCTCGACCGCCGGCTCGAAGATGCTGGCCAACTACGTCAGCCCATTCGACGCCACCGTCGTCGAGAAGTTCCAGCAGGCCGGCATGGTCACGCTGGGCAAACTCAATTGCGACGAATTCGCCATGGGATCGGCCAATGAAAACTCGGCCTTCGGCCCGGTGAAAAACCCGTGGGACAAAACCGCCGTACCGGGCGGCTCGTCGGGCGGTTCGGCCGCCGCCGTGGCGGCGCGCCTGGCGCCGGGCGCCACCGGCACCGACACCGGCGGATCGATCCGCCAGCCGGCCGCGTTCTGCGGCATCACCGGCATCAAGCCGACCTATGGCCGCGTATCGCGTTTCGGCATGATCGCCTTCGCCTCGTCGCTGGACCAGGGCGGCCCGATGGCGCAAACCGCCGAAGACTGCGCGCTGCTGCTCAACGCCATGGCCGGCTTCGACGAACGCGACTCGACCTCGCTGCCCCCGGAACTGGGCGGTGTGGACGAAGACTACACCCGCGAACTAGGCCAGCCGCTGACCGGCCTGCGCATCGGCGTGCCGAAGGAATACTTCGGCGAAGGCCTGTCGCCGGACGTGGAAAGCGCCGTGCGCGCCGCGCTGGCCAAGTACGTGGAGCTGGGCGCGACGCTGGTCGACATCTCGCTGCCGAACACCAAGCTGTCGATTCCGGCCTACTACATGATCGCCCCGGCCGAGGCCTCGTCCAACCTGTCGCGCTTTGACGGCGTGCGTTACGGCTTCCGCGCCGAAGGCTACAAGGACCTGCAGGACATGTACCGGAAAACCCGCGACCAGGGCTTCGGCAATGAAGTCAAACGCCGCATCATGGTCGGTACCTATGTGCTGTGCCACGGCTACTACGACGCCTACTACCTGAAGGCGCAGAAGATCCGCCGCCTGATCGCACAGGACTTCGAGAAAGTGCTGAACGGCCCGGACGCCGTCTGCGACGTCATCATGGGCCCGGTGGCGCCGACCGTCGCCTGGGACCTGGGCGACAAATCGGATGATCCGGTGGCCGCCTACCTGGCCGACATCTTCACGCTGTCGACCAGCCTGGCCGGCCTGCCCGGCATGTCGATCCCGGTGGGCTTCGGCGCCAAGGAGCGCCCGGTGGGCCTGCAGATCATCGGCAAGCATTTTGGTGAGGCCAAGCTGCTGAACGTCGCCCACGCCTATCAACAGGCGACCGACTGGCACACCCGCGCTCCGGCCGGCATCTAAGAACAAACACACAGCGAGAATCATATGGAATGGGAAGTCGTCATCGGTATTGAGAACCACGTGCAGCTCACTACCGCATCAAAAATCTTCAGCGGCGCGCCGACCACCTTCGGCGCCGCAGCCAACACCCAGGCCAGCCCGGTCGACCTGGCGTTGCCTGGCGTGCTGCCGGTCATGAACAAGCAGGCGGTGGATCGCGCGATCCGCTTCGGCCTGGCCGTCGGCGCCAAGATCGCGCCGGCCTCGATCTTCGCCCGCAAAAACTACTTCTACCCCGACCTGCCGAAAGGCTACCAGATCAGCCAATTCGAAGATCCGGTGGTGCTGGGCGGCGCCGTGACGTTCGGCTACGAGAAGGATGGCGAATTCGTCACCAAGACCGTCAACCTGACCCGCGCCCACCTGGAAGAAGACGCCGGCAAATCGCTGCACGAAGACTACGCCGGCATGTCCGGCATCGACCTCAATCGCGCCGGCACGCCGCTGCTGGAAATCGTCTCCGAGCCGGAGCTGCGCAGCGCCGCCGAGGCGGTGGCCTACTGCAAGGCGCTGCATTCGCTGGTGATGTGGCTGGGCGTCTGCGACGGCAACATGCAGGAAGGCTCGTTCCGCTGCGACATCAATGTCTCGGTGCGCCCGAAGGGCCAGAAAGAATTCGGCACCCGTTGCGAGATCAAAAACCTGAACTCCTTCCGCTTCATCGAAGAAGCCGTGCACGTCGAAGTGCGCCGCCAGATCGAGCTGATTGAAGACGGCGGCAAAGTGGTGCAGGCGACCCGCCTGTACGACCCGGATCGCAAAGAGACGCGCGAAATGCGCAGCAAGGAAGACGCGCAGGACTACCGCTACTTCCCGGACCCGGACCTGCCGCCGCTGGTCATCTCCAACGCTTGGATCGAGCAGGTGAAAGGCGCGATGCCGGAACTACCGGCCGCGATGCGCGCGCGCTTCGTCACCGAATACGCGCTGCCGGACTATGACTCGCTGGTGCTGACCCAGTCGAAAGCCATGGCCAACTATTTCGTCGCGGTGGTGGACGCCGCCGGCAAGGACAACGCCAAGGCCGCCGCCAACTGGCTGATGGGCGACGTCTCGTCGACGCTGAACCGTGAGGGCGTGGACATCGCCGACGCGCCGGTCAAACCGGCGCAGCTGGCGCTGATGCTGAAGCGTATCGCCGACGGCACCATCAACAACAAGACCGCCAAGGAACTGTTCGGCGACATGTGGGCCGCCAAATCGGACGACGACAACCTGGTCGACGCGCTGATCGAATCCAAAGGTCTGAAGCAGATCTCCGACACCGGCGCGCTGGAGGCCATCGTCAACGAGGTGATCGCCAACAACGAGAAATCGGTCGAGCAGTACCGCGCCGGCAAGGAAGCGGCGATCAACGCGCTGATCGGCCAGGCGATGAAAGCCTCGCGTGGCAAAGCCAACCCGGCGCAGCTCACCGAGCTGCTGAAGGCCAAACTGGCCGGTTAACCCCCAAGGACGCCACGGCGTCCTTTTTCATACATGGATCCTTGGCGATGACCCGCGCACCGGGACTTGATTTGCTGCGCGCGCTGGCCATCGCCGCGGTGATGCTGTACCACATCAGCAGCCACGGCATTCCGATGCCGGTGTTCGTCGAACATGGCTGGATGGGCGTGGACCTGTTCTTTGTACTCAGCGGCTATCTGATCGGCTGGCAGCTGCTGCGTGCTTACGCGCACGGCGAAGCGCCGCACTGGAGGCGTTTCATGCTGAGCCGCGCGCTGCGCATCCTGCCGGCCTATTACGCGGTACTGGTGCTGTATGTGTTGCTGCCGTCGCCCGAAGGCGGCGCGCTGCAGCCACTGTGGAAGTACCTGACCTTCACGCTCAATTTCGCCTCGGACTGGCGCCAGGGGGCGGCGTATTCGCACGCCTGGTCGCTATGCGTCGAAGAACACGTCTACCTGCTGTTCCCGGTGGCCGCCTGGCTGCTGGCGCGCCGCCTCAACGCACGCCGGGCGATAGTGCTGGCAGTGAGCCTGATCGGCGGCGGCATGCTGCTGCGCGGCTGGCTGTGGCAGGCGCAAGTCGCACCGCATCTCGCCGATGATGCCGGTGGGGCGATGCGCAACTTCATCGGTCTGATCTACAACCCGACCTACGCGCGCCTGGACGGCCTGCTGATGGGCGTCAACCTGGCCGCATGCCGCGCCTTCCGCCCGGCGTGGTGGGATGCATTGCTGGGTCATGGCCGCGCACTGCTGGCCGCCGGCGCCATCACGCTCGCCGCCAGCACACAGATCCCGCTAATGAGTCCAACCGGCGCCATCGTCCTGTTCCCGCTGGTCGCACTCGGCTGCACCATGCTGCTGACCGGCGCCATCAGCCCCGCCACCTGGATCGGCCGCCAGACGCTGCCCGGCGTGCGAACCGTGGCGATCCTCGCTTTCAGCCTCTACTTGATCCACAAACAAATCTACGCCTGGCTCGACACCCTGCTGCCAGACCTCGGCCGCCAAGCGCCCATGCTGGCCCTGGTCATCTACATGGCAGCCTCGCTGGCCGCCGCCGCCCTGCTCTATCTGGCAATCGAACGCCCAGGCCTGCGCCTACGGCGACAGTTAACCGGTCACTGATAAAAGTATACATTTTTGTCTACAGTAGCTACGCTACAGCTTTTACAACGATTGGACAGGCGCTGTCGTGAGCATTCCCAAACCCACAGCCGGAGAGTTGGAGCTGCTGCAAACCCTGTGGCCGCTGGGCGCGGCCACCGCCAAGCAGGTGCACGAGGCCATGCTGGCCGAGAAGCCCGACCTCGCCTACGGCACCGTGCTGCGGCTGATGCAGATCATGCACACCAAAGGCATCCTGACCCGCGACGAAAGTCAGCGCTCCCACATCTACGCGCCCGCCCAGGCGCAGGACGCGCTACAAAGCAACCTGCTGCAAGACCTGATGCAGAAAGCCTTCGCTGGCTCGGCCAAGGCGCTGGTGCTGGCCGCGCTGCGCACCGGTATCTCGAAAAAAGAACGCGCAGAAATCGAGCAACTGCTGAAGGACGATAAACAATGAACGCCCTCACCTACGCGCTCGGCATGACGCTGATGCACTTCCTGTGGCAAGGCCTGCTGCTCGGCTGCGCCACCGCCGTCGTCCTCACCCTGCTGCGCAACAGCCGCGCTGAGTACCGCTATCTGGCCGCTTGCTGCGCGCTGCTGGCCTGCCTGGGCTGGCCGGCGTTCGATCTGTGGCAACGCCTCGCCAGCGGCGCGCAGCCGTCCAGCGCCAGCTTGCCGGGACTGCAAGCCGCGTATGGCGCCGCCCGCGAGCAAAGCTGGTTCGATCTGCGCGATGCGCTGCGCCACGTCGTCAGCCTGTGGGCGCTGTGCGCTGCCGTGCTGGCGCTGCGCATGCTGGCGGGACTGCTGTGGATAGGACGCGTCAGCCGCCACCCACATACGCATCCTGGCCAGCAACGCTGGGAGGCGGAATTGGCGCAACTGGCGCACCGCTTCGGCATCAACCGTGCGGTGCGCCTGCGCGTAACCGCCAGGCTGGCCAGCCCGGTCACTGCTGGCTGGTGGCGTCCGGTAGTGCTGGTGCCGGCATCGCTGTTGAGCGGTATGCCGCCGGACCTGCTGCATGCCCTGCTGGCGCACGAAATGGCGCACATCAAGCGCCACGATTACGTGGTGAACCTGCTGCAAAACGTGATTGAGACGCTGCTGTTCTACCAGCCTGCCGTGTGGTGGATTTCGCGCCGCATCCGCGTTGAGCGCGAGCTGATCGCCGATCATCTGGCCGCCCAACAGCTGGGCGAACCGCGCCGGCTGGCGCTGGCCTTGTCGGAACTGGAAAAGCTGCGTTTCGCCGATCAGCAACTGGCGCTGGCGGCCAGCGGCGGCGACCTGGTACAGCGCATCCAGCACCTGCTGCGCCCTGCCCCGCAATCGCTGAACTGGAAGGCCGCTTGCGCCATGCTGGCGGTGGCCGCCGCCTGCGTTTCGATCTACGCGCAGGCTACCGTGGTGGAGAAGCGCCCACGCGCGATCACGGCGGCGCGGGTCGATTTCCGCACCTGCGCCAAGCCGGCCTGGCCGGAAGGTGCCATCGCGGCCGAGCGCACCGGCATGGTCCAGCTGGCGTTCCAGATCGATGCCGAAGGCCATGTCAGCAACGCCAAAGTCGACCGCAGCAGCGGCCACATCGATCTGGACGAAGCAGCCCGCATCGGCATCGGAAAATGCCAGTTCAAACCCGCTACCCGGGCCGGCAAGCCCTTCGCCACCTGGCAAAAAATGCAGTACGTCTGGACGCTGGAGTAGACTATCAGTACGCACAGCATCAGGAGCCATCATGGAAAGCCCCCATATCTCACGCGATCCCGAAATCATGAGCGGCGTGCCCTGTTTTAGTGGTACGCGCGTGCCGGTGCAGAATCTGTTCGATTACCTGACAGGCCGATCCTCGCTGGAAGACTTTTTGGCTGACTTCCCATCGGTTTCAAGAGAGGTGGCAATGGCTGTGCTCAATACAGCCAAGAGCCGCCTGCTAGATCATGCGTTTGCTGCTTGACGAGTCCGTTCCCGCCAGACTACGACGTCACCTCCCCGGCCACACCATAAAGACAGTGGTTGAGAAAGTACTGTCGACAAAAACATTCCACACCAACAGAATCTTGCGCAGCTTCCAATCGCGGTGGTGATCCTGGATGCTCTTTCGAATGAATTAATCTATTTGCTTCCACTTGTCCCCAGACTCCTGCAAGCGCTTCCCAATCTGAAGCCGCATGCGGTAATTGTCATCTGCTAGCGATTTATCCAAGCCAGGATATCGGCAAAGATCTGCTCGCGATTGAGCTCGTTGAAATTTTCGTGGAAGTTCTGCGGATGGCGCTGGTAAGTCAGCAGATGCGCCGGCACCGATTTGAGCATGGCCTCGGCCGCGTCGGCGTCGGCCAGCTTGTCGTCGCCGGCGACGACGGCGAACAACGGCTGCGTCCACTGCGGCATGCGCGCCGCCAGGCCTTGCTGCGCCGCCGTCAGCGCGTTGCCGAAGCGGACCGTGATTTCAGTGGCGCGGATGCCGTCGCGTTCGTCCTGATAGTGACGTTCGGTGATGGCGCGGTCGTGCGTCAGCTGGTGCGTCAGCGCGGCCAGCGGCACCTTCATGCGCGGCGCCAGCGCGCCCAGCACGCCGGACAGCGCCAGCAGCACCGGCGATACCTTGATCGCGTTGACGTAATACGGCGACGACCAAATAAAGCCCTTGACCGCCGCGTCACCGGCAAAGCCGCCCAGTCCCAGATGGGTGGCGATCAGCGCGCCCATCGAGTGACCCATCACGTACACCGGCAAGCCGGGATACTGCTGCTTGACCCACTGCAGGAACAGCTGGCTGTCGTCGAGAAAAACATGGAAGCCGGGGATATCGACCCGGCGCGCGTCCTGATGGCCGCACAGGTCGTAGGCGACGGTGGCGATGCCGTGCTGGCGGAAGTGGCGCGCCGGCGTGACGTAGTCGCCCGCGTGCGCCATGCCGCCGTGAATGGCCAGGATGACCGCGCGCGGCGCGGCCGGCTCCCACACGTGCACGCGGCGCGGCACGCCCTGCCCCGCCGTGAATTGCGTCAGCCGGTCCTCGCCAAACCGCATGGTGCGGATCAGGCCGTAATGCTGAGGTTGATGCCCATCTCGACCAGCATGGTCATGTCGGCCAGCGACAGGTCCAGCGTCGGCGTGGCCACGCCCGGCTCGCAAGGGAAGGAAATGCGCAACTCGGCATCGACGTCGGAACGTTCGAAGTGGATGCCGCGCGCGCGGCACTCGCCGAGGTAGAAACGGATCTGCTTGAGCAGCTCGCCCGGGTTTTGCCCGCTGCCGATGGCCACGTAAAAACCGGAATCGATGCGCACCCGGCCATCGGGCTTGACGTCGCCCTTTTGCCAGTCGCCATGCGGCTCCGTCGGCAGGCCGTCGCGGACGTCTGCCAAGCCGTCGGGGTCTCCGTGCACCTTCAATGTTGCGCTATTCATGGTCTGCCTTTATGGTCTCCTGCCTCTCGGAAGGTTACACCATAGAAATATCAAAGTCTAGCAAGCTAGCCAATTAAACAATGCCGTAGCGGGCGCGGTAGGCCGCCACCGCATCCTTGTGCTGCGCCAGTTGCGGATCGGCGCCGGCGCCGTTGAGGAAGCCGAACAGGTCGTCCAGGTTGCCGATGGAGATGACCGGAATGCCGTATTGCCGCGTCACTTCCTGCACCGCCGACAGCTCGGAGATCTGGCCGTCCTTGCCACCGCGTTCCATGCGGTCCAGCGCGATCAGCACGGCGCACGGTTCGGCGCCGGCGGCGCGGATCATGTCGACGGATTCACGCACCGAGGTGCCGGCCGAAATCACGTCGTCGATGATGACCACCTTGCCTTGCAGCTTGGCGCCGACGATGGTGCCGCCCTCGCCGTGGGCCTTGGCTTCCTTGCGGTTGAAGGCGAACGAGGTGTTGCGGCCCTTGCCGGCCAGCGCCACCGCGGTGGCCGAGGCCAGCGTGATGCCTTTATAGGCCGGGCCGAACAACATGTCGAACTGCACGCCGGAATCGATCAGCGTCTGCGCGTAGAACTGCGCCACCTGGGCCAGCGTGGCGCCGTCGTGGAACAGGCCGGCGTTGAAGAAGTAAGGCGACTGGCGTCCGGCCTTGGTGGTGAACTCGCCGAAGCGCAACACACCGCTTTTGACCGAAAACGCAATAAATTCCTGACGTAAGTTTTGCATGATGCCTCATTTCTTTAAAGTGCCGGTATTTTACCGCTACACTAGCGCATTCCGTTATTTCTGCACCGAATCTTCTATGCCAAAAATCATTTCCGCCAACCTGAACGGCATCCGCTCCGCCGCCTCCAAAGGCTTCTTCACCTGGCTGGCCAAGCAAGACGCCGACTTCGTCTGCGTCCAAGAACTGAAGGCGCAGGCGCCGGACATGACGCCGGAATTCCGCAATCCGGGCGGCTACCACGGCCATTTCCACTATGCCGAGAAAAAAGGCTACTCCGGCACCGGCGTCTACAGCAAGATCGAACCGGACCGCGTGGTGATCGGCTTCGGCGCGCCGGAGTTCGACGCCGAGGGCCGCTACGTGCAGTGCGACTTCGGCAATCTGACCGTGATTTCGGTGTACTGCCCGTCCGGCTCATCCGGCCCGGAGCGTCAGGAAGCCAAGTTCCGCTTCATGGACCTGTTCTTGCCTCATCTGCAAAAACTGCACGCCGCAGGGCGCGAAGTGGTCATCTGCGGCGACTGGAACATCGCCCACAAGGAAATCGACCTGAAGAACTGGAAGGGCAACAAGAAGAACTCCGGCTTCCTGCCGGAAGAGCGCGCGTGGATGACGCGCATCTTCGACGAGGTGGGTTATGTCGACGTGCACCGCGGCCTCGATCCGCGCGAAGAGCAATACACCTGGTGGAGCAACCGCGGCCAGGCTTACGCCAAGAACGTCGGCTGGCGTATCGACTACCACGTCGCCACCCCCGGCATCGCCGCCAAGGCGACGGCGGTCGCCGTCTACAAGGACGAAAAATTCTCCGACCACGCGCCACTGATCATCGAGTACGGCGCCTGATTACAACGTGCGGCGCGAGCGGAATTCGCGCCATTCGCCGCTGAGCGGATCGATGAAACTGATGGCGCGCGCCAGCAATTGCAAGGGCTGGGATACGTCGTCCTGCTTGCACGGCAGCGCCACCGGATAGAAGGCGTCGTTGACAATCGGGACGCCCAGCGACGACAGGTGCACGCGCAGCTGGTGTTGGCGCCCCGTGTGCGGATACAGCCGGTACAACGTCAGTTCGCCGCGCTGCTCGATGATGTCGATCAGCGTTTCCGAATTCGGCTCGCCTTCGGCCTCTTTCATCGTGAAGAACTTGTCGCCCTCCACCATGCGGCTGCGGTAGCTGAAAGGGAATTCCACGCCGTGCAGGCGCGGCGCCAGCGCTTCGTATTCCTTGTCGATCACGCGCTTCTGGAACATCGACTGGTAGGTGCCGCGCGTGGCGGCGTTGCGCGAGAAGATCACCACGCCGGCCGTCTCGCGGTCCAGACGGTGGATCGGCACCAGGTCCTCCTCGCCCAGCGTTTTGCGTAGCCGCACCAGCAAGGTCTCGTGCAGGAAGCGGCCGGTGGGAATCACCGGCAGGAAGTGCGGCTTGTCGACCACCACCAGATGCTCGTCCATGTGCAGGATCTCTTCCTGGAACGGAATCGGGGTTTCCGGCGCCTCCAGCTCGCGATAGTAGAAGATGCGCAGGCCGCGCTTGAAACGGCTCGATGGCAGCAGCGGCTGGCCGTCGGCGTCCACCACGTCGTGGCGCGCCATGCGTTCGCGCCACGACGCTTCCGACACGTCCGGGAAGCGCGCCGCCAGGAAGGTGATCATGTCCGGCCAGTCGCCCTCCGGCAGATACAGGTAGCTGGGCGCGACGCCGTCGCGCATGGGCAGCGGGTGACGCGACATATCAGGACTTGGGCAGCGCGATCGAACGGTAGGGCGGCAACTTGTCCGGATCCAGTCCCTTGGCGCGGGCGAAGACCGGCAACACCAGATGCATATTGGCGTTCATTTCCCGGATGCGGTCCTTGCCGGCCGGATGGGTGGACAGGAAGCTGATCGGCTGGTTCTTGTTGATCGCCCCCATCTTCTCCCACAAGGCGATGCCGGCGCGTGGATCGAAGCCGGCGCGCGCGGCCAGATCCATGCCCACCAAATCGGCCTCGGTTTCATCGTTGCGCGAGAACTTCAGCGCCAGGCCTTGCGACACGGCGCCGGCGGCGGCGTCGCCCAGGCGCGGATCGACGCCGAAATAGGCCGAGCCGATCGCCCCCAGCACGCGCGCGCCCACCTGCGTGACGGTGTTCTTGCCGGCCTGCTCGCGCGCGTGCTCGCGCAGCGCGTGGGCGATTTCGTGGCCCATCACCATGGCCACCTCGTCGTCGGTGAGATTGAGCTTGGTCAGGATGCCGTTGTAGAAGGCGATGCGGCCGCCCGGCATGCAGAAGGCGTTGACGGTGTCCGAGCGCAGCAGGTTGACCTGCCAGTCCCACTTGGCCGCATCCGCATTCCAGCGCGCGGTGAAGGGGATAATGCGCTTGGCGATGGCGCGCAGACGGATCAGCTGCGGATTGCTGTCGGTGGCGACGGCGTCCTTCTTGTGCGCCTCGTTGAGCATCTGGTCGTATTGCAGCTTCGACTGTTTGTCGAACTGGGCGGCGTCGCCGCCGATGCCGCGCAGGCGCGACAGTTTATCGACCGGAATACCATCATTCTGCGCCATGGCGCTGGCGCACAGCAGCAGCGCCAGCAAGGCGCCTTTGAGTTTAAGCTTTTTCATGTTTGCTATTCCACGGGGCAATTTTGGGCAACATCATCATCGCAGGGAAAGCCAGGATGAAGCAGACGATAAAGAACCAGAACCAGCCGGTTTCCGCGACAATATACCCCACCGAGGAATTGATGAATGTGCGCGGGACCGCCGCCAGGCTGGAAAACAGCGCGTATTGCGTGGCGGTGTAGCGCGGGTCGGTCGCGCGCGACATGAAAGCCACCAGTGCCGCCGAACCCAGTCCCAGGCTGGCGAACGCCTCAAAGCCGAAGACCGCGCTGAGCAGCAGCTTGTCCGGCCCGACCTGCGCCAGCCAGGCGAAGCCCAGAATGGCGATCGCCTGCAGCACGCCGAACACCCACAGCGCGCGGTTGATGCCCAGTTTGATCATCCAGATGCCGCCCACCGCGCCGCCGGCCAGGCTGGCCCACCAGCCGGTGGCGTTGGCGGCCAGACCGATGTCCTTGGTGGAGAAGCCGATGTCGAGGAAGAATTTGGTCGACAGCGCGGTGGTCATGGTGTCGCCGATTTTGTACAGCAGCACGAAGGCGATGACGAACATGGCCTGCCTCCAGCCGTCGCGCTGGACGAATTCGCGGAACGGCAGCACCACCGCTTCCTGCAGATTCTTCGGCGGCGCGCCGTACACCACCGGCTCCTTGGCCAGCAGCGTGCAGACGAAACCGGGCAGCATGAAGGCCGCCACCACCCAGAACACGAGTTGCCACGGCTGGCTGTCCGCCAGCACCAGGCCGAGCGCGCTCGGGATCAGGCTGGCCGCCTTGTAGGCGTTGACGATGATGGCCGCGCCCAGGCCCTGCTCTTCCTCGGCCAGGATCTCGCGGCGGTAGGCGTCGATCACCACGTCCTGGCTGGCCGACAGGAAGGCGATCAGGAACACCACCACCGCGATCAGCGACAGCTCCAGTTTTGGATCGAGCATCCCCATGCCGCCGATGAAGGCGAACAGCGCCAGCTGCGTGACCGCCATCCAGCCGCGCCGGCGGCCGATCGGCAGCACGGTGTAGCGGTCCATCAGCGGCGCCCACAGGAACTTGAAGGTGTAGGGGAACATGGCCAGGCCGAACAGGCCGAGCGCCTTGACATCCAGCCCGGCCTTGGCCAGCCACGCCTGCATCAGATAGATCAGCGTGTACAGCGGCAGGCCGGAGCTGAAACCCAGGAACAGGATGGAAACGGTGCGTCCGTTGAGGTAACTGTACCAGGGCCTGTCGCTCATTATTTAGTCGTTATTTTTTACGTAGTCGGAACACGGCAAGATCGCCGCGCAGATTAGGCAGGAATGATACCCGCTTCCCCTCCGCCAACGCCACACATTCGATCACTTCCAGCCCGCATTCCTCGGCCAGATCGCGAAAGTCATAGATGGTGGCGCAACGGACGTTGGGCGTGTCGTGCCATGCATACGGCAGCGATTCGGACACCGGCATGCGCCCCTTCAGCAGCGCCACGCGGTGCGGCCAGTAGGCGAAGTTGGGGAACGAGACGATCGCCTCCTTGCCGACGCGGACGATGTCGCGCAGCAGGTCCTCGACATGCTGCATCATCTGCAGCGACGATAAACACAGCACCGTGTCGAAGGAGTTATCGCCGAACAGTCCCAGGCCATGCTCCATGTCCTGCTGGATCACCCGCACCCCGCGCTGGGTCGAGGCCAGCACCTTGTCGTCGGCGATTTCGATGCCGTAGCCGCTGCATTGCTTGTCGCTCTGCAGATAGTCCATCATTACGCCGTCGCCGCAGCCGACGTCCAGCACATGCGCCCGCGTCCCCACCCAGTGGGCGATGAAGGCCAGGTCCGGGCGCGCCGCGCTCAATTCATTAAAGTTCATACCGTTCCCCCGATCTCTTTCCACACCTGGCCGTAGTAGGCGCGCACCATGTTCATGTAGCGCGGGTCGTCCAGCAGGAAGGCGTCGTGGCCGTGCGGCGCGTCGATCTCGGCGTAGGTGACCTGGCGCCGGTTGCTCAGCAGCGCCTGCACGATCTCGCGGCTGCGCTCCGGCGAGAAGCGCCAGTCGGTGGTGAAGGAGGCCAGGAAGAATTTGGCCTTGGTCGCGGACAGCGCCTTGGCCAGGTCGTCGCCATGCTTGCGCGCCGGGTCGAAGTAGTCGAGCGCCTTGGTGATCAACAGGTAGGTGTTGGCGTCGAAGTATTCGGAGAACTTGTCGCCCTGGTAGCGCAGATACGATTCGATCTCGAAGTCGATGCCGAAGCCGAATTGGTAGTCGCCGGTTTCCGCCACGTCACGCAGCTTGCGGCCGAATTTCTCGGCCATGTCGTCGTCCGACAGGTAGGTGATGTGGCCGACCATGCGCGCCACGCGCAGGCCGTTCTTCGGCACCACGCCGTGTTCGTAGAAGTCACCGCCGTGGTAGTCCGGATCGGACAGGATGGCCTGGCGCGCCACGTCGTTGAAGGCGATGTTCTGCGCCGACAGCTTGGCGGTCGAGGCGATCACCACGCAATGGCGCAGCCGGTCCGGGTACATGATCGACCAGGCCAGCGCCTGCATGCCGCCCAGCGAGCCGCCCATGACGGCGGCGAACTGCGTGATGCCCAGCTGGTCGGCCAGGCGCGCCTGCGCCGCCACCCAGTCCTCCACCGTCACCACCGGGAAGGCGGCACCGTAAGGCTTGCCGGTGGCCGGATTGGTGTGCATCGGACCGGTGGAGCCGAAGCAGGAACCGAGGTTGTTAATCCCGATCACGAAGAATTTGTCGGTGTCCAGCGGCTTGCCGGGACCGACCATATTGTCCCACCAGCCGGTGCTTTTCGGCTGGCCTTCATAGTCGCCGGCCACATGGTGCGAGGCGTTCAGCGCGTGGCATACCAGCACCGCGTTGGACTGGTCGGCGTTCAGCGTGCCGTAGGTTTCGTACATCAGCATATAGTCGCGCAGCGACGCGCCGCTTTGCAGGCGCAGAGGCTCGGCAAAATGCATGGTTTGCGGCTTAACGTATCCCAGGGATGACATTGCTCTAGTTTTTATCGGAGGGGCGGCCCCACGGGCCATCAATCAAGGCGGGACCGCGAATGAAGCGTCCCGCCGACTCACATCAACTGTAATTGTTCGACCGCGTCTGCAATTACGTTGGGTTCCATCGAGCGCATGATCTTGCGCGTCTGCGGCACGATGCGCGCAAGGTCGCTGTTCAGGATTTCCTGCTTGACCGACAGCAGCTGGGCCGGATGCATCGAGAATTCCCGCAAGCCCATGCCCAGCAGCAGGCGGGTCAGCTTGACGTCGCCGGCCATTTCGCCGCACACGGCGACGTCGATCCCGGCCTTATGCCCGGCCGCGATCGTCATCGAGATCAATTGCAGCACCGCCGGATGCAGCGGATTGTAAAGGTGGGCGACTTCATAATCAACCCGGTCGATGGCCAGCGTGTACTGGATCAGGTCATTGGTGCCGATCGACAGGAAGTCCATGCGCTTGACGAACATCGGCAGCGCCAGCGCGGCCGCCGGAATCTCGATCATCGCGCCGACGTCGATCTGCTCGTCGAACTTGATGTGCTGTTCGCGCAGCTCGACCTTGGCCTGCGCCACCATGGCCAGCGTCTGGTCGATTTCAAACGCGTGCGCCAGCATCGGCACCAGGATGCGCACCTTGCCGAACGCCGAGGCGCGCAAAATGGCGCGCAGCTGGGTCAGGAAAATCTGCGGCTCGGCCAGGCAGTAGCGAATCGCCCGCAGTCCCAGCGCCGGATTGAGCGCGGTCTGCTCGCTCTGGTCGAGCGGCTTGTCGGCGCCGATGTCGAGCGTGCGGATGGTGACCGGACGGCCCTTCATCGCCACCACGGCCTTCTTGTACTGCTCGAACTGCTCGTCCTCGGACGGGATCTTGCTGTTGCGGCCCATGAACAGGAATTCGGAGCGGAACAGGCCGACGCCGTTGGCGCCAGCCTCCATCGCCGCCGGACAATCGTCCGGCAGCTCGATGTTGGCCAGCAGCGTGATCGCGGTGCCGTCCTTGGTGATGGCCGGCGTTTTCTTGAGCTTTTGCAGTTTCTTGCGCGCGCGCGCGGCGGCGCCCTGGCGTTCGCGGTACTGCTGCAGCACCAGCGCGCTCGGATTGGCGATCACCACGCCGGCGTCGCCGTCGATGATCAGCCAGTCCTCCTGCTCGATCAGCGTCGAGGCGCCGGACATGCCGACCACCGCCGGAATGTCCAGCGAACGGGCGACGATGGCGGTATGCGAGTTCTGGCCGCCGACGTCGGTGACGAAACCGATGAAGGAGCGGTCGCGGAACTGCAGCATGTCGGCCGGCGAGATGTCGTGGGCGACGATGATCAGCTGCGGCTGGAACTCGTCGTCGCCGGCCGGCGCGGCCGGCGGCAGGATCGGCTCGGTGCCCATCAGCACCTTCAGCACGCGCTCGGCCACCTGCTGGATGTCGGCCTTGCGCTCGCGCAGGTAGGGGTCTTCGATTTCGTCGAACTGCGCCGACAGCTCGTCGATCTGCGTCAGCAGCGCCCATTCGGCGTTGTAGTGGCGGGTGCGGATGATGTCCAGCGGCGCTTCGGAAATCATCGGGTCGGACAGAATCAGCGCGTGCACGTCGATGAACGCGCCCAGTTCGGTCGGCGCGTCCTTGGGCAGCTCGTTCCACAGCGTCTGCAGTTCCTTGTGGACGGCGGCCAGCGCCTGCTGCAGACGGCTGACCTCGGCCTCGACCTGATCGTCGGCCACCAGGTAGTGCTTGACGTCCAGCGCGGCCGGCGCCAGCAGGTGGGCGCGGCCGATCGCGATGCCGCGCGAGACCGGAATGCCGTGCAGCGTGAACGAGGCCATCGACTGGCCCGCGGGGAAACGAGGACGGCTGCGCTCCGCTGGCATTACTCGCCTTCGCCGAACTTGTCGTTGATCAGGGCGGTCAGGGCGGCGACGCAGTCGGCTTCGTCCGGGCCGTCGGCCTCCAGCAGCACCTTGGCGCCCTTGCCGGCCGCCAGCATCATCACGCCCATGATGGACTTGGCGTTGATGCGGCGCGCGTTACGCGTCAGCCAGACATCGCTTTTGTATTTTGCTGCCAGTTGGGTGAATTTGGCGGAAGCGCGCGCATGCAAACCAAGCTTGTTGATAATTTCGAGTTCTTGCTGAATCATTTTTCTTCTGTCTCAATCAATGCGCATTGCTAAAAAACGTCGGGGTTAGCCGACGCGTGTCCGGTTGTCGACGCGCACCGCGCCACTTTGCGCGCCGGCCAGCGCCATCTCGACCACCACATCGAGCGTGTCGCGGCGATAGGTGATGGCGCGCAGCAGCATCGGCAGACTGACGCCGGCGATCACCTCGACCCGGCCGGCGTCGGCCAGCCGGTTGCAGCAGTTGGCCGGCGTGCCGCCCTTGACGTCGGTGATCACCAGCACGCCCTCGCCATTGTCGAGACGCTTGATCGCCGCCGCCGCCAGCGTCTGCACCTCGCCGAGATCCTGGTCGGCGACCACATCGATCGCTTCCAGCTGCTCGGTGGGGCCGCGGAACACGTGGGCGCAAGCCGCCAGAAAGGCTTGTCCCAGCGGTGCGTGCGTCAGAAGTAGTATGCCTACCATATTGTTAAACCGCCAGTCAGGATTAAAATTTTCTTGTCATCAGAGACTTATTGGGCCGCCACCGCCGCCTCGACCGCGTCGATGAACATCGCGGCGACCGGGAAGCCGGCCTGCTGGGTAATTTCTTGGAAGCAGGTCGGGCTGGTGACGTTAACTTCCGTCAGGAAATCACCGATAACATCTAATCCTACCAGCAACAGGCCGCGGGCGGCCAGAATCGGTCCCAGGGTATGGGCGATTTCAAAGTCGCGCTCGGTCAGCGGCTGCGCCACGCCGATGCCGCCGGCCGCCAGGTTGCCGCGCACTTCGCCGTTTTGCGGGATGCGCGCCAGCGAGAACGGCACCGGCTTGCCGCCGATCACCAGGATACGCTTGTCGCCCTGCTCAATCGCCGGGATGAAGCGCTGCGCCATGATGGTGTACTGGCCGTTGCCGGTCAGCGTTTCGATGATGGCGCCCAGGTTCATGCCATCCGCCTTGACGCGGAAGATGCCGGTGCCGCCCATGCCGTCCAGCGGCTTGAGGATGATGTCGCCGTGCTGTTTCTGGAAGGCGCGGATGCGCGCCTGGTCGCCGGTGACCAGCGTTGGCGAGGTGAATTCGCTGAACTGGGTGATGGCGACTTTTTCATTGTGGTCGCGGATCGCCGACGGCTTGTTGAAGACCCGGGCGCCCTGTTTCTCGGCCAGCTCCAGCAGATAGGTGCTGTAGACGTACTCCATGTCGAACGGCGGGTCCTTGCGCTGCAGGATGGCGTGGAACTGGCCGAGGTTGGTGTCCACCGGCGCGTCGGCGCGGTACCAGTCGGTGCTGTCGCCGGTGAAGTGGATGCGCGCCACGTTGGCCGTCACCACGCCCTGCTCGACCGCCATGTCCTTCTGCTCGAAGGCGTAGACCTCGTGGCCGCGCTGGTTGGCCTCCACCATCATGGCGTAGGTGGAGTCCTTGTAAGTCTTGAAGGTCGACAGCGGGTCGGCAAGGAAAGCGATTTTCATGGGTACGTCCAGTTGAGGTAATGACTGATTTTAGCCGAGATTGAAAACCGACACCGCCACACCGTCATTCCGGCGCAGGCCGGAATGACGACTAATACACCTCGGGATTGGGATCGGTACGCTCCATTTCCAGCGACGCCGCCAGCAACGCCAGCCGCGCCACCACGCCATACACATAGAAGCGGTTCGGCGCCGCCGTGCCCGGCTTGGCCTTCAGATCCGGCACCGCGTGCTGCTGCGCGAACGCCAGCGGCACGTATTGCGACCCCGGCGCGTTGAGATTCTGGTCCACGCCCCGCTCGCCGTGCACGCGGTAGAAACCGCCCACCACATAGCGGTCGATCATGTACACCACCGGCTCGGCCACCGCATGCTCGATGCTCTCGAACGTCGGCACGCCCTCCTGGATGATGAAGTCGGTCACTTCCTTGCCATCCTTGATGACGGTCATCTTGTCGCGCTGGGCCTGGGTCAGCGCCTTGATCTCGCTGGAATCCTTGATGGTCAGGATGCTGGTGCCGTAGGTGCCGGCGTCCGGCTTGACGATCACGAACGGCTTTTGCTCGCGCATGCCGTATTCCTTGTACTTCTTCTTGATTTTCGACAGCAAGGCGTCAATGTTGGCGGCCAGGCAATCGTAGCCTTCGCCGGTGCGGAAGTTGACCGCGTCGCACTTGGCGTGCAGCGGATTGAGCATCCACGGATCGACGCCGATCAGCTTGCCGAACTTCTTGCACACCTCGTCATAGGCGTTCAGGTGATTGCTCTTGCGGCGCAGCGCCCAGCCGGCGTGCAGCGGCGGCAGCAGGCTCTGCTCGTGGATGTTCTGCAGGATGTCCGGAATGCCGGCCGACAGGTCGTTGTTAAGCAAAATCGTGCACGGATCGAAATCCTTGAGGCCGACGCGACGGCCGTTCGGCGAACGCACCAGCGGCTCGACCACCAGCATATTTCCATCCGGCAGCGCGATGGGCGTCGGCTCGGTGACGTCCGGCGACAGCGAACCGAGGCGCACATGCAGGCCGGTCTGGCGGAAGATCTGCATCAGGCGGGCGACGTTTTGCCAGTAAGTGGCGTGGCGCTGTGTAACTTCCGGTATCAGCAGCAGGTTGCGGGCGTCCGGACAATACTTGTCGATCGCCGCCATGGCGGCCTGCACCGACAGCGGCAGCATCTCGGTGGCCAGCATGTTGAAGCCGCCGGGGAACAGATTGGTATCCACCGGCGCCAGCTTGTAGCCGGCGTTGCGCATGTCGACCGAGCAATAAAACGGCGGCGTATGCTCCTGCCACTCCAGGCGGAACCAGCGCTCAATAGCTGGGGTGGCGGCCAGGATTTTTTCTTCGAGGTCGAGCAGGGGTCCGCTGAGGGCCGTGACGAGGTGGGGAACCATGGGATTACTTCCTTATTACCGTGCGGATGTCGCAAGTATGGGCAAAAACGCTATTTTAAAGGCAGGAAATAAAAAAAGCGCCCCGCAGGGCGCTTTCCTTGAAACATTGCTAATTAATGGTGGTAAGCCGATTCGCCGTGGGTGGTGATGTCCAGGCCTTCGCGCTCTTCCTCTTCCGGCACGCGCAGACCGATCACGATGTCCACCAGCTTGAAGCCGATCAGCGCGACGATGCCCGACCAGACGATGGTCACGCCAACAGCGGTCGCCTGCACGATCACTTGCGACACGATCGAGTAGTCCGGCGATGGTTTGTTGACCACATAGTCGAAGATGCCCTGGCCACCCAGCGACGGTGCGGCGAACACACCGGTCAGGATCGCACCCAGGATACCGCCGACGCCGTGCACACCGAACACGTCCAGCGAGTCGTCCGCGCCCAGCAGTTTTTTCAGACCGTTGACGCCCCACAGGCAGATCACACCGGCCAGCAGGCCCATGATCAGCGCGCCCATCGGACCGACGAAGCCGCAGGCCGGGGTGATGGCCACCAGGCCAGCCACCGCACCCGAGGCGCCACCCAGCATCGACGGCTTGCCTTTGAAGATCCATTCGGCGAACACCCACGACACGGTCGCGGCGGCGGTTGCCAGCAGGGTGTTGATGAAGGCCAGCGCGGCGATGTCACCAGCTTCCAGTGGCGAGCCGGCGTTGAAGCCGAACCAGCCCACCCACAGCAGCGACGCGCCGATCATAGTCATGGTGACCGAGTGGGGCGCCATCGACTCGCGGCCGTAGCCGACGCGTTTGCCGATCATGTAGGAACCGACCAGGCCGGCAACCGCGGCGTTGATGTGCACCACGGTGCCGCCAGCGGTGTCGAGCGCGCCCTTCTGGAACAGGAAGCCGGCTTTGGCGGTTTCGGTGGCCAGCGTGGCGGCGTCCTTGATCGCGTCCGGACCGGTCCAGAACCAGACCATGTGGGCGACCGGCAGGTAGGCGAAGGTGAACCAGATCACCACGAAGGCCAGCACGGCGGTGAACTTCACGCGCTCGGCGAAGGCGCCCACGATCAGCGAGCAGGTGATCGCCGCGAACGTGGCCTGGAAGGCGACGAACAGGAACTCCGGAATCACCACGCCCTTGCTGAAGGTAGCGGCGTAGGCGAAGGTGCCCTTGATCGGATCGTAGATATTGTTCAGGAAGGTGCGGTCATGCAGGTTGCCGAAGAACGCGTTGCCCTCGGTGAACGCCAGCGAGTAACCGTAGATGCACCACAGCACCACGATCAGCGCGAAGATCATGAACACTTGCATCAGGATCGACAGCATGTTCTTGGAACGGACCAGGCCACCGTAGAACAGCGCCAGGCCGGGAATCGTCATCAGGATCACCAGCAGCGTAGCCACCATCATCCAGGCGGTGTCGCCTTTCTGCGGGGTGGGCGCGGCGGCGGGCGCGGCGGCGGCCGGCGCGGCCTCGGGG
>NZ_WWCP01000025.1 GCF_009857505.1 Duganella lactea
GTGATCAGTGCTGTCGTTCACAAACTGACGCATCTGATTTACGGTGTCATCCGTACTGGCAAGCCTTTCGACCCCAAATACTTATCGAAAAAGCTTGCCATTCAAGACGGTATCTGACACCGTTTTTTACAGCTTGGCGGAGTGCTCGCGGGTGGCGTGGAATTGCAGCTTCGGCCAGCGTTCTTGCGTCAGACGCAGGTTGACGCTGGATGTTGCCAGATAGGCCAGATTGCCGGCGGCGTCATAGGCGACGTTGTGGCCCAGCTGGTCTTCGAAATCCGACAGCGCTTTTTTGTCGTCGCTCGATACCCAGCGCGCGCTGCTGATGGTGGTGCTTTCGAAGACGGCGTCCACGCCGTATTCGTTCAGCAGACGGCTGGCCACCACTTCAAACTGCAGTACGCCGACCGCACCCAGTACCAGCTCGCCACCTTGCACCGGCTTGAAGACCTGTACCGCGCCCTCTTCGCCCAGCTGCTGCAAACCTTTGTGCAACTGCTTGATTTTCAGCGGGTTGCGAATCCGTACCTGGCGGAAGAAGTCCGGCGCGAAGAACGGGATGCCGGTGAACGTCAGTTGTTCGCCTTCGGTGAACGAGTCGCCGATTTGCATGTTGCCGTGGTTCGGCAGGCCGATGATGTCGCCGGCATACGCTTCTTCCACTTGCTCGCGGGTCGAGGCCATGAACGTCACCACCGACGACAGCTTGACTTCACGCCCCAGGCGCAGGTGCTTGACTTTCATGCCGCGCTCGAAGCGACCCGAGCACACGCGCAGGAAGGCGATGCGGTCGCGGTGCGCCGGGTCCATATTGGCCTGGATCTTGAACACGAAGCCGGAGAATGGTTCTTCCTTCGGATCGACCGCGCGCACGGTGGCGTCGCGCTCGCGCGGCGCCGGGGCCCAGTCGACCAGCGCCGACAAAATCTCGCGCACGCCGAAGTTGTTGATCGCCGAGCCGAAAAACACCGGCGTCTGAATGCCCGCCAGGAATTGCTCCAGGTCGAACGGGTGCGAGGCGCCCTTCACCAGTTCCACTTCCATGCGCAGCTGGTCCATCTCCAGCGGGAACATTTCCTGCAGGCGTGGATTGTCGATGCCTTCGATCAAATCGAATGCGCCGTCGGCCTTTTCTTCGCCGGCCTTGAACAGCATGATGGTGTCGTTCAGCAGGTGGTACACGCCGCGGAAGTTCTTGCCCATGCCGATCGGCCAGGTCACCGGCGCGCATTGGATCTTCAGCACCGATTCCAGCTCGTCCAACAGTTCCAGCGGGTCGCGGGTTTCGCGGTCCAGCTTGTTCATGAAGGTGACGATCGGCGTGTTGCGCATGCGGCAGACGTCGAGCAGCTTGATGGTCTGCGCTTCCACCCCCTTGGCGGCGTCGATCACCATCAGCGCCGAATCGACCGCGGTCAGCACACGGTAGGTGTCTTCCGAGAAGTCCTGGTGGCCGGGTGTGTCGAGCAGGTTGACCACGTGGTCGCGGAATTCAAACTGCATCACTGACGAGGCCACCGAGATGCCGCGCTGCTTCTCGATCTCCATCCAGTCCGAGGTGGCGTGACGGCCCGACTTACGGGCCTTGACGGTGCCGGCCATCTGGATCGCGCCCGAGAACAGCAGCAGCTTTTCGGTCAGCGTGGTTTTACCCGCATCCGGGTGGGAGATAATGCCGAAGGTGCGGCGGCGCTGGACTTCACGCGCGATCAGGGCCGGCGTCTTGGCGCTCGCGGCCGCGACGGCGTCGTCGTGATTCTCGGGGATTGTGTTTTCGGTATCGTTGACCATGTGTTCTGCGATCTGAGGCGGTTCTGCTAACCCTCGATTATACCGCCTCTTGCCGCTTTATTGTTGCCCCTTGATGCGGCGCCAGCCAACCCGGTGCGCCGCCGCCGTGTCCAGCTCCTTGGCTGCGCTGGTGACGTTGCTACCGTCGGCCAGCGTGGTGATCAGTTTCAGTTGCCCGCTCGGCAGCCGCACGATGATAAAGCCGACCGCCGCCGAGGTGCTGGACAGCGTGGCCCCGGCCGGATCGCCATTCACGCCCTGCCCGTTGCAGACGTCGATCTGGTACAGGTTGCTGGTGCCGCCCACCGAGCACGCCGACGAGGATGACGGCACGTTGGTGATGATGTTGGCCACGCCACTGACGATCTGCGGGTCGAGGTTCATCCGCTCACCCGGATTCAGGTTCCAGTTGAAGTACCAGCCGTCTTTTTGCGTCAGGTCGACCTGGTTGGCGCTGACCGCGTAAGTCGCGGCGTTGCTGGTGGCGCCGCGCACGCTGAGCACTTGCTGCACCATTTTGGTGGTCGGCAAGGCGCCGAGCGCCGTGCCGCTGTCCTTCACCGCGTACAGGCTCTGGACGTCGGTGTTGGCGGTGTCCGGCACGTCCAGCAGGCGGCCGCTGCCGAACAGCACCATGCGCGCCGCCGTGCCGCGCGTGCTGGTGACGCCGTTGGCGTCGGTACTGGTGACCGGCACGCCGCACAGCGTCACGTCCGGCCGGGTGGTGATCGGCTGGCTGGGGCCGACCGTGCCGATGCGCAGCACGCCGATCGGGCCGGTGGTGCCGGTCAGGTCGAAGCGCCACATCTGCCCCAGCACGTCGCCGCCGTAGATGTAGGTGACGCCGGGATCGGCCAGCGGGTCGTTGCTGATGGCGGTGATGCGCGCCAGCCCTGACGGCGTGGCGGTGTCGCCCGAGGTGGTGGCCTTGGCCAGCACCTCGCCGCTGCCGACATCGACCACGAACAGCGTGCCGACACCGCTGCCACCGGCCACGCCATCGGTGCCGGGCACGTTGTTGTAGCCCGAGGTCAGGAACACCACCCAGCGCCCGCGCCATTTGCCGAACTGCGGATTACCGAAGCTCAGGCCGAAATCGGCGTCGTTGTGCTGCGGGCAGGCCACCGGGTCGGCGCACAGTTCCCACAACACCTTGGGTTGGTCCGGCTCGGTGACGTCCAGCGCGTAGTAGCCGCGCCCGCCCGCGTTGAGGCCGGCCACCAGCACCGTGCGCCAGGCGCCGTTGAGTTGCACATCCGCCACCTCGGGCGAGCCGTCGGCGCTGAACTGGTGGTTGGTGGCATAGGTGGCGCTGGCCAGCGCCGCCATCTTGCGCATGACGATGCGCGGCACATAGGCCCAGCGCTCGGCGCCGGTCCGGGCGTCGAAAGCGTGCAGCATGCCGTCGTTGGCGCCGACAAATACCGTGCCGGCCCGGTTGGCGTAGTCGGCCTTGTACTGTGCGTAGGACAGGTCCGGGTAGCTGTTGTGCGGCTCGCGCACGTAGGCCGGCTTGGACGAGGCGATATCGCCGAGCACAATCGGCACGGTGTTGCCATTGGCGTCGGTCGTGGTCGTGTAGGCGCGGAACAGCTTGTCATCAGCATAGGTTTGCACGCCGCGTAGCCAGTTCACCAGGTTCACGCCGTTGTTGACAATGGCTTTGTCGGCCGCCGACAGCAGCGTGCATTGCGACAGCATCGCGCATTTGTTGGCGAACCAGCTTTGGGTGGTGGCGTCCATCAGGGCGTCGGTGAACAGGAAGTCGACCGGGTCGGCGCCGGGCGCCTGGTCCGGCTTCATCATTTTGATGCGGCGCGTGGCCAGCGCGCTGCCCACCGTGGTGTTGCTGCTCCACTGCGGCGTGTTGATGACCTGGCCGGTGGTGGTGTCGATCTTGCGGTCGGTCAGCTCGCCGTACCAGCGCACGGTGGTGAAGGTGGCGGAGAAAATGTCGTTGTCGGTCAGCGTGATGTTGGGCGTTGACGTGGCGGCTGCTGCCGCAGCGCCGGTGCGCACCTGCATATTGGACAAGGCCTCGCGCAGGCCGTTGACCACGTCTTTCGGGTCCTGCGCGCTGAAATATTTGCCGTGGCCGTTGATGGCGGCATGCCACAGATCGTCCACCCGCTCCTGCACGGTGCTGGCGGTGTTGGTCACGTCGGGATTGGGCCAGACGTAGGCGCCGCCGCCATTCCAAGGACAGCCGCTGGTCACTTGCGTGATCAGGTTGTAGAAGTCGCCGCCGGGCTTGGGCGCGGTGTCGTAGTTCGGCTCGTAGGTCATGATGCCGTCCACGCCCAACCCCAGCGTGTAGGTATTCATGTGCAGATGGGTGTTTTCGCCGGCCGCCGCCGGCACCGAGCCGGGCTTGCTGATGTCCGGTTCCAGCGACGGTCTCAACGAGACCGTACCGGTGCTGGAACCGCCGTTGTACCAGTGCAGCGCAACGTCGGCAATTGATGGCTGGCTCTGCGCGCGCTGGTCGACGCAGCCGGATGCCAGCGTGCAGAAGCGCGCCGGATTCGCGACGTTGTCGTTGTTGAGCACGTTGTTGGTGCTGCTGCCATTCCAGTAACCGTCGGTGGTCAATATCAGGAAGTTGGGCTGGCACGGGTGCTGCACCACTTCCTGTCCGGCGGCGTAGTTGTAGGGTGCGAGGTTGGCGAACATGCGGCCGACATTGTCCATCGCCGTGCGGATCGGCGTGGCGCCGGAGGTGGTGGTGGTGTACAGCGTGGCGTACCAGCCGGCGCGCGCGGCGCCGGTGAATTCCGCCGGTTTCATATCGACCGCGTTGCCGCCCCCGGCCGCCGACAGCTTGACGTAGCCGACCTTGTAGTTGGCGGTGATCGGCGAGAAGGCGATGCCGACCGACGTCTTCATCATTTGCAGCCGGCTCTTGTAGTACACATACCAGTTGGCGAAGTTGGTCATTTCTTCGGCATAGGTGCAGGCGAAGCCGGCGCAATCGACGCGCTCCGCCGATTTGGGATAGGTCTGTCCACTGACAATATTGACGCGCAAAAACGGATTCGGCGCAGCCTGGCCGGGCGTGATGGCGGCATACGTCAGCGGCACGGTATCGATCACCGCCGCCGCATTCACCCAGCTCAAGCTGCCGACATTGCTGACCGACAGCGCAATCGAACCGCCGCTGGACGCGCTGGTGCCGTCTATCAGGCACACGCTGGTGTTGCCCAGCGGCGACGGGCAGTTGCCGCTGCCGCCGATGTACGCGCGGCCGGAACTGTTGCCGGTGCCGATGCCGCTCACCACCGAGGCCGCCACCTGCGCCGCCGTGCGGTTGTTGCCCAGGTTGGCATTAAACAGCAAGACACTGCCGTTGAAGCTGAGGCTGATGCGCGCCGCGCCGCCGGTGGCGCCGCTGAACGTCAACGATGCGGGCGCTATACGCACCATGCTGGACGTGGCCGACAACGCCCACCCGCCCCGCGTGCCGTCGGTGTAGGGGGTGCAGTTGAGCACCGAGAAGCTGCCGGCGCAACTCAGCATCGGCACCACCGCCACGACGTTGTCGGCGCTGAGGTTGATGCCGAAGGCGCTGCAGGCCGGCACGCTGGCCTGTCCGGTCGGCGTGCGCACGCAGGCGTAGTACAGCCTTGCCGAGGCCGGGTTGCCGTTGAAGCTGGCGCTTGACGTGGCGATGATGTTGGCGGCCAGCGCGCTGACCATGATTTGCTGCTTGATGGCGCTGTTGGTGCCGGTGCTGGCCGTCACCGCACCGTTGCTGACGGTGACCACATTGTTGCCGGTGTCCGTCACCTGCACATTGCTGATGCTGAGCGAAGTGGCGGCACTCGACGCGCCGATGCCTATCGTACCGTAAGAAACCATGGCGCCGGCCGGCTGCGAATACGCCGGATAGATGTACGCCCCCACCCGCTTGCCCTGGCATTGGGTCAAGCTGCGGTCGCTGCACCAGCGCACCTTGACCGGCACCGGATAGCCGGCCGGCGCGGCGCCGCCAATGGTGGTCGATTTACAGCTGCGCATGGTCTCATCGGTGCAATACTGGCCGACGCCGATGGTGTAGTAATACGGTCCGGTGGTGATGTCCACCGGCGTGCGGTACGCAAGATCCGGATAGGTGTAGCTGGCGCTGTTGAAGACGCACGCGGAAGAATTGGACGGCTGGCACCATTTCAGGTCCGGAAAGCCGCTCACCAGATTGATGTTGTTGCTGCCGGTGCTAGCAAACAGGTCGGCCCTGCGCGCACCAAAGCCGTCGTTGCTGACCACGGTCCAGTTGCTGGTGTTGGCGGCGTTCTGTTCCGGGTAATACGTGCCGTCGGCCTTGATCGGCACCATGTAGCGAATCGCCGGATTGTAGTACTGCTTGTTGAAGTCCGGACTCATGAACGGCGGATGGCCGACGTTGCAGGCCATCACGCCCTGCGCCAGCGTCTGGCTGCTGCGGCACAGGTTGTCGTTGACGTAGTCCGGCGTGTAGGTCTGGTCCATCGAGCCGGAGTTATCGAACAACAGCATCAGGTTGGGCTTGACGGTGCCGGTGCCGGTGATGTTGAGCAGCGGCACTTGGGCGATCTGCGTGGTCGCCGCCATCGCCGGCAGAACTGTCAGCAAGACCAGCGTGGTTATGGGCTTCTTCATGATGATCTCCTATGGCCCTTTCATGATGACGGCCTGCGTCACCACACCGCCGCCGCGCGGCCCGAACACGCGCGCCGTCACCACGTAATGCAGCTGCGGCGCGCTGGCCAGATTGGGCGCATCGACGCGCAAGGTTTCGCCCAGCGCGCGCGGCCCGGTGGCGCCGGGGCGCGGCGAGGTGGTCTGGCATTTGTTGTTATTCGCGTCGAACGGGCCAGCGAAATTGCACATGCGATGAATGACGTACTCGACCCGGTTGCCGTCGCCATCGGCGGGCAGCGTGAGCGAACCCAGCCAGAAGTTGGGCGTGCTGGCGGTCCATGCCGGCGACAACGTGGCCACGTAGCCGGCCGCCGGCTGGTCCGCCAGCAGGTCGGCTTTGGTGGCCAGGTTGCGCAGGTAGGTGAAGCCGGCGTGCAGACCGGCGTCGGCCGCTTTGGTCAAAGCGGCGTCGTAGGCCAGGTTGCTGGTGGTGAGCGTGGTCGAGGTGCTGGCCCTCAGCAGATAAATGCTGCTGACCATCATCACCGCCAGCATGATCAGCATGATGGGCAAGGCGATGCCGCGCTGGAAAGTGTAGGTGCTCATGGCCGGTACTGTGCGTTGACGATGGGGACGATGGTTTCGAACACACGGTAGCGATAGCACTTCCAACTCAGCGTGTCGCCGGCAACCGCGACGTTGACCTGCACTGGCACCGCCTGCACGCCGCTCGGCACGCTGGTGCCGAACACGGTCGGCATGACGGCGGTGGCCGTGCATGCGCCGCCGGGACGCGGCCGCTCGACGGTCTTGCTGCGCGCCACCACGGCGATGCGCACGGCGGCGATGCGCTGGTAGTCACCGAGGCCGCCAGTGACGCCATCGCCGTCGGCATCGATCATGGCGCCGCTCCAGGCGCCGATCTGCATGCCGCCGTTGGCGGTCGGCAGCAGCTGCTTGCCGTTGTAGGCCGGATTCGGGTCGTAGCCGGCCAGCACCCGCGTATCAAACCCGTACTGCGCCTTGATCGAGACGATGTTGTCGGTCACCGACACGCCCGCCGCCTCGGCTCCTGCCAGGTCGGCGGCGCGCAGCAGCAGCACGCCGTTGTTGACCAACCAGGTATGGAAATGCAGCTGGTCCGGCCGGCCCAGGTTGTACAGATACGTGACATTCATCGCGTAGTTCTGCGTCATGCCGGCGGCAACGTTGTAGCGGTACTGGCTGCCTCCCTGCAACAGCATTTCCGCGCCGCGGCCACTGGCGGGATTGAAGCCGGCGATCTGCATCACCGTGCAAGGCCGGTCCGGCGTCTGCGGCGCGACCACCAGCACATCGCCGGCGCTGTAGCCGTAGGGCATGCTCTCGGCGGCCACCACATAGCTTTCGCCGGTGTAGTTGGCCTTCATCAGCGTGGAGGCGACGCCAGCGTTCGAACTGCCGCTGTTGAACGAAATCACGTCCGGGTTGGCGCCGTTGGATTGAATCACCACCGCCGCCAGCGGCGTAATGCTGACGCCATCGCGCTGGGCCGTCAGCAACTGGTAGCCGCGCTGGTCGCTGAAGTTCGCGCCGCAGCCGGCCACGGCGCGGTCATTCAGGCCCCAGCCGGCGATGGCGGCGTCGCCACTGAGCTGGAACATCGCCAACATGCCGTTTTGCATCGAATCGCCGCCGCCGACCGCCGCATCCTTGTTGGTCTCGCCGCTGACCACCAGCCGCGTGGCGAACAACAACGCCAGCAGGCCGATCACCACGCTGATCATCAACTCCACCAGCGAGAAGCCGGGCGCGCGGCGTTTAAGCAAGGTCTCCATGGTCAACGCGCGATGTAGGCGATGACGCGATGCCGGTTGGCCTCGCTGCGCGCCTTGCGCTGCCAGCGAATCGCAACCCCGACCTGATAGCGATTGGCCGCTGGCTGGTCCGCCACCGCCACCGACAGCACGGCGCCGGGGATGGCCTCCATGGTTTCCGTGACCCATGGCGTCAGGCGCGCGTTGGGCGCGGCGTTTTCGGCCAGATGGTACTGGCCGATGTTGGCGACGTCGGCGGTCATCACGCCGATCAGTTTTTCCGCCGCCAGCGTGGCCTCGGCGCGCATGCCGGCGTCCGACAGCGCAGAATAGGCGCGCGCCTGCAGGCCCACCGTGCCCAGCAGGCCAATGCCGAGCAGGACAATGGCCAGCATCGCCTCCAGCAAGGCGATGCCGCTGTGACGGCGCGGGCGACGCATGGCTTTCATGGCGGGCAGGCCCGGCTATCGGGGCCGGACACGGTCGGATCGCACTTGGTGACCATGCCCGCCAGCGTGATGCTCAGCGCCAGCGCCGGCGTGTCGTTGGCGTATTTGCCGGCAGGTGTCAGCCGCAACTGCGCCAGCCGCTCGGCAAAGGCGGTGTTGACCCAGCCTAGCGCCGTGTAATACACCTGCGACGCGCCATCCGGCCGCGCGCTCGGCCGCAACTGCTCGGCCGATGGCAGACTGCCGGCCGAGCGGAACACCGAGCGGTAGCCGCCGGCGCCCAGCGGATCATTGGCCGCCGGCGCGTCGGTGGTGGACCAGCCTTCCTGGCCCGGCAAGCATTGCGTGTCGGCGCCGGGGTAGCACAAATCGACCTGCCAATCCAACTGGCCACTGTCGGTGTTCGGCGTCAGCGAGATGCGGCTGGCGGTGTTGTGGGCGATCGCCTCGCGCCGCGCCATGCCGAAGCCTTCCGCGTAAAACTCGCCGACGCCGCGCGCCCGATTGGCCAGCAGCCAGCCGCCGGCATTGGGGATGCCGATCGCCAGCATGATGCCGAACACGGCAATGGTCACCATCAGCTCGACCAGCGTGAATCCGGCGTGGCGGCCTACTCGGTACATGCGCCACCCTTGTGGTCTACCCAGCAGCGGGTGCTGGTACCCCAGCCGCTCGGGCTGGCGGTGGTGGCGCGGGTGCCGCTTTCGTTGATGGTGTAGGCGAAGCCGGCCGCCTTGGCGCGGCCGGTGGCGGTGATGGTGTAGGTGGCACTGGTGGCGTTGCTCAACGCATAGGTGAAGTTGGGCGAGGCTTGCGGAAAGCCGGCCGAGGCGTCGAAGCCGGCGTAGCTGCGGTTGTTGGCCCAGAACTGTTCGGCCGCCGGTTGCGCCCCGCCGAGGCCGGTGAAGGCCTCGTTCAGCCGGCCGCGTGTGACGTAATCGCCATACGCGGGCACCGCCACCGCCAGCAGAATGCCGACAATGGCCACCGTGACCAGCACTTCGATCAGTGTAAAGCCCCGCTGGATGCGCCGCATGGCCATGCTCCCCGCTGAGTCATCTCCTGAGGAACAGTGTACGCTTGCCTTCTTGCAATACCCTGAGGGAAGCCTGACAAATCGCTGACAAACGCACAGATTCAGCGAAATTTCACCGTGAACAACGCGCCCTGGCCACCGGACGGTTCGGAAATGCTCAGCTTGGCGTCGTGCACCAGCGCGATGTCGCGCACGATAGCCAGCCCGAGGCCGCTGCCATGGGTCTTGTCGTTCAGGCGGACATAGCGGTTGAAGACGTGCGCGCGCTTCGCCGGTGGGATGCCGGGACCGTTGTCTTCCACCGTCAGCAGACCGGGGCTGACGCTCACCGTTACCGCGCCGCCTGGCGGCGTGTAGCGGATGGCGTTGTCGATCAGATTGTCGATGAGGTCGCGCAGCAGGAAGCGGTCGCCGGTGATGGTGGCCGGCTGGAGGTCGAAGCCGATGTCGATCTGTTTCAGCGTGGCCTGGTCGACGAAGGATTGCACCGCCCCGGCCACCAGCGCGTCCAGCGCCAGCGGCTCCAGCCGGTTTTTTTCGAAGTGATGCGGCTCGGCACGCGCCAGCGATAGCAGTTGGTTGGTCTGCCGTATCATGCGTTCGGTGGTGGACAGCATCAGCCCGATAGACTGCGCGGTGTCCGGCGCGGCATGGCGCGCGCCCAGCCACTCCAGCTGCGTTTTCAGGCCGGCCAGCGGCGTGCGCAGCTGGTGCGCAACGTTCGCCAGAAAGTCCTGCCGCGCCTGCGCGCCCTCGCCGACCTTGGCTAGCAGACCGTTGAAGGCCGAGACCACCGGTTCCAGCTCGTAAGGCACGTCGTCCGCCGCGATGGGGGCGAGGTCGTCGCCTTCGCGCTGGTTCAGTTCGGCGCGCAGGCGGCTCAGTGGCCGCAGCCCGCTGCTGACCGAAAACCAGATCAGCGCCACGCACGCCAGCGCCAGCACAATCTCCAGCAGCACCAGCGTGCGCAGCACCGCTTCGCGCAAGGCCGGCGGCGCCAGCACGTAGGCCAGGGCGCCGGCGCCCAGGTTCATCAGCAGGATGGGCGGGATCAGCCACTTCAGCAGACGCAATCGGATGCTGCTCACGCGACCGGCTCCAGCCTGTAGCCGAAGCCGCGAATGGTGCGAATGGCGACGTCGGCATCGGCGATCTTCAGCCGCAGGCGCGAGATGTAGACCTCCACCGCGTTGAGGCTCAGGTCGTCACCCCAGGGCAGGATGGCGTCGATGATCTGCTGCTTGGAGACCACGCGCGACGCATGCTGCAACAGGTATTCCAGCACCGCCCACTCGCGCACCGACAGCTCGACCAGCCGGCCGCCGACACAGGCGCGTTTGGTGGCAGAGTCCAGCGTCAGATCGCGCAGCGACAGCGCGGCGGGCTTGGCGCCATGGCGGCGCGCCAGCGCCTTGACCCGCGCAACCAGCTCGGCGGTGGCGAACGGTTTGACCAGATAATCATCGGCGCCCTGCTCCAGGCCGCGCACGCGGTCCTCGATGGCGTCGCGCGCGGTCAGCAGCAGCACCGGTACGGTGGCGCCGCGCGCGCGCAGCCGGCACATCACCTCAAAGCCGTCCAGACCGGGCAGGCCGATGTCCAGCACCACCACCTCGACGGACACCGGCCCTTGCAGCAGCAGGTCGGCTTGCGCGCCGTTATCCAGCACCATGACCTGCATGCCGTGGCCGCCCAGCGCGCGGCTGAGGCCGTCTGCCAACACTGCGTCGTCTTCGACCACCAGTAATTGCATATTCGTGCGCCCTGTTAGCGGGATGTGTGCCATTATGCACCTGCCTCAGTAGGAAAGACAGTGACCCTGTAGGAGCAGGACTACATCTGTGCCTGTTCCACACCTACATTTGCGCGTCCCCTCCTCTTATGTTCGCCAATTAACATTCCTCATACAGTTACACCAACACGTAACTAGCTTTTGAGGAACACCATGAACAACACCCAAGTCACCGCAATCACCAAGAATACCTACAAGACTATTGCGTCACGGCCTGCGGTCACCTACAGCGGCGCGCAGCAAAATGAGCTGCTGGGCGCGCTGCCGCGCGAGGTTCTCGAATCGCTGTTTGAGCATCTGGAACTGGTACAACTGCCGTTCGGCAAGCAGGTGTTTGAATTCGGCGCGGCCATGGAATACGTGCACTTCCCCACCACCGCCATCGTTTCGCTGCTGTACGTCATGGAAGACGGCGCGACCACCGAGATCGCCGTGGTCGGCCATGAAGGTGTGGTCGGCGTGTCCTTGTTTGAAGGTGAGCGCGCCATGTGCAGCGCGGTGGTGCAGGCGGCCGGCTATGGCTACCGCATGAAGGCCGAGCATCTGCGCGCCGCGTTCGCCAAAGGCGGCGCCCTGCCGGCGCTGCTGATGCGCTACAACACCGCGCTGTTCGCGCAGATGGCGCAGAACGCCGTCGGTGGCCGTCACAGCTCGATCGAACAGAAACTGTGCCGCTGGCTGCTGGACCGCCTCGACCGCTCGCCATCGAACTCGCTGAAAGTGACCCAGGAAATGATCGCCATCATGCTGGGCGTGCGCCGCGAAAGCATCACCGCCGCCGCCGGCAAGCTGCAGGACGAGGGCCTGATCACCTACCGCCGCGGCAACATCACTGTACTTGATCGCTCAGGCTTGGAGGCGTATGCGGGTGAGTGCTATAAGGTGGCGAAGACGGAATTTGACCGTCTGCGCCTGGATGTAGCGCGTTGCTGATCACTTCGCTGATGGATGGCGGCAGGACGGTGATGGTGGACGGCGCCGCCGAAGCAAACGGCGTCGTTCCCCTGCGCTCCTGACCCGGCGATTCCGGCGGCGGCGCCATGCCCTCGCTGCCACGCAGCGGAATCGCCACTTCGATGCAGGTGCCGGTGTCGCCACGGCCGCGGCGGATGTTCATGGCGCCACCCAATTGCAGCGCGCGCTCGCGCATGCCGAGCAGACCATGCGACATCGGCTTGATGATGGTGTCCGGCGCGATGCCGATGCCGTCATCGATAATCCGCAGCATCAATCCTTCCTGCGTGCGGGTCAGCGTGACCGTCACGAGCGTGGCCTTGGCGTACTTGCGGATATTGGTCAGCGATTCCTGCACGATGCGGAACAAGGCAATCGACAAGTCCCCCGAATGCCGGCTCAGCCCCTCCATCTCGGCCGCCACATTGCAGTCGCAGCGCACCTGTGACAGCCGGCTGAACTCCTGGCAGTAGCTGTCGATCGCCGCGCACAGGCCGAGGTTGTCCAGCAAGCTCGGCCGCAAATTCTCGACGATGCGGCGTTTCATTTCCACCGTTTCCACCAGCGTGCCACGGGCGCGCTTGAGTTGCTCGGCCAGTTCCGGATGGGTGTTGCGCAGCTGCTGGGTGACGGCGGCGATGTCCATGCTGATCGAAGTCAGGTTGGCGCCCAGCTCGTCGTGCAGCTCGCGCGACAGCCGCACCTTCTCCTCCTCGCTGATGCTGATCAGCCGGCGCGACAACACCGACAGTTGCTCGGTACGTTGCTGGACCGTGGTTTCCAGGTTTTCGTTGGTGCTTTGCAGCGCGTACTCGACCGCCGCGCGGTGGGCAAAGCTGCGCCGCACCAGCTGGTAGAACATGATCAGCACCATGATGGCCAGCGCATTGATGCTCACGCCTAGCCACACGGCTTTCTGGTATTCCTGATAGAACATGGCACTGCGCGTGTTGAGCGTCTCGTTCTGCTCCTGCTCCATGATGACGACCAGCAGACGGATTTCGTCCATGCTGGCGCGGTCGTCGCTGAGCTTGGCGATCTTGACGATTTCCTGCAAGCCGCCGTCGCGATAGACGTCGATCGCCTGATTCATGATGCTCAAGCGGCGGCGCACCAGCGTATGCAACTGGGCCAGATTCCTCAGTTGCGACGGATTATCAGCCAGCAGTTTTTCCAACTCGCGAAACTCGGTTTCGCTGTCATTCAGTACGGTGCGGGTCGGGCCAAGGTAGGCATCGCGGTCGGACAGGAAATAGCTGCGCATGCTGCTTTCGGCATCCAGCACCAGCACGTTCAGATATTGCAGACGGTCGGCCACACGCGCGGTCTGGCCAAGCAGGACCTGGGCACCGCGCAACGCCTGCAAATTATGGAACAGGCTAAAACCGTTGACGATCAGCAGCAACGCGCAGGTCACGCACAAGACGGTCTTGTACAGCGGCATGCGGTGGTTGGGCGCTGTTTCTGCGGTGAAATACATCCGTTTCCTTCAAAAATGGGGCTTGGGCCGTAAAAAGCCCAATCTACCAATTATAGACCGGAAGAAAAACGAATGTGACTGTGCGCACACCTACGGTGCGCACATATTGCTATTCGAGAAGATTATTCTTCATGGCGTAGTAGGTCAGGTCCGAATTGGACTGCATGCCCATTTTTTCCATGATGCGGGTGCGGTAGGTGGACACCGTTTTAATGCTCAACGACAAAGCCACACCGATGTCCGACACGGTGGCGCCGCGCGCCAGACGCAGAAACACCTGGAACTCGCGGTCCGACAGCTCGGTATGCGGCGCCTTGTTGGGGTCGCGGTCAAAGCTCTGCGCCAGCAGCTCGCCCACTTGCGAACTGACATAGCGACGCCCCTGAAACACCGTGCGTACAGCGGTGATCAGTTCGTCGGCCTCGCATTCCTTGTTCAGATAGCCGTTGGCGCCCATCTTGAACAGGTTGAGCGCGTACTGCTGCGCCGGATAGCCGGACAGGATCAGCACCGGCAAATCGGGCTGTCCCTGGCGGATGGTGCGCAGGGTATCGATACCACTCTGATCCGGCATGGCGATATCGAGCAACAGCACATCGCAAATTTCGCGGCGGGCGATATCCAGCGCCTCACGGCCGGTACCGGCTTCCGCCACCACCTCGAAGTCATCCGAGGACGAAAAAATCTGTTTGAAGCCTGCTCTTACAATTTGATGGTCGTCACAAATGGCAACGCGTATCATTGTTTCCTCTCGTTGTGTCCGGTATAGACCCGGACTGTCCGCCACCGTGCATCAGCTTTCAGCGCTGATAATCGAATAATATTAAAAGTATAGCAGCAATCAAACGCCAGCCGCGCTGCGCGCCAGCAGTGCGCGCAGCGGTTCTGCCGATGGTGAGCCGATGGTCAACCAATACTCAGCCGATAGTCAGCAAGTCGCGGATGGCCAGCAATTCGTTGCGGATGAAATCACGGTCCAGCGGGGGAATAACGGCTGCGGGTGATGCGCCGTTGACCGCTGAGGCATCATCATACTCCGCGGCGGCGCTGTCATAGCCGCGACTGTCCAGTTTATTGCGCGCGCCGCTGATGGTGAAACCCTGCTCGTACAGCAGTTCACGAATGCGGCGGATCAGCAGCACCTCATGGTGCTGGTAATAGCGGCGGTTGCCGCGGCGCTTGACCGGCTTGAGCTGGGTGAATTCCTGCTCCCAGTAACGCAGCACATGCGGCTTCACGCCGCACAGCTCGCTAACTTCGCCGATGGTGAAGTAACGCTTGGCCGGGATCGGTGGCAACACCGTCCGCTCGGGCTTGACGAGACGCTCGTTCATTACGACTCAGCTCCCGGTCAGGCGGCGCGCGCCATCGGATTGCTCTCTTCCACCATGCCTTTGAGCTTCTGGCTGGCGTGGAAGGTCACGACGCGGCGCGCCGTGATCGGGATTTCCTCGCCGGTTTTCGGATTGCGACCGGGACGCTGCGGCTTGTCGCGCAGCTGGAAGTTGCCGAAACCGGACAGTTTGACGGCTTCGCCGCGCTCCAGCGCGTTGCGGATCTCGTCAAAGAAGGTCTCCACCATGTCCTTGGCCTCGCGCTTGTTCAGTCCGACCTGCTCAAACAACAGTTCGGCCAGCTCCGCCTTGGTCAGCGTGGGCAAATCTTTTTCCGCATCCTGGCGCACCTTGGCAACCTGCATGGCCCGGTGCAAATCGGCAGCCAATGCGGATTGGAGTACGGCGGAATCAACGTCGTTATTATTAATTTTCCAGCCCTGCCTTTATCAAAAATGAACAAGTCCGGCACAGGCCGGACTCCTATAACCGCCATCTTAGCGCGGACTCCCGCCTTCGCGGCAGTGATGAGCGTGCTAATTAACGCAGACGTGCACCGTGCTTTTGCTTGGCGGCCTCGCTGGCGGCGGCCATGACAGCCTCCACAACGTCGTCCTGCAGCGTGTTTTGAGTATCTTGCAAGCTAAAGCGGAAAGCAAGCGATTTCTCGTCCGCCTCCAGCCCTTTACCACGATATTCATCAAACAAAACAATAGCTTGCACAATCTTGCCTTGTGGAATAGCTTGTGCGGCGGCATGGAATGCGTCCAGCAAATCTTGCGCCGGCACCACTTGTTTGACGACCACCGCCAGGTCACGGGTAGCGCCCGGGAACTTGGAGATCTCATCATACTTTGGTACAGGCCGTTGCTGCAATGCAAGAGCGTCAAGTTCGAACACAATCGGTGCGTTCGGCAGCTCGTATTTCTGCAGCCAGCGTGGGTGCAGCTCGCCGAGGAAGCCGATCACCTTGCCGTCCAGCAGCACGTGCGCCGAGCGGCCCGGGTGCAGCGCCGGGTGTTCCGCCTTGACGAAGCGCAGTTGCAGCGGCGCGAACAGGTGCTCCAGATCGGCCTTGACGTCGAAGAAGTCGACGGCGCGGGTGTCCAGTCCCCACTGCTCGTCGGCCACCGGACCGTAGGCGATGCCGGCCACACGTTTTGGCTGGTGGTAACCGGCCACGGTCAGCGGACCATCGGCCACGCTGGCGTCGCGCTGGTAGATGGCGCCGATTTCGAACGCGCGCACGCGGCTGACCTTGCGGTTCAGGTTGTAGCGGACGTTGGCCACCAGGCTGCCGACCAGCGTCGAGCGCATCACGCTCAGCTGGCTGGCGATCGGGTTCTGCAGCTTGATCGGCTGGTCGTTGCCGGCGAAGTCCTGCTCCCACGCGGCTTCCACGAAGCTCATGTTGACCACTTCCTGGTAACCCAGGTCGGCCAGCTGGTGACGCACCGCGAACAGCGAGCGGGTGTCTTCCGGCGCGATGATCATGGTGTTGGCGGCCACCGGCGCCACAGTCGGGATGTTCTCGAAGCCGTAGACGCGCGCCACTTCCTCGATCAGGTCTTCCTCGATTTCGATGTCGAAGCGGTACGACGGCGAAGTCACCGAGAACACGCCATCGGCCAGCGTGAACGGCAGCGCCAGACGGGTGAAGATGTCGGCGATGAGCTGGTCGTCCAGCGCCACGCCGATGACCTTCCGGGCCCGGGCGGTGCGCATGGTCACGGGCTGACGCCGCGGCACATTGACGGTCTGATCATCGACCGGGCCGACCTTGGTGGTCGCGGTGCCACAGATTTCAAGCAGCAGCGCGGTGATGCGCTCGATGTGCTCGACAGTGGTGGCGTAGTCGACACCGCGCTCGAAGCGGTGCGCCGCGTCGGTCGAGAAGTTGTACTTGCGGGCGCGGCCCTGGATGGCGCTCGGCCACCAGAACGCGGCTTCCAGGTAGATGTTTTCGGTGTCCAGCGAGACGGCGGTGGCATCGCCGCCCATGATGCCGGCCAGCGATTCGATTTCGTGGTCGTCGGCGATCACGCCCACCCATTCGTCCACCGCCACGGTGTTACCGTTCAACAGCTTCAGCGATTCGCCTTGCCGGCCCCAGCGCACGTCGAGGCCGCCGTGGATTTTATCCAGGTCAAACACGTGGCTCGGGCGACCCAGTTCCAGCATGACGTAGTTGGAGATGTCCACCAGCGCCGACACCGACCGCTGGCCGCTGCGCTCCAGGCGCTGCTTCATCCAGTCCGGCGTGGCGGCCTTGGCGTTCAGGCCACGGATCACGCGGCCCGAGAACCGGCCGCACAGGTCCGGCGCCGAAATTTTCACCGGCAGTTTTTCATCCAGGTTGACGGCGACGGGGCGGAAGGCCGGCGCGTGCAGCGGCACGCCGGTCAGCGCCGACACTTCGCGCGCCACGCCCAGCACCGACAGGCAGTCCGCCTTGTTCGGGGTCAGCTTGATGGTGAACTTGAGATCGTTCAGCGCGTAATAGTCGCGGAAGTTTTTGCCGATCGGCGCGTCGTCCGGCAGTTCCAGCAGGCCGCTGCCCTCTTCCGACAATTTCAGTTCCTTGGCCGAGCACAGCATGCCTTGCGACTCGACGCCGCGCAGCTGGCCCACCTTGATGTGGAACGGTTTGCCGTCGGCGCCCGGCGGCAGCACGGCGCCGGCCATCGCGCAGACGACCTTCAGGCCGGGGCGCACGTTCGGCGCGCCGCAAACGATGGTCAGCAGCGTGCCGGTGCCGACGTCTACCTGGCAGACGTTCAGGCGGTCGGCGTTGGGGTGCTTGGCCATGTCGCGCACGTGGCCGACGACCACGTTGGAGAACGGTGGCGCGACCGGTTCCACTTCTTCCACTTCCAGGCCGGACATCGTCAGCAGATGGGCCAGTTCGTCCGAAGTCATCGTCGGATCGACCATGGTACGCAGCCAATTTTCAGAGAATTGCATATTCGTTCGACTTTCTTGTTATCGGTGCCGTATTAGTTGAACTGCTTCAGGAAACGCAGGTCGCCTTCGTAGAACAGGCGCAAATCGTTGATCCCGTAGCGCAGCATGGTCAGGCGCTCCAGGCCGGAGCCGAACGCGAAACCGATGTACTTCTCCGGGTCCAGCCCGAAGTTGCGCACCACCGACGGGTGCACCTGGCCCGAGCCGGACACTTCCAGCCAGCGGCCCTTCAGCGGACCGCTGCCAAACGCGATGTCGATCTCGGCCGACGGTTCGGTGAACGGGAAGTACGACGGACGGAAGCGCACCTGCAGGTCGTCAGTCTCGAAGAAGGCCTTGACGAAGTTGAGGTACACGCCCTTCAGGTCGGCGAAACTGATGTTCTCGGCGATCCACAGACCTTCCACCTGGTGGAACATCGGCGAGTGGGTGGCGTCGCTGTCGACGCGGTAGGTGCGGCCCGGCGCGATCACCTTGATCGGCGGCGTATGGCTGCGCGCGTAGCGCACCTGCATCGGCGAGGTATGGGTGCGCAGCAGCAGCGGCTTGCCTTGCGTGTCGTTGCCCTCGATGTAGAAGGTGTCCTGCATCGAGCGGGCGGGATGGTTTTCCGGACTGTTGAGCGCGGTAAAGTTGGTCCAGTCGTTTTCGATTTCCGGGCCGTCGGCCACGTCGAAACCGATGGAGCGGAAGATTTCCTCCACACGTTCCCAGGTACGCATCACCGGGTGGATGCCACCGCCGGCGCGGCCGCGGCCTGGCAAGGTGACATCGATCGCTTCCGCGTTCAGGCGGGCTTGCAGCTGGGCTTCGGCCAGCGCATCACGGCGCGCGGTCAGCGCGGCTTCGATCTGCTGCTTGGCGGCGTTGATCAGCGCGCCCTGCGCCTTCTTGGCGTCCGGGTCGAGCTTGCCCAGGCCCTTCATCAATTCGGTAATCTGGCCGGTCTTGCCGAGGTATTTGGCTTTGGCGTTTTCCAGTGCGGCGGCGTCATCTTTGGCGGCGTCGAAATCCTGCACTGCTGAGGCGACGAGTTGTTCCAGGGAGTCCATGCGTTTTTCTTATCCTTGAATCAAAAACGGGGCACAGGTATGACCCTTGCCCCGTTCTCTTGCGTAAATCAGCGCTTGAAATTAAGCGGCGATTTTAGCTTTAACGACGTTGACAATCGCAGCGAACGCTGGCTTGTCCATCACTGCCATATCGGCCAGGACTTTACGGTCCAGTTCGATTGCAGCTTTCTTCAGACCGTTCATGAATACGCTGTAGGTAACGCCGTGCTCACGGGAAGCGGCGTTGATACGGGCGATCCACAGGCGGCGGAAGACGCGCTTCTTGTTACGACGGTCGCGGTATGCGTACTGGCCAGCGCGCATGACTGCTTGCTTGGCGATACGGTATACCTTGCTACGACGACCGCGGTAGCCTTTGGCAAGATTCAGTACTTTTTTATGACGGGCACGCGCAGTAACCCCACGTTTTACTCGAGGCATATTAGCTCCTTAATTGAGTGTGAGATTAAGCGGATGGCATCATTGCGTAGACGCGCTGGACGTCGGTCGCATCGATGTTACGGGTGCCGCGCAGTTGACGCTTGTTCTTCGTCGTCTTCTTGGTCAGGATGTGGCGTTTGAAAGCCATACCCGATTTAACGGTACCACCTGGACGCACGCGAAAACGTTTTTTCGCCGAGCTCTTGGTTTTCATTTTTGGCATAGATATTCTGCCCTCTCGGACAGCTCCTATTAAACAGGATTACAGGTGGCAACACTACGTCGCTCTTAGATGCCTGCTCTCACTTGTTTGTGCAGCGGATGCGAGTCCACTACATTTACTACAGCCGACAATTATAGCCCATAAAATGAAAAAGGGCACTATCCGTGCCCTTTTTATCTGCTGTTTAACGCGGGATTACTTCTTTTTCTTCGGCGCCAGCACCATGATCATCTGGCGGCCTTCCATTTTCGGGAATTGTTCGACCTGACCATGCGGCTCCAGATCGGCCTTCAGACGTTCCAGCATACGGAAGCCAATATCCTGGTGCGCCATCTCGCGACCACGGAAGCGCAGGGTGATCTTGGTTTTATCGCCCTCTTCCAGGAACTTGATCAGGTTACGCAGCTTGATATTGTAGTCGCCATCATCGGTACCCGGACGGAATTTGACTTCCTTCACGGAGATGACTTTCTGCTTCAATTTCGCTTCGTGAGCCTTTTTCTGCTCCGAATACTTGAACTTACCGTAGTCCATCAAACGGCAAACCGGTGGAACCGCGTTGGGCGCGATCTCGACCAGGTCGACGTTTGCCTCTTCCGCCAGGCGGAAGGCTTCGGCCAAACTCACGATACCGAGCGGCTCGTTATCGACCCCGGATAAACGCATTTCAGGGGCAGTGATTTCGCCATTGATGCGATGCGACGACTTGTCAGTAGCTATGGTGATTCCTTTTAAAATCTGATGATATGCCAGTGCGTTTTAGGCTTTCGTGGCGACGTCTTGCTGAAGTCGCTCTATCAGGGCATCGACGGACATGACGCCCAGATCGACATTGCCCCGCGCCCGCACGGCGACGGTGTTGGCATCCCGTTCCTTGTCGCCCACCACGAGGATGTACGGCAGTTTTTGGACGGAATGTTCACGTATTTTATAGTTTATTTTCTCGTTGCGCAAATCGGTCTGTACGCGGAACCCGCTGCGGCGCAGCTTTTCAGCCACTTGTTGCACATATTCGGCCTGCGCGTCCGAGATGTTCAGGACAGACACCTGCACCGGCGCCAGCCATGCCGGCAGCGCGCCAGCATAGTTTTCGATCAGGATGCCGATGAAACGCTCCATCGAGCCGACGATCGCACGGTGCAGCATCACCGGCACCTGACGGCTGTTATCGGCCGCCACGTACTCGGCGCCCAGGCGCTCCGGCATGAAGAAGTCGACCTGCATGGTGCCGACCTGCCATGGGCGGCCCAGCGAATCCTTCAGGTGGTACTCGATCTTCGGACCGTAGAACGCGCCCTCGCCCGGCAGCTCGGTCCAGGTCACGCCACAGGCGCGCAGACCCGAACGCAGCGCCTCTTCCGCCTCATCCCAGATCGCATCGCTACCGATGCGGTTATCAGGGCGCAGCGCCAGCTTGACATCGATATTATGGAAGTGGAAATCTTTATAGACTTCCATCGCCTGCGTGTGGAAGGACACCACTTCCGGCTCGATCTGCTCATGGGTGCAGAAGATGTGGCCGTCATCCTGGGTGAAGCCGCGCACGCGCATGATGCCGTGCAGCGCGCCCGACGGCTCGTTGCGATGACACTGGCCAAACTCGCCGTAGCGCAGCGGCAGGTCGCGGTACGAACGCATATTGCTGTTGAAGATCTGCACGTGACCCGGGCAGTTCATCGGCTTCAGCGCATACGAGCGGTTTTCCGACTCGGTAACGAACATGTTTTCGCGGTAGTTGTCCCAGTGACCGGTTTTACCCCACAGGCTGGCGTCCAGAATCTGCGGCGCCTTCACTTCCTGATAGCCGTTGACCTGGTACTTGTTGCGCATGTACTGCTCCACCTGCTGCCAGATGGTCCAACCTTTCGGATGCCAGAACACCAGGCCCGGCGCCTCGTCCTGGAAGTGGAAGAAGTCCAGCTGCTTGCCCAGCTTGCGGTGATCGCGCTTTTCCGCCTCTTCCAGCATGTGCAGGTATTGCTCCTGGTCTTCCTTCTTCGCCCAGGCGGTGCCGTAGACACGCTGCAGCATCTCGTTCTTGCTGTCGCCGCGCCAGTAGGCGCCGGCCAGCTTCATCAGCTTGAAGACTTTCAGCTTGCCGGTCGACGGCACGTGCGGGCCGCGGCACAGGTCGGTGAAATTACCCTCGCTGTACAGCGACACGTCCTGGTCGGCGGGAATCGACGCGATGATCTCGGCCTTGTAGGCTTCGCCGATCGACTTGAAGTACGCCACGGCCTCGTCGCGCGGCAGCACCTTGCGGGTGACCGGCTCATCCTTCTTGGCCAGCTCGGCCATTTTCTTCTCGATGGCGATCAGGTCGTCCGGAGTGAACGGGCGCTTGTACGAGAAGTCGTAGTAGAAGCCGTTTTCGATGACCGGGCCGATGGTCACTTGCGCATCCGGGAACAGCTCTTTGACGGCATAGGCCAGCAAGTGGGCGGTCGAGTGACGGATCACGTCGAGACCTTCCGGGTCCTTGTCGGTGACGATGGCCAGATCGACGTTCTTGTCGATCAGGTAGGAGGTATCGACGACTTTACCGTCAACCTTGCCGGCCAGCGCGGCCTTGCCCAGGCTGGAGGCAATGCTGGACGCCACTTGAGCGACGGTGACTGGACCGTCAAATTCGCGGGCGGAACCATCTGGAAGGCGAACTGAAATCATGGTGATCTCCAATGTCGGCGCGCAGGCCGGTTTGAATTTAAAAAATACGGACGAAAAAAAACGCGGACTAGCCGCGTTTTCTCTTTTTTTCAAGCAAAAGAATCCCGTTCGACTAGCGTCACTCCCAAAACTTGGTAGTAGTTCGCGGTGTCATAACCGTGATTGCCTTTCTCGCTCTTACATATTCTGGTGGGCGGTGAGGAATTCGAATCCCCGACCCCTTGGATGTCGACCAAGTATTCTAACCAGCTGAACTAACCGCCCGTGGGTACTGCATAAATTGTACTGCGTAATCTGGTGGGCGGTGAGGAATTCGAATCCCCGACCCCTTGGATGTCGACCAAGTATTCTAACCAGCTGAACTAACCGCCCGAAGACCAGCATTATAGAGAGCGATTCGGAGAAAAACAAGGGTAATCATGGGAAACATTTCTATTTCCCCTATGAAGATGCAAAAGCGTGGCGTTCTGGCTTACATTACACTGTCGCCATTCATCTACTCATCCTCAACAACAAGCCCATGCAAGCAGACACCACCTCGCCTTCCGCCCACCTGCACGAACACCGCGCCGGCGACGCCCACTACAAACATTACACGGTGCAGCGCAGCCAATCGGTGCTGGCGTGGTCGCTGGCGCTGACGCTGGGCTTCGCGGTGGTGGAGGTGGTGACCGGCTTCATGTCCAATTCGCTGGCGCTGATTTCAGACGCCGGCCACATGGTCACCGACGCCGCCGCGCTCGGACTGGCGCTGTTGGCGCAGCTGATCGCCAAACGCCCGCCTTCGGCGCGCCACTCGTTCGGCTTTGGCCGCGCCGAGGCGCTGGCGGCGTTTGTGAACAGCCTGGTGTTGTTCGCGCTGGTGGGCTGGATCACCTATGAAGCGATCTCGCGCTTCGCCCACCCGGAGCAAGTGCACGGCGCCACCGTGTTCATCGTCGCCGCGCTGGGCCTGCTGATCAATCTGCTGCTGGCGTGGCTGCTATCGCGCGGCGACAGCAATATGAACACCCGCGCGGCGCTGGTCAACGTGCTGGGCGACCTGCTGGGCTCGGTGGCGGCGCTGGTGTCGGGCGCGGTGATTTACTACACCGGCTGGATGCAGATCGACCCGCTGCTGTCGCTGTTCGTGGCGCTGCTGATTCTGAAATCCACGGTCGGCGTGCTGCGCGAGTCCTACCACTTCCTGATGGGCGGCGTGCCGGAGGAGATCAACTACCTCAGCGTCGGCGCCGACCTGGAGCAAATCGACGGCGTCTGCTCGGTGCACGACCTGCATGTGTGGGACATGTCGCCCGGCCAGCCGGCGCTGATCGGCCATATCGAGATCACCGAACTGGAGCGCTGGCCGGCGATCCTGCACGCTATCAAGGCCATGCTGCTGGAAAAACACGGCATTGACCACATCACGCTGCAAGCGGAAGTCGCGGCCGCGCCGCGCCTGCCATGAAACTTGTTCTGTGCGCGCTGCTGATGGTTGCCAGCCAGGCGCCGGCGCAACCGCTAAGCGAAGCGCTGGCGCGCCGCGACAGTGACGAGCATCGCGACCTGCGCAGCGTATTGGTGATGCGTGAGGGCGCCATCGTCGCCGAACGCTACTACAACGGCGAACAGGCCGACACACTGCACGACATCCGCTCGGCCGGCAAGAGCATCACCGCCCTGCTGGCCGGCGCCGCCGCCGATCGCGGCAAGCTCAGCGCGCAGGACCGCATCGACCGGCTGTGGCCAGCCGCCAAGGGCACAGCGCTGGCGGGTGTCACGCTGGACCAGGTGCTGACCATGCGCTCCGGCCTGGCCGCCGTCGACGACGATCCCGCCTCGCCGGGCAATGAGGACAAAATGGACGACGCCGCCGATCCGGTGGCGTTCGCGCTGGCCACGCCGGCCGCGACCGTGCCCGGCACGCGCTATCGTTACAATTCGCTGACCGCCTACATCGCCGGCATCACGGTCGAGCAAGCCACCGGCGAGGATCTGGAGGACTTCGCGCGCACGGCACTGTTCGCGCCGCTTGGCATCCGGCACTGGAAATGGCTGCGCGACGCCACCAACCATCCAAAGGGCCAGGGCAACCTCTTCCTGCGCACGCGCGACCTGGCCAGCATCGGACAGATGGTGCTGGACCAGGGCGTGTTCAAAGGCCGCCGCGTCATCAGCGCCGGCTGGCTGGAGGCCGCGCTGGCGCCGCGCGTGCTGCTCGCCGGCCTTGATCCCTATGCCGACCATTACGGCTATTTCTGGTATCAGAAAAGCCACCACGTCGGCGACCGCGATATCGTGGTCCACTTCGCCTCGGGCAACGGCGGCAACAAGATTTATGTAATACCGGCATTGAAGTCGGTGGTCGTCATTACCTCCAGCGCCTACGGCAAGGGCTACGGCCAAAGGCGCTCTGCGGCTATCCTGGAAGACATTCTGGCTATAATGTTGGCGCCCATAAAATAAGCCGCCTATCTGATGCAGAATTTTGAAAAACGCCGCGACCGATACAACGCCTTTGCGTCGTTCGAAAACCCGCTGGTCAACCTCAGCTTCGAACTGGAAGTGCCGGATTTCCGGCCGTATTGCAAGCAGCACAAGCTGCCGAGCTTCCACTTCTTCCTGTACCACGTGCTGCACGCGCTCAAAGGCATCGACAATTATATGTACCGCATCTACCAGGGTGAGGTCATCAAGATTGACGATTTCTGGGCGTCTTACACCGTCATCAACCAGGACCAGAACCTGAATTTCGCGCGCTTTGTCATGACCGACGATCTGCGGGAATTCATCGCGCGCAGCGTGGCGTCGGCCAAGGAGGCCGAAACCACCATCCAACTGATCAACACCGCCGAAGACCTCGACGACTACCAGCAGCGCCGCAATATTTACATCACCTGCATGCCGTGGCTGAAGCTGTCGGCGATCGAGCATCCGATCTACGAGCACAAGAGCTACGACATCCCGTCGCTGGCGTGGGGGCGCTACAGCGCACCGCGCCCCGACGGCAAGCTCAGCCTGACAATGGCGGTGCAAGCGCATCATGGCTTCATCGACGGCTACCACGTCCACCTGCTGGCACAGGCCATCGCCCAGCGCATCAGTCAGACGATGGCGTCATAACTCCCGCAGAAACGCCTGCACCGCCGGCGATGCGCGGCCGGTCCGGGAACACACCAGGCCAAACTCGCGGTACACGGGCGGCTGCAACGACATCACCCGCAGGCCACGCTGGTCCTCAGGCAGCGCGGACTGCGGTATCACCGCCACGCCCAGCCCCTCGCGAACCAGCACTGCCGCGCTGGCCAAATCCCGTACCGTCACCCGGATATTGGATAGCGTCACACCCTGCTCCGCCGCCAGACTCTGCGCGTGCACCGTGCAGCCGCCGGTGGCGAGCACGAACGGCTCGTCGGCCAACTGGGCCAGCGTCACTCCCTGCCCGCTGGACTGCCGGCCCAGTCGATGCCGCGACGGCAGCACCGCCACCCAGGAATCACGGCCGATAATCAAGGCCCCGCGTTCCGGCGCGGGATTCAGCACCACGCCCAACTCGATCGTCTCCTCGGCAAGCCAGGTTTCAACCTCGTCGTCCGTGGCTTCCAGCGCCACCACATCGATGCCGGGATGGCGGCGCTTGAATGCCGACAGCATCGGCGGCAACAGCGTTCCCAGCACCGACGGAAAAGTGGCCAGGCGGATGCGCCCGGTATTCAATCCCCGCCCAGCGTCGGCCAGCGCACGAATCGCCTCGAACTGCGTCAGCATCGCGCGCGCGTGTCGCAAGACCTGCTCACCAAACGCGGTGACCACAACGTCACGCCGCGCCCGCACAAACAGCTGGCCGCCCAGCGCCGTCTCGATCTGCGCGATGGCCTGGCTGGCGCCGGACTGCGATATGCCGACATGATCGGCCGCGCGCGAAATATTCCGCAAGTCGGCCACCGCGATCAGCAACCGCCAGTGGGATAAATTCATCATTAGATAAACTGATAGCTCGTTTCTTGAGCATTAATTTTACAGTGTACCGAGGCGGGCATACAGTGTCGGCTCACCCATCAAGGAGCCGCCATGAAGTTGTATTACGCACCGCACACCTGTTCACTGTCACCGCTGATCGTGCTGAAAGAGCTGGAACTGCCGCACCAACTGATCAAGGTCGACAACCAGACCAAACGTACTGCGGACGACCGCGATTTCCGCGCCATCAATCCAAAAGGCTACGTTGCCGCGCTGGAGCTGGATAACGGCGAGGTGCTGACCGAAGGCCCCGCCATCATCCAATATCTGGCGGACTTGAAACCGTCGGCGGGACTGGCGCCGCCGGCCGGAACGTGGCCGCGCGTGCGACTGCAAGAGATGCTGAACTTCATCACCAGCGAGATCCACGCCGGCGTGGCGCCGCTGTTCAATCGGGACTTGCCGGAGTCGGCGCAGACCATCTTCCGCGAACGCCTGTTCCGGCGCATGGCCGTACTGGAAGAAACGCTACGCGAACGCGCCAACCTGCTTGGCGCGGCGTACACCGTTGCCGATGCCTATCTGTACACCGTGTTGGGATGGTTCAGCTTCTTCGCCATTGAAACAAGCCGATGGCCGGCCGTTGCGGCCTACCAACAACGGATCGCCCAGCGGCCCGCCGTACAAGCCGCCCTGCAAGCACACGTCTAATTCCGGTGTCAGGTCTGCCATTCGCACACAGGCTCAACTGCTCCGCAGTTGAGCCTGTGTGCGAATGGCAGACCTGACACCCGTTTTTAAGCGCGGCGGGCTTCCTGGACGCCGGTGACTTCGGCGATGGCGTTCAGGGCTTTTTGTAACTGCGCGGTCGCGCCGATTTCGGCCGTGAAGGTCATGCGCGCATAGCCTTTGGCCGATTGCGTGTTGACGCCGATGACGTTGATCTTTTCGCGCGAGAAGACTTCGGAAATGTCGCGCAGCAGCCCCTGACGGTCGTTGGCCAGGATGAAGATGTCGACCGGGTAGACGGTGTCGGCACCGGCGCGGCCCCATTCGGTGACGATGACCCGCTCCGGCGCCTTGGCGCGCATCTCGGCGAAGTTCTTGCACGTGGCGCGGTGGATCGACACGCCTTTGCCGCGCGTGACGAAGCCGACGATGCCGTCCGGCGGCGCCGGCTTGCAGCACTTGGCCAGTTGGGTCATCAAACCATCCGTGCCCACCACCAGCACGCCCGACTTGGCGCCCTGCTCCACGCTCGACGCGCGGCTCTTGCCGAGGAATACCTCGTCCACTGGCTCGGCCGGCTCGCCGCTGTCGTGCAGCGCCTGTTCGATATGACGCAGGCTGAATTCGTCCTTGCCGACCGACAGGAACAGGTCGTCCACCTTGGCGAAGCCGAGCTTGTTGGCCAGTGCTTCGAGGTTGACCGCCGTCTTGCCTTCGCGCTGCAGCGTTTTCTCGACCATGGCGCGGCCATGCGACAGCGTTTCCTGCATATCGATGGCGTGGAACCAGGCGCGGATCTTGGAGCGCGTGCGCGCCGCCACCGTGTATTCGTCGCTGAGCCAGTCGCGCGACGGGCCAGCCGTGCCGGGCGCGCCCTTGGCGGTGATGATTTCGCAGGTCTGGCCGTTTTTCAGCGGCGTGTTCAGCGGCACCATGATGCCGTCCACCCGCGCGCCGCGGCAGCGGTGGCCGACATCGCTGTGCAGGTGATAGGCGAAGTCGATCGGCGTGGCGCCGACCGGCAACTCGATCACGCGCGCCTGCGGCGTCAGCACGAAGATGCGGTCGTCCAGCGCGGCGGCCTTGAGCTTTTCAACCCATTCGCGCTGCTGTTCTTCCTGGCCGACCACGGCGTCGGCGACGTCGGTTTTCCACGCCAGCAACTGACGCAGCCAGGCGATTTTTTCGTCGTACTTCTGCCCTTGGAAGTTGGAGCCGCCCTCTTCCTTGTAGCGCCAGTGCGCGGCCACGCCGTATTCGGCGAAGCTGTGCATTTCCTGGGTGCGGATCTGCACTTCCAGCGGCCGGCCATCCTCGGCCGTCACCACCGTGTGCAGCGAGCGGTAGCCGTTCGGCTTGGGACGCGAGATGTAGTCGTCGAATTCTTTCGGGATCGGCGTCCAGATGTTGTGCACCACGCCCAGCACGGTGTAGCAGGTCTTGACGTCGGCGACGATGACGCGGAAGGCGCGCACATCGTACAAATCGGTGAAGTCGAGCTCCTTGCCTTTCATCTTGCTCCAGATGGAGTAGATGTGCTTGGGCCGGCCAAACACCTCGGCCTGAATGCCCGCCGCCGCCATTTCTGATTGCAGCCGGGCGATGGCGTTGGTGACGAAGCCTTCGCGCATCATGCGCTTTTCTTCCAGCATCTTGGCGATGCGCTTGTAGGTTTCCGGCTCGATGAAGCGGAACGACAAGTCTTCCAGCTCCCACTTCAGTTGCCAGATGCCGAGGCGGTTGGCCAGCGGCGCGTACAGGTCCAGCGTTTCGCGCCCGTAGGCGCAGGTGACGTCGTTGAACAGCTTGATGTCGGCAAAGTAGCGCAGCGTGGTCACGCACGAGGCCAGCCGCACCAGCACCACGCGCATGTCGGAGGCCATCGCCAGCAACATCTTGCGCAGCGTTTCGACTTGCGCGACGGCCATCTGTTGGGCGTTGCGGCCACGCCCCGGCCCGGCGGCGCCAGCGGCGGCGCTCTGATGCTGCGTCAGCTCGCGCAGACGGATCAGCTGGCGCACGCCGGACACCAGTTCGTTGACGCCGGCGCCGAAGCGCGGCTCGATCACCGCCGCCTGGTCGGTATCGAGCACGGTCAGCTCGAACAGCAGGCCGGCGATGCGGGTTTCGATGTCGGTGCTGAGAAAGGCCAGCGTGCTGGCCACGCCGACGGCGAAGTCGAGCGCGCCCTGGCCACTGCTGCATTGCTTGTCGGCGTAGGCGGTGCTGGCAAACTCCAGCGCCGCCAGCATGCGGGCGCTTTCGTCGGGCGTGAGTCCCTGGACCAGTTGCTCCGAGGTGGCACTGGTCAGCGAGGTGGTCGATACCATGATGCTCCTAGCGCTGCGCGGCGGTGACGACGATCTCCACCAGCCACTGCGGATCGGCCAGCTGGGCCTGCACGGTGGCGCGCGGTGGCGTGTGGCCTTGGGGTACCCAGGCGTCCCACGCCTCGTTCATGCCGGCGAAGTCGGCCAGGTCCTTGAGGTAGATCTGGCAGCTGAGGATGCAGGTCTTGTCGCTGCCGGCTTCGGCCAGCAGACGGTCGATGTGGCCCAGCACCTCGAGGGTCTGGCCCTGGATGTCGGCGTCGCTCTGTTCGGCCACCTGGCCGGCCAGGTACACGGTGTTGTTGTGAATCGCCACCTCGGACAGGCGCTTGCCCACATGCAGTCGTTTGATTTCCATACGTATTAACCTAACAGGAATTGCTTTGCTATTTGAATCTGATCGTCGTGGACGAAGGTCGGCGCGTGGCCGACCTTCGGAATTTCGACCAGTTGCGCCTTGGGACCGCGCTGCGTCATCGCCAGCGCGGTGTCGCGCGACAGCAAGTCGGACTCGGCGCCGCGCACCAGCAGCGTCGGACAGCGAATGGCGTCATACGCCGCCCACAGCATGGCCTGGTCGGCGGCGGCGCGCTCCGGCGTGACGGCGCGGAACGGCGCGGCCAGCCCCATATCGTAATGGCGCCCCCACTTGCCGTCCTTGTCCTGGCGCAAAACATCGGCGGCCAGTTTGCGCCATTCCTCGGGCGTGTGCTCGCCAAACGAGACCGAGACGTCGCGCACGAACTGCGCGCCGGCCTCGAAACTGTCGAAGCGCAGGTCCTGGCCGATGTAGTCGCCGATGCGCTGCATGGCTTGCGGCGCCAGCGTCGGGCCGATGTCGTTCAGCACCAGCTTGCGGATCGGGTTGTCCGGCAGCGAGGCCAGGCCCATGCCGATCAGCCCCCCCATCGAGGTGCCGAACCAGTCGACCTTCTGACTTTCGGGATCTGGCAGCACGCGTGCGAGCAAGGTTACGATATCACTGACATACTGTGGGATGACGTAGAGCTGGGGATTCTTCAGCCAGTCGGAGCGGCCGCGGCCGACGATGTCGGGCGCGATCACGCGGTAGTCGGCGGCCAGCGCGCGGGCCATGGTGTCGAAGTCGTCGCCGACGCGGGTCACGCCATGCACGCACAGCAGCACGTTGGGATTGCTCGCATCGCCCCATTCTTTGTACGACATGCGGTGCAAGCCGGCCAGCGACAGGCATTGAACAGACTTTATTTTGGCTTCAAGCATGCGACTTCCTTGATGTGCAGAAACGCCATTTTACCGCGTAGTGGTTAAAATTCTATTAAAGTGTAGCGCAGCGCACCTTCGATCATCAACCCTGTAGAGGACAGTATGGCAAACAAGACTTTGAGCGGTAAAACCGCGTTGGTTACCGGTTCCACATCCGGCATCGGTTTGGGCATCGCCCGCGCGCTGGCGGCCGAGGGCGCCAACCTGGTGCTGAACGGCTTTGGCGACGCCAAGGAGATCGAACAGTTGCAGCTCGACCTGGCCAGGGAATTCGGCGTGCAGGTCACTTATCACAACGCCGACATGACCAAGCCGGCGCAAATAGAGGCCATGATCCAGTTCGCTGGCGACAAGTTCGGCGGCGTCGATGTGCTGGTCAATAACGCCGGCATCCAGTTCGTCGCCAATGTCGAGGAATTCCCGGTCGAGAAATGGGACGCGATCATCGCCATCAACCTGACCTCGGCCTTCCACACGTCGCGCCTGGTGCTGCCGCGCATGCGCGCGCAGAACTGGGGTCGCATCATCAATCTGGCCTCGACCCACGGTCTGGTGGCCTCGGCCGGCAAGTCGGCCTATGTCGCCGCCAAGCACGGCCTGCTCGGCCTGACCAAGGCCAACGCGCTGGAAACCGCCACCACCGGCGTCACCGTCAACGCCATCTGCCCCGGTTTCGTGCTGACGCCGCTGGTGCAGAAGCAGGTGGACGATCGCGCCGCCAAGGATGGCATCTCCAACGAGCAGGCCAAAAAAGCGCTGCTGGCCGACAAACAGCCGTCCGGCGAGTTCGTCACGCCGGAGGAACTGGGCGCGCTGGCGGTGTTCCTGTGCTCCGACGCCGCCAAGCAGGTGCGCGGCGTGGCGTGGAATATGGACGGCGGCTGGGTTGCTCAATAAACAATTATAAGTAGTATCCCTTACCCAAGACAGATATCACTGGCGCGAATTTGCGGGTTTCCACAATAGTGATATCTGTCCGCCTGCGCGATGATGCACTCCTCAGACGAACCACGACACGAGGAGACCCCGTGAAAAAACCATTCTATAAAGTCCTGTACATACAGGTCCTGTTCGCCATTGTCTGCGGCGTGTTGCTGGGCGTGTACCTGCCCACCGACGCCGTGGCCATGAAACCGCTAGGTGATGGCTTCATCAAACTGATCAAAATGATCATCGCGCCGGTGATCTTCTGCACCGTCGTGGCCGGTATCGCCGGCATGCAGGACGTCAAAAAAATCGGCCGCGTCGGCGGCAAAGCGCTGCTGTACTTCGAAATCGTCTCGACCATCGCCCTGGCCATCGGCCTGGTGGTCGCCAACGTGCTGAAACCGGGCGCCGGCTTCAACGCCGATCCCGCCCACCTGGACACCAAGGCGATCGCGCAGTACACCCACGCCGAAGGCCTGACTACCATCGACTTCCTGATGAACATCATTCCGAAGACCTTCGTGGATGCGTTCGCCAAGGGTGACATTCTGCAAGTGCTGCTGATCGCCATCCTGTTCGGCTTCTCGCTGTCGCTGATGGGTGAGCGCGGCCGTCCGATCACCAAGTTCATCGACGATATCTCGCACGTGATCTTCGGTGTCGTGAACATCATCATGAAAGCCGCGCCGATCGGTGCGTTCGGCGCGATGGCCTTCACCATCGGTAAATATGGCCTGGCGTCGCTGATCCCGCTGGCCAAGCTGATGGGTTCGTTCTACCTGACCTGCTTCCTGTTCGTCTTCATCGTGCTGGGCATGATCGCCAAGTACACCGGCTTCTCGATCATCAAGTTCATCAAGTACATCAAGGAAGAACTACTGATCGTGCTGGGCACCAGCTCGTCGGAATCGGCGCTGCCTTCGCTGATGACCAAACTGGAACGCCTGGGCTGCTCCAAGCCGGTCGTGGGTCTGGTGGTGCCAACCGGCTACTCGTTCAACCTGGACGGCACCAACATCTACATGACCATGGCCGCCCTGTTCGTTGCGCAAGCCACCAACACCGAGCTGACGCTGTGGCAGGAACTGACCATCCTCGGCGTGGCGATGCTGACCTCGAAAGGCGCGTCCGGCATCACCGGCGCCGGCTTCATCACCCTGGCGGCGACGCTGGCCGTGGTGCCGACGATTCCAGTGGCCGGCATGGCGCTGATCCTGGGCATCGACCGCTTCATGAGCGAATGCCGCGCGCTGACCAACTTCGTCGGCAACGGCGTCGCCACCGTGGTCGTCTCCAGCTGGGAAAAAGAGCTGGACCGCGACAAGCTGAACGCCGAGCTGAACAATCCAGGCTCGACCGTCACCGCGGCTGAGCTGGAACCGATGGACCCGGCGGCCGCCGTCCGCTAAGTCCGGCCTCACCCAACCAAAAGCCCCGCGCAGCGATGCCGGGGCTTTTGTTCATTTACGGACAGCGCCGGCGTTCATTTCCGCACACTTTGCCGCTGCTCAGGCGCACAATACCGGTGGCACGGGAGTTGCAGTTCTTCTTATATTTGATATCGGGAGGCAGCATGGCGGATCTGACATTGGGAGCGCGCGGCGACGAAGAAAGCATCGCCGTCGACATCAACGCACGCGGACAGATGACCGGCATTATCGTCGAAGACAGTGGCCGCCAGCGCGCGGTGCTGTACGACGGACGCCCGGTCGAACTGGGCACGCTGGGCGGCAGCGACAGCTACAGCCGGGACATCAATCAGCACGGCGATGTGGTCGGCACGGCACAGAACGCCGCCGGCCATTGGCGCGCCTTCGTCGTCCCGCATGGCGGCGTCATGCGCGACCTCGGCACGCTGGGCGGCAACAGCAGCTACGGCGCCGCCATCAATGATCGCGGCCAGGTGGCCGGCTACGCCGACACCAGCGACGGTTATTACCGCGCCTTCCGCAGTGACGGCGGCGGCGACGCGGTCGATCTCGGCACGCTGGGTGGCAAGATCAGCTACGCGGCCGGTATCAACGCACACGGTGACATTGTCGGCACCGCCGCCCTGCCCGATGGCTATCGTCACGCCTTCCTGTATCAAAACGGCGCCATGCGGGATCTCGGCACGCTGGGCGGAAGGCTGAGCGGCGCCAGCGCCGTCAACGACCACGGCGTGGTGGTGGGCGCGGCGGAAACCGCCGGACGGCGCTGGCACGCGTTCGTATGGGAGCGCGGCCGCATGACCGACCTCGGCGTGCTGATCGGCTACGGCGACAGCTTCGCCACCGCCGTCAACAACGCCGGCCACGTGGTTGGCAGCATCCGCATCGGCGAGGAACGCCGCGCGTTTGTCTACCGGGATGGGAAAATGACGGTGCACCCGGGCGGCTACGGCCTGTATCTGGTGAACGCCATCAACAACCAGGAACTGGTGATCGGCGCCCGCTACTCCGCCAAGAAATTTTCCGCCGCGACCATGATCTCCAGCCAGCCGGCGGTGCAAACGCATGGCGGCCAGGATTTGCTGACCGCCGCCGTGGTAGTCATCCTGGTCGCCACGGCGGTGGTGGTCTACAAGCGCCGCTATCGCGGCATCTCGCTGATGACGCTTACAGCGCCGAGAAGTCGAGTTTGACGCCGGTGGCGGCCTGGATCTGCTCCTTGCTCACGCCCGGCGCCAGCTCGGTCACCTTGAGGCCGCCATCGGTCACCTCCATGACGCCCAGGTCGGTGATGACCAGATCGACCACGCCAACGCCGGTCAGCGGCAGGTCGCACTTCGGCAGCAGCTTGTGCGAGGTGCTGCCGTCCTTGGCGGTGGCCACGTGCTCCATCAGCACCACCACTTTTTTCACGCCGGCCACCAGGTCCATCGCGCCACCCATGCCCTTGACCATTTTGCCCGGGATCATCCAGTTGGCCAGGTCGCCGTGTTCCGACACCTGCATCGCGCCCAGGATGGCCAGGTTGATCTTGCCGCCGCGGATCATGCCGAACGAGTCGGCCGAGCTAAAGTAGGCGGCGCCCGGCAGCGCCGTCACGGTCTGCTTGCCGGCGTTGATCAGGTCGGCGTCGATGTCCGTCTCGGTCGGGAACGGGCCGATGCCGAGCAAGCCGTTTTCCGATTGCAGGAACACTTCCATGCCTTGCGGCACGTAGTTGGCCACCAGCGTCGGCAGGCCGATGCCCAGGTTGACGTAATATCCGTCCTGCAGTTCCTGCGCCGCGCGCGCGGCCATTTCATCACGAGTCCATGCCATGATTTGTGTCTCCGATATGCTTAGTGGGCGGCGCGGATGGTGCGCTGCTCGATGCGTTTTTCCGGCGTGGCGTTGACCACGATGCGATGCACGTAGATGCTCGGCAGATGCACGTGGTCCGGATCGATCTCGCCGGTCTCGACCAGTTGCTCGACTTCGACGATGCAGACCTTGCCGGCCATGGCCGCGTTGGGATTGAAGTTGCGCGCGGTTTTGCGGAACACCAGGTTGCCGGCCTTGTCGGCCTTCCACGCCTTGACCAGCGCCACATCGGCCACCAGCGCCCGCTCCATCACGTATTGCTCGCCGTCGAATTCACGGATTTCCTTGCCGTCGGCGACGATGGTGCCGACGCCGGTCTTGGTGAAGAAGGCAGGAATACCGGCGCCACCGGCGCGCAGCTTCTCGGCCAGCGTGCCCTGCGGCGTGAATTCCAGCTCCAGCTCGCCGGCCAGGTATTGGCGCGCGAATTCCTTGTTCTCGCCCACATAGGAGGCGATCATTTTTTTGATCTGGCGGGTTTCCAGCAACTGGCCGAGGCCGAAGCCGTCGACGCCGGCGTTGTTGGAGATGGCGGTCAGGCCGGTGACGCCGGACTCGCGCAAGGCGCCGATCAGCGCTTCCGGGATGCCGCACAGGCCGAAGCCGCCGACGGCGATGGTTTGGCCGTTTTGCACGACGCCGGCCAGGGCGGCGGCGGCGTCAGGATAGATCTTGTTCATAGCTGTCCCTTATGTTTATGTTGCGTGTGCTCTGCCAACGTTGTTAAATACGTCAGCGATACGGCGATCCAGCATAGAATACGCCCGTCAAAAGTTCAATACCGTAGAAATACCTGCCCTCACCGCTCATCCATTCATGCCCGCCCAGCCGATCATTGATTATGAAGCGATTTTCCTGCATGCGCCGGTCGGCATGTGCATTTCGGAAAACCGCACCATCCAGACCTGCAACGAGGCCTTGGCCGCCATGTTCGGCTACACGCGCGCGCAGCTGGACGGGCTGTCGTTCCTGGCACTGTATCCGACGCTGGACGAATTCCTGCGCACCGGTGACCGCATCATCCCCATCATGAACGCCAAGGGGCGCTATTCCGACGAGCGCATCATGCGCCGCGCCGACGGCGAGCTGTTCTGGTGCCACGTCACCGGCCACGCGATGCAGGCCGGCGTGCCGCTCGGTGCCGGCATCTGGACCTTCGAGGATGTCAGCGAAAAGCGTCCGGTCACCGCCGAGCTGACGCCGCGCGAGCGCGAAATCGCCGCGCTGCTGGTCGAGGGTAAAACCAGCAAGACCATCGCGCGCCAGGTGGACCTGAGCCCGCGCACGGTGGAAATGCACCGCGCCAGACTGATGCGCAAATTCTCGGCCGCCACCTCGTCCGAGCTGGTGCACAAGCTGGCGGGCGTGCAACGCTAGGTCGCCGTCATGCCGTCGTCGGCGGAAATGATGGCGCCGTTAATGAAGTTGGCGTCCTCGCCGGCCAGCAGCAACAGCAGGCCGTCCAGGTCTTCCGGCTTGCCGGGACGCTTGCGCGGCAGCATGGCGACCAGCTTCTGGCCCTGCTCGGTGGCGAAATATTCCTCGTTGATCTCGGTCGAAATATAGCCGGGGCAGATGGCGTTGGTGTTGATGCCGTACTTGCCCCACTCCACCGCCATCGCCTTGGTCATCTGCACCACGCCGGCCTTGCTCATGCAGTACACGCCGATCTGCGGCAGCACGCGCAGCCCGGCCACCGAGGCGATATTGATGATGCGGTGCGCCTTGGTCGGATCGCCCTTGGCGCGGGCGATCATGCGCTTGGCGGTTTCCTGCGCGACGAAAAACGCGCCGCGCAGATTGGTGTCCATGATGAAGTTGTAGTCTTCCGGCGTCACATCGACCAGCCGCTGGGTGGTCGACACGCCGGAATTGTTGACCAGGATGTCGATCGGGCCGGCCTCGGTCTCGGTATGGGCGATGGCCGACTTGATGCTGGCGTAGTCGGTCACGTCCAGGTTGACCACATGCGCGGCGCCGCCCTCGGCCTCGATTTCGGCGCGCAGCTCCTTGAGCCGCTCGCTGCGACGCGAGGCCAGCACCACCTGTGCGCCGGCCTGCGCCAGCACCTTGGCGAAACGGGCCCCGAGGCCGCTCGAAGCGCCGGTCACCAGCGCGATCTTTCCTTCAAAATTGACTTCTATGCCCACGGACTGCTCCCTGTGTTACGGATTGAGGTGTCTAAACATAATGATTACACAAATCTCCAGTATTAGATTGCGGTGTCTAATAATGTCGAAGACAATGGCGCCACAATTGCATTCCTGACGAAAAAGAAGCACACTCGTGCTAAAATTTTTCTCATTCACCAAACACCACTATAACAACAGACCATGACTCAGCCCCAAACCCTAGTAGAACAGTACGGCCCGCGCGACGCGATGGAATACGACGTCGTGATCGTCGGCGGCGGCCCGGCAGGCTTGTCGGCGGCGATCAAGATCAAGCAGCTGGCCGCTGAACAAGGCCGCGAAGTCTCGGTCGTCGTGCTGGAAAAAGGCGGCGAACTGGGCGCGCACATCCTGTCCGGCGCGGTGATGGACCCGCAAGCGCTGACCGAGCTGATTCCGGACTGGAAGGAAAAAGGCGCGCCGCTGAACACCCCGGTCACCGAGGACCGCGTACTGTTCCTGACCGAAACCGGGTCTCTGAAAACCCCGAACATGCTGCTGCCGAAGTGCTTCGAGAACCACGGCAACTACGTGATCTCGCTGGGCAACGTGGTGCGCTGGCTGGGCCAGCAGGCCGAAGCGCTGGGCGTCGAGATCTTCCCCGGCTTCGCCGCCGCCGAGATTCTTTACACCGACGACGGCCAGGTCAAAGGCATCGCCACCGGCAATATGGGCGTCAAACGCGACGGCACAGCCGGCCCGGAATTCCAGCTCGGCATGGAGCTGCACGGCAAATACACACTGTTCGCCGAAGGCGCCCGCGGCCACCTCGGCAAGCAGCTGATGGCCAAGTTCGACCTGAACAAGGGCAAAGACCCGCAATCGTACGGCATCGGCATCAAGGAACTGTGGGAAATCGATCCGGCCAAGCACCAGCCGGGCCTGGTGATCCACACCACCGGCTGGCCGCTGGACAGCCACACCTACGGCGGCTCCTTCCTGTACCACCTGGAAAACAACCAGGTGATGGTCGGCTATGTGGTTGGCCTGAACTACGAAAATCCTTACCTGTCGCCGTATGAGGAATTCCAGCGCTACAAGACCCACCCGGAAATCCGTCCCTTCCTGGAGGGCGGCAAGCGTATTTCCTACGGCGCGCGGGCGATCACCGCCGGCGGCCTGCAATCGCTGCCGAAGCTGGTGTTCCCGGGCGGCGCGCTGATCGGCTGCGACGCCGGCTTCCTCAACATGAGCCGCATCAAGGGCTCGCACGCCGCGATCAAGTCCGGCATGCTGGCCGCCGAGTCGGTGTTCGAGGCGCTGGGCGCCGGCCGTCAGGGCGATGAGCTGGCGTCCTACCCGGTCGCGTTTGAACAGTCGTGGCTGCACGAGGAGCTGCACGTCGCGCGCAACGTCAAGCCGTGGCTGAACAAAGGCCTGTATCTGGGCTCGCTGATGGTGGGCATCGACCAGATCGTCTTCCGCGGCAAGGCGCCGTGGACGCTGCGCCACTCGCACGCCGACCACGAGTGCCTGAAGCCGGCCGCGCAGTTCGCGCCGATCACCTACCCTAAACCGGATGGCAAGCTGACCTTCGACCGGCTGTCGTCGGTGTTTATCTCCAACACCAACCACGCGGAAGACCAGCCGATCCATCTGACGCTGAAAAACCCGAGCGTGCCGGTGGACGTCAACCTGCAGCAGTATGCCGGTCCGGAGGCGCGCTACTGTCCGGCCGGGGTGTATGAATTCGTCAAGCAGGACGACGGCGGCGACCGGCTGCAGATCAACGCGCAGAACTGCGTCCACTGCAAGACCTGCGACATCAAGGACCCGACCCAGAACATCGTCTGGGTGACGCCGGAGGGCGGCGGCGGTCCGAACTACCCAAATATGTAAGAAAGCAACTTCCCAGACAGCGCGGCCCGCCAGCCGCGCTGTTTTTATTTGCTCCCCAGCGGCAACTGGCCGATAATCGGTCCCTAAGCGGTGGTGGGAAAGGCGCCCGGTGCGACGTTCAGCGCGGTTACAAATTATTTTCAATAAATTTCCATAAAGCATTTAATGTCCTCCCGGATACGGTCGTCTTGTACTTGGGAGAGCGAAAAAGATTCGTTGCTCCGAACTGAATCCACCTACCAGGAGTTATTTCATGCTGAGCCTTCACACCAATTCCGCGGCCCTTTCCGCACAAAGCTCGATCTCGCGCACCCAATCGGCTCTGTCGACCTCGCAGACCCGCCTGAGCACCGGCTTCCGTGTCAATTCGGCGATGGACGATGCTGCAGGCCTGCAGATCGCCACCCGTCTGAAAGCACAAACCAGCGGCATGGCCATGGCCATGCGCAACACCCAGAATTCGATCTCGCTGCTGCAAACCGGCGAAGGCGCCCTGGACGAAACCACCACCATCCTGACCCGCATGAAGGATCTGGCGACCCAGGCAGCTGATGCATCGTCGACCGCCGATGACCAAACCGCGATGCAGGCTGAATTCAACGCACTGACCAACGAACTGTCTAACATCATCGGCAACACCTCGTTCGGCGGCTCCAAACTGTTCTCCGGTGCGGCAGACGGCGGCAGCACGCTGCAAAACACCAAGCTGACCTTCCAGATCGGCGCCTCGTCCGAAGAGAAAATGGAAGTCAACCTGAGCGGCGCGATTGATAAGATGACCGCCTCGGTGCTGGCCTCAGCCACCGGTTTTGTTTCCGATGGTACCGCCGGCGCTTCCGTAGGCACCGCATTGAGCGATGACCCGAACGGCACGATCAATCTGCTGAAAACCGCGATCGACGACGTCGGCGCGCTGCGTTCGCAACTGGGCGCGGTGGCTAACCGTCTGGACCACGTTTATAACAACCTGCAAAACGTCTCGGGCAACACCAAGTCCGCGACCGGCCGCATCATGGACACCGACTTCGCTACCGAATCGTCGAACATGACCCAATCGCAGATGCTGCTGCAAGCCGGCACCGCGATGCTGAAGCAGTCGAACAGCACCTCGTCGCTGGTTATGTCCCTGCTGCAGTAATCGTAGTACTATCCGGATATGTATGCATATCCGGATGCGACCAAGGGCCAACCGGAAGACTTCGGTTGGCTTTTTTTATACCCGTAAAATGACAGAAAGCGAGCTTGATGGCAGTAGATCGTATCGGAGCGGCGGCGCGTCCGCTGAGCGTTCCTGACCGGCCGCTGGCACAGCCAGGCCAGGTCACGCGCGTGCCGGGCAGCGAAGGCCCGCTCGATATCGATTTCCCCATCGGTCCGCTCGCCCCCGGCGGTCCCAACGGCACCAACGGCCCGAACTCGGTCGGCGCCATCCTCGACGCGCCCGAAGGCCGGCAACTGCCGCCCGGCGCCGCCGAAGCGCTGGCCAGCGCGCTGGCCGAGGTGGCCGACGGTGGCGACGCGGCCGCCATGCGCCCCAACCAGGTCTTCCTGTCGCGTCAGCTGGTCTGGCAGCCGCCCGACACCAGTCTGATGGCCGCCTCGTGGCAAGTGATGGTGCGCACCTACGCCGAGCAACGCGCCGCGTGGCTGGAGCAAGCCACCGGCCAGCACCTGCCGGCCAGCCTGTTCATGGCCGACCAGTCGCCGCGCGACGCCCGTCCCGGCATGCCGCTGGTGACCGAAATGGAACCCTGGCGTTTCGCCGTGTTTGCCTGGGGCGCCGAGCGCCTGGTGTTGAAAGTGGTGGTCAAGGACGACGAAGAATACGACCGCAACCGCCGGCGCCGTTCGCGCGTGGCCTTGCGGCTGGAATTGATGCTGCCCGGCATAGGCCGGGTGGTGATACAACTGGAGCCTGCCAGCGGCAACAGCGTGGTGATGGAAATCGGCGCCGCCCAGACCTCGGCCATGCAGCACATGCGCGACATCCTGCCGCAGCTGGCGGCGGTGGTGGGTCGCGCCGGTCTGACCATCCTGCGCTGCCGCTTGCGGCGCGAACTGCCGGCGCCGGCCGGCGAGCACGCACAGCCGAGCCGGCTGCACACGGCGGCCTTGACGCTATCGCTGTTCAAAGCGATGGCCGAAGTGGCGACCCTGCTGTCGCAACCCATGCTGGCCGACGAGCCGCAATAAAAAACCCGGTGTCAGGTCTGACACCGGGTTTTAGCCGACCGTGCCGATGATGCTGACTTCGCGGTTCTCCGGGATTTCGTTGTAAGAGAGAACGTGCAGACCCGGCGCGAACAGGCGGGCGTAGCGCGCCAGCAGCGGCCGGATCTGCGGCAGCACCAGCAGCAGCGGCGGCGTCGCCTGCTGTTTCATCTGCTCGCGCGCCACCGGCATGTTGACCTGTAACTGCGCCAGCAGATGCGGGTCGATCGGGTAGTTGTCCAGCACCACCTTGCCGCTCTGGCGCGCCTGATTCAACGATCCCAGCAGCATGTTTTCCAGGTCGCCGCCCAGGTTGAAGGCTTGCATCTCGGTCTTCTGGCCGAACAGCGCGGTGACGATCTGGCGCCGCAGCGCGCAGCGCACTTCGGCCGCCAGCAGGATCGGGTCCTTGGTGGTCTCCGAGCTGTCCACCAGCGTGGTGGCGATCGGCACGATGTCTTTCAGCGAGACGTTTTCCGCCAGCAGCACGCGGAACACCCGCAGCAGCTGCGTATGGGTCAGCGCCTTGTCCAGCGCCGCCGCCAGCTTGGGCGCCTGCGCCGTCAGCCGGTCCAGCAGCGCCGGCACGTCTTCGTGACGGAACAGCTCCGGCAGGTATTCGCGGATCAGCTTGGACAGGTGGGTGGCGATCGCGCTCGGTGTTTCCACCACCTGGTAGCCCAGCCCCAGCGCGTTGGCCTTTTCGCTGGTTTCGATCCACGTCACCGGCATGCCGTAGGCCGGCTCGATGCCGGGGATGCCGTCGATCTGGCCGTACACATTGGGCGATGGAATCGCCATCAGGCGGTCGGCGAACACCTCGGCCTGCGACACCACGCTGCCCGACAGAATCACCGAGTACTGCGTCGGCTTCAGGCCGAGGTCGTCGCGCACGGTGATCGGCGGCAGCAACAGGCCCATGGCTTCGGAGATGCTCTGCCGCACGCCCTTGACGCGCTTGCTCAGCGGCTCGCCGTGCGCCTTGTCGATCAGCGTCACCAGCTTGTAGCCGACCGCCACCTGCAGCGGCTGCACCAGCGGCAGGCTGTGCCAGTCAAGCTCGGGCTGGCGGTCGTCGCGCAGCGCCGCTTCGATGGCGTCGATATTCGAGGTGTCGGGCACCAGCACCCGGCCGCGCAGCCTCCAGCCAACATACGCCAGCACCAGCGCGAACGGCACGAACATCTGCCATGGCATGCCCGGCACCATCGCCAGAATCATCATCATGCCGGCCGCGCTGAACATCACGCTCGGCGAGGTCAGCACCTGGCTGCCGACCTGCTGCTCGAAGTCGCCCGAGTCCGAAATCCGGGTGACCAGGATCGCCGCCGCCGCCGACAGCAGCAGCGCCGGGATCTGCGCCACCAGGCCGTCGCCGATGGTCAGCAGCGCGTACTGTTTAAAGGCGTCGGCGAACGACATGTCCTGCATCAGCGCGCCAATCGCCACACCGCCGACCATGTTGATGATCAGGATCAGGATCGAGGCCACGGCGTCGCCGCGCACGAACTTGGAGGCGCCGTCCATGGCGCCGTAGAAGTCGGCCTCGGTGGCGACGTCCATGCGCCGCTGCTGGGCCTTTTCTTGATTGATCAGGCCGGCGTTGAGGTCGGCGTCGATCGCCATCTGCTTGCCCGGCAGCGCGTCCAGCGTGAAGCGCGCCGACACCTCGGAAATCCGCTCGGCGCCCTTGGTCACCACCATGAAGTTGATGATCATCAGGATCACGAACACCACGATGCCGACCACGTAATTGCCGCCGACCACCACGTTGCCGAAGGCCTCGATCACATGACCGGCCGCCGCCGTGCCCTCATGGCCGTGCAGCAGCACCACCCGGGTCGACGCCACGTTCAGCGTCAGCCGCAGCATGGTGGTGGCCAGGATCACCGTCGGGAACACCGAGAAGTCCAGCGGCCGCTTGGCCGACACCGACACCAGGATGACGATCAGCGCCACCACGATGTTGAACGTGAACATCACGTCCAGCAATATCGGCGGCAGCGGCAGGATGATCATCGCCAGGATGATCAACAGGAATGCCGGCGTGGCGAATTTGTGGCGACCGGCTTCCGCCATCAGCGTTTTGAAAAAATTCACTGCTTAACCTCGCTCATGGATGTGGGCACAACGACTTCACTTTCTCTTGGACGCGGCGGCTCGGCGTTGCGCCGGCCGGCGCGGAAGGCCTGCAGCTGCAGCACGTAGTTCAGCACCTGCGACACCGCCTGGTACAGTTGCACCGGGATCTGCTGGTTGACCTGGGCGGTGTTGTAGATGGCGCGCGCCAGCGGCGGCAGCTCCATCACCTCGATCTTGAATTCATAGGCCAGCGCCTTGATGTACAGCGCGATCTCGTCGACGCCCTTGGCCACCACATACGGCGCGGCGGCGCGCCCGGCGTCGTACTTCAGCGCCACCGCGTAGTGCTCCGGGTTGACGATCACCACGTCGGCGGTCGGCACGCTCTTGCGCGCGCTGCGCCGCGCCATGGCCCGCTGCAACTGGCGGATGCGGCCCTTGACCTCGGGCCGGCCCTCGGTCGACTTGTGCTCTTCCTTCTGGTCCTGCTTGGACATGCGCTGGTTGCGGGCGAAGAACCAGGCCTGCGCCGGCACGTCGATCAGCGCGAAGATGACAAACACCGCCACCAGCGACATCAGGCCATCCAGCATCAGGTGCGAGCCCGACAGCAGCGCCTGGCCCAACGGCAGCATCTGCAGCTGCGTGTAGTCCGGCACCATCGAGCGCGCCACGTGGATCAGTACGGCGATCAGCACGCCGGCCTTGCCGATCGAGATCAGCAGCTCGAAGGCGTGCTTGCCGCTGAACAGGCGGCCGATGTTGGCAACCGGGCTCATGCGAGACAGCTTGGGCGCCATGTTCTTCGTCGAGATCACCCAGCCGCCCGGCACCATCGCGCCCAGCACGATGAACAGCGGCACCACGAACAGCGGCAGCAACATCTTGATCAGCAGCACCATCGAGGTGCTGAACACGATCGACAGGGCGTTGTCGATGGCGCCGTCGCCGTCCAGCGGCGCGAAGCTCTGGTGGAACACCTCGTTGAACTCGCCCAGATAGGTCGGCAGCATGTAGACGAACAGCTTCAGGCTGACCAGGATGCCGATCGCGGTCGACAGGTCGCGCGAGCGCACCACCTGCCCTTCCTGGCGGGATTTCTTCAGCTTCTGCTGTGAAGCCTTTTCTGTTTTATCGCCAGTGCTGTCGTCAGCCATGCGCCACCTGCATTTGCTGACGGATCAGCTCCAACACCATGTTCGTCATGCGCACATAGTGTTCGGGAATGAAGCGCACCACCTGGGCCAGCATCAGCAGGCCGAAGATGGTGATCACCGAAAAGCCCAGCGCGAACAGGTTCAGGCTGGGCGCCACGCGGTTGAGGAAGCCGAAGCCGATCTGCACCACCATGGTGGCGAACACCACCGGCAGCGCCAGCAGCATGGCGGCCGAGAAGATCCAGGCGACGTTGTAGGCCACCGCCTCCAGCAGCGGGTTGCCGAAGCCGTGACCCAGCGGCCAGGCCTTGAAGCTCTGGCCGAGGACGTTGGCGATCACCAGGTGGCCGTCGATGGCGAAGAAGACGATGATGGACAGCGTCGACAGCAGCGCCGAGGTGACGTCCGACGACTGTCCGTTCATCGGGTCGTTCATCACCGCCATCGACAGCCCCATCTGCGACGACACCATGAAGCCCAGCACGCCGATCACCGACATGGCGAAGTGGAACGCCAGCCCCAGCACAAAGCCGATCAGCGCCTGCTCGATGGTCGCCACCACGCCGTGCAGCGAGAACGGATTGATCGCCGCCGGGCCCCAGTCGACGCCACTGGTCAGCGGCAGCATCAGCACCGCCAGCACCAGCGCGATCAGGATGCGCACGGTGGTCGGCGTCACCGCCTCGCCCAGCACCGGCGCGCCGATGAACATCGCCAGGATGCGGCAGAACGGCCACCAGATGGCGGTCAGCAGCGGCAGCAACTGGGACAGGATCGGTTCCATCGGGGCTTAGCCGACCAGGGTGGCGGCGCGGGTAAAGATGGACACGCAGAAGTCCATCAGATAGGTCGACATCCAGCGCCCGGCCAGGATGATGGCCAGCAGCGTCACCAGCAGCCTGGGCAGGAAGCTCAGCGTTTGCTCGTTGATCTGCGTGGCGGCCTGGAACAGCGCCACCAGCAGGCCGACGATCAGGCCGGGCACGACCAGCACCACCACCAGCAGCATGACGATGTGCAGCGACTCGACCACCAGATCGACGGCAATTTCGGGGGTCAGCATCGGCGTCGCTCCCTCAGTAGGCCTGGATGCTCGTGACGAGCGTGTTGACGGTCAGCGTCCAGCCATCGACCAGCACGAACAGCAACAGCTTGAACGGCAAGGAAATCACCAGCGGCGACAGCATCATCATCCCCATCGCCATCAGCACCGACGACACCACCAGGTCGATCACCAGGAACGGGATGAACAGCATGCAGCCGATCTGGAACGCGGTCTTCAGCTCCGACAGCACGAACGCGGCCAGCTTGACGGTGAACGCGTGCTGGGTCGGGTCGGTGATCTTGTCCTCGCCGGCCAGGTGGGCGATCTGTTGCAGCGCCGCCTTGCTGGTCTGCGCCAGCATGAAGCGCGCCACCGGCTGCTCGGCGATCCGCAGCGCGGTTTCCAGGCCGATCTTGTCCTGGTCGTAGGGCACGAAGGCCTCGGTCCAGATCTGGTCGCCGATCGGCCGCATCACCAGCAGCGTCAGGATCAGCGCCACGCCGGTGATCACCCGGTTGGGCAAGCCCTGCTGCAAGCCCAGGGCCTGGCGCAGCAGCGACAGCACGATGACGAAGCGGGTAAAGCTGGTCATCATCATGACCATCACCGGGAGCAAGCCCAGCAAGGTCATGATGATCAGGATTTGCATCTTGACCGTCAGTTCGGTCTTCGCTCCCGGCACCACATTGGCCAGCAGGTCGACCGCCTGGGCCGGCGCGCAGGCGGCGCCGAGGCCCAGCAAGGCCATCACCGGCGCGGCCGCCAGCAGGCGACGCCGCCAGTGCGCGTTCATGCCCACGGTCATGGGGTCATCATGTCCAGATTCAGGCCATCCAGGTCGATCACTTTGAGGCCATAGTTTTCGCCCGCCACCACCACCTCGGCGCGGCCGATGGCGGTGCCGTTGACCTTGATCACCAGCGGCTCGCCGGCCAGCACGTCGAGCTCCACCACGCTGTCGGCGCCGATGTTCATCAGCTCTTCCAGCGAAATGCGGGCCGAGCCGACCTCCAGCGTCAGCGTCACCGGAATCTTGCGCATCATGGCCGGCAGGTCGCGGCGCGGCGCGGCGGCCGGCAGATCGGTCAGCTCGGCGCCAGGCTGGTCGATGATCATCTCTTCCGACAGGTCTTCCAGCAGGGCGTCGCTTGGGTTGGCTACGTTCATGTTCATCATTATTCTGCGTCTTCAAAAGAGGTTAAACAGAGTTTGCCTTTATGCTCGGTGACCGCGGCGGTGAACAGCCGCGATTCTTCGAGCAACACGTCCGCTCTGGACAGGCTGATCGGGATCACGTCGCCCACCTGCAAATCGTACAAGCTGCCCAGCGACACTTCCTTGCTAGCCAGGCGGCCCACCAGACCCACCTGCAGGCGCTGCGCCAGCGGCGCCGCACTCTTGATTTTTTTCCCGGTGTCGCGGTCGCGCAGCAAGCCGCGCAGCACGCTGGCCATCAGCGGCTTATCGAGCGCGAACCAGTAGCGGCCGCTGGCGCCGCTGGCCACGTCGGCCACGGTGACGGTGATCACCCACGTGCCCTTGGGCGGCTGCGAGCCGGGCGCGGGCTTGAATTCGGTGTCGGCGGCGGCGCCCTCGCCGTCGGCGGCCGGCTTGTCGCTGGCGGGCAGGTTGAGCTCGATGCGGCCGGCCAGCGTGCCGCATAACTGTTGCCCCAACACCACAGCCAGACGCTCCTCGGTGGCGGTCACGCGCACCGTGCTCTCGTCGACCAGCGCGGCGGCCTCGGGTTTGACCTCGGCTTTGACCTCGGGATGGTCACCGGCCGCGGCGTCCGCCTTCGGCGCGCTTTTGGGCTCGCTCTTGCCGCCGCTGCCGTAGCGGTAGTTGAGCACGCTGAGCAACACCTTGCGCTCCATCGAGAAGGCGATCTGGCCGGCCGGCGCGGCAAAGCTGAGCCAGCGGCCACGGGTCTCGCTGCCGTCCAGGCGGCTGAAGGCGACGTCGTCGACCCGGAAGCCGCCCCAGTAGCGGCGGTTCATGTTCAGGCGCATGGACTGCGCCAGATCGTCGCGCAACTGGGCCGCAAAGATATGCAGCAGGTGTACCGGACGGCCCAGCAGGCACGGGTCCAGCACTTGATGTTGCGTCTGTTTTGTCGTTGTCATGTATCGGCCATGGCGGTTAATTCTTCCTACGTCTGCATCATCGCACTATCCAGCCAAAAACTGCTTACTTCCCGCGCAATTTTTTCACAACGTAGGACGATCTCGGTAGCAGCATACCTGAAAATTCACATTATTGCTAACCAACAATATTCTGGTGAAAAATTTCCTTCCGGACAAATTTCGCTTTACAAGAATATTGCCATTCGGTAAGCTTAGTTCAGATTGTAGGGTTCTTACGCTGCTCCGCAACATACCTCAACAAGCGACGCTTAGTAAATGATTTATAACGAGATTTGCTCCAGGATAACTGTTTCAAGCGCCGTTCCGCAGCGCGCCGCGGAGAATTGACATTCAACAATTCACCAACCATGCGACACCGGCCGTGCCGGGCCGCTGCGGAGCGGGCGCGTCCGATTTAGTCCGACATCCATACGCTAGCTTTTTGACAAGAGTGTGACATGCACAATGGATGTGTCGCAGGTTAGCGATAGAACGTCACATATTCTGCCATTGGACTTGCTGCTTTTCGGCAATCTCGCTATGGTAGGCATCTGGATTCAAAGCGGCCACAACGCCGCAATAACGGGGGTAGCAAGATGAGTAACGGATTCTCCAGCCTGATACAGGCCGACCTGGCGTCGTTGACCAACGCGGCGCAAAACCTGGCCGCTCAACACACGCAGATCGCCGCCGCCAACCAGTTCGGCCCGCAGGCGGCGCAACCGGCCGCCTCGTTTGCGCAGTCGATGCAAAACGCCATCGACGGCGTCAACCGCCAGGACGCGGCGGCCGGCCAGCAAATGGCCGATGTCGACGCCGGCAACAGCGACGACCTGGTCGGCGCCATGCTGGCCAGCCAGGAGGCCGGCCTGTCCTTCTCGATGTTGATGCAAGTGCGCAACAAAGTCATGGGCGGCCTCGACGAACTGATCAAATTACCGCTGTAAGCCTGCGCGAAAGCATTCACCGTGATTAACACCTTCAAGTCCGCCTTCGACCGCTGGCGCGCCAACCCGTCGGCGCCGGCGCTGCCGCCCGCCCTGCTCAAAACGCTGTACCCGCTGCTGATCCTGGCGATCGGCCTGACGGCGCTGGTGCTGATGTATATGTGGAGCAACCAGTCCAGCTACAAGCCGGTGTTCGGCGCGCGCGAGAAAGTCTCGGCGCCCGACATGATGGCCGTGCTCGACGGCGAACACGTGCCCTACCGCGTCCACCCGGACAGCGGCCAGGTGCTGGTGCCGGACTCGATGCTGGGCAAGGTGCGCATGCTGCTGGCCGCAAAGGGCGTGACCGCGCAGTTGCCGGCCGGCCTGGAACTGATGGACAAGAACGACCCGCTGGGCGTGTCGCAGTTCGTGCAGGATGTGCGCTTCCGCCGCGGCCTCGAAGGCGAGCTGGCGCAATCGATCATGACCCTGGACGCGATTTCACACGCGCGCGTGCACCTGTCGATCGCCAAGTCGACCTCGTTCGTGTCGGCGGACGGCGACAAGTCGTCGGCCTCGGTGGTGGTGCAGCTCAAGCCGGGCGCCACGCTGCCGCCGGAAGCGATCGCCGCCGTCATCAACATGGTGGCCGGCAGCGTCGCCAGCCTGACGCCGGCGCGCGTCAGCCTGGTGGATCAGGCCGGCAACCTGCTGTCGGCCCATATCGACCTGGCCGACGGCTTTGACGCCGGCACCAGCGGCAACGACGCCGCCAAACGTTACCAGGAACAGGTCAAGGCCAACATCAAGGGCCTGCTCGGTCCGGTCATCGGCGACGACAACTACCACATGTCGGTGGCGGCCGATGTCGACAACGACCGGGTCGAAGAAACCGTGGAGAAATACGGCGCCGACCCGAAAGTCACCAGCGAGGCAATGCGCGAGGAACAGGACCGCAACCGCATGGTGATGGGCGTGCCGGGCACGCTGTCGAACCGGCCGCCGCCAGCCAACGCCAACCCGGCCGCCGCCGCCCAGCAGACCGCCGGCGGCGCCAGCGATCCGAACGCCCAGCAGCCGGACGGCAGCGCCCGCAAGAACGCCACCACCCGTCAGTACGCCTATGACCGCAGCATCATCCAGACCAAGCGCAGCCGCGGCCGCCTGGAGAAACTGAGCGTGGCGGTGGTGCTGGCGCAAGCGGCGGCGCCGACGCCGAAAACCGGCTGGAGCGCCGCCGACATCGCCAACATCGACAAGATCCTGCGCAACGGCCTGGGCATCAGTGCCGCGCGCGGCGACCAACTGGTGGTGTCGGCCATGAACTTCCCGGCCAAGGCCGCGCCGGTGGCGTGGTGGGAAGAGCGCGACAACATCGTCGACATCAGCAAATACGCGATCTACGCCGTCGCCGCCCTGCTCGGCTATCTGCTGATCCTGCGTCCGCTGATGCGCCTGGTCACGATGCGCTTCACGCCGGACCCGAAAGAAGCCGCCCGCATCACCGCCGAGCGCCGCAGCGCCGAACAGGCGGCCGTGGCCGCCGCCAGGGAAGCCAAGGAAGCGGCCGCCAAGGAACAGGCGGTGCTGGCCGACGGCGCCTCCCCGGCCGTGGCCGGCGCGCTGGGCAACAGCGCCGCCGGTCAGGCGGGCATGCCGGTGGTGCCGCTGCTGGAAAACTACGATCTGCCGCCACCGGGCTCGGCGGTCGACGTCATGGTCGACCACCTGAAAGTGCTGGCCGCGAAAGAACCGGAACGCGTAGCCGAAGTCGTCAAACAATGGATGCAGAAAAATGGCCGAACTCAATAACATGGATGATGATGGCGGCGAATACGCCATGCCCACCAAGCTGACGCCGGTGGAACAGGCGGCGATTGTGCTGCTGAGCATCGGCGAGGAGCCGGCCGCCGCCGTGCTGCGCTGCCTGACGCGCGAGGAATTGCTGGAAGTGACGCAGGTGATGTCGCGCATGAGCGGCATCAAGGTCGAGTCGGTCAAGAACGCGATGCAGAAGTTCTTCGACGACTACCGCGAACAGTCCGGCGTGCATGGCGCCTCGCGCTCCTACCTGAAGCGCTCGCTGGACCTGGCGCTCGGCGGCGACCTCGCCAACACCGTGCTCAACAACATCTACGGCGACGAGCTGCGGCCGAAAATGGCGCGCCTGCAGTGGGCCTCGCCGAAGTGGCTGGCCGACTACATCTCCAACGAACACGTGCAGATGCAGGCGGTGTTCGTGGCCTTCCTGCCGGCCGCGCTGGCCGGCCAGATCATCGACGGCCTGCCGCAGGACACGCGCGACCTGGTGCTGCTGAACCTGGCGCGCATGGAGGAAGTCGACGCCGACCTGCTGCAGGAGCTCGACGAGCTGGTGGACCGCTGCCTGAGCTCCTTCGATTCGCAGGGCACCAGCGTCGAGGGCATCCGCCAGACCGCCGAGATCCTCAACCGCCTGCCGAGCAACCGCGCGCAGATGGTGGAACTGCTGCGCGCGCACGACCCGGAGGTGGTGTCCAAGATCGAGCTGTCGATGTACGACTTCTTCATCCTCGGCAACCAGACCGAACAGGCCGTCACCCGCATCCTCGAAGACGTGCCGCTGGAACAGTGGGCGATCGCGCTCAAGGGCGCCGACATCTCGGTGCGCGACGCCATCCTCAAGACCATGCCGAAACGCCAGGCGCAAGCCTTCGAGGACATGATGCGCCGCGCCGGTCCGGTGCCGATGTCGCGGATCGAACAGACACGCCAGGAAATCATGGCCACCGTCAAGGCGCTGGCCGACGCCGGCGAAGTCGAGATCCAGCTGTTCGCCGAACAGGTGGTGGAATGAAGCAGTTCCGCTCTTACCGCTTTCCGCCGCTGGCGCAGTTCACCACCCAGCGCGCGGCCGCCGCCGCCGCGCAGGGCCATGCTCACGGCCATGGCGGCGATGGTGGCGCGCAGTGGGCGGCCTCGGTCAGCGAGGGCTTTGAACAGGGCCAGCGCGACGGTTACGAAATCGGCCTCGCGCGCGGCCAGGAAGACGGCTTTGAGGCCGGCCGCCTGTCCGGCCAGGAACAGGGCCGCGAAGAAGGCCGCCACGAAACCCTGGTGGCCTACGATCAGATGGCGCGCCCGGTCGACGCCATGCTGAAAAGCCTGAAGAAACTGCGCTCGGACTACCGCGCCGCGCAACGCAAGGAAGTGGTCGATCTGGTGGCGAAAGTGGCGCGTCAGGTGATCCGCGCCGAACTGGCGCTGCAACCGGTGCAACTGATGGCGCTGGTCGAGGAGACGCTGGCGTCGATGCCGCCGACCCGCGACGAAATCGATGTCTTCCTGAATCCGGAAGAACTCAAGCGCATCGCCGAGCTGGACCCGAAACGTTCCAAGCGCTGGAACCTGATCCCCGACGCCCGCCTGGAAGTCGGCGAATGCCGCATCAAAGCGGGTGACAATGAAGTCGATGCCGGCTGCCATCAACGGCTTGCCGCCGTCATGGAACAGGTCGATAATCAACTGCAGATCGCCGACAGCGGCGATGAACCGGAGGGCGAAGAGTGATCGCCGATGCCTTACGCAATCTCGAACTGGGTTCGGTACCCATGGCGACCCCGACGGGCCGCCTGGTGGGCGCGTCCGGTTTGTTGCTTGAGGCGGTTGGCTGCCCGCTACACACCGGTCAGCGTTGCCAGATTGAGACAGTCGGCGGCGACTGGCTGGACGCGCAAGTAGTCGGTTTCCGCGAAAAAGTCTCGTACCTGATGCCGTTCAAGAAAGCGGTCGGCCTGACCACCGGCGCGCGCGTGCTGCCGTCGCCGGAAAAAGTCAGCCTGCAGATCGGCTCCGGCTGGCTGGGGCGCATGGTCAACGGCCTCGGCGAGCCGATCGACGGCCTTGGCAAGCTCAGCGGCGATTTCCCGCTGGAGTCACAGCCGCCGCGCGTGCATCCGCTGCGCAAAAAACCCGTCACCGAACCGCTCGACGTCGGCGTGCGCGCCATCAATGCCATGCTGACGCTGGGCAAAGGCCAGCGGGTCGGCCTGATGGCCGGCTCCGGCGTCGGCAAATCCGTGCTGCTCGGCCTGATGACGCGCCAGACCGTGGCCGATGTCGTCGTGGTCGGCCTGATCGGCGAGCGGTCGCGCGAGGTGCGCGAGTTTGTCGACATGTCGCTGGGCAAAGAGGGGCTGCAAAAAGCCGTGCTGGTGATCGCGCCGGCCGACGAGAGCCCGCTGATGCGCGTCATGGCCACCGAGCTGTGCCACGCGATCGCGGCGCACTACCGCGACCAGGGCAAGAACGTGCTGCTGCTGGTCGACTCGCTGACCCGCTACGCCATGGCGCTGCGCGAAGTCGCGCTGGCGCTGGGCGAGCCGCCGGCCACCAAGGGCTATCCGCCGTCGGTGTTCTCCAACCTGCCGCAGCTGATCGAATCGGCCGGCAACGGCGAGAACCAGACCGGCAGCATGAGCGCCATCTACACCGTGCTGGCCGAGGGCGATGACCAGCAGGACCCGGTGGTGGACACCGCGCGCGCCATTCTCGACGGCCACATTGTGCTGACCCGCGAGCTAGCCGAGCGCGGCCACTATCCGGCGATCGATATCGCGGCCTCGATCAGCCGTTGCATGATGCAAGTGATCGACCACACCCACCAGATGGCGTCGCGCGCGCTCAAGGCCAGCATGGCCCGCCACGAGCGCGTGCGCGACCTGATCCCGCTCGGCGCCTATGTGCCCGGCGCCGACCCGGTCACCGACAAGGCGGTGCAGCTGCACCCGAGGGTGGAAGAGTTTTTGTGCCAGGGCACCAAGGAAGCGGCGCCCATTGCCGATTGCATTGCGCAACTTGAGAAGCTGATGACACCATGAGCCAACAGAAAATCCGCAACCTGACCACCCTGGTCGCCCTGCGCAACACGGAAGTCGAGCGCCTGCAGACCGAGATGGCGGAAAAGACCCATCTGCGCGAGCGCTACCAGAAAAATCTGGACCGCCTGACCAGCCTGTACACCAACAGCGGCGCCAGCGGCAACCTGCACCCGGCCTTGGCCGGCAACTGCGGCAACTACAAGCAGGCGGTGATGGCGATGGCCGACAGCCACCGGCTCGACCTCCATATGCACGAGGCCGATATGGCGGTTTCGCAACAGGCGCTCAACGCCGCCTGGGTCCGGCGCGAGGTGCTGGGCAAGGTGCTGGACAAGACGCAAAAGGCAGTCACCCAAGAGCTGAACGTCAAAGAGCGCAAGCAACATGACGATCTGGCAACGCAACTATGGTTGCGCGGCCAAAAATAAGCGCCGCTGCAGAAATTTGCGTTAAATATTTTTCATATGGAAACGATTAAGGTCGCCTTATAACAGGGTACACTTGATCATCCCCCCAGGAGCACGACCATGGCAGTTATCACCAGCCCGACTTACGATCCGAAAACCACCGCCGAGAACCTGGCCAACAGCTATGTGGCATCCAGGAAGGCCATATTGGATCAGCAGACCGCCGCCGCCACCGCCACCGCCACCGGGCTGAGCAAGCTGGGGTCGGCACTGAGCGCGTTCCAGTCGACACTGGCGAGCCTGGCCTCGGGCAGCAGTTCGGTCACCGCCACCAAGGCAGCGTTCAGCAACACGGCCATCGGCAATGCCAGCGCCAGCGCAGCGGCGCAGGCCGGCAGCTATGCGTTTTATGTGCAACAGTTGGCCACGTCCGGCCAGGTCTCATACAACGTCGCCGACAGCGCCGCCACCGGCGGCAGCATGAAGATTGTGCTGGCCAACGGCGCCGAATTCGACGTGGACCTGTCCAGCGCCGACACCAACAAGGACAATACGCTGAGCGCCAAGGAAATTGCAGCCGCCATCAATGCCTCCGCCACCAATAAATCGCAGATCACCGCGTCGACCATGACCATCGGCAACCAGACGCGCCTGGTGTTGACATCCAACGCCACCGGCGAGGGCAACATCGTCCAGTCGGTCCAGACCACCGGTGTGGACCCGGCGCTGGACAGCGCGATGGCGGATGCCAACCAGACGGTACTGGCGGTCGCCAACGACGCGATCGTCCGCATCGGCAGCAAGACCGGCACCGAAGTCAAGCAGGCATCGAACACCTTCAGCATCGTCGACGACGTCAAATTCACGATTACCCAGGCCCAGGGCGCCAACGACGCCCCGGTCACGCTGACCATCAGCCCGGACAACAGCGGCACCGCCGCCAATGTGCAAAAGTTCGTGGACGCTTACAACGCGCTGCTGGGCTCGATCAAGACGTTGACCGCCGCCGGCGACCACTCGCTCACCTCGGCCACCGGCACCAGCACCGCCACGCCAGACGCCGCGTTCTACAACGACGCCGGCGTGCTCAGCCTTCGCGACCGCCTGAACAGCATCCTGCGCGATGCCAGCGGCGGTCAGTCGCTGATCAGTTACGGCATCAGCGCCACCAAGGACGGCACGCTGACGCTGAACGCCGACCGCCTGAACAAAGCCATCGCCGCCAATCCGGACGGACTGGACAAGCTGTTCGGCCGCTCCGGCATCGGCGTCGACAGCGGTGTGCTGGGCGCGATGAACAAGCAGACCACACTGTGGACCAGCGGCGTTGGCGGCCTGATCACGCAGCGCCGCACACAAAACGACCGCCTGCAAAGCGACCTGTCCAACCGCCAGACAACCGTGCAGAACCAGTTCGACAATGCCTACAAACGCTATCTGGCGCAGTTCACCGCGCTCCAACAGCTGCAGTCGACCATGACCAACACCTCCAATATGTTCACCGCGATGTTCGCGTCGAACAGCAGCAGCTAAGCAACAACCAGCATTTTTTGACCGAACGGTGATTTATGATGAACCACGAAGCCTACAGCAGCTACCATTCCACCAATCTCGACGCCCAGGTCGCCCGTGCCTCGCCGATCGAGCTGGTGCTGGTGCTGACCGATGGCCTGCTTGAGGAACTGGCGCGCGCGCGCGGCCATATCGTCGGCAAGCGCTACGAGCTGAAGGCAAAAAGCTTGAACAAATGCACCGATATCATCAACGGTCTGTCGAGTTCGCTCGACTTCGACAACGGTGGCGAGGTGGTGGAAAACCTCGGCCGCCTGTATGAATACTGCGCCGGCCGCCTGTACACGGCCGGCGTCAGCCTGGACCCGGCCATCATCGACGAAGTGACCACGCTGCTGACCACGATCAAAAAGGGCTGGCTGGGCGTCCAGGCCAAGACCCATGGATAGACAACGCACCCTGCTGCAATTGACGCAGAAAATGAGCGCCGCCATCGTTTCCGAGGACTGGAAGACGCTGGCGGCGATTAACACCTTATTGGCGACCACGCTGCCGCAGATGGCGGCCCAGGGCGCGTGGAGCGCGCCCGAACTGGCCGCGCTGTCGGCGTTGCGCCAGATGCACGAACAAGCAGTCAAACGCTGCAACCAGGCCGCCGGGGAACTCGGCCGCCGGCTGCAAGAGATGCAATCCAACCGAGAGGGCTTCGTGGCCTACGCCCTCGAAAGTGAAACAGCAGAAAACGGAATCCAAGCATGAGCACGACACTCTCCAGCGCCACGGCCGCGGCCAAGACCGCGCAAGCCGACCTGATCGCACCGGTCGCCGCCAATCCCGCCAGTGCGCTCGCGGCTGGCGGCCGCGGCGCGGCCACGGTCGCCAACGCCAAACCGTCCAATAACAGCGCCGGCACGGCAGCTTCGACCGGCAATGACAAGGCCCAGGGCGGACAATCACCAGCCGCCGCTCAGCCAGCGGCCCGCGACAACAACACCGCGCCGTCGGCGCCAGTCGCGCAACAGGCCGCCAATACTGCCAATGTCGCGAATGTCGCCGCCGCCGCGCCGCTGTTCGCGCAACTGCTGAACGTGGCCGGCGTGACCACCGCCGTCAACGACGACAGCACCGACACCGACACTGGCGACGGCAAGCAGAGCGGCAGCGACGACGCCACCGTCGCCGACAGCGCCGCCACCGGCAACGTGTTGCCCGCGATGATCACTTCGATGCTGAATGTGGCGCCACCAGCGCAACCCGCGCAGACCGCCGCCGACGCCGAGACGGTGCGTGTCGACGCCGTCAGCGCCGCCGCCAACCTGAACGCCAGCGCCACCCGCCTCAACCTGGCCGCGGCCAGCGTGGCCGTGATGCCCCCGGCGACCGAGGCTGTCGCCGCGCCGGTGACGCCGGCGCCGGCGACGGTGGCCGCCAACAGCGCCGCGCTGGCCAACGCCGCCACGCGCGAACTGGACAATGAACAAGCACCGCCCTCGCCCGCCCCGGCGCGGGTGGACAGCGGCGCGGCCGCCGTGCTGACCAGCGCCGGCGTGCGCCTGCCGGTCAGCGAACAGCAGCCAAAGACCGCCGCCCCAGCCCAGCCGGCGATCGCCGCCAAGCAGACCGCTCAGTCCGACGCCAATCTGCCGTCCGCATCGCCGGCGCCGGTGCCGGCCAACTACGCCGCTGCGCCATCAAGCGCGCCGCGCACAACCGACAGCGCCACGCCAGCCCCAGCCCCGGCCCCGGCCGCCGTCAGCGTCGCTGCCGCGAGCACCACCGTGGCTACCGACGATGGCAACAACAAGCTGCCGGGCGCCACCGCCACCGTCAGCCACCTCAACGTGGTGCAAACCGCCACGCCGGCCGCCGGCCAGGCCAGCGCCACCGTCAAACTGGCCGGCACGCCGGAGCAGTGGCAACAGCCGCTGCGCGAGGCGCTGGGCGACCGCCTGCAAGTGCAACTGCAACGCAATAACGACCACGCGGTCATCCGCCTGGAACCGCCGAACATGGGCGCCATCGAGATCTCGATCCGCCACAGCGCCGGCACGCTGCAGGTCAACCTGTCGGCCAGCAACAGCGAAGTGGTGCGCCAGCTCAACACCATCAGCGACGGTGTGCGCCAGGACCTGTCGAGCCGCCAGTTCGCCGAGGTCTCCGTCAGCGTTTCGTCGGCGCGCACACAAGCCCAGGCCCAGGCTGATCAGGGCCAGGGTCGCAACGGCCAGCAACGCGGCCAGGACGACGCCCGCACACCGGGCCGCGCGCTGTCGGACGACGACAGCACCGCCACCTTTGCCATGACCGGGGAGTAATCTGTTAAATGAAGAATATGAAAATCATCATCGCCTTTGTACTGGTCGCCGTGGTCGGCGCCGCTGTGGCCGGAGGCGCGGTGTGGTACATGTCGAAAGGCGGCGACGAGCACGCTGAAGAAAGCAAGGACAGCAAAGACAGCAAGAAAAAGCCGAAAAAGGAAGAAAAAAAGAAATCCGAATTGCCGCCAAAGTACCTGACGGTGGACAAGGTGGTGGTGATGCTGCGCCATGAACCGGGCGAGAACGTGACCCACTATCTGTCGGCCGACCTGGTGGTCGCGACCGACGCCAAGCGCGAGAAGGAAACCAAGGAAAACCTGCCGATGCTGCGCAGCGTGGCGGTGAAGACCCTGTCCAACCTGCCGATGGCCAGCGCGCGCGTGATGACCATCGACCAGTTTGCCGCGGAACTGAACAAGTCCTTCGACCATGCGTTCGACGAAGAGGGACGCGAAAAGCCGTTTGACGAAGTCATGATTGGCAAACTCATCGTCGAGTAAGCCGGGACGCATGAACACCAGTGGAGCGGGCATGGGCTACGTAGAAGAATTCACAGACGCTTACGCGGAAAGCTACAGTGAGCACGGCAGCGCGCCGGCGCCGCACAGCTTGGCCGACGAACAGAAGCATCTGATGGCGTATGCGCCGCTGGTCAAGCGCATCGTGCGCCAGCTCAACTCGCAGATCGCCGGCGCCATCGACCGCGACGACATGGAGCAGATCGGCTTGATGGGCCTGCTCGAAGCGCTGCGCCGCTACGGCGAACCGGACGCCGCCTTCGGCAGCTACGCCAGCCTGCGCGTGCGGGGCGCCATCCTTGACGAGCTGCGCCGCCAGGACTGGCGTCCGCGCGCGGTACGCCAGCAAAGCCACAAGCTGCGCGACGCGGTGCGCGCCCTCACCCGCAAGCTCGGCCGCGAGCCCAGCGAGCAGGAAATCATCAGCGGGTTGAACCTGACGGCGGACGCCTACCAGGCCTACCTGATGGACGAGAACGCCGAGCTGATCGCCAGCTTCGACGACCTGCTGCAGGACAGCGTCAGCAACGACAGCGCGCCCAGCCCGGAAGAGCAGCTGATGGTGCGGCGCAGCCTGGAGCAGGCGCTGCGCGGCCTCGACGAGCGCGAACAGCGGGTGGTGCAGATGTATTACGAGTTCGAGCTGAGCTACAAGGAAATCGCCGCCGTGCTGGACCTGACCGACGCCCGCGTCTGTCAGCTCAACAAGGCGGCGCTGAACAAAATGAAAGCAGTTCTGCAAAGCGCCTGAGCGGGCGCGGTGTGGCAGAGATTGAAAAAATGACGCGGAAAGGCGAATCATCATGCAGCAAATAGTCGGTCTTCTCATAGTCTTAGGCAGCGTCTTCGGCGGCTTCTTCATGATGGGCGGCGCCTTCCATCAAATCTGGCAACCGATCGAGCTGATCGTCATTGCCGGCGCCGGCATGGGCGCGCTGGTGATCGGCAACCCCAGCCACGTGCTGAAGGAGATGATGACCCAGATCAAAAAGATCATCACCAAGAAGAAATACGACTCCGAGTTCCAGCGCCAGTTGCTGCTGCTGATGTACGAACTGCTGCAACTGGCCGCCGGTGGCCTGAAGGCGCTCGACGCCCACGTCGAGGCGCCCAAGGACAGCCCGGTGTTCCAGCGCTATCCGCGCGTGCTGGAAGAGCCGAAACTGCTGGCCTTCATCGTCGACAACTTCCGCCTGATGGCGATGGGCAAGATCAACGCACACGAGCTCGAAGGCGTGCTGGAACAGGAACTGGAAGCCATCCACACCGAGCTGGAGCAGCCGGCCAAGTCACTCGGCAAGATCGGCGAGGCGATGCCGGGCTTCGGCATTCTGGCCGCCGTGCTGGGCATCGTGATCACCATGAACACCGTCAACGAAGGCGCGACCTCGGGCGAGATCGCCGAGCACGTCGGCGCCGCCATGGTCGGCACCTTCATTGGTATTTTCTTCTGCTACGGTCTGATCGACCCGCTGTGCAATATGATGAAACAGCTGATCAACTCGGAAGCGTCGAACAAGGAAACCGTCAAGGTGGTGCTGGTGACCCACGTCGCCGGCAAGCCGCCGCTGCTGGCGATCGACGCCGGCCGCCGTCTGGTGGCGCTCAACATCAAGCCGAGCTTCGCCCAGCTGGAACGCTGGATCAACGATCTGGAAGGCCGCGACAGCGGCTCGTCGGACAATTCTGGTCGCGGAGGACGTGGTGCTAAAGCCGCATGACAAGGCGCATGACCAGACCATCGTCAAGCGCGGTGGCGGCAAGCACAAACACGACGACCACGGCGGCGCCTGGAAGGTGGCGTTCGCCGACTTCTGCCTGGCGCTGATGTGCCTGTTCCTGGTGCTGTGGCTAATGGCGGCGCGCAACACCGAATCGCTGGAACAGATCCTGACCGAGGCCGACGGCGCCAAGACCGACCAGGGCAAAGGCGTCATGCCGGAGCAGGTGGGCGGCCCGCGCGGCAGCCTGATCGACCGCTTCCCGATGCCGCACTTCGGCAACACCGAATCCGACGGCAAGCAAAAGTCCAAGGCCGAGGACACCGACGAGCCGACCAAGGAGCCGGCCGACGACGCCCCCACCGCGCCGATCACGCCCACGTCCAAGGTCAAGTACGAGAGCCCGGACGACCTGCAGGCGCTGTCGAAAGCGCTGACCAAGATGAGCGCCGAGTTCGGCCTGACCTCGAATCTGGAGGCGGTGATCACGCCCTACGGCTTGCGCGTGATGCTGCATGACACTGACCGCCAGGGCATGTTCGTGCGCGGCAGCGCGGTGCCGACCGACCGTTTCCGCTCGCTGTTGCGCAAGATGGGGCCACTGTTCCGGCAAATGGAAAACCAGATGCTGATCGTTGGCCACACCGATTCGCTGCAGTACGCCGACACCAGCTACGCCGCCTTCTCCAACTGGACGCTGTCGGCCAACCGCGCCATGTCGGCCCGCTCGCAGCTGCTGGCCGGCTCGATGAATCCGGAATCGGTGCTGCAGGTGGTGGGCATGGCCGACCGCGCGCCGCTCGACACCAAGCGCGCCGACGCCGGCGTCAACCGCCGCATCGAACTGCTGATCCTGACCACCGCCCAGGCCAGGACGATCGCCGCGATGTTCGGCATGCCGGACAACCGCAGCACGCTGATCCAGGATGTCGACACCGCATTGCCGGACGCGACGCTGCTGCAGAAACTGCGCAACCAGCTCAGCGGCCAGTCGGAAAACAGCCCGCTGCGCGATCCGCGCCGCAACAAATAAGACCGCCGTATGGAAACCAAGCCAACCCGAGGCACCCGTATGAGAATCACGACCCCTACCCCCAACGGCGGCATGGCCGTCCAACGCGTGGCCGAGGCCGCCCCCGCCGACGCCACCGACGCCGTGGTCGCGCCCGCCGCCGCGCCCATGCAATCGTCCGTCATGCAACCGGCGCTGCAGGCCATGCGCGACATGCCGGAGATCGACCAGGAAAAAGTCGACATGCTGCGCAACGCGCTGGCCAACGGCGATCTGCCGTTCGATCCGGCCAAGCTGGCCGGTCTGATCCAGCGTTTCCACGGGAGCGAGAAGTGACCCCTGGTAGCATCAGCATTGCCAACCTGAGCCGGCAGGACGCGATGCGCGCGCTGCTGGCCGGCATCGCCGCCGATCTGCAGGCCTATCCGCAATTGGAACAGGCGCTGCAGCAGCAGTTCGACGCCGCGCTGCGCCACAAGTCGGCCGACCTGGCCGCCGCCGCCGAGGCTATCACGACGCTAGTTGACGCGATGCAGCAACGCCGTGCCGAGCGCGTCGCGCTGGTACAACGTTTAGTTGGTGAAACTGGCAATATGGTCCAGGCTTTTGCCTTGCTGAAAAGCCCGGCCCGCGAGAAAATGGAGGCGGACTGGACATCGCTGGAAGCGGCGGTGATCGAGTGCAAACGTCTCAGCAAGCGCAACGGCGATTTGCTGGCCGAGCAATACACCATCATGCAGCGCGTGCTGCATGGCGAGGAGCAAATCTATGCGCCAGCTTAGTGGGCTCGCCACGGGGATGCAAGCCACCGCACCCACTGCCGCCACCGTATCGAACGTCAGCGCCAGCCGCCCCACCGCGGCCACCGGCGGCTTTGCGCCCGCCGGCGCCTTCCATACCACGTTCCAGCAGGTGCAGGCCGACGTCGCCAGCTACATCGCCCATGGCGACGGCGGCTTCCGCCAGGACGCCGCTGCCACTTCCCAGGCGATGAGCCTGCAAGCCATGGCGCTGCGCAACCGCGCCGGCGCCGGCCTCGACACGGATGGCGTCGACAGCGACACCCAGCAGCAATTCCTGGCCTCGATCAAGCCGTGGGCGCAGGAAACCGCCAGCAAGCTGGGCGTGACGCCCGAGTTGGTGGCCGCGCACGCCGCGCTGGAATCGGGCTGGGGCAAGCAGCCATTGAAGAACGGCCCGGCCAACACCAACAACCTGTTCGGCCTCAAGGCCGGCGGCGGCTGGCAGGGCGAGGTGGCACTGGCCAGCACCACCGAATATGAACAAGGCGCCATGCTGCGCAAGACCGAGCGCTTCCGCAGCTATCCCGACACCGCCAGCGCCTTCCGCGACTATGCCGATCTGCTGACCAGCAATCCGCGCTACGCGGCCGCCCTCAACACCGGCAGCGATGCCCGCGCCTTCGCCAGCGGCCTGGCCCGGGCCGGCTATGCCACCGACCCCAACTATGCAGACAAACTGAGCAAGGTGGCCGCGCAATTGCAGCGCGGCGGCACGCTCAGCCCTACTCCGACGGAGAATTAGCCGTGGCCGGCGCCGTCAGCGGAGTCACCGTGCCAGCGCCCGCCACCCGGGCGCGAATCACCGTGCCGTTGGCGTTGCGCACCCGCACCGCGTCGCCGCGGGCGCCGCTGTCGAGCGCGTCGCCGGCCATGCTGACCTCGATCTGCTCGTGGCGCGCCACGATCACCACCGGCTGGCCGCGTTTGACCAGCGTCGGCGCCGTCAGCACCGCGCGGCGCAACACCTCGCCGGCGCGCAAGCCGCGCTTGCCGCTCATGCCCACCACCTCGCCGGGATCGCCGATGCTGTCGGTGATCGATGAGATATCGTGGCGCTCCAGCAACACATCTTCGTCTGCCAGAACTTTCCCCGGCGCCAAGTCGCTTGCCATTACCACAATGCGCGCCGACACCTGCGCGCGCACGATGAACTCATATCGCCAGCCGTTGTTGCCGGCGCAAACGGCGACGAAACGCATGCGCGCCGGCAGCCGCGTCTCGGCGCCCTGCGCCGTCACCGGGCCGGCGCAGCCCGTCAATGGCCGCGTTCCGGGCACGACGGTGATGCCGAACTGTGGTTCGACCAGGCCGGCGTTCTCGGCCCAGCGCGCGATATGCTGGCGCGCCGCCGCCTCGACAATGACCGGCACCTGCGCCGCCGCCACCGGCCCGGCGGCCGACCAGGCGACAGAAAATGGAATGCAACATAGCGACATCAGAGCCGAAACAGTTACAATAGATTTGTTGAACATGAGCAATACCTCTACTATGATGCCGAGACGGTGGCGCTGGCGAGCGCCCGGCCGTCATTCTACATGGCACGTAGCGGATCTGAGTCATGCAACCGTGTTTTACTGCAACGTCCACAAGGAGAAGAACAATGGGCATTAACTTCAAAGATGCGGCCGGCCTGCATGCCGACGCGCTGGCCTTGCGCGCCGAGCGCACGCGCATCCTGGCGGCCAACATCGCCAATGAGAACACGCCCGGCTTCCAGGCCCAGGACATGGACTTCGGCGCCACGCTGGCCAATGTCCAGGCCGAGGCCAACGGCGACCTCGGCGATGGCGGCGACAGCGCCCGCCTGTACCGCGTGCCCTACCACCCGACGCGCGACGGCAACACCGTCGAGATCGGCGTCGAGCAGGCCGCGTTCTCGCAGAACGCCACCGATTTCCAAACCAGCCTGACCTTCGTCAACATGAAGTTCAAGGGGCTGGCCAAGGCCATCGCCGGCCAGTAAGCGAGGAGCGCGCATGTCCTTCAAGAATATTTCAGAAATCGCCGGCTCGGCCATGGCGGCGCAGTCGGTCCGCCTCAATACCATCGCCAGCAACCTGGCCAACGCCGATTCGGTGGCCGCCACCGAGGGCGAGACCTACCGCGCGCGCAAGCCGGTGTTCGCCGCCGTCATGGGCGACAGCGCGCAGGGCATGAACAGCGCCGGCGGCAAGGTCCAGGTGCTCGACGTGGTCGAGTCATCCGAGCCGCTGCGCCAGGTCTACGAACCGGGCAACCCGATGGCCAACGCCGAGGGCATGGTGTTCTACCCCAACGTCAACCAGGTGGCCGAGATGACCGACATGATGTCGGCCTCGCGCGCCTTCGAGACCAATGTTGAAGTTCTCGGCCGCATCCGCACGATGCAGCAGTCCCTCCTTAAACTCGGCGAAGGCTAATCATGGCAGTCAGTCTCCTTAACAACGGCGGCACCAACACCGCGACCACCAGCGGCACCAGCATCACCGGCAACAGCGCCAGCCAGGCTTCCGACATGTTCACCAAGCTGCTGGTGGCGCAAATCCAAAACCAGGACCCGCTGTCGCCGACCGATCCGGCCCAGTTCGTCCAGCAGTTGACCCAGCTGTCGCAGACCGAAACGCTGCAGAACCTGTCCAACCTGACCAGCGCCAACTCCAGCATCCTGCAGAGCATGCAGGTGCTGTCGCTGGGCCAGCAGGTCGGCAGCAATGTCATGGCCGAGACCGATACGGTCAAGCTCGACGGCGAGACCGCCGTCAGCGGTCAGGTCACGCTGGAGGCGGCCAGCAGCGACACCAAGCTGGTGCTGACCGGCAGCGACGGCGTCAGCCACACCATCAACCTCGGCGTGCAAGCACCGGGCACGGTGCCGTTCAAGATCGACCCGGCCAAGCTGGGCCTGGAAGAAGGCAGTTACACCATGAAGGTCACCACCAGTGGCGGCACGGCGCCGGCGATCGACATCCAGGGCCGCCTGAACAGCGTGCGCCTGGGCGCCAGCGGCGGCGTGGTGCTCAATGTTGGCAACGTCGGCGAAACCACCACCGCCGCCATCACCGCTTTTAACGGTCCCGCGACCGCCACTCAATCCACTCTCTAAGGATCAGATCATGAGTTTTGATATCGCATTGTCGGGCATCCAGGCCATCAATCAATCGCTGGACGTCACCAGCCACAACATCGCCAACGCCGGCACTTACGGCTACAAGGCCAACCGCGCCAACTTCGCCACGCTGGTGGCCGGCAATCAGCTAACCGGCGTGCAGGTCGGCTCGGTGACGCAGAACATCGGCAAGTCGGGCGGCATCCTCAACACCGGCCGCACGCTGGACGCCTCGATCAGCGGCCGCGGCTTCTTCGTCACCCGCGCCGACGACAACTCGCTGCAGTACACCCGTGTCGGCATCTTCGACAGCTCGCTCGACGGCTACCTGGTCGACGCCTCCGGCCGCCGCGTGCAGGGTCGCGCGATAACGCCACCGAGCACCGAACTGGGCGCCGAGGGCGACCTGAAGATCCCCAACGGCGCCATCCCGGCCCAGGCGACCACCAAGGCTACCTATATCGGCAACCTGTCGTCCGACTGGAAAGTAATCACCACGCTACCCGACTCCACCACCATCACGCCCGACACGCCCCCGGATAGCTCAACCTACAATATGTCGAAAGTGACCAATATCTACGACACCTTGGGCAAGCAGCACTCGTTGACCCAGTACTTCAGCCTGTCGGGTACGGGCAAGGTCGCGATTACCTATGCGCTCGATGGCAATGGCATCACGGACACCATGGTGCTCAATTTCGACCCCGCCACCGGCCAGCTGTCGCAGGCCGATCCGGCCGCTCCGGTACCGATCACCGCCACACTCGACCTGCCATCGATCGACACGACGGCACCAGCCTCATGGCCGAACTTCGTCAGCGGCGCCAAGCTGCAAAAAGTCACGATCGACTACACCGGCACCACTTTCTTCTCGGGCGAGTCGTCGACCGCCACCAACACCCCGGCCGACGGCTACTCGGCCGGCACCTTCTCCGGCGTGTCGCTGGGTGACGACGGTTCGGTGATCGCCAAGTACAGCAACGGCCTGACCCAGACGGTCGGCAAGGTGGTGCTGGCCACCTTCGCCAACGAAGGCGGCCTGACCCAGATCAGCGACACCAGTTGGCTGGCCTCGGCCGAATCGGGCGTGGCCAACACCGACGTGGCCGGCGTCGGCAACAACGGCAAGATCAACGTCAGCACGCTGGAACAGTCGAACGTCGACATCACCTCGGAACTGGTCGGGCTGATGACCTCGCAGCGCAACTACCAGGCCAACTCCAAGGTCATCCAGACCGAGAGCACCATGTTGCAATCGCTGATGCAGGCGATCTGAGGACTGACGCATGGATGCGCTGATTTACACCGCCATGAGCGGGGCCGAGCGGGCCCTGCGCGGGCAGCAGGTACACGCCAACAACCTGGCCAACGCCGACACCAACGGCTTCCGCGCCAACATGGAGCAGTCGGCGGCGCAAACCGTCAACGGCTATGGCTACGCCGACCGCCACCTGGCGCAGTTGCAGGCCAACAACGTCTCGACCAAGCCGGGCGTAATGAAAAGCACCGGCCGCGAGCTTGACGTGGCGGTGGCCGGCGCCGGTTTCCTGACGGTGCAGAGCGCCGGCGGCGAAGCCTATACCCGCGCCGGCGGCATGGCGCTGGACGAAAACGGCACACTGCGCATCAACGGCAACGTGGTGCTGGGCGAAGGCGGCCCGATCTCGCTGCCCGAGTACAGCCGCATCGACATCGGCAACGACGGCACCATCTCGATCCAGGCGCCCGGCACCACCACCATGCAAACCATCGACAAGTTGCGCCTGGTGAAGGCCGAGGCGTCCGAGCTGACCAAGAATGAACAAGGGCTGCTGGTCGCGCGCGACGGCAATCCGCTGCCCACCGACCCGACCGTGCTGGTGCGGCCCGGCCATCTGGAAGGCAGCAATGTGTCGGCGGTGGAAGAGATGGTCGCGGTGATGAGCCTGAACCGCACGTTTGAAATCCAGATGAAGCTGTTCTCATCGAGCGACTCGATGGTGCAAGCGGGCAACCGCCTGCTCGGCGGCAGCTAAGCCGGCGCACCCCACCTCACCAGAATCACCAGGATCACCAGGGAGAAATCATGAATCCAGCAATGTGGATCAGCAAGACCGGCGTTCAGGCGCAGGACCAGAAACTGCAAGCCATCGCCAACAATCTGGCCAACGCCAACACCGTCGGCTTCAAGCGCGACCGCGTGGTGTTCGAAGACCTGTTCTACTCGGTCGAGCAGCAGCCGGGCGCGCAACGCGCCGACAACAACACGCTGGCGCCGTCCGGTGTACAACTGGGCAACGGCGTGCACATGGTCGGCACGCAAAAAGTCTTCACCCAGGGCATCCTGCAAACCACCGGCCGCGAGATGGACATCTCGGTCATGGGCAATGGCTTCCTGTCGGTGCGCCAACCGGATGGCACCACCGCCTACACCCGCGCCGGCCAGTTGCAGCGCGACGCCAACGGCATCCTGGTCAACGCCCAGGGCCTGCCGCTGATCCCGCAGATCACCGTGCCGGCCAACGCCACCGCGCTCAGCATTGGCGAGGATGGCACCGTGTCGGCCAAGGTGGCCGACAACGTCGCGCCGCAGGTGCTGGGCCAGCTGACGCTGACCTCCTTCATCAACCCGACCGGCCTGCTGGCGCTGGGCGAGAACCTGTTCGCCGAAACGCCGTCGTCGGGCACGCCGACCGAGGGCCAGCCGGGCACCGCCCAGTGGGGCCGCATCAAGCAGGGCACACTGGAAGGCTCGAACGTGCAGGTGGTCGAGGAGATGGTCGACATGATCGCCGCCCAGCGCACCTACGAGATGAACACCAAGGTGCTGTCGGCGGCCGACAATATGCTGCAATACCTGGCGCAGGCGGCACGCTGATGAAACAGGCCGTCACCGCCCTGCTCGCGACCATGTCGCTGGCCGGCTGCGCCGCATTGCAGCCGCCGGCGGTGCGTCCCGGGCCGTCCGACGAGCCGCCGGCGGTCAACCGCGGCACGGCGCCGCGCGGCGTCTCCGGCGGCGTGTTCAGTCCCGACCTGGGCATGTCGCTGACCTCGGACAGCCGCGCCTTCCGCGTCGGCGACATCGTCACCATCATCCTGCAGGAAACCACGCAGGCCAGCAAGAAGGCCGGCACCAGCTTCTCGAAACAGTCTGCCGACAACATCAACGCTCCCAACTTGCTGGGCAAGAGCTTCCCCAAGGCGGCGATCGGCCTCGGCGCGACCAACACCTTCGCCGGCGACTCCACCAGCACCCAGCAGAACGCGCTGAGCGGCGCCATCACCGTGATCGTGCAGGAAGTGCTGCCGAACGGCCTGCTGCGCGTGTCCGGCGAAAAAAACCTGACCCTGAACAACGGCGAGGAATTCGTCCGCCTGCGCGGCTACCTGCGCGCGGCCGACATCGACGCCGACAACCAGGTGTCGTCGCAACGCATCGCCAACGCCCGCATCGCCTACTCGGCGCAGGGCACGCTGGCCGACGTCCAGCAGCCGGGCTGGCTGACGCGCTTCTTCACCGGCCCGCTGATGCCGTTTTGAGTTTGATTAGAAAGACGGGGGACCCCATGAAATTCCGCAAGCTTATCGCCTGCTCGCTGGCCCTGCTGCTCGCCGCCGGTGCCACCATGCCGGCGCAGGCCGCCCAGGCGCTGCGCAATCTGGTCGCCATTGAAGGCGTGCGCGACAATCCGCTGGTCGGCTACGGCCTGGTGGTCGGCCTGAACGGCAGCGGCGACTCGACCCAGGTCAAGTTTTCCAGCCAGTCCGTCATCAATATGCTCAAGCAGTTCGGCGTCAAGGTACCGGACGGCACCGACGCCAAGTCGAAGAACGTCGCCACCGTGATGGTGTCGGCGGTGTTCCCGCCCGGCTACCGCAAGGGCCAGCCCATCGACGTCGTGGTGTCGTCGATGGGCGACGCCAAAAGCCTGCGCGGCGGCGCCCTGCTGCTGACGCCATTGCGCGCGGCCGACGGCGAAACCTACGCGCTGGCGCAGGGTAACGTGGTGGTCGGCGGCTTCAGCGCCCAGGGCAAATCGGGCTCGTCGATTACGGTCAACACCCCGACCTCGGGCCGGATTCCCAGCGGCGCCACCATCGAGCGTGAAATTCCCACCGATTTCAACAGCAAGCCGACGGTGCGCCTGTCGCTGCGCCACCCGCACTTCCAGACCGCGATCAACATCGTCGACTCGATCAACAAGCGCTTCGGCGACATCGCCACCGCCAGCGACGCCACCAGCGTCGACGTGGTGGCGCCCAACAATCCGACCCAGCGCGTGGCCTTCATGGCCAAGCTCGAAGCGATGAATGTCGATGTCGGCGAGGACGCGCCGAAAGTGGTGTTCAACTCGCGCACCGGCACCGTGGTGATCGCCGATGGCCTGCGCGTGCGCGCCGCCGCCGTCACCCACGGCTCGCTGAAAGTGGTGATTTCCGAGTCGACCCGCGTCAGCCAGCCGAACGCGCTGGCCGGCGGCCAGACCGTGGCCTCGCCGCAGTCGCAGGTGAGCGCCGACCAGGGCCCGGCGCAGATGTTCAAGTGGCCGGCCGGCGCCAAGCTGCAATCGATCATCGATGTCGTCAACAGCCTGGGGGCGACGCCGGACGACATCATGGCCATCCTGCAGGCGCTCGACCAGGCCGGCGCCATCGAAGGCGAACTGGTGGTTATTTAAGGAGACGCGATGAGCTACGACAACAGCCAGTTTTCCCCGTCCCGCCTGCTGGCCAACGGCACCGCCGGCCAGTTGAACCCGAACGCGGTGACGCCGCTGCCGGCGGCGGTCGGTGACACGGTCGATCCCGCCTACCGCGCCAAGGCGGTGGAGGCGGCGGTCAAGTTTGAAAGTTTCTTCATCGGCAAGATGTTGCACCAGATGCGCGACGGCACCCGCGCCTTCGCCGCCGACGACAGCCCGAACAAGAGCCGTATTAACGACGACATGCTCGACATGGCCGACAACCTGGTGGCCGACCAGCTGGCCAACCGGCGCGCCTTCGGCGTGGCCGACGCCGTCCTGCGCCAGTTGTTGCCGTCGCCAGCGACGAGCGTAGCCAAGAGCAATGTTTCCGAATCGCAAAATTTATCAGCAACGCTTAATCAGCAGCAATAATCGGTCGCCTGTTACTGCTATCGGACCGGTGGGCGCGCGCCCTGTTGCAGCGCTCCACGGGCCCCTCGGACTTCACCAGGAAAGACCCGCACCATGAGCATTTCGAACAACGCCCTGTCCGGCGCCCTGGCCGCCCAGGCGGCCCTGAACACCGTCAGCCAGAATATCGCCAACGCGCAGACCAAGGGCTACACCCGCCAGGGCGCGCTGTTGCAAGCGGTGGCCCCGGACGCCGGCAACCTGTCGCCGGGCAGCGGTGTGCAGGTCGGCTTGCTGCTGCGCTTCAGCGACTCCTACAAGCTGCAGCAGATGTGGCGCTCGAATTCCGAGCAGGGTTACCGCGAGCAGGTGCAGCCTTACCTGACGCAGATGGAAACCGTGATGAGCGGCAGCAAGTCGAGCATCAGCTATGGCATCGACACCTTCTTCAAGGCGCTCAACGCGGCCGGCGTCGACCCGACCTCCAGCCCGCTGCGCCAGCAGGTGATCACGGCGGCCGATTCCATGGCGCAGCAGTTCAACTCGATTTACAGCGTCACCGCCAACCAGGTGGTTTCGGTACAGCAGCAACAGAGCGCGATTCTGCCATCGCTCAACGAGTCGCTGGCCAGCATCGCCGCGCTCAACAAGCAGATCGTGGCGGTCGGCGTCAGTGGCACCAACACGTCGGCGCTGAGGGACCAGCGCGAACAACTGATCGATGGGGTAGCGCGCCAGGTCGGCGTGGAGGTGGTCAACAACCCTGACGGCAGCGTCAATGTCTCGCTGAAGAGCGGCCAGCCGCTGGTGGCCGGCTTCGCCGCCGCCACGCTGAACTTCTCCAGCAAGACCGAGCCGCTGGACCCGGCGGACCCGGGCGGTCCGACGCGCACCGTGTCGGTGCTGATGCTGAACTACCAGAACACCAAGTTCCCGCTGGACGAGGCCCAGGTCGGCGGCCAACTGGGCGGTCTGGGCAACTACAAGAACACCACGCTGCTGCCGCTGCAGACCTCGATCCGAGAGATCGCCGAGCAAATGTCGGCCAAGGTCAATACCGCGCTGAAGAATGGCACCAAGAGCGACGGCACGCAGGGCACCGAGCTGCTGGTATTCAATCCTGAAAGCGCCACCGGATTGCTGGCCGTCGCGGACGGCTTCAAGACCACCGACCTGGCCTTCGCCAAGGACGGTACGCCGGGCGACAGCAGCAACCTGCAGGACCTGGTCGACATCAAAGGGCAGAAGATCACCCTGACCGGGCTGGGCGACGTGCTGCTGGGCGATGCCGACACCCAGATCGTCGGCAAGCTGGGCATCGACAGCCAGCAGAACAAGGCGCTGCTGGCGACCGCCACCACCATCCGTTCGCAAGCCGAGGATGACTGGAAGTCGACCAGCGCGGTCAACACCGACGAGGAAGCCATCAACCTGATGGAGTTCCAGAATATGTACCAGGCGAACATGAAGGTCATCGCGGTGGCCAACACGCTGTTCGACGCCACACTGCAAATGTTCGGTTAAGGAGCTACCAGATGCGCATCGCCACCAGCCAATTCCAGGCCACCATGACCCGCAGCCTGCAGAGCAATCAGGGCGCGCTCGCGTCGCTGACCAACCGCATGGCCAGCGGCAACAAGATCGACGTGCCGTCGGACGACCCGGTCACCGCCGTGCGCCTGTCGCGCCTGGACCGCGAACAAGCCATCGTCGGCCAGTACCGCGACAATATCGCCGCCATCAAGATCCGTCTGGCCAGCAACGAGACCTATCTGCAAAGTATGGTCAACGACATCACCCAGAGCCACGACCTGCTGGTCTGGGCGTCCGACGCCAGCAACACGCCGGACGACCTGAAGTCGATGACGTCCACCATGACCGCGCTGCGCGATAGCCTGTTTTACTCCGCCAACCAAAAGGACCAGGAGGGCCGCTACATCTTCTCCGGCACGCTGACCGACAGCCCGGCCATCACCTTTGATGAGAACGGCACGCCGCGCTACACGTTCACCGGCAACACCAAAGAACAGAAATCGGTGGTCGGTAACGGCATCAGCCAGACCGTCAACGTCGACGTCAAAGGCCTGGATGATCTGCTGAACTTAATGGACAACACGATTCGCACGCTGTCCGACCCGGCCAGCTCCGGCCAGGACGTGAAGACCGTGCTGGCAGCCAACATGGACGGCGCATCGAGCACGCTGGAACTGGTCGCCGGCAAGATCGCCAGCTTCGGCGGCGCGCAAAACGTCATGGCCACGCTGGACGGCAACCACGCCAGCGTCGCCCTGTCCAACAGCACCGCGATCCTCGATCTGGGCGCGCTCGACATGACCGAGGCCGCCACCGAGCTGAATGGCTATAATAATGCGCTGCAGGCGTCCTACAAGGCGTATTCGAAGATCGCCAACCTGTCGCTGTTTAATGTGCTGTAAACCACTTCCTGTCACCCTTTAGTCCCATACGCGCATGCAAATCTCATCCACCTCCACGCCGCAAGTCATTGTTCCGGGCACGCAGCACGCCGGCAATGCCGGCAATGCCGGCAATGCCGCCGCGGTGGACGGCACGGCGCTGGGGCTGAACGGCGAGAACGCGGCGACCGCGACCCCGGTCAATCCGACGCCCACGGCGGCGGCCCCGCTGCGCCGCGGCCTGAGCAACTGGGACCAGCCGCTGCAGGGTGACATCTCCGGCGCCCAGCAGGCGCTGGATTTCCTCGAACAAAGCGCCGCCCAGCTGCGCAACCTGAAGGCCGACCTGAGCGCCCGCCTGGCCAACCGCCAGCGCGCCGACGGCATGCTGGAGGCGCGTGTGCGCCAGTTCAGCAACAGCTGGCGCAACCGCGGCGCCGCCTCCGGCGGCACGCTGGACGCGCAACTGAAATTCAACGCCAAGGGCAGCGAGACCAGCTTCACCGTGCGCGGCATGAACCTGAGCAACCTGCGCGCCGGCGGCCGCGAAGTGATCGCGATGACGGTCGGCGGCGGCCAGAACGTCCGTTCGGTGGTGCTGGAGGCCGGCCTGTCGGACGTGCAGATCGCCCAGCGCTTTGACGAGGCCTTGTCGCCGGCCGGCGTGCGCGCCCGCCTCAACGACGACGGCCAGCTGGAATTCACCACGCCGGAAGCGCAGTGGAGCACGGTGCGCGACACCATCGCCGTACAAGGCGGCGGCATCCGTTTTCCGACCGGGCAACTGAACCGCGTGAAGGCGGAGGCGGCATCGGCGCAAGTGGAACCGGAAACCTGGCAGGTGACCGACTCCGAAGCTATCCGCAGCACGCTGGCACAGGTGGTGGGCGCACTGGCCAAGGTCGAGCAGTCGATCGCCTCGGTGCGCCAGGCGCTGGCGCAGGTGGCCGCGCGCGTGCAAAACGCGGCGCCGGCGGCGAGCGCCAGCGGCATGGACCAGGTGGCGCAGAATTTCGTCACCACCAGCAAGAAGCCCGGCTACCAATCGCTGCTGTCGATCACCTCGGCGCTGGCCGGCATCAGCCGCGAGCGCGTGCTGTCTCTGCTCAGCCTGCGCAACGGCTAATGCAGTAACGGCAGGCCGCGCCTGGCGAGCGCCCCCAGCGCCTCGGCCGGCAACGCGCCGGCAAACACATAGCCCTGCGCATAATCGCAGCCGGCCATCGACAACAGTCCGCTTTGCGCCGCCGTTTCCACCCCTTCCGCCACCACCCGCAACCCCAGCTTGTGCGCCATGACGATCAACGCCTCGCACAGCGCCAGCTCGCCGCTGTCGGACGCCAGTTGCCGGACGAAGCTGCGGTCGAGCTTGAGCACATCGATGCCGGCGTGGCGCAGGTGCGACAGCGACGAATAGCCGGTGCCGAAGTTGTCCAGCGCCACCAGCAAGCCCATCTCGCGCAGGTCGCGCAGCCGTTCGGCGGCCGGCGAGCGCCCTTCCATCAGCAAGCCCTCGGTGATTTCCAGCACCATGCTGCGCGCCGGCAGTCCCAGCGCGGCGGCGTGGCGCAGCCATTGCAGGTAGAGGTCGGTGTCGCCGCGCAGCTGCGCCGGCGACTGGTTGATGCTGACCTGGAAGCCGGCCCCGAGTTCGTCCTGCCAGCGGCGCGCCTGCCGCGCCGCCTGGCGAAACACCCAGTCGCCGATTTCCAGCATCAGACCGCCGGATTCGGCCGCCGGCAGGAATTCGGCCGGCGTCAGCAGGCCGCGCTGCGGATGACGCCAGCGCAGCAAGGCCTCGGCGCGCTCGATCTTGCCGTTGCCCAGGTTGACGATGGGCTGGTAATGCAGTTCGAACTGGCCCTGCTGCAAGGCCGTGCGCAGGTCCAGCGCATCCTGCTGGCGCGCCTGCGCCGCCCGTTGCAGGTCGCGCGTGAAATAGCTGTAGCGGTTACGCCCCTCCTGCTTGGCGGCGTACATGGCCTGGTCGGCGCTGCGCAGCAGCTCTTCCGGCGTGGTGGCGTCCGACGGATACAAGGCGATGCCGATGCTGGCCGACACCGACGACCGCGCGGCCCCCAGCGTGAACGGCTGGTTCAGCAGCGCCAGCATGTTCTGCGCGATGCGCTCGACGCCGCTGGCCTGCTCCAGCCCGGACAGCAGCACCGTGAACTCGTCGCCGCCCAGCCGCGCCACCGTATCGGAATTGCGCACGCACAGCGTAATGCGGCGCGCCGCCTCCACCAGCAGCGCATCGCCCTGATCATGGCCGAGCGTATCGTTGACCTGCTTGAAGCCGTCGAGGTCAATGAACAGCAGCGCCAGCAGCATGCCCTCGCGACGCGCCTTCTTCAGCTCCTGGTCCAGCCGGTCCTGGAACATGTGGCGGTTGGGCAGCGCCGTCAGCGCATCGAAATTGGCCTGTTGCCAGATCAGCTCGGCAGAGGCGCGGCTGTCGGTGATGTCGGTCACCAGCGCCAGCGCGCCGCGGTAGCCGCCGTCGGCGTCGACGATCGGCTTGATGGCCAGCGTGGTCCACAGGTCGCGCCCGTCCTTGCGGAGGAACTTGAATTCGCGGCGCTCGGCCTGGTCGTGCCGGCGCTGCGCCAGATTGTGCTCCAGCAGCCGGCGGCCCTCGTCGTCCATGAACGCCACCAGCGGCTGCTCCAGCATATCCTCGATGTTGTAGCCGAGCAGCTGCGCCATCTTCGGATTGACGAAGCTGGTGCGGGCGGCGGCGTCGATTTCCCAGACGCCCTCCTCGGCGTAGTGAACGATGCGGCGCAGGCGTTCCTCGCTGCGCGTCAGCGCCGCCAGCCGGCCCTCGGCCGGTTCCAGCACCACGCGCAGGCCCTGGCGGCTGCTGTCGGCGCTGGCCTCCAGCACGACCGGAAAGCCCTGCTGGCCGTGACTGTGGCGCAATTGCAGATGACATTGCTCGGCTTGGCCGCTATTGACGGCGCGGCGCAGGAAACGGTCGAAATCGTCGTGGAAGCGCGACGCCACGAACTGGCGCAGCGTGGCGCGCTCCGGATTGGCGCGCCGCAGGCCGAGCAAATCGGCCGCCACCACATTCATCTGCAGGATGGTGGTGTCGAACGACAGCACCAGATAGCCCATCGGCGCCAGCAGATGCAGCTCATTGAACGCCGCCGCCGCGTCGCCGCTGTCGGGTACGGCATAGGACGCGACCGTCGCCTGTTCGCCTACCACCGACAAGCCCGGTGGCTCTGTGTGCACAGTCTTCTCCATACGCTCCCTTTATTGATGTCATTAGACTAACATCAACCATGGGAGAATGTCGAGGGGCGGCGCTTACCAGGCGCCCATGCGGCCGCGCAGGCCAAAGTTGTGACCCACTACCAGGATCGAACTGGCGATCAGGCCGCTCAGCCCGATCATCAGTTGCACCAGCTTATCGTCCGGCAGCACCCACATGCGGCCCGGCGGCGCCTCGTGCACGCGGGCGGCGGCCATCATCAACGGCGCTACCCAAGCCGCCTCCTCGGTCACATCCAGCACCAGATGGCCATCCTGCGTGGTCTGCAGGTACAGCTCGCCGCCCTCGGCCAGCGTGAAGCACACGCCGTAGCCGCTCTCGTGCTTGGCGATGTGTTGCTGCAACGCCTGGTTATGTTCCTCGATCCACAGCTCGACGTCGGCCGGCGTTTCCAGATGGCTCCATGGCACTGGCCGGAAGCGCGGCTGATTATTCTCTTGCATACCTGTCCCTTGATTCGGCAAGCCGACAGTTTAATCGATCAGAGGCCCCATCATGAAGAACAAGCACGATGATTGAGCGCGGCTAGCCCTTCCAGGTGCGCTGCAGGCCGGTATCGGCATGGATCCAGCCGCCGCGCGGACCGGCACGGTAATAAAAGCCGACGCCGCCCTGGCGGAAGCTCTTGACCAGTCCGCCCAGCACCTCGGCGTTCAGATTGGCCAGGCGGATGTCCGCCGCGCGGCCCACCATGTGCAGCGACTGGCGCGCGGCCGGCACGCCCGCCTCGCGCAGCTTGGCATTGGAGGCCGGCGTGCGGTAGCCGGACAAAATCTCCAGCGGCGAATCAATGCCGTAGCGCTGCACAAAAGCCTGCGTGCCCCACAGCGTCTCGAACAGCTTGGGATCGATGCTGCGCGCCTCGTTGCCACCGTTGACGTCGCGCATCAGGTGACACAAGTCCTCGTAGGCCGATTGAATGATTTCGCCATCCTTCCAGTACAGCAGCTTGGCGCGCTCCTTGCTGGCGGGCCGCACCACCTCGATGGTGCGCGGGCGCAGCCAGAACTCCAGGTCCAGCGCCTGGGCGTCGAAAATATCCGGCGGCGGGTCCATCATGCCGCTGCCGGACGGCGCCGACTGCTCGGACGCACGCGCCATCTGTTTGGCCGGCTTGGGCGTGGTGTTGGTCATGTTGCTATGCCGCAGCGGCGCGCTGCTGGAAGCGCAACCGATCAGCGGCACAGACAAAAAGCTCGCGGCGGTCAGTCCGACGCCCCGCTGAATGAAATCTCTGCGCGATGCCATAGTTTATCCATCAAAAGGGAGGGTAGGAACGAGCCATTACTGGCTCGCTCCCCCCTCAGAACCGTGCATGCGACTTTCACCGCACACGGCTCAAGCCTATCACGCACCTCTAAAAAGAAATACGCTTGTTAAATTCCCCATACGGGAACCGGCTTTATTACTTTCAAACCCATGCTATGCACTTGGGCGTGACAGTTCGGATGCAACAACACACGATTACTCAAAGCTTCGGTTCCCCCATGCACACGATATTCTATGTGATGGTCATGCGACCCGGTAGCCTTTGTCATCTTGCAGTTACATACCGCACACAAGCCGCCTTGATCGATATACATGCGAATCCACTGTTTTCGGTGACTCATGTTTTCTAACATGCGTTCCTGTTGCAGCGTCTCGCCATACATCTCCCAATCTGGATCAAATGGGTTATACGCCCCCTTGATTTTCTTGTGCCGCTTAATGACAGTCTTGGGAAGGTCATACAATTCCCATAAAACGTTACTGCCATCTTGCGCAACTACTGGCGCAGCAAACACCCAATTCCGACTACCGCTGGAACAGAAATACTTTTCTTTCACCCAAGCGGCATTCTTATTCGGATGCCGTCGCACAGCCCACCGCCAGAGCGCCCTGAAAATCATGCGTCCTACACGGTTGTACGTCTGCTTGGCCACTACGGGGCTGTGATACTGCGCCCAACCTCGTAGTATCGGATTCAACAGATCGATTAACTCTTTCTGCGTCACCGTCTTATGTGTGCTGATCACTTCCTTCACCTTGCGATAGAACGCTTGCGCGTTTTTCTTGCTCGGCTTGATAAGCAGGGTTCCCTGATACTTTCGGAAACTCCACCCTAGAAAATCAAAGCCTTGGGCAATGTGCGTGATGCGCGTTTTCTCCGGCGATAGTTGCAGACCTCGTACTGCGAGGAAAGCAGCTACCCACGGTCGGACTTCATTTTCCAGCACTTCTCGCGAAGCCCCGGTTATGACAAAATCGTCCGCGTATCGAACAACATTCACCTTCGACTTTATAGCTTGGCGCGTTCCTAACTTCCTACGCAGGTAGTCAATCAGCTCCGACTCCAAACCATTCAGCACCACATTCGCCAATGTAGGAGAAATAATCCCTCCTTGCGGCGTACCTGCTGTTGTCTCCTGAAACTGACCTTGATACATCAGGCCAGACCTCAACCACTTGCGCAGAATGTTCTTGTCCATAGGGACATTCGCATTCAACCACTCATGATCGATGTTATCGAAGCAGCCCGCGATATCTGCCTCCAAAACCCATTCAGCCGAAGTCGTCTGGGATAAGGAAACAAACAATTGGGCCATCGCGTCAGCGGTCGAACGATTGCGTCTGAACCCATAGGAATTCGGATCGCTCGTCGATTCTGACACCGGCTCCAACGCCAACAGATACAAAGCTTGCATGGCCCGATCCAGCATCGTGGGTATCCCTAAGGGGCGTTTTTTCCCATTCGCTTTCGGTATATAGATTCTCCGCAGAGGCAGAGGTCTATATCCACGCTGCTTCATCCTGCTAACCGCTAACCACTTCGTTTCAGGCGACTCCCATAGCTCACCATCAACACCTGCTGTACGTTTACCTCGATTCTCGGTAACACGCTTTACCGCCAATAACTTCGCGGACAGCGTGCGAGTCAGCATCCGTTGCAGGGCTTTCACCTTGCGCCATTTGCCTTCCCGCGTTGCCTTCGCAATTCGCATCTGCATCCCTCTTACATTCCGTTCCACTTGCCGCCAATGCACGGCATGCCAATGTTGTGGAATGTCAGAAAGCGCAGACACGTCCGTATGGATATGCACTCTCATGCTGCTTTCCTCCTGTAAATTGAAGTTCACTTCAATTTCACAAGCAGAAAACCATAACGCTCCTTGTGGGAGCGTCCATAGCTCCCACAAGTGAAAATATCCGTTCGGCGAATACCATATCTTGGTATCCATCCTTCACCCAATCCAAGGTAAAGGGTTGGTCAGCCGTCTTGCGACGATAGACCAGATAGAAGTCTGCACCCTTTCAGGTCGGGACAAATCTTGAATCCCTATCCGAACCATTACAGCCCGGCATTCGCTTTCTCTATCCTCCCATGCCCGCTCCCCCAACAGCTTCCCTCACGAGTTGCCTGCCTGTTTCCGATGCTCTGGATAAGGCGAAGAATCGGGTTTTCCACGTTCCCTGCTTATCACACGACTGGGTTAGGGCCTGTCTCTCCTCCGGTAGCTCTGATGACGACGTATTCCGAACATTGAGCGGAATAACCAGCTACATACCATTTTGGTTAGTGCCTAACAGCAGTTTTGGCACATCAGTGATTACGGAGTTTTCAACAATTCACTTACATTACCCATACCAGCCAGCCTAGCCCCTCCACCCCGTTCTGCTCGGAGTTTCCACAACCCTGCCTCACGGCCGGATCATGCCATTGCTGGGGGATACATTGTCAGGAGAGCTTCACACCTTACCGTTACCAGTAACGCATGTCTCCGTAGGCTACTGCTAGTCGCATAACAGGTTCACTAATCATCTCGTCTTGCAGTAAGATGATTTGAACAATGATAAACAGAGCTTTTGCTTCCCCCTGTCCAAACCCATCACCAAAAATCGGTGACTCACTTTCCAGTAAAGCCAATGACTACTACCACAACTGACAAGTTACCTAGTATCTCGATCGATGATCTAAGAGTCCTGAGTACCCAACCCGGCATGCTACAAGTCACCATCAAGAAAGTCAGCGGATACTTCATGCCCATCGTCCGGTTTGTTCCACCAGTGGGTGACACCGTACTGCATGGCGTCATCACTCAGGGCGCGGACGTTGTAGCTACCGTAGACTTGGATGATGCTTTAACTGCACTGGAAGAACTGATTGGCAATAAACACAGCATCGTCATGCCTGATACCGCCAGCACTCCCATCCTGCATTAAGCACTTCCAGCCGATCCCCAGCATCCACGGGATCGGTTGCGCCCTGCTTCACTACTCCAAGACACAGTTTTATTTAAAAGAGTTCACTCTCTTTACACGAGGGAAAGGTTCGTGTCGCACCAATGTTGACACTATAGCCTATGCAGAGGGAAGCACAAACAATACCCGTTACCCTTAACTTACGCTTAAGAAATGATACGGCTGTGTGAATGAGTCATTAATTGTGTATCGGAAAATAAATTTCCGTGCAGTTATATAGAATTTCGATGCCGGGCATTCCAACAATAAATTATCCATATATGGTGCGTCGCAGTATAGTTCAGCCATAGCAGATTGTTTTCCCGACGAACTAATTCATTGGAGCCCATCATGATCATCCGTTCTATCATCGCCCTCGGCCTGATTTCGCTGTCCACCATCAACCCTGCCAGCGCCGCCACCGACGCCCGCCTCGCTTCCGGCGAATGCGAAGCCCCGGCTTACCGCAACACCTGGCAAGAAGAAGAACTGCAAGGCAATGTGAAACTGGCCGTGCTGGTGGACGCCAAAGGCAATGTGCAAGACACCAAAGTGATCTCGTCGAGCGGCCACCTGGCGCTGGACAAAGCCTCGCTGCGCGCCAGCACCGCCTGCAAGTTCCAGCCAGCCAGCAACGGCGCCGCGCCGGTCTGGGCCCAAGTGCAATACAAATGGGTTCTGAACTAAGTGACGCTCATGCTGCCCACCGCGCCGGCGCCTGCATCAGCGCCGCGCGTGGTTCGTCCAGCAGATAGCCTTGCACCAGCAATGACACACCTGCGGCCGCGCTGAGTTCGCGCAAAGCCGTCAGGTGTTGCGGCGTTTCCACCCGCTTGCACACCACCGCCACCCGGGCTGCGGCGCAACGCTGCAACAATTCAGTCCATCCCGCCTTATCCTGCAATTCCCTCCCGTCCAGCTTGAACCCATCCGGCCGCGACCGATCCAGCACGCCCAGCGCATCGCGCGGACTGTTGGCGTTGACCGCGAAACGGAAGCCGTTGCGGCGATAGTTGTCCGCCACATAGTGCAACAGCCAGCTCTGCTGCGGCGTCGCCGCCGGCAGTTGCAGCACCACCCGCTCCAGCGGCAACTCCAGCGCGTCGAGAATGCGGCGGAACGCGTGCCCGTGATTGCTGCTGACCGCGCTCAGCAGGCGGTCGTGCACATTCAGGTACAGATCGGCCGGCGAATCGCCCGTCTGGCGGAAGAAATTGATCGCATGGAGCATACGGCACAACCGGTCCAGCTCGATGGATTCATCGTCGCTGGCCGCGTGATCGAGCAATTTCCACAACGACAGGCCCTGATCCTGGGCCGACACGCTGCGCGCCAGCCCCTCGTAGGCCAGCACCTCGCCGCTGTCCAACCGGCGCAGCGGCTGGAAGGCGCTGGTCATGGTGCAATTGAAAAACCGCCCCTGGGCCTTGCCCTCGTGATCGAGCCAGATGCTGGAAGCGGCGCCGGTGGCGTCGGATAGACGCGCCAGGTACTTCTGCAGGATGGGAAATGACATGGAATTCCTCTGGGAACACTAACAATATCAACAGCGTAGGCCCGCGCGCCAAAAAGCAGAACGAATGCTTTCGCCTATGGATATGCCAAAACATTCCTTCCCGCCACAGAGTGTGCGCCGTATCGTGGGGCCATCGCTCAACTCCGTCGTCATCCCATGTGCCAACTCCTCGCAATGAGCAGCCATAAACCGGCTGCGGTAGACTTTTCCTTCGCCGGCTTTGCCGAACGCGGCGGCCGCACCGGCGAGCACAAGGACGGCTGGGGCATCGCCCTGCACACCGCCACCGGCTGCCGCCTGTACACCGACTACCTGCCGTCGATCCATTCGCCGCTGGCGGCGCAATTCAAGCAAAGTCCGATCAAGGCGCGCAGCGTGGTCGCGCATATCCGCAAGGCGACGCAGGGCCGCGTGTCGCTGGAGAACAGCCACCCGTTCACGCGCGAGCTGTGGGGCCAGACCTGGTCGTTCGCCCACAATGGCGACCTCAAATTATTCGACCCGAATCCCAGCCTGTACGCGCCGTGGGGCGACACCGACAGCGAACGGGCCTTCTGCCACCTGCTGTCCGGCCTGGCGCTGCGCTTCGCGACGCAGCCCGCGCGCCATCTGCTGTACGCGGCGCTGGAAGCGCTGGCCGGCGAAATCGCCGCCTACGGCAGCTTCAACTTCATCCTGTCGAACGGCGACTTGCTGTTCGCCCATTGCAGCACCGAGCTGCACGTGGTGGTGCGCGCCTACCCGTTCTCGGTGGCGCACCTGATCGATTGCGACCTCAGCATCGACTTCAGCCGCCACAACCACCTGGACGATCGCATCGCCGTGATCGCCACACAGCCGCTCACCTCCAACGAACCATGGACGCGGTTCTCTGCTGGCGAACTGAAGTTGTTTGCCGGCGGCGTGGAAGTGGGGGCGTTGCCGGAAGCGCGGCAGCAGATGCTGAGGGTGGCGTACTAGTCGCTATTGCAGTTGCAGAACTTCTTGCGTTTGGGCGCGTTCGGGCAGGTGGCGTCATCGTCGAGCTGTTTCCAGAAGAAAACCGTCTCCACGCCGTAAGGCGAACGCACCAGGCCGGCGTCGATATAGCCGCAGTGGGCGAAAAACGCCTTGCCGGTCGCCGTGCTGTGCAACTGCAACGCTTTCACGCCCCAAGCGCAGGCCTGCTCTTCCATCCGCTTCAGCAAGGCCTTGCCGATGCCCTTGCCACGCGCCTCCGGCAACAGATAGCACAAGGCCAGCTTGCCGGCGCCGGTCAGCAGGGCGACGCCGACGACGGTGCCCTCGCTGACGGCCACCAGCGAAAAATTGGTCGGCGAGCTGAACCAGTTCGCCACCATCTGCGGCGTTTTATTACCCAGCCAGGCGTCAAGGATGGCTGGATCATTCTGATGGTCCAGTTCGCAGCATTCCCTGATGGAACGGCACAATACGGTGCACACCGCCTCCGCATCCGGCAAGGCGGCAATACGAATTTCAATACTCATGTACGCTCACAAACATTACTTTTAGTACTGGGAACGACTATACACTAAGGCGGGTAAGGCCGTCGGATGCTGCCAGACTAGAGGGCGGGCGGGCCGTTGCCCACGAATGTTTTCGACAATCCATATTCGATTTATAGTGAACTTCTAAGCATATTACGAAAAATTCGTATCTTTTCTGGGCAAAATTTTACACCATGGGCGTTTTGATATGACGAAAGCTCATGATGACCTCACAGAATCCGCGCCGCGCAGTGACCAAATCGCTGCTCATCAGCTCCTTCCTGGCAGCGTCGGCCACGCTGTTCGGCCTGCCGCAAGCGCAGGCGGCCGACACCGTGTTGCTGAATGCCGCCTACGACGTCACCCGCGAACTGTTCAAAGAGATCAACCCGGCCTTCAGCGCCGAATGGAAGAAAACCACCGGCGAAACGATCAACGTCAACCAGTCGCACGGCGGCTCGTCCAAGCAGGCGCGCTCGGTCGCAGACGGACTGGAAGCATCGGTGGTCACCATGAACCAGGCCAACGACATCGACATCCTGGTCGAGCGCGGCGTGGTGGCCGCCGACTGGAGCAAGAAATTCCCGAACAACGCGTCGCCGTTCTACTCCACCATGGTCTACCTGGTGCGCAAAGGCAATCCCAAGCAGATCAAGGACTGGGCCGACCTGGCCAAGCCCGGCGTGAAAGTCATCATCCCGCATCCGAAGACCTCCGGCAACGGCCGCTACACCTATCTGGCCGCCTGGGGCGCGGTGATCAAAAAAGGCGGCACCGAGGCGCAGGCGCGCGATCTGGTCGGCAAGATCTTCAAGAACGTGCCGATCCTGGACGCCGGCGGCCGCGGCGCCACCACCACCTTCACCCAGCGTGAAATCGGCGACGTGTTGGTGACGTTTGAAAACGAGGTGAACCTGGTGCGCGAGGAATTCGGCGACAAGTTCGACGTGGTCTACCCATCGATCTCCATCCTGGCCGAATCGCCGGTGGCGGTGGTCGACAAGGTCGTCGACAAGCGCAACCTGCGCAAGCAGGCCACCGGCTACATCAACTTCCTGTACAGCGAACAAGGTCAGGAAATCATCGCCAAGCACTCGCTGCGTCCGCGCTCGGAAAAAGCGTTTAAGAAATACAACGCCAACTTCCGCCAGGTCAGCCTGTTCACCATCGACGACGTGTTCGGCGGCTGGAAAGCCGCGCAGGCCCGGCACTTCGCCGATGGCGGCGAGTTCGACAAAATCTATAACAAATAACTTTATGCGGAGAGATTCGTTGGCAAACGGCCGGCGTGACCGTACTCTGGAGACATGAATCCACCAGACAAAAGGAAGCGCGATGGCCATTTCTGAAATTAATGTACGTAATCAATTCCGCGGCAAGATCAAGGAAATCATCTTTGGCCCGGTGGTCTCGGAAGTCGATGTTGAAACGCAGCACGGCATCGTCACCTCGGTGATCACCTCGCGCTCAATCCAGGACCTGGACCTGAAAGTCGGCAGCGAAGTCATCGCCCTGGTGAAATCGACCGAAGTCTCCATCGCCAAGATTGGCAACTAATTAAGACTCCGCAGCGGCCGCCGTCGCGTCCGGCCAACACCCCAAAGCCCCGAGACCGCCAGCCTCGGGGCTTTTTTACATTGGCATGGCGAAATGACAAAAAAAATATAAGAATCCGGGACTTACACACAATAGACGAGAAGCCACTTTAATGTTATTGTTATTCCCTTAGAGAATATTGCCGTATAGCTAGAGCTTTAAGTTAGAACTTTACGCGCGCCGCGTCGCCCAGACGTGTCCGATAGACTCCCTATTCCCTGACTCAATACCATGCTGAAGAAAATAGTTGCTGTAGTGCTAAGCTCGTTTACCGCCGTCACGTTTGCCGCCGGACCGCAGCTTGGCTCGCAGTCGGTGCTGGTGGTGGAAGACGCCACCGGCAAAGTGCTGCTCGAAAAAAATGCCGATAACCAAGTGCCGATCGCCTCGCTGACCAAGCTGATGACCGCGATGGTGGTGCTGGACGCCAAACTGGATATGAAGGAAAAGATCGAAATCGACCGCGCCGACGTCGACATGCTGAAGCATAGCGCCTCGCGCGTGCCGGTCGGCGCCGAACTGTCGCGCGGCGAGGTGCTGCAACTGGCGCTGATGTCCTCCGACAACCGCGCCGCCGCCTCGCTGGCGCGCACCTACCCGGGCGGCGCGCCGGCGTTCCGCATGGCGGTCCGCAACAAGATCCGTACGCTGGGCCTGAGCAAGACCGTGATCGAAGAGCCGACCGGGCTGTCGCCGCACAACGTCTCGACCGCCTCCGACCTGGTCAAGATGGCCACGGCCGCCTCGGCGTATCCGGAGATTCGCCGCATCACGACCGACACCAAGGACATCATCAAGATCAAAGGCCGCAAGGTCGAGTACCACAACACCAACCGTCTGGTCGGTGCCAAGGGCTGGGACGTCGGCCTGTCGAAGACCGGCTACACCGAAGAAGCCGGCCGCTGCCTGATCATGCGCTTCAAATCCGGCGGCAAGAACAACACGCTGGTGCTGCTGAACGCCGGCGCCACGTCGGTGCGCAACATGGACGCGGTCAAGATCCGTCGCCTGGTCGCCGGCCCGGACGACAAGCCGAAAGTGATGAAAGCCTCGGCCAAGACCAAGAAAAAAGCCGTCAAACAAGCCAAGCGCGTGCGCCGCGCGATGTAAGCAAAAACGGGTGTCAGATACCGTCTTGAATGGCAAGCTTTTTCGATAAGTATTTGGGGTCGAAAGGCTTGCCAGTACGGATGACACCGTAAATCAGATGCGTCAGTTTGTGAACGACAGCACTGATCA